>NZHL01000021.1 GCA_002691365.1 Fidelibacterota bacterium
GCGCGGGCTTTGCAAGCCTGAGGTCGCAGGTTCGATCCCTGTCAGCTCCACATAATTTTGTCGATTTTTTCGACTGTTTTTTGACAATTTGGTTAGCATAAGCATCGACGCGTTTGCGAAGAATACTGAAGTCTTTGGTAAAAGCTACTAAGGGCGTACGGTGGATGCCTAGGCACATGGAGGCGATGAAGGACGTGATAAGCTGCGATAAGCCTCGGGTAGGTGCAAACAACCTTTAATCCGTGGATTTCCGAATGGGGCAACCCTTCTTGGTTAATACCAAGAAACTCTCAATTGAATAAATAGATTGAGTAGAGTTAACGGAGTGAATTGACACATCTTAGTAACTCCAGGAAAAGAAAACAATAGTGATTTCCTAAGTAGCGGCGAGCGAAAAGGAAACAGCCTAAACTTTAATCATGTTAAAACCCGTAAGTGTTGTGATTAAAGTGTTGCGAGACATTTCTTGAATTTGTTACGGAAAATTCGGAGAGTCAAAAAACTTGATATTAGTTGAACGATATGGAAAGATCGACCACAGAAGGTGATAGTCCTGTAAATAAAAATTGATAGTCTCTCTTGGATTTGTTCTCAAGTAGCGCGGTACACGTGAAATTCCGTGCGAAACTGCCAAGACCATTTGGCAAGGCTAAATACTCCCATGTGACCGATAGTGAACTAGTACCGTGAGGGAAAGGTGAAAAGTACTCCGAGAGGAGAGTGAAATAGAACCTGAAACCGTATGCCTACAAGCGGTCGGAGTTCTGATTTATCAGGATGACGGCGTGCCTTTTGCATAATGAGCCAGCGAGTTGCTCGTATATTGCAAGGTTAATTCCTATAAGGAAGGAGCCGCAGCGAAAGCGAGTCTTAATAGGGCGATTCAGTAATATACGGCAGACCCGAAGCCGAGTGATCTATCCATGGTCAGGTTGAAGCGGCAGTAACATGTCGTGGAGGACCGAACCCACTAGGGTTGAAAACCTAGGGGATGAACTGTGGATAGGGGTGAAAGGCCAATCAAACTCGGCGATATCTGGTTCTCCCCGAAATGCCTTTAGGGGCAGCGTCGTGGAAGTGCCTCGGGGGTAGAGCACTGGATGGACTAGGGGCCCTACAAGGTTACCAAACCCAACCAAACTCCGAATACCGAGGTTATGATCTACGGCAGTGAGGCCGCGGGGGATAAGCTTCGTGGCCAAAAGGGAAACAACCCAGACCAACAGCTAAGGTCCCAAAATCTTAGTTAAGTGATAAAGGATGTGAGATTGCACAGACAGCTAGGAGGTTGGCTTAGAAGCAGCCATCCTTTAAAGAAAGCGTAATAGCTCACTAGTTAAGGAATCTTGCGCCGATAATTTCCGGGACTATAAAACTAAGTACCGAAGCTATGGCTTCTTGATTTATCAAGAGGGGTAGGGGAGCGTTCCATTAACCTGTGAAGTCACAGACGGGAGTCGTGATGGAGGACATGGAAGTGAGAATGCTGGCATGAGTAGCGATAATCCCAGTGAAATTCTGGGACACCGAAAGCCTAAGGTTTCCTGAGTAAAGTAACTCTGCTCAGGGTTAGTCGGTACCTAAGCCGAGGCCGAAAGGCGTAGGCGATGGAGAACAGGTCAATATTCCTGTACCACCTTTTTATTGTTTGAACGATGGGGGGACGCAGAAGTGAAAGATCAGCCCGGTTTTGATTGTCCGGGTTTAAGTAGGTAGGAAGTTCTAGCAGGCAAATCCACTAGAACAATTCCGAGATACGAATAGGAGGGCCTAGCCCATAAACTGATCCTAATCATACTGCCAAGAAAATCCTCTAAGTGAGATATTTAGGTGACCGTACCGTAAACGGACACACGTAGGCGAGATGAGTATTCTAAGGTGCTTGGATTAATTCTGGTAAAGGAACTCGGCAAATTGGCCCCGTAACTTCGGGAGAAGGGGCGCCTTGATTAGGTGACAACTTTTCAGTTTGAGCTGAAAAAGGCCGCAGAAAAATGAGTCGTCCGACTGTTTACCAAAAACACAGGTCTCTGCTAAGTCGTAAGACGAAATATAGGGACTGACACCTGCCCGGTGCCGGAAGGTTAAGTAGAGGTGTTATTATAGATTTATCTATATGAAGCTCTGAAATGAAGCCCCGGTGAACGGCGGCCGTAACTATAACGGTCCTAAGGTAGCGAAATTCCTTGTCGGGTAAGTTCCGACCCGCACGAATGGTGTAACGAGATGACTACTGTCTCTACCAGAAATCCAGCGAAATTGTAGCGTCGGTGAAGATGCCGGCTAACCGCGGCAGGACGGAAAGACCCCGTGAACCTTTACTATAACCTGATATTGGCTTTTGGTTCTATATGTGTAGGATAGGTGGGAGACTTTGAAGCATAAGCGCTAGCTTGTGTGGAGTCATCCTTGAAATACCACCCTTATATTTCTGAAATTCTAATTCTGACCCTTGAATCAGGGCAGAAAACATTGTCAGGCGGGTAGTTTGACTGGGGCGGTCTCCTCCTAAAAAGTAACGGAGGAGCACAAAGGTTCCCTCAGCACGGATGGTAATCGTGCATAGAGTGCAAAGGCATAAGGGAGCTTAACTGCAAGGTAGACATACCGAGCAGATGCGAAAGCAGGTCTTAGTGATCCGGTGGTCCCGAATGGAAGGGCCATCGCTCAACGGATAAAAGGTACTCCGGGGATAACAGGCTTATCGCCTCCGAGAGCTCATATCGACGAGGCGGTTTGGCACCTCGATGTCGGCTCATCACATCCTGGGGCTGGAGAAGGTCCCAAGGGTTGGGCTGTTCGCCCATTAAAGTGGTACGTGAGCTGGGTTCAGAACGTCGTAAGACAGTTCGGTCCCTATCCGCCGTGGTCGCAGGAAACTTGAGGGATGCTGTTCCTAGTACGAGAGGACCGGGATGGACGAACCTCTGGTGCACCAGTTGTTTCATCAGAAGCATCGCTGGGTAGCTAAGTTCGGATGGGATAAGCGCTGAAAGCATATAAGCGCGAAACCCTTCCCAAGATAAGGTTTCCCTTCCCTTTGGGAGTGAAGATCCCCTGTAGACTACAGGGTTGATAGGTCATAGGTGTAAGACCAGTAATGGTTTCAGCCNAGTGATACTAATGAATCGTCAGGCTTTTCCAAATCTTTTGTTTTCTTAAACGATTTGATGCTATGCTAACCAATAANANTTCTCGGTGNCTATTGCGTGGGTGATCACCCGATCCCATTCCGAACTCGGTAGTTAAGACCCACTGCGCCGATGGTACTGCCTTGGCAACAAGGTGGAAGAGTAGGTCGTCGCCGGAAACTATTAAACCCTCATTTTTTGAGGGTTTTTTTTTTTTATTATAAATTAAACATTATTTATTATATTGATAAAATATGTTTAAATTTTATATATGTTTAAACATAATTATCTATATAGAATATTACTTTTCTGTTTATTTTATTCAATTTCTTTTTCTCAAAATGTAAAACTAATTCCAGAACCTGGTTTTGTTCCCTATTCTACTTACTATTTAAGTTCAATTGATTTGTCAACAGGGTCAAGTGATGTTGAATTTTTTAATTTTAGATTATCAGAAGAATCTGGTGATTATGTATCAAAAGAAATATGGGCTTCTATTGAATTTGAAGTTTCAATGACATCAACTGCACTTGGAGTTCAAGATCCCACTACTATTATATTAATGAAATCTGATGAATTTCAAATGTTTGCTGATATTCGAATTTCTAATACATTTTTATCTACTCAAACTAATAGTTTAATTGATATGTCTATACCTCCTAAACAAATTCCACTATCAATGAGCATAAACGAAATGATTGATTTTGGAAAGTTTCAAAATTTATTATCTGCCGTTGTAACTACTGGTAAATTAGCAGATGGTAATTACACATTTAGAGTAACAATTAGATCTGGTGAAAAAGGAAATTTGTCAATCTCAGATGATATTATGGAAACAGTTCAAGTCATCTCTGCTTCTACCTTAAATCTTATATCTCCAGGAGGTGAACTTTCAGATTCGTTACAAAATATAGTTTTTTCACCTTACCCAATTTTTCAATGGGAGACAAATCCATGTCAAGGATGTGAATCATTTATTCGAGTTGCTAAATTTGAATCAGATTCTCATAGTTCAATAAATGAGGCAATAAACGATGTTACTGTTTTGCCAGTTAATCAATCTGAAATCTGGAAATCAGCTGGATTTGCTACGAATTTTCAATATCCATTTACTGGAGCAATTGATCTTGAACCTGGCTCAATTTATGTTTGGCAAGTACAAAAAAAACTTCCAACAACAGAAGGTTTAGAGGCATTTACTAGCCCTATCTTTGCTTTTAAGCTTGCAAATTTTGAAAATACATCTTCCGAATTCCAACCTCTTCATCCTGTTTTACAACAATTAAAGGATGTACTCGGAGATGAGCAATTTCAATCATATTTTGGTAATGGAAGTGAGTTAACTGAATTTGAGCCTAATGGTATTTATCAAATTAATGGTATTGAAGTCTCTGTAGATGAAATTTTTAAATTAATGAGTGAATTTAATAATGGTTCTAAAGGTTTGATAAACATATCAATTGAATGAAAAGTAACCTTATGAAAATATTTCTTATTAATTTTGTTTTACTTTTTCTTTGTCTAAACTCTCAACCTAATTCATCAATAGCAGTTTTATCAAAAGTCAAAGGTGAAGTCTCAGTTAAAAATAATTCCGATTTTAAAGACTTTATTAAAGTTAACCCAGGTTATATTTTTAAGGATGGAGATCATGTCAAAACTGGAATTAATTCTTTTGCAGTTTTGATTTATTTAGATGACAAAAGTATGGTTAAATTAAAAAGTAGCACATCTCTAGTAATAAATGGAATTAAAGATGGAAATGGTATAAATAAAAATTTAAATTTAAATAATGGTGCAATTAAATCAATTATTAACAAGCAAAAAAAAGGAGAATTTAAAGTAACTTCTCCAACTTCTGTTGCATCAGTTAAAGGTACATCTTTTTGGTCTGTTACTAATTTTGATCAGGGAGATACCTTTTTTAATGAAGAAGGTATTGTAGAAATTAAAAATCTTATTTCTGGAGAAATCATAGATTTGCTTGAAAATCAAACAGGTGTCTCTTTATCATCTGGATTAATAAATATTTCTCAAACTATTCAATCAGAAATTCCTATTGACGAAGATTCGGGAGAAAATGTTCCTCAAGAATTAAGAATAATATTAACTGGACCAAATCAGGAACAAAAAATTTTAATAATAAAATATAATTAATTTTATGGTTTAAGTAATTAAACCATAATTTTTATTATTAAATTTCCAAAGTGAAAAAAATCTTTGTCCAATTATTTTTTATTTTTTTAAATATTTCTAGTTTGCTTTTTTCGCAACAACGAAATTCAATTCTTCATATACCACCTTCATTGGCAATTGAAAAACAATCATTAAATATTGAAGCAATTTTTGATGGGGAGTCTATTATACAAAATGCTGTATTGTATCATAGAATTGTTGGTCAGTCAGGATTTCAAGAATTATACATGGAAGATAATTTGGTATCATGGAATGCTACTATTTCATCACAATTTATAAATGAAAATGGTTTAGAATATTTAATGGTTTTTAACCTTATTGACGGTTCATCTATTGCATATCCTGAAATTGACCCATTTGAATCACCAAAATTAATTCAAGTTTCTAAATCACAAGAAAATATTGTTTCTATTAATGATTATAATAGATCAACAATAAAATCAAATGCTCTAATATTAAGTCCAGAAGATGGAAGTTTATCAAATCCTGAAAATGTTTTGATTGCAATTTCNTTTTTTGACATTAATGGAGTAGACCCACAAAANACTAAAATTNTTNTAGATAATATAGATGTTACTAATCAATCATATATTTCTTCAGATATAGGAACATACGTTGCTCCAATATTNAGTCCAGGNTTACATACTGTTGANGTTATAATAAAAAATAAATATGGTTATGATTTAGAACCAACTATATGGTCATTTTCAGTTGGAAGTGGATCATCTACATTAGTTAATGCAATTGATGAATTTAAATTTTCGGGAAAATTACGNAATGATAATTCTTTAAATAATGTCCAAGGTATNAATTTGAAATTAGGAGAAACTGTAGGAAGATTTAATGGAGGTTGGGAATGGTTAGAATTTGATGGTCNAATAAAAATATCCTCGCAAGAATCTCCATATTTACAACCTAAAAATAGAATTTCATTTTCTCTTAAATCAAATGACTTNATAACAATAAAATTTGGAGATTTCAANCCATCATTATCTCCTTATTTAATACAAGGAAAAAGAGTTAGAGGAGTTGAAACTGATATTAANTTAAGATGGGGTAGGCTTCAAACAGTAATNGGTGAATTAGAGAGATCAATTCAAGGNTATGATTTTAAAGACAGGTCACATTCAATCTATGATATTCAAGTTGATTCACTAGGATTACCAATTTATTTTCTTGATAGAAAGGGTTATTCATTNTCAAGAAAATATACAGCAGCAAAGTTAACAATAAATTTATTTAATAAATTTAAATTCAGTCTTTTTGGTCAAAAAGCAATTGATGATATGAATTCTGTAAATAATAAATTGAATTCAGCAAATTTTACAGTTCCAGACTGGAATAATTATATTTCAATTCCTGGTATAGAATCGGGAGTTTATTCATTTGCTGAGTTTGAAAAAGCTTTAATTGGAAAAGGAAATTACAATTTAAAATCAAAAAACTTAGAAGGCGANTCNCCTATGGATAATATAGTATCTGGTTTTAATTTAAGTTTGAATTTAGACGANAATAAATTAATAATGGAAACATCATGGGCTATAAGTTTTTTAAATAGAAATATTTGGGATGGAACAATGAATATTGCGGATTTTGATACTGCTTTAGATNAAAATCTTGATAATTATATAGGNAGAACATATGATGAAAATGGAAAAGTTATTTCNTCTGGTTTTTCTACAAAAATCATNCCTGANCTTACATCAATCGAAGATATTTTAGTTGTAAATTTATATTTATCACCTTTAGTTCCAATAGATATTCAAAGTCTTGAAGATTCTAAAATTGCAAGTTTTATGAATATGCCATCATCTGCATATAANTTTAAAATTAGAACTTTTTATTATGGAAATTTATTTGAGATAAAATATTCACAAGTTGGTCCTCAATTTAATTCATTAGCAAACCCATATTTATCAAATAATATTAGAGAATTTGTAGTTAGTGATAGAATAAGNTTTTTTGATAATAAATTATCTTTTGGTTTTGATTATAAAAGTAGAGATAATAAAATTTTGAGATCTNTAATAAATCCAAATAAACAAAAATCTACATCTTCTAATATTTCTTTTTCTCCAGGCCCTGGAATGCCTTCATTTACAACTAATTTTCAAACATTGTTAAGAACTAATGAAAAAATTGAATTAGATACATTAATATATACTTCTGCAACTGAAANAGATTCGATTGTTTTAAAAGATAATAGAGAAAATACTAAATCAAGAAATCAATTTGGATCTATTTCAATACCAATAAATAATAATTTTCAAAATTTNAATATATTAATTTCATATAATTCTATAAATGTTGAAGATCANTTAANATTAGAAAGAGATGAAAATTATNTTCAAAAGGCAACAAGTTCAGAAGCATTTTCATTAATTATGTCNTCTAANTTTTCAAATCAGTTAAGTGCNAATTTCAACTTTTCATCNTATAAAGTAACTATTCCAATGTTTATTAATACAAAAATGGAAATAGCAGAAAATNTATTAAAAACTATTGCATTAAATGGNTCTTATTTATTATTTGATAATAATTTAAAATTAAACGGAGGGGTTTCAGTTTTGAATGGCTCTGGTTTATCTAGTTTTAATTTTTTAGGGTTAAATTCTGGATTTGAACTTAAATTTATTAATTCATTATCATTAAGAACNGTTTTTGATACAAAAATAAAATCAACTAACTCTTCANTTGAATTAAATTCGTNTTCATTGAGGTTNTCAGTTAATTATTTATTTTAATTGGTTTGTAAAGTATGAAAAAAATAATTGAATTNTTTAATAAACATCTAATTGGTTTAACTATAACATNATTATCTATTTTNTTTGTTCTGTTATTACATAGGTCTGGAGTTTTTGAATATTTTGAATTAAAAGTAATNGATANAGGTTTTAAAACTAGAGGTCCAATTTCAGGATGGGCNGCAAGAAATGAAATTCCTAAAGACAGTTTGNANGTTGTCATNGTTGATGTAGATGATGANAGTTATAGATTGGTTCCATATACTTGGCCATATCCTAGAGAAGTTTGGGGTTCAGTTGTAGATAATTTATCTAATGCAGGAGCTAAAGTAATTGTCTTTGANATTCAATTTGACTCTCCAGATAGACAATCAGANTATCTTAAAGNAATAAGGAAAAATTTNAATGAAAGAGGTTTTTCNGACTTAGTTCCAGATCANGGAGATAGTATATTTGCTAATTCAATTATAAATGCAAAAAATAATGGAACATCAGTTATTTTAGCTTCAAAATTAGTGCAAGAAGCGACAAGACAACCNCCTCAATATATACAACTNCCAAATNAAATTTTGCAAAATTCTNAACCTGANTATGGATTGGTAAATGANCAAGCAGATAGAGATGGTTTTTCTAGACAATATTACACATTTTTTACTCTAGATCAAAATCCTGGAGTATGGTANCCCAGTTTAGGTATTAAAGCNATNCAAAGATATTTAGATTTTCCAGATTCTACTTTACCTAGATTTAATGATAATTATACTAATTTAAAATATGGGCCTTTACAAATNCCTTTTTTTAGTTCGGATGCAAGATTTTTGGTTAATATATATGGNCCACCATCTGGTTACAATATTATAGATAATGAAGCNTGGAAAACATTTAATAGATATCCTTTATCAAACGTAATTGATGTGTTTGATGTTGATTTAANTGATTTAGATGAGGANACAGATTGGATGGAAAATTTTNTTCCTGGTGAAATTCCTCAGTGGATAAANGATATAGATGATCCNTCNATTGATAAAAATCAATTGATGAGTGAATTGGGAATCGGANTAGATTTTGATATAACTCAATCACCATTTTATAATAAGATTGTTTTGATAGGTGTATCAGTTGAAGTTTTACATGATTTTAAAAGAACTTCNTTTTTTTCATTTGCAAGGCATCAATGGNAAATGCCAGGNGTNGAATATCATGCNAATGCAATTCAAACCATGTTAGATGGTAACTATNTTAAAATTTTTGGAGGTGATATTAATTGGAGTTCTGTTTCATGGTTTAANCATTTTTTATTGATATCTTTTCTTTCTTTGGTTGCATATATTTTTATTTCATCACTAAGCCCTCTTTTAGCTGGAATATTTATTNTGATGGAAATTTTGATATTTTATAGTATTNCTNTTGGAGCATTTACTAATGATTATTTTTGGATANTTAAAATATTAACTAATAGTTGGAGTAAAATTAATACTCCTGGAATAAATGNTTCATATGTTATACCTNTAATACCTTCAATTNTAGGTGTNTTTATAACTTATACAAGTAATGTTTTATATAGAATTGCAATTGAACAAAAAGATAAAAGATTTTTAAAAAATACATTTGGNACTTATGTATCTCCTCAATTAATTGATCGAATGTATGACTCAAAACAAGAACCTAAGCTTGGTGGGGAAGCTGGATATCACACTGCTTTTTTTTCAGANATACAAAGTTTTTCTTCTTTTTCAGAAGTATTAGAACCTGAGAAAATGGTTTCTTTGATGAATGAATATTTAACTGAAATGACAGATATNTTATTAGAAAACAGAGGAACATTAGATAANTATATTGGTGATGCAATTGTTGCTTTTTACGGTGCACCAGTTAAAGTAANAAACCATGAATATTTAGCTTGTAAAACAGCNCTTGATATGGAATCCCATTTAAATGATTTAAGAAAAAAATGGTCAAAAGATAATANCTGGCCTGATATTGTTAAAAATATTAGACATAGAGTAGGNTTGAATTCTGGAGATATGGTTACTGGAAATATGGGATCAAATATGCGAATGAATTATACAATGATGGGCGATACTGTAAATNTTGCTGCNAGATTAGAGGCATCTGCNAAACAATACGGAGTTTACATTCAGGTAGCAGAAAATACTTATAATGCAGTTTCTAATGATTTTGAATGGAGATTTTTAGACAACGTAAAAGTTAAAGGAAAATCTAAACCAGTTCGAGTATTTGAGTTGCTTTCTCATAAAGGAAAATTAGGTTCAAGAAATAAAAGTTTATTGTCTTCNTTTTCTTTTGGAATCGAAAATTACAAAAAGCAAAAATGGAAGTNAGCNCTTAAAGACTTTGAAGATTCTCNAAAATTTGAAGACATGTTTATTNGTAGATCAACTAATCCAAGCCTNATTTATATTGAAAGNTGTAANTATTTTATTGAAAANCCACCTAATAAAGATTGGGATGGAATTTGGACNTTAAATAAAAAATGACGNATTTAGAAAAAAACCGTGCATCTATATTATGGATTGATGATGAAATTGAATTATTAAAACCACATATTTTCTACTTAAAAGAAAAAGGTTATAAGGTATTTACAAATACTAANGGTATAGATGCAATAAAATCAATTCATAAAAGAAATTTNGATTTAATTCTTTTAGATCAAGTAATGCCTGGAATAGATGGATTGAANTTATTAAAAGAAATAAAGANTCTTNAACCTCANATTCCTGTNATTATGATTACNAAAAATGAAGAAGAATGGTTGATGGATGAAATNATATCTGAAAAAACTGCAGGTTATTTGACAAAACCTGTTAATCCNAGCCAAATATTTTCAGAATGNAAAAAAATTCTNGAGGAAGATTATTTATTTGAAAATAAGAANACAAATTTATANTTAAAAAATATTAATCAATTAAATCTAATGATTAACAATNCNTCAAATATTTNTGATTGGTGGAATATNTATAANGAATTNGTNGAATGGAATCTCGTTTTAGATNATTCTTCAGATAAAAATTTATTAAATCCTNTNTATAATCAATTTNAAATTGCTAATAATAATTTTAACAATTTTTANATTAATAATTTTCCTNATTGGATTGCATCAGATGAAGATAANAGACCTNTAATGTCAATGGATATAATAAAAAAAAAAATTNTNCCTGANATAAATGATTCAAANAAAATACTTTTTATAATAATTGATTGNTTAAGATTAGATCAAGCCTTAACANTTATAGAACCTTTTCAAAAATATTTTGANATTGANNTAAGTTATCANTTGTCATTGATTCCNTCTGCAACACCATTTTCNAGAAATGCTATTTTTAGTGGAAATAATTTATTTGAAATTCAAAANAATGATAAAGAAAATTGGAATAAAATTATTGATTTAAATTCNACNATGAATGTTTCAGANGANGAATTATTAAAAAAAAATTTAGAAAAATTATTAAAAAATAAAATNAATCATAAATATTTTAAAATNAATTTTTCTNATCANGGAAANAAGTTTCATTCACATTTAAAAGANTATANAAATNTTGATTTAATTTCTTTAGTTATTAATTTTATAGATTTAATNACTCATCATAGAGATGATTCAAANNTAATTCAAGATATTATATCAGATGAAAGTTCTTATAGGTCAATTGTAAAAACTTGGTTTGATAATTCTTGGATNCCAAATACTATAAAATTAGCAGGAGAAATGGGTTATAAAATTTTTCTTACTACTGACCATGGTAGTGTTAAGGTNAANAAAGGNGTNANAATTGNTGGTGATAAACAAACTTCTTCAGGCNTTAGATTTAAATATGGTAATAATCTTAATTGTGNACANAACGAAGGTNTNACAATAAAAAANCCNGAAGANTATGGNTTACCATATTTTACAAAAAATACTAATTATATTNTTGCTAAAAATCAGAANTTTTTTGTTTATAAAACTGATTATAATAATTATGTNNATAAGTTAAAAAATACNTTNCANCATGGNGGAATATCAATGGAGGAATTATTAATTCCTNTAATTAAATTAACTCACAGNTAATAATGNAAGAAACATTTATNAGTCANTCGGAAAACGAAACTTTTTCTTANGGNAANGATTTATCTNTAAAANTAGTTCCTGGTGATNTAATTGCNTTGGTAGGAAATCTTGCTGCTGGTAAAACAGTTTTTACTAAGGGTATTGCAAATGGTATTGGAGTTAAGGAAGTGGTNAATTCTCCAACTTTNAAATTAATCGGAGAATATAATTCNAAACCTCCTTTATTTCATTTTGATTTTTATCGAATNAAATCNCCTAAAGAGATAATAGACTTTGGAATTGAACATTATTATTCAGCTAATGGNATTTGTATTATTGAATGGGCTGATTTATTTCCAAATTTAATTCCAAAAAATTCTAAATGGTTTTTTTTTGAAATTGATTCAAATGATAATAGAAAAATAATNTATAGAAAAGANTTTGTTAATTGAAAATTATAGCTATAGAAACCGCAACGGANATATGTGGTGTTTNCATNATTNAAAACAATGAAATTATAGGAATNGAAGAACAGATTTTATTTCGAGANCATGCTGAAAAACTTCCNCTTTTAANTCAAAAAATATTAAAAAAATATAATTTAAAAATTAAAGANTTTAATGGAGTNGCTGTTTCAACTGGACCAGGATCATTTACTGGATTAAGAATTGGNTTNAGTTTTGCTAAAGCNCTNGCTTTTTCAAACGATATAAATTTAATTCCAATACCAACTTTGTATTCAATGGTAAATAATTTAGATCTNAAGAATGCAAAAGTAAAAATTTTATTNTATTCACATTCTNATAATATATATATTCAAGATTTTCAAATTANTGANTCNNATATNAAAGAATTGACAAAACCAAAATTAATGAATTGGGATAATGAAATTTTACTTGAGAAAGATTTTGAAATATTTCATTATGGATGTGAAAAATTTGTNAATAATAAATTAATTAAACCTATTAAACCATCTGCAAAACATATAGCAGAAACTGCTAATCAATATTACACTAAGTTTTTTATTGAAGATTTTGATAATTTGCAACCAAATTATGTTTCTGCATTTAAAATTGGATAAATCATCATAAATACTCAAATTTATTATTGAATTATGAACTGGTTTAAACGAAAAAACAAAAATGTAAGTACNANNGAAAAAAAATCNATACCAGATGGATTATGGGAAAAATGTCCTAGTTGTGATGAAATTTTATTTAAAAATGAAATGAAAAAAAATTTAATGGTATGTCATCATTGCCAATATCATTTTAGATTATACCCTGAAGATTATCTCAAAATAATTTTTGATAATACGNATTATGAAGAAATTAATTCTCAAATTAGACCATCCGANCCTTTGGATTTTAANGCAGTAAAAAAATATAAAGATCAAATTAAAGAAGCAGTATTAAAAACTGGATCTCCTGATGTTTTATCAACATATATTGGNGANATAAATAAATCTAAAGTTGTCTTGGGGGTAATGAATTTTAGATTTATTGGAGGTAGTATGGGCTCAGTAGTAGGTGAAAAAATTTCTAAGGCTATTGATCATGCNCAAGATAATTCCTTACCAATAATTTTAATTTCTGCATCTGGAGGTGCAAGAATGCAAGAAGGAGTTTTTTCTTTGATGCAATTAGCTAAAGTTTCTGCTAAAATTGCAAGATTTTCTAGTAATGGTGGATTATTTATTTCTTTGTTAACTGACCCTACTACTGGTGGTGTAAGCGCAAGTTATGGTATGCAAGGTGATTTTATTATTGCAGAACCTGGAGCTTTAATATGTTTTGCTGGTCCAAGAGTCATAAAACAAACAATTGGTGAAGATTTGCCAGATGGATTTCAAAAATCAGAATTTTTGCTTCAAAAAGGTTTTTTAGATACTATAGTTCATAGAAAAGACATGAAGAAAACTTTGTTTAGATTAATAAAATTTTCATCTAAAAAAATCTAGTTTAAATGTCAAGACCATTAATATTGGTAACTAATGATGATGGATATTCCTCGAAAGGAATAGAAATTCTTAATAATGTTGCTTCGAATTTTGGAGATACAATTATTGTTGCTCCAAATTCGGAGAAAAGTGGTAAGGCACATGGAATAACATTATATGATCCTATAGGGTTAAAAAAAATTGACAATCAAAATCAATTAATATATTCTGTTGATGGCACTCCTGTTGATTGTGTTAAAATAGCTATTAATTCTCTTTTAGATAAAAAACCAAAATTAATTCTTTCAGGTATAAATCATGGTTTGAATGTGGGAAGAAGTATATTATACTCTGGTACTGTTTCTGCAGCATCAGAATCTATAATGATAGGAATACCTTCAATTGCTTTTTCTCTACAAAAATCTGAAGAAATGGATTTTACAAATGTGGATATCATTTTAGAGAAATTAATTAAAAATGCTTTAGATGAAGATTTCCCTAATGACGTTGTATGGAATGTAAATATTCCTAAAACTGTTAATGAAAAAATAAATGGTATTAAATTAACTAAACAAGGAAAAAGTAATTTTAATGAGATTTATCATAAAAGAAAAGACCCTAGAAATAACACATATTTTTGGGTTGATGGTGCTATTGAATCTATTGAAGAAGATCTGGATGTTGATGAAGTAGCTATTAGAAATGGATATGTTTCAATTACTCCATTAAGTTTTGAGTTGACATCTCAAAAATATTTAGAAAATAATCAATCTAAAGGATTTTTTGATTTTGAAAAATAATAATATAATAATTATTGATTATGGATCNCAGTACACACAATTAATTGCTCGAAGAATAAGAGAAAAAAATGTTTACTCCGAAGTATTGCCATTTAATGAAGATATAAAAAAAATCATTTCAAAAAATCCATCAGGCATAATTTTATCTGGTGGACCAGCAAGCGTTTATTCAAAAAATTCACCAAAACTTAATTTAAAATTACTTTCTTTAGATATTCCTATTTTAGGAATATGCTATGGTTTTGGATTATTATTACAAAATGATGGTGCTAAAATTGGTGGTGATAAAAAAAGAGAATACGGAATATCAAAACTTTTCATTAAAGAAAAATCTATTTTAACAGAAAGTGTAAAAAATAATTCAAAGGTTTGGATGAGTCATGGTGATAGTATTGAATCATTACCAAAAGGTTGGATGGAAATTGCAAAAACAAACAATGATGTTATTGCAATAGCATCGAATGAAGATTCAAATTNATATGGAATTCAATTCCATCCTGAGGTTGTTCAAACTGAGTATGGAAATGAAATAATTTCTAATTTTTTATTTAATATTTGTAAGGCAGAAAAAAATTGGACTCCAGTTTCATTTATTAATTCAACAATTGATGAATTAAAGCAAAAAATAGGAAAGAAAAATATTTTATGTGCTGTAAGTGGTGGTGTTGATTCAACAGTTATGGCAAAATTAATTCATAAAGCTGTAGGTGACCAGTTAAGAGCTGTTTTTATTGATCATGGATTGCTTAGAAAAAATGAAATGAACTTTATTAAAAATGATNTATCTAAAGCATTAGGTTTTAATATTGAATGTCATGATTTTTCAAATCAATTTTTAAAAAAATTAAAAGGAGTTACTAATCCTGAACAAAAAAGAAAAATTATAGGTGAACAATTCATTAGATCTTTNGAATCAGTGATTAAAAATGGTGAAAAAACAGATTTATTAGCTCAGGGAACTCTTTATCCCGATGTTATTGAAAGTGGGGGCTTGTCTGGNACTGCAGATGTAATTAAATCTCATCANAATGTTGGNGGAATTCCNGATGATATGAATTTTAAATTAATCGAGCCATTAAGAGATTTGTTTAAAGATGAAGTAAGAACAGTTGGACGTGAACTTCGTATTTCAAAAGATTTTATTGGTAGACATCCTTTTCCTGGACCAGGTTTAGGTGTTAGAATAATAGGTGAAATAACAAATGAAAGAATATTAATGCTTCAAGAAGCTGATAATATTTTTATTCAATCTTTGATTGAGAATAAAGTTTATGATGAAATATGGCAAGCTTTTGCAGTTCTAGTTCCAACAAGAACTGTTGGAGTGATGGGTGATTCTAGAACATATGGTAACTTAATAGCATTGAGAGCAGTAGTAAGTGTTGATGGAATGACAGCGGATTGGTATCGTATGCCAAATGAAATTTTAGAAGAAGTTTCAAGCAAAATAGTTAACTCAGTTAATGGAATTAATAGAGTTGTTTATGATATAAGTTCAAAACCACCAAGTACTATTGAATGGGAATAAATTGTTAACNTTTAAATTATATAACTATACATTTAGGTTGAAAATTTATCATTCACAAACTGTAAAAATCATTTTAAGGAGTAAGTATATATGTGCGGTATAATTGGTTACATTGGACCTAAAGATGCTGTTCCTATTTTAATTAATGGTTTAAAAAGATTAGAATATAGAGGTTATGATTCAACTGGAGTTGCAACAATAAATGATGGGNTTAATCATGTGACTAAGTGTGAAGGAAAGGTTGCAACACTTGAGGAATTATTAAAAGAATCTCCTTTGGAAGGAAATATTGGAATAGGTCATACAAGATGGGCAACACATGGTATTCCAAATCATAAGAATTCACATCCGCACCAGGATGAATCTGGAAAAATTTCTTTAATACATAATGGAATCATAGAAAATTATANNGAGCTGAAACAAGCACTTGAAAAAGAGGGAGTTAAATTTCATACCGATACTGACACTGAAGTTTTAGTTCAATTAATTGGAAAAATTTATAATGATGGTTCTCTNTCCATTTCAGAATCAATTCAACTTGCTCTTCAAGATGTTGTTGGNAGTTATGGATTAGTCGCCCTTTGTTCGGATGAACCTGATGTGTTAGTTGGCGCTAGACTAGGAAGTCCTTTAGTTTTNGGAGTTGGAGAGGGAGAAAATTTTTTAGCTTCAGATGCTTCACCAATTATTCCATTTACAAGAAATGTTATTTATTTAGATGATGGTGATTTGGTAAAAATTACAAACGATAATTATGAAGTTAGAAGAATTGGTGATAATACAAAAGTAAATAAAATAATTGAGCGTATAGAAACCAACTTAGAAGAAATTGAAAAAGGTGGATTTCCTCATTTTATGTTAAAAGAAATTCATGATCANGTTCATACAATTNCTGATACNATGAGAGGAAGAATTTCNCAAGATAATGGAACTGCNCATTTAGGTGGAATTGCAGATTTTATGCCAAGAATTCAAAATGCTAGNAGAATNTANATTACAGCATGNGGTACATCATGGCATGCTGGNCTAATAGGTAAAACTGTNATTGAAGAATATGCTAGAATTCCTGTTCATGTTGANTATGCATCGGAATTTAGNTATAGGGAGCCAATAATTGANTCTAGAACAGTTTTAATAGCTATTTCTCAATCTGGTGAAACAGCTGATACATTAGCAGCNATAAAAAAAGCAAAAAGTCACGGAGCGTTGGTTTTAGGAATATGTAATGTNGTTGGAAGTACTATTTCAAGGGAGACTGATTGTGGTATTTATACNCATGCAGGTCCCGANATTGGTGTAGCATCNACNAAAGCATTCACNGCTCAGGTTACTGTATTATTCATGTTGTCCTTAGTTTTAAGAAANAATATTGGCCTTTCNNTTGGAGAGTCNAAAGGATTAACTAAAGCATTATCAGAAATTGGTGAACAAGTACAAAATGTTTTATCCCANAATGATCACATCTATAGTGTTGCNAAAGAAACTGTTAACGCTGACAATTTTTTATATTTAGGNAGAGGGCTNAATTTNCCGGTTGCATTAGAGGGAGCCTTAAAACTTAAAGAAATTTCTTATATTCATGCTGAAGGNTATCCNGCNGCTGAAATGAAACANGGACCNATTGCNTTAATTGATGAAAANATGCCAGTTGTTTTCCTTGCTCCGCACGATAAAACTTTTGAGAAAGTTCTATCTAATATTCAAGAGGTAAAAGCTAGAAAAGGGAAAATAATTACCTTAACAGATAAGATTACACCTGAACTAGAAAAATTATCAGATCATATTATTTTAGTTCCATCATCGCATCCAAGAACCTTTTCTATTGTGGCATCAGTTCCACTTCAATTGCTTGCCTATCATTTAGCTGTTCTAAGGGGATGTGATGTTGATCAACCTAGAAACCTAGCTAAATCCGTTACTGTTGAATAGGGTAACAGGTGGTCATAATGTTCCATTAATATTAGATTCTAAAAAAAGGATTAGAAAATTAACTCTTAAAGAATGCTTTTTGTTTCAGGGTTTTGATAAAAGTTTCAAGCTTCCTAAACTTGCTAATTCACATCTTTACAAACAGGCAGGAAATTCTGTATCAGTTCCATTGATAAAAAAAATAGCTACTAATATAAAATTAGCTTTAGATAAAAGTGTTAGTTAGCTCAATTAAATGAAATTATAAATCCAGAGATTAATATGAAAATTGGCACATTGTGTTATATAACTGATAGTGAAAAGACTTTAATGCTTCATAGAGTAAAGAAAGAAAATGATATGCATGAAGGTAAATGGAATGGTTTAGGTGGCAAACTAGAGGCAGGTGAATCTCCTGAAGAGTGTGTTATTAGAGAAGTATACGAAGAATCAGGGTTAACCATTAAAAATCCTAAACTTAAAGGCATTATTACATTTCCTAAATTT
>NZHL01000022.1 GCA_002691365.1 Fidelibacterota bacterium
AACTTGAAATTTATGCTGATGATGTAAAATGCACACATGGTTCTACAACAGGTCAACTAGACGAAGATGCTTTATTTTACCTTAGGTCTCGTGGATTAGATAGCTTTGCTGCAAAATCAATATTAATTAATGGATTTGCAAATGAAATTATTGACCAAATGTCAAATATAACATTTAAATCAACATTTACTAAATATCTTGATCAATGGCTTAAAAATATAAATGATAGGTCCAATAGTTAATTTATATCATTAAATTCAATCACTATGAATAATGATAATGAAAAAATAATTCTTTCAAGAGATTGTGATGCTACACTTATCCCATTTGGGAATGCATTTACACTAAAAAAAGGTGATGAAGTAAAAATAACCCAAGCATTGGGTGGAAGCTATACAATAATGGCTAGAGGATCACTATTCAGAATAGAATCTAAAGATGCAGATGCAATTGGGAAAGATATTGTTAAAATTACAAAAGAACAAAGTGAAATTACAGGTTATGCAACTGAGGAAGAAATTTGGGAAGTTTTAAAAACTTGTTATGACCCTGAAATACCTGTAAATATGGTAGATCTAGGTTTAATTTATTCTTGTGAATTAATAAATGAAAAATCAGGCGGAACAAATATAGAAATTAAAATGACATTGACTGCACCAGGATGTGGAATGGGTCCTATGCTTGTTGATGAAGTAAAGGCCAAAGTAAATGGTGTTAAAAATGTTAAAGAAGTTAATGTTGAACTAGTTTGGGAACCTCAATGGTCACAAGATATGATGTCTGAATCAGCAAAATTAGATACTGGGATGTATTAATATGATTAACACAAAGTCATCAATTGACCCAAATGAATTAAGAAAATTATTTCCAATTTTTGCAAAAAGATCTCTAGTTTATTTAGATAGTGCAGCTACTTCACAAAAACCAGAGATTGTGATAAGTACTGTCAAAAAATTTTATGACGAATATAATTCAAATGTACACAGATCTATCTATGACATTAGTCAAGAAGCAACCGAGGCTTATGAAATAGCAAGAGAAAAAATTGCAAAATTTTTAAATATTGATAAAGTAAATTCAATTATTTTCACAAAAGGAACTACTGAATCTATCAATTTGATTGCATATTCATGGGTTAGACACAATCTTCAAAAAGATGATGAAATTTTAATAACTGAAATGGAACATCATAGTAATATCGTTCCATGGCAATTAGCTTGTAAAGATATAGGAGCCAAACTAAAAATAATTCCATTTGAAATGGATGGTACATTAAGTAACCCTGAAAAATATTTCTCAAAAAAAACTAAATTGGTTTCTGTCACTCATCAATCCAATGTATTTGGTACTATCAATGATATCGATAAAATAATCACACTTGCAAAAAAATATAATGCCATAAGTGTTATTGACGCTGCACAAAGTGTACCTCATTTCCCCGTTGATGTAAAAGCACTTGATTGTGATTTTTTAGCCTTTTCTGGACATAAAATGTTAGGTCCTACAGGGGTTGGTGTTTTATATGGAAAACCAGAATTATTAGAAAAGATGAATCCATTTCTTGGAGGAGGGGAAATGATTCGATCAGTTAAATTAAACGAATCAACTTGGAATGACATTCCTTGGAAGTTTGAAGCTGGAACCCCCAATATTGCTCAAGCAATTGGACTTGGCGCTGCGATTGATTTACTAAATCAAATTGGAATGAAAGAAATTCATAATTATGAAAAAAAAATAACTGACTATACAATAAATAGTTTAAAAGAAATTGATGGAATTAAAATTTATGGAAATGCACCAAATCGTGGAGGAGTTATAACTTTTAATATTGATAATATTCACTCACACGATTTAGCTCAAATTGTTAATAATGATAAAATAGCAATTCGAGCTGGACATCATTGTGCTCAACCTATAATGAATAAACTAAATGTTTCGTCAACAGCTAGAGTAAGTTTTTATTTTTATAATACTTTTGATGAAATTGATTTATTATGTAATTCACTAAAAAAGGCTATAAATTTATTTAAATAGACCAATTCTTGATTCAATCTTTCTTATATCGTAATTTATCACAGTTAATTATGCTAAAACTTACTAGAAAAACAGAGTATGCTTTAATTGCTTTACGACATCTTCAGCAAGTAAAAAAAGGAGAAATTGTAAGCGCAAAAGAAATAGCTAATGTCTATAAAATTCCTATCACTATTTTATCAAAAGTATTACAAGAACTTTCCAAAGAANAATATATTCAACCTGTTCAAGGTCCATTAGGTGGTTATNAATTGAAAGCCAAACTTGATAAAATTAGCATGACCGTTTTCTTTGAAACTATGGAAGGTCCACTTGGAATTATGGATTGTTACTATGATGATTCTAAATGTGAATTAGTAAACACTTGTAATATTAGAACTCCAATAGAGAGATTAAATAATAAAATGAGAGATATGTTAAATAAAATGTCCGTAAAAGATGTAACTTGTTAAAATGAATGAAAAAAAAATTATTGACGTTTTNAAACAATGTAATGATCCTGAAATTCCAATAGATTTATGGAATTTAGGTTTAATTTATGATTTTACTATCCAAGAATCATTTAATAAGAATCAATTTGATATTAACATAACAATGTCACTTACCACACCTGGCTGTGGAATGGGTGAATTTATGAAAAATGATATTAGAACAAAACTTGAAGATCTAGAAGAAGTAAATCAAGCATTTATTACAATTACTTTTGATCCNCCATGGACTCCAGAACTAATGACAGATGAAGGTAAAAAAAAACTTGGTTTTGAACCAAAACCAAATGAACCTAAACAAATTGATAANTGGGAATAATGACAGAAAACGTAACTAAAAAAGAAGTTTTAGAGGGAATATCTCTTACTAAAGATGCTGCTAAGAGATTAATTCAAATTAAAACCAAAAAAGATGGTAAATATCTTAGAGCCTCAGTTACAGGAGGTGGTTGTTCTGGAATGAACTATAATTTAGATTGGGATAATGATTTACAAGATTTTGACAAAATATATGATCAACATGGAGTGAAATTGGTTGTTAATGTAAAATCTTTAATATACTTAAGAGGGATGCAAATAGATTTTTCCTCAGATATCTTATCAGGTGGATTTAAATTCGTAAATCCAAATGCTTCAAGAACTTGTGGCTGTGGTACTTCTTTTTCTGTTTAAAAAATGGAAACTATACATCTTGATGATTTTTTAGTTGACGGTGCAATCAGAGAAAAAAATTTTAGACAAAAAATTAGCGAAATTGATTGGAAACAATATCAAAATAAAAGAGTATTGATTAGGGGTTGTTCAGAGGCAATTGTTCCTACTTGGGCATACTTAATGATAACATCTAATTTAGCTATATATGTGAGCAGAATATATTTTGGAGAGTTAAAATCTGCTGTAAAAATATTTACAAATAATTCAATTTAAATAACCAAACAAAATACTTGCCATAACTCAATATAATTCACTATCTTATGGACTGAGGTTAAGACTAAATTTTTTCAAATATAAGTTAAGTAGGGAGAAATTATGCAATATAGATTGTTATTACTCATTATTTTTTCAATAATTACCGGAGATTTTCTTAATTCCCAATCAATTACTGGAACATATCAAGCCAAAGCTGCAACTGTTAATTATACATATGTAGTTAGAGAACCTGATCATTCTTCAGATACAGAAACTGATGGAATTTATGGCACATGGGTTATGTCTGATGGAGCTGGTGGTTATGTAGCTGTTGATGCAAATCAAGATGGAAATCCAGATTATAAAACAGCATTACTTGGAGGTGGTGTAGGTACCACAATTAATCAATCCCTATATAAAGAAGCAAAAGACCCATTTTATCTTTTAAATTACTTAGGAGTAGATCTTACTATAGCATTTGATATGGAACAGGGTTCTGCAATTATACCTGGTGTTTCAACCAGACCTGCAAAGTACCCTACAGTTGATACAGAAAACTGTATTTCCGCTTTAACTGTTGCTGACATTACTGATAATATGGATCTAACATTCAAAGGTCCAATTGTTAACCCGAATGGAAATTTTGTTTGGGGACTCGGAATTCAAAAATCTAATATTTTTTCATGGGTTAGACCAATTAATCCTAGTATTCACTATCCAAAAAGAGGGGGTTATGTTCCTGCTCCAGGACAAGCTGACTCTTCATGGGGAATGTTAGTTGGAAGAAATTTTACAGAAGATGCTAACGGTGGAAGATTTAAAGATGTAGATGTAAGATGGCACTCATATAGTGGATCGTATGAATCTGGAGGAGCTCAAATTGGTATTGATGAAGAATCTCCTGAATCAAGTTCTGACTACTTAAAAATTGATAATCAAACTGGTGTTTCAGTAACTGCTGATTTAGTTACCATTCCTAATTTTGCAAATATTGCCTCTTCAATCACAGGAGTTTCAGTAGATGTTGGTTCTTATCCTATGNTAAATGGTCCTGGAATTGATCATGACAAATTATCTTTTACTCCTAATCAACAAAGATTAACACAAGTTCAAGTTGGTGGAACATGGAATAGCGTTGGTTATATATTTGATGGACGCGGAGGTGATGGTAAAATTTTTACTGGTGATGAACCTTTTGCTGCAACAGGATATTATTTTACTTTTAACTACTTGCAAGCTGGTAATGGATTTAACTCTGCATTTTTTGCTAAAATAGCAGAAGATCCGGCAGATGCAAAAGGTGCCTTCTTGGCTGGATTAACAGCAGGAGCTACAGCATTAGGTGTTGATTCAACTGTTACAGCTAGTGTAGCAGATACTCTTAGCTCTATTTTAAATGCTCAAGTTGAAGCTATTTATTTAGGCTTAGTTGCTGGAGGTACTTCTCATGGTGCTGCAGCAGGTATTGCAACAAATCGTGTAGCCCCAAGTGCTCCAACTCAACTTTTAGGAATGCTAGCAATGAACGGAATAGACGTTAATGATGGTGACCACGATTTTAATGGAACTGATGGAAGGTTACTATTTAAGGTAGATGCTGCATCAGGAGTTGGCGGAATTTGTATACCTACTCAAGAATATCAAGAAGTTAATGTTGAGTTTGTTAATGTAGTAGATTGGGTTCCTCCAACAGGTCCTATTAAGCCATTAACAATAAATGATACAAGTGTTTTACCTAATGAATTTGAATTACTTGATAATTACCCAAATCCTTTTAACCCTACAACAAGTATTAGCTTTAACATTCCTAGTGAAGTTTATACTGAAGTAAACATATATAATATGATGGGTCAAAAAGTTAGAACATTACATAATGGTAATTTACAAGCNGGNCGTCATCATATATTCTTTGATGGATTTGATGATAATAATATTCAATTAGGTAGTGGTGTTTACTTTTACAGAGTAACTGCTGGTGAATTTAATGCTACTAAAAAAATGATGTTAGTTAAGTAAAATCCTTTTTGGGGTTTTAATTGTTTATTAATAAGTTCAGCTTCATATATATGGGGCTGAGCTTTTTTTTTGAATTATGAAATTTATTAAATATTTATTTTCGTTAATATTGTTAAGTAATCTTTTTGGACAAAATAATTCTATTGAAGGATTTGTTTTAGATTCATCAAATGAAAATCCACTAGTTGCTGCAAATGTATTAGTAAAAAATCAAAACGGTTTTTCTAATGGTGCTTCTACTGATGAAAATGGAAAATATGTTATCTTAAACCTTCCGAATGGTGAATTTGTAGTTAAAGTAGATTATATNGGTTTTGAAACTCAAGAAAAAACGTTAGTTCTTGGTTCAAATCAAAAATATGATCTTGATTTCAACCTTAAAGCATCAGCAATTGAATTTGATACATATGTTGTAACAGCTTCAAGAAGAAAAGAAAGAATTGAAGATGCTCCTGCAGCAATTAGTATCATTACAAAACAATCAATAAGACGAGAAAGTAATACTAACTTAGGTGATTATTTAAAAAATGTTAAAGGTGTTGATTTTACTCAATCTGGAGTTGATAGTTACAATTTAAGCGCAAGAGGTTTTAACAGTTCCTTTAGTTCAAGATTATTAACATTAACTGATGGTAGAATGGCAAATGTTCCATCTCTAAGATTAACAGCTTACAATGTAATTCCGGTCTCATTTGAGGATGTTGAACAAATAGAAGTGGTATTAGGGCCATCATCTGCTTTATATGGTCCTAACGCCCATAGTGGAGTTTTAAACATTGTAACAAGAGCTCCAAGAGATTCAAAAGGTACTGTTTTTAATGTTCAGACCGGTTATTTATCTCAAAAAAATAGTAAACCATTACAAAAAATTACATTTAGACATGCAAATACTTGGAAAGATTTTGGTTATAAAGTTTCTGGAGTTGCATTAAATGCGTATGATTGGAGACATTATAACGATGATGAATTCGAAGGTCATGACCCAGCTTTTTTAGGAAGACCTCATTTAATAAAAGATGGTATTGATAATCAAGGTAAAAATGATCATGAATTGTTAAATCCAAAATTCAATGAAGATATGTTAATTGAATTGACTAAAGGTGAAATTTTGAATAACGGAATTGATGATAACGGAAATGGATTTATTGATGAATCAATGGATATGATTGGATATGCATATGCTGACGGAATGGTAAATCTTAATTTCAAATTTGGTGAAAATAACTCTCCTCTAATCGATGAATCAATGGTAAATATTGCTAAAGATGATCCATTCAATCGACTATGTATTGATGCAGGTACAATAAATTCATATTCTGATAATTGTTCGGGTGAAATTATTTGGGGAGTAATATCATCAAACATTGGGAAACAATACAAGGATGGAGTAGATAATAATGGTAATGGTGCAATTGATGAAAAAATTGATTCTGGAATAGATGGAAGAGATGAATTGTTTTATGACGGAATTGATAATGATGGTGACGGTAAAATAGATGAACTTGATGAAATCAATGCAAATTCATGGCTAAATCGTTTTGACAATTATTCAAAAGGATCAAATGGTCAAGGAACTGGATTTGGTGCTTATAAATATGATGATGATGGAAATCTTTTATTTGATACAAATCAAAATGGTGTTTTTGGAGATGAAGAGGATTTTGTTTTAAATAAAGGTGAATTAAATCAATGGATTAAAGATTCAAATGGTGATGGTTTAGATGATTTTCCAGATTTTAATGTTGAAAATTATAGATATGATATTCGATTAGATTATGATCCAAATCCAGATTTTAATATTAATTTTTCTCATGGTTATGCATACGCTAAAAATATTAATATAACAGGTATTGCCAGATTTCTTGCTGATGGTTGGATTTATAATTATTATCAATCAAGATTAAGTTATAAGAATTTTTTTTGGCAAAGTTATTTAAACACAAGTAATTCAGGAGAATATAATTCTAATTACCCCTTAGCTTTGTCACCAACAAGAAACTTAGCTACTGGAAGCACAATTTTTGATAGATCAAAAAAATTCAGTTCTCAATTTCAACATTCTATTAATTTAATGAATGAAAACCTAAGATTTGTTTGGGGTGCAGATTATTTTTTAACCATGCCAAATACTAAAGGAACTATTCTTGCTGATAATAATTTATTTAATAAAAGAGATGATAATGGAAATGGTGAAGCTGGTTCTCCAATATCTTGGACAGATTACAATGATAACTTTAATTATGATAAAGGAGAAATGTTTAATATTTGGAAAACACATAATGGATTACAGAATGGTGAATTTGANCCGATTGATAATGTCAAAGGTGCNATAGCAGATGGAATTGATAATGATGGTGATGGNTTGATAGATGAAGGAATAGATGAAAAAAGTGAAGATAATAGATATATAGTCAATGAATTTGGTGCATATTATCAAATTAATTGGAAATTAAATTCCAAATATGAATTAATTCATGCAACAAGATTTGATGCTCATGATAGATTAACAAATTTTATAGATTTCAATAATTATGATTATAATTATAATCCTTTAAAATGGAAATTTAATTTTAAAGATAAAGAGGGTCTACAAATTTCTCCAAAATTAGGTCTTGTATATAGACCCAAAGAAAATCAAAATTTTAGATTAACTTGGGCAAAAGCATTTAATACTCCATCAAATCAAGCTCTATTTTTAGATATTTTTGTTACCCGTGTTGCAACCTATAAAGTCTATGCCCGTGGAGCAAATAATGGTTATGTATACCCAAGAGGTGAAAATGGCAATATTTTTTGGAAAGATCCCTATGATCCATTTACTTTAAATGAATTTGATTCAACGTCTCATGTTTTTTTCTTTCCAACTACAGATCCGAATAACAGAGGTTTTTTCAAAGATAAGGTATTAGATCAAGGTGGTATTTATCCTGAAGAAGTGCATACTTTAGAACTTGGATATAAGGGTAGAATTTCACCTAATATTTATGCTACCCTAGATATTTTTAGAAGCAATTACAGTTCTTTTGTAAGTGCTATAACTTTTATTACACCAATTGTATTATCAAAAGAAGTTATTGCAACAGATTACAATCAAAATGGTTTAATTAATGAAGACCCAGATAATATTATTGATGAAGAAGATTTGGACTATTCCTATGATATTTGGACATCTTATATTGATGGAGTTTCTGCAATTGACACTTCATCAGGAATTAATCCTCCTGTGGTTGTTGGTTACGTAAATTATGGAAATGTAAATATGGGTGGGCTTGATATGAGTTTATCAATATTTTTAAGTAAAAAGTGGAATTTAGATTTAAATTACTCATTTTTGAGCATGAGTTCATTTATTAATCCTATTACTAATGTTAAAGATCCAGTAAATGCTCCAAAAAATAAGGGTAACTTAAAACTTCAATATACAAATTCTAATGGTAAATTCAATTCTTCATTAAGTCTAAGATATGTAGAAAAATTCCCTTGGCAATCCGGAGTTTATTTTGGAACAATAGGTCCTTATACAATTTTTGATCTGCATGCGAGATATCAAATAATTGATAAAGTTGCTGGATTATTAACTATTAGTAATATTTTCAATGACTCACACATTGAAATTCAGGGAGGACCAGCAATTGGTAGAGTATTAATGTTGAGACTTCAAGCTGAATTATAAATAAAAATTTATTTAAAACTTTCTATTTAATTAATTCGGAAGCGTATCATCCGGTGGTTTAATGTCAAATCGATTAATAGCTTCAGATTTCGGTACAGCGATTTCACCATATTGTGATTCATATTTTTTTATATTATCATTCAATGCTATAAAGAAACTTTTTAAATGTGAAGGCGTCATAATAATCCTTGATCTTACTTTAGCTTTTGGCATTCCCGGTAGCAATCGAGTAAAATCCATTATAAATTCAGCAGAAGAATGAGTTATAACTGTAAAATTTGCGTAATCCCCAGTCCCTATTTTTTCATCCAATTCAATATTAATTTGTTGTTCTTTTTTCTTATTCACTATTTTTTTTCTTTCTTCCTCTTCTACCTTTTTCTCTCTTCTTTAAAAGAGGATCTTCGTTATCTCCTTGATTTCTCAAATTAAATTCTTCCCAATCTTCTTCTAAACCCTCCCAAACATCTATTTCTTCAGTTGAATCTTTTTCTACCGTTTGTACTTCCTCAACAAACAATGAAAAATTATCCTTTTTCTTTTCAAAGTCTTGAGGGTCAACATCTTCAGAGTCGGTTGGATCTAATCTTTCAATTTCATCACGATATATTTTCATATCAAAAAAATCTATATCTTTAACAATACCATTTGCTACAAGATACTCGATAAAGTCTAAATATTTTGAATCTTGTAAATCTGATTTGCATTCTACACAAACAAGAGATTCTTTAATTGACTCTTCATCAAGAGAGCAACTACATGCTGGACAAATCAAACCTTCAAAATCAATATCTTTTTTCATAAAAAAAACCTGTGTTTAAGGCGCTAATATAATTGAAGAGATTTGTCTAATCAACATCTATTTCACTTTGTTGAAAATAATTTAAATAAAAATCTTGTTCATTTTGGGTAAAAATTTTATCTCTTCTTGATTTTGTTATCTTAGCAGTTTGAATAAATTTTTTATAATCATGTAAACTTACTTTATCATCAAAAATCCAAGAAAATGCTCTAATATTTTTTGGTGGAATAGCATTAGAAACAATATTACTACACATTCCTACAACTGTACCAGTATTAAATCTAGTTGAAATTGCAAATTTTGAATAATCTCCTACAAACACCCCAATAAATAATTGGTTGGTATTAAATAATT
>NZHL01000023.1 GCA_002691365.1 Fidelibacterota bacterium
TTGAATATCTCCTCTCCGAATACTCCTGGATTAAGGTCTATGCAAACGGGAGATCAACTAGAGCGAATGCTCGATTCAGTAAAGCACTGCATTAATACGCTTAAGACATTTTTCGACCGGACTAGACCTGCGTAAAATAAAGACAACCCTGGTATAGTCATGAACAGCACTAGCGCTGTAGATGTCAATATCCAAGCGGTGTCACCCGTATCTAGACCTTCTGCGAAACCTGGCACTGCAATTCCGCACAAAACTAAGCCAATCAATAACTTGATCATTGAAGTCCCCTCATAATTACCTAATCAAAGCAAAGCTAGTTTGAAACAGATGAAATCAAAATGCCACATAATTGTGCATTTATTTATTCCTGACAAATAAACTATAATCTAGATATTTTATGCACCATTTTGGTGCCATTATAGACAAAACCGGTATAGATCTGAATTAATTCAGCGCCATTATTTAAAAAAGCCGCAGCCTTTTCCTCGTCCGAGATACCGCCAACGCCCAATACCGGGCAATTGGGGTGCAAATGGCTCCGAAACAATTTCAAGATTTCTAAGCTCTTTTCAAACAGAGGTAATCCACTTAATCCCCCTTCTTCGTTTTGCACCAAATTCGCAGGTCGCTCCAAAGTAGTATTGGTAGCGATCACCCCATCTAATTCGTATTCCTTGATTTTTTAGCACATGTACTCAGCATTTTCTGAATTCAAGTCAGGAGCTACCTTCACAAGAAGGGGCACATAGTTTTTTTGAAGACTTTGAGCATTCTTTACTGAATCGAGCATTCGCTCTAGTTGATCTCCCGTTTGCATAGACCTTAATCCAGGNGTATTCGGAGANGAGATATTCAAGGTTAAATAATCCGCGAGGCTATTAAACCGTTCTATACCCGTCAGGTAGTCATCTACCGCTCTTTCTATGGGCGTATCCTTATTCTTACCTATATTAACACCCACAATAGTACCCTTAAGTCTATCGCGCGCTCTTATNCCATCTAACTTATCCACCATGGCATCCATACCGAGGTTGTTGAATCCCATTCGATTAATTACCGCTTCATGGTCAGGNTACCTAAACAGCCTTGGTTTCGNATTTCCCGGCTGGGGCCGAGGTGTAACCGTTCCNACTTCAATAAAACCAAAACCTAGTTTTGCCAATCCNTCAACAGCTTGNGCATCCTTATCGAACCCNGCAGCGAGGCCTAAACGATTTTGAAAGCNCAAACCCAATACTTCTATTTTGGTGCCCGGTATGGGCTTTATAGTACCTGGTAAAGAGCCGAACGATTTTAAAGNCGTTATCGCCAGGTTATGAGAAGNTTCGGGAGGCAGAAGAAANAACAACTTTTCAATCTGTCTNAACATGACTTTCCTTGATTGCAAAAAAATAATTCTAGAACGNAAATTGGTTCTAATATTCGAATCAACACTCACTACTATAGACGTAAACGCGAACGAAGATACAATACNGGNTCACCCGAAAACATAGGTTATCGAAGAAATATGCAGGACCAAGCCGTTTTTGACTCAATAACCGAGACGATAAAAAATCTAGGACTGAAAATCATTGGTCAAGAGAGACTGATACAAAGACTGGTGATNGCACTANTNTGTGGAGGACACCTCATTGTAGAAGGAGCTCCAGGCCTCGCCAAGACTCGAGCAATCAAAGAACTAGCCGATCGGNTAGAAGGAGATTTTCAACGAATTCAGTTCACACCCGACCTATTGCCAAGTGANATCACTGGTAGCGAGATCTATCGTCCCGAAGATGGCTCCTTCAGTTTTCAACAAGGACCGATTTTTCACAATCTGATCCTCGCAGACGAAATAAATCGAGCTCCAGCCAAAGTTCAGTCAGCGCTTCTTGAGGCCATGTCAGAAGGACAAGTCAGTATCGGCCGTGAAACGTTCGATTTGCCTGAACTCTTCCTGGTTATGGCTACCCAAAACCCAATTGAGCAAGAAGGAACCTACACCCTACCAGAGGCCCAGCTCGATCGGTTTCTGATGCACTTACTCGTTGATTATCCAGATTCTGAATCTGAACTAAAAATCCTGAACCTGGTGAGAAACGAAAGACAAGCAGAGCATACTGATGAACCAATTAAACCACTTAAAAGCAGTCTCGTTAGCAGCGCCAGACAGTCTGTCCTAAAGCTTCATATGTCTGAAACCATCGAGCAATATATTGTTCAACTCATCGCCGCGACTAGAGATACAGACTCTGACCTAAAGCAATGGCTGGATTATGGCGCTAGCCCAAGGGGCACAATTTCACTAGACATTTGTGCCCGAGCACTGGCATGGCTCGATGGCAGGGATTACGTTGCCCCAGAAGACATACAAAACGTCGCTCATGACGTTCTAAGACATCGGCTGGTGCTCAGTTTTGAAGCGGAAGCCCAAAATGTAACAAGCGATAATTTAATTGATACATTGATTGAGCAGGTGCCAGTCCCCTGACTTCTTNATGCTATGACAGAAGAACAATCGATCCAGAAGACTCTCAGAGGCGCCTACGTGTCGCTCAATGATCTGCTCTCCCTCAGACATCGGTTTTCTAGCTTCCTAGAAGAGACTTCCGCTCAGAAGACCGGAAACCAAAGCGGAATAAAACTATCCAAGTACAATGGGCGAGGTATTGAATTCTCCGAAGTCAGAGCTTACCAGGTTGGCGATGACATTAAATCAATAGACTGGAGAGTGACAGCACGGAAGAACAAGCCACACACCAAAATTTTCCAGGAAGAGCGAGAGCACCCTACCATCGTCGCCGTAGATCAAACTCAGAACATGTTCTTTGGCTCAGTGGCTCGATTGAAATCTGTAGCTGCAGCAGAAGTCGCAGCACGTATTGCTTGGCAAACACTCAATTTGGGCGACCGTGTCGGAGGTCTCGTCAAGTCTAATACGGATTGCCAATTACACAGACCTCGCAGAAGTCAGAAGGCTGTAGCTAAACTTTTAAACAGCATTTCACTTTCTAATCAGGCTCTAAATAGAAATTCAAAAAATAAAGNAGATAGCTTTTTAGAAGGCCTGNTCAACCTCAATCGGCTATCAAGAAACCGATACAGAATCTACTTAATCTCTGATTTCAGNGGAGAATTATCAANCTGGCAAGAGGTNATTTCTCGAATATCNCGCTCCAANCTCGTTTCATGTATACATATTACGGACCCACTCGAGAGTAAATTACCGCAGAGTGGCTATTATTCCGTGACTGACGGAACCACTAGGGTTCAGTTCTTCACTGGGAACAAAAGGACGCTGCAAGACTATCAAAGCCGATTTGACCAGCGCTGTAATCAGATTGCCGACATATGCGCCCAACAGGGGGTCAGATATAAAAAAATTGAAACCGGCGAAGAGAATTTGGATTTAGTAAGGCTTTACTAATGCAGAGTGACCCTTTACAACAACTCAAACCTCTACATTTACCTCCAGATCCATCCTGGTGGCCACCCGCAATAGGCTGGTGGATCTTAATGTTAGCCTTAGCCATTTTGACAGCTTGGACAATCTACAGATTAGTGAAATTTTCCCTCGCGATGCGGCCAATTCGTCATGGCAAAAACCTGCTTAGGGAACTCTACGCCTCGCAAAAGCAAGGAGACCTATCCGATGAAGACTTTGTTCATTTATCAAATGAGTTAGTCAAAAGAGTACTGGTGCCGGGATTAGGAAGGGCCAAATACTCAAGGCTATCAGGTGCACAATGGCTCTCTGAGTTGGATTCAATCTCGGGATCAAACAGTTTTAGCGAGGGCGATGGCAAAGTATTAGGCAATGAGCGGTTTACCCGAGATTTCAANGTAAACTGTGACAANCTTTATCTTGCGCTAGANCAACTACTTAAGAGTATTNGGCCATGATTGANTGGTTATGGCCNTTAGCCTTTCTTCTGNTCCCANCTCCANTTCTGGTCAGGTGGTTGATAAAANCGAGTAGGAAGAAGCAGCCAGCTCTCACCGTACCCACATTGGACGGCTTCAATGAACTGTCCACCGAAGAGAGCTTCAGCGCAACTCTCAGCACAATGAAACTAATAATTTTATGGCTGGCCTGGATCCTGGTGATTGCGGCAGTTGCCCGNCCTCAATGGGTGGGAGAAATGGTGAGTCTGCCAACAACNGGCAGGGANCTTATGCTTGCCATCGATATNTCCGGGAGCATGGCTACCGANGATATGCAGGTCAACGACGATTACGTAGACCGCTTGTCNNTTGTAAAAGCTGTCATAAGCCAGTTCCTGGATGCCAGGAAAGGCGACCGAGTCGGTCTTGTTCTCTTCGGCACTAACGCCTATGTACAAGCACCGCTAACCTTTGACTTAAAGAGTGTCAAAAAACTTATGATCGAGGCTCCTGTGGGCATAGCTGGAGGAAAAACAGCCATCGGCGATGCCATCGGCCTGACAGTTAAGCGTCTTAGGGAAAGGCAAAACGAAGAAAAAATCGTCATATTACTTACCGACGGGGCAAATAACGTAGGAGAGATACCCCCCATTAAAGCAGCGGAGTTAGCCAGCGTAGATGGAATTAAAATCTATACGATAGGTGTTGGCGCCGAGGAGATGAGAGTTCCCAGTCTGTTCGGTTCTCTTGCAGGTCGAACAACAAACCCNTCAGCTGATTTAGACGAAGAAACTCTTCTAAAAATAGCTGAAGCAACACAAGGCAGATACTTTCGAGCTAAGGACACAAATACACTTGCTCAAATCTATGAACTTATAGACAAACTCGAACCTATCGAACAAGAACCCGAAACTTATAGACCTTTTCAAGTGCTGTATTATTGGCCATTGGGTATTTCTCTGTGTCTCTTTCTTTCCCTCCTCTTAATCGATGCGCTGAGACCTTCAAATGCTTGAATATTTCCACCTAATCAGACCCTGGTGGCTACTTGCTCTATTACCAGTCGTTGCAATAGCAATTTTGTGGTCAAGGAGAAATTCGGGCCAAAGCAAATGGACCTCAGCGATATCAGAAGATTTATTAAAAGTCTTACTGGAAGAAGGTGTTTCCAAGACAAAACGTTGGTTCTCAAGTTTAGTCGTTGGAGCCTTGATANTNNTCACAATAGGCCTATCAGGCCCNGCCTGGCAGAAGCTGCCCCAGGNAGTCGAACAGAAACAAGATACGTTGATCATATTGCTTGATCTNTCTCTTTCCATGTTTGCGGATGATGTAAAGCCATCTCGAGTTGAACGAGCCCGCCAAAAAATTGCAGACATATTAAGGGCTCGNAAAGANGGCGTGACGGCGCTGGTCGCCTACGCTGGAGATGGNCATGCAGTAGTACCTCTAACAGANGATACAAAAACCATTGANAACCTGCTGTTCTCACTNAGCCCTGAAATGATGCCNGTGTTTGGAAGNAATCCAAATCACGCNNTAGAAATAGCTTNNGAACTCTTTGAAAATGCGGGCATCCNGCAGGGAAGGATACTGTTGATCACCGATGGTATAGACGATATCAGCAGTGTAACAAGACATCGAAATATCTCGTTCCCTATTTCTATATTAGGTATTGGTACAGCACAGGGAGCACCTATTCCTCTAGATCGTTTGCGCCAGCCTGGTCGGTTCTTACAAACACTAGAAGGCAATCGTGTCGTCGCCTTGTTAGATGAGAAACGGCTTCAACAGATAGCAGATATCTCTTATGGTTATTATCAGACCGTTAACCTCGGAAACCAGGATATCAATTATGTACTTTCAACAAAGTTGCCTAGCGAAGACAAAAGTATCGAGGTTGAGCGCAAATTCGACACCTGGATAGATCAAGGATACTGGGCAGCAATCATTCTCCTGCCTTTGCTTCTTGCCGGTTTCAGAAAAGGCGTTTTTGTGTCTCTAACCTTGTGCTTAATGATACCTACCGGATCAATTCAAGCCTCCTCATTGACAAATTTTTGGGAATCGGTTTGGTCACGAGATGACCAACTCGCTCTAAAAGCGCTTCGACAGGGTGAACCTGAAAAAGCGGCCGCCCTCTTCAAGGATGAACAGTGGGAAAGTGTCGCCAACTATCGAAGTGGCGAATACGAAAACTCACTTAATGGATTTCGAAAAAATAAAACTGCAGACGGACTCTACAATCAGGGAAATGCATTAGCCAGGATAGGGCAATATGAAGATTCTATCGCCAGTTATGAACAGGCCCTGATTTCACAACCAAACGATCCAGACACGCTTTTTAATAAAGCACTGATAGAAAAGCTGCTAGAAGAAAAACAGCAATCCAATGATCAGGATGGTCAAAACCAGCAAGATCAGCAGAGCGAATCGTCTAATGACTCACAAAGCTCTTCGAGTGATGAGCAACAAGAGAAAAATCAAGAGGAAAACCAATCGGGAGATGAAAATCAATCNAAAGAGGANNAGAAAGAAGCAGAAAACAAAANCTCAGAACAAGGAACCNAACCCCAACAACAAGAAGAAGATGATGAATCNACAAGAGANGAGAAAAAACAAGCACTGGCTCAATGGCTACGCNGGGTTCCTGATGATCCAGGCGGCTTGATACGNCGTAAATTCCAACATGAAACNAAACAACGTTTACGTCGAGGGGAGTANGAAAATCGACAGGGCGACAAAGTATGGTAAGAAAAATACTTNTACTACTGAGCCTTTTAATCTGNAGCGAAATAAGCAACGCCGAGCTNTCAACACGCCTGTCCAGATCGAATATNGATGAATTGGANTCAGTTCAGCTCACAATAAGAGCTAATGGTACTAGNTCNGTGGAAGAACTTGATCTTTCTGAANTAGAGAAANATTTTCAGGTATTAAATACAAACACCAGTAGCCAATATCAGTACATCAATGGCAACGAACAAAGCTGGGTCGACTATCAGATNACCTTAAANCCTAGAGTAGCCGGCATTTTAACCATCCCAAGCTTAACAATAGGAAATGAGAGTTCNCTACCACTNACATTGCAAGTGACACCCATTAGCCAATCACTAAGGAACGAAATCGATCAGCTAGTTTTCTTTGAGGTAGAAACATCCAAGGAAAGCGTTTACGTACAAGAACAATTACTGTTTACGCGGCGACTCATCTACTCAAACGGGGTTCAACTCTATAACGAAATACCAGGTCCTCCAAAAATAGCTAATGCTCTGGTTTTAGTATTGGGAGAGACAAGATCTGGCACCACGCAGAGAAACGGAAAGAAATATGGCGTCGTTGAACAACGATTTGCTATTTTCCCTGAAATGAGCGGGAAGCTTAAAATCCCTCCGATAGACATCACTGCCAGCCTACGATTAATTGAGCGTGGAAGAGTTTCCCGTAAGGGCATTCGCGTGAGCACAGCCAGCCTCCAAGTAGAGGTCATGCCTGTGCCTGGGGTATACCCTGAAGAGGCACCTTGGCTTCCAGCGCAAGCTGTAATACTCAGTCAGATTTTAGAACCAGGGACCAAAAAAGCAAACGTAGGGGATACGTTACAAAGAAAAATCGAGGTCCGTATCGATGGGAATACGGGCTCAATTTTGCCTAGTTTAAACGCCCAACCATCAGAGAAACTCTTTAGTATTTATCCCGCTGCCCCTTCCATCGAAGACGACACATCTGGTGATTCTGTTATCGGATTTAGAACAGAATCTTCGTCAATCGTTCCTCTCCAGGCAGGCCAACTATCTCTAGGCAAAACCAGCATAACCTGGTGGGATACCGTCTCCAACGAACTTCGAGTATCAGTTTTAGCCGACTCACAAGTTAGCGCAACAGGTTCCACCATCTATCGAGAATATGAAGAGCAACGAAAAATCAGAGACGTAGAGCCCGAAGTCAGTATATCCGAACCCAAGGTCATCGCAGAAAACACTGAACAATCGAGTTTGATCAATTTCTACTGGAAAGAATCTTTGGCAATCATATTAAGTCTAGTTAGCCTTTATCTAATCGGTCAATTTGTTTTCAAAATAACCTATAACCTTCAAAGAAAGCCCTACCAGCTGATAAAAAAAGCTATCAGAAGAGGCTCAGCTAGAGAGGTCAAAATAGCTTTAAAACCGATCAATCTAGAAAATAAAACACAACGAGCAAAGGCCGATGAGATATTAGGAATCCTAAATAATTATCTTTATCCCCAGAACCCTTTAGAAATGCTCAGTGAAAACGATCAGGCAACCCTCACTCAGTTGGTCGATAGAATGAAAGAGATAGAAAAACTTGAGAAGCAGGGAAATAGCTACCAGCTGCCTTCTCTATATAGTAACTAAGGAAGCGTATCTAAACTTTTAGAGAGGATCTCGTACAAATCCTTTGATATACCCTCCGATGAAGCCATGTTTTTTAAGGCTCCGATCATAAGTCTTTGTCGATTGGTATCATAACGCCCCCAGCGAGTCAGTGGTCCCGCCAATCTGGCTGCCAGCTGGGGATTCGATTCGTCGAGACTACTGACCGCATTCGCCAAATATTCGTAACCCGACCCGTCTGTCGCATGGAATCTGAAATGATTCCCCATTCCAAAGGAAGAAAACACAGAACGCACCCGATTTGGATTTTTCCTGTCAAACATCGGGTGCGACTCTAGCTTTTTGAGCTCTTCGATTGATGTTAAAGGACTTTGAGCCTGAACACTGAACCATAGATCCAGTACCAAGGCCTCAGAATTCCACCTCTCATAAAAATCCTCCAGAACTTCTTCCCGAACTTGCAAACTCAGTCGCGGATCTCGACATACGAAATTCAAAGCAGTTTTCCTATCAGTTAGATTATTGGCTTTGAAATAATGGCTTTTCACAAAATAAGCTAATTCTTCAGAACCCACCCCTCGGGCAACGTATTCAAAAGCCAGGTTAGCCAATGCTCTATTGGCCATCGCATCTGACATTGGAGAAAAGCCATCACGAGACTGAAAGCGCTTATACATTTCACGCCATGTATCCAAATAACGACTGGCAATCTGGTTGATTAGCCCTTCTTAGAGAATTCACGGCGCCGGTGAAGGTTGATTATTCGAGGCCTTTGAGCGAGTTAGTTTACCTGGCTGGACTTGATACAGATGGATTTGTGCGGTGGGACTCGCTTCAGAGTCTTTGGGTTGAGTATTTTAAAACCGATGGTGAGCTTCAGGGTGTTGATGCGGTCGATTCGATTGGAGCGATGGCAAAAGACTTGTTAGAAGAATCTCAAGAAGCGGAAGCGAAGCATTTGATGGCTTACATGCTGAAGATCCCTGATGAGAATTATTTGTTCGAGCAATTAGAGCGTTTCGAGGTTAATCGAATAATTGAGTTAAAAGAAGGTCTAATCAACCAGATTGCCAGTCGTTACTTGGATACATGGCGTGAAATATATAAGCGCTTTCAGTCTCGAGACGCCTTTTCTCCAATGTCAGATGCGATGGCCA
>NZHL01000024.1:0-55000 GCA_002691365.1 Fidelibacterota bacterium
GTTGGTTATTAAGAAGAAGAATGTATTGGAAACAACCGTTCACAAATATAATCAGAAAGATTTTATCTTATTCAAAGAATGGTACAGAGGTAATTTATATTACAGGTAATCATGATGAATTTCTTAGAATTTATAGTGAAATTGACTTAGGCATGATTAAGATTGTAGATGAATATGAGTTTAATAATTACTTCATAACACATGGTGATTTATATGATGGTGTAGTACAACTTAAATGGTTAGGTAAATTAGGTGGCTGGGGATATGAATTAGCAATCTATATAGATAGAACTCTCAAAAAGTTTGGATATAAAAAATCATTTTCTAAAATGTTAAAAGATAAAGTAAAGAAAGCAGTTAAGTTTATTACTAACTTTGAAATACAATTAGTTTATCAAGCAACTATTAGAGATTGTAAAGGAGTTATATGTGGTCATATTCATAAACCAGAAAATAAAATTATAACTATAAAAGAAATAGATATACATTATCTTAATTGTGGTGATTGGATTGAAAACAATTCTTATATTATCTTTGACAAAGGTGAATTTAAATTAATTGAATCTTATGTATAATAATGAAATATTTGTAGATAAAGAACCCCAACAACAACAAAAGAATTTGATAAACTCATCCAAAAATAATTTTTTCCTAACATTTTAATAACATCTTTAAATTAAATTTTTTTAAACATTAATAAATTTTGGCTCAAAAGTTGTTTTACCCTTCCACACAGCAGCCTTAACGCCCTACTTTACTTTTGAGCCAAATTTCTTTAATTTAAAATAAATAGTTTATCATTTAACTAATTTTTTTTTCCTAACACTATAATAACATTTTTAAATTAAAATATATTATGAAATACTTTAAAATATTTTTTCTAATTATAATTTTTTCTTGTTCTAATAATCATGAATCTAAGAAGTTGCAAAATCATCAAAGAATTGATCTAGGGGAAATTGAGAGTGATGAAATTTTGGAAGCTTCAGGTATTGCTTCAAGTAGATTCAATCAAAACATTCTTTGGACTCATAATGACTCAGGTGATCTAAATAGAATTTTTGCAATGGATATTAATGGAAATCACGTTGGAGAATTTTTTCTTAATAATNNNGAAAANCGTGATTGGGAAGANATTGCNATTGGTCCAGGACCAATGGAAGNTGTAGACTATATATTTGTAGGTGATATTGGNGATAATAGATCTGAGAANGATGTAAAGTATATATATAGATTTGNAGAGCCTCAAGTTTATACTAATAATCAATCTTTAGATATCAATATTGATAATATTGATCAAATATCTTATCAATACGAAGACGGAAATAGAGATGCTGAAACATTAATTGTTGATCCNATCACAAAAGANATAATCATAATATCAAAGCGTGAAGAATCTGCTGTTCATGTTTATTTACTTCCTTTTCCACATGATACAGAAAATATTTTAACAGCACAATTAATCATGACTAAAGATTTTTATCCAAATACTAATTTTAATACAACCCAACGGATAGTTGCTGGTGATATCTCTAAAGATGGTAGTGATATCTTAATTAAATCATACACAGATGTATTTTATTTTTCTAGAGAAAGTAATCAAAGCATATTTGATGCATTAAATACCTCTGGAGTAAAGCTTCCATATGTTACTGAACCNCAAGGTGAAGCAATTTGCTGGGATAGAATGACTTCAGGNTATTTTACTTTAAGTGAAGAGGCGGACGATGCAAACCAACCAGCTCACTTATATTTTTATCCATATAATTAATTTTTTAACNTATTTCAAATCTGATTCCAACATAGTTCTAACATATAAAATTTATTTTTTTTTTAAAAAAGAGGAGAAAAAAATGAATTTTAAAAATTTTTTTGTAAGTGCAGCAATAATGATTTCAGTTGCATTTGGACAAAAAGGTACTATCTCAGGTCTGGTTGTTGATTCCAATGGATCATTCCCGCTTGGGGGTGCTAATGTTTTCTTAGAGGGCACCGAAAAAGGCGGCATTACTGATAATGAAGGTAAAGCATACATTTTGGATGTACCTGTTGGAGATTACACATTAATCGTTTCTTACATTGGGTTTGAATCTTTCGAGCAGTCTGTAAGAGTTCAAGAAAACAGTACAGTAAATTTTATTGCTTCTCTTTCTATAGGAGTGATAGAAGGTAGCGATGTAAATGTGTCAGGAAATTCGATATCAAGTCAAGCAAGAGCCTTAAATATTCAAAAAAATAAAGTGAACCTTAGTAATATTGTCTCTGCTGATCAAATTGGTAAATTTCCAGATTCAAATATTGGGGATGCTTTAAAAAGAGTTCCTGGAATTGTTGTTTATAATGACCAAGGTGAAGCACGTTTTGGGCATGTTAGAGGAACTCCTTCTCAGTTTAATTCAGCAACTATTAATGGNGAACGTATGCCATCTGCTGAAGCTGAAATCAGAAGTAATCAATTAGATTTAATTCCNGCAGATATGATTCAAACCATTGAAGTTATCAAAGCTTTAACACCTGATATGGACGCTGACGCAATAGGTGGTTCAATTAATTTAATTACTAGAAAAGCCACTGGACCAAGAACATCTTTAACTTTTGGTGTTGGACAAAATCANTTGGAAGANGCTGGTGAAATTNCACAGTTATCAGNTGTGTATTCAAATAGAGCANTAGATAANAAGNTTGGGTATATGTTTAACTTTTCTTATNACGATAACTGGTTAGGNTCTGATAATGTTGAAGCAGAATGGGATGATGAAGGTAATCTAGGTGAAATGGATATACGTAAATATTTAGTGCATCGTCAAAGAAAAAGTATTGGAATGAGATTAGATTATAATCTTGGTTCTACAGAATTATATACAGATTTAAATTATAACGATAGGGACGATTTTGAAAACAGATATCGTCTAAGAACCAAAGATATTTCTGATGGTGTTGATGAACAAGAAATTAGACGTCAGACCAAAGCAGGTTTACCTGGAAATGAATATGGAAGATTAGAAGATCAGAAACTATCTTCTTATAAATTAGGCGGTACCACACTAATGAATAAATTAAAATTAGATTATTCATTAAAACTATCTGAAGCATCAGAAGTAAGGCCAAATGAAAGATACATTTCAATGAGATTAAGAGATGTTTCCGCAATCTATAATGGTGATACTAATAAACCCTTTCTAGACTTTAGTGGTGATGGCATTGATCTTAACTCAAACTGGGATTTAAGAGAAATATCTGAAGAACATCAAGACACTCAAGAAATAGCAACAACATTTAAATTAGATGTAGATTATGAATTGAGTAGTGCTTTGAAACTTGAGACTGGTTTTAAAAATACTGTAAGAGAGAAATACAGAGATAACATGTACTATGAATATGAGCCTGTAGATGAAGATGCATTTTTAGAGGATGTTTTTAGAAATACTAGTAATCAAACCAAAGATGAATGGTTAAATGATGAAGGTGAATCTATATATGAATCAGGTAGTTTTGTTACCAGAGAATTTGTTGGCAATCTTGATTTAAATAATACATCACTTTTTGAAAGAGCAGTAAATAATGAAGAGTTAGCAGGAAATTATGATGCCACAGAAACAGTAACAGCATTTTACATGATGGCATCATATAAGGCATCTAATCGTATGAATATTACTGGTGGTGTGAGAATGGAACAAACATCATTAACAGATTTAGAGGCAAGAAGTTACGATGCTGATGATGATTCAAATACAGTAGTTCTAGGAAGAGATAATGATTATTCAAATGTATTACCATCATTGCACATGGTGTATGATATGAATGAATTTTCAAAAGTAAGATTTGCATTTACGCAATCACTTGCTCGACCAAATTATTTTGATATTGCTCCTTATCAAGAAGTTGTAAGAGAAGATGAAGAGATTAAAGTTGGTAATCCAGAACTAGAACCAACATTATCATCAAATATTGATCTAAGCTATGAAAGATATTTTGAAGATGTTGGAATATTCTCTGTAGGTATGTTTACTAAGAATGTTAAAGACTTTGTTGCCTACACTAAAGGTGATGTAACCCCTGCAGATAATTTACCTTCAGTCTATGATAGTTTTGAATTAGAAAAAGCTGTTAATGGAGGAGACGCATCTTTATTAGGTTATGAGCTCGCATTTCAAAGACAAATCTTTCCTGGATTAGGCCTTTACATGAATGTTACAAGCATCAGTTCTAAAATAGATAATTTAGATCCTGCGCTACAGGAAGATCGTCCTGATATTAAAGATGATCCGATGCCAGGAACATCAGAATTATCATATAATTTATCATTATCAATGGATAGAGGGCCTTTAAACATTAGACTTTCTATGAATCATCAAGGAGAATTCTTAGAAGAATATAATGACACAGCTGCTGAAGATAGATGGTACGATGAAGCAACATTTGTTGACCTAAATGCAAGTTATAGATTAAGAGATAATATTGCTTTATATGCTGACTTTAATAACTTAACAAATCAGCCATTAAGATACTATCAAGGTAGTTCACAGTACCTTATGCAAGAAGAGTACTATGATAGAAAAATAACTATAGGAATTAAAGCTGACTTGTAATAATAAATATTATAAATTAGATTAAATAATGATGAATAATCTAAAGATAAAAATAGCTCCAATATTAATTGGAGCTATTTTTATATTGCCATCTTGCACAAGCGAAAGCTTTAAAACCCTTTCTGAAGAATTTCATACATATAAAACGCCTCAATCAAATATTGATAGTATTGCATTTTGGAAAAGTAAAGATGAATATATGTCTCATATTTATGTTACAGGCAAAGAAGATGGTGCAGTTCATATTTATAATGCTAAAAATGGAGATTTCATCGGCTTTGTTAAAAAAAATGGTAGTGGTTTAGATGAGTTTCAAAGACCGAACGGTATTTTAGCCCTTGAAGATATATTGTATGTAGTTGAGCGAGACGCTCACAAAATCTCTGTATTTAGCTTGCCAGAATTAACATTTAAAGGCTCCATTGGATTCAACGAATTACAATATCCTTACGGCATTACAGGTTTTGTAGATTCTATTGACAAATCTCATAAGATATATGTTACTGATAATCCAAATGCAGGCCTTCCAAAAGCAAATCGTATCAAGCATTGGAAAATAAATTACAATGAAAATGTACGAATTGAATATTTGGGACAATTCGGCAATCAAATGTTTAGTAAAGTAGAAACAATTGCTTGCGATAAAGAATATAATAGATTGTTAATTGCTGAAGAGGATATAGGTCAGAATAAAATTGTCTCTTTAAAGCTTAATGACGGTAGTTTAGAATTAACACCCTTAGATAAATTCAAATTTTTATATGAACCTGAAGGNTTGGCATTAATACCTGANCTANATATNTGGATTGCCACTGATCAAAGTGAGGATGATAATAGATTTTATATTTTTGATAGAAAGAATTTATCGCTTTTAGATACAATTAGTTTAAATGATGTAACTAATACTGATGGAATTGCTGTTGGTAAAATAGACAAAAATTGGTTTTTATATGCTGTTGATAATGATAGGCGTGTTGGTTCTTTTAATCTTAATATTTTGTATTAAGACGAATTAGATTTATTTAAAAATTTGTGCATTTTACTCGCACTCGCCTTCAGTATATATTGTTATTCCTGAATTTTCAGCATAACAAGAATTGGGAAAGGTGGCTCCGTTATAACCACAAACAGGTTCATAAACACCATCATCACAAATATTATCATTTACATGGTATATATTTTTACAAGATAAAAAAATAAAAAATAAACTTAATAATATTTTTTTCANATGTTTAAGATANTTACAATTNTTTAAATAAAATNTTANTATNNGACNNNGATAATACTATTNCAATTTGANATTCTCAACTNAATTCATAACATCAATANCTTTTNTACTATATTTATATAGTTATATNTTATATTTTTTCTGATTTAGAATGGAGATGATGATTATGGAGTTTAATTTTTCCCAATGAAAAGTGTAATACTTACAAAATATGGTGCTCCTGAAGTATTAAAAGTTAAAGAATTTAAAAATCCAGAGCCCTTAGATAATGAAGTCAGAATAAAAGTGCATTATGCAGGAATAAATTTTGCAGAAATTATGTCGCGAATGAAGTTATATCCNNGAGGACCAAAGCCAGGTTCAGTTTTAGGTTTTGAAGCAAGNGGAATAATAGATAAAATTGGTAAAAATGTAAAAGAATTAAATATTGGAACAAAAGTGATTGGACTATCACTTAGTGGTAGTTATAGTTCTCATATTTGTATAGATAAAGATTTAATCATACNATTACCTGAAAATTTTGAGCTTGATGAAGCAGCAGCTTTTCCAGTCGCTTATATTACAGCTTATATGATGATTTTTGATTTAGGTAATCTTCAAGATGGAGACACTTTTTTAATTCATGGTGCTGGAGGNGGNGTAGGAACTGCAGCTATTCAATTAGCTAAAACAAAAGATATTNAAATTATTGGAACTTCATCNTCATGGAAGCATGATAAAATCTCTAAAATGGGTGTTGANAAATGTATAGATTANAATAAAGATGATACTGAAAAAGAAATTTTGGATTACACTAAAGGNAAGGGAGTCGATTTAGTTATTGACCCAATAGGTGCAAATAATTGGAAATTGAGNTATCGAGTTTTGTCAAAAATGGGAAAATTGATTATTTATGGAGATCAAAACCTTGTAAAAGGTGATAAATTAAGACCATTAGTTGCAATTAAAGAAATGTATTCAATGCCAAAATATAGACCAACTAATNTAATAGGCAATAATAAAGCAGTAATGGGTTATCATTTAGGTCGTTTTAAAGATCAAGAATGGAAAGTTCAAAGATCAATTAAAAACTTGTTAAAGCTTGTAAATAAGTATGATTTACATCCCATTATAGATAAAAAGTTTCCTTATAATGAGGCACCAAAAGCACATAGATATATTCAAAATAGAAAAAATTTTGGGAAAGTTTTATTGGATTTTAATCAATCAGATATTAGATAATAAAAAAATGTTAAATGGAATATAATTNNAAGTAATTTTCAATGCTAAAATCCTTTATCAATCAATAAATTAATTTTTAATAATTTTTTGAACAATATGAATATAATACTTGCAAACAGCATATCCTCGTCGATAAATTTTAATGCGTTTAAAAAGTGGGGTGTTGGTATATTTTTTTATTTAATAAAAAAATGATAAAGTATTAGCCCAAAAATTAATCCTTTAAAATAAGCTATCCATTGCATTTGATAATTATTTAAACCGATTTTTTTCTGCAACAATTTCGTTATTTTTTTATTAAAATTTGTCATTATAACCAGCCAATTAATTTCCACCAAATAGATCCAATTCCAATCCATATTATTAGATGATAAATTGAAATAATAAAACCAAATTTAAACCATGAAGGAGCAGTTACATATCCGTTTCCAAAATAAATTATAATTGGCCCGGATGAGTAATTAGTTAAACATCCACATAAATTAGAAAAATATCCTATTGTACCTACAATTAGAAATGGGTTTAGTGTTGAATTGGAAAAGATTAAAAAAATAGCACCAATAAATGCTGCTATATGAGCAGTAAGCATTGAAAAAAAATACATTGAGTAAAAATAAATTATACCAACAATTATAAGAATTAATATGGGAGAAAAATCTTGTACTAAATATTGAATGTTATTAGCAAACCATTCAATAAACCCAGTATTTTTTAAACTTGTAGCTAATGTAATTAATCCACCAAGCCAAATTAAACTATCCCAGGCTTTATAATTTTTTGTCATTTGATCCCATGAAACAGTTTTTGATAATAGTAAAATTACTAATCCGAATAAAGCTACTGTTGTTGTACCAAACCCATGAATTGGTTTTGATATCCATAAAATCAACATTGAAATTAAAACAAATGAAATTATTATTTCATTTTTAGACCATTTCCCAATTGATTTTAACTGTTCTTTAACTTCATTTCTAATTTGTTTTGTTTCTTTAATTTCTGGTTTAGATAAATATTTAATAAAAATAGGTAGCAAAAACAGACTAATTATTCCAGGTACTATGCTACCATAAGCCCATGTTAGCCAATCAAATTCAATATTAAAAATATCTTTTGCAGCTTCAGAGACTAGTGGATTTGCTGCCATTCCAGTAAGAAACATTGCACCAGTTATCATATTTGCATGTGCTCCAACTAAGTGTAAATATCGTCCCGAAATTTCAGGATATTTTTCAGGATATGACCCAAGCGTTTTTGATATAGATTTTACTATAGGTGCAAGAATTCCTCCACCTCTTGCTGTAACAGAAGGTACTAATGGACCTAAAATTAATTCAGCGATGCATATTGCATAACCTATTCCAATAACAGTTTTCCCAAAAAAATTAATGCACAACAGTGATATTCTTTTACCAAGGCCAGAATCAATAATAATTCCTGATAATAAAAAAGCTATTGTAACAAGCCATGTTGATGAGTTTCCATAACCACCAAGAGCTTCTTTTAATGATATTACTTTAAATAATATAGCTATAGACAATCCAGATAAAACGCTTACAGCCATAGGAAATGATCTGATTAAAATAGATGTTATCACGCAAATAAAGATGATAAACATATAAAATGCACTTTCATCTAAACTCTTAGGTGAATTTAAAGTTGAAAGAAAAATACCAATAACAAATGGAGTAATAGTTTTAATATTTTTATTCATTTTTTCTTATTTATATTATTTCTCCAATTAAAAAAAAGAAAATTTGATTTTCTTATCCAAATAAAAAAAATTATTCTCAAAAACCCAGCAATAAACATCCCAAGTAATAAATGTTCAAATTTTTGAAGTTTTATAACAAATATTAAAATATAAATTATTAATGCATAATAAATCAAACTTGATATAAATCTATAAAGCATTGTTTTAACCTATAATTTTTTTGAAAATAAATTTAATTAAATCGTTTCTTATAATTTTTCTACTTCCACAATCTGGGCATTTAGATAAAAAAGAAACGTATTCTAAAATTTTTTTTCTTTTCCATTTATTTCCACATTTTAAACATTTCATTTTTATTATTAATTTATTTAGTAAACATTAACATATGTTGTCTGGGAAGCTTTCCAATTTGTTTTTCAAATTTNAANCCAACATTTTNNATTTCTAAAATTATTTGATCAATTGTCATTTTATGTAAAGGTTTTATCATTAATTTTTTATCTTCTCCTTTATACTCAACCAGAACAACTTTTCCATTTTTTTTAAGTATATTATATATATTTGACATTATTTCATAGGGATATTCTAATTCATGATAGACATCTACCATTATTAAAATATCTATTTTATTTTTTGGNAGGTTGGTTTTTTTATNTTCNCCTAAAATAAATTTAACGTTGTTGATATNATTTTTCTTAAGAATTNANTTATTTATTTCATGCATTTCTTTTTGAATATCNATAGCATATACTAAACTACATTTAGGAGCAATCAATCTTGTAAAATATCCTGATCCAGAGCCAAAATCAGCAATTATATCNGATGATTTNAGTTTTAAACTTTTGATTACGATGGATGGTCTTTCTTCGATTTCTCTTGAATTTCTTTCAAGCCATTCGGCACCCTGATGACCCATTATTTTACTTATTTCTCTCCCAAGATAAACTTTTCCAATTCCATCTCTTGCAGGGATTTTATATGTATAATTTTGTGCTACTAAATAGGANCTTACTATTATAAAGTAAAAAATAATTCTCATTTTTTTTGTATACTTGAACATATAGTTTTTTTAAAATAATAAATGAATTTAAATATAATTTGTCANTTTTGTTTTGAATCTTTTGAGGTNCAAATAGAATCAAATAATGAATTAACATCAGAAATTTGGGATTGTGAAATATGTTGTAATCCAAACTTAATTAAATATAAANTTAAAGATGACATAATAGAGCTTTTAGAAGTTTCAAGTGGTAATGATTAGTTATAGGGAATCATGTTTAGTTTTTCTTCCAGTTGTTCTCTTTCTCCACAATTTAAAGGATTTAAGTTTGAGATTTTTTCTCATTATTTTTATGACTTCATCTTGATTGATNCCAAATTGTTTTTCAATTGACTCAAAAGTAGTTCTATCTTCCCAAGCCATTTCGATAATTCTATGAATATCTTCTTTAGAAAATTTTTTATTTATTTTTTTTGACATAAATTTGTAAAAATGAAAAATTAATGCCCGAAGGTCCTGAAACAAAGAGAATGGCTGATAAAATCAAATCAGCTTTAGTAGGAAAGAAAATATTAAAAACTACATTTCTTTATCCTACAATATCAAAATTAAACAACAAAAATATAATTGTTAAAGATGTTATCTCAAATGGTAAAGCTATATTAATTAGATTAAATAATAATAAAACAATTATTTCTCATAATCAATTATATGGAAAATGGTCAAGTAATTANATAAATACACCTATTAGTCATAACAGAAGTTTAAGAATTGAATTTATTACTAAAAAAAAAGCTGTTAGGTTATGGTCAGCAACAGANATAAATGTTTTAGATTCTCAAAATGAACATCTACATCCGTATTTAAAAAAAATCGGTCCTGATGTGNTAAGTGATAATGTAACATTTAAAATAATTTTTGAACGATTAATATCTAAAAAGTTCAGGAATAGACAACTATCTAGTTTATTATTAGACCAACATTTTATAGCAGGAATTGGGAATTATTTAAGAACTGAAATACTTTTTTTTTCAGGTTTAATGTATAATAATAAACCATCTTTANTNTCAAAATCAGATCAAATATTAATTTCTAANAATATTAAAGACATTTCTNTAAGATCATATTTTCAAAAAGGTATTACAATTTCCAANNTAGATGAATTAAAATATAAAAGAGANAGAAAATANAGAAAAAATAGATTTATGGCTTTTGCNAGANNTGGNAGATANTGCTTTATTTGTAANAATAAAATTTNAAANAAAGTGGTTGGTGGTAGAAGAATTTATTTTTGCATACAATGNCAAAAATAGTTAGTTTTATTANTAANTTTTTTGAGGTANATACTTTATGGTTATTATTATTTTTATTAGCTTATTNTTTTTAATAACTGCCATTCTTCCTTTTAAAATNGAANNNAAAAATAAAGTTTTTTTTACTTTTTTAGCTATNTGNATTGGNTATTTGCCTATTTTAGTTGATGCNACAGATACTCATCTNCATAATCCTCATTGGTCTTCTCATGCNAAACTTCACTTGGCTTGGTTATTATCNACATTTTTNTTAANAACAACAATGTCACTCTTTTTGNTGTGGTTTAAAAATTATAAAATNATTCCATTAATGNTNTTATTTTGCATACTTGGNGCATATTATATTTCAATTTTNANTCGTCATTCNTATGGNGGAACNATTAATGAAGTTGGTGGTGTAGAAGATACAATTATGGGTGTTGAAGCGGGCATATTTTTTTTNACAACATTGACNTTTTTTTGGATTATAAATTTTTTAAGTNTTTATTTTTTTGAATTTAGAAATAAACTCAAANAAACTTAAATTTNNTATATGAGANTTATATTATTTATNNNNTTTATNNTNTTNTTATCTTGTTCNAATAATAGTGAAAATNTNAAAAATAATGAAAANTCTTCTTCTGAANCAATNTCTTCTGATNTAAATCAAACCTTAAATCATNNCGGTCAAAATAGNAGTTATATACTNTTCATACCTGATTCGTATGTNGACTCGNTTAAATATCCTATATTGATGAATTTTCATGGTGGAGGTGGAGATGCTCAAAGTCAACTTTATANATCAGACATGAGGTCTTTAGCTAATNCTGAAAATTTTATTCTTGTATATCCAAATGGTTCAGATAANATTGAATCGGGTGGTAGAATTTGGAATACTTTATTACCTTCTGANTTTAATAAAACTGATGCTGANGATTTTGGTTTTATTGCAGCAATAATTGATGATATTGATTCAAATTATAATATTGATANCACNAGAGTGTATGCAACAGGNTATTCAAATGGAGGAGGATTTGCTTATTCTTTAGCTTGTTATTTATCTGATAAAATAGCGGCAGTTGCACCTGTCTCTGGNTTGATGTGGGATGAAGCTGTTGAACAATGTAANCCAACACACCCTACTTCANTAATTTCATTTAACGGTACNTCTGATTTTGAGAGACCTTATAATGGTATGGATTATATGTCNTCAGTTAATGAAATANTTNATTATTGGGNNGAATTCAATGATNCTGATAGTATTCCAACAATTTCATCATTTCAATCAAGCGGTTTAGAAACTGAACATTATATTTATGAAAGTGGTTTAAATAATGTTTCAATTGAACANTATAAATTTATTAATGGTGGTCANGATTGGTTTGAAATGGACAATAGTGGTTTAAATATCGATCAAATTATTTGGAATTTTGTNTCTAAGTATGATTTAGATGGATTAATTGAATAAATTAAATTACTCTTATTGAAAAAACTATTTGNNANGCATTAGTTTTTTGATCTACAACTTCACCCTCATTATTAAAAAGCTGTCCAGATAATGTATAAGGTTTTTGAATAGATAAAGAATGTGCACCATACTTCGAGTTAAATAGAAATGATATACTAGGNGCAATAGTAACAGATTCAGAGTTTGGTGTTACTTTATCATTCCAATAACTTTTACTAGTATGATAATAACTTATACCATAACCAATTGATGAATCAATTTTATCAAATCTTTTATACGTAGATGATAATCTTACAATTAATCTTGATGATGGTAAAAATCTGTATTTATTTTCATGAAGTGGATTTTCGTATAAAATAAATCCTCCGATAAACATTGGGTTTCTATTTCTTTTATAAAAAATTTGTGTTTCAAAATTTGAATTATAAGTACCATCACTTAAATTAAAATGTCGGTGTTCTTTAATAGAATTTTCACTCAAAAAATATGGATCTGATGTTAACTNACTATTTGAAGGAATGGTTAATCCAAATCCTCCAAAAATTCTAAATCCTTCTTGATTTGATGTATTTTTAAAAATATACCTTAACATAATTTTAGAATCACCCAAGATACCACCATTTGCATTTGCAAAATCTGACAAACTATTTTCAGATCTATGATGTAATGAATGTTTATTTGTTTTCCATATCATATTTCTCATGCCAATTGTTGTGTTAAATACTAAATTTAATTTATCGTTGATTCCATAAATGATATTTGGTAATAAAATATAACCATTGAGACTTCCATAATGAATGTAATCTTCATTACCAATTGCACCATGAGACCACTGTACATTCGTCATTTGAGTTTGAGCCCCATAATATATCACTCCTTTTTTTGCACCAATACCTTTGTCTGCCTCACCAACTGGCAAGGATGGATTACTTCAAAGGGAACATTGACTATATAAAGAAGATATTATAAAAAATGTTAAAAAGAATAGTATATTCATATAGTAGATTTTAACATATTTTTATANTTAAANTCAAAAATATAATTAACCTTNTTTAAAGGAGATAAACTAAAACTATGAATTCTAGAATGGGAAATTTAATTAATTCAACAAGTTTAATTTTAATTGGTCTTTGGGGATATTTATCAGTATCATCTATTACTGCATTAATTCCTGTAGCTTTCGGGATAGGACTAATTTTATGTGATAGTGGTTTAAAAAATCATAATAAGCTTATTGCTCATATTGCTGTTTCATTAACTTTGATCATTTTATTAGCATTAATTGGTATGAGACTTCCAAAATCTATTGAAGATGGTGGGATAGGACTTGTAAGAGTGATTTTAATGATATCAACATCAGTTTTAGCAATGGTTTATTTTGTTAAAAGTTTTATTGATGCTAGAANAGCAAAACAATAAATTTTAAATACATTCTTTTTAAAAATGTTTTACTTAACTATTATGTTTAATTGGGTTAATTGTTTTTTTTAATGATTGATCCATTCATAGAAAATCTTTTTTTTATTGGTCATTTTGTTCAATGGTTTTTAATTGGTTACTTTTTTTTAAGTAACTGGATAATATTCTTTATACTCTCAATTGGATGGGAAATACTTGAGTTTTTTATATCTGTTTTCAGTGATAATAACTTAATTATAAAATTAACAAAGGAAACTCCACTAAATAAATTTTTAGATCTTATTGTAAATACAGTAGCTTTTTATCTAGCCAACATTCTAAAAAGTAGAAATGGTGAAAAAAATAAATAAAACAATCATCTCTAATTTTTTTATTTTTTTAAAAGGTACAGCAATGGGAGCAGCTGATATTATTCCAGGTGTTTCAGGAGGAACTATTGCATTTATTACAGGAATATATGAGGAATTAATTGATTCTATAAATTCATTTGATTTAAAACTAATAAAAATTTTTCAACTTTATGGTATTAAAGGTGTATGGAAAGAAATTAATGGCAATTTTTTATTTTTTTTATTCACAGGAATTTTAATAAGTATTTTTTCTCTAGCAAATATTATAGTATTTCTAATTGATAATCATACAATTAAAATTTGGAGCTTTTTTTTTGGATTAGTAAGTGCAAGTATATGGGTAGTCGGAAAAAATATAAAAAAATGGAATAATAAATTATTTTTTATTTTTATGTTAAGCTCTATTTTTGCTTTTTTTTTAACTCAATTATCTCCTATAACAAATGTGGAAAAATNATGGTTTATATTTTTTTCTGGATTTATCGGAATCTGTGCAATGGTTTTACCAGGAATTTCGGGTAGTTTTATTTTACTTATTTTAGGTTCNTATGAAACAATTATTGAAGCAATTAAATTTAGAGATTTCTCAATCTTATTAATTTTTGGTTTAGGTGCTATATTAGGTATACTTTCATTTGCTAAATTTTTAAAATTATTATTTAAAAAATACTATGATATTATTATTACAATAATGACTGGTTTTTTACTTGGATCAATTCACAAACTTTGGCCTTGGAAAATTAATTATGGTGATCCTATCTATATTAATTCTGAAGGTAGAATAGATTATTTGCAAAGAAATATATCACCTTTTTCTTATGATGGTGATCCTCAACTTATATTTTCTTTATTATTTTTTTTAATTGCAGTTTTGTTTGTTTATTTTTTTGAAATAAAAAAAAATAGATAGATAATTTTATTTGATTCATTTTAGTATAAATATTATTTTTTTCTATGTCAGAATTANAATATAAAAAGAAAATCTGGACTTTTTCTGGTATGCTTTTCGACCACAAGAAATTATTTAAAATGATNCCTGATTTATTAGGTGCTTATATTGGTGAAAATTCTATCGAACCTCAAGTTTGTGAATCTATAATGTTGACGTTAAACTCCGTTAATAAATGTTTTTATTGTGATGGTTTACATGGTGAATTAGCAAGAGTATCGGGTTTAAATGGATATCAGATTTTAAGAGTTGCTAAATCGGAAGAAGAATGTTTGAATGTTATGGATAATCCTGCTGTTTCTTTTGCTAGATCTTTCGCTTTAAATGATGGTTTTGGAAAAGTATTTGATATAGAATATAAAAATCTAATTAAATCTGAAGGTGAAGATAAAGCAAAATCTATTCTTGCATTATGTTTATTTTTACATTGGGGAAGCTTAGGTGGAAATACAATCAATGCATTTATTAACAGGTTTTTTGGAAAACCAAAAGAAAATTCATCTTTTATTTTTGAAGTATTATTTTTTGCTTACTATATCATTCTTTTTTTAATTATCATTGCTTTTAGTTCATTTTTAAGAATTCTTACTAAAGTTCCAAAATTTATAAGTTCATTATTTGGTGTTACATTAACTTTTGTTGCGAGTGTTTGGATTATCCCATTAGGAGTAATTAGTTATTTATTTTCTACGAAACATTCAATTTTATCTGCTGATTCTTAAAAATCTTATAATTCTATAACAGGTTTTCCTATAACATCTTTTTTAATTTCAATTCCCAAGCCAGGTTTTTTTGATGCTTTCATTTTACCATTTTTTCTTATTGGAGCACCATTAGCTGTACTTGTTGTGACATAACTATTAAAATCTGTAGTTGAAAAAAGATATTTTTCAGGTGTGCTTTGGGCTAAATGAGCAATTGCTGATGTAATAACATCACCACCCCATGTATCTTCAATTGTCATAGCAATTCCTAATTTAACACATAAGTTTCTTGCTAAGATTGATTTAGTTAATCCACCAAACTTACTTATTTTGATATTAACTACATCCATAGCATTTTCCATATAACCTTTAATAAGAATGTTAATGTCGTTAATATTTTCATCTAAGATAAACGGATTAGATGTCGATTTTCTAATTGTTTTACATTCTTGATAACTAAGGCATGGCTGTTCAATGTACACATCTAAATTTTCAACGCTTTTTACAACTCTCATGGCATCATGCATTAACCACCCAGTATTTGCATCAGCAACTAATTTATCTTTTTTGTTAAGTATATTAGAAACCAATTGAATTCTTTCAATGTCTTGGTCTGCATCTCCACCAACTTTTAATTGAAATTTAGTATAACCCATATCTTTATATTTTTTTACATTATTTGCCATTTCATCTGGTTCCATTTGAGATATTGCTCTATATAAAATTAGGTCTTCACCAAATCTTCCCCCAATAAGTTCACATAAAGACATATTTAGAAATTTTCCTTTTATATCCCAACAAGCAATATCTATAGCAGATTTTACATATGGATGACCTTTTAAATATTTATCCATTATTAAATTTAATTTTTCAGATTCAAGTGGGTTCTCATTGATTAATTTGGGACCAATCTCTTTTATTCCTGATCTAACACCTAATGCATAAGATGGTAAATAAACTGGTCCTAATGGGCAACACTCTCCATATCCAATAATTCCATTATCTGTTTCAATTTCGACGATTGTAGAATCAAAAGTTTCAACATATTTGCCACCCGACCACTTATATTTTTTTTCAACAAGTGGTAAATCTACTTGATATACATTTATTTTTTTTATTTTCATTTTCATTAATCCTTTATTTATAATAAATGGGTTTATTATCAAAAATAAAATTATATTTAATAACAAATTGGGTGCTATATAACTATGATTAATATAATTCTAATTTTATTGGGAATCTGTACTTTTGTATTCTCATTAATTTTTATTTTTGATTTATTAAAGAAAAAAAATGAATATGAACCTAATACAAGTTTNTTTAAAACAGGATTAATAGGCTTGGTTACTGTTTTTTTTGACACATTAGGTATTGGTAGTTTTGCACCGACCACTTCATTATTTAAAGCAACAAATCAAGTTGAAAACAAATTCATTCCAGGTACTTTAAATGTAGCTACTTCAATTCCAGTTTTTATTATGGCTTTTATTTTTATATCAAGTATTAAAGTTGAGGCAATTACTCTTTTTTCAATGATTTTTTCTGCAATGATAGGTAGCATGTTTGCTGCTTCAATGTTTAAAAAATTTTCAAAAGACATTGTTAAATTGATTCTTGGAATAGCATTACTATTTACTTCAATTTTAATGACTCTAGGACAATTTGATATTATAGACTCACTTGGAATTGGAAATGAAATTGGTATCAAAGGAAATAAATTAATTTTTGCTATTATTTTAAATGCAATTTTTGGTGGTTTTCAGGCTTTTGGACTTGGAATGTATGCTCCTAGTATGGCTTTAGTATATTTTTTAGGGTTATCACCTGAAGTAGCATATCCAATAATGATGGGTTCTTCAGCTTTTGCATTATTTTCTGCCTCAATAAAGTATATAGTTGATGATAATTATAATAAAAAAGCTTCAATTTCGATCTCAATTTTTGGGACAATTGGTGTATTGATTGCAGCATTTATTGTAAAGTCACTACCAATTTATTTTTTAACATGGTTAGTTATATTAGTGATTATATATACTTCTATTTCTTTATTAATTTCAAAAAAAAGTAGTTAGGATATTTTATGAATTCTTTATGGTCAGGAGTTTATCCAGCATTAACAACAAAATTTAATAATGATAATTCTTTAGATATTGAAAGTTTCATTAAAAATTTAAATTTTCAAATTGAATCTGGAATAAATGGTTGCGTTATTGCTGGAAGTCTTGGAGAAGCAAGTACATTAGAACAAAGTGAAAAAAATACACTTCTTAAAGAAGCTGTAAATAATTTTTCAAATAAATTACCAATAATAATGAATATTGCTGAACAATCTACTTCTGAAGCTGTAAAGGCAGCTGAAAATGCAGAATCTTTAGGAGCAAATGGAATTATGATGTTGCCACCAATGAGGTATTTTGCAGATAGTAGAGAAACGATTGAGTTTTACAAATCTGTATGTCAATCAACTAATCTTCCAATAATGACTTATAATAATCCTCATGATTATAAAATTGAAATAACGTTAAATATGTTTGAAGAATTATTAAAATTTAAAAATATTGAAGCAGTTAAAGAATCTACTAGAGATGTTACAAATGTGACTAGACTTAGAAATGCATTCGGTAATGATTTAAAAATTTTGTGTGGTGTTGATACTTTAGCTTTTGAAGAATTACTTTTAGGGGCTGATGGATGGGTGGCTGGATTAGTTGATGCTTTTCCAGAAGAAACTGTTGCAATTTATAGGCTTGTTAAACAAAATAAAATAGAAGAAGCCAGACAAATATATAGGTGGTTCATGCCTTTATTAGAATTAGATATTCATCCTAAGCTTGTTCAAAATATAAAATTAGCTGAAGTTGCAAATGGCATTGGAACAGAATACGTAAGGCCCCCAAGACTTCCTCTAATTGGAGATGAAAGATTCAGAGTGATGAAGATAATCGATGATTGTATAAAGACAAGACCAAAAATTAAGGTATAGAAATGAAAAAAATAATTGAATCTAATATTATTGGATACGAATTAAGTAACCTTGGAAAAGAATATACTCTTTCAATTGATCCTACTAATAATGAAAAATTAACTGAAAAATTTTCTAATGCTACTTTAGATGAAATTAATTACGCAATAAAAAAATCAAAAGATGCCTTTTACCTTTTTAAAGAAGTTTCATCAAAAGAAAGAGCATATTTTATTGAAACTATAGCTAATAATATTATGGATTTAGGTGATACTTTGATTCATAGAGTTCAAAAAGAAACTGGTCTTACTGAGCAAAGAATTATCGGTGAGAGAGGAAGAACTGTAGGCCAATTAAAGTTATTTGCGGAACTAATTAAAGATGGCTCTTGGGTTGACGCATCAATTGATTTGGCAGAACTATCACGAACTCCAATCCCTAAACCAGATTTGAGAAAAAAATTACATCCCTTGGGGCCTGTGGTTGTTTTCGCAGCAAGTAATTTTCCCTTAGCATATTCTACTGCAGGTGGTGATGCAGCATGTGCTTTAGCTGCTGGAAATACTTTGATTGTAAAAGCTCATAGTGCTCATCCAGGAACTAGTGCTCTAATAGGTGAAGCTATAATGGAAGCATCAAAAAAATGTGAAATGCCAGATGGAGTTTTTTCATTACTACATGGTTCTGGATCATTTGTTGGACAACATTTGATTAAGCATCCAGATATTAAGGCAGGTGGTTTTACCGGTTCTGAGAAAGCAGGTATGATATTACATAAAATTGCAACTGATAGAGATGAGCCAATTCCTTTTTTTGCTGAAATGGGAAGTATTAACCCCGTTTTATTGTTTGATTCAGCTTTAAATAATCAAACGATTGACTTATTAGTTGGCTCAATAACATTAGGAGTTGGTCAATTTTGTACTAATCCTGGTTTAATAATTTGTCAGCAAAATGAAAAACTAGATGATTTTATTCAAAAGCTTTCCTCAAAAATAAAGAATACTAAACCTGCTACAATGTTAAATCCAAATATTTGTTTATCGTACAATAAATCTATAAAAAATATGTTTGATGAATCATTGATTACAATGGAAGGAACCTTAGGTCAAACCGATGATGCTAATAATGGTATGTCAATGATTGGTTATATAGATGGACATATTTTTCTAAAAAATAATCATCTCAAAAATGAAGTTTTTGGTCCCTTTAGTTTAATTGTAAAATGTAAGGATCTTGAAGAAATAAATAAGGTAATTTTAGCAATAAAAGGTCAATTAACAGGATCAATATTTGCGAACGAAATTGAATTAAAAAAAATATCTAAAACTATTGATTTAATGAAATCAAAAGTTGGAAGAATAATTTATAATGGAGTTCCTACAGGAGTTGAAGTATGNACCTCAATGCATCATGGAGGACCATTNCCAGCATCATCTGATTCCAGATTTAGCGCAGTTGGNTCAGATGCAATTAAAAGATTTGTAAGACCAATTTCATATCAATCATTTCCACAAGAAATGCTTCCAGATGAATTAAAAGATGACAATCCNTTAAATATATTNAGAAATGTAAATGGTACTTTAACTAAAAATAAAATATAATAATTCTTAATTAATTTGAGGCNTATTATATAGCTTATATAAAATTTGTATTAAGTTATATNTACTTAGGGTTATATTATAAAAATATTTTAATATTTGATTGGGGTNCTAATGAAAAATATATTTTATAAATTAACTTATTTCTTATTNTTTACATTNTTTCTAAATGTAAATCTTTTTTCAAATCCAATTAGAGTACTTTTTTTAGGACATGATTCTGAACATCANAATTCNAGTAAATATTATCCAATTTTAAGTCAAAATTTNGGAGTTGATGCAATATATTTTGATTATACAACTANTCTTGAAACTGCATTAGGTGACTTTAATTATTTAAGTAAGTTTGATGCATTATTGATATATGGAAATCATGAAAAAATTGAGCCTCATCAATGGAAAAATTTGAATTTATTTGTTAAAAAAGGAGGGGGGTTTCTTCCAATTCATTCAGCCAGCTGGTGTTTTGCAAATGAGCCAAAATATGATAAGCTTGTTGGGGGAAGGTTTGAAAGTCATTTAGATGGAGTATTTAGCCCAAGGATTATTGATTCAAATCATGAAATTACTAAAGATTTAGAATCATTTAACAAATGGGATGAGACATATTTTCATATAAATCATAATAAGAAAAATAGAAAAGTATTAATGGTCAGGGATGTTATGCCAGGTGATCCTAATAAAGATCCTGAACCTTGGACTTGGATAAGAACACATGGTAAAGGGAGAGTTTTTTATACTGCATCTGGTCATGATGAGAGAGTTTGGTCAAATAAAAACTTTCAAAAACTTATTAAAAACGGAATATTATGGTCAGTTGGTGAGAACGTTAAAAAAAAATATAATCAGTTTTTACTTAGTAGAGAAAATTTATCNTATGAAGAAAGAGAAAATATTCCAAATTATGAAAAAAGAGAAAAACCTTTAAGTTATCAGTTACCTCTTTCTCCAGAAGAGAGCATAAAATATACTCAAGCTCCAATAGACTTTGAATTAACTGTTTTTGCTAGTGAACCTCAAATCATTAACCCGATATATATGCAATGGGACGAAAAAGGAAGGTTGTGGGTAGCTGAATCAATTGATTATCCAAATGATATTTTTGATAATAGAAAAGGGAATGATAGAATTAAAATTTTAGAAGATACTAATGGTGATGGAAAAGCTGATAAGTCTACTATTTTTGTTGAAGGATTAAATATATTAACTTCTTTTACTTTTGGAAATGATGGTGTGATTGTTGCACATGCGCCTGATTTATTATTTTTTAAAGATATAAATGGAGATGATGTTGCAGACCATAAAGAAGTATTATTAACTGGTTTTGGTATATATGATACTCATGCGGGTCCAAGTAATCTAAGATATGGATTTGATAATTGGATTTATGGAACTGTAGGTTACTCTGGTTTTAATGCAATTATTAACGATAATGAACATGACTTTTCAATGGGAATTTTTAGATTTAAACCAGATGGTTCTAAAATTGAGTTTTTGTATCAATTTAATAATAANACTTGGGGTTTAGGGTTTACTGAATCTGGTGATGTTTTTGGATCTACAGCAAATGGTAATCCTAGCTTTTTTGGTGGAATTCCTTCAAACGTTTATGAAGAATTTTATGATAGTTTGAAAATAAAATTAGATGAAATTCAAAAACAAATTGATTTAGGTGAAATAAGTGAAGAAGATGGTAGAGGTCAAATGTTTTGGTTGGGTGCAGAGCTAAAAAATTCTATTGGAATGAGTGCTAAAATGATAGCTAACTCTGCAACATTTTATCCGATTACTCCAAATATTCGTCAGGTTGATTGGTTTGGTAGTTATACATCCGCTGCAGGACATTCTTTTGCTACCTCAAGTGGTTTTCCAAAATCATGGAGAAATTCTAGAGCTTTTGTTTGNGGACCNACAGGNCATTTATTGGGAATGTATGATATTAAACAAAANGGATCTGGGTTTGAGGCAATTAATAAATTTAGTTTTGTAGCTAGTGCTGATGAATGGTTTTCACCAGTTGCCGCTGAAGTTGGACCTGATGGAAATTTATGGATAGCAGATTGGTACAATTTTATAATACAGCATAATCCAACTCCTGATACTGACTTTGGAGGATATGACGCAGAAAATGGGATTGGAAATGCACATATTAATCCAAATAGAGATAAAATGCATGGTAGAATATATAAAGTAAATTATGTTGAAAATAATTATGAAAAATCTAATTATAATGATTTAAAAAATAATGATGAATTACTTGATGCATTAAATGATGATAATTTATTCTGGAGACTTACTGCACAACGTTTAATAGTGGAAAAAAACAATCTATCTATTGCTAATGAACTTAAAAATTTTGTTTTAAGTGAAAGAAAAAATGTTTCAATTCACGCATTATGGGCTCTTAAAGGATTAAATGAATTAGATAAAAAAACTCATATAAATGCATTAAAAAGTAAAAATAATGAATTAGTAAAAAATGCAATTAAAGCATTAAGTAAAGATTTTGAACATCAAGAATTATTTTTTGAAAGTGAAGTTTTATTTAATGAAAACCCCCAAATAAGACTGATAGCATTAACAAAATTATTGACCTATGAAAAAAATGAAGAAATAATTGATTTAATTATAAAAATAAAAAATGATGATAGAAATCAAGATGATGAATGGATTAAAATTGCTTTAAATACACTGCAAAAATTAAAAAATTGATATGTGTTCTTTAATTTTTAGTACACGTAAATTTATTTAAATAAATATTGTAAAGTTTGAATAACATATGATTTTATCAGGAATTGAAATTAGTAATAGATTAGGAGAAGATATTATAATTGATCCATTTGAATCTAATCAATTAAATCCTAATAGTTATAATTTAAAATTACATAATGAACTTTTAGTATATAATTCTCCTGTTCTTGATATGAAAAAAAAGAACAAAGCAACTAAAATAATTATACCTGAAGAAGGACTTTTACTTGATTCACGAAAGTTATATTTAGGAAGAACTCTTGAATATACTGAAACACACAACTTGGTTCCAATGCTTGAAGGAAGATCTTCTGTAGGCCGCTTGGGCTTATTTGTTCATATAACAGCTGGTTTCGGAGATGTAGGTTTTAAGGGATATTGGACTTTAGAAATATTTTGTGTGCAACCAATAAGGGTATATCCTAATACAGAAATTTGTCAAATATTTTATCATTCAATCGAAGGTAAGTATAAATCATATGAAGGCGGAAAATATCAAGCTAATAAAGATATTCAAACTAGTATGCTATATAAGGATTTTGAAGATAAATAAATGGATTTTGAAAGTTTAAAAAATAATTTACAAATTCTTGATGGATCTGATAGAACATCTTATTTAATAGACTTGGCAAAAAAAAGTGATGGAATTCCCACTGATGAAAAAAATGATGTAAATAGAATATGGGGTTGTGCTTCAATTTCATATATAAAAATTAAAAATATAGACCCTTTAGTTCATATAAATACTGATTCTGAATCAGTATTGGTAAAAGGTTTATTGTTTATTTTGGATTGTTATGTAAATGGTAAAAATGCTAATGAAATTTTATCAATTAATGAAAAAGAGTTAATGGAAGAAATAGGGATGAAGAACATTGTTACTTCTCAAAGAATGAATGGTTTTTATTCAGCTATAGTTCTATTAAAAAAACACTTAACAGCAAATTTAAATTCAAAACAAGCATGAATTTTTTTTCGGTTTTATTTTGCTATTATCTTACTAAAAAAAAATTAACTGAAAATTTCAATAAGGATTTATTATGAAACTATTATTATTATTAATTACAATTTTAAGTTTTTCATGTTCAACCAAGAATGAATTACCTAATATAATTTTTATTCTAGCAGACGATTTAGGTTATGGAGATGTTGGTATTTATAATGCTAAATCTAATATTCCAACTCCAAATTTGGATAAGATGGCAAAAGAAGGAATGATGTTCACTGATGCACATAGTCCATCAACTGTATGCACTCCAACAAGATATAGTTTACTTACTGGAAGAATGGCATTTAGAACTGGAAAAGTTGGAGTTTTCAATACACCTGGTGGGCCTTCCATGATTGAAGAAGATAGATTGACTGTCGGTGAAATGCTTCAATCAAAAGGATATAAAACTGCGGTAGTAGGAAAATGGCATTTAGGATTAACTTTTTTTGATAGTTCAGGAAAACATATTAAAGATGGTGGAATAGAAGCAGTACAAAGAATTGATTTTTCTCGAAAAATACCTGATTCTCCTCTTTCTAGAGGTTTTGATTATTTTTTTGGTACACCAAATTGTCCTACAACTGATCAATTATATGCATATATGGAGGGTGATATGATTCCAGTCCCTCCTACTCAATTACTTAATAAAGATCCTCTACCAAAACATATTTATTCCTTAGATAATGATGATGGTATGATAGCTCCAGATTTTGATTTAGAGGAGGTTGACAATAAATTTTTGTCTAAAAGTAAAGAGTTTATTGAAAAACATTCTAAAAATTCAAAAAATCAACCATTTTTTTTATTTCATTCTGCTCAAGCAGTTCATTTACCTTCATTCCCAGGAAACGATTTTAAGGGAAAGACATCTTCTGGTCCTCATGGTGATTTTATTTTTCAATTAGATTATATTGTAGGTGAACTTTTAAAATCAGTTGAGGAAAATGGTTTTGGAGATAATACCCTTATAATTTTTTCAAGTGATAACGGTCCTGAGGTACCTACTGTTGTAAATATGAGAAAAGATCATAATCATGATGGTGCTTATCCATTAAGAGGAGTGAAAAGAGATAATTGGGAGGGTGGACATAGAGTTCCGTTTATTGCTTATTGGCCTGGAAAAATAAAAGCAGGTTCAGTATCTAATCAAATTACTTCCTTAACAGATTTTATGGCAACAGTAGCAGAAATTATTGATTTTAAACTTCCAAATAATGCTGCAGAGGATAGTTATAGTATGCTTTCTGAATTTCTTGGTTTAAATAAAGGAAAACAAATTCGAAAGTATATGTTACAACAATCAATTGAACCCTATCGTTCACAAACTGTAAAGCTTTCAATTAGAAAAGGACCTTGGAAATATCTTGATCACATTGGTTCTGGAGGAAATCAATATACAAATAATGATGATTACTGGAGTATGCCAATTGAAAAAAATATTCCAAATGATTTGACTGGAGCTCCTGGTCAATTATATAATTTAAATTGGGATTTAGGAGAAACAAAAAATCTATTTTTTGAATACCCTGAAATAAGAGATGAATTAATAAAAAAACTTAATCAATTCAAGAAATCAGGTAGAAGTACTAATTTAAAAGAAATAACTGAAGTTGATTTGAAAAAATATGAACCAAGAAAATTTGTCAGTTCAGAAAATGATACCATTAATTATAGATTATTTATTCCAGAGAATTATGATTCTACTAAAAAGTATCCATTAATTTTATTTCATCATGGTGCTGGTGGTTTGGGAAATGATAATGTAAAAAACCTTGAAAGTCCTCTTATTTTAGAATGGGCTGGGAAAGAAAGACAAATGAGAAATCCTTCATTTATTTTAGCACCTCAAATTCCAATAACTAAAAATTTAATTGGTGAAAATGGAAAACCAAGGACTGGAATTATGAAAGTTCATATAAGAGCTATTCATGAAATTATTGATGATCTTGAAGAAGAATTTTCTATTGATACGAAAAGAGAATATATTACAGGGCTTTCAATGGGTGGTGAGTGTACATGGTTATCTTTAATTGAAAGACCTGATCGATTTGCTGCAGCTGTTCCTATTTGTGGAGGAGATTGGATTATTGATATGAAAGCCAAGGAAATTGGTGAGAAATTTTCAAAATTACCAATTTGGGTTTTTCATGGAGATGAGGATGAAATTGTATCTGTAGAAGTATCTAGAAAATTTGTAAAAGCATTACGAAATGCAGGTGGTAATCCTAAATATACTGAATATAAAGGAGTAAATCACGATAGTTGGACTTTAGCTTATAGAGATAATGAATTGATTGATTGGTTTTTTTCACAATCAAAAATAAAAAATTAATTAATCTTCTACTTCAAAACTTTCTTCAAATTCATATTCTTCATCGTCAATTTTTTCTTTAATTAAGTCGTCTTTTTCAGCACATATTTTCCAATGATAACTTAAAAAATTATGAATTTTCATGATTTCAATTTGTACATCATTAAGTAATGATTCAATATTTAATCTATGATTTTCTCTTAAAGATTTAATACTTTCTCCTGCAGTTTCTTTATTAAGTTCTCCAGCTTCAATTTGTAATCTTAAATTAAGCATTGAATCTTCAAAGTCTTTTTGAAAAGATCCTAATGATTCAATTTGATTATCAGATAATCCAAGAGCTTTGTTTTTTGCTTCTTCCATAGCTAAATAAAATTCTTCTTTTTCTTTTTCTCTTTGAGCTTTCATTTCAATTAACTGTATTTTTTGGTCTTCTGTCAGTAGATTATCTATTGCTTGATTCATTAATGAATAGTTTTCTTCAATTTCTAATTCTACATCTTCTCTGGAAATTTCTCCAGATTCCACTCTATTTTTAATTGAATTCATCCTGATTGTAAAATTTTCTACAATTAAATTATATTCAATCATTTGAACATCTGTTATAATCTCAAATAAATCTTTTTCACCTTGATTATGACCATTATTATTTTTTTCATCTCTTTCAAATTCATTATGTTTTTGTCTTGGTTTATTTATTTTATGATTTTTATTTTCAATATTCGCAAAAATCTCAGCTTTTTCTTCATCATTTAGAGTGGATTGCATTTCTGAAGCTAAATACCATAAAAAACCTGGCTTTCTATCTTTATCAAGTTTGTTTTTTTCTCCAAATTCATTTATTCCTCTTCTTAATTTATTTTTACTATTTTTAGAAAGTGAGATATCTTCTTCAATGCTTCTTGAAAAAAATTCAAGTTCTTCAGAATCAATAGCTACTTCATCATTATTTTGAAGAAGATTTTCACATCCCATTATTAAAAATAGAAAAAATGATATTGATAAATTTTTTATATATATATTTTTCATAATTTTCCTTGACCTTTTATATTTATATGCATTTTATCATAAAAAGTTCAAATTTTTTATCCACCGATTTTAAAATCATTGGATGGTGTACCCATTAAGCATCTAGGTATACTTGGCCAGTTATTTGAAATAATATAATAATATGTACCATCAGGATATTCAGGAGTAATTCCTGTTCTTCCATTACATGAATCTAAGTCTCCTAGATCATCTACAAACTCATAATCGTTTGTATAAACACCAGAATATTCACCGCATGGTGCAATTTCTCCATCACCAGGTCTATCACCAGATTTTAATCTATAACTAGTTGTTAAATCAATAATTTCAGAATTTATATCTTCAGCGTCAGAATATCCATATCTATAATAAATGGGAAAACCATCAGCTGCATATCCAACTAATAACATTTGATTTTCATTAGTGACTAAAGTTTCTAGATATAATTTTGGTATACCATGGTAATGATATTTTCCAGTTGGTTGAACATGAGCATTATTGCAATCAAGTCCAATATCAACCATCGAAGCTTCTAAATTCCAGTCCCAGTTTACATTATCGGGAAAACTTCCTGGCCTTCCAGTATGAGGCCAAGGTTCCGCTGCTATTGGGTCTAATTCAATACCATTAAGTAAAATACCAAAAGAGTAATTAGGTCCATTATCTTCCAAGGTAATACTTTCTGAATTTTTAATTGGGTTTAATGAAATAGAATAATTTCCATTTTGAGGTGAAATTGAATTTGGGTTGATTGCCCCAGATACATTGCCAAAGATACCAACATCATGGTTGGGAATATTGTTGGAAGTTATTATCCTATTTAATGAGTTTTCTGTAATTGTTACTTCATTATTATAATTTAATGTTACACTACAATCACCCCTTGATGTATCAATTTCTATTATAGTTCCAGGACATGATAACAATTCAGTTTCTTCATCTGTGGATTTATTGACTCCGGTACATCCAATAAAAATTAAAAGTAAAAAAGTGGGATAGTGTGATATAAATTTCATAAAAATTATTACTTTAAGATATGAAAGTGTGTTTTTTACCAACAACTCCATGAAATAAACTTCTAAGATACTGTATGTCTTTTTCCATATTTCCTGTAGGTTGAAATGGTTTTAAATAATTAAAGCATCTGTTTCCGTAATCCATTAAAATAGGTAAAATAATCGCATCTAACTTTTCAGCTAAAATATAAAAACCTGTTTTGAATTTTTCTCTTGGAACCATTCCACCTTCAGGAGCTAACATTAGAAAAAATTCTTCCTTTTTTTCAAATTCATCAACTAATCTAGAAATCATACCTTTCTTTGAATTTCTATAAACTGGAATCCCGCCCAATCTTTTAACTAAATAATTTTGAACCCAACCTAATGGCCATTTAAGACCAAAATTATCTACATCTTCTGTATCATCACTTTTCCATGGAATAGGTAATTTATCAAACATCCATACAGCACCAAGAAAATTAATCTTAACATCTAAAGCTAAAATTGCAAGCATGCTATAGTAAGCATCTACATAAGCTGAGTGAGGTGCACCAATTGCAATTATTCTAGGATGATCAGGTAGTTCACCTTTAAGTTCCCAATTTGACATTCGTAAAACAAATTTTGATAAACTTGGTAAAATCAAATTGTTTCTTCTTGGTATTGATTTTCCAACTGGTAAAATAACAGACATAAAAACCTTAAATTTTAGTTAATTCGATAATTAAAAATTAATATTAATTATATATTTATTTCTAGAATTTATTTACTTTTGAATTAGTATTATGAACTTTTCTGTTTTAGACTGGATTATTATAGCAATATATCTTTTAATTTCTCTAGTTATTGGTGTTTGGTCATCAAGAGGAGCAAGTAAAGATACTCAAAATTATTTTTTAGCTGGAAGAAATATGCCTTGGTGGTTACTTGGAATTTCCATGGTAGCTACAACTTTTTCAACTGATACTCCTAATTTAGTTACTGATCTTGTTAGGCAAAATGGGGTTTCGGCAAACTGGGCATGGTGGAGTTTTTTAATTACCGGCATGTTAACTGTTTTCATTTACGCAAAACTATGGAGAAGATCAGGAGTAATAACAGATATAGAATTTTATGAATTAAGATATGGTGGAAATCCAGCAGCTTTCCTAAGAGGATTTAGAGCTTTGTATTTAGGTTTAGTATTTAATGTATTAATTATGGGAAGCGTAAGTCTGGCTGCAGTTAAATTTGGTGAAATAGTTTTAAACATTCCTGGTTGGTTAACATTATTAGTTGCATGTTCAATTACGATGATATATTCCACAATGGGTGGATTAAAAGCTGTGATAATTACAGATTGTATACAGTTTTTTTTGGCAATGATTGGATCAGTATGGGCTATGTTTTTTATTATAAATTTACCTGAAATTGGTGGTTTAGATAATTTATTAAACCATGAAAATGTTTATGATAAACTTTCTATTCTTCCAGATTTTTCTGACCCAGATATTTGGGTACCTTTATTATTAGTTCCATTATGTATACAATGGTGGGCTAGTTATTATCCTGGATCTGAACCAGGAGGTGGTGGATATATTGCACAAAGAATGTTTTCAGCAAAAAATGAATCTCATGCTATTAAAGCAACATTTTTATTTAATTTAGCCCATTATGCTTTGAGACCATGGCCTTGGATTATGATTGCTTTATCATCTTTAATAATATTCCCAGACTTAAATGATATAAAGAATGCATTTCCAGATCTTTCTCAAAATAAATTAGGACATGATGTTGCGTACCCAGCTATGCTTACTTTGCTTCCAAATGGTTTAATGGGTTTGGTTTGTGCATCAATGATTGCAGCATTTATGAGTACAATTTCAACTCAAGTCAACCTGGGTGCTAGTTATTTTGTGAACGATTTTTATAAAAGATTTTTTAAGAAAAATTCTTCCCAATTAGAACTAGTTAGAGTTGGCAGAATATTTAGTATATTTTCAATTATTGCAGGTTCATTTCTTGGATTGTTTTTAACTAGTGCTTCACAAGCATTTTCATTGCTATTATTGTTAGGCTCTGGAACTGGAGCTATTTACATATTAAGGTGGTTTTGGTGGAGGATTAATGCATATTCAGAAATAATTGCAATGATCAGTTCTTTATTAATTTCTATTTATTTAACTTTTTTTGATACTTATTTGTTTGATTGGCAAAAGATAGTAGTTGGAGCCATATTAACAACGATAATTTGGATTTTAGCTACTTATATTACTCCTGCAGAAAAACATCAAATACTTAACAATTTTATTTTAAAAGTAAACCCGGGTGGACCAGGATGGTCGAAGTTTGGAAATAATTCATCATCCTTTTTAAAAACTGGTTTATTTAGAATGTGTTTAGGTATTGTAGTGATTTACTCCGTATTATTTAGTATTGGAAATCTATTGTATTCAAATTATTTGCTTAGTCTTATTTTAATAATTTTATCAATTTTTTCTTTTTGGTTTATAATAAAAGATTTTGATTAATGAATTATTTTAAAAAAATTCTAACAAATTAAGTTAAGGATTATATGATTATTTCTTCTCCTGGTAGAATTTGCCTTTTTGGTGAGCATCAAGATTATTTAGGTTTGCCTGTAATTGCTGCTGCAATATCATTAAGAATAAAAATAGAAGGTAAATTAAGATCAGATTTAGAAGTTAATATTGACTTACCTGATACAGCTTCTAAAGAAAATTTTTCTTTAGAGGGTGATTTAAATTATCATAGTAGTTCTGATTATTTCAAAAGTGGATTAAATGTTATGAGGAAGGATGGTTTTACTTTTTCAAAAGGATTTAACTGTACAGTAAAAGGCAATATTCCACTTCAAGCAGGTACTTCAAGTTCTTCAGCATTAGTTGTTTCATGGATTAATTTTTTATCTAATATTAGTGATCAATCTGAGCAACTATCTCCAAAAATGATTTCTGATTTAGCCTATAAAGCAGAAGTAATTGAATTTGACCAAGCTGGTGGTGTTATGGATCAAAATTCTATATCCTATGGTAATTTGGTGTATATAGATACACATCCAGATGTTGTTGTAAAAAAATTACCATACAAACTTTCAAAATTTGTATTAGGTGATTCTTTGGAAAAAAAAGATACTCAGTTAGTATTGCAAAACTCTAAAGACAAAGTTCTCGAAATTATTAAAAAAATCAATCAAGAATTGAATGATTTTTCATTGAAAAATACTAAAATTTCAGATTTAGAAACATTTGAAATGCTCGATCAAAAAGAAATTGGGTTGTTAAAAGAAGTTTTAAATAATAGAGATTTAACANNAAAAGGATTTGATTTGTTATTAAATAAGGAAAATAATGATAAGCTTATTGGAAGACTTTTATCTAAAGAACATAGAATTTTGAGAGATGCTTTAAAAGTTTCAACTCCTAAAATTGAAAAAATGTTAAAATCAGCTATGAATGCAGGTGCTTTAGGTGGTAAGATCAACGGGTCAGGTGGAGGNGGTTGTATGTTTGCATATGCTCCTGAAAATTATGAAGATGTTGCCAAAGCGATAGAGGATGTTGGGGGAAAATCACACATAATTAATATAGATGAGGGAACAAAAAAACATGAATAATAACCTTATAATTTTAGCTGCAGGTATGTCATCAAGAATGAAAAAATCAGCTGAGGTAAACAAAAAATCTAAACTTTCTGAACAAGCTTTATCAAAGCCAAAAATGATGTTGGGTGTAGGTTCAACTGGAAGACCATTTCTTGATTATTTAATATTTAATGCAAAAAATGCTGGTTATAATGATATTTTGTTTATCGTAAATGATAAAGATCATACAGTAAAAAAATATTATACAGAAAAAAAACATCTTCCTGAATATGAAGGATTACAATTCTCTTTTGCTACTCAAACAATTGCTCCTGAAAGAACTAAACCATTAGGTACAGCAGATGCAGTTTCTGCTGGTTTAAAAGTTCGTCCTGATTGGTCAGGTCAAAAGTTTTGTGTATGTAATAGTGATAATCTGTACTCAGTTAATTCCTTAAAGTTATTACTTGATGATAATCATCCTGCAGCTTTAATTGACTATGATAGGGATGCTTTGGGAGTTGAGCCAGAAAGAGTAAAGGCATTTGCAGTCATTTGGAAAGATAAGTCATCTTATTTGACAGATATTGTAGAGAAGCCAAATGAACAACAAGTGTTAAAAGCTATGGATGTTAATAAAAGAATTGGTGTTAGCATGAATATTTTCAGCTTAGATTATGATATAATTATGCCATATTTAAAAAATACTCCTATTAATCCAAAACGTGATGAGAAAGAGTTGACTGAAACAATAAGAATGTTAGCAAATGATATTGAAAATTCAGTTTTTACCATTCCACTTTCAGAACCAGTTCCAGATTTGACTACAGTAAATGATATGGATGATGTTGAATCATTTATAGGATTAAACAAATAAAGAAAGTTATTATTATGAAAAATAAATTGATTTATTTTTTATTATTTTTTTTATTTTCATGCCAAAATAATAAAAATGAATTTTTTTCAAAAGAAATTATACCCGATCAAATACGTTTTTTAATGCTTGATGATAGAAATATTGAGGAATCAATAAATACAAAATTAGTTTTAGGTAATGTGATAAAACATCCAGAAAACCCACTTTTTGTTGAGGATATGCCTTGGGAAAAAAGGTTTGATAATCTTTATGGAAACATAATTTTTGATGAGGATGATAGTTTATATAAATGTTGGTATAGTCCGTTTATTGTAGATTACTCTGCTCAAGGAATGACTTTAGAGCAAAGGCAAAAACCATATGATGATAACCACCCAAATAGAGAAATGGGAATTTGTTATGCATATTCTAAAGATGGTATCCACTGGGAAAAACCAAATTTAGGTTTAGTAGAATATAATGGAAACAAAAACAATAATATTGTATGGAGAGGACCTCATGGTGCTGGAATTTTTAAAGATAAATATGAAAAAGATCCAAATAAGAAGTATAAAATTTTATATCAAGGAATTTTTACTAGTTTCTCTAAAGATGGAATTAATTGGGAAAGTCCTATACCAATTAAAGGTGTTGATGTTGCAGGTGATACTCATAATAATGCATTTTGGGCACCAACATTAAAAAAATATGTTGGAATAACTAGAACTTGGAGAAAAGACCCTGATAGATGGTATCGACAGGTAGCTAGAATAGAAAGTTCTGATTTTATAAATTGGACAAAAGAACAAGTAGTTTTTGAAGGGAATGGAATTACGGATCAAACTTACGCTATGCCTGTTTTTTATCATGCAGGTGTTTATCTTGGTTTGTTAGCTGTTTATAATGGTGAGACTGACAAAACAACCACTGAATTAACTTGGAGCCCTGATACAAAAGTATGGAATCGTATTTCTCCTGGAAAACCTTTGATTCCGAATTCAGAAAAAGTTTTAGATCATGATTATGGATGTATATATGCATGTACAGTTCCAATATTTTTAAAAGATGAAATAAGATTATATTATGGAGGAAGTGATTATTTACATTTTGGTTGGAGAAATGGTTCACTCTCATTAGCAACTTTAAGACCAGATGGATTTGCGGGTCTCTCTCAAGATAACAATCAAAGAAAATCACAAATAAAAACAAAATCTATTTTAATTGATAATAAAGAGTTAAGAATAAGTGGGGATGTAAATGAGGGAGGATATATAAAAGTTACTATTCTTGATGATGACAATACAGTTTTAGCTGTTTCTCAAATAATAAATAAGAATGTTACTGATGAGCCATTAGTGTTTAACAAAAGTATTAAAAAAGAGAATATAAAACTTCAGTTTGATTTTAGTAAATCAACAATTTTTTCGTATAGTTTTGGAAAAAATTAATATTTTGTTGTTGGTCCATTCCAACTAAACATTCCACCCTCAAGGTTTTGAGCTTGAAATCCAATTCTTCTCAAAAAAGTGGTTGCATTTGCAGAACGACTTCCACTTGCACAGTAGACTATAATATTTTTATCTTTAAAATCATTTAATTCCTCTAGTCTATCATTTAATTCTTGCAATGGGATTAGTAATGAATTTGGAATAGCATTGTCTAAGTTTTCTTCTTCAGTTCTTACGTCTAAAAAAAGATGAGTTTCACTATTATAAATATCTAAACCTTCAGAGCCAGAAACATAGTCTTTTTCAAATTTCATTTTTTTAGATTGATTTAATGAAAAATAGATTCCAATTACCAAAAAAAAAAATACAACGAACCAAATCATCTTCATTTATTTTTTATAAGTTTTATCTTTTGATTTAATTGGAGAAAAAGTTTTATCAAACACTGTGTTTGCAAAAATAAATCCTGCTTTATCTTTTTTTGCTTCTGTCTTAGATTTACATCCATTACAACAAAAAGCAACATTTAACTCTCCAACAGTAATATTTTTGGATTTATCAATACCTTTTCCTGTCATAGGACAAGACTTTTGTATGTATTGACCTGTAGAAACAAGTTGATAATTTGCTTTTGATGAGAACTTATTTGATTTTTCATCAATAAAATCAGCTTTGCACATTTCGCAACAAAAATATATTTTACCATTCTTATAATCAACAAATTCATTTTCGTCTATATTATCTCCACTGACTAAACATTTTGCGTTTGAAATATGATTTTTTTTATTTGATTTTTTTTCAGTAGAAAATAATGTTACTGACATTATTAATGTTGAAATAAGTATAAATGAGATAATTTTCATTATTTTTCCTTAATTATATTACTATTTTAATTATAATTTTTTTTCAGTCCAATACCTAACTTTTATTGTATTTATCTTTTTCTTTTTTAACAATCTTATTTAAGTATTCTCTTTTTTCTTTTTTTATATATTCTAAACTTTGACTTTTACTTAATTTATAATAAGTATTATTTCCTGAAACTCCAATGGAATCAAGACCAGATAAATCTATTTCTCCATTATTTGTTATATTATTATTATTTACGAGTATATGTTTAAGGGATCCAATTATAAAGACAACCCCATTCTCTTTTATTTTTTCATGTCTAATGTATGAAAGCCCGAATGAAATATTTGATTCTTTCACAAAAGGAGCATTAAAATTTTCGATGTATTTTTCAGTTAATAAGCACTCCTTAAATTCAGATTCGTTACGTTCAAATTTGTATGAAGTAGAATGACCTCTAATGTTTATAGTATTATTTAAATGATTAATTGTAAAATCTTTCATTTCTAAAATATTATTCAGCGTTTGTTTAGGTGGGATTGTAACTGGTCTAGTAAATAAGCCTATCAAAGCAGGATTGCTACCTAAATGTACGATAGAACTAAAAATCGCAACATTTGCTATTTTATTTTTAGATACAGTACCTATTAGTGACGCTTGTTTAATTCCTACTATAGAGTTAATTAAATTTGCTCTGTAAAATTTATTTAATTTGTTAATTTTTTTTGAATCTAAATACAATTTTAATTACAAACTCCATTTTTCCAACTTGTAATTCCATTAATTGTAGCATAGCATTCATTTGAATATGTTATGTTGTTACATCCACAAACTGGATCATAAATTTCAATACAACTGGCATCATTCATTATTTTATTTTTATCAATACAATCATCTTGATTTTGAGTTACTTTTTCATTGCAACTCAAAATAAATAGAATAAGTAATGAGATTAATATAAATTTATTCATATTTAAAATTTAGTATAAATGATAGTAATTATGAAGTAGCCAGATCTTAATTAAGTTTTGTAAATTTTGAAATTAAATCGAATAAGGATTAAATGTAATGTTAGATAAGAATAACAAAGTTAAAAAAAGTTATGTTGGAATGAACAAAGATAAATTCTTTAAAAATATTTCAACACATGCGAAAGATTATATTTTAATGTTAGAAGATCAAATTGATCATTTAAATGAAATTGGTCTTGCTTTGTCAAGTGAAAAGGAGATGCCAAAATTACTTGAGATGATTCTTGAAGAAGCTAAGAGAATTACTAATAGTGATGGAAGAACACTATATATAATGACTGATGATAAGCGATTAAAATTTGAAATTGTTCGAACTGATTCTTTAGATTTTCACATGGGTGGGACTAGTGGTAAAGACATTCCATTTTATCCAATTAAGTTATATGATGATGAAGGTCAGCCAAATAAAACCATGATTGCGGCATATGCTGGATTAACAGGAGAAACAATTAATATTCCTGATGCTTATAAAGCAAAAGGTTTTGATTTTTCTGGAACAAAAATGTTTGATCAAAAAACTGGTTATAAATCAAAATCTTTTTTAACAGTGCCATTAACTAATCATTTAGATGAAACGATTGGTGTTATTCAACTCTTAAATGCNAAAGANCCAATATCNGGTGANATTATTGCATTTTCTGAGCAACATCAAAGACTTGTTGANTCACTTTGTTCTCAAGCTGCAGTTGCAATTACAAATAATCAATTAATTGAGCAACTTGAGGATCTCTTTGAATCATTTATAAAACTNCTNGCAACAGCAATTGATAAAAAATCTCCATATACAGGNGGTCATTGTTCNAGAGTTCCTNTNATAACAATGATGTTGGCAGAAGCAGTAGAAAAAGTTGATTATGGTCCTTACAAAGAATTTAAAATGAATGATGAAGAAAGAAATGCTCTTAAAATAGCTGCATGGTTACATGATTGTGGAAAGGTCGTAACTCCTACCCATGTAGTTGATAAAGCTACAAAATTAGAAACAATATTTGATAGAATTGAAGTAATTAATACTAGGTTTGAAGTTTTAAGAAGAGATGCCAAGATTGAATATTTGGAAAAGTTGAATTCGTCAAATAGTCATGATGATAAACAAAAGGTTCAATCTGGTTATCAAGAAAAAATAAAAAAAATAAATAATGATCAAGAATTTATTAATAATTGTAATTATGGTGGAGAGTTTATGGCAAAAGATCTTCAAAATAGAGTAATTGAAATAAGTAATTATTGTTATGAAGAAATGGGTGAAAAGAAACCATTTTTAAGTGACCATGAAGTGAAAAATCTAAATATTCCTAAAGGAACTTTGCTTCCTGAAGAAAGACAAATAATTAATGATCATGTTCTGCACACTTTAGAAATGTTATCAAAACTTCCATACCCAAAGCACCTTAAAAATGTTCCTGAATATGCAGGAGGGCATCATGAAAAAATGGATGGAACTGGATATCCAAATGGTTTAACTCATTCTGAAATGTCTACTCAAGCAAAAATAATGGTAATTGCTGATGTTTATGAAGCATTAACTGCAGCAGACAGGCCGTACAATGCTGAAGGGAAAAAATTGTCTCTGGTGATGAAAATTATGAGTTTTATGAGAAATGATTACCATTTTGACCCTGATTTATTTGATATATTTGTAAAAGAAGGAGTTTTTGAGGATTATGCAAAAAAATATGTTAAAGAAGGTCAAATTGACGAAGTTGAGAAAAAAAAACTGGTAATGTAAAATATGTTGTTTGAAACAATATTATTTATTTTTATTATTTTTTTAGCATTAATATTTTTTTTAAAAGAATTATTGCCAATCGATGTTACTGCTTTATTATTATTATGTGTTTTAATTTTATTTGATTATTTNACTATTGAAGAAGCTATATCNGGATTTAGTAATAAAGCTGTATTAACAGTTGCTTTAATGTTTGTTNTGAGTGCATCAATNGTTAAAACTGGTATTATAGAAGTTTTAGCTGATANATTAACTCAATTGAGTAATAATGTTTGGTTTACTATTGGTTTAATCTTAATTGGAACTAGTTTAATTTCTGGTTTTATNAATAATACTGCTACAGTTGCAATTTTTATTCCATTTGCATTGCATTTGGGTAAAAAGTATGAATTGTCACCATCGAAACTATTAATTCCACTATCTTTTGCTGGTATATATGGAGGAATGTTGACTTTAATTGGAACTTCTACAAATTTAATTGTTAGCTCAATAGTTGAAGATTATGGTTTTGAACCTTTAAAAATGTTTGATTTTTTAAGTATGGGTCTAGTTTTTTTATTATTTGGAACTCTGTATAATGTTTTTTTTGTTCCAAGATTGCTATCATCAAGAGCGGGAATTTCAAGTTTAACTGGTAAATATCATCTTTCAGCATATTTAACTGAATTCGAAGTTGATAATGAATCNCCTCTAATTGGATCNAGTTGTTTAGAAAGGGGAGTAAGTAAAAATTATGATATTACTGTTTTNTCAATCATACGGAATGATGAGCATATTGAAACTAATCTAAGAAATCAAAAAATAAAATCTGGTGATATTCTAATGGCAAGAGGTACTCTTGATAATTTTATTAAATTTAGAGATGAAGAAAAATTATTGATGTTAACTGATAAAAAAATGAATCAAAATGAATTAATGAGTGGAGCTAGTACAATTGTTGAGGGTTTAGTAACACAAAATTCTACTTTAATTGGCAAATCACTTTTTGATGTTGACTTTAGAAAAAAATTTGGTGCTTTTGTATTAGCTGTAAGAAGAGAAGGTAAAACACTTAGAGAAAAAATTGCAAGAATAAAGCTCCATTTTGCGGATACACTTNTAATTTTTGTTCCTAAATCAAGNATGAATACAATGATAAAAAATAGAGATTTAGCAATTTTGCAAGAACACGAAGTATCTTTAAAAAAAGTGAAATTTTGGTGGCTTGCTATTGCTGTTATTCCCATAGCAATGTTATTGGCTGCTTTAGGAATTATAGATATTCTTCAAGCCGCTTTGATTGGTGTTGTAATTTTATTAGTTGTTGGAGCAATTTCACCTGAGGAAGCATACCAGTCTATAAATTGGTCAGTAATTATTATGATAGCAGCTTTTGTTCCTGTTGGTATTGCAATGGAAAGATCAGGTGCTGCTGAAATGCTTGCAAGTTTGATATCAAATTTTGGAGGCAATTTTAGCACGCAAATAGCTCCTCATGCTGCAATGTCGTTAATTTTTTTAATTTCAATTATTATAACCTCACTAATGTCAAATAATACTGCTGCAATTATTTTAATACCAATTGCTCTTTCAGTGTCAATTCAAATGAATGTAGATGCAAAACCATTTATTTTTGCTGTTGCTTATGGTGCTTCAACTTCTTTTGCAACACCAATGGGCTATCAAACAAATTTGATGGTTTATGGACCAGGTCAATATAAATTTTNCGATTTTGTAAAAGTTGGAGTTCCGTTAAATATAGTTTTTTGGTTATTGGGAACCTTTTTGATTCCAATTTTTTGGTCATTTTAAGTTTATGAGAAAAGGATAAATTTTGATAAAACTTTCACCTTCTTTATTAGCTACTGATTTTTCAAATTTAACAATCCCCCTAAGTCAATGTAATTCAGGAGAAGTTTCTATGATACATATTGATGTAATGGATGGAAATTTTGTTCCAAATATTACAATGGGGCCAGTAGTTATCAATGGAATTAGAAAAGCTACAAATTTATTATTAGACGTTCATTTAATGATAAATAAGCCAGAAAATTTTATTTCTGATTTTATTAAAGTTGGATCTAATTTAATTACCTTTCATGTAGAAGCAACTAAAAATCCTTTTAATTTAATCAATCAAATTAAAAACGAAGGTTTAAAATGTGGTATAACTTTAAAGCCTAGTAGTGACATCTCATTAATCGAAGATTATATTGAGTATGTTGATTTAATCCTAATAATGTCCGTTGAGCCAGGTTTTGGGGGACAGAAATTTATTCCAGGTATGTTAGATAGAATTTATTATGTAAAAGATATGACAAATAAGCTGAATTCAAAACCTGATATTTCTGTTGATGGAGATGTTAAGCTTTCAAATGCAAAGCAAATTATAGATGCAGGAGCTAATATTTTAGTTTCAGGAACAGGTATTTTTGGAACACCTGATCCAGTTTCAACAATGAAAAAATTTTATATGATGGGGGGGAAATAAATTTATGAAAATACATATTGCTACTGATCATGCAGGTTTTGAATTAAAATCTAAGATTTTAGATTATTTAATTTCAAAAGGTCATGAAATTATTGATCATGGAGCTAAGAGTTTTGATTCTGATGATGATTATCCGGATTACATTTTTCCATGTGCAAAAGCTGTTTCAAAAGACAAAAATAGTTTCGGAATTATTTTGGGAGGGTCGGGACAAGGTGAGGCAATTGCAGCTAATCGAATTAGAGGTGTAAGAGCAATTGTTTATTATGGTTTTGAACAAACTATTCCAATTTTATCAAGAGAGCATAATAATGCTAATATCATATCGATTGGTGCTAGATTTGTATCCGAAAATGAAATTTATGATGTTATTGAAAAGTGGTTGAATATATCATTTTCAANAGGAAGACATTATAGGAGAATAAAAAAATTAGATAATATTTAAAATGCTTTTAAATTTATTTAAATCCTCAAATGAATTTAAATTAAAAAAATCTTCTTCATTTGATTTTACCAAAATTATATTTTCATTTTTAACGAGATTTTTNAGGCTTAGNTTTCCATCTTTAATATTTTTTTCAATTTGANATAATAAATTTTTATTATAATAACCACATGTNTAATGAATATTATCATNTGAAAATGGAATNATTGCTAATNTATTTTTGGNATTCTTATTCCAAATTTTTCTAAAAATTTTATCTGAAATAAAAGGTAGGTCGCAGGCCATCAAAAAATTCCATTGATGACTAGATGATTTTAAAAGGGNATGAAGTCCAATNATTGGNGAAGAATTATCATATTNATCTTTTAAAAATTNAATGTTTTTAATTTTAAAATCTTTTTTNCCAATTATATATTGNTNTTCAAAACATTTTGATATTTTTATTGATCTTTCAATTAATGTTGTNTTNTTTATTTTTAATTCCCATTTTTTTAATCCATTNAANCTGGAATTTTNTCCGCCTGTTAAAATACCAATACTTGCTGNGATGAGTTGCGACATTTTTATTATTTCTATAAAATAAATATTATTTAAAGAATTTAATTATTTTAAATTGTTTATAAGTTAAAAAAATAGAATAATTAATGTTAGAAAATATCATATATTGGTTAAAGCAAAAAAAATGGCTAGTATTTTCNTTTTTANTTTCTTTGTTTTTATATTTTTTACCTANACCTGATGGTTTAGAAATTTCAGNTTATAGAATAATAATAATNGTTCTTTTATTTATTTCACTNATTTTATTTGAACCAATTCCNCTTCCAGCAACTGCAATGTTAATNATAGTCCTNCAAGTTTTATTTGGAATTGGATCAGCAAATGAGNTTGCATCATCATTTATGAGNGATTCTGTTTTTTTTATAATGGGTTCATTAATGTTAGCNACTACAATNATATCTCAAGGTTTAGATNCAAGATTAGCNCTTGGTATTATAAATTTAACAGGTCACAAAACNTGGANGATTAGTTTTGGTTTTATTCTNTTTTGTGCTTTANTATCNTCATTTATNGGNGAACATACTGTTACAGCAATGATGATGCCCGTTGCATTGACACTTATAANNAATACTANNNTTGANNNTNAAAAAAATAAAAAATTATCAGCTTTATTATTATTTTCAATCGCATATGGAAGTGCAATTGGTTCTATTGGAACACCTTCAGGTGGTGGAAGAAATGTTATTATGATTGGTTATTTAGAACAATTTGGTNTTGCTGAAATAACTTATTTAAGTTGGATGAAATATGCATANCCTATTTTATTAATTCAAATACCTATTACNGCTATAATNCTATGGANAACATTTTTACCTGAAAAATTAATTTTAGATTCTGCTGTTCGTAANNTAAAAATTCAAGTNGCACATTCTGGNAAGCTTTCTAACGAGCAAATAATTTCAATATTAATATTTATTTTAATTTTTTTNGGNTGGGTNTTTTTTAGTCCTATNTTAGGTNTAGGAATAATTTCATTNATNGGNGTTATAATTTATTTATCATTTGGATTAATNGAATGGAAAGAATTAAATAANAATACAAACTGGGGTGTTATAATGTTATTTGGTGCTGCAATTTCAGTTGGAGTTCAAATGAAAGAAACTGGAGCNGCATTATGGATTGCAAATAATTTTATAAANTACNTNAATAATTTTTTTACNAATCCAAATTTTTCATNTTCNGTAATATNTGTNATAATAACATCAAGTTTAACTAATATTTTAAGTAATGCNGCAACAATTGCTGTATTNGGNCCAATAGTAATTAATATTGNAGGTGATTCAATCATATTNCCAATGATAACAGCATTNTCTTCAGCATTTGGATTTTTAACNATTGTAGCGTCTCCNAGCTATATGATTATTCATTCTAGTGGNTTNNTNAAAGGGTCGGATTTTTTAAAGGGAGGTTGGAAAATGATGATTATGTCAATTATCATATTATTGATTTTTTCTAATTTAATATGGCCTATATTTTTTTAAAAAATTATATAAATAAATAAAGTAAATTACTTAAATGAAATTTTTATTAGCAATTAGTAGCAAAGATTTTTCTGGAGATACACTTCATATAGGTTCTCAAATTGCTTTAGCATTTAATGCTCAATTATCAATTGTTTATGTTGGACCAAAACCTAAGGATTTATATTTAAACCGTGTTAAACAAGCTCAACAAAACCTTGAAAAATGGGAAATTTATCACCCCGGAATTGAAGTTTTAAAATGGGCATTTGAAAAATTAAAAGATTCAGGGTTTATCAAATCAAAAAATTTAAATGATTTTAATCCTGCTAATATTTTAGAAAGTTCAGGAAGATATAAAATCATTTTACCGACTAGCTACGGTCAAAAAATAGATTTAATTCTTCGAGAAGGCGATTTGATCGAACAATTAAGATCAGAGTTTAAACAAGAAAAATATACTATTGGTATAATAGGAGGTAGTAAACAAAGAAATAAATCAAATGATATATTACAGTTTTTACCAAGTTCAATATTTATTACAAATGATTTTAAAATAGGAAAAAAATATAGAATCTTGTTATGTGTTGATGATTCAAAGGCTACTAAAAATGCTATTAAATTTGCAATAATAATTGCAAAAAAATTAAATTTAGAAGTTTCTATGATAACAGTTTCTAAAATTAAAATTTTTAAAGATGGTTATAAGAATGCTGTAAATGATGCAGTTAGAATTCTTACAAAAGAAAAAATAAATTTTAGACAAGAGTTTGTTTTTGGTGATCCAGTTTCTTCTTTCGTAAAATATGCCAATGATAATCATATTATTATAATGGGTAATTCAAGCAAATCAATATTGAAGAAATTTTTTTTTGGTAGTAAATCTATTCAAACTCTAAAAAAGACAAATTCCCCAATTTTAATTGTAAGGAATGAATAAATGATACATAATTGGAAAGAAGGATACGGTGAATGGGCTTTGGTTACTGGAGCATCTTCCGGTATAGGAAAAGAATTTTGTTATCAGCTTGCAAATAGGGGTATGAATATAATTTTGGTTGCTAGAAGAAAAACTCTAATTGAAGAAATAGCTTCAGATATTGAACTTAAAAATGGGGTCAAAACAATAACTATTGATTTAGACATCACTGAAGATTCTTCAATAGATAAAATTTATGATAAATTAAAAAATATTGAAGTTGGTTTTTTAGTGAACAATGCAGGGATTGGTAGCTTTGGAGATTTTCATCAAACAGAATTGATAAAATATCAAAATATGATTAAACTTAATTGCATGGTTCCAGTGATATTGACATTTAAGTTTTTAGAAAAAATGTTAAATAGGAAAAAAGGAGCAATAATTTTCTTATCTTCAAAATCTGCTTATCAACCAACACCTTTTTTTTCTGTTTATGGAGCAACTAAGGTATTCAATCTTTTTTTAGGAGAAGCTTTGTGGTCTGAGTATAAAAAAAATGGGATTGATATAATGTCCTTAAGTCCTGGCTTGGTTAATACTGGGTTTCAAAAAAATGCTGGTGTAACTCCAAATCAAAAGGGATTAATGTGGGCTAACCCAAAAGAAGTGGTTGGAACTGCATTAAATAGCATAGGAATAAAATCATCAGTAGTTCATGGTAAGCTAGATAAATTTTTAGCATTTCTTACAAGATTATCGCCAAGAAAATTATCAATTAAAGTAGCCGGTATGGTTGCAAAATCTCAAGCTTGACAATGCCTTGGAGCTTAGAAATATTACATTCATTATTTATTCATTTTCCTATAGCTTTATTTTCAACTGGTTTTGCTTGTGATTTAATTGCTTTTATTTTTAGAAAAGATTCAGCTGAAAATGCTGGTTGGTGGTGTTTGCTTTTTGGTTTAGTTAGTCATGTTTTTGCTATTATCACTGGTTTTATTGCAGATGATTTATATGGTCATTTTAAATTTGATCTATTTGATTTTTTTAATATTCATGGACTAATTCAAATTGTTATTTTTATCCCCTTTTTATTAATTTTTTTATACAGGTTTGATAAAAATATTATCAACTTATCTAAGAAAAAATTATTCATTTATTTACTTGTATTTGGTTTTTCTGTTATTTTGTTGTTCTATGGTTCCCATTTGGGTGCTTTATTGTCGGGAAGAGTTTAATTTTTTTCAATTTTTTAAAATTAATATTCACTAAATACATATCCTATGGTAAATTTGTTCCTATTTATATAAATAATTAAGGAGAATTGGTGTGAAATGGGAAAAATCTAATTTTCTTGAAGATTTAAGAACTCATACTTCAAGAGAAATTGCTCATATCGGTGAAGAAATATGTAATTTTTCTGAAGACGAAGCAGATGAATTAACATGGGGAAGAGGTGTTGAATATGGAACAATGTCTTTTAGATCCAAATCAGATTTTGGATTGGTTTCACTTTTTCAAATTACTTCCAAAGCTCAAATAAAATTTTGTGTAAATCTCCTCAGGCAAAAAGAGGTTCCAAAAAATATTATGCGAGATTATGTTATTAAGCTTGAATCAAATTTTATTAGAGATTATGATAAGCTTAATTATCCAGTTGACACATTTGAAGATATGAATGATCTTTTTACAACACATTCTCAAGTGGATAAATTAAAACAATGTATTGAAGGAATTGCTTACAGGTTAAGACAGTGAGCTTTTTCACTTATTATTTACTTTTATTTATTTTCTCATTAACAGGTTGGTTATTATCTTTTTATTTTTTAGGNGTTGTATCAGATAAANTTAAACATAATGTATGGTGGATTCCTTATTTTTGTCGAATGAATGAGGGTAGNTGTTCATCATTNGTGTCCACAAAATATGGTAAAATATTAGGTCAACCAAATGCCTTTTGGGGNATGATTTATTATTCCTGGATAATTATGTTAATTTTTTTGACAATTTTTGGTATAAGAATNGATTATTCATTTTTTTTNTTTTCATTAATATCAATTTTNTTAAGCATNTATTTAATNTTTGGTTTATTAAAATTAAGAATTAATTGCAAAATATGTATAGCTACNCATTGCNTAAATTTTTTAATGTTTTTGTTAACTATTAATTTTAACTTNANNAATTAAAATTTAATGGCTACTTCTTTNATAATTTTTTTATTTTCTTCAATTTCATTTTTCCTTTTTTTTATTTTATTTTCTTCAAANTCTGATATAAATNTTGAAGAAAACAATGGAGATGATTTGGATGANTGGATTTGTAAAAGTTGTGGTTTTACTGTTCAATTAGGAACAGAATGTATTTATTGTGGGAGAAAAAAATAACTAACATATTATGATTTCAAAAATTAAATCAATTAACTCATTTACAAAAAAAATAACTGTTTCTGTTGCATGGTCTGATTTGGAAGAACCTTTTACAAATCATATTAAATTATTTTCAAAAAAAATAAATATGCCAGGTTTTAGAAAAGGTAAAGTTCCTAAAAAAATCATTTTACAAAATTATAAGTCTGAGGTTGAGGCAGATTTTGCTCAAAGTGCAATTGACCAATACTATGCATTGTCACTAAAAGAACAAAAAATAGTTCCAATTAGTAGAGCAAATATCGACAAACTAGATTTTTCTGAAAAAAAATCATTGGAATTTGAGGCTACAGTTGAAGTTCAACCAGATTTTAAACTTCCTAATTTTTCAAAAAAAATGAAGTTAAAAAAGAACAATTATATTGCTGATGATATTGATGTTGATAAGTATATTGAAGAAATTCAACTTCAATTTTCAGAACTTAAAACAATAGAAGATGGTTCCAAAAACGAGGATTTAATTCTTGTTGATATGCAAGAATTAGATTCTTCGGGAGTTCCATTAATTGGTAAGAAAATTGAAAACAGATATATTAAAATTGGTGATGGATTATTTGGTGGAGATAATTTAAAAAAATTGACAGGATTAAAAAAAGATGATAATGTGAAAATTGAAATTCCTAATGCTGAAAATATTATTACCAAATTTTCATTGACTGTTAAAATGGTTCAAAAACAAATACTTCCAGATTTAAATAATGCCTTCTTAAAAAAAGTTGATCCAACCATTGACAACATAGATGAATTTAGAAAAAAAGTAATGGATAAAATTCAAAGTCAATTAAATGGTGAAGCTGAAGAACAATTAAGTGAAAAAATAATTGATTTTTTTATTGATAAAACAAAATTAGATGCACCAGATTCAATGATTGAAAATACTTTGATTAACTCCATAAATGAAGCAAGGAAAAGAGATCCCAATAATTTTGATGAAGAAAAATATAAAATTGATGTTAAGTCTTCCATTATTAGAAGTATTAAATGGTATCTAATAAGAAATAAATTGATAGATAAAGAAAATTTAAAAATAGATGATAAAGATATTGATAAGCATGTAGAATTATTAGTTGAAAATTCAAAATCTAACGAAAATGAAATAAAAAGATTTTATAAAAAGCCTTCAAATATGTTAAAATTAAAAGATGATTTATTAGATAGAAATCTATTTAAATTTTTAAAAGAACAGGCTATTGTCAAATTAATTGATATTAAAACTGAAGATTTAAGAAAGCAAAATGAATCTTTAAATAAGGGAGATTAATTAAAATGAATGAATTTTCACAAGTTATTCCTATGGTCGTTGAACAAACAGGACGAGTTGAAAGAGCTTATGATATTTATTCAAGATTATTAAAAGAGAGAATAATTTTTATTGGAACTCCGATTGATGATAATATTTCATCTATAGTTATTGCACAATTACTATTTTTAGAGGCTGAAAATTCTGAAAAAGATATTTCTATTTATATTAATTCTCCTGGAGGTTCTGTAACAGCTGGATTGGGAATAATGGATACAATGAATTACATCAAACCTGATATAGCTACCATCTGTATGGGACAAGCATCAAGTATGGGAGCAATTTTATTAGCTTCCGGTAAAAAGGGAAAGAGATCAGCTCTTCCTAATTCTAGGATAATGATTCATCAACCATGGTCTGGAATGCAAGGTACCGCAAGTGATATCCAAATTCACGCCAAAGAACTATTGCTTACAAAACAAAAGTTAAATAAGATTCTTTCTTCTCAAACTGGCAAAGATTTAAAGAAAATAGAATTAGATACTGATCGTGATTTTTTCATGAATGCTAATGAATCAAAAAAATATGGNGTTATTGACAAAGTTCTAAATAAGCGTTAANATTGGTTTATAAATTATATTTTTAATTTTGAATAAATTNTANACAANAGTTCTTTTTCTTTTCNCTTTTAATTGGAAATCAAAAANANATNTTAAACGCTGAAAAAATANCTTCATTTAATATTATTAAAAATGAAATTACTNTAATTGAGAAAATAAATTCAGNTAAAAANAAANTATTAAGACAAAGAAATTCATCTGAAATCGTNTTAATTGATTCCTCNCTTAATGGATATGGNTTAATTAATGGAGCTACTACACCTNTATCTTACNTNCCNGGAAATGGNTTTGTANTTGGTTATAGACANTTAGTACCATCNANGCCAGATAGTTCNGGNTTTATTGGNATGGCNTTTTCNANNAATGGNNNTAANTTNACAACTTTTTCNTTNTTNAATTTATCNAAACCNGCNGAATCTATGGGAAGATATCCNAGNGCNGTTGGTGGNCCTGATTATCCNTATGTTNTNTGGAATGAATATACNCAAGAAAANGATGGTNCNAGGTCTGGNGGTGGTTCNACNGGNGGAAGACCNCTNTATACNTGGGATGAATTTCAATANAATGGAGGAAGTTTTTACTCNCCNCCTCAAGATTTAAATACNGGTTGCAAATATCCNCCATGNAATCCNCCNGATAATTGGACNGGNTCAATNTCNNTATCATTAAAAAATNATAANNCCAGTAATTAATGGTTTATANACNCAATATTCATCAGCTAATANTGATTCNGTTACTGCAAATAGATGGCTTTTNCATTCCCAAGAAAATAACTATGGATTATTTGATTTTATTTCTCCTACTCTATTGTTCAGTGATGATGATTTAGAGTCATCATTTACATCAAGTGGAGTAATAGATATNAATNATAAAGGAGAAGGTTATGCTGTTGTTTCNTCATATNTAAAAGATGTTTCTATTGATAGTTCTCATACTTTNTTTATTAGAAAAACAAATGATTTTGGTGAATCNTGGTCGGGNGAAGAATCAGATTTATACTATTTTGTATCAAGTTCAGTTNTAAGAGAAAAATTTTATGNTNATNAATTATTTCCATCTAATGTTGATANAGTTTCTNTNAATAATGTTTTTACAACNTATGAGGTTGATGTAATATCAGATCCTATTAAAGGAGTTCATNTTTTTGCAACAGTAATTCCNTCATCTCAAAATGCTATATACCCAGCAATTGATAGCTCATGCGGTATTTATCATTTTTTTTCTGATGACCCTTCTATTGAAAATAATTGGGANGTTAATTTTGTTACTTCTCTNCAATCNACNTTCATNTATGATGAAAATTGGAAAAAGATTTATCCTTCTTCAGCTATAAGTATTGATAATAGTGATATAATNTATGTTTCATTTATGGCTATTTCAGATACTTCANATAATAATATTAACTATGATGTTTNTGTAACTCAATCAAAAGANANAGGAANGAGTTGGTCCNAACCAAAAAATATTACAAATTCAATNNATCAAGATGAAATGTANCCNCAANTNGCAAAAAAAGCACATNATGATGAAGCATANTTAATNTTTCAAAGNCCAGANTATTCATNTAGNAGTGTNTTTCAAGAAGANGGNTCAGATCCAAANCCNGAAGATNATAAAAATTTAATTTATTTTACAAAAGNNAAATTTAATNANTTAAGNAATTCAAANANNATTTNNATNCCNNATNANATAAGNCTTGAGCAAAATTNNCCNAATCCTTTNAATCCANCTACATCAATNAGTTTNTCTNTNCCAAAATCTGATTTTGTAANNATNAAANTATATNATNTNNTAGGTAATCANGTTGATCAANTNACAANTNAATTTTATNATNTTGGNNANCATNTNGTNTCNTGGAATGGNCAAAATNTTNCTGCNGGNNTATATTTTTATGTTTTNGAAACATCNANTNAACNTATNTCAAAAAAAATGATTTTGCTTAAGTGAGAANGAAATCAACTATTTTATTAAAATATTTTTTTTAATTATTTTTTTAAATTTATTAATTGNAGNAAATAAATCAAAAAAAATAAATCACTCAAAANAATTATAAAATACTNAGCAAAGAAAATCAATTNAATNGAAAATTGGATTTAAATTTTTTTTCTAATGACACAAATACAATTTTNTATGATGATTTAGAATTANGTGTTGANAATTGGATNATTGGAAATGGTTGGAATTTATCAAACGTTGAATATAGTAGNCCAACTCATAGTTTCCATCATNCTGTTGGAAAGAATGAAAACGATACATTGTTAACNCCNAATTATTTTTTACCNAAAATTNATAGAGATTATGAAAAGCTTTATTTTTCATTTGATATTTTATCAGATATGCCAGATTCAGATAGTGATAATGATGGGTTTTTGGAAGATTATTACAGAATATGGTTAAAAGANATTGATAGTTCAATCAANGGTTATTCAAATGAAAGATTNGATTATCTTGAAACCCCNNTAATTCAATTAAATGANAATAATTATGAATTAACTTTTAAGCTATTATATAAACTTGAAAGAAATAATTTAAACTTACCATATAACGATAATGGTTGTACAGTTGATGGCTGGGATGCAGCAAATGTTCAAATATCTGAAGATGNTGGAAATACTTGGAAANTTCTTTCAGGATCACCTGAATATANTTGTGATAATTGTTTTGGATTTCGTTTTAANACNGGTGATTGCAANATNCCNGGATGGACAGATATTATTAATGATTGGACAGATGCTAAATTTANCTTAAGTGAATTTNATGGNAAAAGTATAAAAATAAGATTTGCTTTCGCATCTGANCCNGGTTTTAGTTCTGTTGATGATNAACANCAGANTATTACTGGTTTTCATNTTGACAATATACTTNTTAGTAATAATTCTGATACATTATTATTTGATAANGGAGATGATTTGNTATTTTTGTTACCAAATGAAAAATCAATTTGGAATGTTAATGNATTTAATGGTTTTGANAATTCTAAATCATGGTGGGCAGGTAAAGAATTAACTTCTCCTCATTATCAAATTACCTATGATTATGGAANTGAAAACAGACCNGGTTCNTCNGAAGCTTGGGAGGTNTATGGTCCAGGAAGCCCATTTAATGATGAAACNAATATGTCTTTAGANCTATCGGATTGGGAAGGAAAAAATATTAGGATCGGATGGGAATTTATTTCTGATGATGATGATGATGNNGGAGTNGGTTCAGGAATTTATATTGACAACTTNCAAATATGGAANAAATCTTTAGTTGATCTTCCCAAACCTCCAAAAAATNTTTCTGCAAAATCAATTAACAATTCAATTTATTTAAGTTGGGANNAAATTANAAGNAATGATATTAANGNAGAGATTNTTTACGATGATGGTTCTTTTGAGGATGNTATTTTTTTGCAATCTGGTTCAATGAATGTAGGTACTGTTTTTGANATTCCATTTGGTGCTTCTACTCAATTAAATGAAATTTCTGTTTTTAGTGTAGANACAGTTTCAAANATTTNATTATATGGTTATAATGTTATTGGTGGTGAACCTGAAAGTACTCCTATTTATCAAATTGATGCTTCAAATATTATTTATGANTCNTGGAATCAAATTGATGTTGATTGGAATTTTANCGGNGATTTTATGATTGCTCATAAAATAGATTCTCTNAAATATGTTTCTCTAGATTTAAATTCCACNCCTAGTCAAAATTCTTGGATNGAAAGAAATGGTTTNTGGCAAAGATGGCAAAATATAAGTCAAGAAGATAATTTAAGTGATGGAGAATGGGGAATAAGAGTTAAAGTTGAAACTTCAAATACTCAATTTCCATATTACAACATTTATAAGAANNCTAATCAAGAAGTATTCGGTTNACCNATAATNAATGGTAAATANTTAACTGAAAATTCATTTATNGACTCATCTGTTCNATCAAATACAGAATATGTTTATGCTATTTCATCAATTTATAATATAGGTACTTTNGATGAAATTGAAAGTAGTTTATCTGATCCTGTTANNATAAGGTATCAAAAAAATACTGTTGAAGAAATCAAATATGATTCAGGNANATCATCTACTGGAGTAACTTCTCTTGGAGACAATAGTTGGTATGCAGTAAGATTTACTCCTTCTGATTTTCCGGTGAAAATACTTAACCTTCAATTTTTTTCTACACAAGAAGGTGGTAATGTTTATTTTGGAATTTTTGAAAATGATTCCATTTTAAAAGTACCAAAAAATCAATTAGGTAATATTTTTATTTTGACGAATGTAAGTCAAGGGTGGAATACAAAAGATATTTCAGGTGCCAATATTAATATAAATAAAGGAGATTTTTATATTGCATTAGGTGAAATTTCAAATTTTTCTCCTTTGGGTATTGATTTTAATGAGAATAATCAAATTAATAATAGAAGTTACTATTTTACTCAAACTGATGGATGGCAATCTGTTAAATCTTTGGGATATAATGGTAATTTGCTTATAAGGGCAATAGTTGAAAAATCAAATGAATTATCATTTTCAAATGATAAACATATTCTTCCTGAAGAATTTAAATTAAAGCAGAATTATCCAAATCCATTCAATTCATCTTCAAATATTGAATTTCAAATTCCTGAAGACATAAACGTTGAAATTAAAATATTTGATATTTCAGGAAAAGAAGTTAGGACAAAAAACTTTGGATTTATGACTAAAGGAAAATACGTTTATAGATTAGATGGTAAAGATATTCCATCGGGCTTATATTTTTATCAAATGAGAACAAAAAACTATAGTAATACAAAAAAGTTTATACTATTGAAATAAAGTTAAAATGAAGAAATTATTTATATTTATTTTTATCAGCTATATTTTTGGACAAACTCAAATAGATAGATTCAAACAAAATTCGATTCGAGTTTATTTCAACGATATTCCATTTCAATATACAGATAAAATTATTTCAGATATAACATCTTATCCTTTTATCGATAGTTTATATTTAAATCATGGTGAATTCAAAATATCAAAGTGGCTTTCTGAGGCAAACGATTTTGATAAAGTAGGAGAAATAAGTCTATCTAATTATTATGATATAATTTTTATGAATAAAAATGTTGACATGAATCAAGTACTAGATATTTTGAAGAATGAAAAGAGCATTTCAGACTTTGAATANATTCCAAAAAGAAAATTACACTTCATTCCNAATGACCCATATTTTGATAGTCAATGGCACCATGAAAAAATTCAATCTGTTGATGCATGGANCTTATGGGATATNGAAAATGGAGAAACTCCTGGNGATTCAACAGTTGTTGTTGCAATAGTTGATACTGGATGTGAATGGGATCATCCNGANTTNGTTGATAATTTATGGCAAAANTTAGATGAGGATGCAGATAATGATGGAAGAACTATTGANTTTATTAATGAAAANTGGGTTTTAGATCCAGGAGATATAAATAATATTGATGAAGATAATGACGGTTATNTAGANAATTTAATTGGATGGGATTANGGNGGTGTAACTGATAAGGCAGATCCTGATAATAATCCAATGTCACCTCCAACNGAAGGTCCAACNGGNGGGCATCAACATGGTACACACATTGCAGGAATCATTTCATCATCAGTAAATAACAATNTAGGTGGAGCTGGTATTGGATATAGTGTTAAATATATGCCNATNAAAATCCAATATGATGAAAGTTCATCTGATACAACTTTTGANCATAATGANTTTAGTGATATTTTATCAACTGGAGTGTTACATGCNGCAAAAGCAGGNGCAAATATTATCAACTTAAGNTTAGGNGGTCTTGGGTCTTCAAGTTCAGAAAGAGCATTNTATGACAATATTTATACTAATTACAATACTATAGTTGTTGCAGCNGCTGGAAATAGTGGAGTTGAAGAAATGCAGTACCCTGCATCCTATGAAACTGTNATTAGTGTTGGTTCTTCAGANCCTGATGATGAAAAAAGTTCATTTTCATCNTTTGGTTCAGGAATAAATATNTTAGCACCTGGNTCATCTATTTTTAGCACTNTATATAATGAATCTTATGGTAGGTGGTCAGGNACTTCAATGGCTAGTCCAGTTGTATCAGCTTCTGTAGCATTNATTTGGTCTTATTTTCCTGATCTTTCNAAAGATAAGATTAANCAACTGTTGTTAAAAGGAGCTGATGANATTTCAGATAAAAATTTAAANTTTAAAGATAAAATTGGNTCTGGAAGAGTAAANATTTACAACTCNATTGGNTCTGGNTTACTTCCNAAGCTCACTGCTTCTTCATTTTCNATCTCCTCAATTAATGATGATGATGGAGTTNTAAATCCNGGTGAGAAAGGTTCCTTNCGNTTAGTTATTGAAAATTCNGAGGGATGGGCAAATGCAACTGAAGTAAAAGTTACTGCATCTTCAGTTAATNCTAACATTCTTTTTNTAAANCCAACAGCAATTTTCCCAGATATTCNATCCGGGGGTAGTGGNGTAAATGTNCAAGATAAAATTGANTTTGAAACTNNAGAATCGATGATTCCTCAAAAAGTTGAATTTAAAATTTTACTTGAGGCAAAAGGAAANAGTAATGAAAATTTNATTGATTCTTCATTTNTTTTGATAGATNTTAATTATAANCAANTAGGTTTTCCTTTTTATGNTGANAATTTAATTAGAACATCNCCAACNATTATTGATTTNCATAACAATGGAANTGAAAAACAAATTATTTTTGGTTCTGANGATGATAAATTATACTCTTTAAATAGNCAAGGAANAAAAAACTGGTCATTCCAAGCANAAAGAGAT
>NZHL01000024.1:60000-62114 GCA_002691365.1 Fidelibacterota bacterium
GAGTGAAATAGAACCTGAAACCGTATGCCTACAAGCGGTCGGAGTTCTGATTTATCAGGATGACGGCGTGCCTTTTGCATAATGAGCCAGCGAGTTGCTCGTATATTGCAAGGTTAATTCCTATAAGGAAGGAGCCGCAGCGAAAGCGAGTCTTAATAGGGCGATTCAGTAATATACGGCAGACCCGAAGCCGAGTGATCTATCCATGGTCAGGTTGAAGCGGCAGTAACATGTCGTGGAGGACCGAACCCACTAGGGTTGAAAACCTAGGGGATGAACTGTGGATAGGGGTGAAAGGCCAATCAAACTCGGCGATATCTGGTTCTCCCCGAAATGCCTTTAGGGGCAGCGTCGTGGAAGTGCCTCGGGGGTAGAGCACTGGATGGACTAGGGGCCCTACAAGGTTACCAAACCCAACCAAACTCCGAATACCGAGGTTATGATCTACGGCAGTGAGGCCGCGGGGGATAAGCTTCGTGGCCAAAAGGGAAACAACCCAGACCAACAGCTAAGGTCCCAAAATCTTAGTTAAGTGATAAAGGATGTGAGATTGCACAGACAGCTAGGAGGTTGGCTTAGAAGCAGCCATCCTTTAAAGAAAGCGTAATAGCTCACTAGTTAAGGAATCTTGCGCCGATAATTTCCGGGACTATAAAACTAAGTACCGAAGCTATGGCTTCTTGATTTATCAAGAGGGGTAGGGGAGCGTTCCATTAACCTGTGAAGTCACAGANGGGAGTCGTGATGGAGGACATGGAAGTGAGAATGCTGGCATGAGTAGCGATAATCCCAGTGAAATTCTGGGACACCGAAAGCCTAAGGTTTCCTGAGTAAAGTAACTCTGCTCAGGGTTAGTCGGTACCTAAGCCGAGGCCGAAAGGCGTAGGCGATGGAGAACAGGTCAATATTCCTGTACCACCTTTTTATTGTTTGAACGATGGGGGGACGCAGAAGTGAAAGATCAGCCCGGTTTTGATTGTCCGGGTTTAAGTAGGTAGGAAGTTCTAGCAGGCAAATCCACTAGAACAATTNCGAGATACGAATAGGAGGGCCTAGCCCATAAACTGATCCTAATCATACTGCCAAGAAAATCCTCTAAGTGAGATATTTAGGTGACCGTACCGTAAACGGACACACGTAGGCGAGATGAGTATTCTAAGGTGCTTGGATTAATTCTGGTAAAGGAACTCGGCAAATTGGCCCCGTAACTTCGGGAGAAGGGGCGCCTTGATTAGGTGACAACTTTTCAGTTTGAGCCGAAAAAGGCCGCAGAAAAATGAGTCGTCCGACTGTTTACCAAAAACACAGGTCTCTGCTAAGTCGTAAGACGAAATATAGGGACTGACACCTGCCCGGTGCCGGAAGGTTAAGTAGAGGTGTTATTATAGATTTATCTATATGAAGCTCTGAAATGAAGCCCCGGTGAACGGCGGCCGTAACTATAACGGTCCTAAGGTAGCGAAATTCCTTGTCGGGTAAGTTCCGACCCGCACGAATGGTGTAACGAGATGACTACTGTCTCTACCAGAAATCCAGCGAAATTGTAGCGTCGGTGAAGATGCCGGCTAACCGCGGCAGGACGGAAAGACCCCGTGAACCTTTACTATAACCTGATATTGGCTTTTGGTTCTATATGTGTAGGATAGGTGGGAGACTTTGAAGCATAAGCGCTAGCTTGTGTGGAGTCATCCTTGAAATACCACCCTTATATTTCTGAAATTCTAATTCTGACCCTTGAATCAGGGCAGAANACATTGTCAGGCGGGTAGTTTGACTGGGGCGGTCTCCTCCTAAAAAGTAACGGAGGAGCACAAAGGTTCCCTCAGCACGGATGGTAATCGTGCATAGAGTGCAAAGGCATAAGGGAGCTTAACTGCAAGGTAGACATACCGAGCAGATGCGAAAGCAGGTCTTAGTGATCCGGTGGTCCCGAATGGAAGGGCCATCGCTCAACGGATAAAAGGTACTCCGGGGATAACAGGCTTATCGCCTCCGAGAGCTCATATCGACGAGGCGGTTTGGCACCTCGATGTCGGCTCATCACATCCTGGGGCTGGAGAAGGTCCCAAGGGTTGGGCTGTTCGCCCATTAAAGTGGTACGTGAGCTGGGTTCA
>NZHL01000025.1 GCA_002691365.1 Fidelibacterota bacterium
ATATTATTAAAAGATAATTTTTCATTTTTTAGTGTAGGATGATTTGTATTTAAAAAAATTTTTTTACAACCAAAATTAAAACCTCTTGTAATAATTTCTTCTAAGTTTGCTTTAAAACTTTTTTTACTTACCCTTGGTAACCCTTTATCTGATAACCAATAGTTACAATCATTCATGCCAAATTGAACAATTAAAATTTCTGGTTTATAATTTTGTATTTCAAATGGCATTGTCTCTAGAGCTTGTCTAGTAGTTCTTCCATTTACTGCTGAATTTGCTACCAACACATCTAATTTATTATCTTCAAACGCTGATGAAATTTTAGGTATCCAACCCTTATGCACCGAAATACCTTGACCATAACAAATTGAATCACCAAAAAAAAATACTCTCACTAAATGTTATTTCCCTAATTAATCATTTTTTTAAATTCTTGTTCATTATCATGAAATTGTTGATACCATAATTCTAACGATAACAATGCCCACGTTTTTCTTGAAAATTGATTATCAATNAGTTTATCTAAGTTAATTGTTTTTGAATTAATAAATGGTCTATTTTTCATTTTTAAATTATTTAAATTATCAATCACAAAATCTTTAAGAGATGAATTAAACCACTCTTTTAGTGGAACTGGAAACCCCATTTTATCTCTTCTATTTAATATCTCATTAGGAATAGAATTANTAAATGTTTTTTTTAATAAATTCTTCATTTTACCATTTTCAAATTTAATATTTGCTGGAATAGTTGCAACAAACTCCACTATTTCGTGATCTANAAAAGGAACTCTACTTTCTAAACCATGNGCCATACTCATTCTATCTTCCACATGTAATAATGCTGGGAGTAAACTTTTAAAATCAAAATGTGTCATTTTGTCAAAATATGCTTCTTTTTTCACATTATTTTTATTGTTAAAAATATTCTTAAAATTNTCAAAGACTTNACTTTTATCAAGTTCATNCCANTTTATTTCGTTTGATAAAGTTTTTGATCTATCAATTAAGCTNAAATACCTTTCATCCATTGAATCAAACAAACCTTGACTCCAAAAACTTTTNATTANAGGTTTATACTCTTTTAAAATACCTAAATTTGGAATTATTGACTCNAGAGTTACNATATAATTACCATTTTTNTAACTNCCATCNATTGCAGCTAATAAACATTGCTCTAAATATCCAATCACATATCTCGCATATCCACCAAAAATCTCATCTCCTCCTTGTCCACCGATTACAACCTTTAAATGTTCTGATGCAAGTTTTGAAACCATATATTGAGGAAAAGATCCAGGCCCAGCTGTTGGAAAATCAAGATAGTAAATTATTTTTTCAATATTATTACTAAAATCTTTACTAGTAATGTCTAAAGTGAATAATTTCCCATTTATAAGTTCTGTAGCTGTGTTCGCATAATGACTTTCATCATAGTCTTTATAATTTGAAAAAAAACCATGAAAACCTTTTAATGGTTTTTTAATTGATTTAGTTGCTAGATTTAATAGTAAACTTGAATCAATTCCACCTGAGACATAACTCCCAATTTCAACATCACCAATTAGATGATATTTTATAGATTTTTGCATTAAATTGCTTAATTTTTCATAACAAAATTCAGAATTTAAATTAAAATCAACGTTATATTTCACATCCCAATATTTCCAGATTTTTATTGAATTATTTTTAATTAAAATAGCGTGGCCAGGGAGAAGTTTTTTTATATCTTTAAATAAGGTTGTTTCACCAATTGTGTATTGATATGTTAAATATTCAGCAAAAGCATTTTTATTAGTTTCTATGCTATCAACAAANGGTAATAATGCCTTTGCTTCAGAAGCAAAATAAAATACATTATCTTTAATGAAATAATAAAATGGTTTAATTCCAAATCTATCTCTAGCGCAAAACAATTCGTTTTTTTTTGAATTCCAAATTGAGAATGAAAACATTCCCCTTAGATTATCTAAACAGCTTACTCCATATTTTGAATAAGCACTTAAAATACACTCGGTATCAGAATCTGTTTTAAAATCCCAATCATTTTTTAATAATGATCTGATTTCTTTATAATTATAAATTTCTCCATTATATGTAATCAAATTATTATCTATTCCTTCCATAGGTTGATTAGCCTTTTGAGATAAATCAATGATAGATAATCTATTATGTCCAAATCCAATAAATTGATTTGGATGAATCCAATGGTTATGAAAATCAGGTCCCCTATGAGATAATAATTTTATCATTGTCTTAATTTTCTTTTCAGGAGAATCGATTTTTTGAAAATTCATATTAAATATTCCAGAAATTCCACACATAATAAACTCCTAACTAATTAAGATTAGAAATTAATTTTGAAAAAGATGAATTATAATCCATTTTTTTTGCAATTTTAATTTTTTCAACAAAAGAATCATAATTCTTTGATTTTGTTCTGGCGATTAAAATTTGCTTTTCAAATTCATTAGCGTCATTAGCAAAAAAGAAAAATTTTTTAAATTTTTTTAAAGAATTTATTTCAATTGAAACTACGGGCAATCCACAGGCTAAATATTCAAAAGATTTTAATGGGAAAGCACTCTCAACAGTATATTTTGTTTTTGCAAATGGCATAATTCCCATTGTAGCTTTATAACCAAAACTTCTTAATTTTTCCACAGATTTAAATTTATGATACCTGAAATTTTTAAATTTAAAAAAACTTTTCCATATATTTTTATTTTCTAAATCATTAAAATTTGATCTTCCAAAAAAATGAAATTCCATATCACTTAATTTATATATCAAATCATATAATAATTTCATATTTAATCTATCGTTTATACCACCTTGGTAAAATATAATGTTATTTTTTCTATTTTGAATAACTTGTTTTAAATCCGAAGTTTTTGGAGCATAAAAATGAAAATCAACACCATTTGTTAAAATCATTGACTCTCCAATATATTTACCGTTATTTATATAACTACTATTTACTCCCTCGGAACATGAAACTAATAAATCTATATTTTGTAATACTTTTTTTAATTTATCAATATTAGGAGGTTTAAAAAAATAAATCACTACAAAAAAAATCCTCCGTTGCATGAAAAATTTTCATATCAGACTTAAAATTTCTTATAATATCATCAAGTAAATAATTATAAATCCATAATAGAGGTTTTTTAGTTTTTATCTTTTCAAGAATGTTAAATAACTTATGTTGATTATTATTAACGAGATATTTTTTATTACAATGAACAATTATAATATTTGAGTTTTTGATTTTCTCAAAATAATTATCTCTAAATTTCAAATCAAATTGAAAAAAATAAACTGGACATAATTTTGAAAATCTTGATGCATAATGATATCTATTACTTCTAGCTTCTTTTTTCCATATTGAAAAAGTTAGCATTATAACAGCATCATAATTAAAATTCATTTTATGAATTGTTCTTCAGTTTTATTAGTTTAAAACCAATAATTTAACAAAGTTAGTTTTTTGATTTTGATAATATCTTCAATGATAAATATTTTATTCTTGCAAGAATATATTTTACTTTACTAAATATATTCACCCTACTTTTTAAATTTGAAAATTCTATTATTAAACTATAAATTACCTTTTTTATGAAAACATTATTTTTGTAGTCGCTAAATTTTTTGTTAGGTTCATTCATCCAACAAATAAAATCTTCTTTTTTAACATCTAATTTTTTACAAATATAATTAATATCCTGATCAATTGTTGATTTATCATATGAATTTTTCTTCATTTCATCAAGAGCTTCATCTCTAGTAATTTCTTCACTTAAAATTAAACTTGACAAATGAGCCTTTCTTTTATCATATCCAAATTTTTCGGGTAACCAATAACTTTGAAAAAATTTTGTAAAACGAGATTCATAATGTTTTCCACCATAATATTGCCAATTTAATTTTTCTTCAAGGACTTTAATTGCATCCATTTTCTTATAATCAATATAATTGAGAGGAGATATAATTTGCATTTTACGGATTCTTGGAATGAAAACATGATATTTAAAAGTTGAAACAAAAGGAAATTTTTTCCATTTTTTACCACCATGCTGTCTACAAATATCTTTCATGTGGACTGAATCCATAGCATCATGGCCCCATGCTACTGGTAAAACAGATTCGGAAGTATAATTGTTACCATTTATAACATATTTGATATTATTTTTTTCAGCAAATGAATATAAAACTGAAAAAAAAGCATGGTCTTGTGGAGTATCTTGGTTTGCTACACCAGCTTTAAAAAAAGCTGTTTGAACGTCTTTTATTGCCTCCCAATCAACAACCTCAGTAAATAATTGGATATCTAATTTTTTTACTATCTCCTCAATATTTCTTACCGCCAAATCCGAATTCCAACCTGCATCAACATGAACAGCTAATAATCTTAGATTAGCTTCTTTTCTTGCCCAATAAGCCAAATAAGAACTGTCTACACCTCCACTCAAACCGATTATTGCATCATATTCTTGGTTTTTTTGTTTCTCTTTCATTGAAACAACTATATCATCAAGTTCTTTTAAAACTTCTTTAGTACCAGGGGTCCAATTTTTTTTTAAACTATTATAAAATGAAATACAATGACTACATTGACCTGTTTCATCAAATGATATTTCTTCATCAGATGTATCCATTATACATTTGTTACATATTTGTAAATTTTTAATAATTTTTGAGGAATTATTCATTATCTCAGAAGATAATTTAAGAAGAAATTTGTTTAATTTCATTATATGTTGGATAAGAAATTAAAACTGCTTTATATTTGCCATGAAAAGAAAAAAAAGAACCTGCTGCTGCTGCATCAGCACCAACTTTTATTATTTTTTTTAAATCAGATATTTGACCAGCACCACCTAATGAAACAAGTTGACAAGACAAATATTTTCGAGTTCTTTCAACTAAATTCAAATCATATCCATTTCTCATACCATCATTATCGACACTTTGAATAATAACTTCTCCAAAACCTGTATCAGCACATCTAACTAAATATTCATCAAAAGACTCAGATATGATTCTTTTTTTTACGTGTGAGAAAATTTTATGAGTTCCAAAAAAATTTTTTTTTACATCAACACAACATACAACTGTTGAAGAGCCAAATTCTTTAATTAAAGTACGTGCTAAATCAGATTTTTTTAAAAAAGAATTGTTTATAATTAATTTTTCACAACCAGAATTTAAAATTTTTTCAGCTTGAAAAAGATTTTTAATTCCTCCACCATATGAAAAAGGCATGAAAGCTTCTGAAGAAACATCTTTTATAAAACTATAATTAGGTTCCTTATTTTTTTTTGATGCATCAATATCCAAAAAAGCAATTTCATCAGATTCTTTTTCACTAAAAATTTTAACTGCATTTATTGGATCACCAATGTATTTAGGTTTTTTAAATTTTTCCGTTTTGTATAGTACATTATCTTTAAGAAGTAATACTGGAATTATTCTTTTATTCATAAAAAAAGTCTTTCAAAAGTTGAAGTCCAAACCTATGGCTTTTTTCTGGGTGAAATTGAACACCATAAACATTGTTTTTTGATACTGCAGAAACAAAATCATCACCATAATTTGAAAATGATTCAATATTATTTTTATCTTTGGGTTTAAAATAATATGAATGAACAAAATAAAATCGTCTATCAGAATCTAAATTTTTAAAAATTTTTGATTTTCTTGTAGGTTTAACATAATTCCAACCCATATGTGGTATTGATAAGTTTTTATTTTCAAATTTTATCACCTCCATATCAATAAAACCTAAACCTTTTTCTTCACCCTCTTCGCTTGATTTACCAAGAATTTGAGCTCCTAAACAAATACCTAAAACAGGAATATTTTTATCATATACACACTCGTTTAAAACTTTAATTAAATTCAACTTTTTTAAACTATTCATTGCTCTATCATAAGCTCCAACACCAGGTAAAATAATAGCAGATGAATCTAAAATACAATCTGCATCTGATGAAGCTTTGGCATTAATATTAAGCCTTGATAACATTGAAATTAAAGAACCTATATTTCCTACTTTATAATCTACTATTGTTACATTCATTATAAATTTTAATTATTAATAAATTTTAATAATTTTTTACTTTCATTTTCCCATGATAGAATTTTTGCTGTTTTAATTGAATTTGTTTTAAATAAATTAATTTTTTCGTAAGAAATTTTTAAAATTAATTCTGCAATTTTTTTTGGATCATTTTGATCATCATCAATTAATAAACCTAATGAATTTTCATTTACTATTTTTGCCATATCTGGATAATTTGAAACACAAAGCATTGTTCCTGACATAATATATTCAAAAAATTTATTTGAAAGATTAATTGTTTTTTGCTTTCCAGTATTCTTCATAATTAATAATCCAATATCTGATTTATTAGCTTCAAAAACAATTTTATTGAAATCAACTGGCTCAACAATTTTTATTTTTTTTGATAAATTAAATGAATTAATTAACTGGTTTAATGAATTAATATAATCTGAAGGACCACTTCCTCTAATCTTCAAATAGTATTTTTCAGGTAAAAAGTTCATGATTTTTATATATGTTTCTAACCCTCTTCCTGGAGCCAATATTCCATGATATAACATTTCGATCCTTGATTCAGAATTTAAAATTTTAGGTTCATGCTTTTCATAAAAAGGGGTGCTTCTAACAGTTATTAAATTTTTAATTTTAGGATATTGATCTCTTAATAATAAATTTAAACCATCACTCACAGTTGAAATACCATTTGATTTTGTGTAAAATTCGTTTTCAATATTTTTTATATAAGAGTTTTGAAAAATTTTAATTTTTAAATTTGAAAAAAAATCTGTTGAGTTTTTTTGAGATAAAGCATGTTCATGAACATCGACAAAATACTTTGAATTATTCTTTTTTGCTAATTTATAAGCTATTGGTGTAGTAAAATAATCATGAGTAAAAATAAAATCTACTTTAATATCTTTTAACAAATCATATATTTTACCATATCTATTTTCATCCCAATATCTATTTAAATAGTTTTTTTTATGATCAGAGAAAAATATCAAAATAAAGGTCCTCAATCTTTTTCTTTCATATTTTAATCTTCCTATAGGCCTTAAGAAAAAATTATCATAAAAAAACTTTAAAAAAATAAAGGGATCTAAAAAATTTGGTAAATATTTCAAAAATTTATGTTCTTTTTTATATTTAAATGCTTTGTAAATATTATCAAATGGAAAAGGTAATTTAGATGATATATTATTTTCTGAAGCGGAACTCTTGATATCATTAATAGCCAAATTAGATTTTGGGTTTAAATCGATAAATTTATAATGATTTATCTTTTTATCTTTTCCTTCATAACCTGCAATGATGACGTTCATACCATTTTGGTAAAATAAATTTGCTTGTCTAAGAACTCGCGGTTCTGAAAAAACAGGTGTTAGTGAGATTATAAGAACTGATTTAGTCTTCATTTAATAAAATAATTTGTATTTTTTTGTATTTTTTTGCTAATTCTTTCTTTTAAAAAGGGATAAACTTTTTCATTAATAAATTCCCATAATCTTTTTTCATAATTATTTAAATAACCTATAATTCTTGATATTAATTTTGAACTTTTATTAGTTTTTAATGGAAAGTTATTACTGTGTAAATCACAAAAAAACTTATCAATTTTATAAAAACTAAAATTAGTAAAATATTCAACATATAATGTTTCCATTTTATTGTTGTACTTTTCTTTTAAAGTTTCAAATTTTTTACTATTAATATTTTCTGTTTTATTAATTTTATCTAGAATTGTTTTTAAAAAATAATCAATTCTTAATTCGTTAATACTCAATATTTTCTCTTTACAGTTTTTAGCTATTTTTTTTTGAAGTTTTTTATCCTTTATAAACTCTAAAATACTATTTTTATCATTATTATATGGAAAAAAATCTTCATAAGGTTCAAGAATATCTCCATATTCACCTGGAACTAATAATTGAGCTGTCATAGTAAGTGCTGCTTCAAAGTTTCTTGGAGACAAACATGTCATTCTTAGATTTTTATTTTTTTCTTCAAGCAAAACTTTAATCACTTCTTCATTATTGCATCCATGTTCTAATTTATATGCATTAAGTTTTTCAACAACACTTAAATTTGATATTATTTCACTTGAACCACTATTAGATCCTAAAACAATTCTTCCGTTTATCAAGTAATTGATCCAATCCTCATTAAAATAAAATTTTTTTGAATCAACATCGACTCTCATTCTATAATTTTGAAAATCATTTAAAAAAATTTTACCGAGATCAGCTTTCAATTGCGCCATATTATTAGGAAAAGTAGGAGAACCTGAAGCTTTATAAATAACATCAAACTTTCTATTTTTTAAAGATTTAATTTTTGATGTAAGGCTTATCAAATCAGGTGTAATATATCCCGTATAACATGGTAATATTTCACCACCATTTTGCAAATATTTTTTATGAAGAGTATCTTTAAAATGATAAAAAGGTGATAATGTTAAATTTATTCCAAATTCATTTAATAATTCGTTTAATTCATCATTACAATAATAATCATCTTGAGGTAAAGCTATTTTGAATGATGATAAATTTTTAATAAATGAATAATTTTCAATAATACGCTCATAAGTTGTTTTATGAAAAATCATTCCTAGAAAACTAGAATTCAATATTATAACGTCAAATTCAAATTCTTTTAAAAATTCAGGTGGATCTAAACAAGCATTATGGATGATATAATTATTATTTGGAAAATAATTATAAAAACTTAATTCTAAATCGGAGATATTATTTATCCAGCTATCAGGATGTCCCATGTTATGCAAAATCAATATATTCATTTTTAAATTTTTACTTAAATAGTCATTTTTTGGGATTTATAATTAAAAGAGCTCTTATTTTAATCTTTTAAAGATTTAAATTTCCATTAGTTAAAAAAAATTATAAAAAAATTCTTATCAATTTAGTTCTAAGATTTTTTTTTGTGAAAAGAATATTATTAAAATTAATTTTTTCAATAAATTTTCTTATCTCTGGCATTTTAGTAAAATTTTTAAACTTAAGTTCAATTAATTTAATTGAACTTAAATGATATGGTTCAAAAAAAATATTTGGATTTTTTTTAAATAATTTCATCGAAAAAAAATAATCTGATGATGGTACATTTAATTCCTGATTTTGTTTACTTATTATGTTGATTGTTATAATATCATTATTTCTTTTTCTTTTTGGAAAAACATAAACTGTCTTAAAAAAATTTAAAATTTTAATTAATAAACCTATTAGTATAAATAATAATGTTTTTATTAAATCAACAAAATATAATTTCAAAATTAACCTTTGTTCCATTTTGGTTTTAATCTTACCAACCCGGCACCATACAAGTCACTTTTTGATGAGATTTCAAGCTTATTTATATTGACTGTAGCTGCGTATTGTGTATTAATATGATCGCCTGAGATTGTTACATTTAAATAATAAGATCCTCTATTCAAAATTAAATTATCATATTCTACACTAAATCGATTTTTTCCCTTTTGTAGACTTACCTTAAAATCAATCTCTTTAGTATTATTTGCAATAACATTTTGCCCAGACAAATTAAAAAAATTAATTCCTATCATTGCATTGTCAATATTTTTATTTGATTCAATTAATATTTTTAAATTGAAAAAACTTCCACTTTCTATCTTTTTAGTATATATCAACTTTAAATCTTTAATAAAATTTTTATCTAAATAAGTTTTTGATGATGAAACATCATCTTTCTCTGCTGAAAAACTTTCATATTCATCACAAATTTCTTTTGTTTTACCTATTTTTTGTTTTTTACCTTCTTCAATCCATAAAACTCGATTACAATTTGCTCTAATTGCATATGGACTATGTGACACTAAAATTATTGAACCACCGCTTGACCTAAATTCATTTATCCTCCTATAACACTTAATAGCAAAATTCAAATCTCCAACAGCAAGAATTTCATCAACAAGTAAAATTTGAGGTTCAATTGAAACTGCAATTGAAAATCCTAGTCTGGCCATCATACCAGAACTATAATTTTTTATTGGAGTATCAATAAAATCCTCAAGCTCACTAAAAGATACTATATCATCAAATTTAGATTTAATTAAATCTACCGAATAACCCATTATTGTACCGCAAACAAAAATATTTTCTCTACCTGTTAAAACTGGATTAAAACCAATTCCTAAAGATATCAATGCATTTAATCTTCCATTAATTTTAATATTTCCATTCGTAGGATATAATAAACCTGAAATTAATTTTAAAAGTGTAGTTTTACCTGCTCCATTATGACCAACTATACCTAGAGTTTCACCTTCCTTTAATTCAAATGAAATATTTCTTAAAGCCCAAAATTCTGTTTTTCTCAAATTCAAATTGTTATCAGAATTATAAAAAAATTTTTTAAATAAATCTACACCACCATAAACTAATGACCTTTTCAAATTTCTAGAAAATTTTTTAGATAAATTATCTACTATTAAAGGTGATTTTTTCAATTAATTCTCCATTCTTTCAATGAGAATTGGCATTGATAGATTGTAAAAAAAACATCCAGGTATAAACAAAACGAAAATAAAAACCATAATGAGAAAAAAAGATTCTATTGTATGCAGATCACTTAAATTAAATAGAAAACTTCTTGCTGTTAAAAAAAAGGGAGTTAAGGGATTGTTTTTTATAAATAAATTAAGAATGCCTGATTCAGGAATTGGATATAAAGCAGGAGTTAAAAAAACCAAAGGCCCTGTAATCAAATTAATTACCCGTTTTAAATCTTCAAAAAGAGTTATTATGGGTAGAACATATATACCTATAAGAAACCCAAAGAAGGAAATTCCTAAAATTGGTATTATAACAAGAAAACTTTGAGCTGTAAAACTATTCTCAATTATCATAAGTACTAAAATAATTGGAATGAATTTTAAAGAAAAATTTATCATTATATTTATAAATCCACTTACGATTAGCGCTAACCAAGGAAATTGAATTTTTGTTAAAACAGATTTATTAATTTGAACTTGATTTAATGGTGCATTCAATGAGTCTACAAATAATTGCCAAATTAAGGTGCCTGAAATAACATAAGCTGGATATGAAATTGATATTTCTGGTATATTAATAATATTTGAACGTTGGAGTAAAATAAATGATAATGATGTAACAAGTGGTCCAGCTATTCCCCAGAATATTCCTAAAAAAGATAATCTATATAATGATGAAAAATCTCTTAATGCTAATTGATATCCCAATTCAAAAATATTTTGCAATTTTATTTTCATTTATTATAATCCAAAATAGAAGAATAAATTTCATCCATTTTTTTTCCACCTGATTGAGCTGAATGCCATTTTAATGCAAATTCTCTTCCCCTTTTTCCCAAATCAATTCTTTTTTGAGGACTTTGAATTAAATCGATCAATACCTCTTTTATTGTTTCAGGTGTTGCAGAAATNACAGGTAATTCATCAACATAATCTGGAATTTCTTTCTTCATGCTAACTAACCACTCTGGCCTTAAAAAACAAACACAAGTTTTACCTAACATTAATGCCTCCCTTATATTTGCTCCAAAAAAACCAAATGTTAACATATCTACCACAATATCAGCTTGAACTTGAATATACCTTACTTCTTCATTCTTCAAATTAGATGCAAAAATAGGTTCAATTTGGAAACCCTCTGCTATTAATTCTTCAAATAACGGTTCATAAATATGTGAACATTTTATATCAACACCANCATCNTTAGTTCTTTGTTTTTTATTTGCAATACTATGAAAAATTTTAACTTTTGCAGAATCTTGCAATTTAAATTGATTTGGAATTTTTAGATTTGGATTCCAAAAATTAGGATCTAAACAATAAAACTCTGGGACTTCATGAACGTTTTCATTATCGTTATAATCCTTTCGATTACCTCCAAGAGTACATTGAAAATCAGCCATTTGATTTCTAAACTTACCCCATTTTTCATTTACATAATCAGAACAAACTTCAGGTACTTCTTTCCATTTACAAATATTACATGTGTTATGTGGTCCCCATTTACTAAATGAACTTTGAAGAACTCCATCTAAACAACCATTGTTTGTATAAAGAATTTTTTTACCTAATAATTTTATATATTCAATTTCATTGATAGGCATATATTTTTTAAAACATTGATTTATTTTTGAACCAAATGAAATACCGCCTACATTTGAAAAATGAAAAATATCATATTTATCTAAAGTTTTTAAATAAAAATTGAATTGATATTTTAAATCCTTTTCAGAATTATATTTAAATAAATATGATCCCATCCATGATAATGATGCCAAGATTCCTTATTACTATCCCAATTAAGTAAATCTGCCTCCCAACCATATTTTCTTAATTCTCTTGAAAGATACCAAGTATTATAATATTCACATCCTGCAAATAAAATAGAACCTTTAGTTTTCATATGGACGCCTCTTGGATTAAAAGTTTTTTAGACTTTTCAAATCCTAAATTCATTAAAACATCTATAATTGAAAGACCAGAAATAAATTTATTTGAATTATATTGATCATAATTCATTTGTTTATAATTTAAATATTTTACACTAATATTTGATTGTTGAAAAATAATTTTATCTAAATATTCATTTGCCCCATCTCCTGAGAGATAAATATTAGCTTTTAATTCCTTAATAATTGAAACTAAAAGTTCATTTGAAGCTCCTTTATGTGAAATGTTTGATGATAATATAATTTTTTTGAAATCAATATCTAGTACTTTACAAATATGAAAAATTAATTTTAAATTATATTTAGAAATATTGTTTTCACTATTTAAAATCAAATTCATTATAAATTCTTCAACCTCAAAATAAAAAGGTGCCTTTTTATAATTAACCTCAATTGTCTTTGATATTTTTTCTTTCCATTTTGCAGAATTATTAAATTCCATTTCATTAATATTCTTCACACCACTATAATTTCTTACTATTGGAGCTGTCAACCAATTTGATTTTCCAGAAATAATAATTTTAACTCGATTTGACCAAGAGCCACCTTTTTTAGGAAACTGTACATCATCTAAAATAACAAAAATATCACTTTTAAAAATTTTATTAAAATATCCTAACCAAGGAAAAAAATTTGGTTGATGCATTCCAACTATTTTATCTTTATTCATTAGTTATTATTTGAAATTTTTTACCATCAATATTTAAAAATAAATTATTATATCCTGGAAAAGAACAGGCGTTTAATCTTTTCATAAATTCTTTTTTATCAATATCAAAAGATAAATTGCAAAGCTTTTTAAAATCCTTTCTTGTGTTTTTTTTATTTGACCATTTATATTTATTACTAACCTTTAAATAATTTTCTTTATCAAAGTTTTTTAAAAGTCGTATAAATAATTTTAAACCAGCATCATTAGCTTTCATTAATAACTCATTGGGTTTTATCAATGATCTAACACTAAAAAACTCTACATCAATTATACCTCCTTCATCAACTTTATCAACCATAAAATGCATTGTTGCACCATATTTTTTTACATTATCATATACAGCAAAATGATGGGGATCTCTTCCTGGATATTTTGGTGATGCAGCATGAATATTTACAGATTTCAAACCTTTAATTTCTAATATTTTTTTTGGGACAATTATACTTGATCCGAAAGATATCAATAAATCATAATGTTGATTTATTAATAAATGATTTAATTCTTCTTTAGAATGAATTTTTGATATTTTTAAATCATTTCTTACAGATTCAGCTATTTGTAATAGTTTATTAGAAAATTTCTCATAAGATAAAATTGCTATTTTTTTTGGATTAATATTATCTATCTTTAGATTTCTCTTTTCCAAAATTTATTCTCCCATCTTTTTTGAGTTGTTCATTATAATTATCTAAAATATTTTTCGCTCTACCTTTTACACATCTTTGAATCCTATCATAAGGAGACGATATAACATCTTGCCACCAAGCGGGATGTGTTAAAACTTGAATATTTTTCTCTTTAGCTAAACTCAACACATCTGAGAGACGTTTAAACCTCCAATATCCATTAGAATCTGATATATATCCTACATTATTCTTAAATTGTTTTGAATAACAATTTATTAATCCAGTATATTTTTTCTTCTCAAATGATAATGAAAATAAATTTGGATTATGAAAACTAAATACAATTGGTTTAATATTAAATAACTTAATAAAAATATTTTTTTCAAAAATTAACCATTTCTTTAAATCTTCTTCAGATTTTACATTGTAATAATTGATATCAAAATGAATTCCAATATTGTGCCCAAGATTAATAATTTGCCTTATAATTTCTGATTGTTCTCTCTCAAATAAATTATAAAACTCACAATGAAGATTAATAAAATAAGTTGTAACAATATTTTCTCTTTTCTCTAATTCTGCTAATTTTAAAGCTCTATTTAGAGAAAAATCACAATCATGCCTCCAAAGAACAAATTTTTGATTAAAATTGATGTTTTGATAGGATACAAAATTATAATTTTTTTTTGCTAAAACTAATAATTCCTGATATTTATTAATTGTGAAATCAGAAATATTAGGATTAATGGCTGTTGATTGGTTTTTTGAATCAATCATATAAATCTACTTCTAATTGATTTTATATATTTATCTGGAGAAATAATTTTACGATCAATTTCAATTTTTTTAATTTTCAAAATTCCTTCTCCACAAGCTACTTCAACATATGAAATTTCTCCAATTCTTTTAATTTCTGTTATTTGTCCAGGAACTGCATAAATAGAGTGTGAATAAAAACTTAATTCAGCATCCCAAATGATTATTTTTTTATCTTTAATAAATGAAAATGCTCCACTATATGGTTTATTATGAGCATTAATTAATCTTAAAATTTCATAATTAGATTTTGACCATTTAATAAGCCCATCTTTTGGATTAAGAGGAAAACAACGAGAAATTTTATTAGTATTTGTTGACTGTTTTTCAAGTATGTAAGAAGGATTAGTGGAAAGTTTCATAATTGCTTCATAAAAAAGTTGTGGAGTATTCAACAATATCCATGCCATTACTTGAGTTATTTTAGTATTAAAATCAATATCAAAATATTTTCTAGTAATTATATCACCGCTATCTAGTTCACCTCCAACCATCTTGTGTACACATAGGCCAATTTTTTTTTCTCCATTTAATATTGCCCAAGCTTGACACGCATTTCCTCTGTATTTTGGTAAATCTCCTCCATGAGCATTTAAAATACCCATCTTATAAATATTAATTATTGAGCTATCAATAATTGAAGTATAATTCATGCTTATACCAATATCAGGATTTGAAGATTTTATAATTTTTTTATGATCTTCGTAAATTTTAGGAGAATTAATAAATGGAACATTATGATCATTTGCCAATTGTTCAAAATCACTTGCTTTTTTAGTGTATTCCGGTGCTTCTTTAGAAGTTATAAAATGTACTATTTCAAAATTAGGATTATTAACAATCAATTTTGCAGTGTGATACAAAGATTCTGTTCTCCCGATAATTCCAACTCGTAATTTTTTTTTCATTTTTATAAATTAATTAATGATTTCAGCTTAGTTCTTATCCCATTTCCTTGAAATCTAAAATTTAATAAAGTTTCTGGATTTTGATGATATTTTCTTGTTGACTCATATTTATCAAGAGTATCACTATTTAAAAAAATATGAATTGGATGAAAATCAAAAACTTTCAAAGAATTTTCCGGAAAATCAGAAAAATTTGTTGTTTTCATTTTTAGAGAAACATTATCTTGCCATGAATGTGGAATAATTTTAATTCCATTCCAAAGATTCCATGGTTGAACACTAAATGAATTATTAAATGGAATAAAAGTATTACAAATATAATTTAATTTTTTTTCCAAAAATAAATCAAAAATTTTTTCACTTTGAAATAAAGAATGACTTCTTACACATTGTGATTCAGGTACAATTTCAATCATTCTATCAATTACTTCCTCTAAACTCTTTCCATTTAAATAATTACCTAGAATTAAATTATTAAAATTAGGATGTATTCCTAATTGAAATTTTGGATTTAATCTCAATCTATCAATAGTAGAAGTTTTATGAGTTATAAACCAAGTAGCACTGACATCAAATTTTTCAACTAAATCAATTGTATCATTAATAATTTTATCGTGAGCCCAATCAATATCAAAAGTTAGAAAAAAATTTTTCTCCCATGATTTTGGATTATTAACATTTATATCAGAAATTTTTTTAAATAATTTCATTTCAAATAACTAATTTTAAACCCTTATCTAAAGAAATTAAATCTTTAATATTTAATAACTTTAATAATAATTCATTACTTCCAATAAAATACTTTATTTCATCATTTGTAATTTTAATTTTTGCTTTTTTATTGATTAATTTTTCAAGCTTTTTAACTAAATCATTAAGACTCACTACCTCTGAACCACAAATATTAACTACTAAATTTTTTTGGTTAAAATTTCTATTAATTAATTCTCTAATAATATTAATAAGATCATCGATATATATTGGAGTGAAATATAATCCTTTACTTTGGGCAAGAAAAATTTCATTTTTTAGTTTGATTTTTTTTATAATTTCTGGAATAAGCATTTTTTTTTGACCAGGTCCATAAACACCAAAAATTCTCATGATAAGAGTATCAAAGGAATTATTATATTTTTTTACTATTTCTTCTCCAGCAAGCTTAGATATTCCATATAAGGATGATGGTCCTAATAATGAATTTTCAATCAATTTTTTTCTAGATTGAGAATATACATTACCTGATGATGCATATATAAATTTTTTCACTGAATTATTTTTTGACCATTCTAACAAATCTATTGTTGAATTAATATTTATATTAATTAGATTTTTAGCCTTTTTAGGAATTTCATTATAATAATTTGATTGAGCTAAATGAATAACAGTATCAATTTTTATATTTGGAAGTTTCTTTACCCAAGTATCAGAATTTAAATCAAAACCATTTTCTCTTGTTACTTTAATTAAGTTTATATTTTTTTGGTTCTTATATGAATCTGATAAATACCGACCAATAAACCCTGATTCACCTGTTATTAATATGGATTTTTGCTGATTTGAATTAATTTCTATAAACCTTCATTTTTAAAATATTGATTAATATTTAATAACGACCAAATTAAAAGTCTTCTGTTTTCATGTCCATTTAAATGAACATTAACCAACTTTGAAACTGAATCAAAATCTAAATAATTATATATCGGAGATTTTTTATTTATGATTTTATTTCTTACGTAATCAATACTTTCTCCTTTAAACCAACTTGCATCAGGTGATGAAAAACCTTGTTTTATTCCTTCAGAAATAGATTTTGGAACATATTGAGCCATTACTTCCCTAAGAATTTGCTTACCATCATTAGTTTTCTTAAAATATTTTTTTTTCTTTCCACCTAATTCATTTTCGTTCATTTGAATAATTTCAGTGAGGTTCTTTAATTTTAAGTCTACTGGGCATTTCATTGCAAAATCAACTAAATCATTATCCATAAATGGAACTCTAGTTTCCATAGAGTGGGCCATACTTAGCTTATCTTCAACAACAAATAATCCATGTAAAAAAGTTTTTGCCTCAAAATATAAAGAATGATTAATATAGTCCTCTGGGGATCTTAATTCATTTTGATGGGTTGAAAAAACATCTTTAAATATATTTTGAGTATTAATAGCTCCAATCTCATCCCAAATTGGATTAAATACTTGTTTTATTTCCGCTGTTGAAAGAGTTCTTTGCCAAAAACTATAATATTGATCTATGTAATGATCAAAGTCAATACTTTTAACAGCTCGATAATATCTCCAAGGGTAACCTCCAAACAATTCATCACCTCCAGCACCTGATAACACAACTTTAACAAATTTACTTGCTAAACCTGCAGCATAATAATTAGGATAACTTTGTCCAACTCTAGGCTCTTCTAAATGCCATGAAAATTTTGGTAAAATACGTTCCATATCTCCAGATTTTAAAACCATTTCATAATGTTCTGTTTTATAAAATGCAGACATAGCCTCTGCTTTTTCACGTTCATCAAATGCAAGTTCCAAACCCGAAGCTGAAGATAAATCAAAACCACATGTAAATGTTTTGATATAAGGCAATTCCTTAGAAGCAAGGGCTGTTAGGGTTCCAGAATCCATTCCTCCTGATAAATATGAACCAAGTTCTACATCAGAAATTAATTGTCTGCTCACTGATTGTTTTAAAAGTCTATCTAATTCCTCTAAATATTCGAATTTATTTTTAGACTTATGAGATTCTTTAAAATGATAATCCCAATATTGAAAAATTGAAATTTTATTACTTTTTTTATATTCTATCTTAGCAATAGATGCAGGTTTTAAAAGCTTTATGTTTTCTATTAAAGTTTTATCTGTAAAAATATTTTGAAAGGTAAAATATTCAAAAAGAGCTGTCTTGTCAATTTTTTTTACTGCTTTTGGATGTTTAAGTATAGCTTTCTGTTCAGATGCAAATAATATAATATCTCCCCATTTTGCATAATATAAAGGTTTAATTCCATAACGATCTCTAACTAAAAAAATATTTTGTTTCTTTTTATCCCAGATAGCAAAAGCAAACATACCATTAAATTTTAATATACTTTTCTCTCCCCATTCAACCCAAGCATTTAAAACTACTTCCGAATCAGTTTTTGAATGAAATTTATGTCCTAAGTTTTCTAATTCTAACCTAAGTTCTTTAAAATTATATATTTCACCATTATATGTAAGTACAAATCGGTTGTTATTGGAAACCATAGGTTGACTACCACTTGAAGATAAATCAATTATTGAAAGCCTACAATGCCCAAACCCAATATTTTTATTAGTATAGAAACCATTTCCATCAGGACCACGATGTTTAATGCTATCTACCATTTTATTAAGAACTGTCGATGAAACTGGCTGTCCATCTATATTTATAATTCCTGCAATTCCGCACATATCAAAAAATTATATCCAAAAAACTAATTATTATTAAACTTATTTTCTTGTCTCCATTTAATAAGTTTTTTTAAACCAGATTCTAAATTATACTTGTATTGAAAATCTAAATCTTTTTTTGCTTTAGATGGATCTCCAATTCTATTTTGAACCATTTGTCTTGCATCATCAACACTGTATGGATTATACTTAACAACTAAATTTGAATCTTTAAGATTTAGAATAAGATCGCACAATTCCTTAATAGAAGTTTGAATTCCTGTTCCAACATTATAAAATTCATCACTTATATCAGATTGCATTGCCAAAATATTACACCTACCTGCATCTTCAACATCAATAAAATCATAAGCTTGGCTTCCATCACCATTTATATTTGGTTCTACATTTGCATCAATTTTATTTAACATAATAGGTATTACACCTGTATAAGCTGCATTCTGATCTTGATGTGGTCCATAAACATTCATATATCTTAAACCTACATAACTTAATTTATACCTATCGTAAAAAGCTTTACACATTGCTTCTCCAGCAATTTTTGTTGCTCCGTAAAAATTCCTATTATTAAATGGATGTTTTTCTGTCATTGGAATTTCTACGGCATCTCCATATACTGAAGCAGATGAAGAATAAATTAATCTTTTAACATTATTATTAATACAAGCCTCTAAAACATTATATGTTCCTTCAATATTTACATGAAAAGCTGTTCTCGGAAAATCTTTACAGTGCAAAAGCCACATTGCAGCTAAATGAATTACGCCATCGATTCCATTCATAGCATCATTTAATAAGTCTATATCCCGAATATCACCACCATTTGGATATATTTTACATCTATCATCTTCTAAACTTTTTCTAATATTTTCAATATTTCCCCTTGAAAAATTATCATAAATCAATACTTCTTTTACGTTTGTTTTCAATAGTTCAGAAATAACATGACTTCCAATGAATCCTGATCCGCCAATTACTAATATCTTACTATCTTTTATTTCCATAAAATAATTTACTTTAATAATTCTTTATATTTATCAAAATTCAACATGTTAATATTGTCTAAAAAATAAGGTTCGACTTTAATTATATTATATTTTGAAGAAAAATTTAAAAATGAAAAAATATTATTTTTCTCTATAGTTGAATGATATTTTACATGATTGCAAAGGAATGAGCCTTTATAATTTTTCATAAAGATTTAAGAATTTTTCTTATTTTATTTGCTGTATTTCCTGAACCATAAACATTACTAGGCTCAAAAGGCTTTAAATCTAAAGTTAATGCTTTTTTTAAATCGTTTATATTAGGACCACAAAGAATATTAGCTCCAATATCTAACAATTCAACCCACTCTGTTTGATCTCTAATTGTTATGCATGGAACTCCATAAAAAAAAGCTTCTTTCTGAATGCCACCAGAATCTGTTGCGATTTTAGAAGCATTTTTTTCTAAAATAATCATATCAAAAAAACCCACTGGGTTTATTAATTTAATATTTTTTCCAATATTACATTCATATTCAGATAATTTTATTTTTGTTCTTGGATGAATTGGAATAATTACTTGAGTATTTAAACTAGATAAAGCATCAAAAATATTGTTTAATTTTATTGAAGAATCAGTGTTTTCAGGTCTATGAATAGTAGTTAAAATATAATTTTTTTTTTTAACTCCAAGTTTGTCTAATATTTTTGAAGAATGATCAGCTTTTTTTGAAAAATAAAGTGTTGAATCAAACATAATATCACCAACATTGAAAATTTTTTTTTTTATCTATCCCTTCTTTAATTAAGTTATTAAAACTAACCTCAGATGGTACAAATAATATTGTTGCAATATGATCAGTTAACAATCTATTTATTTCTTCAGGCATTTTCCTATTAAAAGAACGTAATCCTGACTCAACATGTATGACAGGTATATGAATTTTTACAGCTGCCAAAGCCCCAGCTAAAGTTGAATTTGTATCTCCATAAACTAAAACAAAATCGGGTTTTTCTTTTAATAATATTTCTTCTACTTTTTCTAATTGCCTTCCTGTCATTGCTCCATGAGATAAATTTTGAACTCCTAAATTATATTTTGGAGTTGGAATCATCATCTCTTCAAAAAATATTTTACTCATATTATGATCAAAATGTTGACCTGTGTGTACAATAATTTCTTGAATTGATTGATCTTTGGAAAATTCTAAGCTAAGTACTGAAGCTTTGATAAATTGAGGCCTAGCTCCAATAATTGTAACTATTTTCATTCCAATCTATTACCTTTTTTATCAACTTTTCCAATTATTTTACCTGGATTTCCAACTACTAATGAAAATGGTGGAACATCTTTTGTAATAACAGTACCCGATCCAATCATAGCATATTCTCCTATAGTTACTCCACAAACGATAGTAGCATTTGCACCAATACTTGCTGATTTTTTTATTAGTGTTTTTTTGTAAAACTGAGAACCCCTTTGAGGAAACTCTGACCTTGGTAATTTAATATTCGTAAAAACCATAGAGGGTCCACAAAAAACATAATCTTCTAGCTCTACACCTTCATAAACTGAAACATTATTTTGAATTTTAACAAAATTTCCAATTTTAACATTGTTACCAACAACTACGTTTTGTCCTAAATGACAATTTTCGCCAAGGTTTGCTCCACTTAAAATATGTGAAAAATGCCATATTTTAGTACCAGAACCTATTTTAACATCATCATCTATAAATGAAGAGTGATGTACAAAAAAATTTTTTTTATCCATTTTCTATTAATTGATTTCCTGCATTTACTAAAATTTTTGTTACCTCTAAAGCATGTTTTCCATTTGCAATATCAAGTTTTTTACCATCTAAATGATTTATAAAATAGGATAATTCTTCAGCAAGTGGCATCTTATTTTCATATTCTATTAATGTAATTGGCCCATCAATTTTCTCAGGAATTCCATTTTCAAAATCAAATTTTTTAGTATATAATTTTAATGGCTTTCCATCTTTAGAATCTTCAAAAGTTATCATTGCATTAGAACCAATCACAACCAATCTTTGTTCCTTAAAAGGATGTAACCAACTAACAAATATATGTCCGTCTATATTATTTTTATATTTAATTTGTGTTAACGTTGAATCTGGAATTCCTTTCTGTAAAAATGTACTTCCATTTGATATAATTTTTTTCGGAGAAGATCCGATAAGATAATCGAAAATAGATATATCATGAGGAGCTAAACTCCAAAAAACATTTTCTTCTGTTCTCACTTTTCCAAGATTTAATCTATTACTATAAATATATTGTAAATCACCAATCATTTCATCTTTAATCATTTTTTTTATTTTTTTTATTGCTGGATGAAAAAGCATTAAATGTCCAACCATAAGATTAATATTATTTTTATTTGCAAGGTCAACCAAATAAGTTGCATGCTCAATTGATAAAGTAAGAGGCTTTTCAATTAAAATATGTTTGGAATTATTAATTATTTTTTTTGCAATATCAAAATGTGTCTCTGCTGGTGTAGCAACAACATATCCATCATAAAAATTTTTTGATAATGTTTCTTCAAGATTATCATGTATTAAAATATATGGGTAATCATTTCTAAATTTTTTTAATAAATTTTTATCTGCATCGACAATTCCACCAAGACATCCAAGCTCATCAAGAGTTCTAACATGATTTTTTCCCCAGTAACCAGCACCGACAACACATACTTTCTTTTGACTCAACTTTTTAATGCCCTTTTAATTATATCAGCAATATTCACAATATCTTTTTCATCTAAATATGGATGCATAGGAAGACTAAAAATTCGTTTTGAGACATCCTCACTAATAGGTAATGTTCCTGCTTTTTGATTTAAATATTTATAAGCGGTTTGCAAATGTAAAGGAGTTGGATAATATATTGCAGTTGGTACTCCATTATCCTTTAAATAAGCTTGAATTATTCCTCTTTCTATTTCATTTTTTGCCAATACTGAATATTGCGCCCATGCTGAAATATTGTTTGGACGAACATAAGGAGTTATTAAAACCTCTGATAAATGTTTATTATACATTTTAGCAATTTGATTTCTAGATTTTATTTCATCATCAAAAATTTCAAGNTTTGCAAGTAAAATAGCAGCCTGAATTGTATCTAACCTTCCATTTACCCCAATTCTTACATTGTCATATTTATCAGATCCTTTTCCATGAACTCTTATAGACTTAATTACATCTGCAAGTTGNTCATCATTTGTAAAAATAGCACCGCCATCACCATAACATCCCAAAGGCTTAGCAGGGAAAAAAGATGTTGCTCCACATAGCGTTAAACTTCCTGATTTTTTACCATTTTGAGATGATCCAAAACCCTGCGCTAAGTCCTCTAAAACCCACATATCATGAGATTTAGCGATATCATTTATTTTATCATAATTAGCTGGTTGACCAAAAAGATCTACTGGAATAATTACCTTAGGATTTAAACCATTTTTTTTAGCATATTCAATGGAGTCATTTATTTTAGAAGTAGAAATATTAAAACATTTTCCACATATGTCAGTAAATATTGGCGTAGCACCAAGTAGAGAAACAACCTCAGCTGTTGAAACAAATGTAAATGAAACAGTGATAACTGCATCTCCTGGACCAATTCCTTTAGCCATTAATGGTAATAACAAGGCATCTGTTCCTGATGAACATGAAATTGCATGTTTTACATTCACATATTCAGCTAATTTAGACTCAAGTTCATTAACCTCGGGACCCATGATATATTTTCCGTGATCAAGAACTTTAGAAATATTTGAATTTATCTTATTTTCAATAATTTCGAACTGTTTTTTTAAATTAATAAATTCCATAATTATTTAGTAGATGCTTTCTGAAGTATTGAAATTACTTCTTTTGTATGATTTATTCCTGTTAAACATTTGTATTTATTTTGAATACAATCAAAAAAATGATTTATTTCAGCGCTTAACGGCTCTTCCCAATTAATACTAGGAAATTTTACATCCCCAGACCTATGATTAAAATCAAATATCTGATTATTATCAAAATCCATATTTTCTCCTAATATAGCCTTTCTATCAATTCCTTTATCATATATTGCTATTTTATTTTTTGATAAGTCATCATAAACAATCATTTTTTTTGATCCAACTATTGTTATCGTACGAATTTTGTTAGGGTCTAACCAACTAACATGAATATTTACTAAGATGTTATTTGGGTAGGTTAATGTTAAAAAAGACACATCTTGAATTCCCTTTTGTAAATAATCCATTCCATACCTTGATACTTTCAATGGTTTTAAATCTTCAAGCCAAAATTTAATTATACTTATGTCATGTGGAGCTAAATTCCATAATGCATCAACATCATTTCGTATTCTACCAAGATTCAATCTTTGACTATATATATATCTTATTTCACCTAAATCTCCTGAATTAATAATCTCTTTAATCTTTTTAACAGCTGGATTAAAAAGAAAAGTGTGACCTGACATTGCTACCAATTCATTTTTTTCTGATAAAAACTGAATTTTTTCTACTTCTTTAATTGTCGTTGCCATAGGTTTTTCCACTAAAATATGTTTTTTATTTTTTAATGCTTTTGTAGCTAATTGATAATGAGTTTTTACTGGTGTTGCAATTACAACTGCATCAATTTCAGCATTATCAAAAACATCATTTGCATTACTAGATACTTTAATGTTTGGATAAAGAGATTTAACATAATTTTTACGTTCATCAGATAAATCAACACACATTGAAAGTTCACATCTAGGATTTAATGCTAAATTTCTCAATAAATTTGGACCCCAATATCCCACACCAATTTGGGCAATTTTAATTTTTGACTTCAATTTTTATAGTACTCCTTGTACCAACTAATAAATTTTTCAATTCCATATTCTACAGATATTTGAGGTTCATATTCAAACTCATTAATTAATTCCTCAACATTTGCATGTGATTTAATTACATCTCCTGGTTGTAAAGGCATAAAATTAATTTTAGCCTTCATATTCAATTGTTTTTCAATCTCGGAAATAAAATCCATCAGTTTTACAGGTGTATTTTTCCCTATATTAAAAATTCTAAATGGAGCTTTACTCAATGATGGATTTAAATCATTTTTTACATCATAATTTTTAGAGGAATTTAAAATTAAAATAATTCCATTTACAATATCTGATATATACGTAAAATCTCTTCTCATCTCTCCATTATTATAAACATTAATTTTTTCTTTATTTAAAATAGCTTTTGTAAACAAAAAAAGCGCCATATCTGGTCTTCCCCACGGTCCATAAACAGTAAAAAAGCGTAATCCAGTACATTTCAAATTGTACAAATGAGAATAAGAATGAGCTATGAGTTCATTTGATCTTTTTGTTGCACCGTATAAACTTACTGGATGATCTACTGGATCTTTCTCTGAAAAAGGATATTTTTCATTCATTCCGTAAACTGATGAACTGCTAGCAAATATTAAATGTTCAATCTTATATTTTCTACACATTTCAATTACATTAAAAAAACCATAAATATTACTATCGATATAAGCTTTAGGATGTGATAATGAATATCTTACTCCAGCTTGAGCGGCGAGATGAATTACTTTTGTAAAGTTATATTTTTGAAAAACTTCATTTAAATCATCTTGATTAATTAGATTTTTTTTATAAAAAAAAAATTTTTTGTAACCTTTTAAAATAGACAATCTATTTTCTTTTAAATTTTTATCATAATAATCATTTATATTATCAAGTCCAACGACTCGATGTCCTTCATCTAATAATTTCTTAGATAAATGAAACCCTATAAATCCAGCTGATCCTGTTATTAAAATCATTTGCTAAAATATTTTATTTAAAAATTGATTTAATTGATTTAATTGAAACATTTTTAAATTCTTCAAAAACTTGTTTTTCTTTTTTATCAATTATATTCAAATATCCTTTAATTAATGAAAAAATTATTCCAAAACCGAATCCTATTAACATAAACCCAAGAATTACAATTGGCGATAAAGTTTTAAAATAAGACACATTTAAAAAAATTGGAGATAAAGGAGGAATAGGATGATCAAGAATTTGAATAGTTGGAGACATTTCATACTCTTTTTGAATCTTCACTTGTTCTAAATTTTGATATAATGTTGTGTATAAACCTTTATAAATTGCCAAATCTCTATCTATTCTTTCCTTTTGAATCAATAATGCAGGACTATTAATTTGTCTATTTGTTTCAAGAAAAATTTTCATTTTGTCTTCAAGAATAGTGTATTCATCCTGTATAACCTTAAGTCTTTGCTCAATAAATTCTTCAGTTCTATTCAAATCTATTTTGTTAAAATAATCTGTAAATTCTTGTAATTCTTCCAATACAACATATGCAATATCAACAGCAAGTTTTGGCTCAATAGCTCTGGTAGTTATTGTTTGAAAAGATCCCATTTGATTAAATTCAACAAGACCTGTGCCTAAGGTATCATTTATAACATGCATATATTGCATAACTAGAGTATCTAAACCTTGACCTCTATCAATTTTATATAAATCATTTTCATCTTTATAAACTATATATCCACTTGGATATTTAATACTTTTTAACAAACCAGATGGTTTATTAAAACTCTCTTCAAGCTCTAGCAATACGATTTCAAGCAATGTTTGCTCTCCATATTTATTTGTATTGAACTTTTCTTCAAATAATCTTTTAGCAAAACTATGTGTTCTCAAAAATTGTGGATAAAGAGAAGGTGATGTTAATGTAGAGGTAGGTGGAAGACTGGAACCACCTGAACTTGATGATCTATTAATTCCTAACATCCCTAATATTCCACTTGATGAAGATGATGAAGATTGATTTTGAACTAGCTGAACACCTCCGGGAATGACAATTTTCGAAGTTGTTATATATGTTTTTGTAGGATCTTCGTTTTTTAATAAAAAACCGAGCAATTGAAAAACTAAAAAAATTAAAAGACCCAGAAATCCCATCACAAAAGTAGATTTAATGGTGAATGATAAATTTTTTGCTATTGGTAGAATAATATTTGATAATGAAAAAAAATTATTTTTTGATGCTAAATCAATAAAATCATCATCAAATGAACTTTCTATATTTTGAGTTATATTTTTAATACCAAAATTATTATTAACTATAATCTCATATTTGGGGGGAATCCAACCTCTTGATTTCCAATTACTTATTGATTGTGGACTTACATTTAATTCTCTTGCACATTCAGCAAGGGATTTAATTCCACTTTCTGACATAATTGTTTGAAATTTTTCAAATTTCATTATTGTGTAGAATTTCCAGAAATTACATTTCCTATTTGAGTAACAATAACATAAGTTGTAATTATTTGTGTNANAGTATTAGACACACCCTCAACAAATGTTAAAATTTGACCCACCAAATTTGTTGATTCTACTTTTTCATAAATTTGAATNATACAACCTGGCTCAANATTTATATTTGAAAATCTTTTCTTTATTTTAACAGANCCATCAACATAATATACCAAAATATTATTTAAATCTGCATTTGGNGTNAACCCTCCTGCAATTTGAAGGTATTGATTGATTTTTCTATTTGATTTAAATGAAATCAANCCTGGATTAAAAACTTNACCTTTTATTTCTACAACATTTGATATTTGAGGCACATTTATTTGATCCCCATCTNTTACTANATTATTCAATCCCTCAAGAATGACCCTTTGATTATTTCGTGTTAAAATTATCCCNTTTTCATAAGCTCTAGGACTTAATCCTCCTGCTCTATTAATAATATTTAAAATNGTTTCATTATCCTTAAGAATTGGATAAATACCAGGNAAATTAATTTCACCAAACAAATTAACNGTTTTTGGAGGTAAAAAATTTAAATTNGGATAAACNGTTATTTGATCATAATTCTCTAATAAAATATTCTCATTTTCATCTTTATTAATGATTTTTTCTAAATCCAAGGTAATAACTTGACTAAAGTTTGATNTTATATCTCTTCTAATTAAATCAATTTTTTNAGTGTTAACTGATTTAAGAAATTCCTTGTCATTTATTCCACCAGCTAATTCNAATAAATCATATATTCTCATTGANTTAACAAATNGGTAANTACCTTCNTTTTTAACTTGACCATATGCATAAACTTGAGAATTTGTNTTTTTAATTTTAGGAACAACTATTTTGTCACCATNNGAAAAATTAATTTTACTCAAATCCCTAAAATAAAATTTTTTAATTGCATCATCATCAGTCAATCTTTCTGAACGACTTAATATTCTTGTAACTTCTGTAANCAANCCNGCTTTTGGTTTAAAATCTCCACAAAATNTTAANAAATNATCGAANTTTTCATTTTTTTTCATTTCATAAAAGCCAGGTTTATTTACTTGACCATCAATTTGAATTGTAGTTTGTCTTTTATCAACCAAGATGATATCTTTGTTTTTTAATCTAAAATCGTGATTGTTTTCNCCATAAACTAATAATTTATAAAAATCAATTTCCTTGAAAATATTACCATCTCTTAANATCTTAATATTTCTTATTGATCCTGTTGTATCAATTCCACCAGCTTGAGAAATTGCTGTAATTACATTTGAAAAAGGATGAATGTTATACACTCCAGGTGAAANAACTTCACCNATGACTTGAAGNTTTACAGANTGTATTGAAACCATAGAAACATCCATAAATGTTCTATCATCATCAGAATATAATGTGGAATAACTTTTACTAAATTCTTGCTTCAAATATTGTTTTAGTTCAGTTAAACTTTTACCGATTACAGAAATNAATCCNATAGAACGAACAAAAATTCTACCTTCCTTATCAACAATNAAAATTTCTTGTANATCTGCTTGNCCCCACAATGATATTCTTATTTCATCACCAACACTTATTTCATAATAGCCTGGAATTGGTAAATTATCAAAAGTTGACCCTAAACTAGAATCAGGTAGAAAAAACCTCAATCCAAAATTTNCATTAATAATCTCATTAAATTGGANCTGTCGTTTAACTAAATTNCCTCTTTGAATATCTGCTTCAAGATTNATTCTAGTTTGNGTGTCTNTTAAACCAGAATTAATTTCATTAAAATTAGTAGAATCATTAAAANCTTGGCCTAAAAGAATAAAACTTACAAAGTAAATAAATAAGAAAAACTTTNTCATATNAAAAGTTACATTAATAATTTATAAAAATAAATGAATAGTTTACTTTAACCAGANCCTAGACGAANAATATTTTNAGAATTATAATTTTTATACACATTGCGTGTATCAATTATAAGACTGTCNGAATTTTTTATTTTTTCATANTCAATATTTGTATGATCTGTTAAAATTACAATTGCACTGTANTTAATTAAGTTAATTTCAGAGAGATTAAGATATCCTTTCTTAATTTCTGAATTCCATTTGATTTCTGATANATATGGATCNTAATAACTTACNTNAGCACCTTGTTCTTCCAATANAGCCATAATATCTAATGATGGTGATTCTCTAACATCATCAATATCTTTTTTATAGGCCATTCCTATTAATAGGATATTACTATTCTTTATTGTAATNGCTAAATCATTCAANGAAAATCTTATTAATTCAACTACATGNTCAGGCATTGAACTATTTATTTGACCAGCCAATTCAATGAATCGGGCCTTNTAGTCAAGNGTTCTCATTTTCCAAGCCAAATAATGNGGNTCAATTGGAATACAATGACCTCCTAATCCAGGACCAGGAGTAAATTTCATAAACCCAAATGGTTTTGTTNCCGCAGCATCAATGACTTCCCAAGCATTAACTTTTAATTTTTCACACATTATTGCAATTTCGTTTACCAAACCAATATTAACTGAACGAAATGTATTTTCAAGCAATTTTACCATTTCTGCTGACTCAGGTGATGACACAATAACTACTTCATCAGTAATTTTTTTATATAATTCAGCACCCAAATTACCACATTCCTCAGTAACACCCCCAATTACCTTTGGGGTGTTTTTAATATTAAAAGTTTCATTTCCTGGATCAATTCTTTCTGGTGAGAAACATAAAAATAAATCCTCTCCAACTTTAGCACCTGAATTCAATAAAGCTGGCAAAATTAATTCTCTAGTTGTTCCTGGGTAAGTTGTACTCTCCAAAACCAATAATAAACCTGGATGAATATAATTTACTATTTCATCAATCGAAGATTGAATATATGAAACGTCAGGATCTTTTAATTTACTTAGAGGAGTAGGAACACAAATTGAAATAGCATCCATTTCAGAAATTACTGAATAGTCAGTTGTAGCTTTTAAAGATTCAGAATCAATCAACATTCTTAATTCTTTATCATTAATATCTCTAATATAATTTTCACCTCTATTTAATTGATTAACTCTATTTTCAGAAATATCAATTCCTGTTACTTTAAATCCAGCTTTTGCAAACTCTACAGCTAATGGCAAACCAACATAACCTAGTCCTACAACACACAACTTTGCTTCTTTGGTATTAATTTTGTTTTTTATATTAGAAAGCATTTATTCTCCGTTATGAATTTTATCTAAAAAAAAAGCCCAATGATTTTTATCGGGCAAAGTATTTTTTTCTTACACATAAATTTTATCCAGAAACTACTTATAAATTAAACATAAAAAGTTAATTCTTAATGAATAAAATCAATTACTTTTTTGTTAATTCCCAACTTCCATTCCAATTATGACCTGGAGGATTTTTTAAATAATATTCACATCTTGGAATATATATTTGACTAGGATTTGTTTTTCTACCTGGAAACATTTCTTCTAATTGATCTGATGCTTTAAATGCATCTATTGCTTTCTTCCAATTTTGAGATCTATATAAATTCAATCCTTCATTATACGCTTTAAGCAATTTATTATAACCGTTTGGAATAGAATTAACTTCAGATATTAATTCATAAACTTTAGCTGGTTCTGTTTTACCCATTACGATAACGTAATCCAAATCTCTCCAAATAAATTTATCTTTACATTTTTTATAAGTTTCCTCTGCGACTTGAATATATACACCATATTGTTTTGCAGAAGCCTCTAACCTTGCTGCAAGATTTACAGTGTCTCCCATCATAGTATAATTCATCCTCATCGAAGAACCCATATTACCAGTTACCATAGGACCTGAGTTGATACCGATTCTATTTTGCATATTGTGAACAATCTCTGGCCACCTATTTCCCTCAGCTTGCCATTTTTTACGTAATTCAGCTAATCTTTCTTGCATTTTAATTGCTGTTAAACAACCCCAATATTCATGATCTTCAACTGGAGCCGGAGCACCATAAAATGCAACTATTGCATCTCCAATATATTTATCTAAAGTTCCTTTATTATCTAATAAAATATCTGTCATCTCAGTTAAATAATCGTTTAAAAGCTCAACTAGATCTGGAGCACTTAATTTTTCTGAAAATGCTGAAAAACTTTGAATATCAGTAAAAAAAGCTGTGTGGTATCCCTCATTTCCACCAAGCTGAGGCTCTTCTTTATTTTCATACATTTGATCGATAAGTTCTGGTGATATATAAGTGCTAAAAGTGTTTTTTAAAAATCTTTTATCTTTTTCAGCAATCAAAAAGTTATAAAGAAAGAAACCAATGTACGTACCTATAATTGCTATAATTGGCCTAACCATATCAATCATAATTAATTGATTTAAAAATTGATAATAAGAAAAAATTATCCAAACCATAACTGCAAAAATTGAAATAGGTAAAGACCAAAAAGGA
>NZHL01000026.1 GCA_002691365.1 Fidelibacterota bacterium
CAATAACTTGTTAACAAAGGAATTGGTCGATAATAAATAACATGCCAAGGAAGATCATAATTGCTAAAACATGGGTAGACTCTATCCACGCATACAAATAAAAGGACTCATGAATTGCTGTGCTCCAGGCAAACGAATCCAGCCAACGCGCAAAATTCAGCAACCACTCATTAAGCAAACCCTACTCCCTATCCAATCCTGGAGGAAAACAGACGCTCTTCTTTCCACTTCAACCCAAACCATTGACATCACCAACTGAGCCAAACTTTAACATGAACTATAGTTCCAGTCCTCGCTGTGGAAGCCCTGCCACATCGTAACACTGATCAATAACCGACATCTGTTTAACCGCGTCAGCTGCATCAGTGAACAAAGATGACTGGTTATCAATCGCATCGATAAAGGCATCAAGCTGATACGAGTATGTCGGACGCCTATCGCAGGTCTCACTACGTTGAGTTTCTTTACGCGTCACCTCTATTGAGTGACCTATCTGCGGAATCAAAGGATTTCGGACGTAGAGTCTTCCCTCCTCGCCCGTCACCTCGAACTCCATGCGGAACTTAGCGTTCGAACGCATATCACCCGATATCCTTGCCTCAACTCCAGAGGGAAACACGAACTCAGCCGCCAAAAATGTATCGACGTTGGGGGGACCCACCTCCAACTCTGTCGATTTGACTNAGGGCTCTTCTCCTACCAGATGTCTGACCCACGAAATTGGGTAACATCCGATATCCATAGTCACCCCGCCACCTAAACTATANTTCATCCGAATATTACCAGGATCCGACACAGGCACGTGAAAGGCNGCATCGATNCGCTCCACTTTGCCGATCTCGCCACTTTCCATTATCTCTTTCGCACGTATGAAGACCGGATGATATCGATAGTGAAAGGCGTCCATTAATACCAGACCCGTTTCTGCGCCAGCCGCTTCCATTTCTTTCGCCTCGAGCGCATTCGACGCAAAGGATTTTTCACAAAGGACATGCTTCCCTGCGCGCAAAGCCCTTATCGTCCAATCTTTATGCATCGAAATAGGCAGTGGGTTATAAAAAGCATTCGTCTCATCATCAGCTATAACTTCATCATATGACTCGTACACTCGGGAAATTCCGTGCCACTTAGCAAATTCTTCTGCGCGACTCTTACTTCGAGCCGCGATAGATACAACCCGGGCCTTCGGCTCGTCTACGCACGGGCTCATTAACGCTCTGGGGGTGATGTTCGCAGTACTGATAGTTCCAAAATTAATCATGTTTTCCTCTCCCAATGAGTATCTATTGCGATACTTGGATGCCAACGATTCGATGCTAGTATACTCAAAACACACCGAAGCTCGGCAACCAAACTAAATAGCGACGAAACTGCTCACATGAAATTTCAATTGACCGAAGAACAGCTCGCGAGTTACCAAAGAGACGGTTACCTGTCACCGTTAACTGTTTACGATCAAGAAGAGACGAAACGACTACGGCACGAATTCGAGAATTTCGAAAGACGCTTTGGCGGCACGGAAAAAGCGGCTCCCTTAAGAGCTGACCTCCACCTTCTTCAGAATTGGGCCTGGGATGTGGTAACCAATCCAAGGATAGTCCACCCAATAACCAGCATTCTCGGTCCAAACGTACTCTTGTGGTCCACTAACTGGTTCATTAAAGAAAGCGGTGATTCTAAGATTGTAAGCTTCCACCAGGATGCTAATTACTGGGGACTCGAACCACACGATGTAGCAACCGCTTGGCTAGCACTCTCAGACGCCCATGAGGACTCTGGCCCGATGAGCTTCGTACCGGGAAGTCACCAAGAAGAGCTATACGCTCATACCAATACATTCGCAGAAAACAACCTGCTCAGTCGAGGACAAGAAGTTAACAGAACCATCGACGAATCGGCGTGCCAGTCAGCACCTCTGGACTCTGGACAGATTTCTATTCACCACATCAGGGCCATCCACGGAAGCGGTCCAAACCTATCTAACGATCGCAGAATAGGCATGGTACTACGATACTGTGCCACTCACGTTCGTCAGACCAAGGGAGACGATACTGCGATACTGGTCTCGGGCTCGGACGATTTTGGGCACTTCCAATTACTTGAAAAACCCGACCGTGACTTCGGGGAAAAAGAAACAGCGGCACACANAGACGCAGTGACCAAGCTCGGCCGCATCATTATGTCCTAAGCACCATCTCTCAGTCAGGATGCTCGNGAAAATAGGCGAGAGGATCCTGATAATCTACGCCACCACACAGATGATTGACCCGGTTATATCCCAGAAGTCGCTGCAACAGAGCTGGCATCTTAGAAATAACGCTTCTCGGAACGCCAAGATAGAGATTTTCTTGCTGTCTCAACCAGGAAACATTGAAATTTAGATTCACGGANCGCCTAATCTCATCTGNGGTTTTATTNGCCCCGCCTGCGTGCCACAACGCGCCGTCCCACACCAACAAAGAACCCGCCTTCATTTCGATCTGTACAGTTGGTTCTTCGGGATTCAAACTCCGTTCCCATTTATGGCTGCTGGGCACCAGCATAGTCGCACCATTTTCAACGGTGAAATCATCCAACGCAATAAGCGTGTTGGCTACGAGCGGAGGGTGGGGCCTCGGAATCGGATAGTGACTATCATCCTGATGCAAACCTTGTTTATCGCATCCCGGCCCCGGGCACATTGCGACGGCGACAGACATCTGAAAGGACTTACCAAGCACTCCCTCAACAATAGACAAAAGAGCGGGGTCAATTGATACCTCATCGATCGCTCGGGTTTTGGCATACAGATTAGGTATATGTACGGTCTGAGTCCCAGGCCAGCCCCGTTTCTTCCCATCGACAATCCGGTTACCAGTCAGAGCAAATATCGGTTGCAATCCGACNCGCATTTGTTCCANGCGCNTNGCCCCCAAAAAATCCGGAAGCACTGAAAAACCGTTGTCCTGTACCTCCTCAACACAACGCTCNACAATTGACNGTTCTCCTGAATCTAGAGAAAAATCTGCTGTTAGCGGATCAGGCATTCGCATGCTCTCAACCAACTCAATGTAATACTCTAAATTTTCCTCTTGCTCATTCATAACCAAAACCCTATTNCNGCAACATATCAGAAACACCATCGATCAACCACAAACTCCAATCCTTACCCAGCTTTGAAAAGCGGGGCAATAAGGAATCCAACCAAAAGTTCTTTGACCCCATAAACAAGTTTGAATAAGCTAACTCTGGATTTAGATTACCAGCAAAAATTAACCGTAAAGGATAAAAAATGACCAAACAAATTGATTGGCTTTATTTTCGCAANGGCTGAACAAGTTGCACAAAAGCTTCTAAGTTTATAGAAGCCAGCAAAATCGAGATCACAGAAACAGTTCCTGCTAGCAGAAAACTGCAACGGGAAGATGCCTTGAAGCTGCTAAAAAAGGCCAACAAGCTTACAGTTGCCAAAGGCAAGAAAGTCGTGGAATTTTCTGGAAAAGAAAAGACATCGGAAGACGCCGTTATGGCAATGCTTGGCAGCACCGGAAACCTGAGAGCGCCTACCGCAGTAGTCGGTAAAAATCTTTTGGTCGGTTTTAACGAAGAAGCATACCAGTCAGTCTTCGTCTGAAAATTTAACCGATCAGGGTTTGCTAATAAGCCTCGACGTTATTTTCGAAAGAAAATCCCCCTGGCGACATGACAAGCCTATGTCTGTCGCCTGCAGCGTCTGCATCCCAATCACCATATCCCGCATCACCTTTCCACATGGCGACTCGATCGCCATCGGAAGCCTTCACAACTCTCGTCTCGTACACCTTGGGAGTTGTCTTTGAAAAGTGATCCAGGACATCATCGGTCTTTTCATATAAGGAAAGGTGGTGCAGTGTTATCCAAGTCGGCGGCACCAAGTCAATATCCCCGGCAGAATGTTTCGCGAGCGCATCCGACGGTTTTATCCATTGATGATCTTTAATCTCACCCTCATCAATTTCTACCGACTTCACACCTGTCGACTTCGCGATAAAAAACCAAGTAGCAAATCGTTTTTGAGGGCCTGGGGGAGGCGTCCAATGAGCAAAATGAATAAAATCCGTTGAGTCAACCGAGATGCCAGTTTCCTCTTTAGTTTCTCGAACCGCTGCTGCACGCGCCGCAAACTCCAAGTCATTTTCTTCACCATAGTCCTCTGGATCAATCTTTCCTCCAGGAAAAACCCACATTCCACCAAAGGTGATTTTGGAATTCTTTTTCAACATCAGGACTTCATAACTTTGTTCTGCCTCTCGAAGCAGAACCACGGTCGCCGCAGGGATTGGAGGAAGTACACCCTCTTCGGATTCGCTACGCGCATCGATGTTACCGTACATATCATTCTTATGTTGTTTGTCCTGTGTCATGTTTTACTCCCAGTTAAACCTCTAAGCGCTGCTCTCTAGCAAACTCTATCGAATATTCTTCACTAGAATTTTTTACCTCATCCGTCCAATCATCCCACATTTCATGTGTCGAAGGCTTGGTACGATTCTCATTCAATTGGTCATTCCAAAAATCGGCCAGTATCGCCTCCCGGATCGTATTCGAGTAATTGTGCCCGGCCATATGAGCTGTCCTGTGATGCCAAAACACAAGGTCTCCCCTTTGCCCCCAACACTCGACAGCTTTTACTTCCTTGTTCAGCCGAACGATTTCTTTCAAGTACTCTGGCGTGTGGCTAATTCCTTTAAACGCGGGAAGATGATCGTAATAAGGTATTCGNGGCTGATCGTAACGGTGTACGAATTTAGAAAATAGTGATTTATGAGAGCCAGGCCAGACTTTAAAAGCGCCACCATCTTCTGGTGTATCGGCAATCAGACCTACCACACCAAGCTGGAACGGATGTCCGTCTGTATGACAAAGATCTGGCTCCCTCGGTTTGTCGCCATAAGGCAAAGTNAAGTAAACCCCACGGGCTCCCTCCGTCCCTAAAGCCGGATCAGTCGGCCCACCAGGCCAGGCTGGACCGCTCGCCCCCATCGGCTTGCCTTCAACAACTGCTTGTCGAAGATCCCCACCAATTAGCTGCCGAGCAATCTCACAGATCTCCTCGGAGTAAATTAATTGGATAGCAGACTCCGCGACTCCGAGTTTCCTGTTTAACCACCGATACCCATCTCTAAAGTCAGTCGACTCGGCGGATTGTAAATCGGATCCAAAAGGACCTATGTGAGTTGCCGAAATCTCTCTTTTTAGAGAAGCATTTTTGGGAAGACTTTCCCACATTCGATCCTGCAACTCTGAACACAGTTGCTTGTCCATTACCCCCGGGACAAGCAGATATCCGTTTGCTTTAAAAAAACCAATTTGTTCAGAATCTAACATGGAATCACTTTCTTATAGTCATGCCTATTCTAGCACGGTCCAAATTCGCCTAAAATTGTCAGGACTTCTCAATATTTACGCTCTATGTCCAAAAAACCTGATGCAATCTTCGACTACATCGTCATCGGGGCCGGCTCTGCCGGCTGTGTGATCGCTTCTCGTCTAGCTGAAAACGATGATGTACGAGTTTTATTGATCGAAGCGGGCGGCCGGGATAATCGTTTGAGCATCAAGATGCCGTCGGCATTTTATATGCCACTCCACGATCAAAAAATAAATTGGGGATACTATAGCGAACCGGAACCCGGTTTGGACTATAGAAGGGTTCACTGCCCACGAGGAAAGGTTCTGGGGGGGTCGTCTTCGATTAACGGGATGGTTTATATTCGAGGAAACCGAAAAGACTTTGACAATTGGGAAAGACTCGGGGCGACTGGGTGGGGCTATGATTCCGTCTTACCCTACTTTAAAAAATCACAAAGAGCCGACCTGCTCAACCAAAGCCACCGCTACAAAGGCCATGATGGNCCTCTCGCGACCACAACCGGTTCAATGAAAAACCCACTTTACGCAGCATTTCTGGAAGCAACTCGATCCGCAGGATTTCCTTTAAACGAAGACGTAAATGGCGAACACCAGGAAGGATTTGGCCCAATGCCGATGACCGTGGACCAAGGCATCAGAGCCTCTACCTATCATTCATTCATTTCCAAAAATAGAAAAACAAACCTTACAATCTCGACCAATTCCTTTGTTAACAAGTTATTGATACAAGAGGGTGTGGCAAAAGGGGTCAGTTACACAAAAGCCAACAGACAATTAAATGTGAGGGCAAACAGAGAAATTATTTTGTGCGCAGGAGCAATAAACTCACCCCAGATTCTTATGCTGTCTGGAATAGGAAGAGCACAGGACCTAAGAGATCTCGGAATAGAGGTGCACTGTGACCTACCCGGGGTGGGTCAAAACCTGATGGATCATCTGGAAGTTTATGTCCAACAAGCAAGCCTACTCCCTATTTCACTGCACTCTCACCTCGGGTGGCTTGGCAAAGGACTTATCGGCACGAAGTGGCTAGCCACCCGAAAAGGTCTAGGAGCAACCAACCATTTCGAAGCTGGCGGATTNATCAAAAGCGACCCTGAANTGGACTACCCTGACATTCAATTTCATTTTCTGCCTGTAGCCATGTCATATGATGGCAAGGTTAAAGCTAGCCAACATGGGTTTCAGGTACATACCGGGCCGATGCTCTCAAAAAGTCGAGGCTCGATAAAGCTAGCAAGTTCGGACCCTAAAGATCAGCCTAAAATTCGATTCAACTATATGTCTCATGAAGAGGATTTTGTCGTGTTTCGTAAAGCCATCAGGACNGCGAGATCCCTTTTCCAACAGGCGCCCTTTGACGGCATAAGAGGGAAAGAACTCAATCCAGGCGAGGACTTTCAGTCAGATGATGAGCTAAACGCGTTTGTAAGAAATAACGCGGAAAGCGCTTATCACCCCTGCGGAACATGCAGGATGGGTGTCGATGAAGACTCTGTGGTAGATCCTTGNGCGCGAGTAAAAGGCATAAACAAANTGAGAGTCGCAGATGCNTCCATATTCCCACGAATCACNAATGGCAATCTAAACGCCCCGACGATAATGGTCGCAGAGCGAATAGCCGACCTAATTAAGTCAGAGCAAGCGTAAGTTTAAACATGGATCCAATCAGCCAAGGGACTCTCGGAGGAGCACTAGCTCAAACTATCGCAAACAGNAAAAATNTCGCAAAAGTTACTTTAATTGGATGNCTGGCGGGCATGGCACCTGACCTGGACGTACTCATTCAGTCAAACGAAGATCCCATTTTATTTCTCGAATTTCACCGACAGTTCACCCATTCACTCATTTTCATTCCGATAGGCGCACTGATCGTGGCATCTGCGTTATTCTGGTTTGTTAAAAAGACGCTGACTTTTCACGTTGTTTACCTGGCCGCGCTCCTAGGTTACGCAACACACGCGCTGCTTGATGCATGTACCTCTTACGGAACACTATTATTCTGGCCCTTTTCCAATGTTCGCATCGCCTGGAACAACGTTTCGGTCGTAGACCCTCTCTTCACAATTCCTGCNCTCATATTGGTAATCTGCGCGCTCAGCTTGAAAAANAGACTTTACACAGCCCTCGCTCTAACCTGGTGTTTCCTCTATTTATNGCTGGGCTTNATACAACACGAAAGAACTTACCGCGCAGCCTTANAAATCGCCAATGAACGAGAACACAACCCCCAGAGGCTCACCCTCAAACCGTCCTTTGGTAACCTCATACTTTGGAAAGCGGTTTACGAACACGAAGGACGATATCATGTGGATGCGATTCGAACTCTGGGAACGACGACTTGGTGTTCAGGCGAATCGATCGAGGTATTNAACTACGAAAAACACCTCCCAACACTAGACAGAGACAGCCAACAGGGCATCGATATTGAAAGGTTTCGNTGGTTTTCACAGGATTACTTGGGTTACGACTATCAGAGCCAGCTAGTGACTGATATTCGCTATTCCATGATCCCCAGTCAGATTAAGCCTATGTGGGGATTACAAATTAATCCGATAAAAAACCAAAGGGNGCATGCCGTCTGGATAGCCAGTCGNAATCTAGACGAAGAGCAGTTAGATTTATTCAAAGACATGTTAACGGGTAAAAGCTGTACTTANCTNNAAATCAATAACACCCCGAAACAGGTTTTAGNTTCTTAACAANCCTATTGGTCNAAGGATAANNATCACATGCTAGAACAGCCCGANCTTNTGAAGTCGATAGCGGAAAAATTAAAATCTAANGGACAGACTATCTCCGTNAGCGAGTCATCCACTGGAGGGTTGNTATCCGCAGCTCTGCTCTCGGTACCAGGCGCCTCAGCTTACTTCAAAGGTGGATCAGTAATATATACGCTAGCCTCAAGAAGGATCTTCCTGGGACTTTCCAAGAGCGATATTGAAGGCCTTGAACCCATGACAGAGAGAATGGCTCTTAAGTTCGCCGACAAAACAAGGGCAGTATTGGATTCAGACTGGGCCATCGCAGAATTAGGCATAGCGGGTCCGACAGGTTCACCTTATGGCATTGGACCAGGCAATAGCGTAGTCGCCATCGCTGGCCCTGGAAACAGCTCAATCAAAATCGAGACGGGAGTGAGTGACCGTGAAAAAAACATGCAGGCATTTACAGAACAAGCACTGCAACTGTTAAACGAAACCCTAACCTAGCGACAACTCCAGCCAAAACTGGACAATTTATTCGCTCTGAGCCAACCTGTCACTAAAGAGGTTAAAGGGAAAATAAAAGTGTCGCAGCAAAAAAATGTGCTCATCGCGAACCGGGGCGAAATCGCGGTTCGTATAGCCCGAGCAGCAAAAGGTCTGGGTATTAATCCGATTTCGATTTTTGCGCCAGCCGACTCAGATTCTCTCCACACGAAATTCGAGAAATAAAATGGGATCTTCGTTTGACTGAATGAGTACGTCCAGGTCAGGTGCCATGCCCGCCAGGCATCCAATTAAAGTAAC
>NZHL01000027.1 GCA_002691365.1 Fidelibacterota bacterium
AAGAGTATACCTGCAACGCGAGTAGTGCATGACTTCTACGAATTAGATCCAGGGTTAGGTTTTTACGGAGGAGGAGGCATAGACGGGAGGCATCCATCTGCCGGAACGCCCATGGAATTTGCACTCGGTGCTTCAGGCTCTTTTGGAGGACCTTCTTGGGGTGCGGATTTTAAGGATAGCCTAGCAAGCAGATTCTCGCATTCAGCAGCTTTTGATGGGCATACCACCTCGCTGCCTCTGGCAACAAACAATGTAACACTTGACCCGACACACAAAGATAATTTTGGTCGACCGACAATTCGTTGCACCTATATGGACCATCCAGATGATCTTGCCACAATGGAATGGTTTATGAATAAGAGTGTGGAACTGATGGAGGCGGTTGGCGCACAAAATATAAGCGCCTCATATCCTTCGGAGGGTCAAAGTGGCAATGTTCATCTGCTCGGGACGTGCAGGATGGGCGATGATCCTAACACTTCGGTTATAAATTCAAGCCATCGAGCTCATGATGTCCCAAATCTGTTTCTTTGTGATGGTAGTTCTCTGGTAACCTCAAGTCGCGGCCAACCTACAATGACGATTATGGCACTCGCATTTCGCGCCGCTGATCTAATCGATCAGGCAGCGCAAAGAAACCAAATATAAGAGCATTTTTAGTTTTGGTCAGCCGCTTTCTTGATGCTGGCGAAAATAGAATGACTGCCATCCTTATTAATTAAGAGGATGTCGTACGGCGTAAATCTGTTTCCCATTTCCATTCCAGGACCGCCGATTGGCATACCAGGTACTGCAAGCCCCATGGCTCCCTGAGGTGGAGCAGAAAGAAATTGAGCGATAAATTTTTCAGGTATGTGGCCTTCAAAGTAATAGCCATCCTCGTGCACAGCGGTATGACAGGATCGCCACTCGTTTTTCAATCCAAACTCGTCCTTCAGTTTTTGTATATTAGTTGGGTGGTGAAATGCTGTGGTATAGCCATTGTCATTCATGTGGTCTATCCATCCGTTACAGCAACCACAAGTGGGCTCTTTGTAGACGTTGAGAACAACATCTTCGATGGATTGAGCGTTTGCTAAAATACTGGTTGCGCTAAAAATTAAACCAGGCACAAGGCCATTGACAGATTTCAACTTCATTTTTGTCTCCAGGTGCTAACTTAAAAAACAGAAAAACTTTAAATGATTTTTTACAGTGACTCACGAAATTTTTTCCAAAAACCTATGGAATTTCTCCGCTGGTACTCAAGCGAACTCGATACAGTCCAGTACGTGCAGTCATGTAAAGTGTAGATCCATCATCACCCCAAGCAACGTTAGCTGGGACTTCGTCTGGCTTAATTGTTCCAAGGTGCGTTCCATCTGGATCGAAAATCCAAACACCACCAGGTCCAGTAGCAAAAATATTTCCTTGGCTATCTACCTTCATGCCGTCAGCCGCACCTTCACCGGTCTGATCATTCACGTCGTAGAATACTCGAGGATTCCCGATGATTCCATGTATTACAGTATAGGCGTACCAGACCTTATTTTCTGCATCCGAGTTAGCCACATAGAGGGTCTCTTCGTCTGGAGAGAAAACAAGCCCATTCGGCCGCGTTTGGTTTCGCTCCAGTAGCTGTATCTCACCCTCGGGACTTAACCGGTAAATGCCATTGTAATCGAGTTCCCTTGCGGGATCATTTTCAAGCCCCGCCATACCATACGGTGGGTCAGTAAAATAAATCCAACCGTTTGAATGCCAAGCTACGTCATTCGGGCTGTTTAAGCGGTTGCCTCGGTAGTTGTCGGCTAATGGTGTTCGTTTACCGTTTGCCTCAAGGCGAGAAACTCTTCTATAGCCGTGTTCCATGAGTACCAGGCGGCCTTCGCTATCCAAAGTCAGGCCGTTAGAGCCAACTGACGGGTGATCAGTCGCTTCGGCGTAGACCGGCTGAATAAAAATACGAACGCCTGAATCCTCACCCCAGCTGTAAATAGTATTATCGCGCACATCGCTAAAATAGAGTAGGTTATTACGCCGGTCCCACACAGGCCCCTCTGTGAAAGTGAAACCTCCAGCCAGTTTCTGGATATTGGCGCCCGCTGGAATTAAAGCATCTAGCCTTGGATCTAGGCGCTCAATAGTCCCCGCATTATCAACGATTTCCGACTCTGCAGCTTCATAATTACTGCAGCTGACAAGAAAAAGTGTGCACAATAAAATAGCAAATTTCTTCATCTTAGTTTCCATATTCGACTCCAAATTATTGAATGAGGCCATCCCATATGTCGTACATTCTTTGGACTGCTTCTAAATTTGCACCTAGCTGGCGAACGCCCAATGTTCGCTCATGTTCCCGAAGATCTGCTCGAGCTGCAGCTTCCTCGGCAGAATAACCTAGGTCTTTGAGGCGCTTAATTTCTTCTGTTAAATCTGTATAGTATGCCTGTACAAGAGATATGCGCCCTACATCTGTGATCCCGGGACCGTGCCCGGGTAAAATTAGTTTAATATCCAGTCCCTTAAGACCTTGAAGAGTGTCAGCCCATTCTGCGACGTAACCATCGCCCATATATGAGATTCCGCCAAGTATCATGTCGCCACTAAAAACAATTTTTTCTTTTGGAAGGTAGATTGCCAGATCACCTCCAGTGTGAGCGCGGCCAAAATAATGTAACTGAATTTCTCTGCCTCCTCGATACAGAGTCATCTTGTCTCGCAGTGTTTGCGTGGGCGGTGTAAATACTATCTCCGATTGCGCTTCGACATGACGTCTCCAGTAGTTTAATTGGTTCTCAATTTGAAGCCTTTCATCAGCGTCTGTGGCGTTGGCTAGCTCACTTTCTAATCGAGCTACTGTGTTATCGAATCGATGAAGCGATGACTGATAAGTGTGCTCATTTTCTGGATCACCTGTTAGCTTTTCATAGGTGACCTCGTGGCCTATTATTTCTAAGTCATCGCCAAAGGCTGGTGTCCCATTCGAATGGTCATAATGGAAATGAGAATTGATTAAGGTGGTGACAGGTTTGTCGCTGACAGTTCGTATTGAATCCAACAGCGCTCTGCCTGCTGCCGGAGTTATATGAGAGTCGACAATGACGATGTCGTCCTCTCTCTCAATAATGAGTGCATTGCTCATCGTATAAATGTCGCCGTTTCCAGTGGCAAAGTATACTCCGTCAGCAACTTGGTCAAGACGATGAGTATCGGTGGTGATAACTCCTTGTGCATAGCTAACGATCGATAGTGTATATATAAGAGCAGGCAGCAAGAGCCTGCTTTGAGCACTATTTGCCAAAAAAAATTCCCTGCCCATTAGTTACCGCCTCACTTTGAGTAGAAGTATCTTGACTTAAAACAACCATATTGACTTCGACTATACGCTCAGGCTGACCATATTTCACCACCGCAGCACGGAATTTGTGGAAAATTCATTTTTTCTGGGGCAAACTTTCAAAAAAATTAAGAAACTAAAGAGATTCAGCGCAAATGAGAAAATTCCTTACTTTTATAGCGTTAATCGGCGCAACGATTTATTTGCAGTCACCTATGCAAGGTCACCACGCTTTTTCGTCAGAATTCGATATCGACAAACCCATTAGACTTAGGGGAGAAATAACCAGAATGGAGTGGGTGAACCCGCATAGCTGGTTGCATATGACTGCTGCTTTAGATGACGGCACTACAGAAGAGTGGATGCTGGAGGGTGGTACGCCGAACACACTTCTCCGACAGGGGCTAACCGACCAAATTCTTCAAATTGGCACTGAAATTTTAGTTCGAGGTTACCAGAGTAAAGATCCAGACTGCATTCCCAAATGCCGTGGCAGTGGCCGGGACATTACTTTTCCGGACGGACGAAGCGTATTTATGGGCTCTTCGGGGGTCGGTGCACCACCGGGGGGATTTCCAGAAGATGAAGACCAATAGCTGGGGGTTATCGCCGTCATGAAAAAAAATAAAACACCTCTATTCGTTTTGTTTTTGCTGACTCTGGGATCTCTCCAAAGCTGCACACAAGAGCAGCCCTCAGAATTGGCTGGCCCTGAAACAATCGTTAGCTCGGGTCCGCCCGATTTGAGCGGAATTTGGCAGGCCNTGAACGCGGCAAGTTGGAACCTGGAAGGGCATACGGCTAGCAAAATGCCAGTTACGAGAATAATGGGAGCATTAGGAGGCATTCCGGCAGGTATGAGCGTGGTTGAGGGTGAGGAAATTCCTTATCTGCCTGAAGCCTTGGCAAAGCGAGATGAAAACCGTGCGAACTGGAATAACCTNGATCCAGTCGCAAAATGCTATATACCCGGAATTCCTCGATCAACTTATATGCCTTGGCCATTTCAGATCCTGCAGACCGACACAGAAATATTTATAGCGTATGAATTTGGTAGCAATAGCCGCACTATTTTTATGGACAGACCTGGNACCGAGGCTCCATTACCATCTTGGATGGGGTACTCTCTTGGTAATTGGGAGGATGGGACTTTGGTAGTGAANGTGACGAAGCAGGTCCCTGACACTTGGCTTGATGCATCAGGGAATTATCACGGGCCAAATTTAGTGGTGGAGGAGCGTTACACTCTTTTGGACGAGAATCACATTGAGTATGAGGCAACGATTGAAGATCCAGATGTATTCAGCAGACCCTGGAAGATTAAGATACCTTTGTACCGAAGAATGGAAAATGATGCGCGACTGTTAGAGTATAAATGCGTTGAGTTTGGCGAAGATCTTCTCTACGACCACTTGCGTAAAGGCTATGATGGGCCGAAGGCACTAGATGGCAGTCTTCGATAAGACTTATAACCCGGTAAACTGATTGCGAGGAAAGTTTGATGAGGATATTAACCACGTGGATTGTAAGCTTTGGTTTAACTCTCGGCTCTGTGGGAAGCTTAGGCGATGTCCCGATGACAAAATGGGGAAAGCCGAGCCTCCAAGGTAACTGGGACTTTCGAACAGTTACCCCTTTTCAAAGACCTGCGGCTTTCGCTGATAAAGAGTTCTTAACTTCTGAGGAAGTAGACGAGTTTGAGGCGGCGGTGATTGCTGGGAGAGAAGCTCGGGCTGCGGCCGATTTTGATGGTGAGTTCGATCAACAAGATTTGGATGTAGGTTATAACCAATTCTACTTGGATCAAGGTACGCGGATGACCACTACGATGCGGACTTCACAGTTAATTTACCCAGGAAATGGACGGATGCCGGCAATGACTGAGAGAGGCAGGGAAACTGCTGCGTACTTCCGTGCGCTGCAAAGCCGATCACCAGAGGGGCCGGAAGATCGTAATTTGTACGACCGCTGTATAATTGGGTTTAACGCAGGCCCTCCGATGAGATCAGGCGCCTACAANAANATTATGAAGTTAGTTCAAACGGAGGATCATGTTGCNATNATGGTTGANATGGTAAACGACCANAGAATTATNCCNACTGNTANTAGTTCTNNTGATCTNCCAGACGACATGNGGTTATGGAAAGGTGATTCAAGNGGNTCTTGGGATGGCGACACTTTTGTTGTGACTACCAANAACTTNACACATTTAAGNCGNTTCAGTGGNACTGGTGAAAGCATGGTTTTNACCGAAAAGTTCACGCGCCTCGATGATCAGCGTTTAGAGTACGAGTGGACTGTTGAAGATCTCGAAATGTTTGAAGATAAGTTCACTGCTGTGGTGGAGATGCAGCTAACCAAAGATGATGTGTATGAGTATGCTTGCCACGAAGCGAACTACGCCATGCCCTTAATGTTGAGCGGCGCAAGGAAGCAAGAAGCGAACGGTGAGCAAGATGATACTTGGCTCCCTAGTTGGTCAAGATAATCGGTTTATATTGAGATCAAATAAGCGATAGGAAACTTCCTGTTCACTTAGTCCATCCTCGACAGCTATACTTTAGTCAGACTCGGGCAAACTAAAGGCAAAATATTCTGAGCCGGAAGGAGGTCCCATTCGTCCTCCTCCCGCTGCGATAACAACATATTGCTTGCCGTCAACACTATACATTGATGGTGTGGCAAATCCAGCGGCCGGTAACTCATATTCCCATAACAAAGAGCCGTCCGTGGCGTCATAGACATGAAATATTTTATCTGGTGTCGCTCCAATGAAAATCAGACCTGACGCCGTTACAATTGGCCCACCATAACTTTCCGAGCCCCAGTTTAGGTCTGGGTGGCTAGGGTAATTTCCAAAATTAATTTGCCAGTCGATGTTACCTGTTGCTAGGTCTATTGAATTCAATGTTCCCCAAGGAGGTGAATTGCCAGGCAATCCTTCATGATCTCTTACGCGGATATAACCAGCAAAGGCATAATCAATTTCTTCTGAGTCGCTTTGCAGCTCTTCAATATCAGGGTTTCTTAGATATGATATTAATGCGCTTCGCTCATAGCCTTCTAAGTTGCCAAACCCTGGCATGTTGCCTCTACCTTCAAGGACTGTCGTATTAATTTGTGCGCTTGAAAACCGCGCGGTAATATCTAAAAGGCTTGGCCCTCTGTCCGTTCCTGCTCTGTCAGCGCCATGGCACGAACCGCAGTTCTCAGAATAGAGGCCTCTAGTAAACCCCGGCGGTCTCTCATACACCCGTAAAATACCGCCTATCTCCTGCGCATTTAAAATGAGTTTATGACCATCTGGTAAATATGCAGACCCACCCCACTCAGCACCGCCATCATATGCGGGATAGAAGAGGACCCCCTCTGTGGTTGGCGGAGCCCACCGTCGTTGATCGAGCGGTTCAATTAACTCTGACACATAATCAATGGCCTTCTGATTGCGCGCAGTGAGTTCAAACTCTTGTCTGGTGAATGAAACAGAGGAAACAGGCTGGGTGGGAGAAACTTCCTCACCAGGCAGGGAGCTTGGAAGACCCTCTTCCTCATAAACCTCATATAAAGATTCACCGGTATCTCTGTTAAAGACAAACAAATGTCCGGATTTGGTGGTCAGAGCAACAGCATCTATTAACGTGCCATTTCTTTCCAGCTGGACTAACGTAGGCGGGGAAGGTAAATCTCGATCCCATAGATCATGCCTCACAGTCTGGTAGTGCCAGCGGTATTCGCCGGTTCGAGCATTTAGAGCTACTAAGCTATTAGCAAATAAATTATCTCCAGTCCTTGATGCGCCATAGAAATCTGGTGTGGCTGACCCAGTGGGGATGAATAACATTCCTCGCTGCTCATCCAGAGTCATTCCTGTCCAGTTATTTGCGCCACCAGCATTATCTAAAGACCCTTCCTCCCAAGTTTCGGAGCCAAGCCCACCTTCTCTGGGTAAGCTATTAAAACGCCAGACCTCGGCTCCAGTGCGCGCATCGAGCGCCCTAATCATACCTGCTTGTGAGTTTGCACTTTCAGCAGTTGAAAAGCCAAGAATTAACTTGTCCTCAAATACTATTCCCGGAACACTAGTAAAAAAAGGAACCTCCTTATCTTCAGGCCTAAGATCTACTCTGCCATTTCGGCCGAAACTGGCGACGGCTTTCCCAGTTTCGGCGTTAAGGGCAATTAGCTCTCGCCCCGCTGGGTAAAAAATTCGCCTGTCGTCTCCTTCTTGCCACCACATCAATCCTCGTTGAGCTGCTCCCGGCCCATCATAATCAGAGCGCCAGATTTCTTCGCCGGTAGCCGCATTGAGAGCGAAAGCAACGAGCTTCGGAGATAAGCCATACAGGACTCCGTCGACAATCAGCGGGCTTGTGTACATACTCGAATTGCCTTCTCGCAGTTCCCCTGAATCATATGACCAAGCAAGCTCTAGCTGCGCAACGTTATCATGCTTTATCTCTGATAAATTAGAGTAATGTGACCTGCCCGGATCGCCCATATAGGTGTCCCAATTCCCATTGAGCGGGATAACTTGCTCAGGACGCTCTGATGAGCAGCCTGAAATTACGAACAGTAATAAAAAGATCTTTTTCATGAGGTCTTTTGCCAGGAATGTTGAAGATTGAACAAGAATAAACGCATCGCGGCTGCGAGTCTAGATTGATATTTTTTTTAGGGAGCACAATGAGTTTAACTTTGAAGATCCGTTGATAATAAGCTGTAAAACTTTTAAGCTGCTTCCATGAATATTCCAAATCAAACACCGGCGACCTCGGAGAAAGGATTCGTTAATGAGCCGATCAATGATCTAGGGCGATTAGCTATGGCGCTGGGCTATACAGGAATGGTTATGATTCTTTGCAAGTTGGAGATTCTCTCAACAGTTCGTCATGCCCTAGCATGCGTTGGCCAGATGGCTTTAACAAACTACCTCGCCCAAACAGTTATTTGTAATACTATCTTCCTCGGGTTTGGTTTTGGCATGTGGGGTAAAATGCAGCGATATGAAATTTATTTCGTCGTTCTAGGTATTTGGGTTTTCCAGTTAATTTTCAGTGTAGCTTGGCTACAGAGGTACAGTTTTGGGCCAGCCGAATGGTTATGGCGCAGTTTGACCTACCGGAAAAGTCAGCCTATGAGAAAAATAGCAAGTTAATTTAAAATCCATGGCTTACAAGTATCTAGAAATTGACAAGAGTGACCAAATCGCGACGCTAACACTTAATAGACCAGATTGTGGTAATGCCCTGAGCTTGTCGCTGATGCGAGAGATTATAGATGCTGCAAATTCGTTCAAGTACGATACTCATACTCGAGTAGTTATAATAAAAGGTCAGGGCAAGCATTTCTGCGTCGGGGCTGACCTTAAAGACGAAAAGCGTTGGAAAGCGGGGGAGTCTGAAGATTTGCTCGCAAAAAGTCGTTTGACTCAGATTGGTAGAGAATTAATTGAAGCACTCGTCGGCATTAATCAAATTACCATCGCCCGCCTGCACGGAGCCTCTGCGGGCGGGGGTGCATGTATTCCCTCTGCCTGCGATTTTAGGATAGCTTCACGTCAGGCCGTTCTTGGTTATCCTGAGGTTAAGCTCGGCATGAATCTTAGCTGGGAAGCCCTGCCATTGTATTATAACCTTGTTGGCCCTTCTGTTACAAAGCGGCTGCTAGTGGGCGGAGAGTTGGAAAAAGCTAATGATCTTTTGGCTTAGGGGTTTATTGATGAAGTCGTTGAGGAAGCACAATTGGACTCAAGAGTTATTGAGTTGGCTGAATTCTATGCCCAAAGACCGCCTTTGGCTGCGCAAATGATTAAGCGTAGTATAAATGCAATCCAGATGGCTAGTTCTGGCATAATGCACATGGATGGTGACCAAAATGCGTTGGCGACTTTAGGTGAAGATTTCAAGGCAGCGCGAGAGTCATTCAAGCGTAAAAGTAAATAAATTTGAGGAATTTTAGGTAAACCTAGTCGGTTACTAGTCGGCTGGTTTTTGGTTATGTTTTTATCCAAAGTTCACTTTAAAAAAGACACTTTGTTCGAGCTGGCGAGAATCGCCCTCCCGATGGTCGTCTCTCAGGGGACTTTTGCAGTCATGATTTTTACTGATCGCTACTTCATGTCGCAAATAGATTCTGTTCATATGGCGGCTGCATTAGGTGGCGGAGTGGCGGCTTTTTTTTCGTTTTGCTTTTTTACGGGCCTCCTCTCTTATGCGAATGCGCTTACAGCGCAGTATTTGGGTGCTGGTGAGCTTGCGAAGTGCTCAAAGGTAGTCACGCAGGGAATTGTAATAACGATCATGTGTTCGCCTTTTTTGGTGATCATTACTTACTTCGTTTCAGGTATCTTTGAAAATGTGGGTCATGACCCTATTCAAGTAGAGTTGGAAAAGACCTACTACATTGTTTTAATGCTTGGAGTAGTCATCACTCTAACTAAGACTTGTCTCTCCTCTTATTTCGCTGGGATTGAGAAAATACCACGTTCCCAGCGAAAGAAACTACAAGTATCGCCGCCAAATAATTGATATTGTTTTGCAGTAGTCTCATGGCTTCTCTCTCAGCATTTTTTGGGTGATATTGGTAAAGGTCTAGAAGGCTAACTGCTCACAGTCAAGTCTGCAACATGAAGTTATAGATCTATTCATTCATGACCAACTTCAACCGCTCGGGGTCTCGCCACACTCCGTTCTGCAACCTCCATATATAGACTATCGCTATGGCGAAAATCATCGCACAGAAAGTCAACCAGGAGACACGAGGACCGAACTGCCAGACCAGAATTACGTAGTATTGAGCAATCAGCATTGCCCAATGGAGACCGACAGAAGCATACATCAGCCAGCGAGTATCTCCAGCTCCTCGCAAAACCCCACCCGTTATGATGATCATTGCGTCGGCGATGACATAACTCGACAGTCCTATCATCATAAATGCCGATAAGTCACGAATTTCAGAAAAATCCCCCTCGGGGGGGGAAAAAACCTCAACCAATGGGAACCTGAAAGTAATGTAGAGAACTGCTAGAATCGCCGAGTAAACGATGCCTAGAAAAAATCCAGCCGACATAACTTCATCTGTCCGAGCCATATCGTTCGCTCCAACAAAACGACCAATCAAACTGATTACCCCTATGTTTAAACCTATCATAGGAACAAACGACAACAAATCCCAATTGAACACGATAGCCGCCGAAGCCCCCTCTACAATGCCGTAACCTTGGAACATAAGTAGAAATAAGTTGAAAGCGGCGACGTTGAGAAATAGTTCGAGGCCCGAAGGAAAGCCCAGTCTCCAAAAGCGGCGCAGAACACCCCAATCAATTTGAAAGGAGCTCATGACAAAAAACTTATCACGGTGTTCCTTATGAAGGTAGAAGACAATAAAAAGTATACAAGCAAAGAGACTAGCAATTATTGTCGACACACCAGCTCCAACAATACCAAGCGCTGGCAACCCTATTTTTCCAAACACCATCACATAGCACAGAGGCACGTTAAAAAGCAGGCCGCAAACATCACATATCATCACCACACGAGTCCGACCAATTCCTGCGAAATAAGAGGAGAGACAAGTCTTAGTTAGAGTGATTATTACTCCAAGCATTAAAATAACGTAGTAGGTCTTTTCCAAATCTACTTGAATAGGGTCATGACCCACATTTTCAAAGATGCCTGAAACGAAGTAAGTAAT
>NZHL01000002.1 GCA_002691365.1 Fidelibacterota bacterium
TAGTATGCTTGAAAATAGTGCAAATGAAACATGGTCAACTTCCTCAAATTTAAATTTTAGTGCAAATCCACGATTTGTTAATGAGTCAGGATTTGAATTTCAACGTGGTAATTTTCTACTATCTGATGATTCACCTTTAATTGGCAGGGGAACAAGCAGCATGAGCGGGATAGTTAATATTACAGCTCCAACGGTTGATATTAATGGTAACACTAGAGGAACTTCTCCTGATATTGGAGCATTTGAAAATTCTTTAAATGAACCTAATAGGGTTATTTCGCCNAAANNTTATATTTCAACAACTGGTTCAAATTCAAATTCTGGTACTATAGATAANCCAGTNCTAGATTTANAAACAGCCTNGAGATCTTGTTCAATCTCCATTAGATACCATAGTTTTTCTCAAAGGAACTNANNCAGGTCTATCAAATACAGAAATTTATTTTGATGATGCAGGTAATTCTAATTATTCCGGTCTCACCATAATGGGAGATCCTGATTATCCGCCAGANAGTACAATCATCGATGCTGAATTCAATACTTTTCATATGGTTTTTTATGGTGAGTCAAATAATATGAGAATCCAGAATATAACATTAGCTAATGGATTTGGTTATGAATCATATCATGGTGGTTCTGTTACTTTAGAAAATTTTGCTAATCCAACATTTTCAAAAGTTTTATTTTTAAATAATCAATCTGAATCTAATGATAATGCTAATTCGGATGGAGGTGCAGTTAGGGTCATTGATGCAAAAGGAAGTTTCATAAATTGTGTTTTTAGGGAAAATAAAGTTTTTGCAATGAATAGCAATCAATATAGTGAAGCAAGAGGTGGAGCAATTTCCATAGCTCATNGTCANGATNANGATNATGTAACTATTATTAANAGATGTCGTTTTATAGATAATGAAATTCATTCAATGAATAGAGCAGTAGGTTCTGCAATAAGTGTATTAATGGGTCAAGCTGATATTACAAACAACTTGATTATGAACAATAGAGCTATTAGTTATGATCCTGGCGATAGTTACACCCAAGGTTCAATTTTTTATGAGGGACCTTATTATTTTGATCAGGACCAGGGAAATGTAAAAGGTGATGTTGAAAGGAGATATATTGCAAACAACAATATTATATTTAATTCAGCAGAGAGTGCAAGTTCTGATAATTTTGCTCAATCAGGTATTTTTATTCAACAGTATGATGACGTTGCAACAGTATTGACCAATATCAACAATATTGTTTTTGAAAATGAATCTAGTATGTCTTCTTCTGCTAGTCAGCAATTTATTCCTGAACAAATTTTGTTACAGGGTTTTTCTGATTTATCAATATCAGACCANAACCTTGTTGAATCTCCACTTCATTATTTAGAGGGTGCAAATAGTGATACTCTTTTTCCAAGATTTGTTAATGCATCAGATGGTAATTTTAGATTATCTCCATCCTCACCAGCTATAGGTGCAGGTTGTTGTATAGGGGATGAAAACTCTTATGTTAATGAGGCTAANGGATATCTTCTCAAAAAAGATTTCTTTGGAGCTGAAAGACCTTCTCCGATAGGTTCAATATCAGATATTGGTGCTATNGAAAGTCCTCTTGAAAGTAATTTNGCATTGTCNTTAGAAGCGAATTTTTCATCGCAATCTCAAATTGTNGATGCTGGATCAGAATATGANATTTTACTTTCTCTTAAGGTTAATGGAGATCAAATATCAGATGATACAAAAATAGATTGGGATGTTTTTCCAGATGAAGGATTTGTTTCAATAGTGAGTAGTGATTCTCTAACCTCTGATGGTAGTGTAAAGGTAACAATTCAAATAAGTGAATCAGTTCCTCAAGGCTTTAAATTTCAAGTGAGGGCAAAATTATATGATTCCTACACCGTTAGTTCCGAAAGTTATTCTGTAGGTGAAATTGAATATATCCCACTACCTTCTCCAATAGCGTTATTTGAATTTGATGGAGGTTGGTCAAATAATAATGATTTTACAGTTAGTTGGGAAGCGCCGGATTGGCCATATCCAATGGAAGGAATTTGGATCGAACTTGAAAATGAAGAACCTGAATTCTTTGCCTTTGAAGAAGTATCTGATGACATTACAGAATGGTCTTTTGTTCTTCCTAGAAATGGAATGTTTGATGGTAAAATGTGGTTCCAAGATATATTCCATCAAAACGACCCAGATAATCATATAGATTTTACAGTTGGTTATGATAATGTTCAGCCATATGAATTTGATTTATATGAACCTGGATATTGGACAACAGGACAATCGACTGAATTTGTATGGCAATATGCTTCTGATAATGCCTCTGGCATACATGGATACGAAATAATTATCGATAATGAATCTTTCTTTATGGAAATTAACGATGATGATTATGAAAGTGGAAATGATATAATATATATTCACGAANCCACACTCCCTCAAAGAGAAATTCAATGGACTGTTAATGCAGTTGACAATGCAGGAAATATGAAAGGTTCTGAAATCAGAACGTTAAATATTGATAGATCACCACCATCTATAAGTCATATCCCTCTCTCTACAACTGATTTGGGACAAAGTACTCCAATCATTACCGCTAGTGTTGCTGATAATAATGCTCTCCAANCAGTAGAATTATTTTATAAAATTGGTGATGGNTCTTGGATTGGNCCNATAGATATTTTAGGATCAGGTTTTAGCATATCTGGAGCAGAGGTTACGGAAGCTGGTTTAGCNTATCAAATAAATGCTTANGATGAAGCAGGNAATGTTTCAATTTATGGACCAGTTGATGTAGGGGTTATAATTTCTGGAGATGGTATGGAGAGTTCTCCTTTAATATCAGGCACAGAAGTTAGTGCTTATCAATTAATTAGTTTTCCAATTTTACCTAATGATAAATCAACCGCAAGTTTGTTCGAGGATGATCTAGGTCCTTATGATGATACAAAATGGCGATTATTTGGTTTTAAAAATGGAACTTATGAAGAATATCCATCTACTATTGAAACAGGAAAATCTTATTTGTTGATTACAACTGAATCAGGTTTAATTGTAGATTCAGATGAGGGAAGGACTGCAAGTATCATTCAAGATTATCAAGTAAGTCTTGATCAGGGAGATTGGACTTTAATTGGAAACCCATATGATTTTCCAGTTCCTCTGTCAATGATATTAACAAATGAAGGAACTTATTTGAGTGATGATCCTAATGTATATGAATTTAAAAATGGACAATGGAGATCTGCTTCTGTTTTAGAGCCGTGGAGTGGTATTGCTTATAAATCAAATTCTGCAAGCAGGGTATTTATTCAACCAAATATTAGTGGAGACGGTAATGATTCTTTTAGTAGGAAAGTTCCTGTTCATTCTAATGCTCTAAGGGATGGTGAATGGTATATTGATATTGTCGCTGATAATGGTTTTGGAGTAGACGAGTTTAATAGAGTGGGTATAAAACATGGCTCAAAAAATGGATATGACCATCGTGATGGATACGAACCTCCAATGCTTCCTGGTGGAGTATCTTTAAGAATTCCTCAAGATAATTGGGATGAGCATAGTGATATTTATACAACTGATTTCCGTGAATTTTCTGATGAAGGTCAATTTTGGGATTTTGAAGTTGTATCTGGAAATATAGATTTTAATACATTTTTAAAATTTGATGGGTTGCAAAATATTCCAGAAAATTTTGAAGTTTTTCTGATCGACAAATCAATTAAAACATCTCAAAATTTGAAGTGGAAATCCGATTATCTTTTTGACGTTGCTTCTGTAAATTCAGTTAGAAAGCTCCGTTTGGTTGTTGGTGAGAGAGAGTTTTTAAATGCTAATAATGGTGGAATTGATCTCTTTCCAAATGAATTTAATATTTCTCAAAACTATCCAAATCCATTTAATTCTCAAACTTCTCTAAATATTTCTTTAATGGATAATGCAATTATTGACATTGATATCTATAATCTATTAGGTGAAAAAGTTGTTTCATTAGCAAAAAAAGAAAATAGACCTGCTGGCTATTATACATTCATTTGGGATGGTAAAGATGAGTTTGGAAATATTTTATCTAGTGGTGTGTATTTAGCTGCTGGAAGAATTGCAGATCTTAAAGGAAATTCATTAAAAATTCAAAATAGAAAAATGGTATTAGTAAAATAATTTTTTTTGTTAATTATGCTTGAAATGATTAGCTGATTTTCTTAAAGTTAATAGTTGTTTTAACATGGTCAGGTTGACATTTTCTTTTACAATTAAGGTTGTCTATGTATAAAAAATCTCTTTGTATAATTTTATCTTTTCTCGTCTTTTTTATTTCATTCCCATCAACATTATTTTCTCAAGACAAAACTGCAGTTGCTGTTTTAGATTTAGAAGGTAAGGGTATATCAGCTTTGGAGGCAGCAACATTAACTGATAGATTAAGATCAGAAATGGTTTCTGTTGGAGTATTTCAGGTTGTTGAAAGAGGTCAAATGGAAGAAATTTTAAATGAGCAAGGGTTTCAGCAAACAGGCTGTACATCAACTGAATGTGCTGTTGAGATTGGAAAATTGCTTGGTGTTCAAGCAATGTGCTCAGGAAGTATAGGTAAGTTGGGTTCTGTTTATACTGTTGATGTTCGAATGTTTGATGTTGCAACTGGAGAAATAAGTACAGTATCAAGTAGAGATTTTGAAGGTGGAGTTGAAGGGTTGTTAGGTTTAATTGAATTAGTTTCTAAAGATTTGGCAGGTATATCTGTTGAAGGAGAAGAAATTGCTCAAGAAAAAAATGATGGAGTTGATGGACCTAAAAAGAAAAAAAATAGAAACGGACTTCTTCTACTTCTTTTGGCTGGTGGAGGTGCAGGTTATGCCTTCTCATCAGGAATGTTAGATTCAGATGATGAGTCAAACGGTGAATTAGAATTACCTCCTGGTCCACCATCAAATTAGGATTCATTAAAGGGAGTTTGATGATAAAAAATTATTTTAAATTAGTTTATGTATTGTGTTTTAGTTATCTCATTCTTTTTAACAATTTATTATTTTCGCAAACAGGAAATAATTCATACGATTTTGAACAAGGTGATCAAGTAAATGTTGCTTTGGGTGAATTAGGTGATGCTGAAGTTTGGAGTATAGAATTTTTTGTAGCTTTTCATGGGGACACATGGAAAAATACAGACCAGATTTTTTTTGAAAGATATTTAAGTGATGGGGATAGGGATGTCTGGTTGGAATCATCAATGGATACCGAAAGCAATTCTTTGGTTTTTGAATTTTATTTGGATTCATTCACACCCGAAGATGAACCATTAGCTCTTTTAATTCCTGATCAGGATGTATTGATTGGGCCAGCTTTTAATTATATTTCAGTTAATTATGATGGGGAAAGACTTAGCTTGAATTTCGTCGGTAATAATTCTAAACATTTTCATTCTCATTTGAATATTGAGAATGCTCTCTTCCCCGGAAATAATTATAATTTTGAATTTGGTGGTGGAGGTATAGAATCTGCATATACTATGGATGAAGTTCATATTATGACTAATGTTCAAGAATATCCAGATGGTTTTGAAGCACCAACTGAAACATATGATTCTTATGATGAAACTATTTTACTTTGGCATTTTAACGAAATAGGTGGAAGTATCATTTTTGATTCATCTGATTTAGGAAATGATGGTAGTATTGATGGAAATGGTGTATGGGAAAGTTTGGATGCCTTTGACAATAGTGGAGATGATAATAATAATAATAATGATAATGATGGTGATAATGATTTAGTTAATACCATTGAGTTAGAGGTTCATTTATTAGATCCTATTGGAAATGGTAATGTGGTCGTTAATTTATGGTTTCCGAATTCCGATTTTTCGTCTCCAGATGTTTCTATTACTAGAGGTGAGGGCACACCTTCTCCTCAAGGAGGATGGAGGTTTCAAATAAATCACCCTGGAATAACTCCTAATAATGGGCCCTATGAAATTGAAGTCTTCTTTGATCTAAATAATAACCAAATCATTGATGATGGAGAACCATATCGATATATTCCTGAAGTTTATACTAATGATCAAGGTAATGAATATATATCTCTTGACTTATTTTATGGTGATGAAGAAGAACCAGAATCAACTGTTGAAATTGTATATATTGATCCTCCAATTGATGTTTATGAGGGTAATGATGCTGAAATACGTGTAGGTATTGCAACTGAGGAGCAGATAGTAGGCGTTAAATTTGATTACTTTATTGGTGAGTCTAACTTGTATTCAATTCCATTAAGTGGCGTTGGAGATGCATTAGGAGGTGACTGGACAGGAATTATTCCTAGTGATGATGTTACTTTAAATGGGATTATTGGAAGAATTATTGTGGAAGATATATTTGGGTATATTACTGAAAGTGATGAAATAAATATAGATGTTTTGTACGAAGAATTTTTTGTAGCTAATACTGGATCAAAATCATATAAAATGATTTCAGTTCCTGGTTATTTAGATAGAGGGAATTCATTGTTTGACGAATTAGGCGAAGAAAATCCTGAAGAATGGAGAACATTTCGATGGGAAAATGGATCTTATTATGAAGCTTTTTCTGCAGATATGGAGCCTGGAAAAGCATATTGGATTATTACTCGTGAACCAACCGATTTGATAGCGGGTGGAGGAGTTTCAATGTCATTACAAGATACTTTTTATATGAGTTTAGACGAAGGTTGGAATCAAATTGGTAACCCATTTAATTTTAATCCAGTTTTTAGTTATGATGATTCACAAATTCAAGGATCAATTTATGGATATAATGGTTCTGGATATTCAATTTCATCGGATTTTGAACCTGGTGAAGGATATTGGATCTATGCTAATGAGAATTCAGAGCTCTTATTATATTTTGATAAAAAATTAGATAGAAAAATTTTAAAACAACCGTTTGATTGGGAAGGTTCAATTTCTGCAACAATTAATAATTTTGAAGACAAAAATAATAAATTTGGTGTTATAGAAAATGCTTCGAATGAATGGGATCATTTAGATAGAAATGAGCCACCTGTCATTGGACAATATATTTCTTTAGCTTTCGATAATACTGGATGGAATGAAAAATCAGGATATTATTCATCTGATATTAAAAAATCAAATTTAGAAGGATATGAGTGGAAATTTCGTGTTGTTTCAAATGAATCAGGCTCTGTTAATTTAGAGGTTGATTGGACAGATAAATTACCTTCTAATTGGGATTTGATACTAGTTGACAAGTCTATAGGAAAAACAAAAAATTTAAAAAATAATAATTCATATGATTTTATTTGTTCGTGTGAAAAAACAGATAGACAATTTGTTTTAATTGCTGGGCCAAAAGAATTCACTGAAAAGACAATTAGTTCTTATGATCTATTACCTGAAGAATTTGAATTATCCCAAAACTTTCCAAATCCTTTTAATGCTATAACTACGGTCAAGTTTAGTTTGCCATTAGAAAGTATGGTATCTTTAGAAGTGTATGATTTATTAGGAAAAAAAATTAATACTTTATCCAGTAATGTTTTTTATACCGCTGGAAATCATTCATTGGTTTGGAACGGAAAAAATCAATTAGGTGATATTATGGCAACAGGAGTTTATTTTCTGAGAATNGAAGCAATTTCAAATAATGAAAAAACATTTAGTGCTTCTAGAAAAATGATCATGTTAAAATAAATAATGAGATTTATTTTTTTAGAATATCATTTAATTAATNTAATANAATCCANCTTTTTATNTTCNATNAAACAAAATTNTTATAATGAGGAAATTGGTTGAAGTCCAAATTCATTTTATACTTTTTGTGCTCATTAACCTTTATTGGTGCAATTAGTTTAATTCAACCTGCAAAAACAGAATTTGGGAAGATCACCCTACCTCTCGGGATAGTAGAAGTCCAATCACAAGGCGGAGCTGATTGGGTTAGGGCAAAAGTTCGGCAACCTGTCTTTGCAGGAGATAAGGTCCGAACAAAGCCTAAGGCTAGAGCTGAAATCACTTTGAATGGTGGTGGAAAACTTAGAATTAGTGAGAATTCTGAATTAGAATTAACTACAGCAAGTGTTAAACCAATGGCAAAAGATTTTAATGCTAATTTAAATAAAGGAAATGTTTGGGTCGCAGCAAAAGCAGCATTTGGTGAAACAAAAAATGTTGCTGTGAGAACTCCAACCGCAGTAGCTGCTATTAGAGGTACAAAATACAGGGCAAAAGCAGGTTCAGATGAAAGTGAGATTCTAGTCTATGAAGGAAAAGTAGATATTAATACACCTGATAATTTATCTGAGTTGCGAAAGAAAAACCTTCAAAACCAACAGCAGGGGAGTGGTTCTCCAAAATTTTCACTTGGTCCAGTACAAACGATTCAAGCACCTACTCAAATTGCAGGTCCCTATGAAGTAACTCTTGAAGAATGGATAACTTTAGTTGAAGGAATGCAAATTAATTTACGTTNAGATGGAAANTATAGCATGTTTGAGTTTGATCAAGAATCTGACTCTCANGATCCATGGGTGAAATGGAATTTAGAACAAGATTCCAAATAANTTTTTTTTAAAAATGTAATCATGTCCGATTTANTAAAAAGAATACTTATAGGTTCATTGATTGGATTAGCTATAGGCTTATTAATAAGTAGTTTGACTTATTTAATTCCTTCTTTTAATAATTTGCTTAACAAATATGAATTCACTTTATATGATAGTAGAATGAAAGCTAAAGCAAATTTACCTGAAGCTTCAATTGATGATGTTATAATCATTGATATTGATGCAATGTCAACGAGTCCANAAGAAAATGGAGGTTTAGGAAGATTTTACAANTGGCCTCAANCTTANCATGGAAAACTTATCGATGTTGTAACTAATACCGTNGAAATAATTTGGCCTCACTATGAACCAATTCCATCANATTATCAATTTTTTCGTAAATCCATTATTGATTCTACATCTGAATTTGAATTTATAGGTGAAGCNTATGATAATATGTATACAATATCTGGAAAAGATAATTGGGAAAATTATGAATTTGCTGCTGTTCCAATTTATGAGGATGGTTCTTCTGAGCAGGGTTTTTTAATTGATAACATTAATTTAATTAAACCAAAAGGATTATTGTTTGATATTATTTTTGATCCAGAAAATACATCAACATATGACTTAGTTAATAGCATTTCTCAAAATAATATTGATGATAAAAATTTAGCACAAAAATATCTTGAAGATAATAACCCTAGACAAATTTATAATTCTACTTTCAAAAGTGATAAGGTTTATCATGCAATGTATTTAGAAGATGAAGATTCATTAAATTTTTTATACAGAATGGACAAAGAACCTGAAGGATATTCCAGAAATGATCATTTGTTAGATATTCCACTGCAAGATGCAATACACCTTCCATCGGGAAAAAGATTTGGAAATAAAAATATTGAATTATTATCTCTATCTAAAGCTATAGGTTCAATTGAATTTCCTCAAGATTTAGATGGGTTAACTAGAAGAGCCCCAACAGCTGTTTTTTTTGAAGGTCCAGAGCATGTATATCCTTCATTGGTGATGGCAAATATTATGGATATACTAGGAATTCCATCTAATGGATTTGATTATGATTTTGAAAAAAATATTCTCACGCTTACTGATAGTGTTGGAAAAGTTGTAAGGGAAATTCCAATTGATAACCAAGGAAGAATGTTTGTAAACTTTTATGGAGTAAATAAAACTTTCAATTATTTACCCTATATGTATTGTGTTGACCCAAATTTGCTTCCGCCAGATTATTGGAAAGATAAAGTTGCATTTGTTGGTACTTCTTTACCAGGATTATATGATTTAAGAAATACACCTGTTCAAGAAACATTTCCCGGTGTTGAGATTCATGCTAATGTGATGTATTCAATTTTACAAAATGAGTTTGTTTCGATATTAAGTACTCAAAGTAAAATAATTATAATAATATTGTTATCAATTATTATTGGTGCAATAGTTAGTATTCCAACTAATCCTTTTTGGTCTTTACCTATTTCAATTTTTGCAGTTATGGTTTGGATAATTTTTTCTTATTATCAATTTTTAAATCAATTAATTATGATTGATATGGTAAGACCAATTATATCAATTATAGGTACATATATTGGTTTCTTTCTTTATAATTTTTTGATTGCTGAAAAAGATAAAAGATTTTTAAAAAATACATTTAGTACTTATATATCACCTGAGTTGATTGATCAAATGTATGAAAATAAAGAGGAGCCTCAGCTTGGCGGAAATGAGGGATATCACACAGCTTTTTTTACTGATATTCAAAGTTTTTCAGCATTTTCAGAAAAATTAAGTGCTCCAGATCTAGTTGAGCTTTTAAATGATTATTTAACTGAGATGACAGATATTTTATTAGATAATAAAGGAACTTTAGATAAATATATTGGAGATGCAATAGTTGCATTTTATGGTGCTCCAGCTCCAGTTGAAGATCATGAATATTGGGGTTGTTTAACAGCAATTAAAATGCAAGAAAGATTAGCTGAATTACGTAAAAAATGGCAAGCAGAGGGAGATAGGTGGCCAGAGATTGTTCACAATATGCAAAATAGAATCGGAATCAACTCAGGTCCAATGGTAACTGGTAATATGGGTTCTTCAATGAGGATGAATTATACTATGATGGGAGACACTGTAAATCTTGCAGCAAGGTTAGAGGCTTCTGCAAAACAATATGGTGTATATATTCAAGTCGCAGAGGAAACTTATAAAAAATGTAAAGATAAATTTATTTGGAGAGATTTAGATTACGTTATCGTAATGGGTAAAACAGAACCAGCTAAAGTTTATGAATTAATATCTGAAGTAAATTCTATTCCAAAGGGTTATGATAAATTACTTAAAGCGTATAATGAAGGATTGAATTTATATAGATCTCAAAGTTGGAAGAAAGCAATAGATGCTTTTAAAGCATCAGATCAATTAGAAGAAATGTTTCCAGGTAGAAAAACAAATCCGAGCCAAATATATATTCCAAGATGTGAATATTATTTAAAAAATCCTCCAGGTGATAATTGGAATGGAAGTTGGGAATTAACAAAAAAGTAATTGATTTTATTCATTAAGAATTAACTTTTTATGTTTAATTTATAAGTAGTTTCTGGATAAGATTTATGTATAAGAAAAAAATACTTTGCCCGATAAAAATCATTGGGCTTTTTTTTTAGATAAAATTCATAACGGAGAATAAATGCTTTCTAATATAAAAAACAAAATTAATACCAAAGAAGCAAAGTTGTGTGTTGTAGGACTAGGCTATGTTGGTTTGCCATTAGCTGTACAGTTTGCAAAAGCTGGATTTAAAGTAACAGGAATTGATATTTCTGAAGATAGAGTTAATCAATTAAATAAAGGTGAAAATTATATTAGAGATATCAATGATAAAGAATTAAGAATATTAATTGATTCTGGATCATTAAAAGCTACAACTGACTATTCAGTAATTTCTGAAATGGATGCTATTTCAATTTGTGTTCCCACTCCTCTAAGTAAATTAAAAGATCCTGATGTTTCATATATTCAATCTTCGATTGATGAAATAGTAAATTATATTCATCCTGGTTTATTATTGGTTTTGGAGAGTACAACTTACCCAGGAACAACTAGAGAATTAATTTTGCCAGCTTTATTGAATTCAGGTGCTAAAGTTGGAGAGGATTTATTTTTATGTTTTTCACCAGAAAGAATTGATCCTGGAAACGAAACTTTTAATATTAAAAACACTCCAAAGGTAATTGGGGGTGTTACTAAGGAATGTGGTAATTTAGGTGCTGAATTATATAAAAAAATTACTGATGAAGTTGTTATTGTGTCATCACCTGAGTCAGCTGAAATGGTAAAATTACTTGAAAACACATTTCGTTCAGTTAATATTGGTTTAGTAAACGAAATTGCAATAATGTGTGAAAAATTAAAAGTTAATGCTTGGGAAGTCATTGATGCTGCGGCAACAAAACCATTTGGGTTTATGAAATTTACTCCTGGTCCTGGATTAGGAGGTCATTGTATTCCAAT
>NZHL01000003.1 GCA_002691365.1 Fidelibacterota bacterium
GTTTATGAAATGTGGGCAACTTGGCCTGAAGTATTGGAAAATTACGCAATACATTTCAAAACAAATGAACCCATGCCAAATGATTTACTGCAAAAGGTTTTAGATGCAAGGAAATTTAATCAAGGATTTAAAACAGTAGAATATTTAGCAGCGTCTTTGTTAGATCAGGCATGGCATCAAATTAGTATTGATGAAACACCTAATTTAAATGATTTTATTACTTTTGAATCGAATGCTTTAATGAGCGCAGGAATTAAATTAAACACAATTCCACCTAGATATAGAACCACTTATTTTTCCCATATTATGGGTGGTTATTCCGCTGGATATTATTCGTATATATGGAGTGAAGTTTTAGATGCTGATACAGTTGAATGGTTTAAAGAAAATGGTGGATTAAAGATGGAAAATGGTGATCATTTTCGAGAAACTTTATTATCAAAAGGCGGTAGTAAAGATGCCATGAATCTTTTTATGGATTTTAGAGGTCAAAAGCCTGATATTAAACATTTATTAAATAGAAGAGGTTTAAATTAAATTATATTAATTTAAATTTTTATGAATGTAAAATACTTTATTATATTATTTTTTTTTTCTTTAGTCTTTTCCCAGCAAGTAACTATAGATAAGAAAAAAATATTAATTTTACCCCAAAATAAAAATGATGAAATTTCTTATCAAATAACACGAATTTTTTCAGGACAGGCAGCAAAACTTAAAAGATTTGAAATTATAGATAGAAACAATCTATCAAAAATACTTGAAGAGCAATCATTGGGACTCACAGGAGTGATTATTGATGATGATATAGTAGAAATTGGTAATATTGCTGGTGCAGATGAAGGAATTCTTATAAATGTAATAGCTTTTGGCCAAAAAGGAGTTAAGCCTAAAGAAGAAATAGAAGAAGAAAAAAAAGATAGAGAAAAAATTAGAAAATCTGGAGTGGTTTCAATTATTGCTAGAGATATAATAAAAGCGGTAATTGAGAATGATAAAAACAAAAAAAATGAACTTTACCCTAATAATATACATACTACAATTAGGGTTCAATATGATATAATAAACTTAAAAACTGGTCAAACAATAGATTCTTATAGCTCGAATGCAAATTATACTGGAGGTAATTTATCATATTCTTTATCTCAGGCATTATCAATTATTTCTCAAGATACTCAATTTAAATTAAGAGCTTTTTATTCTCTAACCAGCGAAGTTCTTGATGTTAATGGAAATAATTTGACTATGTTGTTGGGCTCGAATATTGGTGTAAAGAAAGGATCAATTTTTATGATTCAAACACCTGAAAAATCAAGAGAAATTCGAGGAAGAGTTATTACTATTCCTGGTGAAAATATTGGATATGCAAGGGTAGAAAGAGTTAGTGTTGATGCAAATACTAGTAGGGTTTTAAGAAAATGGAGTAAAATTAAGCCTGGTATGATTGCTTTGGAAAATCCAAAAAGAACTTATGTTGGAAGTTTTAGTTTTGGTTTTTCTGAGACATCTCCAGAGGCTCTAATTAATCTTAAAATTTCAAGTAATCCTTTTGGTAAATTAGATGGAAAAATTTCATTACAAGGTGGCTCCTTAAAAACAAAATTTTTGACATATGATCAAGAAGTTTCATATAAATCTACTGGATTTGTTGGTTTAGGAATACATCTTGATTATAATCTTTTAAATGTACCATTTGGATTATTAACAACTGGATTAACTTTACCATTTTATTTTACCTCAACAAAAGATGACTATGATAATGAAGTGAGCAGTGTTTTATCGGGATTATTGTTAGAAAGCAGTTTGTCGTTTATGATAAATCCAAAATTTGATTTTATTTTTAATTTATCCCTTCCAATTACAGAGTTTAACAATAGTAATTGGACTTTTTTAGATGAGAATGATGATGATTCAAGCAATGAAACTGATGCTGTTTGGATTAATCAATATTCTCCAGAATCTCTATTTCAAGATTTTCAACTGTCCTTAGGTTTTAGATTTTTTATTTTTTAATTCTAGGTAATAACTATTTCAATTAATCACAAATTCACAGAAACTTTAATCATCGGGAGTGGAATATCTGGTTTAACATGTGGTAATATTTTAGAAAAAGAAAAGAAAGATTTTTTAATAATTGATAAAAATAATAAAGTTGGTGGTCGAGTTCAAAGTGATTATTTAGATGGATTTATTCTTGATAAAGGCTTTCAAGTTTATTTAACTGATTACTCATTGGGTAAAAAATTTTTAAATTATTCAAATTTAAACTTTTGTTTTTTTAAACCAGGAGCTAAAATTTATAAAAATTCAAATTTTTATAACATTTCAGATCCTTTAAAAAATCCTCAAGAACTTCATAAAACATTATTTTCTCCATTAGCATCATTCAGTGATAAATTAAAAATTCTTTATTTAAAAAACCTTTTATCAAAATTTGATAATGATGATTTTTTAAATGATAAAGATATGTCTACAAAAGAATATCTTAAAAAATTTGGTTTTTCATTAAAATTCATAAATGATTTTTTTGTTCCTTTTTTTGGTGGAGTTTTCTTAGAGAATGAATTAACAACTTCATCTAGTTTTTTTAAATTTGTTTTTTCTAAATTTTCTAAAGGAAGTGTTGTTATTCCAAAGAAAGGAATGCAAGAAATTCCAAATCAATTATATAATAATATTAGTGATGAAAAAGTTATATTAAATACTAAGGTTGTTTCATTAGATAATAATAAAGCAATTATTAATGATGGAACTTTTATAGAATTTAAAAAACTTGTTTTAGCTGGAGATATAAATGATGTTAATCCTAGAATGATAAAATATAATAGTGTGAAATGTTTTTACTTTGTTTGTGATGAAAAAATTTCTAACGATAAATACATACATCTTTTTCCTGAAGATGATTTAATTAATAATGTTGTATTTATAAATAATATATCACCAAGCTATGCGCCAAATGATGTTTCGCTTTTATCTATATCTTTAATTGGAAATTTTTTAAAAACAGAAAACTTAATTAAAATTATTCAAAATAAAATTTCTAAAATTTATAGAATCAATTTAAATAAGATTCACTTTTTAAAAAAATATGAAATTGATAAAGCGCTTCCACATCAATCAATAGGGTATTTCGAGAGAAGTTTTAAGCCAAGTAAGGATTATTTTTTTTCTGGCGATCATACAACCCATAGTTCAATTGAGGGAGCAATGTTAAGTGGAAAAAGAATTGCTGATAGATTAATTAATTAGCTTTTTCTTGTCTAATAAAAACTGGGTTAATTTCTGATGAGTCTTTTCTGCTGTATAAATAACCACTAGTATTAAAATCAAGCAAATCAGTAGTTTTCTCTATTTTGTTTTGAATAATGTATCTTGACATCATTCCTCGAGCTTTTTTTGCATAAAAGGAGATTAATTTAGGAACACCATTTTTAATGTCTTTGAATATTGGTGTTATAACTTTTCCATTTAAAGTTTTTAAATCAACAGATTTAAAATATTCATTTGAAGCACAATTAATTATTGTTTTATTTTTATGTTTTTTTAATTCTTCATTTAATTTAAGACTAATTTTATTACTCCAAAATTCATAAAGATTTTTATTTGTTTTAATTTTTAATTTAATTCCCATCTCTAATCGATATGGTTGAATTAAATCTAATGGTTTTAACAAACCATATAACCCTGATAATATTCTAAAGTGATTTTGAGCATATGAAAGATCGTCTGAGTCAAATGAATTTGCATTTAACCCAGTGTATGTGTCACCTTGAAAAGCAAAAATTGCTTGTTTTGAATTTTTAATATTGAAAGGTATGGACCAATTTTGAAAACGGTCTGAATTTAAGTTTGCTAACTTATCACTTATATTCATTAATTTTTTTAAATCTTCTTTTTCAAGTTTCTTTGTTTCGTTAACTAGTATAGATGATTCATTAAGAAAGTCACATTGGGAGTAACTATTTGATTGTGAAGGTGAATCAAAATCTAGAGTTTTGGCTGGGGAAACAACTGCAATCATTTTTATCCTTTATACGGAATATAGTTATTTTTTTAAAAATTTAAAATATACAGGGTAAAGAATTTTTCTTATTACAATAGGGAAAACCATTATAGGGTAAATAAAAATTCCTAAAAAATTGTTTTTGTGTTTAAAATTCAATTCATCTTTAATAATAATAAGTTCATTTTTTTTATATATGCGATGAATGTGTAGCCAGCTAATTAACCCAAAAGGTAAAATTTTACCATGGTCTTTAAATTCAAAACTATTATTTGAAGATTCAAAATCAGAGTGATAGACTGACATCTTATGCCATTTAAATAACCAGATTTTAAATTGTGCTTCCATATTATTTTTAATGCCTTCCCATTTTAATATTTTAACTGGCTGTCCAATTATTAAAAATTTTATAAAAGTTGGTTCTTGAAAGTTTTTTTTAATTTGATTTAATGTTGACTTTTTTATTGAAACTTCTTGGGTATATTTCATTTAAATAAATCTTTTAATATTTGAATTTTATTATTAATACAAATTCTCTTAATTTAATGGTGTATATAATGTATAAATTTAAGTTAATTATATTTACAATAAAACTAAGTTCAAAAATATGGATTTCCAATTGAAGGAAAATAAAATTTCTACAACTGATGCAATTAATTTAGAGCATAAATATGGAGCTCATAATTATAAACCATTACCTGTTGTGTTAAAAAAAGGAGATGGGATAAAAGTATGGGATGTTGAAGATAATGAATATTTAGATTTTTTATCTGCTTATTCAGCTGTTAATCAAGGTCACAGTCATCCTAAAATAATTTCAGCATTAATTAATCAAGCTAAACAATTACAATTAACTTCCAGAGCATTTTACAACGATGTTTTAGGAACATATGAAGAATTTATAACGCAATTATTTGGTTATGATAAAGTATTACCAATGAACACAGGCGTTGAGGGGGGTGAAACTGCAATTAAGTTATGCAGGAAATGGGCTTATAAGGTAAAGGGTATTAAAAAGAATAAAGCAAAAATTTTATTTGTTGAAGGAAACTTTTGGGGAAGAACATTAGCTGCATGTTCATCTTCATCTGACCCTGATTGTTATGAGGATTATGGTCCGTTTATACCTGGTTTTGAAATTATTCCATATAATAATTTAGAGTCTTTAAGGATTGCTCTGCAAGATGAAAATGTTGCAGGATTAATGCTTGAGCCTATTCAAGGAGAAGCTGGTGTTATTGTTCCAGATGAAGGTTATCTAAAACAAGCTTATAATTTATGTAAGGAAAACAATGTACTTTTTATTGCAGATGAAATACAAACTGGATTAGGAAGAACTGGTAAAATGTTGTGTTGTGACTATGAGAACGTAAAACCAGATATTTTAGTTTTAGGTAAGGCACTTTCTGGAGGAATGTTACCAGTTTCTGCAGTATTAAGCTCCGATGAAATAATGTTGACAATTAAGCCTGGTCAACATGGTTCAACCTATGGAGGAAATCCATTAGCATGTAAAGTCGCTCAAACTGCATTATCAGTAATCATAGAAGAAAAAATGGTTGAAAATTCTTATAATTTAGGAAAAATTTTTAGAAGTAAAATTACTCAAACTATGGAAATAACAAATTTAATCAAGGAAGTAAGAGGTAAAGGTTTATTAAATGCTATAGAAATTAATGATTCTCCAAACAGTCGTACGGCTTGGAATATTTGTATTGAATTAAAAAATAATGGTCTTTTAGCTAAACCAACTCATGGTAATATTATAAGATTTGCTCCTCCTCTTGTAATTAATCAACAATCAATTTTGAGGGCATGTGAAATTATTGAAACATCATTCTTAGCATATGAAAAAAAATAGTTTTACTGATAATTTTCAAAAAAGACATATTGGTTTATTATCAAATGACGAAAAAAAAATTCTAAACTTTTTAGGATTTAATAATCTTGATGATTTTATAAATGAAGTAATTCCTAATTCAATTAAACAAAGAAAAAAATTAATCTACCCAAAGAATTTATCAGAATCTAAAGTGATCGAGAAATTAGATGAATATGCCAAGTTAAACACAACTGGTAAATGTTATATTGGTCAAGGTTATTATCCTTGTATTATTCCTCAGGTAATTTTGAGGAATATTTTAGAAAACCCATCTTGGTATACAGCATATACGCCATATCAATCAGAAATCTCCCAAGGTAGATTAGAAGCCTTGTTAAATTTTCAAACTATGGTTAGCGATCTTACTGGATTGCCTATATCTAATGCATCATTGCTTGATGAGGGAACCGCTGCAGCTGAAGCAATGAATATGTTTTTCAGAAAAAGTAAAAATGGGTCAATTTTCTTGGTAGATTCTGAATGTCACCCACAAACCATCGAGATAATTAAAACTCGTGCTGAAGCTTTGAGTNTTAAAATTAATGTTGAACATTACTCAAAATTTAAATTTAATAATGAAGTTTTTGGTGCTATTATTCAATATCCAAATTCATCAGGTGAAATCATNAATTATTCTGATTTTATCAATGAAGCTCATAAAAACAACTCTTTTGTTTGTGTTGCTTCAGATTTAATGGCATTGACATTAATTAAGCCCCCAGGTGAATTTAATGCTGACGTTGTAATAGGAAATNCACAAAGGTTTGGTGTGCCACTTGGATATGGAGGTCCACATGCAGCCTTTTTTTCAACTTCGAATGAATTTAAAAGATTAATTCCTGGAAGAATTATTGGTATAACTAAAGATAAAGACGGAAATAATGCATTTAGAATGGCACTTCAAACAAGAGAGCANCATATTAGAAGAGATAAAGCTACTTCAAATATATGCACNTCGCAAGTTTTATTAGCCATAATGGTAAGCATGTATGGGGTTTATCATGGTCCTGAAGGTTTAAAATCAATAGCTGAGACAATAGCGTCAAAAACAAAATTTGTTCATAAAATATTAAAAAAATCAGGCATTGAAGTTTTGACTTCAACTTTTTTTGATACAATACGTTTTTTTCCACAAAATGATTGGAAATCAATTGCTAAAGAAAAAAATATCTTTATAAGAGAGTTTAATGACAATTCAGTTAGTGTATCTTTAGATGAAACAAAGGATGAAAATGATATTATTGATCTTTTAAAATGTTTTGGAGTTCAAGTTAAAAATGTTATTTTGNAAAAAAATAATTTTAATGGACATAAAAGAAAATCAAAATTTATGCTAAATGATGTATTTAATTTTTTTCACTCAGAAACAAAATTAATGAGATATATAAGGAAATTAGATAAAAAAGATTTTTCATTAGCTAATGGAATGATTCCACTAGGTTCTTGTACAATGAAATTAAATGCATCTTCTCAACTATATTCTTTAAGAAATCCAGGTTTTTCGGATTTACATCCTTTTGTAGAAAAAAAATATTCTAAAGGTTATAAATTAATGATTGATGATTTAAAGAAATGGTTAACTGATATTACAGGTTTTAATAATATATCATTTCAACCTAATTCTGGTGCTCAAGGAGAATATGCAGGTTTATTAGTTATAAGAGCTTATCACAAAAAAAATGGTCAACAAAATAGAAAAATATGTTTAATTCCTTCTTCAGCGCATGGAACTAACCCGGCAAGTGCGATTTTAGCAGGTATGGAAGTTTGGGTAATTAATTGCGATAATCATGGAAATATTGACAAAAATGATTTAATTAAAAAAGTAAATAAAGCCAATAATGATTTGGCTGCATTGATGATAACTTATCCATCTACTCATGGTGTTTTTGAAAATGATATGATTGAAATTTGCAAAATTATTCATCAAAATGGTGGATTGGTTTATTTGGATGGAGCAAATATGAATGCAATGGTAGGTCTTAGTAAGCCAGGCGAAATCGGAGTTGATGTATGTCATTTGAATTTACACAAAACTTTTGCTATTCCTCATGGAGGAGGAGGTCCGGGTATGGGGCCAATTTGTGTTTCAAAAAAGTTAAGTCCTTTCTTACCTAAAAACCTATTTGAAGATAATAATAATAATAAAATTGGACCTATTTCTTCATCTGACTATAGTAGTGCATCTATTTTGACAATCCCATGGTCATACATTTCTATGTTGGGTGGAAGTGGCTTATCGAAAGCAACTAAAATTGCTATTTTAAATGCTAATTACCTTGCAAAAAAATTATCTAATNATTATAAAATTTTATACACTGCTAAAAATGGTCTTATAGCTCATGAATTTATTATTGATTTAAGACCATTTAGAAAAAGTGCTGATATCTCCGAGGAAGATATTGCAAAAAGATTAATTGATTATGGTTTCCATGCTCCTACTATGAGTTGGCCAGTTGTAGGAACTATGATGATAGAACCAACAGAGAGTGAAGATCTAAATGAGCTAAATAGGTTTGCGGAATCAATGATTAGTATTAGAAAAGAAATCAAGGAAATTGAAGATGGAATATATGATAAAAATAATAATTTGTTGAAAAACGCACCTCATACAGCCTTAAAATTATTGGAAGATAATTGGGATTATACTTATTCAAGAAAACAAGCTGCTTTTCCTTTGGAAAATTCTAATGAAAATAAATTTTGGCCAAGTTGTAGTAGAGTGGATAATGCTCTTGGTGATAGAAATTTAATATGTACATGTCTTCCGGTTGAAATGTATAAAAATTAAAATCATGGAATCCATTTTTTATATCATAATTATTTCAGCGATTGTTTTTGAATATTTAATTTCATCAACAAGTACTATTTTAAATATGAACAGTATTTCTGAGACTCTTCCAAAAGGGTTTGAGGAGGTTTATGATAAAGATAAATATGCAAAATCACAAAAATATTTAAAAAGTAACTCTCAATTTAGTTTATTTTCATCTTCATTTAGTTTTTTATTAATAATGGTGGTTATTCATTTTGGGTTTTTTGGAATTTTAGATGAATTTGTAAGATCCAAGACAACTAATCCTGTTTATGCAGGATTGGGTTTTTTTATTATAATATTTGTAATAAATGATTTAATTAATCTCCCGTTTTCCGTATATAAGAATTTTGTAATTGAAGAAAAATTTGGGTTTAATAAAATGACAATTTCAATTTTCATTCAGGATAAATTAAAAAGTTATTTCCTAATTTTTTTTATTGGTGGAATTACAATGTTTTTAATATTATCTTTTTTTAATTATTTTGATAGGTTTGGTTGGTTGATTGTATGGATATTTTTAACTTTTTTTTCTATTTTAATTCAGCCAATATTTATTCATTTTATAGCTCCTATGTTTAATAAATTCACTCCTCTAGGTGATGGTGAATTAAAAACTGCCATTGCTAAATATTCAAAAAAAAATAATTTTCCAATATCTAAAATAGATATAATGGATGGAAGTAAAAGATCAAATCACTCAAACGCATATTTTACTGGCTTTGGTAAGAGTAAAAGAATTGCATTATTTGACACTCTGGTTAAAAATCATAATACGGATGAGATAGTGTCAGTTGTTGCTCATGAGGTAGGTCATTATAAAAAAAAACATATATTATTTGGTATGATTATAAGTGTTATTCAAACTGGATTAATGTTATTTTTGTTTAATCTCATAATTAATAGAGTTGGTTTATTTAATGTATTTGGAGTTTCTGAGCCTTCAATTTATGGAGGGTTGGTTTTTTTTGGATTGTTATTTGCTCCTTTAAATATGGTAATATCATTGATGTCAATAGCAATAAGTAGAAAGAATGAATTTGAAGCAGATCAATATGCATTAGAAACTACTAAAAATCCAAAAGCCTTAATTTCTATGTTAAAGGGTTTAGCCTCAAGTAATTTGTCACATTTGACTCCTCACCCATTTACTGTATTTTTAGAATATAGTCATCCACCTGTCTATGAAAGAGTAAAAAAAATTGAAAAAAAATAAATATTTAGTAATTAATTCTAATATGAATAAAGATAGTAAATCTTTATTCATAACAGATTTGATAATAAAAAAAATAAATGAGAAAAATGATTCTAAGATTAATAGTGATCTAATTTTATTGAGTCAATTTGATATTCCACTATGTAATGGAAATAATCATTTAAATAACAAAACTGTTTTAGATTTAAATCATAAAATAAATCAAAGTGATGGAATTCTTATATTTACGCCTATATACAATTATAATATCAATTCAGCTTTGAAAAATTTAATTGAAATGACAGGAAATGCTTGGAAGGAAAAAATTTTAGCATTTGTTTGTATTGCAGGCGGTGAAAAGAGTTATATGTCAGTGATGTCTTTAGCTAATTCATTAATGTTAGATCATAGGTGTGTTATTATTCCAAGATTTGTTTATGTTACAGGTACTGATTTTATTAGTGATTCTAAGTTAAATGATAATATAATGACTAGAATTAATGGCTTAGTTGATGATTTAATAAAGTTTGTAAAGTCTTTAACTTAAAAAAAGGAAAATCTAAAAATGCAAAAAGGTAGTATTAATAGAGTTATTTTAGTTGGATATTTAGGATCTAAGCCAGAATTTGCTCAAACTCCTAGTGGAACTAATGTTGCAAACTTTAGTATAGCAACAACGGAAAGTAGAAGAAATTCTGAAGGTATTAATGAAGATAGAACTGAATGGCACAGATGTGTTGTTTTTGGAAGGTCAGCTGAAATTGCACAAAATTATTTAGATAAAGGTTCTTTGATTTATATTGAAGGAAGATTGCAGACTGATTCTTGGGAAAAAGATGGTATAAAAAGAAGCTCAACCAAAGTAATTGGAGATATGTTTACAATGATAGGGCCAAAACAAAATTCTGGTTCAAATAAAACATTTATTGAACGAGAAAATGAACCTAATAATACAGGAAGTTTTTCTAATAAAGCTTCTAATACTTCTGATAGTAACAATGCAGAAGATGATATTGATTTGCCATTTTAGTAATAGTAATAAAAATAAATACTAATATTTATAATTTTAAGTATATTATAATATGATAATGGATAAAAAAGATAAAGAAATATTAAATATTCTTCAAGAGAATGGAAGAATGACAGCTAGTGAAATTTCTGATAGAATTGATTTGTCAATTCCAACAGTAGCTGAAAGAATTAGAAAACTTACTGAGTTTGGGTTTTTAAAAGAATTTAGAGCAATAGCTGGAGCAAAAAAAGTTGGTTATGATGTAACAGCATATATCTTATTAGATATGTCATCAGCAAGTGATTATAATGACGTTGTAGAAAAATCAGAGAAAAATAGTGAAGTCTTAGAATGTCATTCAATAACTGGAGAGGGTTCTCATATTTTAAAAATAAGAACTCGAAATACATCTTCACTTGAATTGTTATTAAGGGATATTCAAGCTTGGCCAGGGGTTAGAAGAACAAGGACAATGATTGTTATGTCAACAATCAAAGAGACTACAAACTTGCCTATTTAACTTTTAATATTTTTTTATTCCCTCTATCTTTTTCTATTAATAATTCAGTAAATTATAAGCAGATTTGTCTCTTGTTTATATTTCTTTGTGGGTGATTAAATAAGATAGCTAGTCTTATGTGTAAAAAATGGTAATTTGATGAACGTATCCAAAAAAAATAATTTTCCTAAAAAACAGGGCCTATATGATCCTGCGTATGAAAAAGATAGTTGCGGATTAGGTTTTGTTGCAAATCTAAATGGAATTCCTTCTAGGCAAATTGTATTGGATGCATATGATATGCTTAGGAATATGGATCATAGAGGAGCATGTGGTTGTGAGGAAAATACTGGAGATGGAAGTGGTATCTTAACAGGGTTACCCATTTCATTTTTAAATAAAGTAGTTTCAAATGAATTAAATACAAACCTTCCAAATAAGGGTATGTTTGGAACAGGAATAATATTTTTACCAACTATAAAAAAAGAAAAAAAAGAGTGTATTGATTTTTTAGAAAACATTATTATAAAACGTGGTCATAAAATCATTGGATGGAGAAATGTTCCAGTAAGCTCATCTAAAGCTAATATTGGACCCTCCGCAAAAGCTTCTGAGCCAGATATAATGCAAATATTTATAGGAGCAAAAAATAATTTTTCAGATAATGATTTTGAAAGAGACTTATATTTAATAAGAAAATATTCTTCTCATTATTTAAGATCTAGGAATTCATTAAGTCAAAGTCATTTATTTTATATATGTAGTCTTTCTACAAAAGTAATTATTTATAAAGGAATGTTAACTACAGATCAGTTATCAGTTTATTTTGATGATTTAAATGATAAAGATTTTGCATCACATCTTGCTATGGTTCATTCTAGATTTTCTACAAATACTTTTCCAAGCTGGGATAGAGCTCAACCATTTAGGTTTATGAGTCACAATGGAGAAGTTAATACAGTTAAAGGAAATAATAATTGGATGCGAGCACGTGAGGGAACTCTTAGTAGTGATTTATTTGGAGAAGAATTAAATAAATTATTTCCGATTATTGAACCTGATGGTTCAGATTCAGGTAATTTTGATAATGTTTTAGAATTTTTGTTAATGACAGGTAGAACTCTCCAAGAATCTATTTTGATGATGATTCCAGAAGCTTGGCAAAAACATAAGGATATGGATAGTTTTAAAAGAGATTTTTATGAATATCATTCATGTATGATGGAACCTTGGGATGGTCCAGCATCCATTGCATTTACTGATGGTGATTATATTGGTGCTATTCTAGACAGAAATGGTTTAAGACCCAGTAGATATTATTTAACACATGATGATAGAATTATCATGGCAAGTGAAGTTGGAACAATAAGTATTGATCCAAAATTAGTAAAATCAAAAGGAAGATTACAACCTGGTAAAATACTTCTAGTTGATATGAATCAAGGAAGATTGATTCCCGATGAGGAAATTAAGCAAGAGTTTTCTACTAATAGACCTTATGGTAAATGGTTGAAAAATAATAAAATTTATATTGATGATTTACCTGATATTCCTAACTCTGAAAGTTTACACCAAGACAACTTAATTCAGAGAATGCAAGTGTTTGGTTATACTTCTGAAACAATGAGATTTATGCTTATTCCTTTGATTCATGAAAAAAGAGATCCAATTGGTTCAATGGGAAATGATTCTTCTTTGGCTTGTTTAAGTGATAAACCAAGAATGCTATATGATTATTTCAAGCAAATGTTTGCTCAAGTTACTAACCCTGCTATTGATTCTATTAGAGAAGAAATCATTATGTCTTTAGAATGCTATATTGGTCCAGAAAGAAATTTAATTGAATCAACTGAAAAGCATTGTAATAGGTTGAAAATTTCTCATCCTATTTTATCTAATCAAGAATTGCACAATGTCAAGAATATGAAGTATGAATCATGGAAAACAAAAACCATCGATATAACTTTTGAAAAATCTTCAGGTTCTTCTGGTATGTTGGATGCAATCAAACGAATTTCTTTAGAGGCAGAAAATGCTGTAAAAGATGGTTTTAGTTTAATAGTTTTATCTGATAGGCAAATAAATGAAAAGAAAATGCCTATAAGTTCAATTTTGGCTATTGGTGCTGTTCATCATCATTTAGTTAAAAAAGCTTTAAGAACTCAAATTGGTATAATTCTTGAAACTGGAGAAGCTAGAGAAGTCCACCATCATTGTTTATTGATTGGTTATGGAGCGGATGCAATTAATCCATATCTTGCTTTTGAAGCATTATGCAAATCAAGGTTAGATGGTCTAACTAATCAAGAAAGTTTTCCTGATGATATATCTATTATATCAGCTTATAAAAAAGGAGTTGCCAAAGGAATTCTAAAAGTTTTAGCTAAAATGGGAATTTCGACATTACAATCATACAAAGGTGCTCAAGTATTTGAAGCTATTGGTTTAAAAGATGAAGTTATAGATTTAGCTTTTAATGGAACTGCTAGTAGAGTGCAAGGAGTTGGTTTTGATGTAATTTTTGAAGAAATTCTTCGCAGACATTCTCTAGGTTTTCCTGATAAAGGGCAAAAACTTACTTATGATTTGATTAACCCAGGAGAATTTCATTGGAGAGCAGAGGGTGAAGTTCATGCTTGGAATCCTGAATCTATTTCATATTTACAAAAAGCATCAACTGAGAATAACTCAAAATCTTATGAATTATTTTCTCAGCATATTAATAGTCATTCAAAAGGAAAATCTACGCTTAGAGGTTTGATGGATTTTGCTTTAAATGAAAAAATTCCAATTGAAGAAGTAGAGCCTGCAAGTGAGATAGTAAAAAGATTTTGTACTGGTGCAATGAGTTTTGGTTCAATTTCATCAGAGGCTCATGAAAGTTTAGCTATTGCTATGAATAGGATTGGTGGAAAAAGTAATACTGGCGAAGGTGGTGAAGATCCTGCAAGATTTGAATTAATGAAAAATGGTGATTCTAAAAGATCTGCAATCAAACAAGTTGCTTCAGGCAGATTTGGTGTTTCAATCTGGTATTTATCTAATGCTGATGAAATTCAAATCAAGGTTGCCCAGGGAGCTAAACCAGGTGAAGGTGGTGAATTACCAGGCCATAAAGTTGACGAAACAATTGGAAAGATTAGAAATTCTACCCCAGGTGTTGGTTTAATTAGTCCTCCTCCTCATCATGATATTTATTCAATTGAGGATTTGGCTCAACTTATATATGATTTGAAGAATTCAAACCCTTCAGCCAGGATAAGTGTTAAGCTTGTTTCAGAGGTTGGTGTTGGAACAATTGCTGCTGGAGTTGCTAAAGCTCATGCTGATCATATTGTAATTGCAGGAGCATCTGGAGGAACTGGTGCTTCTCCTTTAACAAGTATAAAACATGCTGGTTTACCATGGGAATTAGGAATTGCTGAAACTCATCAAACCTTAATTTTGAATGATTTGAGAAGTAGGGTTGTATTGCAAACTGATGGTGGAATAAAAACAGGAAGAGATGTTGTAATAGCTGCTTTGCTTGGAGCTGAAGAAATAGGTTTTGCTACTGCCCCATTGGTTACAATGGGTTGTATAATGATGAGAAAATGTCATTTAAATACTTGTCCTGTTGGTATTGCAACTCAAAATCCAGAATTAAGAAAAAAATTTTCAGGACACCCTGAACATGTTATTAATTATTTATTTTTTGTTGCCGAAGAAGCTCGTCAATTAATGTCAGATTTAGGTTTTAAGAATTTTAATGAAATGATTGGTAGGTCTGATAGATTGATAATGGAAAAAGCTATTAATCATTGGAAGTCTGATGGAATTGATCTTACTTCAATTCTTAATCCAGTTAAAAAACCACATGATGGAGTAGAAACTTATTGTACTCAAAAACAAGACCATGGTCTAGATTCTGCTTTGGATAATAAATTAATAGAGTTGTCTAAAGTTGCAATTAATCATGGAAAAAAAGTTCATATAAAGTTGCCAATTAAAAATATTAACAGGACTGTTGGAACTATTTTAAGCCATATTGTAGTTAAATCAAATGGTCCAAAAATGCTTCCTGATGGTACAATTAACATTAAATTTAATGGCTCTGCTGGTCAAAGTTTTGGTGCTTTTCTTGCAAAAGGTATTGATTTAAACTTAGAAGGTGATTCTAATGATTATGTTGGAAAAGGTCTTTCTGGAGGCACTATAGCAATTTACCCTCCTATTCAATCAACTTTTAAAGCTGAAGAAAATATAATTGTTGGAAATGTTTGTTTGTATGGAGCAACTAGTGGAAATGCTTTTATAAGTGGAAGAGCCGCAGAACGTTTTTGTGTTAGAAATAGTGGTGCAATTGCAGTCGTTGAAGGTATTGGTGATCACGGGTGCGAATATATGACAGGAGGTAGGGTAATTGTATTAGGACCAACTGGAAGAAATTTTGCAGCTGGAATGTCAGGTGGAATTGCATATATATGGGATGAAAAAAATCTTTTCAAGAAAAATTGCAATCTAGAAATGGTGGAACTTGAAGATTTAATTGATAATATAGAAATTAAAGATGTAAAAATGTTAATTAATGAACATATTAAAAGAACTGGCTCTAATATTGGTAAGTATATTATGAAGAATTGGAATTTAGAGGTTAATAAATTTATAAAAGTCATGCCTACTGATTATAAAAGAGTTTTAAATAAAATTAAAATTAAAGAAACAAACTTAACTTGATAATATTGAAAATGAGTATTTTGCAAAAAAGGAATTTTAATGGGTAAGACTACAGGTTTTTTGGATTATAATAGAAAAGTTGTTCCATATAGAGATCCAAAAAAAAGAATCAATGATTTTAATGAAATTTTTACTGATTCTCCTGTTGAACATTTAAAAGAGCAATCAGCAAGATGTATGGATTGTGGGGTTCCTTTTTGTCAATCAAATTCTGGTTGTCCTATTGATAATTTGATTCCAGAATGGAATGATTTGGTTTATCAAGGAAGATGGAAAGAAGCATTAGATAGATTGCATAAAACAAATAATTTTCCAGAGTTTACAGGAAGAACTTGCCCAGCTCCATGTGAAGGTTCTTGTGTTTTGGGAATTACCGACCCGCCCGTTACAATAAAGAATATTGAAAATGCAATTATTGATAAAGGTTTTGAAAATGGATGGATAAAACCCCGACCTCCTAGTTTAAGAACAGGAAAAAAAATAGCCGTTGTTGGATCTGGTCCATCAGGTCTTGCAGCTGCAGCTCAATTAAATAAGGTTGGCCATAAAGTGACTGTTTATGAAAGAGCAGATAGAATAGGTGGTCTTCTGATGTATGGAATTCCTAACATGAAATTAGATAAAAAAGTTGTTGAAAGAAGGGTAGATATTCTAAAAAAAGAGGGCATAGAATTTATTACATGTACACATATAGGTGAAAAGGAAGACTTTTCTAATAATCATATCAATAATATAATGGAAGAAAATGGTTGTAAAATGAATTACATTGATCCAAAAATTTTATTGGATGAAAATGATGCCTTATTAATGGCAACTGGATCAACTATTCCATTTGATCCAACTTCAAATAATCCTGGTAGAAATTTAAATGGAATACATTTTGCTATGGATTTTTTAACAAAAAATACTAAAAGTTTATTGGATTCAAATTTTAAAAATCAATCGTTTATTCAAGTTAAAGATAAAAACGTTATTGTTATTGGTGGAGGGGATACAGGTGCTGATTGTATTGGGACTTCATTGCGACATGGATGTAAAAGTGTCATTAATTTTGAATTATTAGATAAACCTCCAATTAAAAGGGCTTCAAATAATCCATGGCCAGAGTGGCCAAAAGTCTACAAATTAGATTATTCTCATCAAGAGCACAAAGAAAAAAAAGGTTCAGATCCTAGACATTATCATATAATGACAAAAGAGTTTGTGGGAGATAATGATGGAAATATTAAGTATGTAAAAACAGTTGAATTGGATTGGACAAAGCCTACTCCGAATGGCCCTCCATGGTCTGAAGTTAAAGGTTCAATTAAAGAATGGCCAGTAGATATAGTATTATTGGCAACTGGTTTTACCGGTCCTGAGCAAAAAATTGCAGATATGTTAAATGTTAAAATGCAAAACCCTAGGGGAAATTGGAAAACTTTTATAGGTAATCATGGTGAATTTACAACTAATATTGAAAAAGTATTTGTTGCAGGGGATTGTAGAAGAGGTCAATCGTTAGTAGTTTGGGCAATCAATGAGGGTCGAGGAGCTGCAAGATCAATAGATAAATATTTAATGGGTGAAACATCTCTTCCTGCTCCTGGTATATCACAAGGTTAGTTTGATTTAATATAATAAGTTCTTAATGTGAATGAAGCTAAAAAAGAACTCATTGATATTCTTCCTAAAGATTCAATAGAGTTTAATTCTGAAACTCTTAAAAATTTTTCTCAAGATAGGGCAATAATTGAATCTTATGGCAAGGCAATTGCATTGGTAATGCCTAAGTCAAAACAAGAAATTTTAAGTGTCGTTAAAATTGCTAATAAATTTAAAATCCCGATTGTACCTAGGGGAGCTGGAACTGGTTTAACTGGTGGTTCTAATGCAATTGATAATTGTATATTATTGTCATTGCATAGATTAAATAAAATATTATCCATAGATGTTTCAAATAGAATGGCTATTGTTGAACCTGGAGTGATTAACTCCGCTATTAAGGAGGAGGTTGCCAAAAAAAACTTGTTTTATCCTCCTGACCCTGCTTCATATGATATTTCATCTATTGGTGGTAATGTAGCTACAAATGCTGGTGGATTATGTTGTGTGAAATATGGTGTTACTAGAGATTATGTAATGGGTTTGGAAGTTGTTTTAGGCACTGGTGAAGTTATAAATACAGGAAGAAAAACAATAAAAAATACTTCTGGATATGATTTTACAGGTATTTTTATTGGTTCAGAAGGAACTTTGGGAATTATAACTAAAATAACTTTAAAATTATTACCAACTCCTCCAATTTCTTCAACAGGGATTGCATATTTTAATGATTTACCAAATGCAGGCAAGGCAATTCTAGAAATTTTTAATAAAGGTTTTGATCCAAATTTAATGGAAATCATCGATAACCTTTCTTTAATACAAGTTCAAAAGGTATATAGTATGTCAGTAGACACTAATGCTTCGTGTGTAATAATGATGCAAACAAATGGAGNAAATTCTTTTGATGATATTAAAAAAATGTTANCAATTTGNATNAAAAATGGGGCATANAATACTAAAAATGTAAATGATCCGAAAGAAGGGGAAAAAATNTTTGAAATCAGAAGAAAGGTTTGGCCTNCTTTTGAGAANCTTGGTAAGTCTATGTTGCCAGAAGATGTTGCTGTTCCTAGGCAAAATCTTGCAAAATTACTNCAAGGTATTATTNATATAGGAAAAAAATATAANNTAGAAATACCTACTATAGGTCATGCAGGNGATGGTAATCTTCATCCCCTTTTTGTTTTTGATCATAATAAAAATGAAGAGGTTGATAAGGTTAGNAANGCTTTTNTTGATATTATTAACCTTTCCTTAAAACTTGGTGGAACTATTGCTGGAGAGCATGGAATTGGCACNTTAAAAAAAGATTTNATNAAATATGAATTGGATGAAATTCAATTAAAAAAAATGAAAGAAATTAAAAATTTATTTGATCCTAATTCTATTTTAAATCCTGGAAAAAAATTTTAAAAAATTAATTAATTTTCTTTAATAATTTATTTTTTTCATATCATCATAAAATTCACCTAAAATATTTATCAATAACAAAATAAATTCATCAAAAGATTTAAATCTTTACTAGCAAACTTTAATTTTTTTAGAAAAAAAGCACAAAATACTAAATATTTATTGTTTTTTTAATTATTACGTTATAATATTAGGGCGTTACAGTGGGTAACAGTTATAATTAATTAAAAAAAAGGAAGTTATAATAAAATGAAAAAGAAAATATTAATAATTAGTTCTGTATTTATGTTTTTATCATATTTTGGATCTAATCTAAATGCTCAAGTTACAGTTGGTGGTGAGCTGTATAGTCGTTATGTTTGGAGAGGCGCTGACTTTGGTAGTTCTGCAAGTTTTCAACCAGCTTTCGATTTTACATCAGGCCCTATTTCTGTAGGTGCTTGGGCTGCTTATTCTTTAACCGCTGATGGCGCTGCTGCAGACGAAAGTGATTTGTATGCAACTGTAGCTTTAGGACCAGCATCAATTACAATTACAGATTACTATTTCCCAATGACTGAAGGAGATGGTGGTATGTTTTTTAATTTTGANGATGGTGGNGCACACTATATTGANGCAGCAGTTTCTGCTGAAGTAGGTCCAGCTAGCATTCTATTGACATCATTTATTCANAATGATGATACATTATATGGAGAAGTNGGNTTTCCTGTTGGTGACNTAAGCTTTTTTGTNGGTGCTAGTTTAAATGATGGTGGNATGTATGGAACAACTGAAGCAGGTTTAGTNTCTGTTGGTTTNAGTGGTGGNAAAGAAATTCCAATTTCATCAGAATTTAGTCTGCCTATNGGAGTAACATATGTATTAAATCCTACAGCTGAAAAAACATGGCTTATTTTAAGCATGTCNTTTTAATAATTAANNNAGGGGTATAATANTATGTTAAAAAAAATAATGTTAGCTTTGACCTTCATTTTTGGAGGTCAAATGCTATTNGCTGAGAGTGGGTTAACAGTTGATGAAAATGCTTTTGCTATCGACAACTTTTTCCTATTCATTTGTGCAGTTCTTGTTNTNTTNATGCAAGCTGGTTTTTCNATGCTTGAAGCAGGNNTGAATGCNTCTAAAAACACNGTTAATATTTTAATGAAAAATGTTATGGATTTAGGTCTAGGTGTTTTATTGTATTANGTAATTGGTTATGGAATAATGTATCCAGGNGACTTTAACGGATATTTTGGNTTTGNTGGCTTTGGTGTCAGTGAAGCTGGAACAGACGCAGTNCCAGGNGGATTAGATCCACAAGTTGACTGGTTNTTTCAAGTNGCTTTTGCAGCTACNGCAGCAACNATCGTNTCAGGAGCNGTNGCTGGNAGAATGAAATTTGTAGGATATCTTGTNTATACTGTTGTNTTNACCGGTTTNATTTATCCNATTAGTGGAGCATGGAAATGGGGTGGTGGATTCTTAGATGCAATGGGCTTCTATGATTTTGCTGGTTCATTNGTTGTTCACGCTGTTGGAGGTTTTGCTGGTCTTGCTGGTGCTATTGCATTAGGACCCAGAATTGGAAGATTTTCNNNNAATGGTGATTCNAAAGCANTACCTGGTTCTAATTTNGCNATNGCTACTTTAGGTGTATTTATTNTATGGATTGGTTGGTATGGTTTTAACCCAGGAAGTCAACTTTTNATTTCAGGTTCNGTTAATGTACATGCTGTTATGNTNATNGCAGCNAATACAACATTATCAGCTGCTNCNGGTGCNGTTGCAGCCACNATNTTTGCNTGGTTNGTTTNTAGNAAGCCAGATTTAACTATGGCNATTAATGGNGCNTTNGCTGGTTTAGTAGGTATCACTGCAAANTGTGATTCAGTTACTAATGGNGAGGCAATTATNATTGGTTTAGTAGCAGGNATTTTAGTTGTTATNGGAATNATGATTCTNGATAGCGCTAAAATTGATGATCCTGTTGGCGCATGGCCTGTNCATGGTCTTTGTGGAATCTGGGGTGGAATTGCTACNGGTATNTTTGGNGGNCATCCAATTGGTGCTCAAATANTTGGNAGTATTGTNATTCCAATTTGGGCATTTGTAACNATGTANATTGTTTTTATGGNNNTAAAGTCAGCANATATGNTAAGAGTNTCAGANGAAGATGAGTTGAAAGGATTAGANATAAGTGAACATGGAATGGAATCTTATGCTGGNTTTTCAACTAAACCTGGTAGTTAATTAANTAAGTTAATGAAAATTATGCCTAGAGAAATTACTATAGTAAAAATTGAAATCCTGTCTTGGTTTCTCCCCCAACCCAAACTATATAATTTTTCTCAGGCATAATTTCTTATTTAATATGAAAAAAATTGAAAAAAACCTAAATTTTTACATACATCAATAAAGATATATTTAAATATAGGAGATAATTAAATGAAAATGATTCTTGCAATAGTTCAACCAGAGTTACTACCAGATATTAAAGAAGCTCTTTTAAAAGCTAAAATTTCAAAATTTACAGTATCAACAGCTAAAGGCCACGGTTCTGAAGTTCCAGTTGAAGAAGTTTATAGAGGAATATCTTATGAACTGGAACTTTTAAACAAAATTAGAATTGAAATTGCTGTAAACGATGATTTTGTTGATCCTGTAGTAGATGCGATATGTGAGGTTACAAAGGAAGAAAATACAGAAGGAAGAGGTAAAATTTTTATTTCACCAATTGAAGATTGTATTAGAATTAGAACAGGCNAGAGAGGAAAAGAAGCTATAGGATAAAGTTTATTTGATTTATTAATTGAATAATTATACCTAAAAAATTTAAGTAATCTTAACTGTTTTACCCTAATCACCCCTTATTACTCATTTTTTTTAGGTATATTTTTCCTGTATAAAAATTTCTTTTTATCGCACTTAAAAATTTTAGGACATTATATTTTAAAACTTAATAATTTTGTTGGATTTTTTAAAAAAAACATAATAAAATAAATAATTATATTTAGGAGAATTTAGAATGAGTGAAAAATCAAAATTAGAATATATTTGGCTTGATGGGTATAAGCCAACACAAAGTTTAAGAAGTAAAACTCAAATCAAAAGTAATTTTTCGGGTAAGCTTGAAGATTGCCCGATGTGGTCTTTTGATGGAAGTTCTACCGAGCAAGCAACAGGAGGTGACTCTGATTGTTTGTTGAAGCCTGTTGCAATATTTCCTGATCCAGATAGAATCAATGGCTATTTGGTTATGACGGAAGTTTTGAATGCAGATGGAACTCCCCATGAATCAAATGGTCGTTCAACTATCGATGATGATGATAATGATTTTTGGTTTGGTTTTGAACAAGAGTATTTTCTTTGGGATCCTGAAACTAATTTGCCATTAGGTTTTCCTGCTAATGCATTTCCTGGACCTCAAGGTCCCTATTATTGTAGTGTGGGAGCAAAAAACGCATACGGTAGGGATATTATAGAGTCTCATTTAGATCAATGTTTAGATGCCGGTCTTAATGTTGAAGGCATAAACGCTGAAGTTGCTTCAGGTCAATGGGAATATCAAGTTTTTGCTAAAGGCGCTAAAGAAGCTGGTGATCAAACTTGGGTATCTCGATACCTAGCAGAGCGAAATGCAGAGTCATATGGAATCGCTATTAATTGGCATCCTAAGCCAATCAAGGGTGATTGGAATGGTTCAGGTATGCACGCAAATTTTTCAGATGGAAAAATGAGAGCAGCGGGTGATGAAGCAGTGTTTACGAAAATTTGTGAATCTTTTGGAAAAAATATTAAAAAGCATATAAGTGTATATGGTGCAGATAATGACCAAAGATTAACAGGTGCTCATGAAACTCAATCAATAGANAAGTTTTCATTTGGTGTATCTGATAGAGGAGCATCTATTAGAATNCCTGTTGGAACAATTGAAGATGGTTGGAAAGGAAGATTGGAAGATAGAAGACCTGCATCAAATGGTGATCCTTACAAAATTGCAGCTGCTATCATTAGTACTACGAAAGATGCTTATTAGAAAAAAAAATAAACATACTTTTTTTAAAAAAACTCCTGGAAACAGGAGTTTTTTTTATTATTGAACATTAAATTAAATTATGTTAAAAAGATTAAAAGTTAAAAATTATGCACTAATTGAAGAACTAGATATTATCTTTGGAAAAAATTTAAATATTTTTACGGGTCAAACTGGAGCAGGAAAGTCAATCATAATTGGATCTATTAATTTAATTATTGGTGATAAAGCTTCATTGGAAATGATTAGAACAGGTGAGGAAGAGGGATTTGTTGAGGCATTTTTCGATTTAAATATTAAACAGTATAATTTGAAAAATTTTAAAGGTTTAAATCAATCTTTGATCATAAAAAGAGTAATAACTAAGAATGGTAGAAGTCAGGCTTTTTTAAATGGAAATCAGGTTTCAATAGGAAAATTAAAAGAGATTGGATTTTTGATTATTGATATTTTAGGTCAACATCATCATCAATCACTTCTAAATACAAATAAGCATAGAGAATTATTAGATCATTTTGCATTAAAAAATTTAAGAAAAGATGAATATTATCAATTATATAAATTAATTGAGAAAAAACTAAAATTCTTGAATGATTTAATACATTCTGAAGAATTAAGTAAAGAAAAAGAAGAATTATATAAATTTCAAATTAAAGAAATTAAAACTGCATCAATTGATATCGATGAACAATCAAAACTTGAAGAAGAATTAATAATTTTAGGAAATGCACAACAATTAAAAGATACTGCTCTAAAGATCAATTATTCATTATCAGAAGAAGAAGATTCAATTCTTAATAGATTAAGAGGTATGTTAAAAGCATTTAATTCTATATCATCTATCGATAGTAGTATGAAAGAAAAAATTGATCAATGGAATGAATCTATTTTTTCACTTGAAGATATTTCATTTGAGCTTTCAAGGTATAGTGAAAAAATTAATTATGATCCTAAACGTTTATCTTGGGTAAATGATCGATTGCAATTATATAAAGATTTATCAAAAAAATATGGAGATGGATTTGAAGAAATAATGGAATATAAAAATAAAATAGAACATTATCTTAAAAATCTAAATAATAAAGATGAACAAATAAAAATTATTCAAAATGAAATATATGAATCAAAAGAAAAACTATATATTTTAGCAAAAGATATTTCAAATAAAAGAAAAAAAGGTGCTAAGATTTTAAAAGAAAAAATTGAGAATGAATTAAATGAGTTAGGAATGAAAGGAACAAAATTCGATATTGATTTTTCTCCAATTTCAGATTCTAAAGGTTTAGAGCTCAAAATAAAAGAAAAAACTGTATATGTTGATGAATTTGGAATTGAAAATATTGAGTTTTTAATTTCACCAAATGAAGGTGAACCACTTAAACAATTGATTAAAATTGCATCAGGGGGTGAAATGTCTAGAATAATGCTGGCTATTAAAACTGTATTAGCTGAGTTTGATTCTATTCCGGTTTTAATCTTTGATGAAATAGATGCAGGAATTGGTGGAGATATAGCAAGTTTAGTAGGAAAGAAATTAAAAAATCTTTCTCAGAAACATCAATTAATATGTATTACTCATTTACAGCAAATTGCTTCATTTGCAGATCAACATTTTCAAGTAAGAAAATTTGTCATTAAAAAAAGATCATCTATTGAAGTAGCAAAATTGAATACAGAGGAAAAAGTTGCAGAAATTGCCAGAATGATTTCAGGAGAAAAAATTACAGATATTACTTTGGAAAATGCCAAAGAATTTTTAAAGATTGGTGCGGAAGCATAAATAATGATTATTTATAATCGAACACAATATAAAACATTAACAAATGAACAATATCAAGAAGAAAAACGAGTGCTTCAAATTGAATTGTTGAAATTGCAGGAGTGGATAATTAATAGTCATAAATCTGTAGCTATTTTATTCGAAGGAAGAGATGCCGCAGGAAAAGGAGCCACTATAAGAAGATTTATTGAGAGATTAATGCCAAAAAGTGTCAGAGTCGAGGAATTGGGTGTTCCTTCTGAAAATCAAATAAAAAATTGGTTAACTACTTACAAGAATATTTTGCCAAAACCTGGAGAATTGGTATTTTTTGATCGCTCATGGTATTCAAGAGCTTTGATTCAACCTGTAATGAATTATTGTACAGAGAATCAATATAAATTTTTTATGAAAAATATAAATTCATGGGAAAATGAATTAAAATCAGATGGAATTATTTTAATTAAATTTTATCTCTCAGTTTCACAAAAAAGTCAAACCCTTCGATTTAAACTTAGAGAATCCAGTCCATTAAAATATTGGAAATTATCAGAAAATGATTTGGAGGTTGCAAAAGAATGGGATCTTTTTACATATTATAAAGAGCAAATGTTTAATGAAACATCTACTCAAGAAAACCCGTGGGTAATTATAAACTCTGATAATAAAATGATTGCTAGATTAAATGCAATGAGATATGNTCTCACAAAAATTAGTTATAAAAATAAAAAAATTTTAAAATCAAATCATTGGTCAGAAGAGATAAAAGAATACTCTATTAGATTAAATAATATTTTATTTAAAAATTTATCTAAAGAACAATATGAATTACTCTTTACCATGCAAGCTCATAAATAAATGGAGAGAATAAGAACAGCAGGCGGTTTAGTATTTTATAAAAAAAATTTTTTATTAATTTTTAAAAGAGGTAAATGGGATTTACCCAAAGGAAAATATAAATATGGTGATACAGATCAAAAAACAGCAAAAATAGAAGTTTTTGAAGAAACTGGCTTGCCTATAAATCAATTAAAAATTATTAAAAGGTTAATTCCAACATACTATATAAAATCATTTAGTAAGAAAAAAATTCAAAAAAGAACAACTTGGTTTTTGATGAATTTTACAGGTGATCCTGAAATACAATTAATTCCAGAAAAAAAAGAGGGCATTACAGAATGTAGATGGGTACATAAAAAAGATTTAAAAAATATTCTTCCAAAAGCCCATTTGAGAATTGTTTATCTTTTTGATTATTTGAAACAATTACCATTGTATAAAGATTATTTCAAATAATTTTATTATNTGAAATTTTTTGGAAACCTAATTTTATCTATTTTACCAATTCCTTCTTTTATGTTAGAGTATTTTTCTATATTTAAAATTATTGTAACAATTGAACAGGTAGGTAATTTTAAAAGGTTATGATTTGATATTATTTCAATTAAACTATGAAACGTTGGATTATGACCAACCAGAGCTATATGATTAAATTGATTTGAGTTGATTTTTTTAATTATTGAAAAAATATCAAAAGTGTTGGAATTATATATTTCATAGTTAATATCAATTTCATTTAAAGGATAGTTTATTTTTGAAGAAATTATTTTTGCAGTATTAATAGCTCTATTCGCTGGACTAGAAACTATTTTATCAATATAAATGTTTTCCTTTTTAAGTATGGTTCCCATCAATTTTGCATCTTTAATTCCTCTTTCTGATAAAGGTCTATCAATGTCTTGAATATTAGAAAAATCCCAAGATGATTTTGCATGTCTTATAAAAGTAATTTTTTTCATAAAAAAAATTACTTATTGGCGAAATAAAATAAAAAACTGAATAAAAATATTTTGTAAACTCAAAATAATATTTTAATTATTTGATTCAATTTTTTTTAATAATTTAATTTGTTTATTATTCCAAGTATCATTTAAAAATTTAGTTGAAAACCAAGTGTTTAAAATTTCATTTAAATTTTTAGAATTTAAATTATTTAAACTTAGTGCTAAAACATTTGCATCATTCCATTTTCTTGCACCTTCAGCAGTTTTAGCATCATTGCAAAGAGCAGCTCTTATGCCATTAAATTTATTTGCTGCAATGCTTGCACCAGTCCCTGTTCCGCATAAAACAATTGCTTCATCAGCTTTATTTTTTAATACTAATTCTACTGCATTTATTGTAGTTTTAGTCCAGTCTAAATTTTCTTTATCTTTTGGTCCATAATACATAATTTCATGATTACGTTTTTTTAATTGAAAAATTAATTCATCAATTATTTTAGTTTTTTGATCAGTACCAATAGAAATTATCATAGGTTAAAGTTTCTTTATTATGAAAAAAAAATTGAATTCCATGTCACTAGAATTTATAAGAAATAAAAATATTTTTAATAAAAAATTTTATTTTATTTTATTTNCTATTNTANTTGCTATTATANNNTTTAGTTATCTNAAATCACCAAAAATAAAATATGAGGGNATTTTAANCTTTGANGATATAAAAAAGGATGTAGAGGTATATTTTGANGATTTTGGATCACCACATATATTTGCTNAAAATAATGATGATCTTTTTTTTACTGCTGGTTATTTAATGGCACGAGAAAGATTATTTCAATTAACTATTAANGCATATACTTCNGAAGGAAAATTATCAGAAATTCTNGGTGANGAAAGTNTTGAAATAGATNAATTCATACGAACTTGGGGTATNCCCAAANTTTCAAAAGAAATGATAAATGATTTAGATGAAAATTCACTAAATATTTTGAACAAATTTTGTGAAGGAATAAATAAATATATANCAGAATTAGGAAATAATTTNCCTATTGAATTTAAAATTTTNCAAATAAAGCCAATTAAATGGNAACCATACCANATATCAGGTTTTTCAAAGTTGATGGCTTATTCACTTTCNCAATCTTGGNATCCTGANATGTTATTTGGAAAAGTTGCATCTATGATGGGAGCAAAGAAAACNTTAGAATTATGGCCATATTTCCCAAATGAAAAACCAAATNAACTTCCAGAAATAAAATTTGATAATTNTAATATTTGGGAAGAAATTGTTNATGTTGATAAGAAAATAAGAAAAATATTAGGAACAGCANCAGGACATTTGGGTTCAAATAGTTGGGTNGTTGATGGTTCAAAAACAATTTCAGGAAGACCAATTTTATCAAATGATCCTCACCTAGGAATGATTCAACCATCAATTTGGTATGAGATGCACCTTAATGGTGGTGATTTTAATGTGTCTGGCGTTACTTTTCCGGGAGTTCCCTTTATCATAATTGGGCAGAATCAAAAAACAGCTTGGGGATTTACTAATTTAATGTCAGATGATTTAGATTTTTATCATGAAAAAATAAACCCTGAAGATGAAAATCAATATTTTTTTAATGGAAAATATATTGATATGAATATAAGATATGAAAAAATAAAAATAAGAGGNGATAAAGAAAAATTAATTCAAATTAGGGAAACTCATAGAGGACCAATAATTTCAGATATTCATACTTTGACAAAAAAATCAAATAATGTTTTTTCATTTAGTTGGGTAGGTAATGAATATTGGAATGAAATAGAATCTTTTATAAACTTAAATAAGATGACTAANTGGAATGATTTTTCCGATGCTGTTTCNGGTATGTCTTCACCAGCTCAAAATATAATTTATGCNGATGTTGACGGTAATATTGGATGGAGAGCAGTGGGTAAAATACCNATTAGGGATGGTGGAAATTTTCTTTTACCATTACCTGGAGAAACATCAAAATATGATTGGAAAGGATATATTCCTTTTGATGAAATGCCATATGAGTTTAATCCTGATAGAGGATACATTATAACAGCAAATAATAAAACAATTTCTAATGATTATAATCATTATGTTTCAAGNTTATGGCATAATAGTTCNCGATATGATAGAATATTTGAGTTNATAAATGACAGAAATAATTTAAATCAAAATGATATGAAAATAATTCAAAATGATCTTATTTCGCCTTTCGCAAGGAAACTATCAAAAAAAATAATAGTTCCTTTTAAAAATTATAATTATTCAGATGATAATATTGAATATTCAATTGAATTGCTAAAAAATTGGGATGGAAATTTCAAGACTGATAGTAAAGAGCCTTTAATTTTTAGTGTAATTTTAATGAAAATATTAAAAAATATTTACTTAGATGAAATGAAAGTCATNGGAGAAAATATATATTCTTCTTGGATTGGTCCTGTTGGTGGAAGGGGAAATTGGGCAATATCTTTAAGAAATNTAGANGGATTAATGTTTGGAGAGTATTCTTCNTGGGTGGATGACATTGAAACATTAAACTATGTTGAAAATTTAGAGGATATAATAATAAAATCTGTTAAGGAGGGAGTATTACAACTTGAAAATGAACTAGGTTACTCTCCTGTTAATTGGTGGTGGGGAAGATTACATAAATTGACATTTCGTCATTCAATTGGCAATGAAATTAAAATATTAGATAGAATTTTTAATTTTAATATTGGTCCNTTTGAAAGTGGTGGTTCATCAACAACAATAAATAATGGTGAATATTCTTTTTCTGAACCTTTTTTACAAACGGCTGGNGCTTCATTTAGAAGAATAGTAGATTTTTCCAATTTAGATAGTACGGCATTTATTTTAACTACTGGNCAATCTGGAAATNCCCNATCTATTCATTATGATGATCAAACTCCACTTTACTTAAATGGTAATTATAGAAATATTTCTTTTAATAAAAATTCAATTAAAAATNATTNAAAAAGAAANATTTTATTTCAANCTCAATGATTTTATATGTAATAATTTTTTGTTTCTTTTTTTTTATTGTGAAACATTTATTTTTTTGGAAGCCTTTAAACACTGATTATCTATTTTCAAACGGTCCTTTAATGATGGGGCATAGGGGCGTTCCAAATGAATTTCCGGAAAATACAATTGAAGGTTTTAAAAATTTAATTAATAAGGGTATTAATGGTATTGAAGTAGATGTTGTTAGGACAAAGGATAATCATATAGTTTGTTCGCATAATTATGATTTAGAAACTGAAACAAATGGCTTAGGTTATATTTTTAATAAATATTATTCTGAAATAAAAAAATTTAATACATCTATTAAATTTTTAGATAAAAATCATATTTCAATTCCAAAATTAATTGATTTAATTAATGAATTACCTAAAAATATTATTTTTAATATTGAAATTAAATCAAGATTTTTGTTTGATTTAAAATCAGTTCCATTTGTTTTGAGAATTTTAAAAGATAACAAAATTAAAAATAGGGTCATAATTTCAAGCTTTAATCCATTGGTTTTATTATTTGTTAAAATAATGGATAAAAAATTTGCAACAGCTTATTTATGGTCAAATTTGAATGTGCCATTAATTTTATCAAAACCTTGGTTGGTAAATATTGTTCATCCAGATTTAATTCATATAGAAGCACATTTAATTAATAAAGAATTAATTTTATATTATAAAAAAAGAGGTTTAAAAATCAATGCTTGGACTGTAAATAATNTTCCATCAAAAAAATGGTTATTAGAAAATGGTGTNGATGGAATTATNTCAGANTTTCCAACAGTTATGCTTTNAAATAAAAATATTTNATAAATAATTAAGTTTNACTNTTTGATAAAATTTTTTTAAGAAATAATTTACTTGGTTGTAAAAATGTCTACATTNAAAAAAATANTTATAAAAGGTGCCAAAGAGCACAANNTNAAAAATATNAATATTGAAATACCAAGGAATAAATTTGTTGTAATAACTGGNTTGTCTGGATCAGGAAAATCATCTTTAGCTTTTGATACTATATATGCTGAAGGACAANGAAGATATGTTGAATCTTTATCNGCATATGCCAGACAATTTTTAGGACTAATGGAAAAACCTGATGTAGANTANATTGAAGGNTTATCTCCNGCAATNTCNATAGAACAAAAATCATCATCTAGAAATCCTAGATCTACAGTAGGAACCGTTACAGAAATACATGATTATTTNCGNTTGTTGTATGCTAGAATTGGAAAACCATATTGTTATAATTGTGGAGATTTAATATCTAAGCAAACTGTTCAACAAATTGTTGATTCNGTATTATTAAATGNTATAGGAACTAAATTACANATTTTAGCTCCAGTAATTAGAGGAAGAAAGGGTCAGTTTAAAGATATTTTTCANAATTTAAAACGAGAAGGTTTTGTAAGGGTNAGAGTTGATGGAAAATTAAGAGATATATCTGAAAAAATAATTTTAAANAAAAATAAAAAACATAATATTGANGTGGTAATAGATAGAATTATTATAGAAAAAGATATCAAAGAACGAATTACGGATTCTATTGAACTTGGTCTAAAAATGGGTTCAGGATTAATAATTGTTAANATTTTACCNAATCAAGAACATTTNTANAGTGAAAATTTTTCATGTCCNAAATGTGATTTAAGTATAGAAGAAATATCACCTAGAATGTTTTCATTTAATTCNCCATATGGTGCTTGTAAAACGTGTGATGGATTAGGCACTAAAATGGAAATNGATCCAGACTTACTNGTTCCAGATAAAAAAAAATCACTTATTCAAGGAGCNATTGTTCCATTAGGTGAGCAACCAAGAGGAAATTGGTATAGTTCAATTCTGAAAAGTTTAGCAGAATATTATGANTTTAAATTTACAACTCCTTGGTATAGGTTNTCTGAAAAAGCTCGTTTTGTATTATTACATGGAACAGGAAATGATAATATTAAATTATANTATAAATCAAAAAAATTCAAAGGTGAATATGATGGTGGTTTTGAAGGANTTATTAAAAATTTAGAGCGAAGATATCATCAAACNAATTCAACAAGTATTCGAGATTGGATAGAACGATTTATGAGTATGCAAAATTGTCCNGGTTGTAAAGGTTGTAGGCTCAACAAANAGAGTTTGTCTGTCAAAATTNCAAATTATAATATTGGACAAATTTCTGAATTGTCAGTTGANGATTTATTAATTTTTTTTCAAAATTTAAAAATTTCAAAAACTGAAGCAAATATAGCTGAACAAATTTTAAAAGAAGTTAAAGAAAGATTGCAGTTTTTAGTTAACGTTGGATTAGAATATTTAACTTTAGANAGAACAGCTACTACTTTATCAGGTGGAGAGGCTCAAAGAATTAGATTAGCTACACAAATTGGTTCCCAATTAATGGGAGTTTTATATGTGNTGGATGAGCCATCAATNGGATTACACCAAAGAGATAATGTNAGATTGATAAATACANTAGAAANATTAAGAGATCTTGGAAATACAGTNTTAGTNGTNGANCATGATAGGGAAACAATTGAAAGAGCTGATTACGTNATCGATTTAGGTCCTGGTGCAGGAGAAAATGGTGGNAAAGTTGTTTTTGCNGGCAGTCCATTAGAAATAAAGAAATCAAGGAAATCAATTACTGGNCCTTATATNTCTGGCAAAAAAAATATTGAATTGCCTCATAAAAGNCGAANTGGAAATGGAAAATTTGTATCNTTNTTTGGAGCATCTGGAAATAATTTGAAAGNGATTGATGTAAAATTTCCACTTGGAAAATTAATATGTGTTACGGGAGTTTCTGGTTCTGGTAAAAGTACTCTAGTTAATGAAACATTTTTTCCAATTTTAAGTAGNCANCTTAATAATTCAAGAAAAAAATCTCTAAATTANAAATCANTTGATGGTTTNTTATACTTGGATAAAGTAATAGATATTGATCAGTCACCTATTGGAAGAACACCNAGNTCAAANCCTGCAACCTATACAGGTGTATTTACTTATATAAGAGAATTATATTCAAATGTATCNGAATCAAAATTAAGAGGATATAAACCNGGAAGATTTTCATTTAATGTNAANGGTGGAAGGTGTGAATCTTGTTGNGGAGATGGAATAATTAAAATAGAAATGCATTTTTTACCTGANGTTTANGTAGTATGTGAANTATGTAAAGGANTAAGATATAATAGAGAAACACTTGAAATTAAATTTAAGGATAAAAATATTGCTGATGTTTTAGGAATGACTGTCGATGAAGCATTTAATTTTTTTGAAAATATTCCACAAATAAATAGAAGGTTNCAAACTTTAAAAGATGTAGGTTTGGGGTATATTAGATTGGGACAACAAGCTACTACTTTATCAGGTGGAGAAGCACAAAGAGTNAAATTATCTTCNGAATTATCAAGAATAGGAACTGGAAGAACTATTTATATTCTTGATGAACCAACAACNGGCNTACATTTTGAGGATGTAAAGATGCTATTAAAAGTATTAAATCGTTTNGTAGANAAAGGAAATACAGTAATTATCATTGAACATAACCTTGATGTTATAAAAATGGCTGATTGGATTATAGATTTGGGTCCTGAGGGAGGACACAAGGGTGGTGAATTGGTAACACAAGGATTACCAGAAGAAATAGTTAAAAATAAATTGTCTCACACTGGAAAATATTTAAAATCAACTTTGAAAGGGAAATTATAATGTCAAAAGATTTAGATAATCTAACAATTAATACACTAAGATTTTTGGCTGCTGATGCAGTTCAATCTGCAAATTCAGGTCATCCAGGACTTCCTCTTGGTGCAGCACCAATGGCATACGTGATTTGGAAAAGACATTTGAAGCATAATCCAAAAAATCCAAATTGGTATGACAGAGATAGATTTGTTTTATCTGCTGGACATGGNTCAGCTTTATTATATGCTCTAATACATTTATCAGGATATGATTTATCTTTGGATGAATTAANAAACTTTAGACAATGGGANAGTAAAACTCCTGGTCATCCAGANTATGGTCATACACCTGGAGTAGAGACTACTACTGGACCNTTAGGTCAGGGTTTTGCTAATGGTNTTGGTATGGCAATGTCAGAAAGATTTTTATCAAAGAAATATAATAAATCTAACTTTAATGTTGTTGATCATCATGTTTACGGAATAGTATCTGATGGAGACTTAATGGAAGGAATTGCTTCAGAGGCAGCGTCATTGGCAGGTCATTTAAATTTAGGAAAATTAATTTATCTTTATGATGACAATANTATTACAATTGATGGNTCTACAGATTTAGCTTTTACAGAAGATGTNGNTAAGCGATTTGAATCATATAATTGGCATGTTCAAAGTGTTGATGATGGAAATAATATTGATTTAATTGATATGGCTATTGAAACTGCAAAAAAAGATAACAGGCCATCATTAATTAAAGTAAAAACAATTATTGGTTATGGAAGTCCAAATCAAGGAACTTCTTCTGTTCATGGATCTCCACTTGGAGATGAAGGANTAAANCAAGCAAAAAAGAATTTAGATTGGGATTATAATGAGAAATTTTATATACCTAAAGAATCAAAAAATCATTTTAGTGCTATTAATAATGGTGAAAAAAATGAAAATAAATGGAATCAATTATTTNATCANTATGGAAATGAATTTCCTNATTTAAAAAATCAATATGAAAATGCTATGAANGGTATTTTNCCNAATAATTGGAAAGATTCATTGCCAAATTTNAACCAAGCAGATGGACCNTTAGCNACNAGATCTGCNTCTGGTAAAGTTTTAAATAGTTTAGCAGAATCTATAGATAATTTGTTTGGAGGTTCTGCAGATTTAGAACCTTCTAATAATTCATATCAAAAAAATAAAAAAGTATTTAATAAACAAAATTTTGATGGAAATAACATNCATTATGGTGTTAGAGAGCATGCNATGGCATCAATTGCAAATGGTATGGCNGTGCATGGTGGTGTAGTTCCNTACGTGGCAACTTTTTTAATATTTTCAGATTANATGCGAGGAGCTATTCGCTTGTCAGCTTTGATGGGAATCAAAGTGATTTATATTTTTACTCATGATAGTATAGGAGTAGGTGAAGATGGTCCTACTCATCAACCAATTGAACAGACAATGTCTTTGAGGTTAATTCCTGGTCTAACTGTAATAAGACCTGCAGATGCTAATGAAACAACAGATGCTTGGAAAATAGCATTGGAAAATGATGGTCCCACAGCAATTCTATTAACAAGACAAAAACTTCCAATCATTAATTTGGATGCAGTGAATCGTTCAAAAGAAGGTTTAAATTGGATAGAAAAACAAGAAGAGAGGCCAGACTTAATTCTTTTAGGATGTGGTTCAGAGGTCGCATTAGCTATTAATGCACGAGATGAGTTGATTAAGGAGCAAATCTCTGCTCAAGTAGTATCAATTCCTAGTTGGGAATTATTTAAAGGAACTGGTTTTGGTGATAATGATATTCCTATTATTACAATTGAAGCAGGAACAACTATTGGATGGTCTCAATTTTATTCAGGTAAAAAAGGTGAATCTATTGGAATAGATAGATTTGGTGCTTCTGCTCCAGGAAATATAGTGATGGAAAAACTCGGTTTGAGTGTAAAAAATATAGTTACAATAGCTAAAAAACTTTTAAATAAGTAATTGAATTTAATCAATCAATTGGAATCGCATTGGTCTGATATTAAATTAAACTATGCTATTTAGCTTTACACCTAAACTTTTTTAAACTTTAATGACTAATGAAAATATAATTAATCCAACTTCTCAAGATGATGATTTTAATCTTGACCAATCACTACGTCCATCTTCGTTTGATGAATTTATTGGACAAAATGAAGTTATTGAAAATTTAAAATTATATATCGATGCTTCTCAAAAAAGATCAGAATCATTAGATCATGTTCTTTTATTTGGACCTCCTGGATTAGGGAAAACCACATTAGCTCAAATTATTTCAAAAGAATTAAATGTTGGTCTTAAACAAACTTCTGGCCCTGTAATGGAAAGAGCTGCAGATCTAGCAGGCATTTTGACAAATTTAAAAGATAAAGATGTATTATTTATTGATGAGGTTCATAGAATTAATAAAGTTGTGGAAGAATATTTATATTCTGCAATGGAAGATTATGGTTTAGATATTTTAATAGATAAAGGACCTAGTGCACGAAGTGTTCGATTAAATATAGAACCATTTACATTAATAGGAGCAACAACAAGATTGGGTAGCTTAACTTCACCAATGAGGGATAGATTTGGTGTAATATTAAGGTTAGATTTTTATAATGATGAAAACCTCATGGAAATAATAAAAAGATCCGCGAATATACTTTCTGTTGAAATTGACTCGGAAGGAGCAAAAGAGCTTGCATCTAGGTCTAGGGGTACCCCTAGAATTGCTAATAGAATTTTGAGAAGAACTAGGGATTATGCTGATATCAAGGCTAATGGTAAAATAAATAAAGAAATAGCTATGAAGTCTTTATCAAAGTTAGGAATTGATGAATATGGACTTGATAATATGGATAGAGATATTTTATCTACTCTTGTAGAAAAATTTAGTGGAGGTCCAGTTGGATTAAATTCATTAAGTGTTGCTATCAGTGAGGATTCTCAAACAATTGAAGATGTATATGAGCCTTTTCTTATTAAAGAGGGTTTTATTAAGAGAACAGCTAGAGGAAGAGTAGCTGAAATCAAAGCATTTGATTATTTGGGAATTGAATTTAAAAACAAACAACAAATTTTATTTAATAATTAGGAGAATTATATGCTTTTTGAAAAACGAGTAAAACTTAGACTAAATGATTTTGATTATAAACTTCCAAAATCTCGAATAGCTCAAGAACCATGGCCACGAAGAGACCATTCAAAACTTATGGTCTTAAATAAAAAAGATCAAACAATTGAACATAAAAAATTTCATAATTTACCAGATTACGTTAAAAAAAATGATTTGGTTATTTTGAATGAAACTAAAGTTTTTCCTGCAAGACTTTTTGCAATTAAAGATAGAACAGATGCCAAAGTAGAAGTTTTTTTATTAAGAGAGTTAGAAAATGATTTGTGGGAAGTTCTTGTAAAGCCAGCAAGAAAAGTTAGAATAGGAAATAAACTTCATTTTACTGATAATGTTCATTGTGATGTGATAGATAATACTGTCTCTGGTGGAAGAGTAGTTAGGTTTGAATATGAGAATGAAGCTTTTTATAATATTATTGATAGAATAGGTCATGCTCCATTACCTCCTTACATTGGAAGGGAGGATACTGAAAAAGATAAAGAAAGATATCAAACTGTTTTTGCATCAAATAGAGGTGCGGTAGCAGCTCCAACAGCTGGACTTCATTTTACTGATTCTGTCATCAAAAAGATTACAGATAAGGGAGCTAAAATTGGTAAAATAGTTCTTCACATAGGTTTAGGAACCTTTAGGCCTGTTCAAGTTGAGGATTTAACTAGACATACAATGGATTCAGAATATTTTCATGTTCCCCCTGAAACTGCTTTGATGATTAATGAAACCAGGGAAAGAGGTAAAAATATTTTTGCAGTTGGAACTTCATCTGTGAGAGCTCTTGAAACTGTAGTTGTGTCTGGTTTTCAAGTTACTCCAAAACGAGGTTGGACTGATAAGTTTATTTTTCCTCCATATGATTTTAAAATGACAGATGCTATAATTACAAATTTCCATCAGCCAAAGTCCACACTTTTAATGCTTTTATGTGCGTTTACTGAAAGAGAATTTTTATTTAATGCATATAAGGAAGCTTTAAAAAAAGATTATAGATTCTTGAGCTATGGTGATGCAATGATAATAAAATAATAAATTATGAAAAATGCAGGTATAATTTTGGCTGGGGGTAGTGGGTCAAGATTTGATTCAACTTTATCATCAAAAAAACAATTTATTGAATTTGATGGGGAACCACTTTTCTTTAAATCTCTAAGATGCTTTGATGCATCAAAACAGTTTGATGAGATAATTATATCTCTTCCAAAAGATGATTTGGAATATTATAAGAAGTCAGTAATTAATTTGTCTTTAAGCTCAAAGTTGGATTTTGTAGAAGGAGGAGAAACTAGACAAAAAAGTGTTTTGAATGCTTTTAAAAAAATTAAAGATTTCTTTGATATTGTTGTAATTCATGATTCTGTTAGACCATTTATTCAAATGAAATGGATAAATAAATTAATAGAATTAACAAATCAATTTGATGGAGCTATTATTGCTGTTCCTTCATCTGATACAATTAAAATTTCAAAAGATAAAAAAAAAATAACAAAAACATTAGATAGAGATAAAATTTGGTTTGCTCAAACNCCCCAATCTTTCAAGGTTTCAATNTTAAANAAAGCATTTGAATATAGTTCAGATAATNATTTTGAATCAACNGATGAGTCAGGATTNGTTGAAAAAATTGGTGGAATAGTTGCATTGGTTTTAGGTANTAACTTTAATATAAAATTAACGAATAAGGAGGATTTATTGATTGCTCAAGCAATTCTAAAAACTTTATGATAAGAACAGGAATAGGATATGATGCTCATCAATTAGGTTATGATTACCCTTTAATTATAGGCGGAGTAAAAATACCATCAAAAAAAGGTAGTATAGGTCATTCGGATGGTGATGTATTATCACATTCAATTGTTGATGCTATGTTAGGTTCTTTGTCTTTNGGAGATATTGGTAAATATTTTCCAAGTTCAGAACAAAAATGGAAAGACAAGTCCAGTTTATTTTTTTTAAAAAAAGCAAATCAATTAATTATTGATCAAGGATATAAAATAAATAATATAGATTCAACCATAATTTTACAAGAACCTCAAATTAGTAATTATGTTGATAAAATTATTAAAAAAATTTCAAGTGAAATTAACATTCCCAGAGAAAATATATCTGTGAAATTAACAACAAAAGATAGGTTGGGGTTTCATAAGAATTCATCAGGTATTGAAGCTTTAGCTATAATTACTGTTAGTAATTAAAGAGGTAAATATTTCTATAAATTTAAAATCATATGCTAAGATTAATATAGGTCTTAAAATTTTAAATAAAAGATTTGATGGAAGACATAACCTAGAAACTATTTTTCAAGAAATTTCATTATTTGACGAAATTAAAATAACTCCAAATAAAAAATTTAATTTAAAAGTTAATAACCCTAATGTTCCTAAAGATGAAAATAACTTATGTTATAAAGCTTATTTTGAAATGAAAAAAAAATTTCCACAAATAAGCCCAGTTTCTATTGAGTTATCTAAAAATATACCTATAGGTTCTGGATTAGGAGGAGGGTCAAGTAACTGTGCATCAGTTATGCTAGGTTTAAGTAAGTTGTTCAGTTTAAATGTTAATTTAACTCTGTTAAAAGAAATAGCTTCGAAACTAGGTTCTGACATTTCATTTTTCTTTGATGGTGGCACTCAATTGGGACAAGGTTTTGGTGGTGATTTAAAAAAAATTTCTTTGCCAAAAATTAATTATATATTAATACTTTTACCTAATATTAATATTTCAACTTCTTGGGCATTTAATAACTTAAAAAACTCCTTGTACGAAGAATCAATCAAATCTAAGTTTAGTGATATTCATAGATTAAAATTTAANTGGAAATCTATGCAAAAGTTTTTTGAAAACGATTTTGAATCTATAGTATTTCGGACATATCCAAGAATTGGTGATTTAAAAAAAAAAATTGCTTCAAAATGGAGCATCATATGCTAGTTTGTCGGGTTCTGGATCGACTGTGTTTGGAATTTTTGATGATTTTAAAACTGTATTAAATGCAGAAANAAAAATNAATCAAATTAAAACACACCTCGTTAAACCGATTAAACATAAAAAAATATTTGAATACTAAATTTNAAAGATTCATGGGATGTGGTCTAATGGCAAGACACTCGGCTGTTAACCGGGCTGATGTAGGTTCGAATCCTACCATCCCAGCAAAATTTTTTTTTGCCGGGTCGTCCAATGGCAGGACTGCGGCCTTTGACGCCGTCAATCTTGGTTCGAGTCCAAGCCCGGCAACCAAATTAAGAGAAAGAATATGAAAATATTTTCTGGAAGATCAAATAAAGTTTTAGCTAATGAAATTGCTAAAAATTTGAATGTAAAAATAGGTAAATCTACATTTCGNCAATTTGCTGATGGNGAACTATGGTTTAAATATGAAGAAAATATTAGAGGNCAAGATGTATTTGTAATTCAATCTACTCATCCTCCNGCAGAAAATATTCTTGAGTTAGTATTAATGATTGATGCGGCTGTNAGGGCTTCAGCAGATAGAGTTACAGCAGTAATACCTTANTACGGTTATGCNAGACAAGACAGAAAAGATCAACCACGAGTACCAATTTCNGCTAGANCTATGATGGATATTTTAGCAAGTGTTGGTGCAAGTAGAGTGTTGGCAATGGATTTGCATTCAGCTCAAATTCAAGGGTTTACACATTTGCCATTTGATCATTTATATGGAAGAAAAATTATTTTAAAATACTTGAAAAAGTTGCAACCAAATTCAAAAGATACTGTCATTTTAGCTCCAGATGTGGGAAGAGCTCCAATGGCACAATCTTATGCAAAACATCTTGGTGTTGGATTTGCTTTGATTGATAAAAGAAGAATAGAACCNAATAAAGCCAAAGTTCTTCANATGATTGGAAATCTTNAATCAAAAAAAGTTATAATTTTGGATGATATGATTGATACAGCAGGAAGTATGATAAATGCAGCGGAAACAGCAATAGAAAATGGTGCCAAATCTGTTGTTTCTGTAGCTACTCATGGTTTATTTTCTGATGATGCAATTGATAAAATAATGAAATCATCAATTGAAAAAGTAATTGTTGCAAATACTGTGCAATTATCTGAAACAAAGCATTTTGAAAAACTTGAAATTATCTCAGTTGCGCCACTTTTTGCAAATGCTATAGCAAATATTCATAGTGGTGAATCTGTAAGTGCCTTATTTAATGTATAAACGGAGGAAAAATGGCGGAATTTAAAATTGAACTCAATGAAAGAAAAGAACTNGGAAATAAGAGTTCAAAATATTTGAGAAATAATGANATGGTNCCAGGTATNTTTTATTCANCATCTGAAAAACCATTTCCATTTTATATAGAAAAAAANCATATGTATGATGCTTTAAGGTCTTCNTCAAGAGTATATTCTATAAATATTAATGANAAAGCATTATATGCAATTTTTAAAGAGATTCAATATCACCCTGTTTCAGAAGAAATAATTCATGTAGATTTATATGGTGTGAGTCTTAAAGATAAAATTAATTTATCAATTCCCATTGTTCTTAAAGGCGATTCTCCAGGAGTTAAAATGGGTGGGATGATGACTCAAACATTATTAGAACTAGAAGTAAGTTGTCCGGCTTCTAAAGTACCAGAGTCTATTGAAATTGATATCTCAACATTAGAACTTGGAAGTATTTTACACGTTTCTGATTTAGAGTTTGATGATTTTGAAATCATTACAAGTGATGATGCAACTATTGTTTCAGTTCAAGTGCCAAAAGAAGAGCAAGATGAAGAGTTGGAAACTGAAGCAGAAATCGATGAAAAATCTTCTGATGAAGAAGAAAATAAATCTTCTGAAAATGAAGGAAGTGAACAGAATTAAAACATTTGTTGGATTAGGAAATTTTGATTCAAAGTATAGCAATACTAAGCACAATGCTGGTTATTGGATTGTTGATGAGTTATCAAAACGCTTCTCTGAACAATTTCAAACTTCAAGAGAATCTTATGTATATGCTATAAATAAAAAATATAATATTGTTTTAATTAAACCAACTACTGGAATGAATTTAAGTGGTGTTGCAGTAAAGCAAGTTTGTAATAAGTGGAGAATTTCACCTTCCAATATATTTGTAATTTTGGATGATATTGATTTACCTCTTGGTTCTATAAGGATAAAACCTGAGGGGGGTGATGGTTGTCATAAAGGTTTGGAATCTATTTTAAATCATATGGGTACTAAAAAAATTCCTAGAATAAGATTTGGTATTGCAGCTTCTGATCAAATTAGACCTTCAGAAAAATATGTTTTAAAACCATTTAGAAAAAAAGATGAAAGCTCAGTAAGTCAAATGATTTATCAAACTGCAGATGCCATTCAATTTTTAATAGATAATGGTATACAAAAAACTATGAATAAATTCAATTAATGATAGATTTAAAGTCAAATTATGTTTTTATATATATAATCTTAAGTTGTATTTTAGGATTAATTTACTCTTTTTTAAAATCTAGATGGATTTTAAACCAAGATCAAGGTACTAGTGAAATCAAATCTATTGCTTCTAGTATTCAGGAAGGAGCAATGACTTTTTTAAAAGTTGAATATAGGGTCTTATCTCTATTTGTTTTAGGGGTTTCTTTTTTGTTAGGGTGCTTAGCTCTGAATAATAATGAATCAAGCGTTTTAATTTCTTTGTCTTTTATTATAGGTGCATTTACTTCAGGATTATCTGGATATATTGGAATGTGGATTGCAACTCATTCAAATTCTAGAACTTCTAATGCAGCGCGTAAAAACTTATCATCTGCTTTAAAAATTGCTTTTACAGGTGGTTCTGTAATGGGTTTATCGGTAGTTGGTTTGGCTGTTTTAGGTTTGAGTTTATTATTTCTGTTCTATGAGAATATTTTTATTAATGATTACACTAAAATATTAAAAATTTTATCAGGATTTTCATTAGGTGCGTCCTCAATTGCTCTTTTTGCAAGAGTTGGTGGAGGTATTTATACAAAAGCAGCAGACGTAGGTGCAGATTTAGTAGGAAAAGTTGAAGAAAATATACCTGAGGATCATCCTTTAAACCCCGCAACTATTGCAGATAATGTAGGCGATAATGTAGGTGATGTAGCAGGCATGGGAGCAGATTTATTTGAATCTTTTATAGGGTCTATTATAGGTTCAATGGTCCTAGGGGCAACAATTCTATATATGGGAAATTTTGAGCTTAGTTTTGTTCTTTTACCTTTAATTATAGCATCTTCAGGAATTTTGGCATCTATTATTGGTGCTTTAATTGTTTCTTGGATGACAAATTCTGTAAAGTTGAATAAATCTAAAGGTAAAAAATTTGATGATATAAATAATCCACATAAATCATTAAATACTGGTATTATGACTTCCTCATTTATAATGGCTTTATTTCTTTTTTTTGAAACAAAATATTTGTTGCCGAATTCATTTGAACTGAATGGAGTTTTATACTCAAGTTTTGGAATTTTTGTATCTGCTTTAATTGGTCTTTTTGCCGGTTTAGGAATAGGTTTTNTNACTGAATTTTANACTGGAATGAATACNCCTTCNACAAANAAAATNGCANCTCAATCTNTAACAGGNGCNGCNACNAANGTNATNTCAGGNTTGGGAATAGGTATGCAATCTACAGCANTNCCTNTTNTAATNATNGCNTCNAGTATTATNCTNNCATTTCATTTTGCTGGATTATATGGTATNGCAATTGCAGCTTTAGGGATGTTAGCNAATACTGGAATTCAATTAGCTATTGATGCNTATGGACCTATATCAGATAATGCAGGAGGAATTGCNCAAATGTCTGGTTTGCCNGATGAAGTTAGAAAAAGAACTGATAAACTNGACGCTGTTGGTAATACTACNGCNGCTATTGGTAAAGGATTTGCCATAGGTTCTGCTGCATTAACNGCTTTAGCTTTATTTGCTGCTTTTATGGTTCAAACTNAAATTAATACAATAGATATTTCTAAGCCTACNGTTATGGCTGGATTATTTGTTGGTGGTATGCTACCATTTCTTTTTTCTGCATTGGCTATGAATGCAGTTGGAAATGCTGCAATGTCAATGATTAAAGAAGTNAGAAGGCANTTTAATGAAATACCNGAATTGAAAGTTTGCNTTNAAACTNTTTTCAAAAGGAAANATTTCATCTTGGANTGANAAGGANAAAGCTGTTTATTATCTNGGAATTAAGANAGCAGAATATGGNAANTGTGTTGANATTTCAACNAANGCAGCTATAAAAGANATGATTCTTCCAAGNTTATTAGCTATTNCAAGCCCAATTATTATAGGTTTTATTTTTGGNCCAGAAACTTTAGGNGGNTTGCTNGCTGGAGTTACNGTTACTGGAGTNTTATTAGCAATTTTTCAATCTAATTCTGGAGGAGCATGGGATAATGCNAAAAAAATGATTGAGGATGGTATTGATTTAGATGGNAAAAAANTTNGTAANGGNAGTGAGGCTCATAAAGCCTCTGTNGTTGGTGATACTGTTGGAGATCCATTTAAAGATACTTCAGGACCTTCAATNAATATTTTAATTAAATTAATGTCTGTGGTGTCTTTAGTGATTGCGCCATTTATTTCATAATTTTAAGGAGATTATATGAGATATTATGAAACTATATATATAGTTCATCCTGATTTCGAGGATTATAGATTAGATGAAATCAAGTCTAATGTAGATAAACAGATTAAAAAAAACTGTGATGAAATTATAAATTCTTATGTTTGGGGAAAAAGACGATTAGCATATGATATAAATAAAATAACTTATGGTACATACATAATTGTTCACTATAGTGTAAAAAAATCTTTTATTGAGGAATTAAATTCTTGGATGAAAATTCAAGAAAATATTCTAGTACATATGACAATTCGTTTAGAAGAACCACCTACAGTAAAAGAATATAATAAAGATAGTGGCTCTAAATCTGTTGAATTAAAAAATAATGTTAATAATAATGAGATTAATGGAGACAATATCAAAGATAAAAAAGAATTAGAGGTCAAGGAGTAAATTATGTCTGTAATTGGTAGAGGTAATGTTTGTAAATTTTGTGAGGATAAATCTATTTTGATAGATTATAAAAATGTAAAAATAATTAAGAAGTTTGTGAATGAACAAGGTAAAATTATTCCAGGAAGGGTAACTGGTGTCTGTGCGAAGTGTCAAAGAAAATTAACAAAAGCAATAAAAAGAGCTAGAAATATAGCATTAATGTCATATACAGGTGATAGTTTTAGCGCGTAAGGAGGAGATTAATGCAAGTAATTATAAGAAAAAAAATTGAAAAGTTGGGTGATATTGGAGATATAATTAATGTTAAAGATGGTTATGCAAGGAATTATTTACTTCCAAGAGGTTATGTGGTAAAAGCAACTCCTGGAAATATTAAGGAAGTTGAACTGATTAAATCTCAAATTAAAAAGAGAAATGATAAGAAAATTAATAATCAAAAAGAATTAGCAAAAAAAATATCTCAACTTAAAATAAATATACCAGTTAAAGTAGGTGAAGATAATCAAATTTTTGGTTCAGTTACTTCCGCTAATATAAGTGAGTATCTTATTGAAAAAGGTTTTGAAATTAATAAAAAATCAATAAAATTAGATGATCCTATAAAAAGTCTTGGAATACATAATGTAATTTTAAAGTTAGATGATGGTATTGAATCAACAATTAAAGTATATGTTATTAAAGAAATTTAAACTATATAATATAAAATTTTGTATGTAAACATTTCTTTTCCTATTTCTAGTTGGAAAGTATTTATTTATAAAGTTCCAATTAATTTACAATCTCAAATTAAAATAGGTTCATTAGTAAGTGCACCATTAGGAAGACGTTCTAAAGTTGAAGGAATAGTAATTGATATTCCTTCAAAAAACAATTTTAAAGGAAAAATTCAATCCATTATATCAGTTAATACAAATTTTTCAATAACTGATTCATCAATGTGGAATCTAATTAAATGGGTTAGCAGTTATTATTTTTCACCTATAGGGCAAGTTATGAAGGCTGTAATTCCTAAAGGAGTTACTAATCATCCAAAATTAAAAAAAAATATATATGTAACAATTAATGATTTGAATAAAAAAACATTAATTGATATAAAACAATCAGCGAAACAACAATTAAAAATTATTAGTTATCTTAAAACAAAAGGTGGAAATGTAGCTTTAAATGATTTAAAAAAGGAATCCATTCAAGCATTATCAATATGTAAAAAATTAGAAAAGAAGAATATAGTTAAAATAATCACAAAATATTCTGAACCTAGTTTTCGAGATCTTCAAATAAAAAGAATTAAAAAAAAAATCAATTTAAATGATGAACAAAAAAATGTTGTTAATAAAATTCAACTATCAATAAAGAAAAATAAATATAAAGGATTTTTATTGAAAGGAGTAACAGGTTCAGGCAAAACAGAAGTATATATACATTTGGCTGATTATTTAAATAAAATTGGTAAAACTTCAATTATATTATTACCTGAAATATCTCTTACTCCCCAAATTGCTGGAAGGTTTAGCTCGGTTTTTGGTAAAAAAGTTGCAATTTGGCATAGTAAAATGAAATCAAATGAAAGAGTTTGGATTTGGAATCAAATTAGACAGGGTAAAATTTCAGTTGTTGTTGGAACAAGAAGTGCAATTTTTACTCCATTACCAAATGTTGGTTTGATAATTGTAGATGAAGAACACGACAGTAGTTTTAAACAAGAAAACTCCTCTCCTAAATATAATTCAAGAGATTTAGCATTAGTTAGAGCAAAATATAATAATTGTATTGCATTGCTTGCTGGCGCTACACCCAGTATGGAATCTTATTATAATCAAAAAGAAAAAAAATTATCACTGCTTGAAATTAATAAAAGATATGGAAAATCCAAAAACCCCATTATTAATTTAGTAGATATGAATTTAGAAAGAAAAAATAATGAAAATCGGAATCCAATTTTTTCACAATTATTAATTGATTCAATTGCAGAAAAAATTGATAAAAAAGAACAAGTGATGTTACTTCAAAACAGAAGAGGTTTTTCAATTTTAAATTGTAATGAATGTCAGGAAGTAGTTATGTGTGGTCAATGTCAAATTCCACTCACATTCCATAAATCAAAAAATCTATTGATATGTCATTATTGCAGTTTTAAACAAAAAATCTATACTAAATGTAGTAAATGTAATAATAATTTAAGCTTTCTTGGTGTAGGAACTCAAAAAATTGAAGAAGCTTTAATAAAACTTTTTCCTACAGTATTAATCAAAAGAATGGATTTTGATTCTACAAGAAAAGCGGGTGAACATTCAAAAATTTTAGATGATTTTTTAAAAAATAAATTTCACATTCTTTTAGGTACTCAAATGATTGCTAAAGGATTAGATTTTCCAAATGTAACATTAGTTGGTGTTATCAATGCTGATATGAATTTATTTATTCCAGATTTTAGGGCTGGAGAAAAGACATTTCAACTATTATATCAAGTTGCTGGAAGAACAGGGAGGGGTGAAAAGCCTGGTAAAGTTGTTATTCAGACAAATAATCCAAATGATGTATCAATATTTTGTGCAAGTAAATTAAATTTAAATAAATATTATACAACCTGTCTTAATGAAAGAAAAGAATTAATGTATCCACCTTACAGTAGAATAACTAAAATAGAATTATCAGGAAAATTTGAAAAAACATTAATTAGCATTGGTGAAAAAATTGCGAATGAAATACCAGGAAATTTGAAATGGCTTGAAGTTATTGGACCAAATCCTTGTCCTATTTTTACTCTAAGAGGTAAAAAAAGATATCAAATTATTTTAAAGTCATCAAAGAAAATGGATTTAAATGGTAGATTATTACATGATTTGATTCGAAAAAACTTATTTGATAAAATCAACTTTTATAATAAAAAAAACTTACAAATTTCAATAGATGTTGACCCTAATAATCTTTTATAAAATATTAACATGAAAAAAATTTTAANTTATTTATTTATNTCTTCAATTATATTTNCTCAATCCGCTTTTCAATCAATTNAAATTATATATGATTCTAAATCNCTTGGNCTNTCAGGAGNTGGNATTTCTAANTNTANNTCAGATGAATCTGAATTTCAAAATCCTTCATTATTNTCCAGTAATAATAAAAAATTGAAANTATCTTTTATTCAATATCCAGCAAATATTAATTCTCATTTTTTTAATTATACAATGAAATTTAAAAATTTATATCTTTCAGGAAATTATAAAGGAATAAATTTTGGAAATTTTCAAAGATATGATAAAGATGGAATTGGCTTAGGTGAATTTTCAGCTAGAGATAATTCATTTGGGATATCAGTTGCAAATTCACTGTCAGAAAATTCGGATTTAGGAATTTCTTTAAGTTTGTTTCAAAGTAGAATAGATAATTTAANTTCAATTTTAGGCCTTATAACAATTGGAGGAAATGTGAATTTTCCATCCTCAAAATTTTCAATAGGTGGAGTAGTAAGAAATATNGGATTAGTATTTGACCATTNTACAACACANGAAGAAATAATTCCNTCTTCAGCAGGAATTGGACTNTCAAAAAAATTNNAATATNTNCCATTAACTATTTATTCTGATATTTTATGGTGGNAATCAAGAACNATTTTAAAATTTGGAGGAGAATTTNTAATAAATAAAAATTTTCAATTACAAATTGGTACATCTTCTNATAAAAATAACTTTAATACAGACTTANTATGGCGCAATATTTTTTCAGGTTTTTCCTCAGGTTTCATTTATAATACAGGTAAGCATTCAATCGATATGTCGTTATTAAATAATGGTATTGCTGGAATTTTAATTGGAATTGGTATTTCAACAAATTTAAATTGAAATCTTCAAAAAATAAAAACTCAAAACTAAACGATTTTATTATTAATCCTAATAAATCATTGTGGGCTTTAGCTATACCAATGATGTTTGGAATGATGGTTCAAACAATTTATTCATTAGTTGATATGATATTTGTTGGAATGGTTGGTTCAAATTCACTNACNGCATTAGCATTTAATTTACCTATTTTGTTTTTTGGAATGGGATTAGTATTTGGTTTGGGATCAGGTGTTACTGCAGTTATTGCACAATATATTGGTTCAAATGATTTAGAAAAAGCTAATAACAGTGCTCAACAATCTATTTATATGGGTTTAATAATTGGTTTTATTTTAACATTTGTTGGATTGGTTTTTGGAAAAGAAATTTTAAAGTTTTTGGGTACTCCATTAAATATTTTACCATTAGCTTGGAATTATTTTAAGATTATAGTAAGTGCTTACGTTTTTATTGTTATGTCTATTTTTTTTAGATCAATATTTAGTGGTGAAGGTGATATGAAAACACCTATGATTGTAGGAGGTTTTGGAACAATATTAAATATTATTTTAGATCCAATTTTTATTTTTTATTTTAACATGGGTGTTGAAGGAGCAGCATTAGCTACTGTAGTTAGTCAAATTTTTGTTTCATTGATTTTCACATATTTATTGTTAATTAAAAAGTATAGTTTTATTAAAATTTCTCTAAGCCTTTATAAGTTTTCATTTAAAATACTGCTGAAGATAATTAAAATTGGATTACCAGCTTCTTTTTCAATGATAATAATGTCTATTGGTGGAGCGTCATTTAATAGAATTTTAGTTGAATTCTCTAGTGATGCTGTTGCAGCATTTCAAATTGGAATTAGATTAGATCATGTTTTTTTAATTCCTGCAATTTCAATATCAACAAGTGTTGTTACATTGGTAGGAATGTTTTACGGTGCTAAAAAATTTAACCTAGTAAAACAAATTACTTTTTATGCAATTCGATCTACTATATTAATTGGAATTATAATTGGTTTTTTATTTTTTATTTTTTCCGATAATATTGTTTCTGTTTTTAGTGATAATATAAATATTCAGAAAATATCCTCTCAATATTTGAGATATTTTGTTTTTGGATATCCCTTTGTTGCAATTAGTATGATAAGTGGTAGAGCCATGCAAGGCTTAGGAAAAGGTATACCCATGTTAATTTTAACATTATTAAGAGTACTAGTTATTAGTTTAGCATTTTCTTTCTTTTTTGTATTTTTTTTAAATAAGAGCATAGAATGGGTTTGGATATCTCAAGTAATTTCAGTCATTTTTTCTTCTTTTATCGCCTGGCTTTGGTTAAAATATGTTTTTAAAAAAAAAATTTAGAAAGTAAGAAATGAAAAAAGTTGGAATAAATCAATTTGTTCGAAGACAAATTAAAGGTTCTGGAAAAACTTATTCTGATCAATTGAGTTTTGAGGAAATAGCCGAACATGCTGAAAAACAAATATTGAATGGTAAATATAAAAATGGTTATAGAGATGGTGTAATAATCGTTAGCGTAAGTAATGAATTGATAAAAAACTTTGTTTGTCCTTTTGTAAAAATTAAAAATAATACTAAACTTTTTGCCAATTTTGTTCGCAGGAGTCCAGGTGAGGACCCATATATTCAAATTTGTGCGTTGAATGGAAAATTACTTACCACTGGTAAAGTTAATTTAGTTCTATATAGCAATGAAGTTTTAAAAGAGAATAAAGAAAATTCCACAAATTGTGAATGGGAGTTAATTTCTATATTATCAATTCCAAAAGGAATTAATGAAATTCCAATGGGGCCAGTTACCATGATGAGAAATCAACTTAATTTAAAAGGTGGTACAAAAGGAAATTATTCTTCAGCTGATTGGGCAAAATCAGTTAAGTTTTGGCAAAATTATGCTGTATTAAAATCTTTAATTAATTAAATTGAAATTAATAAATAAAATATTTTGTGATATTTTTAATAGTTGTAATTTGAAATACAGTTTTAAGGGNTTNTTGATTTAGTTTGGTGTCATTATGGTAAGTTTATCAGTATTAAAAGAATTNNNTAAAATTGAAAAAAGAGCAGCNTTAGTTCCAGANAGTGTAAAAAAACTAACNAAGATTGGNGTTTCTGTTTTAATTGAGGAAGGTACTGGTGTAGAAGCTGGATTTAAACCTGAAGATTATATAAATGCAGGAGCAANGTTAACTTCAAATCGNGAAGAAATTTTAGAGTCTAATTTAATTTTAGGNGTAAGATTAGATCTTCTAGATGATAAAGAATTAGACAAATTAAATAAATCGATTTTAATTGGTTTTTTTAATCCATTTAATAATATTAAAAATATTGATTTNTTAGCTTCAAAAAATTTNACATCTTTTTCAATGGAACTAATTCCGAGAATATCGAGAGCTCAAAGAATGGATGCATTAAGTGCTATGAGTTCAGCTGCTGGTTATAAGGCAGTTTTATTAGCNGCAAATTCATTAAATAAATTTTTTCCTTTAATGATGACAGCAGCAGGAACTATTTCACCTTCAAAAATATTAATTATTGGTGCTGGTGTAGCTGGTTTNCAAGCTATTGCTACTGCAAAAAGATTAGGTGCTCAGGTAAAAGCATTTGACACAAGACCAATAGTTAAAGAACAAGTTGAAAGTTTAGGAGCGGAATTTATAGAACTAGAGACTACAGATGATGCTGAAACTTCAGGAGGTTATGCTGAAGAAATGTCTGATGATTTTTACAAACATGAACAAGAAATTATTGCTAAATATTTATCAGATTCAGATGTTGTNATTACAACAGCTCAAATATTTGGGAAAAAATCTCCTCTTCTGATTACAGGTTCAATGGTTGAATCTATGAGGTCAGGAAGTGTGATAGTTGATCTTGCAGCTGAAAATGGAGGTAATTGTTCATTTACTGAGCTTAATAAAACTGTTGTTAAAAATGGTGTTATCATTCANGGATTTACTGATTTACCAAGCACTTTATCATATCATGCTAGTGAAATGTTAAGTAGAAATATATCTGCTTTATTATTTGAAATTATAAAAGATGGAGAAGTTAAATTAGATTTAGAAGATGAAATAATTTCATCAACTCTTTTAACTCATNAAGGNAAAATTNTAAATCAATATGTAAAAAAAATGATTGAAAAGGAGAAATAATAATGTCTTCGGATATTTTGTTCCAGTTATATATTTTTATTTTNGCAATTTTTGTTGGTTTTGAAGTTATAACAAAAGTTCCTCCGACTCTTCATACTCCGTTAATGTCAGGATCAAATGCAATATCTGGAATAACAATAGTTGGTGCAATAATTGCTTCAGGTTCAAAAAAAATAANAATTGAAAGNTTTTTTGGTGATATTGATTTAACAGCAATCTTAGGTTTTATTGCAATTATATTTGCAACCATTAATGTGGTNGGTGGTTTTTTAGTTACAAATCGTATGTTAAGAATGTTTAAAAAATAGATTTATGATACAATCATTAATAATTCCAGTACTTTACTTATTATCTGGTGTTTTCTTTATTGTGGGGTTAAAACTTTTATCCCATCCTAAAACAGCTCCNAGAGGAAATTCTATAGCAGCTATAGGAATGNTCATTGCGATTATAGCAACTCTTTTAAATAATCAAATTTTAAGTTACGAGTTAATTTTTTCAGGNATAATTATTGGTGGTTTAATAGGTAGTNTTGCTGCAAGAAGAGTAGAAATGACTTCCATGCCTCAATTAGTTGCTCTTTTTAATGGATTTGGAGGTGGAGCCTCTCTTTTAGTTGCTTCAGCTGAATTTTATAGAATTCAAAATAATATTGAAGAATTTATTTTTTTTGCAATTTTACTTTCAATTTTTATTGGTGGTCTAACTCTTACTGGAAGTATTGTGGCATTTGGAAAACTTCAGGGAATAATTAAAGGATCTGCNATAAAATTTAGGGGACAAAATTTTATCAATGCCTTACTCTTTTTGACAATCATTGTTTCTGGTTTTTTAGCAATTTTAGGTAATTTCGAATTTTCTACTGTTATNATAGTTTCTATTTGTATTTCATTGTTATTGGGTTACTTAGGAGTTATTCCAATTGGTGGAGCTGATATGCCAGTAGTAATATCTTTGCTTAACTCGTTTTCTGGATTAGCAGCAGCTACTACGGGATTTGTTTTATTAAATAATTCTTTAATTATTAGCGGTTCTCTGGTTGGTGCAAGTGGAATAATATTAACAAATATTATGTGTAAAGGTATGAATNGAACTATTTGGAATGTTTTATTTACTGGTTTAGGCTCCAATAGTTCCAGTAATCAATCCGTAGCAAAAAATGCAGAAAATAAAATTGCTAAATCCTATGANCCAGAAGATACTGTTGTTATTTTTGAAAATGCAAAAAATATTATAGTGGTTCCGGGATATGGAATGGCTGTTGCTCAAGCTCAACAAATAGTTTCTGAGTTAGAAAAAGTTTTAGAATCAAAAGGCTCAAATGTGAAGTATGCAATTCATCCTGTTGCCGGAAGAATGCCAGGTCANATGAATGTTTTNCTTGCAGAGGCAAATGTTTCATATGATAAATTATTTGATCTAGATGATATTAATCCTGAATTTGAACAAGCAGATATAGCTATTGTTATAGGTGCAAATGATGTTGTAAATCCTGCTGCAAGGAATGATCAATCAAGTCCTTTATATGGTATGCCAATTTTAGATGTAGATAAAGCACAAACAGTTTTTNTTTTAAAAAGAAGTATGAATCCTGGTTTTGCAGGAATTGAAAACGAACTTTTTTTTAANGATAATTCAATNATGCTTTTTGGAGATGCAAAAGAAACAATTTCACGTTTAGTTTCAGANCTTAAACAGTCTTAANTTTTTTATAATTTCCATTNTAGAATTTCTTTAAATCCTATACCTAAGTAGAANGAATTATAGGTTTCATTTTTATTAATAATAAATTCTTTAAAAATATATTTTTCATATTCAATTCCAAAAGTAANATTGAGAAATTTATTTAACTGATAATTAATTTTGCTTGAAACTTCATATCTGTNAGATAGTACTTCATTTGGTAGNAAATCNCTAATTTGGNTAAAATATTCAAAGTCTAAATTCATAAAAATTTTTGAAAAATTAATATCCCAAAAAAANCCATATTTCAAATAAGANGTTTTTCTAGTATCATTNAAATAATCTGACATATCATATGAAAAAGCTATTTCAGAAGTTAAATGATTATTNGGTTTGTCAAAAATNAATGCACCAAAACCTTGATTATAATGGTATCTAATATTTAAACCTGAAACAGAATTTCTTCTTAAAGAAGTTACTGTAAATCTATAAATANAAGGGAAAACCTCAATTTTATTGCTTGATTTATACCTTGCAGTTATAAAACTACTTTTAGATTGAATTATTGATAAAAAGCGAATATCGTTAAATGTATTTTTNTNAACTCTTTTTAATCTAATAAAACCAACACCNCCAGGACCATTTAATTCACCAATACCAATTTTTCCATAACTTGTCCAAGTCGGAAATTCTTTTTCTTGAGAAAAAGCTAATGAGATNATCGTTAAAATGACAAATATGCGCAAGATTTAATTTTTAATTCTATATCCTATTTTGAATANCCATATTGATATTGAAGTAAATAATATTGTCATGAAAATTGTAATNATTATGGATATTGAAAATGAAGTATCTCCAATATTTAATATTGAATATCTTAAACCATTTATTACATAATATATTGGATTAATTAATGATATTTCTCTCCAAAAAGAAGGAAGCATATCAATAGAATAAAACACTCCTCCTAAAAAAATTAGAGGAGTGACGAAAAAATTTAATATAGTTGCAATATTGTCCCATGTTTCTGATAATATTCCAACTAATAAACCAGCACTAGAAAATGCCCATGAAACAATAAATAATAAAAATAATACTAAAATTGGTTTTTCAACTGGCATTTGAACAAGAAAAACTCCAAGTAATAAAACTAAAACTCCATTAATNAATCCTCGAACAGTACCTCCTATTATAAATGCTATTGCCATTTCAAAATTACTTAATGGAGTTATAAGCATATCCTGCATTTGCTGAAGNAGTTTCATTTGTAACATACTTGAAGCTGTATTGTTAAGGGCATTGGTAATNACATTCATCATTATTAGNCCTGGAAGAATATAGATTGTATATGAAACACCATCTATTTCAGTAATTCGTTTTTGNAATGTTAAACCAAATATTATCATATACAAACCTGATGTAATCAGTCCTGGTATAATAGTTTGTCTCCAAACTGAAAAGAAACGACTTATTTCTCGATATGTAAGAGTTGAAAAACCTACCCAATTAATCATTAATTTTTCTTCCTGTTAGAGATACGAAAACATCTTCTAAATTTGGTTTTAATATTTTAACGTTATTTAGTTGACAATTATTTTTAATTAAGATGTCAATTATTTTTGGTAATGACTTCTCAGGGTTGTTAACTGAAAAAATTAGTTTNTTTATATTTTCTTTTGATGAAAATGTATATTTAAATGATTCTAAATAATCTAATTTAGATTTATCAATTACATTTAGATCAACTTCAATCGAACCTTTTCCAACTGACTGAATTAATTCTTCAGGTTTACCTTCTGAAACAATTTTACCTTCATTAATTATTGAAACATAGTCACAAAGTTTTTCTGCTTCTTCAATATAATGAGTTGTTAGGAGTATAGTTTTTCCATTTTGGTGCATTTCTTTCAAATAATCCCATAGCATATGTCTAAGTTCAACATCTACACCAGCTGTTGGTTCATCCATAATTAAAATATCAGGGTCGTTTACTAATGCTTTTGCAATTTGAAATCTTCTTTTCATTCCTCCAGATAAAGTTCTGATTTTATTTTTTCGTTTTTCATAAATTCCTAATTTTTTCATGATATCATCTACAATATGCTTTGCTTTANTAGATGGAATACCATAGTATCCAGCTTGAAATAACAATAATTTTTCAATTGAAAAAAACCAATCAGAATTAAAGTCTTGTGGAGATACTCCAATTTTAGAGCGAGTAAATCGAAAATCTTTAATTATATCTTTACCAAAAATTGAAACACTACCTTCTTGTAATTTTACTAAACCTGTAATAATACCTATGGTTGTAGTTTTACCTGCTCCATTAGGACCTAAAAGTCCATAAAATTGTCCTGGTTTTATTTCAAGATCAATTCCATCTAATGCAAGTGTGTTTTTATAAGATTTTTTCAAATCTTTTATCTTGATAGCTAATTCCATAATATAAAATAAAATTTAAATCTTAGTTAAATAAGAGAAATTTATTGTAAAAACGCAGCTCCGAATACACCTGCTGAATCCCCCATTTTATTTTTTAAAAGAGGGGTTTTAATATTTTTACTAAAGGTAAATTTTTCTATCCATTTTGGACCTTCAGTATATAGGAAATCTACTTTNGAAANGCCTCCTCCTAAAACAATAACTTCTGGATCAATAATATTGATTACATTTCCAAGTGCCATTCCAAAATTATTTAAAAAGTAGTTTTTCCAATCCTGAGGAGGCTGTTTTGCAATATCTGTTACAATTGCTTTTTTCTTAGTTAAATCAAAATAATATTTTTCTAAACTCGGCCCAGATAAATATTGCTCAACACAACCTGAATTTCCACAATGACATTTTTTACCATTTGAAAACAAAACAGAGTGACCCCATTCACCTGCAATATTATTTAACCCAGAAAAAACTTTTCCATTAATTGTGATTCCACCGCCAACTCCTGTTCCTAAANTTACACCAAAAACAATTTTTTTATTTTTTGCTGCTCCAAGAGAAGTTTCNGCTTGAGCAAAACAATTTGCATCATTTTCAAGGATTGGTTCACAACTAAATATTTGTTCAAGGTCTTTTTTGATAGGTTTGTCAATCATTACTATAGTATTACTTTTCTTTAACATATCACCGTTGTTATTAAGAGGNCCAGGAACTGAAACTCCAAAATAAAATTTATCTCCCAAGTGATTNTTTATTTTAAAATGTAATTTTGATAGTTGATTAAGGATATGTTCATAACCATTAGCTCTNTCAGTAGGTACTCTCGTGCGAATTAAAATATTATCATTTGAGTCTAAGACAACAGCTTCNATTTTNGTACCGCCAATGTCAATTCCTAATCTATTCATACTTNCCTTTGTATTAATTCAAAAAATTTTTTTTCATCGATAATTTTAATATTCAAATCTTNTGCTTTATTTATTTTACTACCTGGATTTTCTCCAAAAACTAAATATGATGTTTTATTTGAAATAGAAGAAGAAATTTTCCCTCCATTTTTTTCAACAAGCTCTTGAGCTTTTGNTCTTGATATTGATTTAAGAGTTCCCGTAAAAACAAATATATCTTCATTTAACAAATTAAATTTATTTTTATCATTATCTTTTTCTATTATTTTGAGACCAGAATCAAAGCAATTATTGATGATTGTTTGATTTTTTGCATTTTTAAAAAACTTTTCTATAGCTTCTGCAACAGTCGGTCCTATTTCATTGATTTGAATCAATTCANCTGATGAAGATTTTGATAATTCTTTTAAAGAAAATTCATTGGATAAAACGTGAGATAAGTGTTCTCCAATGTTTGCAATTCCCAAACCATGTATAAATCTCCACATCGGAATATTTTTTTTTGAATTTATAGCACTGATTANATTTTTTGCTGATTTATCAGCCATTCTATCTAAATTAGATAGCTGTTCATGATTTAAACTAAAAATATGAGAAAAATTGTTTATAATTTTTTTATCAACCAACTGATCAATTAATTTTTCTCCAAGTCCATCAATATCTAAACATCTTTTGCTAACAAAATGTTTAATTCTTGCTTTTACTTGTGCATCACAATTATAATTATTACATCTTAATGCAGATTCATTATCAAGTTTTATTGTAGTATAATTACAAATTGGACAATTCTTAGGTAAAAAATATTGNTTTGAATTCTCAGGCCTTTTTTGNGTTATTACTTTTATGANTTCAGGAATTACTTCACCTGCTCTTTGAATTAGAACAGTATCACCAATTCTAATATCTTTTCGATTGATTTCATCTTGGTTATGTAATGTTGCATTTGTAACTGTTACGCCACCAACTTTCACAGGTTTTAATTTTGCAACAGGTGTTATAGTTCCTGTTCTTCCTAACGATGNAACAATATTTAAAATTNTTGTTGAAACTTGTTGTGATTTAAATTTTCCAGCTAAAGCCCATCTTGGTGATCTGCTTCTAATTCCNAAANTAGATCTTTGTTCAGGGTCATTAACTTTTATTACGACCCCATCTATTTCGTAATCAAGAGAATTCTTTTTTTCTTCCCATTTTTCTGTATATAAAATAGCTTCTTTTATATTATTACATATTTGGGTGTTTTTATTAGTTGGAAGACCCCAATTTTTTATTTTTTTTAAAATTTTATCGTGCTTAAGATTATAATTACCTGCTAATTCATATGCAAAAAAAATTAATTTTCTTTTAGATGTAACTGAAGAATCTAGTTGTCTTAAACTACCAGCTGCTGCATTTCTTGGATTAGCAAAAGATGTCTCATTCGCTTTTAATCGTTCCTCATTTAGTTTTTTAAAACTATTTTTTTCCATAAGAACTTCCCCTCTTATTTCAACTATTTCAGGAAAGTTTGAACCAAGCAGTTTTAGAGGTATTGATTTAATAGTTCTGAGGTTTTGAGTTATGTTTTCTCCTCTTAATCCATCGCCTCTTGTTGAACCTAAAATAAAANTTCCGTTTTCANAAATCAATTCAACAGCAAGTCCATCATATTTGAGTTCAGTGACATATTCTATTTCTTTTTCAGTTTTTAAACCTTTTTTTACTCTCTCATCAAATGCTAAGATTTCATTTTTATTCATAGCATTTTCTAAGCTAAGCATTGGTGTGGANTGTTCAATAGTTTCAAATGTNTTTTTTGGTAGAGAGCCAACTCTTATAGTGGGCGAGTCAAGTGTTTTGAATTGAGGGTTGTCTCTTTCAANTTTTTCTAATTCTCTAAATAACAAATCATATTCTTGATCGGATATTTCAGGATCATCATCAACATAGTATTTTCTNTTATGAAAATTAATTTTTTCTTTTAAAGAATTGATTTTTTCTAAGATNTTCACTTTAANTATGGAGTTCTTTCTTTATAATATTCAATTGGGTCAATAAGCTTTAGCTCTATTGGNTTTAACATGCCTTGGTCGTNTATAGGNAATGCATACATTCCAGAATTTTTTATTTTCGCTATAAAAAAATAATATATTTTTNCCCCTGGATATATTTTAGGATCGTATTTAAATCTATATCTTCCTTTGAAAAACTTTAGTTTTTCTTCTNNAAAATTTTTTGATTCATTAGTTTTAAAATAAAAATTAATTGATTCTAAAGAATCGTACGGAATATCCGAAAAAACTTCAAGAAAATAAGGTCTTCCTTGAAAAAAAGGATTTGGTGTTTTATGAAGCAATTTAGATTCTANAGGGAAAACTTTCTCAAAAAAGGATAAATTTTGAGGAAAAACTTCAATNCTTAATAATAAAAATAATACAAAAATTTTAAAAATTTCTTTCATGGATAAAACCACTTTAATTGAAAGTTATGGAAATTTAATTTAAGAATCAGGAAAAGAATTAGATTTTTGAAAGTTAATACAATTATTATACCAGTCATCATAATTAATTGATTGTTCCACAAAATGTTTAATTGCACATTTAGCATCTCCTTTGCAAATGACAGGTGGAGAAGACCTGCTATCTGAATGAAGTACAGCAATAAAAGTTTTTGGAGGAATTTTAAAATATGGTTCTAATCCAAGCATTGCATCAAAAGCAAAACCCAAACCTTCATTTTCCCTNGATCTATTGACTTTTAAATGAATCTGATAAGTTTTACCTAACTTTGAATCCACATATACTTTTGCTCCTAAATAATCTGGAGAGCCNGGCATTTTTTTTAAGTAACTGCCTGTCATAGCAACGATTTGTTCATTTGAGAATTTAGTTCTTGAAATTTGTCCGAAAGAATTATTTATTATTAAAAGATTAATTANTCCAATGATGAGTAAAGAATTTTTAAAANCCATTTTTCTAAAAAGTAACCCTTAAAGAAGTTTGAACTGATCTTATGATTAAGAGAGCATCTGCTCCACCAACATTACCATTTGGCTTGAATCCACCAGTCACTAAATCTGCTTTCATAATNCCTCTTTCTGAGCANAGAGCCATNGCAGGATAGGCAAAATGNGAGCTTGAAACATCAGAAAATCTAGAAGGATTTTCTCCAAAATATCTTGTTTCAAGTGATTCATCTCGAGTCACCATTGTAAGAATTTTAGCAACTGCTCTAGCATAACCAGCTCTGGTNACAGGTTCAGAAGGATAAAAATTTCCATCTGGATCAGGTTCAACTACTCCTAATTTGATTGCTTCTTCTATCCAACCAGAGGCCCAATTATTATTGACATCAGATGGTAGGNTAAAATTAGAAGTTCCCATCAGTTGTGAAGGTGTTTGAAATGTAGGAGTATTATTTGATGGCATAAATCTTTCAAAAAGTTCGGTTAATTTTAATTCTTCAATAAACAAAACAGTCATATCAGCTCTNGAAATTTTTGTTTTTAAAGCAATTTTTTTACCAGCAGTAGTGCCGGGTTGTGCACGAACAATTTTTTGAGATAAAGCCCACATNTTATCAGCTCTTCCAGCAAAGGCACCCTTTTTTTCAACTAGAACTCGAAATTCAGCATCAGCTAAAGAAAAATCATAATTTTGCATATATGCCATTCCCCTCCAGAAAAAGGCAGCTTCGAACTCATCATCAAGTTTTAAGGCAGCTTTAAATTCATCTAACGANCTGGTAAGCCATCTTTGATTTTCANTTTTATGAGCAATCCATAATCTTCCTGATAGTACTCTAATCTCTGGATTTTTTTTATTTGTTTTTAAAGCTGTATCCATATTTTTTCGACCAGTTTTAAGATCTCCAGTTAATCCATATGCCAACCCTAAACCAGCNTATCCCTCAGCAAATTTTTTGTCAAGATCTACAGACCTTTGGAAAGATTTAATTGCAGATTCATAATTTTCATCATCTAGATATCTCATTCCAGCTTTGTAATGATACTCAGGAGTATCAACATCAGATTGTGATGTGACTTGAGGACCACATGCAAAAATAGAAAGTAAAATAGGAACGATAATTAAATTTGAATTGAATTTATACATAAGTAAACCTCTCCATGTAAAGAATTTAGTTAAAAGTTAATGGCCTATCTTTTCAAAAAAAAACCATTTTTAAAATAAAATGATTTAAATCACATAATTTTCCAAAAATAATTGACTAATTTTACATTTAATAATTGTTAATCATATATATCTTAAATAAGTTGCAGTGGTGTAGTAAATGAAAAGGGAAAAAAAACGTTGATCAGAAAAATTTATCTTATTTTTTCAGTTTTATTTTTTAATTGCGTTCTTTTTTCGCAAAGTTCAAATATAAGTGCTGAGGGTTTTGGTATGACTGAAGATGCAGCAATTGAACAGGCAAAAAGAGCAGCTGTAGAAATTGGGATCGGTACTGTTATGTCATCGGAAACAGTTGTGAAAAACTCTGTTTTATTTTCCGATAATATTTTTGCTAAATCTACTGGTTTTGTAAAAACATTTACAGTTACAGATAAATTTCAAGGCCCTGATGGATTGTGGACAATAACTATTGATGCTGTTGTTACTGAAATAATTGATGAAATATTGCAGGATGAATTAGCAGTTCAAACCTTGCTTAATGCAATGAATAGACCTAAAATCATTTTTATGATAAAAGAACAAAACTTAATTGATAATACTCCAACAGATTTTGCTGAAACACAATTAATTAAAATGTTTTATGATAAAGGTTTTGATGTAGTNGATCGGCAGCTTGTTCAAGCTCTTAAGGGAGAATCAGATTATACTCAAGCTTTATCGGGTGACGTTAGCGCAGCCTCCAAAATTGCAAGTATGTTAGGAGCTGATATTATTGTAATTGGAACAGCAAAAATTTCATCTGGTGGGGTAATAGGAGCTGGTAATTTTCAAATGACCTCTGGTCAAGCAGATATAAATGGTAAAATTGTTAGAGCTGATACAGGTGAATTATTAGCAATTGTTCCTCAGGCTAGAGGTAAAAAACCTCACATCTCTCCATCTACCGCTGGAATTAATGCTGCAAATGAAGCTTCATCAATTCTTGGGTCAGATATCATTGGTCAATTAATTAAAAAATGGAGCACTCAACAATCNAATGCTGTAAATGTNTTTTTAGTTGTNGAAAACGTTAATTTTTCTAGTTATATGGCTCTTGGAAATCATCTTAAATCTCAAATGATTCCTGGAATTCAAAGTGCTTTTGAAAAAGGTTTTAATGATGGAGTGGCTGAATTTCAAATTTTATATGAAGGCAAATCTCAAGATTTAGCAATGGCACTTATGCAAAATCAATCAGCTGACGCGTCAATTGAAGTTACTGGATTATCAGGTAATCGTATTTCAGCTCAAATTTCTCAATAATGGAGANCAAAATGAATCAGTTTAAAAAAGTTATTATTTTTATGTTTATTTCATGTTCCCTTATAAATGCCCAAGGTTGGGGATGGGGAGCGAATGATGCAGTAGAGCCAGCAGAAAATGGTGCTCTTAATTATTCAAATGGTTTTATTGTCGCAACAGGAATTGGTGCGATTTCACCACTTGCACAAAATCCGGGTATGGCCCGTGCAACAGCAGTTAGAGCAGCAAAAGTTGATGCTATGAGAAATTTATTAGAGACAGTTATGGCAGTAACAGTTACATCTGAAACTACTGTTAGAGGTGCTGCCATTGAAAATGATTTAGTAAAAACCAAAGTTGAAGGAATGGTTAAGGGTGCAAGAATTAAAGATATTGATGGTGATGGAAGAGGAAGTAGCTCTGACATTCGTTATTTAAGTGATTCTTCAATAGAGCTTGAAATGGAAGTTCATATGTCAGGTATTTCTGAGATTATTATGCCAGCTGTAGGGTTTGCTCCTCCAGCAGTTTCTTTAACACCTGGTTTGCCAGCTCCTCCAGCAGCTCCATCAGCTCCNCAACCTGGAAATATAACAGGTCTTATCATTGATGCTAGNGGTTTAGGTGTAAGACCAGCAATGTCACCAAAAGTTCTAGATCAAAATGGATCNACNGTTTATGGGCCAGGAAATTTTACTCGAGAGTTTGCAGTGAAATTTGGGGTGGCAGGATATTCAAAAAATTTAGAACAAGCACAAGTTGATCCAAGAGTCACTGGAAATCCTCTTGTCGTTAAAGGNATNGGCATNCAAGGTCAAAATAAAACGGATATTGTAATTGCTTCAAATGATGTTAATAAAGTGAAAACTGCTGACATGAATGGAAAATTTCTATCGAATTGCAAGGTAATGATTCTCATTGATTGATATTTTTTTTATATTTCATCTTACTTATAGGGAAGTTTTAAATGCTTAGACATGTATTAATATTTGCTTTTTTTTTCATGCTTAGTGCAACTACTATCAATGCACAAAATAAAGATGAAAATGTAAAACCTGAAATCACTCAATTAAAAGTAGGTGATATAGCACCTAAATTTGCTCTTAGAACTTTGGATGGAAAATATGAAATGTTGACTAGATGGTCAGGGGAACAATTATCTCGTCCGGCATCTCAACCTACCAGACATATTGTGTTAGTTAGTTTTTTTGCAACTTGGTGTCAACCATGTATGAAAGAATTACCACTTCTTGAAAATCTTTGGCAAAAATATCAAAAAGATGAAGTTAGAATTTTTTTAATTGACATCACTGATGCAACACGTTCAGTCCCTCAATACGCAGATGCTCCAAAACCAGGTCCTTTTTTAAAAGAGCGTGGTTTAACAATGCCATTATTACTTGATACTTATGGCAAGGCGATGGAGACTTATGTTCCAGANAGAGTCCTTCCGAGATTGTTCGTTTTAGATAAATATAGACAGATCAAATTNATCAAAAGAGGATTTCATGANGGTGAGGATTTTGAAGGTGAGTTATCAAAAGTAATTGAGGAATTATTAAAACAAGACGGGGAAAAGAAGTCTTAAAAAAATTGATTTCAAGTGTTGCAAATCACAGCTTTTTTAAAAGTTTAAGTTTATTTTGGAGTTAGTATGAAAAAAATGATACAAAGATTATTTTTGACAATCTTTACAATAATTTTATTACCTATTGGTTTAATTGCTCAGGATAAAATGTTTTTATCTGTATTAGATCTTGAAGGAAGAGGTATATCTGCCTTAGAAGCAGGAAGTTTAACTGACAGATTACGCTCAGAGCTTTCTACAACGAATGCAGTAACCATTGTTGAAAGAGGTCAAATGCAAGAGGTCTTGGATGAACAAGGTTTTCAACAAACTGGTTGTGTATCATCTGAGTGTGCGGTTGAGGTTGGTAAACTTTTAGGTGTATCTCACATGGTAACAGGTTCTATTGGAAAATTAGGTACAACCTTTACTCTTGATGTAAGAATTTTTAGTGTGCAGGATGGTGGGATTGTGAATACAGTTAGTAAATCTTATCAAGGTCCTATTGATGGTCTTCTAACCCAAATTGAAATGACTGCTTGGGAGCTTATTGGTCTTACTCCTCCTGCAGGAAGATTTCCGGATGCAGCACCAGCTCAAGTTGCTGCTTCTGAGCCAGCAAAACCTGAGAAGGTGAAGAAAAAAGGTGGTGGAAGAAGGACTTTAATGTTGCTTGTTTTAGCTGCCGCTGGAGGTGGTGGTTATTATGCGTATAGCGAAGGAATGTTTGATTCTGGTTCAGACGTTCTTCCAGAACCACCAGCACTTCCATAAAAAAATAAAGGTTTAACATTTCATGAAGAAATTTTATTTATTTTCCATTTTAATTGCTAATCTTGTTTTTTCCCAACAAACTGCAACCCNGTTAGGTTCNGATCTTGAAGGTTCNGCTCAGNNAGNTTNTTTTGGTTATTCAGTTGCTTTAAATAGTGCTGGAAATATNTTAGCTGTTNGTTCTCCTGGANCAGATGTTCCAGCTGCAAATGCAGGNAGAGTTGATATTTTTCAATATGCTTCAAATTCTAACCAATGGGTAACTTCTGCAGCATTTACAAAAGGTAGGGCTAATGAATATTTTGGAACTTCTTTAGATATAANTGGAGATGGAACTAGTGTTGTTGTTGGGGGTGAAGAATATAATAATGGCGCAGGATCNGTTAGNGTTTTTNAAAANTCNGGTGGTTCATGGGGTCAAAAAGGAAGCACTCTAACGGCTGATGTTGGTGATAGATTTGGTGTCTCGGTNTCAATTAATAAATCTGGTGATATTATTGCCATAGGTTCTAGTTATGATGATGATGGTGGGATAGTTAACAGAGGTAGTTGCTCCATTTATCAACTTCAGGGAGGGAGCTGGATACGGATTGGTTATATCTGGGGTGAATCCGCGAATGAAAATTTTGGTGAATCTGTTTCTCTTGATAGTATAGGATTTAGGGTTGCAGTAGGTTCTATTGGTGGTAATGGAAGTGTAAAAGTATTTGATTTTAATACATCATCAGCACAATGGGCTCAAATTGGAGATGATACTCCTGGTGGTCAGCAGTCTGCTAATTTTGGTCATAAGGTTGAGCTTAATGATGCAGGAACTACGTTTGTGGTAGGTGCTAATGAAAGGGATTTTGCAAATACTAATGAGGGAGAACTTTTAGTTTATTCTTTAGTTAATAATACTTGGACACCAATAAAAGCGTTCATGGGAGCATCAGGAGATGAACTTGGTGCTGGAGTGGCAATGAACCGAACTGGGTCGATAATCGCTACCGGTGCTATAGGACATGATAATAGAAAGGGAACTGTTAGAGTGTATAATGCAAATGATAATTGGGCACAAGCCTATCCTGACATTGATGGTTCTGCCAATAACGATGAAGATGGATTTGCACTATCTATGAATAGCTCGGGTGATGTTATTGCTATGGGTGCTCCTGCACATGATACTCGAAAAGGTAGTGTCAAAGTTTATTCTTTACAATCAGATACAGTTGATCCAGTTGAACCAACCGGATTGACAGCTTCTAAGTATTATAGTGGGGCAACCCTTAAATGGAATGCTAATTCTGAAAGTGACATTTCATCTTATAAAATAGCATATGGAACAGATTCTTCTAATTTAACTTCAAGCCTAACAACTAATCTTACTTCAGCAACTATTACAGGTCTTGTTGTAGGTCAAAAGTATTTTTTTGCAATAAGTGCTAAGGATAACGCAGGGAATGAAGGTTCTTATAGTAGCCCTATATCTACAATAATTAGTGGTACAAAATGGGTAGATATGCATCATGCTCTTGCTCAGGATGTAGCAGCAACTCATGGTTTTGAAGAAAATTTACCATTTAGATCTGTTCAATTTGCAATCAGTTCTTTTTTTAATTCTGACAAAGATACACTTAGAATAAAGCCTAGTCGTATTTCATCCGATGCATCATTTAGCATATCAGATAATAGTGCTTATAATTTTAAAGGTAATAGTATTACTATCGCAGCCTCAAAAAGAAATGTAGTCATTATAGGAACTGGAGGTTCTGATAGTACTGTTTTTGATGCAGATTTTACATCAAGACATTTCTATTTAGAGCAAAATCAAAGTAGTAATTTTACAATACAAGGAATTAGTTTTACTAATGGTTCGGTTGGTGACGGAGATATTGGAGGTTCTTTTCGTGTTGGTCACAACGGTGATGGAACCTCAAGAGTAAAATTTATAGATTGTGTTTTTATGAATAATAAGACCATTGGTCCTACAGGTGGAGCAATACATATTGATTGGGGATCAACAACCTACGGGATGGAGCCAGTAGAGTTTCATAATTCAAAATTTTATAATAATTATGTTGCAGCCAATGATGATCTTTCAATGGGAGGTGCTATTTTTTCTCACCGAAGTGTAAAAATAGTAAATAGTCTTTTTGAAAGAAATTATGCTGGTGTCAGTAGCAAAGAAGCTATGGGAGGTGCAATATATTTAGCACCATATTATAAAGATGGTTCAGGAGAATGGAAAGCACCTAATCAATCTGAGATTGTTAATTCCACTTTTGTAAACAACTATACTAATTCTGGGGAAAGTTTCGAATCAACAGGGGGAACAATTTATGGTTATGGTTGGACTAATGAAGGTATAAATCATACTTATATCTTAAATTCAATTATAGCTGGAAGTGGAACATATACAGAAGGTTCAGAAAATAATAGTGGATTTATATTAGATATTGATTTTAATGATGCTCATGAATTTCATGCAGATTATAGTATGCTTGAAAACAGTGCAAATGAAACATGGTCAAGTTCGACAACTTTTAGTGCAAACCCCCGATTTGAATATGATTATACTTTTATTTTATCTGATGAGTCACCACTAATTGGAGCGGGTGCGGTTTCATCAGGGGGGATTACAGCCCCAACGGTTGATATTAATGGTAACACAAGAGGAACTCCTCCTGATATTGGGGCATATGAAAATTCTTTAACAGAACCTAATAGGGTTATTTCGCCTAAACTTTATATTTCAACAACTGGTTTAAATTCAAATTCTGGTACTATAGATAATCCAGTCCTAGATTTAACAACAGCCTTAGAACTTGTTCAATCTCCTACAGATACAATAGTTTTTCTTAAAGGAACTCACGTAGGCTATTACAATACAAATATTTATTTTGATGATGCAGATAATTCTAATTATTCCAACCTTACCATAATGGGAGATCCTAATTATCCTCCTGATAGTACGATCATCGATGCAAAATTTAATACTTTTCATATGAAATTTTATGGTGAGTCAAATAATATGAGAATTCACAATTTAACATTAGCTAATGGATATGGTTCTGAAGAATATCAAGGTGGTTCTGTTACTTTAGAAAGTTTTGCTAATCCAACATTTACAAAAGTTTTATTCTTAAATAATCAATCTGAATCTAATGATAATGCTTATTCGGATGGAGGCGCAGTTAGGGTTACTGGAGCAAAAGGAAGTTTCATAAATTGTGTTTTTAGGGAAAATAAAGTTTTTGCAATGAATAGCAATCAATATAGTGAAGCAAGAGGTGGAGCAAT
>NZHL01000004.1 GCA_002691365.1 Fidelibacterota bacterium
TTGTTCGTTTTGAAAATAATGAAACAAATCAGGCGGCATTGATTGGTTTTACTATTACTGGTGGATATGCTGTGAAGGGTGCTGGTATTTATATAAGTGGTGGTGCAGAGCCAACATTATCCAATTTGAGAGTTTCAGGTAATTCCACCTATATTTGTGAAACAGATGATTATTATGATGAAGCTGAGGGTGGAGGTATTTATGTTAATGGAGGAAGCCCTATTTTAGAAGAAACTACTATTAGAGATAATAGTTCTGAATTAAATGGAGGAGGGTTATACTTTGCCAATACTGATTTAGATCTTATTTATGTTACGGTGGTTAATAATGATGCTCTAAATTGGGGTGGTGGATTGTTTACAACCACTACTAATTCGAAAATAAAACATACTGATATTTCTTTAAATAGTTCTTCAAGAGGTGGTGCCATTTATGCACAAACTTTTTCAGATTTAATTATAAATAATTCAACTTTTAGTTCAAATTTAGTTTCAGATGAGGGAGGAGCTTTTCATAATACAGCATCTACTTTTGATTTCGTTAATGTTGCGGTTGCCTATAATGAGTCTGATGGTCAAGGTGGTGCATATTTTATGAATGGTACGGCAACTTATGAATTAATGAATGTGATTAATTTATATAATGAACCTCAAGATTTTTATGGTGGAAATTCGGGCAATTTTGTAAAGGTAGATTATTCTGGAGTAACAGGCTTGCTAGAAGGAATTGAAATGAATAACTCTGGTGATGTTCAATGGGGTACAGGAAACATCGATGATGATGGGGAAGAGAATTTTTCAAATGGACCTCATTTGTGCGTATATGCATTTTCAAATGATTCTGGTAGTGCGTCAAATAAATCTCAATATAGTGATGCAGGCAATCCCTCCTCTCTTTTTAATGATATTCCATATACTGATAGATGGTGTGCGGTAGATGAATATGATGCTTTCACAAATCAGGGTCTTCCAGGTATAGATGTAACGGTTGATACATCAAGTAATTCTCAACGTAATGATATGGGTGCTTATGGTGGTCCTCAAGGAGGATGGAAAAGGAATTCAAGATGAAAAATTTATTGATATATTTTCTTTTTTTTATAGTCATTTTTTTTGGATGTAATAATATTGAATCTGATGAACAAACAAATATAATTGAAAACATTGACCAAGACATTCAAGACTCATTACCAAATTCTGATATTTCAAGCGCTGGTTCATCTTTAGAATGGTTTATTGGATTAGGAACAGATTTTGAAGAACATGTTCATGAGGGTATGCAAACTTCAGATGGTGGGTTTATTGGAGTTGGAAGCGGTAATAATGGTAATCAGCCTTATGATATTTTAATAATTAAAACAGATGATTTAGGTGAATTAGAATGGATGAAAAATTTTGGAACAGCTGGAGAAAAAGGATCAGGTTATACTATTGATGAAGTTTCTGATGGTTTCATAGTTGGGGGAGGAATCTATGATTCTGCAGTAGAAAGAAATCAACCTTTTTTAGTAAAGATTAATAAATCCGGAGGTGTAATTTGGGAGAAATTTTTTCCAACTGATGGAATCGGTGCAATAAGAGGAATAGATATTTCTTCAGATGATAATATAATTATTACTGGATTCAGAAATGCTCCTAACACTGATGAATTTCAAGGTTTTGTTTTTATAGCAGAGGATTCTGAAGGATTTGTCATGAAATTAGATCCAAATGGAAATGTGATTTGGGATAAAACTTTAAATTTTTCTCAAGGTACTAAAGTAAGACAAATTATAGATGGCTATGCTTTAATATCTTGTACATGGCAGAATAGTGGTGATGGTGATAATATGGAATTTAGTTTAGCTAAATTAAATGAAGATGGTGAAATAATTTGGGAAAAGCATTTAGGTGGATCAAACCATGATCATCTTTATGATTTTGATATTACTTCTGATGGAGGTTTTATTCTTGGAGGCCATACATTGTCCTATGGTGTAGTAAATTGGGATTATCTTCTGATGAGAGTAGATAGTAATGGTGAGGAAGTTTGGCATAAAACTTTTGGTCAACCCAGAGGATATGACCCAAATTATATACACGATGAGGCTTATGGAGTAAGACAAACTTCTGATGGAGGGTTTATTATCGTTGGTGGTTCTGGAGATGAACATTCATATAGTTCATCAGATCATCCTTCTGGTCCATCAGATGAATGGAANGTTTATATNGTAAAAACAGATGAAAATGGTGAAAAAATTTGGGATGATGTTTATCCTAAAGAAAGTATTGGAAATAATGCTGGNGAATATNTAGGTTTAACTGATGATGGAGGAGTTATAATTTTTGTNGATTCAGATTCTCACGAATCACCTGCTCCAAATAATTTTGGNTTTATGAAATTNTCTATTTCTGAATAAAATTACTATATTGTTCTTTNAAAAATCTTGTAGCCATTTTAATTGCTCGATCGTTTTTTTCAAAAAAACCATGTCCTTCACCTTCCATCCATGTAAGTTCAGCGTGNACACCGTTTTCTATATATTTATCATATAAATATTGACTATTTTCTGGCTTAACAACNAAATCTGTTGTTCCATGAATTAAATACAGAGGAGNAGATTTAGAANTGACATTTTCATATGGTGAAATNTGCTTAATTTCTTCATTAGAGAGTCCTATCATTCTTTTTATAGTAGANTTTTTGCCATCAGCAACTAAAGCAGGTGTAGCAATACCTACAACAGCTTGAANTTTAGTTGAGACTCCCTGATTGCCACCNTTACCTTCTAATTCTTTGATATTTCCTGTAGTACCAAGTAATGAAACCAAATGACCACCTGCAGAGGAACCTACAGCNCCTATCCAATTTGGATCTATATTATATTTTGAAGCATTAGCTCTTAACCACCTAACNGCAGCTTTTGAGTCAAATANAATATCTTTTAGTTCAACTGCTGGNCTTTTTCTATAGTCAATTACTATAGCTGCAAANCCATTATCAGCTAAGTATTGACCAAATGGCTCATACCAAATTTTTCTATTAACATAAAACCCACCACCATGAATTGCAACTATTCCNGGTATTGGTTTGCTNGTTGGTTGATTTGGTAAAAATAAATCTAAATGAAGTTTTTTATTTGNATANTCCGCATAAATAATATCTCTGTGTTCAATTATATTTTTAGGCTCATAATCAAAAACAGTTTCATTTTTATATAATTCATAAGTTANAATTGTAATAGTTTTTTNCCATTCATCTAAACAATCAGAATTTAAATAAGAGTTTTTTTTCAAAAACTTTAGAAACCTTTCTCTCTCCTCTTCTGGCTCATCAGTTGCAATACTTATAGCATAAAACATTCTATTTCTTGCTTTTAAATAATTATCGTTAATATTTGAAATACATTTTTTTTCAATATCAAAAAATCCAATATATGGCTCATCATTATTAAGTAATTTCAAAAATTCTTTTAAATCACTTTCNGATTCCCAACTAGAAGAAATATTTGTNGATGTTGAATTACAACCATTAATTAGAAAAATAAAAATAAANAGAAAAAAGATNTTTTTCATAATATTATCTTTCATAACATTTTGATAAAAGTTNTGTCATTTGTTCTAAATTNGCAATAATTGGATTTTGTTCATAGTCAGGTAAAACTTGGGATTGCTTTGCTAAAAGATTTAATTCTTCTTTGGGTATGTTAAAATCAGTTAAACCAAACCACATTTTAATTTCTTTGAGAAATTTATCNATTTCATTACAACACTCTTTAGCAGCATCCNTATCAGAAGCTTTATTCAAATCTTTATTAAACAATCTACCAAGTCTTGAAAATTGGGGAATTGCATATTGATATGTAAANCTAGAAAATTCNGGATAATTTAAAGCTAAAGCTTCACCATGCATAACTTGAGGATACATCCCTCCAATTGCCATNCCAATTCCATGTGGAAGAGTTACACCAGCATTTGTNATACATAACCCTGCTAANGTGTCTGCCCATGCTAAAGCCTTTCTAGATTCTAGATTGCTTCCATCATNAACAAGATTTTTTAAATTTNTAATTACTAAATCAATTGCTTCAAATGCCATTAATTCCGTATATAATGAACTNTTNGGNTGTAGTGTGCTTTCAAAAGCATGACAAAATACATCAAAACCTGTAGCTGAAGTTACATTTTGTGGTACGCTNAACATAAGTTCTGGGTCAACTATAGATACTTTTGGAATTACATTATTGTTATAAATTGCAGATTTGTCTCTATCNTTTTCATTAGTGATTACAGCAACTTGNGTTACATGAGCACCAGTTCCAGATGTAGTAGATACTGTTATTACAGGAAGTGTTTTTTCTGATGGTTGAGTATCTCTATAAAAAAGATAATCCCATGATGTGCCTTCGTGAGTAGCTTCAACTGCAATAGCTTTTGCAGAGTCCATACTNGAGCCACCTCCAAANCCTAAAATAACATTTGCATTAAATTCTTTAGCCATATTTGCACCATTTGTTATGACGTCAGTTGTTGGGTTTGGAATTACTCCGTCAAAATGAGCTAATTCTACTCCAGATGAATTNAGGGAATCTTTTAATACTTTAAACATTGATTCATATTTTGGAGTTTTTGANCCAGTNACTAATAAACATCTGTTTCCATATTTTGATACAGCTTTACCAATTTCTTTAATTCTTCCAANACCAAACAAAATTTCAGTTGGTTGATAATAGTTAAAATTCTTCATTTAAGNCCTTTCTTTTTTATAAATCAATNATAACTTTTAAAGTTTTATCACCTTGTTCATCAATATAATTATATGCATCAATATATTCTTCAAAAGGGAAATGTTTTGTTACTAAAGGTAATGGATTAATATGATTTNATGATATTAAATCAATTGCTTTTTCAAAGTCTTCATGTTTATACATCATTGAGCTAATNATATTGATTTCTCTATCACCAAGAATTGCCAAATCAACTTTTGGTTTTTCTCCAAAAACNCCTACTAATATAATTTCACCACCTTTATTNACNGAATGAATAGCATCATTAATAGTAGCTTCAATACCAACTGCCTCAAAAGCTGTTGAAAAACCTTCATTCCCAAAAACTCTTTCTTTAGCTGACTCCATAGATTCATTTAATGGGTTTGAAATTTCAAAATTACCTAATTGTTGAATTAGATTTAATCTAAAATCACTAATGTCTCTCACTAATATTTTTTTAGCACCCATTGTGGTAATAACTTGTGCTATAAGATTGCCGATTGGACCTCCGCCAAAAATAGNNANATTTTNATTTTTNATTTTTTTNGCTCTTTGACTTGAATGAACAGCAACTGAAACTGGTTCAACCAATGCACCTGCCTCGAAAGATAGATTATCNGGAAGAACTAATAATTTTTCAGGAGTAGTAATAAAAAAATCTTGTGCTGCACCAGATTTTTGAAAACCTTCAACTTTTAAATTATCACAGACATTATAATCACCTCTTTTGCAAGGATCACATTTTTTGCANACTACTTGGGGTCTTGCTGTAACTTTCATACCANGATTTAANCCTGTAATTTTTTCACCAACTTTATCGATTATTCCACAAAATTCATGTCCTTGAATAACAGGGTATGAAGTGAATGGATGTTTACCATGATTTACATGAATATCAGAACCACAAACACCAATTGATTTAACTTGAATAAGAATTTCANATTCCTTAGGTATAGGTTTAGATACGTTTTTNTGTTCTATATGACCGGGAGAGGTCATAATTGCCTGTCTCATTATAACTAAAAATCCTCTTTTTTAAAATTTCTTAACCAAGAATCATGTAGAGAATAATTACTAAACAAAAAAGGATNAAACCTATTGCTCTTGGTTCACTAACACTAGAAAGTTTAGTACCAAATAATGCATCGATTGGATTTTTCCAACACAAGTTGTCTAAGTCTGGCGAGGTAGGGGCAGGTGTTAATCGACTAGTAATNTAATAAACTACTGAACACATCAAAAATAAATAAAATCCTACTTGCATAAAAGGTATGCCCCAGTTGTCACTAACAACTCTAACATCACCAATNAAAGGAAGATCAAAAATAAAATATATCATTCCAACCAATGAACCAAAAGCCAAAGTTAATAAAGATGCTTCTTTTGTGCCTCTTTTCCAAAACACACCCCAAGTAAATACGCATGTAACNGCAGGTGCAAANATCATNGGGATTTTATTGATTGCTTCAAAAATACTTCCAAATTTATCTCCTTGAGTGGACCATGCCATTGCTAGTAATAATACAACAACTGCAGTAATACGACCTATAAAAACTTGGTCTTTTTCTGAGGTTTTAGGTTTGATTCTTTTTACAATATCAACTGCAACTAAAGTAGAACAACTATTTAAAGCTCCNGAAATAGTACTCATTAAAGCTGCTAATAAACCAGCAATTACTAAACCAATTAATCCAGGAGGTAATAGTTCCATAATCATTACTGCTAANGTGCTATTATTATTATCTCCTATTTTATCTTGAAATAAAACATATGCTAATATTCCAGGAAAAACCATTAAAAAAACAGGTAGAATTTTTAAAAAACCTGCAAANAAGGGTCCTATTTGTGCATCTCTTTCTGTTTTTGCTCCAAGTACTCTTTGAACTATTGTTTGGTCAGTACACCAATACCAAATTCCAAGAATTGGATAACCAAAAACCATTGAATACCAAGAATATTCGTATAATTTTCCATTTTCATCNCTTAAATCCCATANCATATTTGTTTGATTAGGTTTNACAGCTTGTTGTANGTCAGACCAGCTTTCTATTCCAACGCTAGGAAGAGCAAAAAAAGCAGCAAGTGTTAATGAAATAGCACCTAATAATAAGATAACAGTTTGGATAGTTTCTGTAACAACAACAGCTTTTAACCCACCAAGAACAGTGTAAATAGCTGTGATGACAGAAATAAGTGTTATAGAAACTAGTATTGGTATTCCAAAGAAATCATTCATTACTTGAGCTCCAGCATACAAACCGATACCAATATGAATGAGCAAAGCAGAGATAATAGCTACAAAGGCAAGGAAAGTTCTTGAATTTGTACTATATCTTTTTTCCAANTATTCTGGAAGAGTAGTTATTTTNCTTTTAAAATAAAAAGGTGCAAAAATTAACCCAAGTAAAATAATTGAGAATACGGCCATGAATTCAAAGTTTCCCACAACCAATCCGAGTCTATATCCATCAGATGCTAATCCTACCAAATGAATAGTAGATATATTCGTTGCAAACAATGCAGAACCAACTACTAGCCAATTCAAAGATCTTCCTGCAAGGAAATAATCATTCTTTGATATATTTTTTTTATACCCTACTGAAACTCCAATAAAAAGAATTGCAATTAAATAAATTACAATTACATAAATGTCAATTTGATTTATATTCATAATTTTTTGTTCCCCCAATAAGGTGAAAGTAGCAAATATATTTAATTGAATCAATTATAGAATTAACTTTTTAAATAAATTCGAATAAATTTTGTGGTTAATATCAATTTGTATTAAATTTTGTTGGACGTAGGTGCTTTGCAATTTTAAAAAATAACTAATAGTTGCTTGTTTAAATCTATTTAAGGACGACGATGAAAAAATTTTTATTACTTATTTTACTCTCAACACTATTTTTACAATTAAATTTTATTTATGCTGATGGACATGAAGAAAGTGGTGAATTTGACCCTGCTTGGTTCAAAAAAATGAACTGGGGTCCTTATTTTGAATATACTTTCCAAGTTGATGGTGATTATAAGCCTGGTGATATTGATACTGTTATGAATATGGCATATAAGGGACTAGCTATACGATTGGATAAAGGTGATGGTGGAGTTTCTAAAGGAAATGCTTTTGTTGTTTATGATAAAGATCTAATGAGATTAGCTGCAAGTTGGACAGGTCATGGATTTATAAATTGGAGGAGTATTGCAATTGATGATTCTCATGGTCCTCATGTTGAAATTGTTGGTAAAAAAGTATCACTTACTTCTGAAGCTCCTGGTTGGGCTGAGCCAAAAACACAAAGTTTTGATGATAAAAAATATAGAGTAAAAGGATTGGATAATAATTATTATGGACCACTACCAAAAGATTGGATGACTTGGAAAGGTTCCTATACATTTGGTGATAGTATTATTTTATCTTATAAAGTTGGTGATATGGATGTTCTTGAAATGCCTTCAACGGAGAAATTTGGAAAAGATAATTCTATAATTAGAACTTTAAATCTTTCATCATCTGAAAATAATAATATTTTAGAAATAGCTCACCTGAAAAATGCTTCTACAGAAATTATTGATTTTCCTAAATCAAATAATTCATTTGCAGTATTAAGAGACCCATCAAANAACAAATCTNTTTTGGCAGTAAAATTCATAAGTAATCTTGATNTAAGTTGGTCAATTGAAAATTCTCATCTAAGATTNAATATTCCTTCATCTTCTGATCCTAGTGAAATAAAAATNTTTATGTTTGATATCGCTGAAAAAAAACTTAAAAAACTTGCTAAAACAAATTTTGATCAAATTTCAATAGCTGATNTATCTANTTTTACTANTGGTGGTAGGAGATANTGGAATCAAGATTTNGAAACTNTTGCNAAATTATCTACTGAANATGCACCTGTNGTTTGGGATGAGATTACAATACCNAANGATAANCCATGGNATTCTTACATNNGAATNGGTGGTTTTGATTTTTTTNAAGATGCNACAAAAGCAGCTGTTGCAACTATGCAAGGAGATGTATGGATTGTAAGTGGTTTAGGAGAAAAAGTTGATAAATTAAAATGGCAAAGAATAGCATCAGGTATGTATCAACCTTTAGGTTTAAAAATTATTGAAGATGAAATTTATGTTATAAATCGAGATCAAATCACTGTATTAAAAGATTTAAATGGTGATGGTGAAACTGATTTTTATCATAATTTTAATAATGATCATCAAGTATCTGAACATTATCATGAATTTGCTATGGATCTTCAACAAGGACCTGATGGTAATTTATATTATATGAAAGGTGCTAGGCATGCAAAAGAAGCTGTTTTTCCACATCATGGTACTTTGATTAAAGTTTCAAAAGATGGTTCCAAGAGCGAAATTGTCGCTGGTGGTTTTCGTGCACCTAATGGTCTTTTAATGAATAAAGATGGATCATTTATTACCAGTGATCAAGAAGGTCATTGGGTCCCAAAAAATAAAATAAATTGGGGTGAACCTGGTGATTTTTTTGGAGCAATGGGTGGTTATCATACTCCATTTTTAGGTAAAGAAAGGTCAGATTCCGAAGACGAAATGATTCCTCCAGTAGTATGGATTCATAATAATGTTGATAGATCACCTTCAGAGCAAATCTGGTTGCCTAATGAAAAGTGGGGACCATTAGATAGCAGTTTAGTTAGTATTTCATATGGTTATGGAAAATTGTGGAAGGTTTTATATGAAACAGTTAATGGTGTGAAACAAGGAGGTATAGTTCAAATTCCTGCTAATGAGTTTGCAACTGGTTCACATAGAGGAAGAATTCATCCCACAACAAAAGAACTCTACATAGGAGGTCTTTTTGTATGGTCTAGTAACAAAACTTCTCCTGGTGGTTTTTATAAAGTTAGATATACTGGTGAAGAACTTCATATACCTACTAAATTAAATGTCACAAAAAGTGGTGTTTTGATTAGTTTTAGCAACCCAATAGAAAAAAAATCTGCATCAAACCCAAGAAGTTATAGTATTGAAAAATGGAACTACAAGCGAACAGCAAATTATGGTACATCAGATTATAGAGTAAGTGATGGAAAAAAAGGACACGATAAAATTTATGCATCTGAAGTAATTGTTTCTGATGATGCTAAAACTATATTTCTTAAAATTCCAAACATGACAGTAGCGCATCAAATGCAAATTAAATATAATCTTAAATCTGAAAGTGGAGAATGGGTGTCTCAACTTATTCATCATACTGTTCATAATTTAGGAGATGCTGAAAATTTTTCTGATGAATTTGGTTTTTCAATTCAAGATCTTACAAAGTTTGATGATAGTGATAACAAAAACTTTCTTGACGAGTTACAAACTCGTGAAGATTTTATTAATTCTGGTTTAGAAAATGGTTTGTCATTTACAATAATGAAGAAACCGTCACAAGAAATTGTTGATGTAAAAAAAAAAGTCTCCCTTCTACCTTTATCCCAATAGGTAAAACGCCTTCCCCATTTCTAGAAAATGGTCCATTTAATGTTGTTTGGGAAGGATATATCGAGTCAGAGTTTTCTCAACCTGTTATTTTTTCTACTGAATCAAAAGGTTTTCTTAATATCAGCTTAAATGGTGTTGAGGTTTTAAATTCTGGAGGATTTGGTAAGGGTTGCCTAGAAAACTCAGAAAACTGCGATTATATTAAACATAGTGATTCACAAAGTCAAACTATTGAATTAAATGCTGGTTTAAATCCAATTAAAATTTCTTTAAGTACTGCAAATGAAACGAATTGGCAAGGTAAACCACTTCATAAAGGTGATGTTTATGTAAGATTATATTGGGAGTCTAAACTACCTGGATTTTCATCATCTTATTTTAGTCGAGAACCGATTCCATTTTCTGTTTTTTGGTACGATCCTGATGTAAGTGGAGTAACCTATTATTCTCAATTTCATAATGGAAGGAATCTTTTTGCAGAAAAAAATTGTATTAAATGTCATGCGATTCAAAATAAAGATTTATTAGCAAATGGTATGCCAGAATTACAATATGATGGACCATCATTTGATAATATAGGAGAAAGGTATAAAAAAGATTGGATTGCCAAATGGATTCATAAACCTTCTGATCTAAGACATCAAGCTAATATGCCAATAGTTTTTTCAGGTAAAGAAAGTGAATCACAAAGTTCTCATATTGCTAAATATTTAGCCACATTAAAAAAAGATTCACCAGAAGAAAACATTGGTTTTCAGGGTGATAAGAATAAAGGAGAAGCTATATTTCATGCTTATGGATGTATAAGTTGTCATGCGACCCCAGGTAATCATTCAGAGGATAAATTAAATAGAATTTCACTTGATTACGTTGAATCTAAGTGGTTCCCAGAAGCTTTAAAAAATTATCTTTTAAATCCAAGTAAATATTATGATGCAATAAAAATGCCTAATTTGCAATTAAATGATCAAGAAGCAAAAGACGTTTCAATTTATTTAATTGAAAATGGTAGTAAAGAATTTACATCAATCAATAATTTTGAAGCTGATGAAGAAATTGGAAAAAATTTATTATACTCATCTGGATGTATGAATTGTCATGTTATTCAAAATCAAGAAGCTATAAATTATTCAGTAAAAGATTTTAGTGGTTTAATTAATTCTGAATGGGTTTCTGGTTGTGTTTCAGAAACAAATAATCAAAGAAAAAATGCTCCAAATTTTCAATTTTCNGATATTGAATTAAATTCTCTTTTAAAGTTTAAGNAAAATCATTTAGAAACAGTTTTTGAATCAAATAAAATTNACATTGCTGAACGTCAGTATAGCTCTTTNAAATGTAATAGCTGTCATCAAATGAATGGAGTACAAAGCACATGGGAAACCGTAACTAGTGAAGAAAATTATTCATTCACTCATGAAGGCTTAGCAAAAACAATGGGAATAGAAAAGATTTGGGAAATTCAAGAAAGACCTAATTTATCGGTTGTAGGTGGAAAATTAAAAACAGATTGGATGACTAATTTNATAGCTGGAAAAATTGATAAAAAACCACGAGGAGGTTTAATTGCAAAAATGCCAGCTTATGAAAAATTTGCCAAAAATATATCAGAAGGATTATCTATGCAGCAGGGTTTTGGTCCAAATGATAATTATGGAGAACAGATATCTAATGATAATGAAATGAAAATTATNGGTGAAGAATTAACTTCTATANAAGGATATTCCTGTGTTACTTGCCATGGTATTGGTGATGTAGNTGCAAAAGGTGGAATACCAGTTCAATCAATTAATTTTCAGATGGTTCCCCAAAGATTAAGAAAAATATATTATCATAGATTTATGATTAATCCTCAGAGAATTATTTATGGAACTTCAATGCCAAAATATACTATTGAAGATGGTTCAAAAACTTGGCTTGATACNAAGTATGAGGGAGATTCTTATAAACAATTTGATTCAATCTGGGAATATATGAGTTCTATATCAAATTAATTATCTACTAACTCTTGCCCATGTACCCAAGAGGAAGGCATCATGAGAAGGATCTTGTGAACGTAATTTTCTAAATTTTAATGAACCACCTGTAGGCCCAACCTTAAAAAAAGATATTGCATCATAGTCGAAAGTTATTAAAGTATCATCAATGACTGAAAAGGTTCCTGATTTTCCACCCATAGCCCAACAATAACCATCGCAACTGGCATAAAAGGAAGAATCTGCTAAATCTATCTGTAAAGTATTACCTTGACCTTTTGACCATGAACCTTGTATTGTAATATCATATAACTCTTCATCATTTGAACAGCTAAATGAAAATATGAATAGTAAAAATAAGATTGCTTTTAGTTTCATTGGGTGTAAATCTTTCTCATGTTAATATAAATTTATGAGAAAAAAAATTAAGTTCAAATTATATAAAATATATAAAAATTAAATTTTTATATTCTTAAATTAGGTAGATGNGGGANTANATGAATAAATTAATCAATTTTATATTAGGGAGTATNTTAATTTTGTCAATAANAGGTTGTGATGATAAATCAATATTTTTNTNAGANAAAGAATATGGTGTTTTAGATGATGGGACTATTATAAAGCAATATATCTTTGAAAATGATAATCAAATGAAAGTAAAAATTATAAATTATGGTGCAATTGTAGTGTCAATTGAAGTCCCTGATAAATATGGAAAAATCAATGATGTTGTTTTAGGNTATGATTCAATTGAAGGTTATGTTCAAGATCCTTCATATTTTGGTGCAATTGTNGGAAGAATNGGAAATAGAATTGCAAAAGGAAAATTTTCTTTGGATGGTNAAGATTATACTTTAGCAATTAATAATAATGAAAATCATCTTCATGGCGGNATTAAAGGATTTAATAAAAGAGTTTGGTCTCCNGAAATAATAAAATTGAACGATGCTCCTGCTTTGAAATTAACNTATGTAAGCTCTGATGGAGANGAAGGATATCCNGGTAATCTAACTTTAGAGGTGACTTATTCAATATCAAGTGAAAATGAATTGATNATTGATTATCTTGGTAAAACTGATAAAGCNACTATACTTAATCCAACNAATCATTCATACTTCAACCTTGGTGGTGAAGGAANTGGNGANATTCTTGATCATATTCTTAAAATTAATGCTGATTATTTTACTCCAGTTGACGAAGGTTTNATTCCATTAGGANATCACAAAAGTGTTTTGGGAACTCCAATGGACTTTTTAAGTCCCAAAAAAATTGGTGATAGAATTNATAATAATGATGATCAGNTAAAAGTTGGGCTTGGTTATGATCATAATTGGGTTTTTAATGATTGGGATGGTACNTTAAAACTTGGAGTTTCTCTGTTTGATCCTCAATCTGGAAGATTAATGGAAGTTTTGACAACAGAGCCTGGTGTTCAATTTTATTCAGGAAATTTTTTAGATGGAACCAATATTGGTAAAAATCAAAAAGCATATCAATACAGATCTGCTTTGTGTTTAGAAACAGATCATTTCCCTGATTCACAAAACAATCCAAATTTCCCAAGTGTANTTCTAAGNCCAGGANAAGAATACAAACAAAAAACTATTTATAAATTTTCTACAAAATGATTTATGAATTTTATAGAANGCACATTATAAAAAAGAAAAATTTAAANTTTTTTTTATTGACNTTATTTTTATTTGCTTGCTCAAATAATAATGTTTCTGAAAGACCAAATATTATTTTTATTATGTCTGATGATCACGCAGTNCCTGCTGTTAGTTCCTATGATGGATTTCTTTCAAATNTTTTTAAAACTCCTCATCTTGATCGTATAGGAAAAGAGGGTGCTATTTTTAACAATGCATTTTGTACAAATTCAATTTGTACACCAGCTAGGGCAAGTGTGCTTACTGGAAAATATAGTCATGTAAATGGAGTCTATACTCTCAATGAAAAAATTTCAGATTCACAAAATACTTTTCCAAAAGAATTACAAAAAACTGGTTATTATACAGGNATGATAGGTAAATGGCATTTACATACTGAGCCAAGAGGTTTTGATTATTGGAAAGTAATGATTGGTCAAGGTTTATATCATGATCCAATATATTGTGAAATGGGTAAGGGATGGTCTCCAGATCCTGAAGATGGTACTGGGGTTAAATATNATGGTTATGTAACNGATATAAATACTGATTTTGCNATAGATTTTTTAGATAATAGACCAAAAGATAAACCTTTTATGATGATGCTTCATTATAAAGCTCCACATGATGAGTGGGAGCATAGTGAAAAATATTCATCACTTTTTGAAGAGATTGATNTTCCNGAGCCTGAAACGTTATATGATGATTATTTAACTAGAGGNTATGGAATGTATGAAAACACTCAAAAAATAGGTGAAAATCATACATTTTACGAAGAAGAAACTGGTCATTTGCTGGGAAAAGAAAGAAAATCAGCTCAATATCAAACATATATTAAAAAATATCTTNGATGTGTAGCTTCAATTGATGAGAATATTGGAAGAGTATTACAATATTTAGATAACAATAATTTAACTAAAAATACAATTGTCATTTATACATCTGACCAAGGTTTTTATNTAGGAGAACATGGTATGTATGATAAAAGATTTATGTATGAAGAATCATTACAAATACCTTTTTTAATAAGATATCCAAAAAAAATTAAACCTGGAACTGTAAATAATGATNTNATATCTAATATAGATTTTGCTCCTACAATTCTTGATTTTGNTGGAAACAATATACCTNAAGATATACAAGGNAAAAGTTTTAAAGGNTTTTTNGAAAATTCTAAGAGTCTAAANTGGAGACAATCTTTNTANTATAGATATTGGATGCATGGTGCACATTTTAATATTCCTAGTCACTATGGTATTAGGACTAAGGATTTTAAATTAATTTATTTTTATGCNAAAGGTTTNGGATATTCGCATGATAAATATTATCCAACTNATAATTGGGTATATAAAGGAAATGAAATTAAAGATTCAGAAGATTATTGGGAAATGTATGATTTAAGAAATGATCCAAATGAATTAAATAATATTTATGAAAATTCAAATTATAAAGAAATTAAGGAAACATTAAAAAAAGAATTATTTGATTTAAAAAAATATTATAAAGACACTGATGAATCTTTTCCTGAACTATATAGTCTTACAAAAAAATATTCTGATTAATTTTTTTTAGTCAATTTGTGATANATACATTTAAAACAAAANTNTTTNATTTTATTATTATTTCCATNCTCGGAAGTTCTATTTATTCACAAAGTTTATTTCTTAATGAAATTATGTCAAAAAATGAATCATCATTACAAGATAAAGATGGTGAATATGTAGACTGGATAGAAATTTTTAATGGGTCAGATTTTACAGTAAATCTCGAAGGTTATAAATTAACTGATAATCCTGATTTACTTTCGAAGTGGATTTTTGGTCCCATATCGATTCCTGCAGATAGTTTTATTGTCATCTATGCATCTGATAAAAATAGAAATCTTTTAATTGACGATTTACATACAAATTTTAAAATTAAATCAGCTGGAGAAAATTTAATTTTATCTGATCAAAATGATCAAATTATTGATTCTNTTTTCACGAATGTAATTCCAACTGATATTTCAAAAGGAAGAATGCCAGATGGAAGTAACAATTGGGTATTTTTTCAAAATTCCAGTCCTGGAGAATCTAATTTACTTGATGNAGTTGTAGAATTTAAAATTATTGANAATCCTAATTTCTCTATTGATGGAGGTTTTTATGATGATCCTGTTAAATTAGATCTTTCATTATCTAATAATTCAGATGAAAAAATAATTTTATATAGCTTAGATGGTTCTGAACCAAGCATTGTTTATTCTGATACACTTTTTATTTCAAAAACTACGGTTGTTCGATCAAAAGTAGTCAATTCAAATGATGGGCAAACAAGTAAAATTGAAACTCAAACTTTCTTTATTAATGAAAACATTGATCATTCTTTACCAGTTTTTTCTATAGCGACTAACCCTTCTAACTTTTATGGTGAATCAGGTATCCTTGAGGAAGAAAATTTAGTTTGGGGACCAAATAATGCTTTAATTGATACGGAGATTCCAATTAATATTGAAATGTTTGAAGAAGATCATGGTAATTTAGCATTTAATCATCTAGCAGGTTGTGAATTATTTGGATCTGGATCCACATATGAGCCTCAAAAATCTTTAGCAATTTATTTCAGAAGTAAATATGATGTAGGTGAATTAAAATATAAATTATTTGAAAATAGTCCAATATCCGAATATGAAGCTTTTATTTTAAGAAATAGTGGAAATGATATGTATGCAACTCATTTTAGAGATGCATTAACAATTTCTCTTTTGGATAATAATACAAACTTAGATTACCAACATTATCGACCATCGATAGTTTTTTTAAATGGTGAGTATTATGGAATTTTGAACATTAGAGAAAAAATAAATGAACATTATATTGAACACCATCATTTTGTGAGTAAAGAGAATCTTGATTTATTATCCTATAAAGAGGTTGAGCAACCTGTTATAATTCATGGTGATATTCAGCAATATACAGATTTGTTAATTTATCTTCATAATAAAGATTTAAATGATAAAGATAGTTATCCACATATAGCTGANATTGTTGATATTGAAAATTTAATAGAATATCAAATAATGGAAATTTATGTTGGNAATATTGATTGGCCAGGAAATAATCATAAATTTTGGAAATCTAAATATGATGGAAGTAAATGGAGATGGATTCTTTTTGATACAGATACAGGATATGGATTATGGGATGAGTGGTGGCAAGATGGTAGGACAGGATATAAAGTAAATCATTTTCATCATGCTACAAGTTTAGGTTATGAGGGTGGAGGATGGCCAAATCCTCCATTTTCAACATATATTTTTAGGAAACTTATTGAAAATGAATCATTTAAAAATCAATTTATTAATCGTTTTTTAGATCTTTTAAATACAAGATTATCTTCAAAAAATGTTATAAATACAATTGACAGCTTAACTTTCAAATTACAATCNAGTATGCCGAGGCACTTGGAGAGATGGGATGTTTGGGATGATGATTTGCCAGAAATATATGACTATGAAGTTGGAAAATTAAAAGAATTTGCAATTAATAGACCAAGATTTTCAAAAATGCATATGAAAAATTTTTTTAATTTAAATACGGAAAAAACAGTAAAATTGAATATTATTCCAAAAAACAGTGGTTCAATCATTTTTAATTCACTAACAATTGAAGATTCTGTTTGGAATGGATCCTATTATAATAATGTTCCAATTAAATTAGTTGCAGACCCTAAACCTGGTTTTAAGTTTTCTGGTTGGTCATCTAATTCCTTACAATCATCAAATAATGAACTTAATATATTTCCAACCGATGAGGAGTTAACTGCTTTTTTTTTACCTGATTCAAATGGAGATATTATTATAAATGAAATTAATTATAGTTCATTTAATATAGCTGATTCTGAAGATTGGATAGAAATATTTAATTCGACTTCAGAAGAAATTATTTTAAATAATTGGAGTTTATCTGATAATAGTTCTGAATCATTTACATTTCCAATTGATTATAGTATAGGGCAAAATAATTATTTAATAATTGCAAAAGATCTGGATAAGTTTTCTAAAATCTATCCTAATATAAAAAATGTAATTGGTAACTTTCCATTTGGATTGAGTTCTGAATCTGATAGTATTATTTTAAAAAATCAATACGGCGAAATTGTTGATATTGTTTCATATGAACCTGAGTATCCATGGCCAATAAAAGTTAATGATTCTGGTCAAACATTAGAATTAACAAATCCAATATTAGATAATTCTTTTGGTGATAATTGGTCTTTATCAAAAGGATATGGAACTCCAGGTCAAAGAAATTCAAATTATAGTTTTTTAAATCAAACTAATTTTGAAACTTCAAAATTAGATAGTACTTTGAGTTCTAAAATAATTAATTATCCAAACCCATTTAGTGATAATACAAATATTGAATTTTTTTCTGAAAAAGATGGNTTGGTAGAGATAAAAATTTTTAATATTTTAGGGGAGTCTATAATTTCTTTAAGTAAATTAAATAGACCTTCAGGAATTTACTTTGACAAATGGAATGGTTTAGATTNTTNTGGTAGANAGGTTTCATCCGGNGTTTATATAATAGTNNTGTATATTGATTCTAAAGTATATGCGTCAAATAAAATATTAATTTTTTAAAAAAGAGGTNTTTATGTCAATTAAATTAAATTTCAGGTTANTTCAATTTTTTTTATTTTTAATCTTTAACATGTCAATTTTTATTTTTGCTAATAATCCTTCAAAATTATTTGAAGATTATAAAGACTTAAAATTAGAGTTAATTACTGATGAATTAGAAATTCCATGGGGAATGGATTTTTTAGATAATGGAGATATTATTGTAACGGAAAAAAATGGTTCAATATTTAGAATTAATAATAATGATAAATTAATTAAAATTATNGGAGGNCCANAAAGTACTGAAACNGGTCAAGGTGGTTTATTAGATGTTCAATTACATCCAAACTTTAGTAAAAATAAATGGATATATTTTTCTTATAACAAGCAGAAAAAAAATAAATATNCAACAGCAGTATCAAGGTTTATACTNGATAATNATAAATTAACAAATGAAAAAATAATTTTTGAAGCTTTACCATATTCTGGTAAGCGACTTCATTTTGGTTCAAGATTAGAATTTGATAAACAAGGATATTTATATATAACTGTAGGTGATCGTGGGTCAAGAGATATAAACCCACAAGATTTATCTAAACATGCAGGTAAAGTNCATCGAATTTATGATAATGGTGATATACCAAAAGATAATCCATTTTATAATAAAGAAGGNNCAATCAAAAGTATATTTTCNTATGGTCATAGAAATCCACAAGGAATGATTCTTAATCCNTTTACAAATGATATATGGACTCATGAACATGGNCCAAGAGGAGGTGATGAAATNAATATCATTAATAAAGGTTTAAACTATGGTTGGCCTGTTATTACATATGGTATTAATTATAGTGGAACTATCATTACCCATGAAAAGAAAAAAGAAGGAATGGANCAACCCTTACATTATTGGGTTCCATCAATAGCNCCTTCAGGAATGACTTTTGTTGAAGGAAACATATATCCCTCATTGAATGGAAACTTATTGATTGGTTCTCTTAAATTTGAATATCTTCATCTTTGTGTTATGAATNAATCAAAAGTTATATCTGAGCATCGTCTTTTTGAAGATATGAGAGTAAGAAACGTAAAACAAAGATCTGATGGATATATTTTTTTCTCGGTTGAGGAGCCAGGAAGAATATATAAGATATTACCAAATTAAAATTTNATTATTCTTCTTGCTTTGAAGATGTAAAGAAAAACTCTAAATTCAGTGCTGATTTAATAGTTATGTGGAACAAATGATGAAAATTGAATTNCTTGATACTACATTGAGAGAGGGTGAACAATCTGCCAATGTATCATTTACTGTTGACCAAAAAATAGAAATTTTAAAGTCATTAGATGAATTTGGTGTAGAATTTATTGAAATTGGTCATCCTATTGTATCNCCAGATGTTCATGATGCGGTTGAAAAAATTTCCAAAATTGAAACAAAAGCAAANAAACTTATACATTCTAGAGCNATGAAAGAAGATATCGATTTAGCNCATTCTTTTAATATTGAATGGATAGGTATTTTTTTCGGAACCTCAGATTTGAGTCTTAAACATAAATTTGGAATTGANAGATCAGAAGCAATTACAAAAATTGTTGATGCAGTAAAATATGCTAAGGATAAAGGAATGAANCTAAGGTTTACAGCTGAGGATGCTACAAGAACAAATNTAGANTACCTTNTTGAGGTAGCCCAAGCTGTTTCAGATGCAGGAGCAGATAGGTTTAGTATAGCAGATACTGTTGGTATTTTGACTCCTGAAAAAACAACTAATTTAGTTGGAAAAATAGTTAAAAANATTGATATCCCAGTTCATATTCATTGTCACAATGATTTTGGGTTNGCAGTTGCAAATTCTGTTTCTGGTTTGTTNTCTGGAGCTCAAGTAGCTGATGTAACGATAAATGGAATAGGAGAAAGAAGCGGGATTGCGTCNCTTGCAGAAATTGCGTTATTATTAAAAACACAATATGATNTAAAAAATAATTGGGATTTATCTAAAATTTATAAATTATCAANAAAAGTAGAGAGAATGTCTGGTATATTTAATTCTGAAAACAAGCCTATTGTAGGTATNAATGCTTTTACTCATAAAGCTGGACTTCACTCTAGAGCTGTAATTAAAGACCCAAGAACTTATGAAGCTTTNGATCCTAAAATTATTGANAGAAGTAGAGATATTTCGATAGATAAATATTCTGGAATTGATGCTCTTGCATTTAGATTAAAAAGTCTTAATGTTCCACATAATAAAGAACAATTNTTTGAGATTTTAAAAGTAATTAAATCACANCCTGAAAAAAGAAAATTTAATGATTTAGAAATACTTGAATTGGCAGATGACATTCTTAAAGTNGATATCAAAACATATGTACCTATCGATGTAGAAGCAATNCTTAATATTGAATTAAATAGTGCAGTTTATACATCAAGAATAACAAGATGGTTAATGTCAAGAAATCAAGTTAAGGATGTGTATGAGGTCGCTGGAGANTATGATATAATTGCTCATATAAATGCTAGGTCAATAAGAGATTTAAATGATATTGTTGAAGAATTACGTGTTAAAGAAGGTGTTCTTAGAACACATACTAGACCAGTGTTAAAAGGTTATTCAATTAGTCAAAANAAATAATATTTCAGTTTTATAAATGCAAACTCTAACTGAGAAAATCATATCAAATTATATTGATAAAAAATCTTTTAAAGATTNTGTTAAACAAGGTTCAGCCTATTGGATTGAGCCAGAACATGTAATGTCACATGATAANTCTGCNGCAATTATAAANAAATTCAATGATTTTAATATCAAAAAAGTAATTAACGAAAAGCAACCTNTAATTGCATTNGATCATAATATCCAAGATAAATCAATTGGAAATAAAAAAAAATACNCTCGAATTGAAGTTTTTTCTNAAAACAATAACATCACTTTTTTTTCTTCTGGAAAAGGTATTGGGCATCAAATTATGGTTGAAGAAGGTTTTGCTTTTCCTGGTACTTTTTGTGTTGCATCAGATAGTCATGCTAATATGTATGGAGGANTTGGTTGTTTAGGAACTCCAGTAGTAAGAACAGATGCTGCAGCAATATGGGCAACTGGTAAAATATGGTGGAGAATTCCAAAAATTATCAATGTTGTTTTCAATAATAGATTAAGANAAGGNGTNACTGGTAAAGATGTTATTTTAACTCTTATTAANNAGGTTGGAAGAAATGTTGTTCTTAATTCTGCTATTGAGTTTACTGGTGAAGGTATTAATAGTTTGTCAATTGATGATAGATTAACAATTGCAAATATGACAACTGAGTGGGGAGCTTTATCTGGACTNTTTCCAATTGATATTATATTAATTGAATGGTTAAAAAAACATTCTAGAAAAAATAAAAATTTTAATAAAAATAAAATAAATAGTTTAATNAAGAACCCTTTGATNGCAGATTCTAATGCGAATTACTTTAAAACAATTAATGTGGATTTAAATACNATTAACCCATTTATAAGTGGAGCTAATGACTGGGCATCAAAATCTTTAACAAATGAAAAAATTTTTATTNATAAAGCATATTTAGTCTCTTGTGCAAATAGTAGAGAAAGTGATTTAAAAACAGCAGCAAATATTTTATCTAAAGGAGAAATTCATCCAAATGTAAAAATGTATTTATCTCCAGCTTCAAATCAAGTACAAAAACAATTAGAANAAGATGGAGTGTGGAAAGTTTTCTTAGACGCNGGTGTTAATATTTTACCATCTGGTTGTGGNCCNTGNATTGGNCTTGGTGAAGGAATTATAAAAAAAAATGAAGTAGCCATNTCATCAAGTAATCGTAATGCTCCTGGAAGAATGGGTCATAAGGATGGAAAAGTATACTTAAGTTCTCCTGAGACAGTAGTAAANTCAGCAATTAAAGGATATATTTCTCATGATGAGAATTTTGAAATNANACCTGATATTTCTATTGTCGANAATAATCAAATTGATGATAAAAGTAAAATTAATTCNAGTGATTTGGATATTCCAATGATTACAGGAGAAGGAATTTATTGTTTTGAGGATAATATTACAACTGATGGAATTTTCCCTTCTTCNCATACTTATAATGAAAATTTATCTNATNTAGAGTTAGCTGAACTATCTATGAAAAATTATGATGATAATTTTTTCAAATTATCAAAAAAAGGTGATATTTTATTATCTGGATATAACTTTGGAATTGGTAGTTCTAGGGAACAAGCAGTCACATGCCTTAAAGCTANGGGAATTAAATTAGTTATNGCAGCTTCATATAGTTCAACATATATGAGAAATGCATTAAACAATGGTTATGGATTAATAGAATGTCCTAGTTTAATAAATAAACTTAAAACNATTTTTTCTAANCCTAAAAAATCGATNAGGTTNAATTCAATAATAAAAATTGATTTTAAAAATTCAAAAATACATACTGANTTATTTGATTGTAGTTTTTCATTTAAAAAATGGAATAATTTAGAATATGAATTNATTAGTAGTGGNGGATTAAAAAATTTTATTATTAAAGAACGAGATAAAAAATGAAAAAATATAAAATAGCATGGTTGNCAGGAGATGGAATAGGANCTGAATTATCTGTTTTGGCAAAAAAAGTTTTANATGTTTTACAATTAGGTGTTGAATATGTAAANGCTGATATTGGTTGGGANTTTTGGAAAAAAGAAGGAAATCCACTTCCTTCAAGAACAATTAAANTTTTAAATGAGACAGATTGTGGTTTTTTAGTATCNATTACATCTAAATCAAATGATGATGCCCAATTGGAACTTAATANTGAATTAAAAAATTTGAATTTGAAATATATTTCACCAATAGTTCAGCTTCGAAAAAAATTTCAATTACATACNAATATTAGACCATGTTTTTCATTTTCNGGAAACATTAATAANCTTAAAGAGAACATTGATTTAGTAATTTTTCGTGAAAATACTGAAGGTATGTATTCAGGAGTAGAATTTAAACCAGTTTCACAAGAACTTTATNCTGTTTTAAAAAAGTATAANAAAAATATGGATCATTTTGATCAATTTAATTTAAATGATTTAGCTATTTCAACAAGNATNATGTCAAAAAATAGATGTAAGTCAATAGTTNATGAAGCATTTNAATATGCAAAGAAAAATAATATCAATAATNTTTCTTTAGTTGANAAACCTAATGTTTTGAGAGAAACTGGCCAGTTAATNATAGATTGTGCAAAAGAAGTTTCAAAATCTTANAGTGGAATAAAATTAAATTTATTTAACATTGATGCAATGTGTATGCAATTAGTAAAAAANCCAAATAAGTTTTCAGTAATAGTTGCTGAAAATATGTTTGGAGATATTTTATCTGATCTTGCAGCTCAGTTGGTTGGTGGATTGGGATTTGCACCATCTGCAAATATTGGAAATNATTATGCAATTTTTGAACCATGTCATGGTTCAGCACCAAAATATACTGGTTTAGATAAAGTAAACCCAATAGCTACTTTTTTATCATTAAAAATGATGCTTGATTGGCTTGATGAAAAAGAAAAGTCAAATTTATTATTAGAATCAATTAAAACTGTAGTTTTGGANAGAAAATTTGGTACTTATGATATGGNTCTAAACAATAANTCTTCAGAATTAACTTTAGAAATNTGTAGGCATATAAAGAGATTATCNTGATTTATTATAATAGCAGGTATATTTTTTTTCTATTTTAAAATTAGGTTCAATAATAATACTAAATAAATATCCAAAAAACACACATGAAAACATTCCAGTAAATGCNAACATTAATGGATGAATAAAATTATTAAAAGTCAAAAAATATTGAATTAATNCGCTTAAAAACAAACCTATTATTACTCCATAACTGTTTGATCTTCTTGTAAATATTGCCAATAAAAATAAGCCTCCCAAACCACCTCCAAATAATCCTATATATTTAGTAAATTCTGTCCATAATGAGTCAATATTCCATGTTGACATAGATAATGCAAAACTTATTCCAAATAAACCNGTTACAATTGTTGTTATTCTAGCGATTAACAAACTAGATTTTTCTGTTAATCCTTTTTTAAATCTATTAAAAAAATCAGTTGTAACCACAGCTGAAACACTATTCATTCCGCTATCTAGNCTAGACATAGTTGCAGCAAAGATTCCTGCAATTAATAAACCTGAAATACCTTGNGGCAAGCTTGTNGATATAAACCAAGGTAAAATCCCATCAATATTTTCAAGATGAATGTTTATTNTATTTGGATAAATTTTATAAAATGAATAAAGTGAAGTACCAAGACTAAAGAAAATTAATGTTGAAGGGATTGTTAAATAAGCATTTGTNATTATACTTTTCTGNGCTTCTTTTTTATTCTTAGTTGTTAAATATCTTTGAATAACTGATTGATCACTTCCATAAGAAATTATATTACTTCCTATCCCNCCTAAACATAGTACCCAAAAAGTTGGACTTTTAAAATTAAAATGAAAATTAAAAANTTTNAATTTTTCATCTTTAAAACCTATTGAAATAATATCTTGAATTCCATTATCTAAATGAAATTGAATAATGAATAATGCTAAAATAGCTCCTCCAAGTAAAACAAAAACTTGAATAACATCTGTCCATATTACAGCTTCAATTCCACCAAGTACTGTATANGTTATAGCTANAAAACCCATTAAAATGATGCATAAATTAATATTTATTCCAGANGCTGCTGATAATGCAATTGANGGNAAGTATAGAAGTGTTCCTAATCTTACAANCTGAAAAACAACAAACATTGNGCTACTAACTAATCTTACTAGAATATTAAATCTTTTTTCAAGATATTGATATGCTGTAGTAATATCTAATCGACTATAAAGTGGTATTATAAAGTAACTAATTANTGGTGCAATTAAAATAATAGTAAAGTTTAAAATTACCCAAGTCCAATTACCAGAGTAGCTTTTTGCTGGTATAGCCATAAAAGTNATNGCGCTTAATTGAGTNGCAAAAATACTAAGTCCTGCAGCCCACCAGGGAATATTNTTATTAGCTCTAAAAAAATCATTAATTGATGATTTTTTTCTTGAAATATGAAAACCAANATAAATTATTAATGTNAGATACAAACCTAAAACAATATAATCAATTGTACCAAAATCAGTTCTTTTTATTGGTGTTGCAAGCCATGTATTGATATTNTTTTTNTTTTNAANTGAANTATTTAAAAAAAATAGGTTTTCGTTTATTTTAATAATTTTTGAATTATTAAAATTTTGAAATGGGACTTNNTCACTTTTTATCCAGNTGTCTGTGACAGTNTTATAAGANAAAATNGTTNTATTATTTGAAAAAATAGTTAATTGNTTTGATCCTATTGGTATTATAGAACTATTGTAGAAATTAAATTTAGAATTGAATTTTATCATTGAAATTGAATTCAATTCTTGAGATTCTAAGTCATATTTATAATTTTCAATTAGTTTTTTCTCATCAAATAAAAAAATAANTTTTTTGACNCCATTGCTTTGNGNAGCAATTAAGAAATNATTTTTACTATTAAAAGAAAATGAATTTATTTTTTCCCAANTATTTTTGGAAAAATTTAATTTCCATAAATTATAAATTAATTTTTCTGGGTTCTGNACAAAAGCATAAATATCATTATTTATTTCTAANATTTGAACATTTGATGATGTGAAATTTGGATTTGCAATTTTCCAATCAATAATTATTGAATTATTATANTTTTTAATTAAAAAAGATTTTAAAATNAAGTTTTTTTCATGTTTAATNATTCCAATACAAAAAAGACCATTTTTTGTAGAAATTGANGAAACTTTTATAATATTAGATGGAATAGAATTTTTTTTAACATTCCAAAATTTTTGATNATTTGTATAATATATGTNTTGATTTTTTAATCCATTTGATAAAATTACTGTNTTGNGATGTGTNCCAAAAAAAACTATTGTTTAAATTTTCAATTTTTAAATCATTATTTTGAATGAATACTTCTTCCCAATTAAAATAATTATTAGCAAATAAATTTTTACTAAAAATAAGNATTAGAAATATTAAAGTTTTTGTTTTGATAATTTTTACCCGCTTTAATTTATTTAACATATTGTTAACCTAAAAATAAATATTGTATTNANATATTCTCANAGTTTANATTTCGACCAACNAGTCGATATATAAAAAGTATTATGGTATCTGAAAGACAACAAGAAGAACGAAAANTTAGAAGAANAAGAATTTTAAATGGTGCTTTGGAAGTATTTCATAAAAGTGGAATTGAAGGTTCAACTATGGATGAAATAGCTAACGAANCAGGTTTTGGTAAAGCNACNTTGTATTATTATTTTTCGTCAAAAGAAGAAGTTTTTTGTGCTATCATGGAAANNGGATGGAAGCCACTTTGGGAAAAATTAGAGGATACTATTCATTCTGAAGNTTNNAAAGAAAATGAATTGTTTATCGANNCTTTNTGTAAAGTTGCAAATATCATTTTAAAAGATAAAAATTTATATCGATTTTTATTTACTGCTCCCAAATCCATTACANATATGCCAGAAAANCTTCAAACATGGAGAATATATCAAAATAGATTGTATGGTTCTCTTCGAGGCTTACTTGAAGAGGGAATAACTAAAAAACTATTTCCNAAAGCAAACTCCGAAATACTTTTTAAAGCTATNGGTGGTCTTTTTCATGGCGTTTTATTTTTAGGNAATGAAGAAACTNNNCAAGTNTCAANAGCTGATATAAAAANNCTTTTAGAGCAATTTTTAAAATCCAATCAAGAAAAAGTTTAATAAAATTGAAAAAAAAAATNCCCAATTTATTTTGGGTAATAATTTTAAGTAATATATCATTATTNTCAATGAATAATTATACTATTTCAGGTAGAATTATTGATAGTCAAACTAAANAAGGGATTGANAATGTTAATATTTTTATTGAAAAACTCGGAGTAGGTTCTTCTTCTTCTTCNGATGGTTATTTTAATATTGAAATTGANTCAATTGTATNTCCNATNACTTTATTAATAAATCACATAGGATTCNCACCTAANAAAATTCTTTTATTTGATTTAAATCAAGAATTAATAATTGAGCTTGATGAAAGTTTTTTTGAAATGGATGAAATAGTAATAACAGGAACAAAAACAAGTAAAATTAGAGAAAATGTTCCNATATCTACTCAAATTATAACTAANCAAGAAATATTAAATTCTGGGGAATCAAATATAGCTGAATTATTATCATCATTTTCNGGAGTAAATCTTCAAACNTCNGTTGATGGAGGTTCAATTTTNAATATTATGGGTATGGATTCTAGGTATATTTTAATTNTATTAGATGGTCAACCTATAACAGGTAAATTCAATAATAGAGTATCTCTAGATCAAATTNCAACNAAATTAATTGATAAAATTGAAATTAGTAAAGGTCCTAGTTCATCTCTTTATGGAACNGAAGCAATGTCTGGAGTNATAAATATTATTTCTNATAAAAATTTAAATGAAGATTTAATTTCAGCAAATATAAGGTTTTCAGAATCAGAGAAAAAATTAAACTTTAAAGATTTANTAAACACNTCNCTTTTTAGAAATTTTATTTTTCANAAAAATGCTTCAAAATTTTCTTCAAGTATAAATTTAAATTCAGATAAAATTAAAACTGATAAAACTNTTCAACAAATNGATGCAGATAATATCATTAAAAACTCAGGATTATTTAATCTCAATTATAAATTTAATGACAATAATGCATTGTCATTTTCATCTAATATTTTTCATCAGAAAGAAAATGGTGAATCTTCATTGATGAATACTAAAACNAATATTTTAAGAAATTCGTTTAATGTAAAACATAATTTTCAAACTAAAAATGATTGGTATATTGATCAAATTATCCAAAAACAAAATTATGAAAGAAATTATATTCAAAATAGACCTTGGGGAGATGAGGTTAAAAATGATATAACTTCAGAGGATAACTTAGAGTATGAAATAAAGTTTACAAAAAAAAGCAAGTTGAATATAATTAATTTAGGATTAGAATCTTCAAAATCAACATATCAGAGTGANAGAGTANAAAATAATATTCAATCAGTTTTAAATAATAGTTTTTACTCTCAATATGAATATCATTATAAAAATGGATTANGTGTTATTTATGGTGCTAGAATAGATTTTTTTTCAGAATATGACGAAGTNTTTAGTCCAAGAATTGGTATTTTNTATCCNATTANATCAAACTGGAAAATAAGGACAAGTTGGGGAAGAGGTTTTAGATCACCTTCTTTTATGGAAAGGTTTATAGATTGGGATCATGTCCAATTTGGTTATCAGGTATTAGGAAATCCTAATTTAAAACCTGAAAGTTCTATTGGATATTCTTTNGAAGTTGAAAATTANAAATTATCAAAATATCAAATNAGTATTAGAGCNTATCATACTGCATTTGATAANCTGATTGAAGATTATTCAATTAGTCCTGGAGTTTTAAGTTATAGAAATATAATNGATGCAACATATTCAGGNNTTGAAATAAATGGAAAATGGAATNCATATAAATTTTNNTTATTTTCTTGGGGTTTNAATTATGTNGATAATAGAAATGAAGAAAATAAAATAATTCCAAATACTCAACCTTTTTCTGGAAATCTAGGANTTNCGTTTAATTATAAAAAAAATAGTTTNAAACTAAATCTTAAATGGATTGGAAAATATTATCCNCAAGATTATGACCCTTTGNTTGGNGAATACACNAAATCACAAAATTCATTGCCTAATCAATATNTNTTAAATATGAATCAAAATTTTTTATTATTNAANAATATAAAATTAATTNTAGGTATAAANAATTCTTTTAATTACACAAACAGAAGATATGGACCATTTTTGGGGAGAGTTTTTTTTGCTGAGATATCTAATAATTTTTAATTTAAAAAATCAATAAATGAGAGGTGCNAATGATTAATAAACACACAATTATTACATTATTTTTTTTGGTATCTTTTGGATGTGAGAATCNAAATAGTGAAGANANTGAANAAGAAGAAATTGTTGTTTTNGACATTGTGAGTTCAGATGTNAATGAGGANCCTTATTANTATAATTTTCATGAAAATTTGAATGATTCTACTGATTGGCAATTGATGTATCATAATCAAGAAATTGNTGGTACAGGTTATTCAATGCCAAATATTAGTTTAGATAGCACTAAAGTTATGTTTGCTGTTGATTCAGTTATGGTATTTGATGATATAATTGATTCACCATCTATGTCGTCATTTATGAATTCTGTTTCTGATTTAAANTATTTGGGAAAATATGAAATATTAAGTTANGATATGACAGTTCATAAGGTNTCTACTTCAAATTTAGTGTATTTTATNTATGATNTAAATTCNCATCAAGTTTTTAAATTATTTTTTAATGATTATAGTGCTGGTGTAATTTCATTTAAATATGCAGAATTACATTTCCAATAACATNNATAATNATGATTAATAANTATAAAAATATAAATATAAATTTGAATTTAGTGTATATAATGGCCTAAATTAATTNNATAATTCAAGGAGTTTATTATGNTCTCAAAAAAAGTTATTTCTAAATTAAATGAACAAGTTTTACATGAGGCTAATGCTTCTCAAAGTTATTTAGCAATGGCTATTTGGGCTGATACTAAATCTCTTGATGGTATTGCAGCTTTNTTTTATGAGCAATCTGAAGAAGAGAGACAGCANATGTTAAAGATAATAAAATTTATCAATGAAGTTAATGGTAAGGCAATTATTCCAAAGTTAGAGGCTCCAATTGCTAACTTTGATTCAATTAAAGATGCTTTAGTACAATCTTTAAAAAATGAAAATCAAGTTACATATTCAATAAATGAATTAACATCTTTGGCATTAGATGAAAAAGATCATGCATCATATAATTTTCTTCAATGGTTTGTTGAGGAACAACTTGAAGAAGAGCAACAATTTCAATTTTTGATTGATCGAATTGATATGATTGGTGAAGAAGGGTTAAGTATTCATGCAATGGATAAATTAATGGGAAAGTTAGCAATATCTGAAGAAAAAGAAGAAGATGCTTAAATTAATGAATTTATTTGTTGAATTGATTCAAGCAATAAATCAGGTTTAATTAAGCTATTATTAAAAATTTCTTCTCTAAATTTTCCAGTTTTAACTAAAATAGTATTTATATTAAGTGATTGAGCACCTTCAATATCAGCAAATAAATCATCACCAACCATAGCAACGTTCTTTGGTTTTAATCCTAATGAATCAAGTGCTATTTTATAGAATTCCTTACTTGGTTTTCCGATGACAGTTCCTTTTTTCCCACTACAATATTCAAGTGCACTTATTATTGATCCAATATCAATTTGCAAATCATTATCTTTTTGAAAATATTTTCCTTTATGAAGACTTATTAATTCACACCCATTCATCAATAAATTAAAGATTTTATTTAAATCTTTATAGTTCCAATCATGTCCTCTATCTCCAACTATAACATATTTTTTATCTTCTTTTTTTTTATCAAATATAGAATATTCTTTTGATAAAGTTTCATTAAGATATAAATGAGATGAAGGGGATCCAATTTTTTTTAAAAATGAAATCCCAGCTATTCCTGCACTAATAATTTGATTTGTATTAATATTTAAACCTGCATTTTTTAATTTATTTACAAGTTGGTTTTTATTTTTTGTGGTATTGTTTGTTAAAAATCTATAGGGAATCTTTTTTTTATTTAAACTTGAAATAAAATTTAAGCTACCATTTATTAATTTATTTGATGATAATACTACTCCATCTATATCAATTAAAAAACCTTTGATTAAATTATTTTTTATCTTCATTTAATATTAAATTAAAAATATTATATAAAATTATATATCAAATTTATATTAAACAAAAATAACTTAATTTTAAAAATACTAGAAAGATGTATATAAAAAAAGAAAACAAAATATTTGTTTTAGATACCAACGTTATACTTCATGACGCTTCTTGTATACATTATTTTGAAGATAACGATATAATTATTCCAACAATAGTTTTAGAGGAGCTTGATGATTTTAAAAGAGGAAATGATGAAATAAATTTTAATGCTAGAGAGTTTTTGAGAACTTTAGATATTTTAACAGAAAATATTGTTGATGGTGAAATTCCAGAATTAGGTGATGGAAGAGGTTCTTTAAAGGTGGTTGTAAATCATAGATGGCATCCTGACATTCATAATATTTTCATTGAAGATTCTCCGGATCATAGAATAATAAATTGTGCATATAGTATATCAAAAAACACAAAAAATAGAAAAGTCATATTAGTATCAAAAGATAGTAATGTTCGTTTAAAAGCACGTTCTTTAGGATTGTTTTCAGAAGACTACTCAAATGATAAAGTTGAAAAGAATGTTAATGAATTATATACTGGTGTAAGAACCTTTGAGAATGTTGAATCAAAATATATAAATATGCTTTATGATTCAAAAAATATGATTGAATCAAATAATTTTGATATAATAGATAAACCTCTTTCAAATGAAAACTATATCTTAAAAAATGGTATTAAATCAGCTCTTGCTACATATGACCCATTTAATAAAGGGTTTAAAGTAATAAATAAAATTAGTGCTTTTGGAATTACACCTAGGAATGCTGAACAATCATTTGGTATATCAATTTTAAAAAATGAAAAAATAAAACTTGCTACTTTAACTGGAAAGGCTGGTACAGGAAAAACTTTATTAGCATTAGCTTCAGCGCTTGAAAGTAGATCTAAATTTAGACAAATATATCTTGCTCGACCTATTATCCCATTAAGTAATAAAGATTTGGGTTTCTTACCTGGAGACCTAAATTCAAAACTAGATCCTTATATGCAACCTCTTTTTGATAATCTAGATGTTATAAAACATAATCTAAAACCAACAGATAATAGAATTCAAATTATAAAAAGAATTTTAGATGAAGAAAAATTATTCATAACACCATTAAGTTATATTAGAGGCAGAAGTCTTCAGAATATTTATTTGATAGTTGATGAGGCTCAAAATTTAACACCACATGAAATTAAAACAGTTATCACAAGAGCAGGTGAAGGAACAAAAGTGGTATTTACTGGTGACATTCATCAAATTGATCACCCATATTTAGATAGTCAATCAAATGGTTTAGCGTATATTATTGAAAAAATGAAAAATCAAAATTTGTATGCTCATATAAATCTTGCTAAAGGCGAACGATCAGAACTATCCGAAATTGCTAGCAACTTATTATAGTTTAAATAAAATCGAAAATTATTAAATATGAAATTTTTTTTTACATTTTTTTTTTACATTTTATGTTTTCTTAAATCTTCAGAAATTGATTCAATAAAAGATTCAATCTATTTTGAGCTTGAACCTATTGTTGTTACAGCTGATCGATTTGAATTAAATCTAATTAAATCATCTTTCTCAATTGATAAAATTGAAAATCAAAACTATGAAAAAAATCTTTCAATTAATGATTTAATTAATTCATCAGCTGGAGTTTTTAATCAAAATGCAAATAATTTTGCTCAAGATTTAAGAGTNTCAATTAGAGGTTTTGGTGCAAGNTCATCTTTTGGNATAAGGGGAATTAAAATAATAGTTGATGGAATACCTGAATCAACACCTGACGGACAAGCTCAAATAGATAATTTAGATTTAGGNTTTATTAAAAATATTGAAATAATTAAAGGATTAACTTCATCTCAATATGGTAATTCTTCAGGAGGTGTAATAAGTTTAAATTCAAAAGATATTAGTGATGTTTCCTTATTTGAAACCAGGTATTTAATAGGTAGTTATGGATTTAACCAACTTCAATTTAAAACTAGTAAAAAATTTGAAAAAAGTAATTACCTNTTTAGTTTTTCAAGAAATACTGGAGAAGGATTTAGGGAACATAGTAAATTTGAATCAAATATTTTCAATGCTAAAATAAATTGGTTTCTATCAAAAAAATTAAAATTATTATTATTATATAATTATTCAAATAATCCTATAGCTCAAGACCCTGGTGCATTAACAATTGAAAATATAAATTTGAATTGGAAAGGTGCTAGAGATAAAAATTTGTTATTTAATGCTGGTGAAAAAGTAAACCAAAGTAAGATAGGGTTGTTGATTGAAAGAAAATTTAAAAGAAATCAAAAGTATAATTTTAAAACTTATTATATATCGAGAAATTTTAGTAATCGTTTACCCTTTCAATCTGGTGGGCAAGTAGAGTTTGTAAGAAATTTTTTTGGTTTAAGTAATTTATTTTCAGTAAAAAAAAATGTATTTGGATTCTTATCTAATTTCTCAATCGGTTTAGATATTGAATCACAAATTGATTACCGTGAAAGATATAATAATTTAAATGGAAATCAAGGGGAGAAAATATTTAAGCAAGATGAAATTTTTCTTAATCAAGCTTTTTTTATTGAGCAGAAAATAAATTTTTCAAAAAATTTAAATTTGATTTTAGGAACTCGTTATGACAAAAATATTATCAAGGCAATTGATAAATTTTTTGAAGATGGAGACTCATCAGGAGATATAGATTTATCTAATGTAAGTCCAAAGATAGCTTTGGTTTATTCATACAACAATAAAACTTTATTTTCCAACATTGCTAGTAATTTTGAAACACCTACTTTAAATGAATTTTCAAATAATCCAAATTCATCTGGTGGATTTAACAAAGAACTTAATCCACAATTTTCTAATCAATTAGAGTTTGGTATTAGAACTTTCAAAAAGAATTTCATCTATGATATATCTTTATTTTTTATTGAAATTCAAAATGAGTTTGTACCTTATGAAATCGATGGTTTGAGTGGAAAGACATTTTACAGAAATTCTGGAAGTTCAGAAAGAAATGGATTTGAATTGAGTTATACTCTTAAATTTTGGAATTCATTTAAATTTTATAGTGCATATACTTTTTCAGATTTTAAGTATAAAAAATTTATTTTAGATGATAAAAATTATAGTGGAAATTATACACCTGGTATTCCCAAACAATTTTTTTATACTGAAATTTTTACTGATTATGAAAAAGGAATGAATTTTAAAATAATTTTTAGAATGTCTGANAAAATATATGTTAATGATTCAAATTCTAACTTTTCTGATTCCTTTAAAATATTAGATTTAAGATTTTTCCAAAAATTAAATTTTAATAAAAATAAAATAAATTTTTTATTTGGAATTAATAATGTATTAAATGAAAAATATTATTCTAATATAAGAATTAATGCTTGGGGAGGAAGATTTTTTGAAACAGCCCCGTTGAGAAATTTTTATATAGGAACAGAAATTAAAATTTAATCATAAGATTTGATAAATTTTAAAAGATATCTATCCATTTTATATCTTCCCACATCAAATCCTGAAGTTTCATAATCATCTTTATAGTTTTTTAGAATATTAGATTTATCTAATAATTTAAAGCCATTAGATTCAAATTCATCTATGACAACTTTTTCGTTTAGTCTATGAGTTTCTTCATCCCANCCTAACTTATTAGTTGCTACTTCAACAATTCCTACGATTCCACCGGGTTTTACAATTTTAAGTAAGTTTGATAGAAATTCATCTCTTGGAGGCTTATTATCATGATAATTTCTGATGCAAACTACAACATCAATTAAATTTTTGGGAACCTCATTTATTTTTCTATAAACTTTAACATTTGATAGATTAGCATTTTTAATCCGTTTTTTAATAATTTTTCTGAGATCATATGGCATTTTACCTCCACCATGAGTATTTAAAATGCANATAACTTTTCCATTATTTTTTACTATTTTTGATAGGAGATGTGTATTATAACCACCTCCAGGATCAATATCAGCAACTACCATTTCTTCTTTGATACCAAGAAAGGAATAAACTTCTAAGGCTTTTCTATAAGGATCTTGTATTCTTTCTTGTTCAGGTCTAGAATCATCATTGAGTATTGAATAATCTATTTGATNTTTATTTTCATTTGAAAATAGAAGTGTGAATAATAAAAAAAATATAATTTTTTTAATCATTTGTGTCGATAAACAATCCTACCTCTTGTCAAATCATATGGAGACATTTCAAGTGTTACCGTATCTCCAGGTAGAATTTTAATAAAAAACTTCCTCATTTTTCCTGAAACATAAGCTAAGACCTCATGATTCTTATCACCAATTTCNATTTCTACTCTAAACATTGAATTTGGAAGAGCTTCTTTAATTGTTCCATCNATTGACAATGGTTTTTCTTTAGCCAAAAATAACCTCTATTTAATTGCGGGACCGACGAGACTCGAACTCGCGACCTCCGGCGTGACAGGCCGGCGTTCTAACCAACTGAACTACGATCCCATAAAAAAAAATAATTTATTTTTTTATTAAAATTGATAATGGAATCACAACCAAATATCCAATAAATAACATCATAGGAGCAAGAGTTAACGATTGAAAACTATTTACTTCACCAGTTGCCATTAAAATATATCCAAATATTACTAATGATAATCCAGTAATAAATAGTATATAATTAATTTTTTTGAATGACCAATTTACAAATGGGCTTTCTCTAGATGTCTTTTTATTTTTTTCCACAAGGTGGGTAATATACAATTAAGATACAAATTGAAACAATTCAATTTTCTTTTATTTTTAAAAATAAGATTGTGGTACCAACATTATAAGAATTAAATTTGGAATCCTAATTATTATGAATTTAAAAGCAAAACAAAATAAAATTGATATTATTGGATTTATTTTTTCATTGATTATTTTATCGAGTGTAGCTTTTTATTCATTAGTAGTCTTTTGGCCTTTAAATAATAAAGTTAACTCAATTAATTTTGAGGTCAAAAAAGGATCTTCATTAAAAGAAATTGCTTCAAATTTAATTGAAAAAAAAATAATTGAAGATTCAGAAACTTTTGTCTTGGCAGCAACTATGATGGGTCATGAAAAAAATATAAGAGCTGGTATTTTTTCATTAACTAATTTTAATTCTAATTATAATTTGATTACTCAATTAGTAAAAGGAAATCCAGTTTTAGAAAAAATTACATTTCCTGAAGGACTTACTATTTTTCAAATNTCAGAACTGCTTGAAAAAAAATTAAATATCAACAAACAATCTTTCTTAGATTTATGTTATAACCAAAAATTTATTAAATCATTTAATATTAAATCACCATCTTTAGAGGGATTTCTTTTCCCTGAAACTTATTATTTTCAAAAAAATGAAAATCCGTCTGTAATTGTNAGTAAAATGATTAAAGAATATAAAAATTTTTTTAAAGAAAAAATTAAATATAGATTAAAAGAGATTAATTTTACTGAGTTAGAATTATTAACTTTAGCATCAATTATTGAAGGGGAGGCTTTGTATGATGTAGAAAGAACTGTTATTAGTTCCGTATATCATAATAGATTAAATAAAAATATGAGACTTCAAGCTGACCCAACAATTCAATATATAATTGATGATAGCCCTAGAAGACTTTATAATAAGGACTTGAAAATTCCTTCTCCTTATAATACATATTTAAATAAAGGATTACCTCCTGGACCAATTAACAACCCTGGAAGAGAATCAATGCTTGCGGTATTAGAACCGGATAGTACTGATTTTTTATTTTTTGTTGCTGATGGTAGGGGTTACCATGTTTTTACTAGGAATGAGTCTGAGCATAATATTGCAAAAAAACGTTTTAAAGAATTTAGGAAATCTATGAAACTTAAGAAGAATTAATTATGAAAAAATTTAAATTAAATAAAGTGCAAAAAGAAGCTGTTGAGTCTATTGAAAAACCATCTTTAATTTTTGCTGGAGCTGGTACAGGAAAAACAAGAGTTCTTACACATAAAATAGCCTTTTTAATTGATCAAAAAGGATATAATCCAAGCGAAATTTTAGCTGTTACGTTTACAAATAAAGCAGCACAGGAAATGCAAAATAGAGTTAAACTAATAATTGGTAATAATATTAAATCACCAAATATTGGTACATTCCACTCTATATGTGCAAGATTTTTACGTGAGGAAATTAATTTACTTGGATTCAATTCTAATTTTGCAATTTATGATACCTCTGATCAAGATATGCTTATAAAATCAATTATTAATTCACAAAAAATACCAACAAACGGGGTCACAGTTCCAACTTTTCGATCTCAAATCAGTTATTTTAAAAGCAAGTTAATTAATCCAATCAGTTTTTTGGAAAAAAGTAATAACCCTTTTGATATTAGTTTATCTAAAATTTTTCCTCACTATATGAAAGAATTAAAAGAAAATAATGCGGTTGACTTTTCTGATTTATTACTTTTCCCTTTACAGATTTTTGAAAAATTCCCCAAAACATTAAATAAATATCAAAATAAATTTAAATATATTTTAGTTGATGAATATCAAGATACAAATGAACCACAATTTCATTTTGTCAAATATCTTTCAGAAAAACATAAAAATATTACTGTTGTCGGTGACGATGATCAATCTATATATGGTTGGAGAGGAGCTGATATTTCAAATATATTAAATTTTGAAAAAACATTTCCAAATTCTGACGTTTTTAAACTTGAACAAAATTATCGATCATCAGGAAATATTTTGGCAGTTGCTACTAATGTAGTTGCAAATAATTTAGTTAGATCAAAAAAAACATTATGGACTGAAAAAGAGGATGGAGATAAAATTGGTTTAATGGAAACTTTTGATGAGCTTGAAGAAATTGATGGTGTAATTGAATTGATTCAAAAAGAAATTCATCAAAATAAAAGATCTTTCAGTGATTTTGTTATTTTATATAGAACCAATGCTCAAAGCAGGGCAATTGAGGATGGGTTAAGAAGAAAAGCTATTTCATATGAGATTGTAGGAGGAATTAAATTTTACGAAAGAAAAGAAATTAAAGATTTATTAGCATACTTAAGAGTTTTAGTGAATCCATCAGATACTATTAGTTTGAAAAGAATAATGAATTTTCCACCAAGAGGAATTGGAGCCAAAACAATTGAAAAATGTGAATATTTAGCATTCAATAAAAATTTACCTTTATTAGAAATTTTAAAAACGCCTGAAGAAATGAATTTAAAAGGTCAGCAAGCGGCAGGTTTAATACAGTTTCATCAAATTATAAAAAAATACTCTGAACTTAAAGATAAGTTTGATGCATCTGAACTAGCCTCAGTTTTAGTTGAAGAACTCGGTTTAATAAATTTTTATAATGAACAAAATACTGAAGATGCGAAAGAAAGATTAAGAAATATTCAAGAATTATTAACAACAATTCACCAGTTTTGTGAAAAGAATACTAATTCAACAATTAGTGAGTTTTTAGAGGAGGTATCATTATTAACTAGTATTGATTCCTGGAATGATTCAACTAATCATATCACTTTAATGACAGTTCACAGTGCAAAAGGACTTGAATTTCCTATAGTTTTCATAACTGGTCTCGAGGATGGTTTATTTCCACTTTCAAATTCCTTTGATGATCCTAAAAAAATGGAAGAGGAAAGAAGGTTGTTTTATGTTGCAGTTACAAGAGCAGAGGAAAAAGCATTTTTACATTATGCTACAAACAGAAGAAGGTCAAGTGGAGCATCGGGATTAGGACAACCTTCAAGATTCGTTAATGAAATATCGAGTAATTTTATTGAAAGATTAAATTTTCAGTCTGCAATGACAAGAAGATTAGTTAAAGAAAAAAATTCAGATAAATATAAACTAAAATATATAAGAACAATTACATCATTTAATGAATTTGAAAGAGGTGATAAAGTAGAACATCCAATATTTGGTAAAGGAATGATTCTTGCAGTTGATGGTTCCGGGGATAATCAAAAAATAACGGTTGTTTTTCAAGGAAATATTGAAAAAAGATTAATTGGAAAATATGCTAACCTCAAGCCCTTAAAATAAATTTTGAAAAAAAAAATAAATCTATTTCTTTATATTTTGAATTTTTTAATCAATTGTAATTTAATTGCAAATGAAAATCTTAATATTTGGAATATTGAAACAAAAACTTATTTACTAAAACAAATTTCCAATAATGAAAGTGCTTATCAGTCATATGAGAGAATAATTCATTCTATGGAGTCATATGATATAAAACCAGATTATATAAAACAAATTTTTTTGGATGATAGAGTAAAATTTGATATTAATATAATTAAAAGATTTGAAAATCAATCTGAAAAACTCTCTTATGAAAAGTATAAAAAAATTTTTATTACCAATAATAGAATTAAAAATGGTGTTAAATTTTACAATAAAAACAAAGATATGCTTGAATTAGTAAACTCTAAATATGGAGTAGATGCTTTTTTATTGGTAAGTTTATCAGGNGTAGAATCAAACTATGGTGTCAATAATTCTTCAAATTTAGTTTTTACTTCTCTTCATACTCAAATACATGATGAAAAAAGAAAATTATGGGCAGAAAAAGAAATGACTGAGTTTATAAAATATTGTTATGAAAATAATATTGATCCATTTTCATTGAGAGGTTCTTATGCAGGAGCATTTGGGTTTGGTCAATTTATTCCTTCAAGTTTTAGAGCATATGCAGTTGACTTTGATGGTGATGAAATTATAGAACCTTTTGATTGGTTAGATGTTTTTGCTAGCATGTCAAATTATTTAATTAAAAATGGATATAAAAATAATAGTAATGATTTTTCGTATAAAACAAGTAATTGGAACTCAATTTATAGGTATAATCACTCAAAAAATTATGTAAATGTTATTTTAGAATTAAGAAAAGAAATAATTAAGGAATTATCAATTCAGTAAATTTTAATTTAATAAATTAAAGTAATGTAGGGGGAATTATGTTAGGTTCAATTTGGAGATCAATTAAATTTTTAACACCAAGTTTTAATAGAGCTTTATCAAAATTTGGATATGAAATGGCAGCAAAAAATTTTCAATTTGAAGATTGGAGGTTTATGAATTTTGGATATGTTTATGAAAATGATAAAGATAGTCCAGTTTTAGAAAAAACAGATGAATTAGATAGATATTTCATTCAATTATATGATCATTTGATAAAAGATTTAAATGTCGAAAATAAAAAAATTTTAGAAGTTGGTTCTGGAAGAGGTGGTGGTGCAAATTATATCTCTAAATACTATAAACCACTATCATATGTAGGTATTGATATTTCCCAAAATGCAATTGATTTTTCTAATCGTGTAAATAATATAGATACATTATCTTTTGAACAAGGAGATGCTGAGAATCTTTCTTTCAAGGATCAAACTTTTGATATAGTGATTAATGTTGAGTCTTCTCATTGTTATGGTAGTTTTGATAAATTTTTGTCAGAGGTATTTAGAGTTTTACCTTCAGATGGATATTTTGCTTTTACAGATATAATGACAATAAGTAAGTGGAATGAAATTGAAAAAATAATTAATAATTCAAAATTTAGAAAAATTTATGAAAAAGATATTTCTCAAAATGCATTGAATTCATTAACCAAAGTCTCTGAATGGAGAAAAACATGGTTAGAAGATAAATTTCCCTCATTTGTTAGAGGTGTAGCTGAGGATATTTCAGCAGTTAAGGGAACTAGACCTTATAATAAACTTGAAAGTGGAAAATTAATTTATAAAACATATTTATTTGTGAAAGATTGATAATTTATATCCTTGATATAAAAACCAAAGTCCAATAATACTTATGTAATGAAAAATATCATTTTTATTAAAATTCTTATGTATGGAAAATCCACTTTTCCATACAATTAGTCCTAAAAAAATTATTAAAAATCCAAATAGCGTTTCTTTTGAGCCAATATAATTATTGGTTAATTCAATATAAATACCAAAAATAATAAAAAGTATGATTGGTAATAAACTTATTATTAATTTATTAAAATTTTTACTTACACATTGATAATAAAAATAAATAATTAAGAATAGAAAAAAACAACCAACTATAAATTTTAGATTTTGTTCTAATAATATATCAATGTAAATAAATGAAATTAATAGTAAAACTAATCCTATAGTAAAAACAGCAATTTTAAAATTAAACCCTATTAATTTATTTGAAATCATTTTTGCAAACATATGAAAAAAAGAACCTAAAATCGAACTAATTGCTAAAACAAAAAATAAAATTGATGATAAAAAATGAATATTTAATTTATGTATTAAAAATAGTTTCCATAAATCATAGAACCAAAAAAAACAAAATAACGATAATATAAAATCTGAAATTGATGAAGAAGGTTCGTGTATTTTTTTAAAAATTTCTCTCATTAAATTATTAGAAATTTATTCTTTAAATTTTAGATAATAATCTCTATATCCATAAAAATTTCTATCAGAATTTAAAATTTTTTCTAATTTTGATTTTAATTGATATGAAAAATCATTTGGATGAATTGATATTCTAAGAGGTGTGTTAGTATAAACTGAAATTTTTTCACTCAAAAAATTTATAAATGAAACAGTAATCACTCTAAATAAATTATCAGTTTCATAACCTACTAGAGGCATCCTTTTAAATTTACCTTCAAAATAAATTCCTGATAAAGTCTCGATTATTTTATAAGATGAATTAGAAATATCTTTTTTAGTTATTTTACCAAGAGCCCAAGCTGGAGGTACATAGGTTATAGGTTTTTGAAATTGATTTTTTTCAAACCATTCTAGGCAATCGTTCATTAAAATAATAATTTCTTCATTTGATAAACTCAAGTGTTCAGCAACATTCCTTGAAATAAAATTTGAATGTAATTTATGATATATAGTTGAAATATTTTTGGTCTCATGATACCATCCATGTCCAGCTATTTCATAACCATATTTTTGTATGGTTTTTAAAAAATTTATATCATTTTTATTCCAATTTTTACCTGGTACAACAAGTAAAGTTGGTGGTGAGCATTTTACTTTTTCAAGTTTCTTTATTATAATTTTTATTTTATCAAGTGTGTGAGGCATAATATCATGAATTGAAATAATTGATTGATTCATGACTTAATTTATTTTAGAAATTTTATTTATGGTTTTAATCCATTCATTAATAGTTTCCTTAGTTAATTTTCTAGCAATTTTGGAAGAATCTGTACTAATTTTTTTTATTTTTGAATTAGGTAAAGAGATTATTTCTTCTAGAGTGTTTGTTAGTGTTTTCTCAGTAGAAGTTTTAAACAAATAAGAAGATAAATCACTCCAATTTGTGATTCCTGCTTCAGGTGAAACAATTACAATTCTACCTCTACTCATGCCTTCAAAAGCAGCTGTACCAAAAGTTTCTAAACTAGAAGGTAACACTAATATTTCAGAATCATCTAATTCTTTAATTAGCTCTCTTCTTTTTAACCAACCTAAATATTTTATATTATTTAATTCTTTTTCTTTTTTAACAACTAATCCTTTTAGAGGACCATCACCTGCAAAAGCAAATTTAATATTAGGAAGATTTTTTGCAGATTCTAAAACTTTATCTATTCTTTTTTCTGGAGCAAGTCTACCTGCGAAAAGCACTCTTCTAATTTTATTATTAATAGGTTTTAGGGGTTTATCTAAGAATTCTTTTGCTAAAGGTGTACCAATAGAAACAATTTTTTTTGCACCCATTTTTTTAGCTAATTCATTCATTTCTTTATTCATGATTAATGTTATATTAGCTGTTTTAAAAAAAAGTCTATTGAGCCAAACAAAAATTTTATTTATTATAAATCCAATAAATCCACCCCAGTAAAATGATGCTAAACCCTCATAATCATTATGTAATACAGGACATATTGGAATATTGATTTCTTTTGCTTTTTTTAATGCTGTTAAACCATAAAAACCTGGAGTAGGAAGAATTATAATATTTGGTTTAAAATCTTCGATATATTTTGATAAATGGTAATATTTTGGTATATATAATTTTTGAGTGTTATCTCCAGGCATTGGTACTGTGAATAATGTATTTATATCGTTGTTTTTTGATGGACCAAATAAAATTAAATTTTTTACTAACGGTGTAATATGTTCAACTAAATCTCGATAATAACTTCCAGCTCCATTTCGATCAGGAAGAACATCCAAAACTATCATGACTTTAAGATTTGATTTTTTGTTAATTTTTGATTTTGTTGTCATTTTTATTGAAATTAAAAATTATTAAAATATTTATATACAAATTGAAACCTATTTTTTAAGTCATTAATATTAATGTTAAAGTTATCTAATTTATAATTATGGCTACTTTTATAATTCTTATTTTTTTGGTCTTCCTCATCTAAAATAGTTTCAAATTCGGGAGGAATTTCATAATTAAAAGTATTAAAAATATTTGTAATTTTTAATTTAAAATCTAGTTTTATGTCTTGAATTTTTAAAACAATGAATTGATTTTGATTTTTTAATTTTGATAATTTAATTAACTCTTTATAATAATTTTCAAAAATATTAATTATAGGGTCTTTAAAAAATTCATTTTCAAATTTATTATTAAAAATTTTCCATCCTTCAGCTAATATACTTAATTGAGATGGAATTGTTTCTTCAGGTTTTCTAAAGCAACTTATATAATTGCTATTAGGGAAAAAATTTAGTAAGTCTTTTACCCAAGGAGAAAAAGAGGCATTTTTTGAGAGATATGTTTTTTCTTGACCATAAAAATATAAATGCCTTTTGATCATACTTTTGTAAAAAGTTAATATTTTAATTTTACTTGTAGGATTAATTTTTGAATTAAAAAATCCTAAATCCCAAATTTCTTTAAATGGAAAAGGAATTATTAGTAAAAAACATGCACCTATGGATGTAAAAAGAAAAAAATCTTCCTCAGGTGAACTTAAAGTTGTTTTATGCATAGAATTAATATCTTTAAAAGCTTTTTTTTCAATTAAGTTAAGAACTTTAGTTAAAGGTTTTCCAAATAACGTATCAACTTTTATAAAAAAATGAAAAATTTGTTTTTGACAAATAGATGGAGCAAAAATTAATTCCCATAAAGAAAATGTTGTAAAGATTGATGAATTTTTTGATATAACATTATGAATGTATGTAGTTCCACTCCTTGGTATTCCAACAATAAAAAGTGGTTTTTTAATTGCTACTTTTTTGTAACCTCTAAAAAAAAAATTATCTAAAAACAAAAATATTCTATTTGATAATTGAATTAATAAAAATGTTGGGATAAATAAAAATAAAACAACTAATCTTTTTAAACTAAAATTTTGCACATAATTATTTAAAAATATTGTCTTAAACGATAATTTAAGAATTAATAAAAAATTATAATTATTCATTTAATCTTGAATAAATTTTTCAGCAAATTCTCTCATGCAACCATCGCCACCTTTTTTCGAACATATATAATCTGAAATATTTTTAATTTTATCAACAGCATCAGATGGACAAGCAGAAAAGCCAACATGTTTTAATAAATTAAGGTCATTCAAATCATCTCCAATAAATGCAACTTCAGACAATTTAATTTTTTGTTCTTCACATAATTTTTTTACAAGTTCTAGCTTGTTTTGAATTCCTTGAAAAATAAAATCAACACCAATTTTATTTCCTCTTTTCTTTACAATAGAAGTGTTTTCTGAAGTTACAATTGCAGTTTTAATTTTATGTTTTTTGAGTATTTCGATGCCCTTTCCATCTCTTGTATTAAATTTTTTTAACTCATCTCCGTTTTCAGTATAATACATACCACTGTCTGTTAAAACACCATCTACATCAGTACAAAATAATTTAATTTTTATTGGAATATTTAAATTATTTTTTTCAATTAAGTTTTCTCCTATTTTCCAATCAATTTCTTCATCTATTTCAAAATAGCTGTTTTGATTCATTTCATAGTAAGAAATTTTACCAGAAATTCTACAGTTTGACTTTAATAATAATTTTTTTGATGTAATATAAAAAGCTCCATTTTCAACAAAAAAACCATTAAAATCTTGTCGTCTAGGTCTTTTTTCAGGAGAATAATTATATGGATTTATTAATTCATTATTTTTTGACCAAATGAATCGTTTTTGTCTTACAATAGAAATTAAACTATCAAAATTGTTGTTTAAATATTTATTTATACCTCTATCTAAATCTATTGATTTCAGAAAGGGAGATGTTGCTTGAATGAGTACTATGTCTTCGAAATCAAATCTACTTGCAAAATCTATCATCGCACTTTCAGTAGTAGATGAATCTTCCGCAGTGCTTTTAGGTCTACCTATAATTTTAAGTTTTGGATTAGAAATTTGGTTTGCAATCTTTTGTATTTCTTTACCATCAGTTGAAACATAAACTTTATCAAAGTAAATACAGTCCAAAGCAGCGTTTATAACCCAATGAATTAAAGGCTTTCCAGCAAAAAATTTTATATTTTTATTTGGAATAGATTTACTACCAGATCTTGCAGGTATGAATGCTACTATTTTTCCCATTTTATTTTTTTTAATTTTTTTCTCTGAGATAATTCAATTTCTAAAATTTCATTATTTTTTTCACTTAAACTTTCGTTTAATGAATCAAGGTCCCTAACTAATTTTCTCATTCCTCCTGGTTCAAGAGATGCAGCATGATCAGTTCCTTTCCAAGTTCGATCTAAAGTAAAATGTCTTTCTATCCATTTTGCACCTAACATAAAAGCTCCTAAATCAATTGCAATACCTAAATGATGTCCTGAAAATCCAATACTATTAACCCTTTCTTCATATAATTTTTTTAATCTAGAAATTTCTTTAATACATATATCTTTGAACGGAACTGGATATCCAGAAGTGCAACTATAAATAATTAAATCATCATTTCTATTATGTTTTTCAAAAAAATTAATAATTTTTTTTTCCTCAGCATGTGTAGTCATTCCTAAGGATAAATGAATTTGGCCATGATATTCTTTACAAAGTATTTCTAGTAAATTCATATCCATATTGCAAGCAGATGGAATTTTAATAAATTTTGGATTAATTGAAATTATATCTTTAGCCGATGATATATCCCAAACAGATGATGAATATTCAATATTAATATCATCACATAATTTTTTCAATTCAATATGGTCTTCTAAGCTCAATTCTAAAAATTCTCTATGTTGTCCATATGTATTTCCATAAGATTTTGATTTCACTGGATGCGGTATTTTATATTCTTTTTCACTTAATAATTCTTTAGGATTTCTTTTTTGAAATTTTACTATATCAACCTTGCAAAAAATCTTTGCAGTTATAATCATTTCTTTGGCAATATCCATATTCCCTTTGTGATTACATCCAATTTCTGCTATTACTTTTGGTCGCATATTATTTTAGAATTTGCTTATTTATTCAAATAATTTTTAATTGAATCAAATTCGATAACTCCTATTTCATTGAGAAGTGGTCTTAATTTATTTAATCTAATATCGTTTTTATTTCTAATGAGAACAACATTTAAATTTTTTTTTATTAATTTTGCATAAATCATTGCAGTAGATACATCACCTATTATCGTAGTTTCTTTTTTTAGGAAAGGTACTATACATTCAAATGCAATATCAGAATTAATAATTGTAAAATTATTGTCATTTTTGAAATTTAATGGATCTCCATTTTGAAAAGGATGATATTTAATTCCGATTTTATGAGATGATTCATTATTGTCAATCAAATCATCTTTTAATTTATTATAAAAATTCCAATATTTTTTCAATTCTATTTGATGAGGTAGAATTAATATATATTTTAAATTATGAATATTTGAGTTTTGTTTAAATGAGTAGAGAATTTTTTTTAAAAAATCTAAGTAAATATTTTTTTTGAAATATTCAGATTTTAATAAAATAGGATTACTTTTTTTTAAATAGTGATGAACAAATTTTGGAAATGCTACAATTGAACTATTTATAAATTTAGAACTACCTACAATTCTTGTTCTATTGTACCAGAATCCATAATATAATTTTTTGACTAAAATCTCTAGAGGAGATTCCCAAGAATATTTATGAATAACATAACTCATTATACCGTCATCTATGTATATACATTTAATATTTTTATTTAATTTTTTTAATAATTTATAAGCATAAATAAATTCAATTCTTCTATCATTTGAAGTATAAATCTTTGAAAAATTTATTTTATTTAATTCTATATATATATCTTTAAAAATATTTTTACGGTGTTGATATTTGTTTAAATTTCCGCTGGACTGGAAATAAAGAATTTTTTTAAATGGTGATTTTTCCCAATTTTTGAGAATATTATAATAATGATTTTCTCTATCTTTAGGTTGGTCAATAAAAACAAGAATGCAATCATTAGATTCATATTCACCTAGTGCAATAATTAGCGAGTTAAGTACATGAAGTGGAGTAGATACAAAAAAAATAGATGAGTTTTTCATATTTAAGCTAAACTTTAATAACATAAATTGATTAAAATAGTTCATATAAAAAATAAAAAAACATAATGATGAAAAATTTATATTTACAAAATTATTCTCTTAACGAAATTCGTATTGGATATAGAAGTGATAAATATTTTAAAAGAAGTAAAATTATTTTAGAAAATAAAAATGATTTACGAAAAGTAAAAATTCAAATATTTCAAAGAGAAAAATCAATTCTATGTGGTATTAAAGAATCTATCGAAATATTGAAACAATGTGTTGGTTTTTATAGTGATAAAAAAAAATCAATTAAACTTTTTAAAAATTATCTTAGAATAAAAAAATCAGATAAGTATAAAGATTTAAGATGTCTACAAAAAGATTTATTTGAAGTGGAAAAAGAGCTTGATAATATTTGGGTAAATACTTTTAATGATATAGAAATTTTTTCTTTAAACGATGGTGATATTATAAATCCCTGGGAAACTGTTATGACCATTGAAGGATCATTATCATATTTTGTTAATTTGGAGACTATCTACTTAGGTATTTTATCAAGAAGGACTAAAATAGCAACTAATGTAAACAAAGTTGTTTTAGCTGCAAATAAAAAACCTATTTTGTTTTTTCCTGCTAGATTTGATCATTTTTCTTTACAAGAAGGAGATGGTTATGCTGCAATAATTGGTGGAGCTGATTCAATATCTACTGATGCACAAGGTGAATGGATAAATATAGAAGGTGTAGGAACAATCCCTCATGCTTTTATTTCTGCTCTTAACGGCAATACTGTAAAAGCTGCTGAGCTATTTAATCAAAACTTTCCTGATATTAAACTTATAGTTGTTGTTGATTATGATAATGATTCAGTTAAAACCTCTATAGATGTAGCAAAACGATTAGGCGAAAAATTATGGGCAGTGAGAATTGATACTTCTTCAAACATGGTAGATCAATCAATAATATCTTCAATGGGAAATTTTATACCAACTGGTGTCAATCAAAATTTAGTTATGAATGTAAGAGATGGTTTGGATAAAAATGGTTTTAAACAAGTTAAAATAATTGTATCGGGTGGATTTGATTTTAAAAAAATAAAATTATTTGAAAAAAATAATGTTCCAGTTGATATTTATGGAGTTGGTTCTTCAATTTTAAAACATAATATTGATTTTACCGCTGATATTGTTACGTTAAATGGAATCGCTTCCTCTAAAAAAGGAAGAAAGATCAATAAAAATTCTCGTTTAAAACTAAATAATTAAAGGACTTGAAAATGAATGAAACAGCATTAATTATAGTTGATGTTCAAAATGATTTTTGTGATAATGGAAGCTTACCAGTTCCTAATGCAGAGCAAATCATTCCAGGTATTAATAAGATAATAGAATATTTTCATAGTTCTTTTCTTCCTGTTTATGCTACACGTGATTGGCATCCAATTGATCATTGTAGTTTTAAATCAAATGGTGGATTATGGCCTATGCACTGTGTTCAACAAACAAAAGGATCTCAAATTCACTCTGAACTTTTAATTGATAGCAGGGTAACTATTATTAATAAAGGAACAGATAAAGATAAGGAAGCTTATTCTGGATTTGATGGTACTGATTTTTCTCAAGAACTAAGAAAAAGAAATATTTCGAAAGTAATTATTACAGGTTTAGCTACGGATTATTGCATTAATTGGACAACAATAGGAGCTCTAAATAATGGTTTTTCAGCTACAGTTATTAGTGATTTGATTAGAGGCATTGATTTGAAACCAGGAGACTGTAAAAATGCAATAAATGAAATGAGTAAAAGCGGAGCAAAATTTATTAATTCTTTTGAACTAAATTAATGTTCTAAAATATTTTAAAAAGGTAATACTGAAAATACAAAATGATTGAAGTTTATACTGATGGAGCATGTAAAGGTAATCCTGGACCAGGTGGTTGGGGAGTAGTTATTATTGATTCAAATAGTGAAAAGTATTTAAAGGGTTTTCATCCTGAGACTACAAATAATATCATGGAATTAAAAGCTGTAATTGAAGCTTTAAAACAAATTAATTTGAAAACTAAGATTAGAATCTATACTGATTCAAAATATGTAAAGCTTGGTATTACTGAATGGATTTTCAATTGGAAAAAAAACGGATGGAAGACTTCTTCAAAAAAAGATGTTAAAAATAAGAATTTTTGGATAGAACTTGATCATTTAGTTGGTCAAAATGAAATTGTATGGGAGTGGGTAAAAGGACATTCTGGAAATAAATATAATGATAAAGTAGATGAGTTAGCTAATCAAGCAATTAGTGAAAATTTATAAATAATTTAATCATTTTTTAATTTGCTGATATGATAATAAAGCATCATTTCTAGAATTTTTTAAATCTATAATAGGTTTTGGGTAGTTATCACCTAATTTAATTCCAGATTTTTCTAAAATTTCATCTGGACATTCCCATGGATTGAATAAAAATTTATTTGGAATATTTTTAAGTTCAGGAACAAATTTTTTTGTGTATTTTCCATCTTCATCAAATTTAAATCCTTGAATCACAGGATTGAAAATTCTAAAGTAAGGAGCAGCATCAGCTCCAGAGCCTGCTACCCATTGCCAACTTGCACTATTATTAGCCAGATCAGCATCAACTAAACAATTCCAAAACCATCTTTCTCCATATCTCCAGTCAATAAGTAAGTTTTTTACTAAAAAAGAACCTACTATCATTCTAACTCTATTGTGCATATAGCCAGTCTCCCACAGTTCACGCATTCCAGCATCAACAATTGGGAAACCTGTTAAGCCTTTTTTCCATGCGGAAAATTTTTTTTGATCATATTTCCATGGGAAAAGGTCAAATTTTTGTTGAAAATTTTTTGTAGATAAATCATGATTAAAATAAAGGAGATTGTATGAAAACTCCCTCCATCCAAGTTCACTTTTGAAATGATCTGTATTGTTGTTTGGTTTTTTTTTTTCAATTTCATACCAAATTTTATTTATAGAAATTTCACCAAAATGTATATGAGGTGAAAGTTTTGAAACATTTTTTTTTGCAGGAAAATTCCTTCCTTTTTTATAATTAGATAAACCAGTATTTATAAATGTTTTTAAACTTTTTTTAGCGCTTTCTTCACCAACTTCCCAATGCTTTTCAAGTTTTGAATACCATTTAAAGTTTGTTAATAGATTAAGTGAATTTAAAGTTTGACTATTATCATCTTTAAAACAATTTAAATTAGGTTGATTATTTAAGGGTCTTTTAGGGGGATTAGAGTTTAAACAACCTTTTTTATAAAATGGAGTAAACACTTTATAGGGTGTTGAATCATCTTTTTTTATTGATTCTGGTTCCCATAATAAGGAAGAATTAAAAGTTTTTATTTCAATATTATTTTTAAAAAGATTTTCTTTGATTTTAGTATCTCTTTTAATTTGCCATGGTTCATAAGATCTATTCCAAAAAACTTTTTTAATTTTATATTTTTCCACGATTTCAAAAATTATTTTATTAGGGTCTCCTTTATAAAAACATAAATTATTATTTAGAGATTCATTTAANTTTTTCAATGAATTATGAAGCCACCATCTTGAAGCTTCTCCAAATTGAAAATGGTTATTTATAAAAGTATCTAATATATATATAGTTATTATTTTTGAATCTTTTGATGCTTCATATAAACTTGGGTTTTCATAAAGTCTCAAATCATTTTTGAACCAATGTAAATTCATAAAGTTTTAAAAATTGATCAATGTATTCATAAATAGAGATCTTCCAGGTTCGGAATAATCATAAACACTTTGAATATTTTTTTTGTCAAGCAAATTTCTAGCTCCTATATCTAAATTTACTGTTTTAGATAAAATATTCAAATTTAGTGACACTGAAAAATCCACTCTTTCGTAATTTTTAATAATAGAGTTTTCACCATAATAGCTGTATCTTTTATTTTGTAAGTTTCTATAACTTATTAATGATGAAAAATTATTAAATTTAATTTTCAATTCAGACCAAGATGAGTTTGAAGGTACATATAATAATTCCATTCCTTTATTTTCACCTTCAGATAAAACTTTACTGTTAATTTGACTAAATCCTGAATTAATTTCAAAAGGAAAATCATCTAATTTAATTTTTGATTTAATACCAAAATTACTTGATTGAGAGTCAAGAACATTTTGAGGCGAATAAACAAAATTTTCATCAGGTGACCATTGAATTAAATTGATAGTTTTAAAAAATGAACTATATAAAGAAAAATTTAATTGATTGTTTAGTAATGATTTAATTGAAACTTCCCCTTGAAACGAAGAACCTGTTTCAGGTTTTAAATTTGGATTACCTTTTGAAAACCCACTATCTAACCAAAAAAGATCATTAAAAGTTGGGTTTCTAAAACTTGTTCCAGCATTAAAAGTAAATTTTTTAATAAGTGAGTTTGTATTTAATATAAATGCAAAATTGGAAGATGATGAAGAGTTGTTTGAATGATCATCCCAATCAAATCTAATACTTGGAGATATTCTTAAGTTTTTGAAAATATTATAGTTTAATAAATAAGTTGATCCAATTGTATTCATTTTGTGATTTCCAGTATCATCACTTTGAATATTCATGTTTGCAAAATCTAAAGTAAATAAGTTAGTTATTTTTTCTTGTAATTTAAATCTATGCCCAAATTTTAATCGATTAGTTTGAACTTCATGATTTGAGTCAGTCATCCAATCAGGATCAACGTAATTTTCAGATGTAGAGTGATTTCCAGCTGAAATAGAACTATAACCAAATTTTGATACAGTTGTTGCTTTGAAAGTAAACAAAATATCATTATTTGTTTTAAATGCATTAATTGATGGATAGGTTAAAGAACCAGGAATTCTTCTATCTGTATCTAAATAAATTAAATTAGATGAAATATCCCAACTTTTAGAATTAAAATTAAAATTTAAGCCTGAACTAAGTTGTTCAAATTTATTGTTTTTTCTGAAATCATTTTCATTTTTATAATTATTTATGAAAAGAGAAAAATTTGAGTTTTTAGAATTTATATTTCCATTTAATGATATTCCTTGTTCACCCATAGAGCCACTTTTTAATTTTACATAATTAGGTTTCGAACTTGGAATTAAGTTTAATATTCCTCCAACTGCATTAGAACCATAAATTGATGATCCTTGTCCATAATAATATTCAGCATGTGAAAAAAAATCACCAGGTAAACCACTAAAGTCTACTGTTCCATTTTGTGGAGAATTAATTTCAAAACCATCAATTAAAACTAATATATGTTCTGAAAAACCTGTTTGAGAAGATATTGTTTTTAATCCTGCAGTACCACCATAATCTCTGATGCTTAATCCAAATCTGTCTAATTTTTCACCAAGACTATTACCATGAGAAGGAAAGTCAATAGAATTTATTTTCTCATGNTTGANTGGTAAGTTGTNTGATTCAAAATTATATTTATTTCCGAAAACAATTATTGGATCAAAAAAAAANATTTTTTTATCTAATTTTATAACTTTATTTAACTTTAANTCATCAAGAGTAACTTTTAAATCATTAAAATTTGAATGAGAAATAATTATATTAGAATCNTCAAATTCATTTTTAGATATTATAAATTTTCCTTTCTCATTAGAAGTAGTTATTAANTCAGATTTATTTTCATCTGAATAGATTGAAGTAAATGGAATAANTTTACCATTTGAATCAACAACTCGATTTATAATTAATTCATTGTTTGNTTTAGAAAAGTGAAAATTGGATANTAGAAAAATTGTACATAANNTTNTGCGAGGAATCATNNTTCTCTCCTTTCCCTCGAAAGTTAATAATGAGAATTTGAGTAGTATAGATATCCTGACTTAAGTTTATTATTAAACTCAANACCTTCCCACCAATTAATGGCAGTGGTTTCCAAATTGCTTTGGNATTCGAGTCTTTAAACAATTACAGTAGCGGGGCTGTACTCGATTTTAACGAGTTTCCCTATGATTACTCAATTAATTTAATTTTAGAATATAATTTTGTAATATTATAAAACATACTTTTATATTGATTGAATAAAGACCTTTAAATAAATTAGTGATATAAATAATTTATTAAACCTTTGAAATCTATAAAAAAACCAATCACAAGCATTTTAAATAAACAGGTTTTAGTGCTAAATCAAAATTACCATCCCTTATTGATTTGTACTGCTAAAAGAGCAATTTCACTTGCTTTTTTAGGCAAGGTTAAAGTGGTTGAAAATTATAAACAAAGAGTAAGTTCACCTTCATTGACTATAAATTTGCCAAGTGTAGTAAAACTTGATAAATTTGTTAATGTTAGAAATAATAAAATTGTTTTATCTAGAAAAAATATTTTAAAAAGAGATCAACATCAATGCCAATATTGCCTAAAAACAGGTGTTCCAATGACAATTGACCACATTATTCCTAAAGAAAAAAAAGGCCCTGATAGTTGGGAAAATTTAGTTGCATGTTGCCATAAGTGTAATATCAAGAAAGGTAATAGAAATCTTGAACAATCAGAAATGAAATTGATTAGAAAACCAAAGCAACCAACTAGGATTCATTACATTAGACAATTTGTTAAAAGAGATCAATCATCTTGGAAGCCGTACTTATATATGGGAAATAAAGAATTGAGAGCTATTGCTTGAAAAATAAAAGAATATTAAGTGGAATTCAGCCTTCTGGTCAAGTTCATATTGGAAATTATTTTGGTATGATGAAACAAATGATTGATTTACAAAATGATAATAAACTACTTTGTTTTATTCCAAATTATCATGCGTTAACTTCTCAAAATTTTGGTGAAAATTTATCTTATAATACTTTAGATACTGCTGCAAACTTTTTATCATTAGGTTTAAATCCTGATAAATCAATTTTTTGGGTGCAATCAGATATCCCAGAGGTTGCTGAACTTAATTGGATTTTAAGTAATTTTGTTTCTGTCTCATCTTTAGAGAGATCAACNTCTTATAAAGATAAAATTTCTAAAGGTTTAAAACCAAATCACGGTTTATTTAGTTATCCAATATTAATGGCAGCGGATATTTTATTATTTGGTGCNNAAGTTGTTCCTGTTGGNAAAGATCAAAAACAACATCTTGAAATAACAAGAGATATTGTATCAAAGTTCAATTCAGTTTTTGGTGATTTGCTTATAAANCCAAAGCCCTTAATTACTGAGTTAACAGGTTTAGTGTTAGGAACTGATGGTCAAAAAATGTCTAAGTCATATAATAATTTTATAGAGATTTTTTGTGATAAAAATGAACTCTCAAAAAAAGTTATGAGAATTAAAACTGATAATTCTTCATTAGATCAACCCAAAAAAACAACAGGCAATCCCTTATTTGAAATTTATTCTTTGTTTATAAATGAAAATGAAAAAATTAATTTAGAAAAAAGATTTAAAACACCAGGTTTAAAATATTCGGATGTTAAAAATGAATTAATTGAACTTTTCTGGAATTATTTTTCTATTGCTCGAGAGAAAAAAAATACTGTTTATTCAGATAAAGAATTAATCATTAAAATTCTCAAAGATGGATCAGAAAAAGCAAAAGAATTATCTTCACCAATAATAAATAGAATTAGAAAAGAAACAGGGTTGAAATATACAAATTGATGTCTCATCAAATTAATTTAGAAAGTTTTAGTGGACCACTTGATTTATTACTTTTTTTTATTAAAAGAGATGAGATAGATATTATGGATATTCCTATTTCAAAAATCACATCAGACTATTTAAATGCAATTAAAGATTTAGAACAGATTAATTTATCAAATGCTGGAGATTTTATTTATATGGCATCAAGTTTAATGAGAATTAAAGCTAAAATGTTACTTCCATTAACTAATGATAATAATGAAGAAGAGTTTGATGATCCAAGAATAGATTTGGCTAATAAACTAATTGAGTATCAAAAATTTAAAAATATTTCAAATGATTTAAAAAANATGTANACACAACAATTAAATTTTTTNCCATTTAATTTTAAGTATATTCAAAAAGAAAAAGATTACAANAATTTTAATTTAGANAAAATTTCTTTATTTGAGTTTGCAAGTTTATTTAAAACTTTAATTGAAAAAAAACCAATTCAAATAAATTATGATTTAAAAAAAGAAAAAATAAGAGTTAAAGAAAAAATTTCATTNATTTTAAAACAACTTTTTGATTTACCTAAAATATTTTTTTCAAAATTATTTAACCGAAAATCACAAAAANATGATATTGTAGTTACTTTTGTAGCNATATTGGAGCTTATTCAAAATAAAAGAATAAAAGTAACTCAGAANAGTAATTTTGATGAAATTTTAATTGAAAAAATAAAAATTAAATAAATATGGATGATTTAAGAATTATTGAGGCACTTCTTTTCTCATGTGAAGATATTTTGACTCAAAAAAAGGTAGATTTATGTTTTGATAATTTAAAACCACCNGAACTAGATAAAATTGTTAAAATTTTAAATCGTGAGTATGAGAAATCAAATAGGTCTTTTTTAATTCAAAAAATTTCATCTGGTTACCGAATTGTTACACACCCAATTTATTCAAAATGGATTAAAAAAATGTTTAGAGAAAGTTCAAGTCTTAGTCAACCTGCATTAGAGACTTTGGCTATTATTGCATATAAAGGTCCTGTAACTAGGTCTGATATTGAAAGTATAAGAGGGGTAGGTTGTGTGGGAGTNCTAAAAACTTTACTTGAAAAAAAATTAATAAAAATTAATGGGAGGTCTAAAGATATGGGGAAACCATTGATTTATGGTATAACAAATGAATTTTTAATTGCTTTTGGAGTGGATTCTATATCTGATTTGCCTAAATTAAAAGAAGTNAATGAAATAATTAATCAAACATCAACAATTTGATTGTTTTATGATACGATTAGTGAAGTTTTTATCAAACTCTGGAATTGCTTCAAGAAGAAAATGTGAAGTTATAATTAAAGATGGTAGAGTTAGAGTAAATAAAATATTAAATAAAAATCCTTTTTTTGAAATTAACTCAAATGATTTAGTTGAATTAGATGATAAAATTGTTCTTCCAGTATTAAAAAAAAAAATAATTAAATTAAATAAGCCAGTTAACATAATCACATCAACTAAGGATACACATAATAGAAAAACAGTATTGGATTTAATTTCTGAAGAAGAAAAACTTTTTCCTATAGGAAGATTAGATAAAGATACTACTGGTGTATTGCTTTTAACTAATGATGGTGACTTAGCTTATAAATTAACTCATCCAAAATTTAAAGTTTTTAAAATTTATTTAGCGATTTCTTTAAAAAAATTTAACTTAACCCAAATAAAAAAAATTAAAAATGGAATAAATATTGGAGACGAGGAATTAGGACATGCAGAAATTATATCACAAAAAAATATTAATGAATTCTTTGAAATAAAATTAAAATTATTTCATGGTAAAAAAAGAGAAATAAGAAGAATATTTAAAGTGATGAATATAAAATTAATTTCCCTAAAAAGATTATCTTTTGCTGGTATTTATGTTGACGATTTAAAACTAGGTGAATATAAAAATTTAACAAAAGCTGAAATTGAATTATTAAAATCAAATGTAAAAAAATGATTAGAAAAATGTTATTATTTTACTTAAAAACTTTTATTTAAATTACTAAGCTAAAATAAGATAAGTTTTATGATAATTGCTATNGATGGACCNGCTGGTTCAGGAAAAAGTTCTACTGCAAAAGGCGTGTCTAAANAATTAGGTTTTTTTTATTTAGACACCGGTGCTATGTATAGAGCTGTTACTCTTGGATTAATAAAATCATCGATAAAATTTGATGAATTTGAGAAAATTGAAAATTTTATAGATAATTGTTCAATTAATTTTAATTTTNATGGTTCAAAAATTAATTTAAATGGTAAGAATGTATCTANAGAAATTCGTGAAAANTTAGTTACATCAAATGTAAGTGAAGTGAGTAGTATTAAACTTATAAGAGATAAAATGGTTTATTTGCAAAAAAAAATTGTNAAAAATGANAANTTTGTAGTTGAAGGAAGAGATATNGGAACGATTGTTTTTCCAGAAGCTGAATTTAAATTTTTTCTTAATGCAAATATTAAGCAAAGAGCAATTAGAAGAAAAAATCAAAATTTTAAGCAAGGTATTGAGAAAAATCTTAATGAAATTATATTAGAGTTGAAAGCTAGAGANAAAAAAGATTCTACTAGGGAAAATTCACCATTGGTTAGGGCTAATGATGCAATTAGTATAGATACATCTAATGTTACTTTAAATNANCAAATTTCATTAATTTGTAATTACATTTATAACTTTAATTAATCAGGAGATAAATAATAATAGTGAGTATAGATAAAAAAGATAATNAATTAAACAATAATATAGATGAANCGATAGATNCTAATGACTTAGTTGANGAAAGTGTTCCAGGTGAGATATTGGAAACTGAAAATTTAGTTGAAGAAAGTGTTCCAGGTGANATATTGGAANCTGAAAATTTAGTTGAAGANAGTATTTCAAATGAGTTAGATGAAACTAATGTTTCTATCGATANAAAGAANACAACATCNTCTGAAAAAGAAAAAAATGAAAGTTCAAAAATTNAAATTGAAATAAAAAATTATCTTGATAAAAATTTATTTGATGATATTAAAATTATTGAAGAATCTGAAGTNTTNAAAGATGAAGAATATGTTGTANANGATAAAGAAATGAANAAATANATTAGTACATTTTCAGATATNGCTCAAAATCAAATAATTAATGGAACAGTTATAGGNCAAAANGAAAAAGAGATTATAATGGATATTGGTTTTAAATCTGAGGGAATTATTCCTCGAACAGAATTTAGTACTATATCAATTCCTGANCTTGGTGATAATATGGATGTTTATCTTGAGAAAATTGAAGACAAGAATGGTCAAACCATTCTTTCGGTTGAAAAAGCTATTTGGATGAAGGGTTGGATGAAGTTAATGAAAATCCAAAAAGAAGATAAAACNGTCATGGGNAAAGTNATTAGAAGAATTAAAGGTGGNGTAATTGTTGATGTTGAGGGNATTCAAGCTTTTTTACCTGGTTCGCAAATTGATGTTAGACCAGTTCAAGATTTTGATGATTTATTAGGAAAAGAATTAGAATTTAAAATTGTAAAAATTAATCAACTTAGAAAAAACGTAGTTTTATCAAGGAAAGCATTATTAAGTAACTCAATGAAAGAACAAAGAGACCAACTCTTTGAAAATATTAAAGAAGGTCAAATAATGCAAGGGGTTGTGAAAAATATTACTGATTTTGGAGTTTTTGTTGATTTAGGTGGATTAGATGGTCTTTTGCANATTACTGATTTNTCTTGGGGANGAGTTAACCATCCATCAGAAATTACTTCAATCGGTGAAACAATAAATGTAAAAATAATTGAAATTGACTCAAATAAACAAAGAATATCTCTTGGTTTGAANCAGTTAGTTCCTCATCCTTGGGANAATGTTGAAGAAAAATTTCCTNTAGCATCAAAAATTAAAGGNAAAGTAGTTAGNTTAACTAATTATGGAGCTTTTGTAGAANTAGATACTGGAGTTGAAGGNTTGGTGCATGTTTCTGAAATGTCATGGACAAGAAATATTAGAAGGCCTGATGAAGTNGTTCANCTTGGTNAAGAAGTAGAGGCTCAAGTTCTTTCNATTGATTTATCTGAAAGAAAAATNGCACTTGGTTTTAAGCAATTNCAAAATGATCCTTGGCAAGAAGTTCAAGATAAATATCAAGTAGGGTCGATTTTAAAAGGAGAGGTTCGNAATCTCACTCAATTTGGTGCTTTTGTTGAATTACAAGATGGAATTGATGGTNTGATTCATGTATCAGATTTATCTTGGACNAAAAATGTTAATCATCCNAAGGAAATTTTAAAAAAAGGTGAAAATGTTGAGGTAAAAGTTTTAGAAGTTTCTAAGGAAAATCATAGAATTGCTCTTGGTTTAAAGCAAATGAGTGAAGATCCTTGGGACGATATTAAATCTAATTTTTCAACTGGAAGTAAAATAAATGGTAAAGTGTTAAAAAAAATAGAAAAGGGGATAATTCTCGATTTAGATTTAAACACTGAAGGGATTATTAAAACTCATGAAATGAGTGACGAAAATAAAGTTATTTTTGAAGAATCTATTGAAATCGGACAAGTAGTTGAATGTAAAGTGTTGGATATAAATCAAGATGACAAAAAAATAATTTTAAATTTTTCTGATGAAAAAAAACTTATTGAACAATTAAAAAATGATATTGAGAAATCATCAAAGGAAAAATAAAATTTTAACTATTTATTCAAAGATTTTTTAAAATTTTTATGAATAAAAATTTACAAAACTCAAAAAAAGGTCTCCTGTCAACATCTTTAGGGGCCTTTTTTTTTGCTATTATATTATGGTTATTTGTTATCTCTGAAAAAAATTATAGTTATGTTTTTGAAATGCCAATTGAGGTAAGGAATATAAGAGAAGGTAAAACTCTAGGTGGGGAAGTTTCTCCAACTGCAGATGTAAGATTTAGAGCAACTGGAAGAGAATTATTGAAAGCATTATTGTTAAAATCAATATCTGATTTCAAATTAGTTCTTGATTTGGAACGAGTAAATACAAATTATGATTTTTATCTAAATGATTATTTTGAGAAGTATAATCAAAAAGTTGTTATTCCTAATAGTTTTAATATTGAATACGTCGAAATTATAAGACCAGAATCAATTCAAATATCTTTAGATGATTATATGGTTAAAATGGTAAAAGTAAAACCACTGATTTCTGTAGAGGTTTCTCCTGGTTATACTATTGTTGGTAAATTTAATATATTGCCAGAATTACTAGAGTTTAAAGGTCCAAAAGAAATAATAGAAAATTTAGATTTTATTGAGACTATTTCAAAAAAATTTAAATCAGTTAAAGCACCTATTAATGCAAAAGTTCCAGTTTCATTTAATTTTACTAGAGTAATTGAATCTTCAGATTCATTGATTACTTTTCAAGCAAATATTCAAAGTATTGGTGAAAGAATTCTTTCTGAAATTCCTGTAAAAATTTTAAATATTCCTGAAAATATTCAGGCATTTCCTAATCCCTCAACCGTTTCTTTGAATATTTCTGGAGGAGTGGAATTTATTGCATCACTTCAATCAACTGATATTGATGTTTATATTGATTATAATGATTTTACAAAAAATGAGATTTCAAATGAGCCAATAATTCAAGTTCCCAATGATGTTATTGAATGGAGAGATTTATCTCCAAAATTTATAGAGTTAACAATTAGAAGATTGCCAGAATGAATGTATTAGGTGTTGAAACATCATGTGATGAAACTGCAGTTTCTATTTGTTCTAATGGAAAGATTGTTTCGTCAATTGTTGCATCTCAACAGAATCATTCAAAATTTGGTGGGGTAGTTCCTGAAGTTGCTTCTAGGATGCATGAAAAATTATTATTAACAACAATGAAGAAATGTTTGGATGATAGTAAAATATCAAAAAACCAAATTGATGCTATAGCAGTTACAATAGGTCCAGGCTTAATGGGAGCATTACTTACTGGAGTAAGTTTTGCTAAGGGTTTATCTGTAGGTTTAAATATTCCATTAATTGGTGTAAACCATATGGAAGCTCATTTATTTTCAAACTTTATTGAATATCCCGATTTAGAATTCCCTTTTTTATGTTTGTTGGTATCAGGTGGTCATACTCAAATTTGGAAAGTAAAAGATTTTAGAGATTATATATTGTTGGGTGATACAAGAGATGATGCTGCAGGAGAAGCTTTTGATAAGGGTGCAAGATTACTAGGCTTATCTTATCCAGGAGGAATCGAAATTGAAAAACAATCCAAAAATGGAAATTCAAACAAATATAAGTTTCCACTAGCTTTGTATAATTCAAAAGAGATTGAGTTTAGTTTTAGTGGATTGAAATCTTCATTACTTAGATTTTCTCAAAAATTTAATGGTAAAATTCCTAAAAATATTATTTCTGATGTTGCAGCCAGTTACCAAAAAGCAATTGTTGATTCATTATTAAATAAATTGAAATTAGCTGAGGAAAAAACAAAAATTAGTACTATTGTGATCGGTGGTGGAGTTGCTGCAAATCAAAGTTTAAGAAAAAAAACATCAATAATTTTTGAAAATTCAAGAGTATTATTCCCAAGTCTTCAATTATGTACTGATAATGCTGCAATGATTGCGTTTCTTGGTGAAAAATTAATAAAAAAAGGATTTAAGTCTAATATTTCTGTTGGTGTATATCCTAATTTGAAACTTAATGATGCTTTAAAATAAGAATGTCTTCAATTTTTAATCCATGGTATTTATTTTTTATCTTAATTATTACATCTTTAATAATTTATTTTAGTTATAGATCTCTATTAATAAGTTTAAAAAAACATTTTTTATTTTTATTCTTGGTTCGTTTTTTTATTATTTCAATAATATTATTTTTATTGTTGAATATTAGTATTTTTCAAACAAAAATTTTAGATAAAATACCCGTTACTAAAGTTTATTTTGATAATTCTATTTCAGCTCAATATCATCAATCNATATCAAAAGAGTCATTAATTAATAGTTATAATGATATTTTATTTCTTCTAAAATCAAATGACGTCAATTTAAAATTTAAACCAAATATTAAATCCTATAGTTTTGGAGAGAAAGTAAGTTTAATTGATTCACCCCTAGATATGAAAATTGATGAATCATCTACAGATTTTTCTTCGATTATTTCAACATTTGATGAAAACTCAGTTTTTGAAGACCTTCAAAATATTATCATTTTAACTGATGGTCAATCCACACTTGGTGATGATCCATTTAATTCATTCAATAAAATTAAAACCCCTGTATATACAATTGGTATTGGTGAAAATTACAAATTAGTTGATTTAAAAATAAATAAGGTGAATGTCCCAACATATGCTATTGAGGGTGATCCAGTAACAGCGGAAGTTATTTTAAATTTTAAAGGAGAAATTAATCAAAGAATAAATGTTTCTTTAGAAAATAATAAAGAACTCATTGGAACTCAAATAATTTCATCAGGAAGAGATGGTTCAAATAAAATAGTAAGATTTCAATTTAATGCAAATCAAAATGGATTGAATGAATATTTAATAAAAGTTTCTACTGTGAGAGATGAAATTAATATTGATAATAATATTTATAGATTTAATATGAATATAATAAAAAAAAAATTTAACATTGCAATTTTAACTGGTTCTGCATCATTTAACACAAGATTAATAAAATTGGTGTTATCTGATGAATCTAAATATTCTATTGATCATTATGTTAATTCATCAAAGTTTTGGAATAATCCAATTTCTAATTTTTGGAAAAAAAAATATGATTTAATTATACTTGATAATTTCCCAACGTTACTTATTCCTGAAAGATGGTCATCAGATTTAAATAGAAAAATAAATAATGAAAATTCATCATTAGCTTTTTTCCCTGGTAATAATACAAATAATAATGATTTGAAATCTTATTTAAAAATATTTGAATTAGAGATCAATGAATCAATCTTAGTAAAGAATGATGATTTAACTAAATATCCAATTGTAGGAAATAATAGCTTTAATAATAACCCATTAATAATAAGCCAAACAAATTGGGAGTTAATGCCTTCAATTTCACCGAAATTCAATTTGAATTATAATCAAGAAGGTATGTATTCACCTGCTTTTTTTGATCAAGAAGATTTGCTTAATCCAATTTTTTTAATTGGTAAAGATTCAAATAATGATTTTAAAAAATTTATTGTTAANTCANCTGATTTATGGACATTATANTTTAANNATCATGATNANGGNCTAAAAAAAAATATAAATNTTTACTTTAAAGAAGTTTTTAAATGGTTGGTATCAATCTCAGGTGAAGANAATAGATATTTTAGATTATCTAATCAATCATCTATTCAGATNGGNGAAGAAATTGTATTAGAGGGTAATTTTTTAGATATTTCAGANGANTTTTTAAAAAATAATATTTGGTGGAGAATTTTGCTNCCATCAAACAAAGTTAGNNTNGTTCCNCTTGTGCAAGAGGAAGATGGAGTTTGGAGGGGAAGATTTATNACTACCGAANAAGGAGAACATAATTATTGGGTTGTTTTTGAAAATGAAGAATATAATTCACTNAATTCTTCAACATTNAATGTAAATGAAGGTCTTTTAGAATTAAAAAATGTTTTTCTTAATAAAGAAATACTTGAAGNTATATCAAGTAAAACAAATGGAACTTATATTTCATGGAAAGATAAAAATAAGATAAGTGAAATGATAAATTATTCTNNAAAAAAAGAAAAAATATCAAATAAAATNTCATTTTCTCATTTAAAAGAATTTTTATTTTTACTTTTAATTCTTTTAACTCTTGAATGGGTTGTTAGAAGAAAAATAGGTTTGCAATAAAAATAATAATAAAGTTATGAATTGGCTATNAATAAATATNGAGCTAATTTANNCAAGGTATTNAATGAAAAAAATTACAATAATNGGAACAGGTTATGTTGGTTTAGTTAGTGGTNCAGGTTTAGCAGACTTTGGAAATGACGTTACTTGNTTAGATATAAANCTTGAGAGAATAAAAATTTTATNGGAAGGTAAAATTCCTTTTTTTGAGCCCGGGCTATCTGAATTAGTTGAAAGAAATGTAGATGCTAAGAGATTGCATTTTTCTACTGATTTTANTANATCTATTAATGANTCAGAGGTNATTTTNATTGCTGTGGGAACTCCAATGAATTCTTCNGGAANATCAGATATANCAGCAGTAAAAAAAGTNGCAATTGATATAGCTCAAAATATTAGTTCATCTAAAGTTNTAGCAATTAAAAGTACTGTNCCAATTGGAACTTGTGTTGAATTAGAATCATTAATTANTTCAAAATTAAAAAAAAATGTTAATGTTCATGTTGTTTCAAATCCAGAGTTTTTAAGAGAGGGAGCTGCAGTAAGAGATTTTTTAATNCCAGATAGAGTGGTGATTGGATCAAGTTCCAAAATTNCANTTGANATAATGAAAGAAGTTTATAGACCNTTATTTTTAAATGAAACNCCTCAAATAATCACAAACNTGCCAACTGCAGAGACAATTAAATATGCTTCAAATTCCTTTTTAGCNGTGAAAATTTCATTTATTAATGAAATAGCAAATCTTTGTGATGAAATTGGTGCAGACGTTCATGTCGTTGCGAGAGCAATGGGTTTAGATGGAAGAATTAGTCCTAAATTTTTACATCCAGGTCCAGGGTTTGGCGGTTCTTGTTTTCCAAAAGATACAGAGGCATTAATTAATGTTGGNAAGCAAAATAATGTTGACCTTAAAGTTGTAAAAGCTGCTTCTGATTCTAATAAAATTCAAATTAAAAAGATTATTCAAAAATTAGATAAACATATTAAAAATTATAATAATAAGAAAATTGGAATTTTAGGTTTAGCATTTAAAGCAAATACTGATGATGTTCGAGAATCAAAATCAATTGATATTATAAAATATTTAATATCAAACCAAGCGGAAATAGCAGCTTATGATCCTGCTGCAATTGAAAATATGAGAAATATTTTCCCAAACGTAAATTATAAATATACTATAGATGAAGTTGTTAAAAATGCATCTGCTATTTTAATTATGACTGATTGGAATGAATTTCGTGGATTGGATCTTCAAAAAGCTGCTAAAATAATGAAAGAAAAAATTATAGTTGATGCAAGAAATTTATTAAGTAGGGAAGATTTATTTGAAAATAATTTTATATTTGAGGGTGTGGGAAGACCATTTTTAAAAAATTATGATTGAGGGAGTAAAAATTAAAAATCTAATTGTTCATCAAGATATTCCTGATATAAAAGATGAAAACTCTGAAAAAGGTTTTTTAATAGAAATTTTAAGAAATGATGATGATTTGTTGACTAAATTTGGGCAATCAACTTTCACAATAGCATATCAAAATACAATTAAAGCTTTTCATTGGCATAAAAAACAAGATGATTTATGGTTTATTTCATCTGGAAAAGCATTTGTAGTTCTTTATGATTTAAGGGAGAAATCATTCACTTATGGGAAAAAACAGATTATAAGTGCAGGGAAAAATGATTTTAAATTAATTTTAATACCACATGGAGTTTGCCATGGTTACAAAGTCGTTAGTAAAGAGCCTGTTGCATTATTTTATCATACAACTGAAAGTTATGATATTAATGATCCAGATGAATTTAGAATTCCATTTGATGATAAAAAAATAAATGTAGATTGGGATTCTTTGAAATGAAAACTTATTTAATCACGGGTGGATTAGGTTTTATAGGAAGTAATTATATAAGAAAATTAATTAGTGAAGATGAACAATGTAAAATAATAAATCTAGATAAAATGACTTATGCTGGAAATCCTGATAATCTTAATGATTTGAAAAATTTTAATAATTATGTTTTTATTCATGGTGATATTTGTGATAAACAGATTGTTAAGGAAATATTTACTAAATATTCACCTAATATTATAATTAATTTTGCTGCGGAAACTCATGTTGATAGATCAATAGATAATCCCGAGGAGTTTATATCCACTGATATTTTTGGTGTATATAATCTTTTAGATAATGCTTACAAACATAAAATTGAACTTTTTATTCAAATAAGCACTGATGAGGTTTATGGAAGTATAGAATCTGGAAGCTTTGATGAACAAGATAATCTGCTACCAAGTAGTCCTTATTCTGCTAGTAAATGTGGTGGGGATAGATTAGCATATTCATATTTTAAAACTTATGATTTGCCAGTTATTATAACAAGAGCTAGTAATAATTTTGGTCCTTATCAATATCCTGAAAAATTAATACCACTTTTTGTTACAAATGCAATTAATGATTTAAAATTACCAGTATATGGAAATGGTTTAAATGTTAGAGATTGGTTATATGTTGATGATCATTGCGATGCGATAAATTTTTTAATAAAAAAAGGAAGACTTGGTGAAGTTTACAATATAGGTGGGAATAATGAATTTTCAAATCTTGATATAACTTATAGAATTCTTGATCAATTAAATAAATCTCGAAAATTAATTGAATTCGTAGATGATAGAAAGGGGCATGATTTAAGGTATTCTTTAGATTGTTCAAAAATACATAAATTAGGATGGTCCCCAAATAATAGTTTTGAAAACGCATTAAAAAAATCTATTCAATGGTACTTTGAAAATAAATCTTGGTGGAATCCAATTAAAAGTGGTGATTTTAAAAAATATTACAAAAAACAATACAAAATATGAAAACTTTAAATACTTTTTTATTAATATTATTATTTTCTTCTAATTTATTTTCTCAAGTGAATACTCAAAGATCATTATTGCCAAATGGTGGGGATCAACTTGAAAAATCGTTATTATATAGAGAATATGATACAGTTCCGTTTGCACTTGAGGAACCTATTGACCCAAAGAATTATATTTTAGGACCTGGAGATAGGCTAAGAATAAATATTAGTGGGGGTGTTTTTGAGAAGCCTACAACTAGTGAATGGTCTTCAGAAAATATTGACAATTATATTTTGGTTGATCCCACCGGGAATTTAATTATTCCTAGATTTGGTTCAATCAATGTTTTAAATACTACTATTGAAAATTTAGAGAAAAAATTGAATCAAATTTCAAAAGAAAGAGTTTATAAAGATGCAATTATTGGAGTCAATTTAATTCGTTTAAGATCTTTTAGAATCTTAGTTTACGGTGCAGTAAATCAACCTGGGTTTGTAACAGTTACATCAGTGACTAGACTTTTAGATTGTTTGAGATATGCTAAGGGACTAAATAAATATGCAAATATTAATTTGGTACAATTAATTCGAAATAATCAAAAATTAGAAATTGACCCCAAATTATTTTTACTTGATGGAAATTTAAAAAGTAATCCTATTGTCAAAGAAGGTGATAAAATTTATATACCTTTCAATCAAAATATGAAAAATAAAAAGGAAAATTTGGTTGAGTATAGCAGTACGGATATTATTGTAACAGGTTTTGTTAGATCTCCAAAAAGATTTTCTCATATAACTGGCTATACATCAAGAGATTATATAGCATTAGCTGGAGGAACATTAGATATTGGAAATGAAAAGAATTCAAAAATAATTCAACCTGACGGAAATCAAATTAATAATGCATTAGATATACTCGTTAAGCCAGGAGATATAATTAATGTTCCAGAAGCAAGTAGAAGTAAACTTTTTAAAAATATGGGTGCAATTCAATCTCTAACAAGTGTAGCGAGTCTGATTTTAGCGTGGATGGCAATTGATCAAAGAGCAAATTAAAATGAATACATTGACAGATCACGAAAAAAAAATACTTAATTTAATNAAANAAAATCCTAGAATTATTTCTGATAGAGTTTTTCGNGAAAAAATTGCTAAAGNAAATAATATTTCNGAGAAAACTCTTAGAAATAGAATTGCAGAATTTAAAAGATTCGGATTAATTCAAAATGAATCTTTTGAAAAATCAGAAAAATATCAAAATTTTTTGATATTATGGTCNAAAAGATATTTAATTTTGGTTAATTGTTTTTGCATAACTTTTTTTTCAATAATTATTTCTTTACTTATGCCTAAATGGTATGAATCAAAAGCAGTAATATTATCTTCAAGTGCTGGAAAAATTAATCTTGCATCTGCGTTTTCTGATTTACCCCTAAACCAATTTGGTTTTTCACCTGTTAGNGAAGANATATCAAGTTTTATTTCNATNTTAGTTAGTAGAAATGTAAAACAAAAAATGGTTGAAAAGTTTAATTTAATTGAGCTTTATGATTCGAGAGATGTTGAATATGCTATCCAAGATTTTGAATCAAATATGAATTTAAAAGTCACAGATGAAGGAGCTTTATCAATAAGTATTTTGGATAAAAATCCTATTTTAGCTAAAAAAATGGTAGCTGANTGTTTAGTTTTATTGGATTCAATAAATCGAGAGTTGAGCAGGGAGCAAGGTCTTTTTAATAGAAAATTTTTAGAAAAAAGATTAAANGANAATAAACAAGATTTAGCAANAGCNGAAGAGGAGTTNAAAATTTTTCAACAAAGNACTGGTGTGGTTGATGTTTTAACTCAAGTAACATCTCAAATGGAAGCNTTTTCTCAATTACATTCTCAAGAATTACANGCNTANACTNCTCTATATAGTTCTAGAGCACAAACAAAAGTACAACTAAATACTTTGAAAGCAACATTAAGTAAAGACAACCCAAGTATAAAACATTATCAAGTAATGTATGATGAACAAAATAAAGAGTTGGATGAATTGAGAACTAAATTAGATAAAGAATTAGAAGGTTTGCTTCTAGANTCAGATGAAAAAACAAAAAATGATAAAGTTTGGGTTTCAATGTCATCATTTCCTGATTTAGCAATGACTAGTGCTAGACTTTTAAGAGAAGTNACAGTACAAAGNAAACTATTAGAAATTCTAGTTCCACAATATGAACAAGCAAGAATGGAGGAAAATAAAAATGTTCCTACTTTGCAAATTCTTGATGAACCTAAAATACCNTTAAATAAATCTAAACCAAAAAGANTATATATTGTTCTTGGATCTTTNTTTATGTCAATTATTTTTTCAGTTTTATTAATTTTNTTGGAATATTATTCGCGAGATTTGAGAAAAAGTATTGCTTCCTATAATTAATTTTAAAAANCAATTATTCCTAATTTNGAGTTTGATATTTTTTCAACTCACTACAATTTTTTTNGCATTAAAANTNAACTCACTTTTATTATTTTTAGTTCCAATTTNAATTATTNTTNTATATTATTTAATNNTCAAACCTCAGATAAGTTTGTTATTAATAGGCTTTATAAGTATAATTAAAAGTTTTTTTATTGAGCAATTTGAATTTTTTCAAATGGTTGATTTGACTTTATTGTTAATAGTATTAATTTGGTTAAGTTTAATATTTTATTTCCTCAAAGGTGAGCTTGTAATACCTANCTGGAGTATTAAAATTCTTATAAGTTTTTTCTTATTTACTATTTTTATAACTTTTTCTGGATTGTATTCAGCTTCTCCAAATTATGGTTGGTTAAAAATCTTGAGATTCTCAATTTTATCATCAACGATATTTATTACNCCAATTATTTTTTTAAAAAATAGTAAAGATTCTAAGTCTATGTTGAATTATTTTAAAATTATTTCTGTAATNATCTTAGNCGGAATGTTAATGAATTTAATTTTTCTATTTTTAAGNGGAGAATTAATTTCATATTTAATTAGNGTATCAATACTTGGTGCCAACCCAATTGCTTTAAGTAGAACTTTAGCAGCAATAGCAGCAATGGTAACTGTAATTGGAATTAGAAGAAAAGGATTTCAACANNTTCTTTCACTTATTATTTTAATACCAATTTTNTTAGCNATAGTTTCAACAGGATCANGNGGACCTCTTNTAAGTTATTTTTTAGGAATGATTATNTTTACAATTTTATTTGAACTTAAAAATTTTAAATTCCGNTCTTTTTTTTCAATNTCAANATCTATTTTATTTGTGATTATTCTTTTTAATATACTTCCTGAAAACTTAACATCAAGGTTCGTTAATATTGCTCAAGGAGANAACATTTTAAGTTCTGCAGGTNTTGAGAATGTTAATACAATAAANTCTAGATTAGATTTTTATTTAATGTCAATTAATACTTGGATATCAGATTTCAAAACTTTTGCAGTAGGTTTAGGTTCAGGTGGTTTTAGTTCGTTATTTCTTTGGAGAGATTTTAGATGGTATCCTCATAATATTTTTCTTGAAATTTTAGTTGAATTTGGAATAATTGGGATTTTTTTAATTTTGACATTCATGTTTTTTTCAATAAAACAATTAATNACNTATAANAAATATAATTATTTATCTGAAAATTCTGCGGTTTGGATNTCAGGAACTTTAGTTATGTTTTTTTCAGCTCAATTCTCTGGTGATTTAAATGATAATAGAATTTTACTAATGTTCCTTGCAATATCTCTTTCATCNATCAACTTAGACAAAAATCCAGAATTAGAAAAAATTGTTTGAAAAAAAATTAAGTATCAAGAATGATTTCATTGTTACATTTTTTAATGGNCTAGCAACAGTNNTTGGTGTTTTCATAATTACNGGAATTATTGCAAGGAATTTTGGTTTAGAACAGTTAGGTGAATTTTTATTAATTAGAAGAATAATTACTGCNTCTGTTGGTATTATTNTAATTGGTTCAAATATTTCGCTTCCAAGTATATTTCCACGAAATCAAGATTCATCATATATTATTATNAGTTTAATCCCATTTTNTTTAGTTTCGGTTCCATTAATTTTTATAATTTCATATTTACTAAATTTCTATATCAATGATTCANGTAATTTTTTNCCATATTTTTTTTATTTATTTGGATTTACAGTTGTAACATTATCTTATTCATTATATCGTTCACAAATNAAAATTGTTGGTGCAAATCTAATACAATTTTTAAGTTTGACTTTAGTTTCATTAGTTTGTGTTTTTTTAACTGATAATATTCAAAATTTATTTCTTCTAATGGGTATTTTTATGATAGTTTTTGGATTTTTATTTTTTTATTTTGGATTACCAAGTTTAAATCAGTTGAAAATAAAACAAGAAAAAATATTAGAATTTTTTTATTTTGGATTTGTACGAACTCCTGGAATTATTTTTCAATTTATATTAATTGCTGGAATACCTATGATTTCAATATCTTTCTTAAGCTTAACAAATCAAGCTTTTTTAAATGCAGGTATAAGTTTAGTAAGAATTTTTTTGGTTATTGTAGGTCCGTTGGGAATAATATTATTACCAAGAATTTCAAAAGATTTTAAATTAAATAAAAATAATTTCAAACTTTCAGGAAATTTATCAATTCTTTTGAAAACCACTTTTTATTATTCATTAATAACAACTTTTGTTTTAATATTGATAAATAATCAAATTTTAAAAATTTGGTTAGGTTCTTTTACAAGCGAAACCAATCTAAATATTACGATCATTTTAAGTTCTGTACCTTTTTTTGTATTAGCTGCAGTTTTAAGAAGTCCAATTGATGCATTATCAAATTATGGTTATAATTCAATAATTTATGGTATTGCTACTACTATAATGATTTTTTGTTTTTTCTTTTTAATGATTTTTGAAATTAATCCATTTTTAGTAGGTTCATTATCTTTTTGGTTGGGTAATTTTGTCAGTGGAATGCTTAGTTTTTATTATATTAAAAAATTAATTAATGTTAATTTTTTAGATTTAAAATCATTGCTTGAATTATTATTTATTTTATTTTTTTTATATATAATTATTGAACTTATAAAATTTTATTTAAGCGATATTTTAATTATTTTTTTTTCAATTTCAAGTTTATTCTTTTTTTTAATTCTCCACTTTTCATATTCAAATCTTAAATGGATATTTCTATTACGAACTTTAATTTTTAAAAAATGAAAAAAAAAAAAATATTATTTGCTTCATCTNTTCATAGGTTTAATGATGTAAGAATTTATCACAAAGAAATTTTTTCATTATATAATGATTATAATATTGATTTAATAGCTACTAAAAGTAATTTTAAAACTAATGACAACTTAAAGATTTCTATAAAATTATTACCAAATCCTTCAAATTTTTTTTTGAGAATCTATAATAATATTCAAATTCTTTTAGTAGGATTAAGAAGACAATATGATGGTTTTCATTTTCATGATCCTGAATTAATAATTGTTGCATTTATATTAAAGATTTTTAAAAAAAAAATTATTTTTGATATTCATGAAGATAATTTAAATGTTATTAAAATGAGAAAATGGATTCCATCATCTTTAAAACCTGTTATTATTAAATTGTTTAGTCATCTTGAAAAATTTGCTGTTAAAAGTTTTGATGGAATAATTCTAGCTGAGGATTCTTATAAAAAAAATTTTTTTAAATCTAAAAAAATTATAACAGTAAGGAATTATGTTAAATTATTACCTAACCCTATTCAAACTAATTTTAAAAATAAAAATATTTTATATGTTGGATCGATAACAATTGAGAGAGGAATATTGGATTTAATTAAATCTCTTGGACTTTTACAAAAAAATAATAAAAAAATCGGATTATATTTGATAGGTACTATTTCAAAGATTGATAAATCAATAATTAATAATCAAATTAGTCTTTTACCCTATCCAGAAAATGTGGAAATAATTAATTATTGTAATTATGATGAATTAAAAAAATATGTTCAAAAATCAAAAATTGGTGTTTCTCCTCTTAAAAACAATGAAAATTATCAATATTCAATTCCTACAAAAATTTTAGATTATATGAATTGGGGTCTTCCATATGTATTTTCTGAATTAAAACTTTCAAAAAAGTTGTTTAAAAAAAAATCAGGTGGAATTAGCTATGAAGTGAATGATACATATGATTTATTTAAGAAGCTTTCTAAGCTTTTAAATGATGATCAACTTTGTTATAAGTTGAGTGTTGACGGTAGAAAAAAAATAAAAGACTTTGAATGGAAAAAGGAATCAATAAAATTAACAAATTTATACAAAAAAATATTTTAATTATTGTTAACTTAAAATATTAATTAATTGTTGTGTTTAGTAATCTTTTATATTCGAAATGTCAATCTATAATTCTGTTTCAATAGTTATACCAATGAGAAATGAATCTAAACATATAAAAAAATGTTTAGATTCATTATTAGATCAAGATTGGATTGATTCTAAAATAGAAATAATTGTGGTTGATGGTGAATCCGATGATAATTCATATGAAATTGTAAAAAAAACTTTATTAAATCACTCAAATTTTAAAATTTTACACAATCCAAAAAAAATCACTCCCATTTCGCTTAATATNGGGGTAAAAGCTGCCACAGGTGATGTTATAATAATTTTNGGTTCTCATAGTTATGTTGCTAAAGATTTTGTATCAAAAAATATTCATTTTTTAAATACAATGGAGGTTGATTGTGTTGGTGGTTCAATATCCCCTATTGGAGATAGTTATCAAGGTAATGCAATCGCTTTNGCGATGAGTTCTCCAATAGGTGTAGGNAACGCATTTTATAGATATTCAAAAGTTCAAAGATTAGTTGATACTGTTCAGTTTGGGGCTTATAAAAGAGAAGTTTTTAACAGGATNGGTTATTTTGATGAAGAGTTANTAAGNAATCAGGANTTTGAATTAAATCATAGAATTGTAAGTACNGGTGGAAAAATTTTATTAGCTCCTCAAGTTAATGGTTATTACATAGTTAGGAGTACAATTATAAAATTATTTAAACAATATTTTGATTACGGATATTGGAAAACTAGAGTTGTATCAAAAGAAATAGGAGCGTTTAGATTAAGATATCAAATTCCTCCAATNTTTATTTTAACTTTATTGATTTCTGGTTTTNTGGGAATTTTCATTTCTATTATAATGAANTTTTTTATTTTTATAATTTTTTTATATTCTTTTTTAGTTACAATTACTAGTTTAAGAATATCAATGAATTCAAATTTTANATATTTCCCAATTTTACCTTTAGCTTTTATATCATTACACTTTGGATTTGGATTAGGNTTAATAACTTCTTGGATAAAAAAAATACTTAAGAAAAAAATNTAAATTTAAAATGAAAATTCCACTTGTAAATTTGTCAGCTCAGTATTTTTCNATTAAGGAAGAAATTGATAATNCTATTAATNAAGTAATTAATGAAACTGCATTCATTAAAGGCAAATATTTAAATCAATTTGAAGAAGAATTTGCAAAGGCAAATGATGCTAAATTTTGTATTGGTGTAGGTAATGGTACAGATGCTTTGTATATAGCTCTTAAAGCACTTGAAATAAATCAGGGTGATGAAGTAATTACAACTTCATTAAGTTGGATTTCAACTGCAGAAGCAATTTTGCAATGTGGNGCTATTCCAGTTTTTNTTGATATTAATCCNAAAACATTTAATATTGATGTAAAAAAAATTGAATCTAAAATTTCAAAAAAAACNAAAGCTATTTTACCAGTTCATTTATATGGTCAACCNTCAGAAATTCAGCAAATAAAAGANATTTGTATTAAAAATAAAATTGCTTTAGTTGAAGATTGTGCTCAANCACATTTTGCAGAATATAATAACAAAAAAGTTGGTACTTTTGGTCAAATTGGTACATTTAGTTTTTATCCTGGAAAAAACTTAGGGGCATTTGGTGATGGTGGAGCATTAATAACAAATGATTTAAGATTATCTGAAAGGATTCGGAGAATTGCTAATCATGGAGCATTAAACAAACATGATCATTTAATAGAAGGAATTAATAGTAGACTCGATGGAATTCAAGCTGGAATTTTATCTGTTAAATTAAAATATATAAATGATTGGAATTTAAAAAGACTTGATACAGCAAAATTATATTCTAATTTGTTAAAAAATATAGGNGATATTGAAACTCCATTTATTGATAATTCAACTAAACATATATTCCATATTTATGCTATTAAAACTTCATATCGAGATGAACTAAAAACATTTTTGTCAAAAAAGGGTATTTCAACTGGTATTCATTATCCTAAAGCTTTACCATTTTTAAAACCATTTTCTAATTTAGAACATTCAATTGAATTATTTGAAAATTCATTTAATATAACAAATCAAATCTTATCTTTACCAATGTATCCTGAGTTAAAGAAAAATGAAATCGAATATATTGTTGGATTAATAAAGTCTTTTTTTCAATCTAATTAATATTTCACATAAACTACATAGTTTTAATAAATTACAAATGAACGTATGAGTCATAATCTTGAATAATGGTTTATTAAATATTTGACCTTCAAAAAAATTACATTGATAAAACAAATAAAAAATAATCTTAAGTATTGGTTAGTAGTATTAGTTTTATTATTGGCAGACTTTTTTGCGTCATTTTTTTCTTTAATTTTATCATTTAATGATAATGAAACTATTTTTAACCTTAGGATAATCTTTTTATTAAATTTTTTAATTTTAACCTTAATTTTTTATGCTAATGGAAGATATAAAGCCGACCCAACTATTTCTAGGTTTAAAGAAATTCAATCTTTATTCAGAATAACTTTATCATACACTATAGTTTTAATTATTATTAATGAAATTTTTCCTAGAATATTTTTTATTGAAAGTGCAATATTATTAACTATTTGGTTTTATTTAGTAGTAGGGCTTACCATAAATAGGTTATTAATAAGAAGAATTCAAAAAACTTTATTGGCAAAAGGATATGGAAAAAAAAATACACTAATTATAGGCTCAGGCGAAAAAGCTATGAATATTATCAAGCATCTTGATTCATTTTCAAATAGTCATAATTTATTGGGTTTTGTTAAATCAAGTGAAGAAGATTCATTCAATTTGAATATTAAACTACCTATTCTTGGTAATATAGATGAATTGACTGGAATCATCGAAAATTATAATATAAATGAAATAGTAATCGCACTTGAAAAAACTAATCACTCATTATTATTAGATATTTTAACAAAGGCAAATGGTTCATCAATTTCATTGCGTATAATTCCAGATATGTATGAAGTAATTAGTGGATTAGCTAAAACTGAAGAATTATATGGATTGCCACTAGTAGATATAAATCCAGAAATTTTATCTGTTCAGCAAAAATTTGCAAAAAGAATTATTGATATTATTTTCTCGTTTATAATTTTAGTAGGTCTATCACCAATATGGTTTTTAGTATCGTTAATAATTAAAATAGAATCTAAGGGCCCAATTCTATATAGACAAAAAAGAGTTGGTCAAAATGGAAAAGTATTTATTATTAATAAATTTAGATCAATGAAAAATGAAGCTGAAAATACAACTGGTCCAGTTTGGGCAAAAGAAAAAGATCCTAGAACCACAAAAGTTGGAAGTTTTTTAAGAAAATATAGAATTGATGAGATTCCTCAATTTATTAATGTTTTTTTTGGAGATATGAGTGTTGTAGGTCCTAGGCCTGAAAGACCTTTTTTTGTAGAAAAATTAATTAAAGAATTTCCATTTTATTATAGAAGGCACAAGATAAGACCTGGAATTACAGGATGGGCTCAAATAAAACAATCCTATGATTCATCCTTATCTGATGTAAAAGAAAAATTGAAATATGATTTTTTTTATATCGAAAATATGAGTTTATCTCTAGATTTGCAAATCATGAATAGAACATTGATAGTTATGGTCTCAGCAAAAGGGCATTGAGNAGTGAAAAATTTTAAGCTTTTATTTTTTTTAATTGTAATTTTTTCTGAAATAACTTTATCACAAAATTTGATTTTATCTTCAAAAGAAAATATCTATGACAAAGAATTAAATAGTATTAAAAGAGGTAAAATTAATAATTATCTTTCATTAAGATATTTTTATGAGTGGAATAATAATAAAAATAAAAATAATTTGTTAATTTCAAAATTAGGAAAAAAATTTTTAAGAAATCAAAGATTTAAAATTTTTCCTGAGTTTAATTTTAAAAGTACTTTAAATGGTGGNTTTATTGATAATAGAAATCAATTTTTAGATTTATTCCCCAGAATAACCTTCTTAACAAAATATAATTTTACAAAAAATAAAAATTTTTCAATACTATTTTGGTCAAGCATTGAAAAACATTCTCTAATTTCAAGAAATAATTTTAGTTTAAATAAATATCAAGGTAGACCAATTATTGATAATGATTTTAGTAGTAATCAAGCAGTTGGTTATACAGATTTTTCTGGAGATGATTTTTCTTGGATTGAATACAGGATTGGTGACGGGGGAATTTTATTAAATTATCCAGGAGGAGATATATCATTTAGTAAAAATCTACCTATTTGGTCTTCAGGATATAATGGTCAGTTATGGCTATCAGAAAAACCTACATCTTTCCCTTTTTTAAGTTTAAGACATAATATCTCAAATAATTGGTCTTTTTCATATTTGCATGGATCTTTGAATTCAAATATTAGAGATTCATCATTTGCAATATATTATAATTCTGCGTTACCAATGATTTCAAAGAAAATAAGTGTTCACAGATTAGATTTTTTTCCTACTCAATATATTCGATTGAGTATTGGAGAGTCAATAATTTATGCTTCACGAAATTTTGAAATGAATTATTCTATCCCTTTTTTACCATTTTGGACTGCACAGTCAGATTTAAGTAACTCTGATAATTTACAATTAATATTTGATGGAGAATATATTAAAAAAAAANTCGGAAGAATTTACGGTACTCTTTTTATAGACGAGTGGGATTTTGTTGATACATTTAATAAGAAAAAAAATAGAAATTGGTTTGCCTTTTTAATTGGTAGCTCTGTCAATCTTAAATCTAATTCAAATTTCAATCCAATAATTAGATTTGAATTTTCAAGAATATCACCATATGTATATATTCATAAATCATCAATAAACAATTTTTCTCATCATGATATGACATTAGGACATTGGTCAGGATCTAATAGTCAAAACATCTTTTTTTCTTATGAAGGAAAATTAAAAAGTAAACTTTGGATGCAAATTTATTTTTCATATGCTGAGAGAGGAGAAGTAAATAATTATACGATAAATTCTCAGTATAATCATGAACAAGTCTCGTTTTTATATAAGGAATATGAAGGTGATCCAGAAAATAGGACTGTTTATGGAATTAGAGTAAGCTTGAATTTAGCCTCAAATATAAGGGTAACATTTAATTCTTTTAAAAGTGATTGGAGAAATCACATTGAGTATAATTCTAGTATTAGAAACAATACATTTAAAATTGATTCTATTTTAAATTTATCAATTGGCTTGTGATTTATTTTTCAATTATAATTATCTTAATTTATTTAATCTATATTCTATGGTTATCATCTTCATTTAAGAGCTATAGAAATAAACTGTCATCGATAAAACCTAAAGTTAGTGTAATTGTTGCAGCAAGAAATGAAGAGTCCAAAATAGTTAAATTGTTGAATTGTTTGTTAAATCAAACATATCCAAAAGAACAACTTGAATTTATATTGATTGATGATCATTCTGATGATAATACTAAAAAAATTATTAAAGATTTTATAAAAAAAGATAATAGAATATTTTTATTAAATTCAAAAAAAATTCCAAATAAAATATCACCCAAAAAATGGGCATTGAAACAAGGTGTAAATAAATCCAAAGGAGAAATTTTATTATTTACTGATGCAGATTGTTTTTTTGGGTCAAAATGGGTAAGTGAAATGACTTCTTTTTTTGATGATTCAAAAATAGGAATGGTTTTAGGACCAAGTCCTCTTGGGGTTTCTAATAATTTTTGGTCTAAGACAATATACGTTGATTCAATCGGTTTAGATTCAATTATGGCAGCTAGTGCTTTAAGGAATATGCCACTTACAGCAAGTGGTCGAAATATGGCAATCAGAAAAAAAGTTTTTGACTTGATNAATGGATATGATTCAATTAATAAATTTATATCTGGTGATGATGATCTCATTATGCATTTAATTCAAAATAAAGGTTATAAAATTTTTCCATGTTGTAATAAGGAAGGAATTGTTATGAGTCCAGCTCCAANCAATTTTTATTCTTTTATTAAACAACGACTAAGATTTGCTTCTAAAGGAAAATCTTATTACGGATTAAATTTTGTAAAAATGGATTTTAAACTTTCATTAATATTGATATATATAACAAACTTTCTGGTACTAATTTCACAATTTAATTATCTAATTTCTTTTAAAATTATTTGGTTAATTCCATTTTTAGTAAAAACTCTAGTTGATTTTTTCTTTCTTAAATCATACTCGAAACTTTTAAAGATAAAATTTGAAAATTTTATCTATTTATTTAATTCTTTATGGCATCCTATTTATATTGTTGTTTTTGGATTATTTGGTCCATTTATTGAAATTGATTGGAAAGGAAGAAAAGCTAAACCCATTGGATAAATGCTTTAAGGATAGAAATTTATTCTTTAAAATTGTAATTTGTTTTGATAATTAGGATAAGATATGATTCAACTTAGAGAAATCAGAGATAACCCAGAACATTTTATTAATGGAACAAATAATAAATTTGAATCTGTAGATATTAAAAAGATATTAGATTTAGATTTTAAATGGAGATCGTTAGTTCAAAAATCTGAAAAGAGAAAGAGTACTAGGAATAATATTAATCAACAAATATCTGATTTAAAAAAAAATAAAAAAAATACAAATACTTTGATTNATAAAATGAAAACTTTATCAAAAGAAATTAAAAATTTTGATCAAGAAATTTCTAGTATTAATAATGAAATCAATGAAATTTTAAAATGGATTCCTAATCCTCCNCATGTATCAGTTCCAATAGGAAAAGATTCATCATCTAATGAAATTGTAAAAATATGGGGTGAAAAACCAAAGTTCAATTTTAAACCAAAAAATCATATTGAAATTGCTACACAAAATAATTTAATTAATTTTGCTGCTGGATCTAAAATAGCTGGATCAGGATTTCCTCTTTACACAGATCAAGGAGCTAAGTTAGAAAGATCTTTAATAAATTTCATGATAGAGCATAATGTTAATAAAGGTTACAAGGAAATGTTTATTCCTTTTTTAGCATTAGAAAAATCTTTGTATGGTACTGGGCAGTTACCAAAGTTAGAAGAAGATATGTATTTTGTAAATAAAGACAATCTCTATTTGATTCCAACNGCTGAAGTTCCATTGACAAATATTCATAGAGAAGAAATTTTAAACATTGATGATTTGCCAATAAAATATACATCATATTCACCTTGTTTTAGAAGAGAAGCTGGTTCATATGGAAAAGAAACTAGAGGTTTGCTCAGAGTCCATCAATTTAATAAAATTGAAATGGTAAAGTTTGTTCATCCCAATGAATCATATAATGAATTAGAAAATTTACTTAAAGATGCTGAAAGCATTCTTCAAACTTTAGGNTTACATTATAGAGTGTTATCTTTATGTTCTGGAGATTTAAGTTTTGCAGCTTCAAAATGTTATGATATTGAAGTTTGGTCTCCTTCAGAAAATGATTGGTTGGAAGTTTCTAGTTGTAGTAATTTCGAATCTTTTCAAGCAAAAAGATCACAAATAAAATTTAAAAATAATTCAAACAAAATAGATTATGTTCATACTTTAAATGGTTCTGGATTAGCAACTCCAAGATTGATGATTTCTTTATTAGAAACATATCAAACTAGGAATGGGTCAATAAATTTACCTAAATCTATTCAGGAATATTTTGGTAATAATACTATTAGTTAAATGATAAAATCAATTTTTTTTATAATTAATGTGGTGTTTTGGACTTTTCTATTAGGTAGTCTANCTATTTTATTAGGTTTTATCGATAGGAAAGGTAANCTAATAAGTTTTGGGATTAGATTATGGTCAAAAATTTTAATTTTTTTTAGTGGAGTAAAAATTAAAATAATTGGTTTGGATAATTTGGAAAAAAAACAAAAATTATATTTTTGCTTCAAACCATGAGAGCAATTTTGATATTCCTTTAATTTTTTCTTCACTTAATTATCATTTGGTTTCAATTGCAAAAAAAGAATTAAAAAAAATTCCTATTTTTGGATGGGCAATGAAAAGTGGGCAACATATTTTNATTGATAGATTTAATAAGATTGACGCATTAAAATCATTAAAACTTGCAAAAAAATCAATAAATAGAAATCCTCGCTCAATAATTATTTTTCCCGAAGGCACAAGNTCCTTTGATGGAAAAATTCAACAGTTTAAAAAAGGTGGAATATCTATTGCATATGATTTGGAAATGGATGTAGTCCCAATTGCAGTTTGTGGTACAAGAAATGTTTTAAAAAGAGGTGCTATTTTTATAAAACCTTTTCCAATTGAATTGAGAATAGGTAAGCCTTTAAATATTAAAAGCTGGAAAAATAAAAAAAAGGAAGATTTTGCAAATTACATTCATGAAAAAGTTGTTGAAATGAAAAAAGAATGGAATAATGGTAACTAAAAAAAAAATTCTTTCTGACCAAATCAAATATCAAATAGAAGAATATAAAAAGTTAAATAAAAAAATAGTTTTTACTAACGGTTGTTTTGATTTACTTCACAAAGGTCATAAATTTTCATTAGATTTTGCTTCAAACCAAGGAGATTACTTAGTAGTTGGTTTGAATAGTGACAAATCTATTAAGCGTTTAAAAGGTAAAAGCAGACCAATTCAAAATCAAAAAATAAGGTTTAAAAATCTTAAAAATTTAAAAAATGTAGATCTAGTAATAATATTTGACGACGATACACCAGAAAACTTAATTAAAGAAATAAAACCCAATATATTAATTAAGGGAAAAGACTACGAAAAGAAAGATGTGGTAGGNAAAAATTATGTAGAATCATATGGTGGTAAATTAGTTTTTTCACCAATTTTATCAGGTTTTAGTACTACAAATATTGTTAAAAATGAATCTAAAAAAAAAATTAAACAACTTGATTAGTTTTGAAAAGAAATATAATTTCAGTTCTTAATAATTCAAACATTTATGTATCTCAAGCAATATAAAAACTTATCTTTTTTTTTTATTTTTTTTATTTTTTTACAAAATTATATATTTTCCGATTCCACATCTACCGAAGTTGATGAAATTTCATTTGAGGAATTTCAAGGAGTTGATAATAGGTTTCCTTTAATTCTATCTGACGCTAAAAGTTTTTTTTCAGAGGCAATAATTGCAGACCATCATGGGGACTCTCTTGAAGTATTATTTTTGCTTGATAAAATAATTGAATTATTGAATGCAGCTGAACAACTAGGGGATATGACCGAAGATGACCAAATTGAATTTAATAGATTTGAAAAAACTCTTATTCATTCTTATCAAAATAATTTTAATACGGTTGATAAAACAAGTGCACCAATTGCAACTGCAAGCTTAAGAGAAGAATTATCTAAATATTTAACCCCTATTGAAATTGAAATAAATGGTTCCTCGTTTAAGGTTATTGATGATAGAGAAGGGCACATTCCTTTGGTTATTAATTCTAGAGTTGAAAGAGCAATAAGTTTTTTTCAAAATAGAGCTAGAGATAGTTTTGAAANGTGGTTAACAAGATATCCATATTATTATCCAATGATAAAAAAAATATTAGATTCACATGAACTACCTGAAGAATTAATTTATCACTCAATGGTTGAAAGTGGATTAAATCCTAGAGCTTATTCAAGAGCAAAAGCAGTTGGGATGTGGCAATTTATTTTTTCAACGGCAAAAATTTATGGTTTAGATAGAGATTGGTGGGTGGATGAGAGAAGAGATCCCGAAAAAGCTACTGATGCTGCAGCAAAATATTTAAAAGATCTTTATTTAGAGTTTGATGATTGGTATCTTGCNTTGGCAGCTTATAATGCCGGTGCTGGAAGAATTAATCGAGCAATTAGAATTCATCAGACAAGAGATTTTTGGGCACTTAATACTTTACCTAAGGAAACAAAAAATCATGTCCCAACAGTTTTAGCCACTGCAATTATTGCAAAAAACCCAACACAATATGGGTTTGAGATTCCTAAAAATGAAAAAATATATAATTTTGATAAAGTTGAAGTTAAAAATAGTACAGATTTGAATGTTCTTGCCAAGTGTGCAGGTATTTCTGTTGATGAATTAAGGCAATACAATCCTGAATTAAGACAACATGCTACGCCATCAGGTAGAGCATATATTCTTAAAATTCCTAGTGGTTTAAAAAATGAGTTTTTGACATCTTATAATTTACTTGATGACAGACAACGTTTTGCTCCTGAATATATGATTCATGTAGTTAAGAGTGGACATAATTTAAGTTGGATTGCTGATAAGTACGGAGTTAAAGTTCATCAAATAGCTTCATTTAATAAAATTAAAAACTATAATAGATTGAGTATAGGGCAAAAATTAACAATTCCTATTTCTGGAAATTTATCAAATTCACGAAATCTTCCACAAAACAAACAAACAAATTCCGTGGTTTATACTGTAAGGAGTGGAGACACTTTAGGACATATAGCAATGAGATATAGTTCCACAGCTAGAAAAATTAGGCAACTTAATGGATTGAGTTATGGTTCAGTAATTTACCCAAATCAAAAACTTAAAGTACCCATAAACAATAAAGTTAATTTAAAAGAAAATTCAATTAATACTGTTAAAGAAATATATACAGTTAAATCTGGTGATACTCTAAGTCATATCTCTGAAAGATATCGTGTGGGTATGTCTAAAATTCGAAAATGGAATGGTATCTCAAAAAGTGATTTGATTATACCTGGACAAAAACTTGTGATTTATGTTAAACAAGGATAATATGGAGAAAACTTATGATTGAGTTGGAAAATAAAACTGTTACAAAAGCTGAAATAATTGAAGAAGTTTCATCTGCAATTGGGTTAACCAAGGTTGAAACTGAAGCTATTCTTAATGCAGTAATAAGTAAAATCAGAAAGTCCTTAGAACTTAAAAGAAGAGTAGAGATTAGAGGTTTTGGAACATTTGGAATAAAAAAAAGAGAACCAAGAAAAGCAAGGAACCCTGGAACTGGTGAGACAGTTTTTTTACCGGAAAGGTATGTTCCTGTTTTTAAGCCTTCTAGTTTGTTGAAAAAAAATATAAATGATTGATTTAATGGAGTAAAAAATGCCTTGTGGTAAAAAAAGAAAAAAGAGAAAAATTTCTACGCACAAAAGAAAAAAAAAGATTGCGTGCAAATAGACATAAGAAAAAAGGAAAATAGGTTATTAAGAGTCTTTTTTGGAATAAAATTAGGCTATATTTTTTTTTTTGATAACTCAATCATTATTTGGTTGNGGTTATTCAGCTCATCGCATGATCAATGAGAGAGCAATTAGTCTATTAACTTCTCCACTAAAAAACTATTTTATTAAAAACAAATCTTTCATTTCTGAAAATAATATTGATTAATTTTGGGAAAGAGCTTGGATATTATCAGGCAGACCTGTTTTGCCATAGGATTTAAATTGTATGTTGAAAAATCAAGAAAATGATGAATTGGTTAATCCAAAAAATAATATTTATACAGTTTCAGATTTTTCAAATAGATTAAAAAATTTAATCGAAAAAAATTTTAGCTTTATTTCTATTAAAGGTGAAATTTCAAATATATCTCAACCTAGTTCAGGTCATATATATTTTACCCTCAAGGATGAAAAAGCTGAAATAAAAGCAGTTATGTTCAGAGGTTATAATAATAATGTTAATTTTAATTTACAGGATGGTATGGAGGTCATTGCTACNGGGGATGTTTCAGTCTATAACCTTAGAGGATATCATCAGTTAATAGTAAAAAATATTGAGATTGCTGGAAAAGGTTCTCTGTTTTTAGCATTTGAAAAACTTAAAACAAAATTAAGCGATAAGGGGATTTTTAGTGAGATTCACAAAAAGCAATTACCAAAATTTCCTCTCGAAATTGGGATTATAACATCTGCAACAGGTGCTGCAGTTGAGGATATGATTAATATTTTATCAAGAAGAGCACCTCATATTCAATTAAATTTAAGACCAACTATTGTCCAGGGAATTGAAGCCTCAAATGATATTATTCAAGCAATTAATGANTTTGATAAAAATGAAAACATTGAATTNATAATTTTGGGTAGAGGAGGAGGTTCTTTTGANGATTTATGGTGTTTTAATGAAGAAAAGTTGATTTATAAAATTTTTGAATGTCATACACCTATTATTACAGGAATTGGACATGAAACTGATTTTACTTTGTCTGATTTTGTATCTGATTTAAGAGCACCTACACCATCTGCTGCTGCAGAATTAGCTTCAATCTCGTTAGACGAATTAGAAAATAAATTAATGAATTTTAAAAATAGATTTTCAGAATTGTTGAATATTAGTTTAAATAATTCTTGGCAAAGATTGGATAATATTTTACTAAGATATGGATTTCAAAAACCTTCATTATTAGTTGATAGTAAAAAACAATATTTAATTGAAAAATCTGAACAAATGAGAAAAAATTTTAAAAATTCATTAAATTTAAAATCTTATAATCTTGAATCAATTAAAAGTAAATTACATATAATAGATCCTAAATTAATTTTAAAAAGAGGTTATTCAATTGTTTACAAAAATAGTAAAACAAAAATAGTTAAGTCAATTCAAGAAATTAAAAATGAAGAAAATATTTTTGTTAAAATGTCAGATGGTGAATTACAAACACAAATAAAGAAAATCATAAAAAATGAAAAAAAATAAAAAAATAAATTTTGAAGATTCTATGAATCGTTTAGAAGATATTGTTAATTTATTAGAGGATCAATCAACTACTCTTGAACAAAGTATTGATCTTTTTGAAGAAGGAATGTTACTTACAAATTCATGTAAAGAAATTTTAAAAAAAACTGAGTCTCGCATTAAAAATCTTTTGAAAGAAGAAAAAAATTGAAAATAGGTATTTTTGCAAATATTAAAAAACCAGGATTTTGGAAAATTATTCCTGATTTAATAGACTGGTTAATTAATAACAAAGTTGAAATCCACCTAATGCATAATATAATTGAAAATGAATATTATTATTTAAAATCAAATAACTTCAAGAATTATGATCCAATTAAGACAAATAAAGATTTTAAAAAAATTGATTTTTTGATAGCCTTAGGTGGTGATGGAACAATACTTTCTGCATCAAGAAGTGTAGGTCAATCTGGAACACCAATATTTGGTGTTCATCTTGGTAGTTTAGGATTTCTTGCAGAAAGTAAAATTGAAAATCTTTATAAAAGTCTTCAGCTAATATTTAATAAAAAAAATAAAATTTTTCCTAGAATGCTTGCACAAGCAATAATTAAAAAAAATAATAAAAAAAAAAAATTTTTTGCATTAAATGATGTGGTTATTAATTCTAATGGTGGAACAAGGTTAATTAGTTGCTCTCTCTTTCTTGATGGTAAATATATTACATCTTATTCAGCAGATGGATTAATTATTGCTACACCAACTGGTTCAACTGCTTATAATTTATCTGCAGGTGGTCCTATAATTACTCCTTGGCTTTCATTATTTACTATTACTCCAATTTGCCCACATTCTTTGTCATCACGACCTATTGTTTTGCCAGGAGATAGTAATTTAAAAATAGCTTTTCCTAGTAATGAAACCCTTCATTTGTCAGCTGATGGGCAAGTTAATTACGAAATTCAGCCAGATTCTGAAATATTCATCACAAAATCACCTCATTTTATAAATATGATAACATTAGAAGAAAATGAGTATTTTGAAACATTAAGGACAAAAATGGGTTGGGGGCAAAAAAATATAAATAACTAATTATATTTTTATTTTAAATTCTAAATATATATGTGGGGCATATATAATCAATTAAAAGAATAATTATGAATTTAAAATTTAAACAGATTCTTATTTTTATATTTTTTGTATCAGTTATAAAGTCTCAGGTTGTTTATGAGCTTGAACCAATTACTGTATCTGCAACAAGAATTCCCACTCTTAAAAGTGAATCTGGCAAATCTATTACGATTATTAATTCAAATGAAATTAAAAACTTACCAATAAATTCAATTGATGAATTATTTAGATTTCTTGGTGGGGTAAATGTAAATACAAGAAATGATTTTGGTGTTCAGGTGGATGTTGGAATTCGAGGAAGTACATTTTCTCAAGTATTATTTTTAATTGATAATATTAGTTTAAATGACCCTTTAACAGGTCATTTTAATGCAAATATCCCTTTACCAATTTCAGAAATTGAATCAATTGAAATTATTAGGGGTCCTGCTAGTGCATCTTATGGTTCAAATGCGGTAGGAGGTGTAATTCATATTAAAACAAAATCTTATAGCTTAAGAAAAAATGTTGATTCAGGTAAAATTAACTCTTCTTTTCAGATTGGTAAAAATAATCTAAAAACTATAGATTTAGGTTTTTCAAAATCATATCAAAACTTGTTTTTTTCTGGTTCCAGCAGAATAACTAGTTCCGACGGTGAAGTTATTTTAAATCCAAATTATGTATTAGGTACTAGTTCTGATAGTCTATACAATACAGATTTTAAAATTATGACGAATACTTTATCTTTAGCGTATTTTTTTAAACCTAATATTAAATATTATTTCAGAATAGGAAATGATAAAAGAGATTTTAATGCAAAATATTTTTATACAACAAGTTCTTATGATGAGTCTTATGAAAAAATTTCTAGTTATTGGATCCAATCAGGATTAAAGATTAATCAAGGTGAAAATGTTTTTGAATTTAATTTTGGTAATAAAATATTAAATGATGAATTTATATTTAATCCTTTGTTTTCTATAAATAATCACAAAACCTACAAAAATAGTTATTTACTATCATATTATATGCCATTTTCAAATAGACTTAAATTTGCGTTTGGGGGTCAATATGTGTATAAAAAAATTAATAGTTCTGACAGAGGAAATCATTCAAATGATTCTAAAGGATTATTTGGAATAGTACATTTAAATCTTTTTCATAATGTTAATCAAAGTTTGAGCTTAAGATTGGAAAATGACAGTTATGTAGATGAAATAATTCCATTGTTTCAACATAATATTGCTTATGAAATTAAAAGTTTAGTTTTTAGGTCTTCAATTGGAATGGCTTTTAGATCACCAGATTTTACTGAAAGATATATTTCTTCTATGATTGACAGCTTGTCACCTGGTAGAAATTTGGGAAATCCAAATTTAAAATCTGAAAAATCTATTTCATATGATGTAGGTATTGATCTTCAAATGAAAAAAAATTTAAAGATTAGTAATACTATTTTTTATAGAAGTTCAAATGATTTAATCGACTATACAATGACAAATTCAAGTTCAATAACCAACAACAAAAATTTATATAGTAATGAAGATTATTTTTATGCAAAAAATATTTTTTATAGTAATGTTTTTGGTTTAGAATTTAATTTTGATAAAAAATTTCAACTTAATAAAACATTAATTGATATTAAATTGAATTACACTCAATTAAAAACATCTTCAACCCAAAACGAATTATCAAAGTATCTATCTAATCATCCAAGAAAAATGTTAGGTTTTAACACTAGCTTTAGACGAAAAAATTTACATATAATATTTTTATCAAATTATATTGAAAGAAAAGAAGAGATAAATGAATTAATAAATGCAAAGATATCTCAATATTATATTTTAAATAATGTAAAAATTAATTATTTCATAAATGAAACTGTTTCCATTAACTTAAAAATAAACAACTTAAATAATATTAAATATCAAGATATATTAGGTTCTGCTCTGCCTAAAAGATGGCCAAGTATTGGAATTATGTACTCTAATTAATTTTTTCCAATTTGACTTGCAAAGACGATAGAATCAACAATAAATTCGTTCAATAATTTATTAGCTTATTTAATATTATGTATAATGATTTTGGAACCGCATTTATTTTTGTAATAATTGGTGTCATATTGATAGCAGTTCCACTTATTCTTCAATGGATATTATCTCCAAAAAATAAATCCTATGATAAACTTACCACTTACGAGTGTGGAGAAGACGTAGAAGGTCCTGCTTGGGTTAAATTTAATATTAGATTTTATGTAGTAGCATTAATTTTTATTATTTTTGATGTGGAAGCTGTATTTTTTTTCCCCTGGGCAGTAGTTTATAAAGAATTAGGATTATTTGCATTTATAGAAATGTTAATTTTTATGACAATATTGAGTTTAGGTCTAGCATATGTATGGGTTAAAGGTGATTTAGAATGGGTGAAAGTAACAGTACCTTATGGTCGAGGAAGATATAGAAAATTAAATATTGTTGATGAGGAAATAGAAGATTTAAAAAATGAATAACACTGAGATAATTAATAAAATAAAGTCTTCTTTTAAAAATATATCAATTGATGAAAATCATTCTGATCGTATAATTAGCACTCCAAAAGAATGGGAAGAATTATCAAAATTTTTAAGAAATGATTATGATCTTTTCTTTGATTCAATGATGTGTATTACTGGAATTGATGAAGGTGTTGATAGTAATAATTTGGGTGTAGTATATAATTTACATTCGATGAAATATAATCATAAAATTGAAGTTTATATTCCTGTAGATAAAAAAACTCCTAATATTTTTTCTGTTGAAAAAATATGGAGGATGGCAGAGTGGTTTGAAAGGGAAATATATGATATGTATGGAATTGTTTTTGATGGTCATTCTGATTTAAGAAGAATATTATTACCTGATGATTGGGATGGATTTCCTTTAAGAAAAGACTATGAATTTCCTAAGACATGGCATGGAATTGTTGTTGATAAAATTAAAGATGGATGGGAATAAAAATTAATAATCAAAATACACATAATAGTTCCGATGAAGAAATGGTTCTTAATATTGGCCCTCAACACCCTAGTACCCATGGTGTGTTGAGACTAAAAACTATTACAGATGGTGAAATAATAAAAAAAATAACACCTTACATTGGTTATTTGCACAGGTGTTTTGAAAAACATTGTGAAAACTTAACCTATGAACAAGCAATACCATTTGTTGATAGATGTGATTATATAGGTTCAATGAATAATGATTTTGGATATGCTATAGCAGTTGAAAAACTAATGGACATTCAAGTTCCTGAAAAAGTAGAATATATTCGAGTAATTGTTGCTGAAATGAATAGAATAGCGAGTCATTTATTGGCTGTTGGAGTATTTGGACTTGATGTAGGTGCTGTAACTCCTTTCGTATATTGTTTTCGAGATAGGGAAAGAATTTTAGATTTATTTGAAATGCTTTGTGGTGCAAGATTGCTCTATAATTATATCTGGGTTGGAGGTGTTTCTCATGATTTCCCAGTCGGTTGGGTTGAAAAAACATATGAATTTTTAGATTACTTTGAACCCAAAATTATTGAAACAAATGATTTACTTACTTACAACAAAATTTTTATTGAAAGAACTGCTGATGTTGGTGTTATTCCACCTGAAGTTGCAATAAGTTATGGTGTAACTGGACCAAATTTAAGAGGGTCTGGTGTAAAATGGGATTTAAGAAAAAATGAGACATATAGTATTTACGATAAGTTTGATTTTGATATTCCAATTGGTACTGGTGCAATGGGAACAATAGGTGATTGTTGGGATAGGTATTATGTAAGAATTCGTGAATTAGAAGAAAGTTTGAAAATAGTTAGACAAGCTTTAGACCAAATGCCTAGACAGGGAGATATTTATGAATCTATGCCAAAAAAAATTAGGCCTAATGCCGGACATATTTATAGTAGAACTGAAAGTCCTAGAGGTGATTTAGGGTTTTATATTGAAAGTGATGGTAGTGCTACTCCTTCAAGATTGAAATTAAGATCACCAGCATTTACAGCTTTAAGTTGTATGGATGAAATTTCAAAAGGTTGGATGCTTGCAGACATGTTAACTATTTTAGGATCGCTCGATATTGTTTTGGGTGAAATAGATAGATAAGATGGTAGATTTTTATATTAATCTATTTTCAAGCATTGAATTTATTAAATCTTATCAATCTTCCATTTTTATAATTTCTGTTGTTTTAGCTGGAATTCCAATTTTTGGATTTATGGCAGTAAATGCTTTGGTAGCAGTTTACGTTGAAAGAAAAGTTTCTGCTTTTATGCAGGATCGTTTAGGTCCAATGGGGCATGGTGTTGGTTTGCATGCAGGGAAATGGGGTGTTTTACAAACTCTTGCAGATGCAATTAAATTACTTACTAAAGAAGACATTATTCCAGATTCAGCTGATAAAAAACTTTTTCTATTAGCTCCTTGTATAATTTTTATTGGTTCTTTTGTTGCTTTTGCAGGTTTTCCATTTAATGAATTTTTGGTTGCAGCTGATTTTAATCTTGGCTTGTTTTACATTTTAGCTATGAGTTCAGTTGGAGTTATAGGTATAATTCTAGCAGGTTACAGTTCGAATAATAAGTGGTCTTTGTATGGCTCAATGAGATCTGCAGCTCAGATTGTTAGTTATGAAATACCAGCAGCATTATCCTTGCTTCCAGTTGTTATGCTATCTGGAAGCTTAGCATTTAAGGATATAGTTTTTGCTCAAACAGGATCTACTTTGGGAATATTACCTAATTGGTTTATTTTCAATAATCCATTTATGGTAGTAGCATTTTGGCTTTTTTTTATAGCAGGAGTAGCTGAAGTAAATAGAACTCCATTTGATTTACCTGAAGCCGAATCTGAATTAGTAGCTGGTTGGATGACAGAATATTCTGGAATGAGATGGGCTTTTTTCTTTTTGGCAGAATATGCTAATATGTTTATTGTTGCTGGTGTAGCAACTATTGGATTTTTAGGAGGTTGGTTAAGTCCAATACCTGGATATTTTGATGGAAATATTTGGGGAGTTTTTTGGCTTGTATCAAAAACATCTTTTTTAATTTTTGTTATGATGTGGTTTAGATGGACTTTTCCAAGGTTAAGAACAGATCAATTAATGAGAATGTGCTGGAAGTTTTTTCTTCCTGGTTCTTTTTTTGTAATTATTGGAGTTGGGCTTTGGGATTTAATAATGAGGTAAATTTATGAATTATTTTTTATCAATTTTTCAAACAATTTCTACACTAATAATCGGAATGTCTGTAACTCTTGGTCATATGTTGAAAATTAGAAAAGGAAATGTAACTCTTCAATATCCAGTTGAAAGATGGCCTAGACCTGAACGAGATATAGGTTTTTCACCTGATAGTTACAATGTTATTCGTTCAAGATTAACTGTTGATATGGATGATTGCATAGGTTGTCTTAAATGTGAGAGAGCATGTCCAGTTGATTGTATTAAAATTGAGACTCATAAAGTTGAAAAAGGTGAAGATATTACAGAGGCAAATCATACTGGTGTTACATCTAATGGTACTACTAAGAGATTGCTTTTAACAAGATTTGATATAGATATGTCTGAGTGTTGTTATTGTAATTTATGTACTTATCCATGTCCAGAAGAGTGTATTTTTATGGTCGGAGGTCCTAATTCTACTAGACATGAAATTGATTATGAATTTTCAGAATATGATAGAAATGACATGATTTATCGTTTTTCAAAAGTACCACCGGATATTTTGCAAAGTTATGTTCAAGAAAATAAATAGTTTGAGAAAGTAAATTAATGACTGGAATAAATTTAATTTTTTGGTTTATCGCATTGATGACTATTATCTCTGCATCAATAGTAGTATTGTCAAATAATTTAATTTATTCTGCTGTTTCTTTATTATTTACTCTTTTGGGTATTGCTGGTTTGTATGTTTTTTTATGGGCAGATTTTATAGCAATAACTCAAATTTTGATCTATGTAGGTGGTATTCTAGTATTAATTATATTTGGAATAATGCTTACACATCGAATTACTGATGTGACTTTATCACAATCTTCAAATCAACAAATGTTGGGTGGTGGAATAATCTTAATAATTTTTTTAGGTTTATCCTATATGATGTTGAATACTCCTTGGTTCCAAGATACTGCTGTGGAACCTCAAGAAACCATTAATCAAATTGGTTATTTGTTGATGATTGACTATTTGTTGCCTTTTGAGGTCGCTTCAATACTTCTATTGGTTGCTCTTATTGGGGCGGCTTTATTGTCAAGGAGTTCAAAATAGTGGATTTAAATTCTTATTTAATTATTAGTTCTATTCTTTTTTCACTTGGTCTTTTTGGAGTAATTACGAGAAGAAATGGTGTAGCTGTTTTAATGAGTATTGAATTGATTTTAAATGCTGCTAATATAAACTTTATTGCTTTTTCAAGATTCTCAGGAATGGATTTATCTGGACATATTTTTTCATTATTTGTAATAATTTTGGCAGCTGCAGAAGCTGCTGTAGCCTTGGCAATTATATTAAATATTTTTAATAATTTTGGTAGTATCAATATTGATGATGCAAATAAAATGAGTCACTAATTATGATTAATTATGGTATAGCAATTTTATTACTTCCACTTTTATCATTTATAATAATGATTTTTGCAGGTAAAAAATTACCAAATAGAGGTGATTGGTTATCCATAGGTTCAATAGCTATAACACTTTGCTTAAGTTTAGCATTATTTTCAATGATGTTGTTAAAATATGATCCTTACTTTAAAGTTGAAGAAATTTGGACTTGGTTTAATTTAGGAACTCTTGATGTAAAGATTGGAATCTTAATTGATAATATAACTATAATTATGTTATTAGTAGTTTCTTTGGTTTCAACTTTAGTTCATATTTATTCTACTGCATACATGAAAGAAGATCCAAGATATTCGCGGTATTTTGCTTTTTTATCATTATTTACATTTTCCATGAATGGAATCATACTTTCAAACAACCTGTTAGGAATTTATATTTTTTGGGAATTAGTAGGTTTAAGTTCATATCTTTTAATTGGATTTTGGTTTGAAAAAGAATCAGCAGCTAATGCTAGTAAAAAGGCATTTCTTGTAAACCGAGTTGGAGACATTGGAATGTTTATTGGAATTATGCTATTTTTTAGTACTATTGGTTCATTTTTATTTAAAGATTTATATTTAGGTGTTTCTAAAGGATTGTTTTCAGTTGATACTCTTACAATTGCCGGTTTATGTCTTTTTGCTGGTGCAATTGGAAAATCAGCACAATTTCCACTTCATATTTGGCTACCAGATGCAATGGAAGGTCCTACGCCTGTCAGTGCATTAATTCATGCTGCAACTATGGTTGCTGCAGGAGTATATCTGGCATTTAGATTATTTCCAATTTTCACTCCTCAAGCACTAACAATAATTGCATATATAGGAGGAGTTACTGCAGTTTTTGCAGCAATAATCGCTATAACTCAAAATGATATTAAAAAAGTTTTAGCTTATTCAACCGTTAGTCAGCTTGGATATATGGTTTTAGCTGTTGGTGTAGGAGCATATACTTATGGTTTTTTTCATTTAGTAACACATGCAGCATTTAAGGCCGGATTATTTTTATGTAGTGGAAGTGTGATTCATGCAATGCATCATGCATATCATAAAATAGATGATCATAAATCTGATCCTCAAGATATGAGGAATATGGGTGGAATTAAAGATAAAATGCCTATCACATTTTATACAATGTTATTTTGTACAATAGCTTTATCAGGTATACCATTTACTTCAGGATTTTTATCAAAAGATGCTGTCCTCGCAGGTACATTAGCATTTTCTTCACAATTTCCAAATCATTTTTTACTATCTCTTTTTGCTTTTAGTGCGGCATTATTTACAGCTTTTTATATGTTTAGGTTGATATTTATGACATTTTATGGAAAACCTAACTCTAAAAAAGTTTTTGAGAACATTCATGAATCTCCTATTCAAATGACAACTCCACTTATTATTTTATCTTCTTTGTCTTTTTTCCTGTTTTTTACTTTCCCGAATTTTAATCCACTTGCATATGATGGATGGTTCATGACATTAGTAAAGTCAAAAGATTCATTAGTTCCCGGTTATTTAAATCCCACAGCATATCAAATTAAAGAAGAAATAAGTCAAGCACATAATCTTGCTATGCTTCTCTCTTTGTCTGTAGCAGCACTTGGAATTGGTTTTGCTTTTTTAACTTATTATTCAAAGCTTATTTCTTCAGATGTCGTTTATAAAAGATTGAGATTTATGTATAACTTGTCATATAATAAATTTTTTATTGATGAAATTTTAAAAAAATATATCATTGATCCATTTTTGAAATTTTCTAGATACATTGCCATTTTTGATTGGGATATTTACGACAAATATTTTATTAATGGGATTGGTAAAACAACTGAAAGGTTTTCTAAAGTTGTGGGTAATTTATGGGATTATAAATTTCTTGATCAAAAAATTATTGATGGATTTGGTCATTTTACTAAATTTTCTGGCTCAAAATTACGTCTTATTCAAAGTGGTAAAATACAGAATTATTTAATTTTAGTATTAGTTGGGTTAATAATTATTTATGTTTTTCAAGCTATTTAGATAAAAAAGGGAAAAATATTTTATGGATTTTAATATTTTAAGTTGGTTGATTTGGACTCCCGTAATAGGTGCAATTTTAATTGTTATTTTACCAAAAAATAAAATTCATTTAATTAAATGGATTGCTGTTTTATTTACTGGTATTCAATTGCTTTTATCAATTTTGTTATGGTTTAATTTTGATAATAATACCCAAGGATTTCAGTTCATGGAAAAATCTCCTTGGATTCCTTCATTTAATATAACCTATATGCTTGGGGTTGATGGTTTAAGCTTGCCAATGGTTGGGTTAACTGCTTTATTATCTTTTTTATGCGTTTTTGTAAGTTGGAAAATTGAAAAAGCACCAAAGGGATATTTTAGTCTTTTTTTATTATTAGATGCTGGCATGATGGGAGTATTTTTATCGCTTGATTTCTTTTTATTTTATATTTTTTGGGAGGTAATGCTTCTTCCAATGTATTTTTTAATAGGAATTTGGGGAGGTCCCAATAGAGAGTATGCAGCTATAAAGTTTTTTCTATATACTCTATTTGGTTCCGTATTGATGTTAATTGCAGTTCTTGCTCTTTATTTTTCATCAGGAAGAACTTTTGATATGATTGAATTAATGTCAACTGCTCCAACTACACTCAGTCAAATTTCTTGGTGGGGTTTTAGTGGAATCAAAGTTGTTTGGTTATTATTATTTATTGGTTTCGCAATTAAAGTTCCTATTTTTCCTTTTCATACTTGGTTACCTCTTGCTCATGTTGAGGCACCAACTGCAATTTCTGTTATATTAGCAGGAGTATTATTGAAAATGGGAACTTATGGTATTCTAAGAATAAATTTTCCAATGATTCCAGATGGAACCGTTTGGTTTGCAGGAATATTAGCTTTTTTAGCACTGATTAATATAATCTGGGGAGGTATGTGTGCATTAGCCCAAACAGACCTTAAAAAAATGGTAGCTTATTCATCAATTAATCATATGGGTTATGTTATGTTGGGTATGTCTGCTGTTGTTGCTGCAGGCTCAAAATATGATTCAAATATTGCAGCTGCAGAATTGGGAATGAATGGAGCAGTTCTTCAAATGTTTAATCATGGAACCATAACTGCCATGTTATTTATTTTAGTTGGAGTTGTTTATGATAGAGCGCATCATAGGGACATTAATGGTTTTGGAGGATTAGCATCAAAAACACCAATTTATGCTGCTATTGTGGCTCTAGCTTGGTTCGCTGGTTTGGGTCTTCCAGGTTTATCAGGTTTTATTAGCGAAGCAATGACTTTTTTGGGTGCTTTTCCAGTTTATAGAAATATTGTAATATTGTCTACAATCGGAATATTATTGAATGCAGCCTATTTTTTAAGGTCATATCAGAAAATATTTTTGGGTAAATTAAATGAAAAATATAAAGATCTACCCGAGATTAATACCAGGGAAATTATGATTTTAATTCCACTAGCAATTCTTGTTATTTTTCTTGGTATATATCCTACTCCTCTTTTAGATGTTATGAAAACAACTATGTCTGAAATAATTTTTAGAGT
>NZHL01000005.1 GCA_002691365.1 Fidelibacterota bacterium
TATCATTAAAACGAGTTCACCAACTAGTACTAACCTTGCAGATTCAATGTCCTTAATAAAACTTAAAACAATTAATAATAACCCAATGCCAACACTATGTGCACCGACTACATCTGCTGTGCCTTGAACTGCAACTACTGTTTCAGGAGATGCGCCAGGAGCAATCATATCTTTGGCAAAAATTATTATTCCCCAAAGAGAAAGACCTAGGACAAGATGCATTGTTCCAACAATTTTAATTATTAAACTAATTTTCATTTTTAAATCCCCTCAAATTCAAATAATTTACTAATTATTCTAAAAACAAAAAAACTTTACCCATTCATTAGGTTACACCACCCTATTTCATCTGCGGGGTATTAATTTGGTGTATTAATTGTGCTATTATTTATGATTTAGTTTGCAAGGTATGTCAAATTGAATTGATTTTCATTAGGAATGGTTTACCGAGAGTAGATACAAAAAAACCCTCCTCAATAAGAGAAGGGCTTGATTTGGTGGGCGGTCAAGGATTTGAACCCTGGACCCCCTGCGTGTAAAGCAGATGCTCTAACCAACTGAGCTAACCGCCCAAAAACGATGCTAATTTAATAAATTTATTAAATAAAAAACTAATATTATGCTTCTGCGACCTGAGGAATAGAATTTATTTTTTTAATTTTATTTATTTTTGGATTTTTAAATGCAATTTTGATTACATCAGTTACTTCTTTAGCAAAATGAAAAGTCATGTCTTTAGCAACCCTTTGTGGTATTTCTTCAAGATCCTTTCTATTAAAATGAGGTAAAATAACCTCTCTTATCCCAGATCTATGAGCTGCGGTAACTTTTTCTCTAATTCCACCAACAGGTAAAACAGCACCTCGAAGTGTAATTTCTCCAGTCATAGCCAAAGTATCTTTAACAGATTTGTCAGTTAATAAAGAAACTATTGCCGTAAAAATTGCTGTTCCCGCAGATGGGCCATCTTTTGGTATAGCACCAGCTGGAACATGTACATGAATATCATTTTTCTTATGAAAATCAGGGTCAATTCCTAATAGTTTTGCATTTGATCTAACATAAGTCAAAGCGGCTTGAGCAGATTCTTTCATAACATCACCTAATTTCCCAGTAAGAGATAAAGAACCTTTACCAGGCATTTTTGATGCCTCAATAAATAATATTTCACCACCAACTGATGTCCATGCTAAACCAATCACAACACCGGGCGTTTTCATTCTTTCAGCCATTTCTGAATAAAATCTTGGTGCACCTAAAAAGTCGTTTACAGTAGACTTATTAATATTTGCTTTTTTTAGAGATCCATCAGCTTGCTTTCTAGCAATTTTTCTTAAAACATTAGAAATTTCTCTTTCAAGATTTCTAACTCCAGATTCTCTAGTATAGGATCTAATCAGTTCTTTTATTCCTGTTTCATAGAACTTAATATCTTTGATAGACAATGCATTCTCTTCAATTTGTTTAGGAATTAAATATTTCTTAGCTATTTGAATTTTTTCATCTTCGATATATCCAGAAAAATCTAAAATTTCCATTCTATCCCTTAAGGCTGGTACAATGGGATCTTTTAAATTTGCTGTTGCAATAAACATAACATTACTCAAATCAAAAGGGACTTCTAAATAATGATCACTAAATGAAAAGTTTTGTTCTGGGTCTAACACTTCTAACAATGCGGAAGATGGATCACCCCTAAAGTCTGATCCAACTTTATCAATCTCGTCCAACATAAATAATGGATTGTTAGTTCCTGCTTTTTTTAAACTTTGAATTATTCTACCTGGAAGAGCACCAATATAAGTTCTTCTATGACCTCTAATTTCTGCTTCATCTCTTACTCCACCAAGGGAAATTCTCACAAATTCTCTTCCCATAGATTTTGCTATAGATTTTCCAAGAGAGGTTTTACCTACACCAGGTGGACCAACAAAACATAAAATTGGACCTTTTACTTTTCCATCTTTCGTTTTCTTTTCTTTTAGTTTTCTAACGGCAAGATATTCAATTATTCGTTCTTTAACATCATCTAATCCATAATGATCATTATCTAATATAGACTTAGCTTTTTTTATATTTACTCTATCTTTAGTTGTTTTACTCCAAGGTAAATCCAATAACCAATCAAGATAAGTTCTGGAAACTGAGTACTCAGGAGATTGTGGAGGTATTTTACTTAACCTATCAATTTCCTTACGTGCAACCTTAGATGCTTCTTTTGTCATTTTTGCATCTTTAATCTTTTCTTCTAAATCAGAAATTTCCGCTGATTCATCTTCTTCACCAAGCTCACGTCTTATTGCTTTTAATTGTTCTCTTAAATAATACTCTCTTTGTGATTTAGATATTTCATCCTGAACTTCAGTCTGAATTTTTTCTCCTAAATTTATTCTTTGAATTTCTCTATTTAAAAGTAATGTGGCTTTTTCTAATCTTTTTTTAACATTTAATTCTTCTAATATTTCCTGTTTTTCAGCTGTAGGTATAGTAACTAACGAAATAACTCGATCAGCTAGTCTTCCAGGGTTAGATATCGAATTTAAAACTCCGGAATGCTCATCTGTTAAATAAGGGGCGACTTTAACTAAATCATTAAATACAGATCTAATTGATTTTGCCATTGCTTCAGATTCTATTCCCTCAATTTCATCATCCTCAACTCTTTCAACAACAGCTTTAAAGTATGGATTTTTATCTGTAAATGATAATAATTTTACTCTATCAACTCCTTGAATTATAGCGGACTTACTATTATCTGGCATATCAAAAACCTTAAGTACCATAGCGAGAGTTCCCCATACATATAGACCATCACTTTTGGGGTCTTCTTGAGCACCATCTTCTTGTGCTACAACAACAATCATTTTTTTACCCATTGGAAGATCATCTATAAGCTTAAGGGATCTTTCTCTTCCAATATAAGTAGGTATTACTTGTTGAGGAAATAAAACTGTATTTCTTAGAGGCATTACGGGATAAGTTTCGTTACTATTATCTTGCTCAGCCATTTTTAATTGCCTTTCATTGATTGTATAATTATTAATAGCAAAAAACATGCCAATAAGTTATTATATGTAATTTTGTCATTTTTAATGACAAAATGTCTAATTAAAATTAGATTTGTCTCAAATTTCCAACAAATTCTCCAAATGAGACAGCCCAATTATCTATTACATTTTCATGACCTATCAATTTGAAGTAATATTTTTCATTTGTAGTTTCAAGAATGGCAGCTAAAAGTCTATAATTTTCTTTCCTCACTGATTGAGACATTGGCATGCCGCCACCAGTAAAAGTTCCTTTTAAATCTGTAATTGTTATTTTCATACCTGCTATTGAAAAATCTCTTACTCTTGCTTTTTCTTTAGATGTAATTCCATCTATTTGGTCAAATTGTTTATACCATCTATCTAAATTGTCTTGTGTACTGCCTCCTATTGCATTAAACACAGATAATTCTGCATCACTATATTGAGAATCATTTGATGGTAGTTTAAACTGTGTTAATCTCATTGATGATTTTGGTACCTCTTGCACCCATCCTATTGGTAACTCAGCTGAAAGATTACCAATAATAATAAAATTATTTTTTTTAACATTTGCATCTAATAATTCAATTGGTTTTGAATTAGTCTTTTGAACAGAATTATTGTTCAAAATAAAAGCCATTATAATACCTGCAGAAATAATAAAAAAATTTGTTAAATATTTATAGTTTATCATATTAACTCATAGACATTTTAGCTTGGAGATCAGCTTTATAAGAGCTTCGCACTAAAGGACCTGATTCAACCCATTTTAAACCAAGCTCTAAACCATAATTCTTATATATTTTAAATTCATCAGGATCTACGAATCTTTCAACAGGCAAATGTTGCTTTGTTGGTTGTAAATATTGTCCGATAGCTAAAATATCACAACCCGTTTTATAAATATCATTAATCAATTCAAAAACTTCTTCAGATGTTTCACCTAAGCCTAACATAAAAGCAGTTTTTGTCTTTAATCCAAATTTTTTTGATTTTTTTAAAACACTCAGAGACCAATTATATTTTGCTTGAGGTCTAACACTTTTATAAAGTCTTGGAACAGTTTCCATATTATGTCCTAAAATCTCAGGTCTTGATTTAAAAATAATATTGAGTGAATCATCTTTATTCTTCATATCGGGTATTAATACCTCAACTGAACATTCAGGATTTAATTTATGAGTTAATTTAACAGTTTCAGACCATATTTTGGCACCTCCGTCAACTAACTCATCTCTATTCACTGATGTTATCACACAGTGTTTAAGACCCATTTGTTTTACAGCTTGAGCAGTTCTTAATGGTTCTTTAGGATCATCCCAAATTGGCTTTCCTGTAATAACACTACAAAAACCACATGATCTTGTACACACATCACCCAAAATCATTAATGTTGCAGACCTTCTCTCCCAACATTCATAAATATTTGGGCATAACGCTTCTTCACATACAGTATTTAAATTTTTATTTTTCACCATTGTTTTTAATTCTTTATAATTTGAACCAACAGTAATTTTGGTTTTTAACCATTTTGGTTTTTTATTAGTATTTTGATGGACTTTTTTCACAATTAAAACAATGAACTTGTATCTAAATTTTCAAGGGTTGAAACAAAATATTTTAAAAATTTTCCACCATCTGCTCCGTCAAGTAATCTATGGTCAATTCCAAGTGAAAAATTACAAATTGATCTAATTGCAATAGATTCTAAATTATCACTTTCAATGACAACAGGTCTTTTCTTAATAGCACCAACCCCCAAAATAGAAGAATTTGGTTGATTAATTATTGGAAGACCAAAAACACATCCAAAAATACCAAAGTTTGTTACTGTAAATGTTGAACCAGATAATTCACTTGGATTAATTTGATTTTTTCTACTCCTTACAGCCAAATCATTGACTTTTCTGCAAATTCCAAGAAAATTTAGTTCATCACATTTAGATATAACTGGAACAATTAATCCTTTTTCCAAAGCAACAGCCATTCCGATGTTAATATTTTTTTTATGAATAATCTTAGTTCCATTCAAATGAGAATTAAATTGTGTAAGAGATTTAATAGTTTTAACAGCAGCCAAAATAAGAAAAGGCGTGAAAGTCAATTTGAATCCTTCTGTTTTCAAAAAATCTGATTTATTTTTTGAAACAAATTTAACAATATTGGTCATATCACATTCAGATGCAAGATATACATGTGCTGAAGTATCAATACTATCACGCATATGCTTAGCTATAGATTGACGCATTCTGTCCATATCCTCAACATATTCATCTAATTGATGAGAATTAACAATGCTATCTTCTTTTAAATTTTGACTTGTAAAGTCTTTATTTTCAGAGTTTTCATGATTTGTTTGATTATTTTTTTGTTCTAAATAATTCATCAAATCATTCTTTGTAACTCTTCCAAATTGACCTGAACCACTGATAGATGAAAGTTCATCATCACTCAAACCTTCTTTTCTTGCAATAGACCTTACTAAAGGCGTAAAAAATGTTTTTTTATTATCATTTAAATTATTTTCATTTTTGATAATTTTATTTTCAAGAATATTATTTTTTTCATTAATCACTTCTTCATTTTCTTCAATCTTTTCTTCAATCTTTTCTTCAATTTCATCCTGATTGGATTTATCATTTAGGGAAGATACATCAATTCTAGCGATTACTTCATTTATTGGAAAAACATCATTAGGTTTTGCTAAAATTTCTTTCAAGACACCATCAAAAGGAGAAGGGATTTCAGAATCAACTTTATCTGTCCCAATTTCCAAAAGAACTTCATCTTCTTTAATTTTATCACCAATGTTTTTTTTCCATTGTATAATTGTTCCTTCTGTTATACCCTCACCTAATTGTGGCATTACAATATCTTTTAGCATTTTAAACCCCGCTTCATTAATATTTTGTTAATTTAGTAACAATTTGAATAATTTCTTCTTTTTTTGGAAAAATATATTTAGAACTATCTTTTAATAATTCAACTTTTGAACCTATTCTTATTATGGGACCATCTAAAAATTCAAAAAAAGATTCAGAAATAATTGTAGACAATTGAGACCCTGGTCCTTGATCAAGAAGTTCTTCATGAATTATAATAATTTTATTAGACTTTTTTATTGATTTCTCGATTAGGTTTAAATCTAAAGGTTTTAAACATTTTAAATCAATAACTTCACAATCAACATTAAAATCATTTTCTAAAATATTTGCAACTTCTAAAGTTTTATGTACCATTAAACCATAAGTAAGAAATGTGATATCGTTCCCTTCTTTCTTTACAGAAGATTTTCCAAAAGGATGTAAATAATTTTCATCTGGTTCAATTGAAATTGATGATTCACTTTGATATAATTTTTCATTTTCAAAAAAAATAACAAATGAATTTGACCTACAAGACATTTTTAATAACCCTTTTCCATCCTCAGCATTTGAAGGATAAACTATTTTAATATTAGGTATATTTAAAATACCTGGATTCAACATTAAATTTTCAGAGTCATTTAAATTCGAAAAATCTTTTATTGGCACTCTTAAAACCATTGGCATGTTTAAAAAACTTTGATTTGTAAATAAAAAATTCAAATATTTTAAAGAAGAATATAAATCTTTTAAAGATGTTAATTTTACAATTGGTTTATATCCTGATATTGAAAAACCGATACATGCTCCAATTAAAGAAGAAGAATTGATTGGAAGTGAAATTACTCGTTTATTACTATATTTTTTTTTGAGTCGATTATTAATTTTTTGCTGATCTTTGTCAATTTTACTATAACATAATAATAATTTTTGATTTTCTAAAAATTCTTCAAAAAGAGCATTGTAAATAGATTGAGAAAAATTTATTTTTTGATCAATTGTATTTTTTGTAAAATCAAAATTAAAAGATATATTGCTTGATTTTTCTTTAAAATCAAGATCATCATCAAATAAATTTTGTTCAATTAAAGCTATATTATTATCAATATCTTGATCAATTTTATTTTCTAAGTAACTAAATTCATTTATATCACATATATCAAAATCAGTGATATTGGTTTTTAACTTTAACAATGGGTCGTTATCAAAATTAGACTCTGTTATTTTGTTATAATCATACTCTTTTGCATTTGATGAAAAATGTGAGGCGAGTGAAAAAGCATTTGAAATTATAACACTAGGCCCATTACCCATCCTTGCTCTTTCAACTGACTTTTGAAATGCTAAATTAGACTCAAAAAAATTTACTCCATCAATGTTAACTGTAAATAAATTTTCAAAACCTGATAGATTATTTAAAATATTTTGATCATTTAAATCCAAGTTTTTAGATTTTTGAATATGAAAAATTATTGGTAATTTTTTTAAACAAGAGCATTGAATAGTTTCAAAAAATTCCCCTTTTAACATATCTTTAAAATCAATTGATAAATAAACTACTTGATTTGAATTTTCATTAATTGAAGAAATAGCAGATCCAATTGAAGGCAAAATAACTGACTCTAAAAAACTACCTTTATTAATAATTTTAAAATTATAATAATTATGATTATTTATTTTTTTTGAATCAGAAATAAATTTAGTCAATATTTTTTTTAAATCTACTCCAATACCAATAGAAAATGCTAAATCTCTACTTGATAAATATGACCAGTCTTCTGATGGAATTAAATTATTTGCAGCTGCTATTTGGCAACCTTCAAATCCAGATGAACTAATTGATGAAAATAACTTTTGATTAGAAGATAAATAAAACAATTTTTCATCAAGCTGCCTAGACAGATACATTGATTTATAAATATCTAGAATTTTTTTCTTTGAAAAACCATGAATATTATTCATTACTTAATTTGACCCTATCAAAAGAAAAGTTTTTAACAAAATTTTTAGTAATAATTTTCTTTACTTTATTTATATCAACTTCTTTTTGCAATAAAGATTTCATTGAAGTTACATCATACTGGAAAAGCCCACATGGAATTATACCATCATAAAACTTTAAATTATTATTAATATTCAATGCAAATCCATGCATTGACACCCATTTTGAAAGTTTAACACCTAAAGCTGCAATCTTATAATCATTAACCCAAACTCCTGTAAATCCTGATCTTCGATGTGCTTTAATATTAAACTTTTTTAATGTTTCAATTAATACTATTTCTAGAGTTCGCATAAACCAAGATATACTTAATCTATGATAATGCAAGTCTAAAATAGGATACCCAACTAATTGTCCAGGACCATGAAATGTAACATCTCCTCCTCTTTCAATTTTATATATTGGAATATTAAAATCACGAGATTCAAGCAAATGATTTTGATTAGAATTTTTACCAAGAGTATATACTGGTTCATGCTCAACAAAAAATAAAGTGTCTGGAATCAAACCTAGCTTTCTATTTTCAACTGCTTTTTTCTGTTTGTCCCAAGCATAGTTATAATCAAATTTAGTTAAATTTATTAAATGTAATTTTTTATTATTATTTTTCAAATTTTTAAATATGTATTGCCTCATTATATGCATCTGCAACTGCTTCCATAAAAGACTCAGAAATAGTTGGATGTGCATGTATTGTATTTAATATTTCATGTTGTGTAGTTTCTAATGTTCTCACAACTCCAGCTTCAGCAATTAATTCTGTTGCCTCAGAACCAATGATATGACAACCCAATAATTCGCCATATTTTTCATCAAAAATAACTTTTACCATTCCATCCGGTTCACCTATTGCTAATGCTTTTCCACTAGCCTGAAGTGGAAATCGACCTACTTTTAGAGAAAAACCTGCTTTTTTTGCAGCATCTTCAGTTAATCCAATAGATGCAACTTGAGGCCTGCAATAAGTACATCCAGGTATATTTTGATAATCTATTTTTGTCACATTATTTTTATTTATATGTTCAGCAGAAACTCTTCCCTCAGCTGATGCAACATGAGCTAACCAGGGAGGACCAATAACATCACCAATAGCATAAATATTATCTATAGATGTTTGATAAAATTCATTTGTTTTTATATAACCACTTTCAATTTGAATTCCAATTTTTTCTAACCCAATATTTTCAATATTTCCTTGAACACCAATAGCTACCAATGCAATATCTGATTTAATGTGATTTGAATTGTTGTTTTCGTCAAGCAAGTTAATTTTTAAACCATCCTTTAGTTTTTCTATTTTTTCAACTTTTGTTGATAAATGAATATTAATACCCCTAGATTCAAATGATTTTTTTAAAATTGATGAAATCTCATAATCTTCTAATGGCAACAATTTTGATTGCATTTCAATAAGATTAACTTCTGTACCATACTCTGAAAAAAAACTAGCAAATTCAACTCCAATCGCACCTGCGCCAATAATTGTCATTCTTTTAGGTATTTCCTGCAAAATCATAGCTTCCTTTGATGAAATGACTGATTTACCATCTGTTTCTAAACCAGGAAAAACTTTATTTCTAGCGCCAGTGGCAATAATAATATTTTGACATTCATATAGTTCACTATTACCATCATTAGTAATTACCTCAATTGAATTAGTTGATTTTATAACCCCGCTTCCAGCAATATGTTTTATTTTATTTTTTTTTAACAAATATTCAATCCCTTTTGATAATCTTTTTGAGACGCTTCGACTTCTTTTAATTGTTTTATCAAAATTAACTGAATAATCTTTAATGTCAATTCCATATTGAGATGCATTTTTTATTAAATGTAAAACTTCAGAATCTTTTAGTAATGATTTCGTTGGAATACAACCCCAATTCAAACAAATACCACCTAAACTATCTTTTTCTATAACTGCCACTGATTTACCTAGTTGACTTGCTCTAATAGCAGCAACATAACCACCAGGACCACCACCTAAAACCAAAACATCAAATTTGTTCATGGTTTTTTACTCCCCTTTAATTGTTCTAATAATTTTATTTCAGACTCATAAATAGTTGGATCTGGAGTTTCAAGTATCATTGGCAAATTTGTAAATCTTTTATCATTAACCAAACACCAAAAAGTTTCCATGGTCAACAAACCTTTTCCAATACTTGCATGCCTATCAACCCGTGAACCACATTCTTTCTTTGAATCATTAACATGAAAAACTTTTAAATTATCTAAACCAATTTTTTTATCAAACTCATCAAAAGTACTATTCCATCCATTTTCTGTTCTTATATCAAACCCAGATGCAAAACCATGTTGAGTATCAAAACAAACTCCGACTTTTTCAATTTTAGAAACATTATCTAAAATTGTTTTTAAATGATCAAATTTATAACCAACATTTGTACCTTGTCCTGCTGTATTCTCAATTAAAATTTTTACATTTAATTTTGGTCTANTTTCTATACAATAATTTAAACTTTCTGCAATTCTNTTTAAGCACATTNTCTCATCNGTTTTCATATGTGATCCNGGNTGAAAAACAACATAATNAATTCCNAANTTATCACATCTATCTAATTCNTTTAANAANGCAGATCTNGACATTTTTAATTTTTTTTNATCAGGAGAACCCATATTTAATAAATATGAAGCATGACTTACTGATAATTTGGGAGTTTCAANATCCATNNATTCTTTGAANTTNAAATAATTTTCTTTTTGAGGTTCCTTTGGAAACCATTGATTTTGATTTGCGGTAAAAATTTGAATTGAATTNGCATTAATTANAGTACCTCTATTTGGTGCATTTTCAATNCCNCCAGCNATACTCACATGTGCTCCAATNAATCCCATTNNTATTTATTNTTTCCCAATCATTGAAAAAAATTCTTGTCTNGTTTGAATATTTTCTCTGAAAAGCCCTCGAACNGCNGANGTAATCATANATGATGATTTTTTTTCAACACCTCTCATTTGCATACACAAATGNTCAGATTCTATAACAACCNCAACACCTTTTGGCGATAAAACNTCTTGTANCGCATCTGCAACATTTTGTGTAAGTCTTTCCTGAACTTGNAATCTTCTTGCATAAACCTCAACAATTCTTGGAATCTTTGACAAACCNATAATTTTCTTATCTGGNAAATATCCAACATGAGCTATCCCTTTAAAAGGTAANAGATGATGTTCNCATAAAGAAAAGAAATCTATATCTTTTACAGTAANAATTTCATCACAACTTTCTTCAAAAACAGCATCTCCNACAANTTCTTTTGGAGTTTGAGAATAACCTTTAACAAAAGNATGCCAGGCTTTAGCAACNCTTGAAGGAGTTTTTAATAGNCCCTCTCTTTCAGTNTTTTCACCAATCTCTTTTAATAAATCTTTAGTTATTTNTTCTATTTTTTTNAANTTNNAATCATTCATTTTCAATTTTNGGTTTAAAAAACCANACTCCTANATAAAATAANGGTGTNTCAAANAANGCNAANAAAAATTTNAANAGNTATGAAGAATAAATTAANGGAATCAAATCACTTAATTCATTTACATTATCNCCNAANTTACTTGCATAAAACAAAATTAACAAAANTGAAACNGTATCAACTAATTGACTACCAGTAGTTGAAAAAATATTTCTNANCCATAAATNTTTACCTTTAGTAAGATTTTTCCAAAAATGAAATAAATTNACATCAACAGTTTGAGCAATTAGATAAGCAATCATAGAAGCTATAACATTACCAATCATGAATTTATAAACAGATTCAAAAACAGAAGTTCCACCTGAAANACCATTTGCATCAGATAAAAAATGACCTAACGTCATCAACCCAAGCATAAAAAAATTCATGGTAAAACCAACAATAACTAAAAATTGTGCTCTTTTTTTACCATACAACTCACAAATTAAATCAGTAGCTAGAAAAGTGAACGGATATGCTAAAACTCCAGCTGGAACAGTAAAAAAATAGAACCTTACAAATTTTGTGGTACCAATTATATTTCCCAAAACTAAAGCTGTCAAGAATATTGCAGATAAAAAAAGAAATAGTTTTTCTTTATATTTCAATATCCTCTCCAAAATAATCTGTATAAATTGTTGGTGTTTCCTTTAAACGAACTCTATATAATTTAACATCAATATCATTTGCAATTTGATTCCAAATCCAAATAACTAAGTTTTCAGTTGAAGGTTGTTTGTTTTTAAACCATTCAATATCTTGNTCTATANTTGAGTGATCTAATAAATCAACAACTTTCATATTTACAACTTTNTTTAAATTACCTAAATCAACTAAAAATCCAGTTTCATGATTAATTTTTCCAGTTACTGTAATCTCAAGTTCATAATTATGTCCATGAAGTTTATGATCTTTTCCAAACACCTGAAAATTTTTATTTTTATCCCAACTAGANTTGGAATATTGATGAGCTGCGCAGAATTTGAAAATTTTTGTTACAAATGGCATAAATAATTATAATCAGACTTATCTATAGTTAAATAATACATGTAAATTTAANGTTTAAAAATTGAATCCAAAAGAGTATACGATAAATAATTTCTAGGCTGAAACATCATTTAATATATTTATCAAATTTTTTCTTAAAGTTGATTTACTAAAAACCCATTTCCAACCTAATTTTTTAATTGANGAAATAAAATCTTTTGTTATATCATTTGATGTAACTATTACAATTNTTTNAGAAAAAGCACTTTTGTATTCATTCAATTTAATTTCATTATAATTATTTAAATCATCTAAATCAATAATTATGTAAGTAAAATGATTGCAATTAAAATCATTTTTATCAAAAAATTTAAACTGAAAATTTGCCATTGATAGGGAATCTGCTANACTTGTNCCAAATTGAAAATCGTCTATNTACAATCCAACTTTTATCATTTTTATTATTTCTTAATTTTTTTTATNCTAGGAACNAAATTCCAATTAAATTCATCACAATTCTGAATTTTCATTAAACTCTCAGAGCAAACATTTATTTGTGAAATNAATTCAGATGCATATATACCTCGAATATTTGAAGACCATGATCCATTGTTAGGACCCAACCTAGTAAGCTTTTTAATAGCTCTTTCCATTAAATTTTTCGAACCCTTTATATTATTAGTAGATAAATGATAAAATGATACAGTCAATTGAATTAATCCCTGAATAAACAATCTATCTTTCAAATAATAGTCTGACCACATTTCCTCCCATTCTTCATGTGCATCATAAAATTTTTTTTTATTAAATAATTCAACGCCTTTATTAAATAAATAATCTATTTTTTCAAATTCATTCATTTGGATAAATGTTNATCAAAAGAAATCAAATACTCAGATAAAAGAAACAAATAATCATTATTTAAATTTTTAATTAAAAATTGAATTGAATCAATAAACAAATATTTATGAGTCATATTAGAGTTATTATCATATCTCATTACTAANTCAACAGNCCAATTCCAAGTTGACGAAGATTTGGAATGATATAAAAATGAAGAAATAAGAATTGGATCTTTTTTATCCAAACCTTCAATCAATGAATTAACGCTTTTTTTTGAAACTTTAAATTGATTATTTTTATTTTGNTTAACTTTAAAGTTTTTTTCAAAAAAAGANATNATATTNTTTTGAAAATTTAATTGACGTGGACTTTCATAATTCCATAATCTCAATCCAATAGCATATAAAANTAATGAATTAAAATTTTGATTTTCTTCATTTAAAATTGGGAAAAAAANAATTGGATCAGTATNNACTTTATTTAAATTTTTCTCATAATTAAAAGTAATATTTGATTNAATTAAAATATTNATAAAAATCATAAATTCAGAATTTGCAAATCTTCCAGATCTNTATATTGAATATGTTAAAGGNCCAAGTAAATTAAAATTTGGAATNGANAATTCCATTAAAACCTCTAAAACTGAAATAGGATTNTCAGACATAGNAATTATTTTCGNAGCNTCTAACTNAGCANTTTTGTGATTNTTTTGAAGAACTGATTTTATAAAAANATNTGTTAATAATGGTGAATTNAACATTTGNGAATCAAGTTCAACTTTTTTNTTTTTTAAATTAATNTTCTGTGATGGAATATTNAATANAACATCAATTGCTTTTAAAACTATTTCATATGATGGNTTTTTCAAATTTAATGAAGCAATATTCTTAAGAGAATTCAAATCTATTANTGGNTGATCATAGAAATTTTGATTATTAANCTTTANATCTTTATATGANGCTACAATAATAAATATNTCTTGAAAGAAATCTTTTAATGAAGTTGAAGATGAAACAACTGATTTTGCAAATTTAANTATCTCNNNTTTATTTTTTAAATGAATGTTTTTAAGAAATTCATTCATTAACATTAACTTTTTTTACACTTTCATTTGAATTTAATGAAAATGTTAACCTAAGAGANAGACCTACNAATCTTGAGTGTTGAGTTGGCCATCCTCCAGGTGAAACATGAGGCAAATCAAATCTACCAAATTTTTCTTTNTTTTCTTCTTTTGCAANAAACTTATCCCANGANGGAATATATANTTTTGAAATTGGCATACTTGCAAAATCATGNAAATANCCACCTTCAATNCCAATTTTTCCTTTTCGAAAAATTCCTACTAATATTCCAATTCTTGAGCTAGAACCACTTTCAGANTAAGAACCNTNNGGAATCANCATTCCTCTTAAAGCCCAATAAAAAGTACTNCCTTCTTTNTTTCCATCTAAAAATTTATAATATGTAAAATCTAAATTAGAGTTTGGCGTTAAACTCCANCCAATATTNAAGACATCTCTTTTTTTTTCTTTTTCATANAATGTTCTNGAATAATCAAAACCGGANCCATAAACTGGNACTCCCANCCTTAATCCAACNTCACTTACTTCTGATAATCCGTATCTATAAAATAAAACAGGNAAAATATTTTCAGTAGATAGNGTATAACCATAATATTGCTCACCTTTTTCAAGTGTGTGATCTGCAATTGTNGGATGAGAAGCACAATTTATAAATAATAAAAAAAAAGGAAATAAATATTTTTTTTTAAAAAACATTTAAATCTNTTTATNCATTAAATCATTTATATCAGAATACATTTTNTNAATATCNTCATTAATAGTACTATTATAATAACCCCTTATTTGAGCTTGGTCATCTATGAGAATAAAAAAAGCACTATGAAAAATTGGATTTTCTGCATCACCAACTTTAAAACTTTCTAAAGCAAGAGTGTGAATTTCATTTACATCTCCTGTTAAAAAATTCCATTTTTTAAAATCTGCANTATATCTTTCACCATAATTTTGCAAAATATTAGGTGTATCATATTGNGGATTTACNGATATTGACAAAAGTTTTAAATTNCTATTATCTGAATACTTTTCTTGAAAACCTTGAAATTGTGAAGACATTACAGGGCAAGGTCCTGCACAAGTNGTAAAAATAAAATCCGAGATCCAATAATTACCAANCAAATCNTNTTNACTNAATTCATTACCATTTTGATCATATAAAATAAAATTATTTATATTACCAAGAACTGGCAACGTTTTTTTNGAGAAATAATCATTCATNANCAATACCACAAAAACAGGAACTAAAATTAAAATGTATTTNATATATTTCTTTAATTTCAAATTAATCTCCTAACTAAGATTCAAAAATAAATTAAAATGTTTTATCCAATATTAAAATAAATAATAGTATTGGTAAATACATTATAGAACCAATTAATAATCTTTTAGCTTTTTTATATGTCCATTCTGAAAAAGTTTCAATTGATAAATATAGAAAAATTAAACCTATAAATAATGAACCATATAAAAATAATTCATCTGTTAGTCCAATCCATGTTAAAGAAGATGTAGAAATAATTAATAATATTGTAAAAAAAGCACAATAAAATGAAGTTTTTTTCAAATTATAATCATAAATAGGTAACATTTTAAACCCAACTTTTGCGTAGTCTTCCCTATAAATCCAAGCAATAGAATAAAAATGAGGTATTTGCCAGAAAAATAAAATGCTAAATAAAATTAATCCACCTAGTTCTATTGTTCCAGTCCCTGCAACCCAACCACCTAATGGGGGTAGTGCTCCAGGAATAGCTCCTATCCATGTATTTAAGTTGGTTTTCATTTTTAACGGAGTATAGACAATAACGTACAAAAATATAGTTAAGAACGCTATGAAACCAACCATGATATCAACAAATATAAAAAAAATTACAACCCCTATTGCTGATATATAAGTACCAAAATTTCTNGCTGTATTAGGATTNATTCTTGATGAGGGTAAAGGACGATTTTTTGTTCTATTCATATTTTTATCTAAATCTTTNTCTAAAAATTGATTTAATATACTTGCACCTGAACAAACGCACATTGTTCCAATTNTTGTATAAATAATTTTTAAAAAATTAAATGAAAATAAATTATTATTAATTGAGCCTAGATAATAACCAAGTATTGTTGAAAGCANAACTAACCACATAATTCNAGGTTTNGACAANTCTAAAAAAGANNAAAATAAATTTGTTATAGAATTTTTATTTATTTTTTTTGGATTNTNTTTNGAAAACAAAAATGAAAAAAAACTTTTATTAANTTGGTATGAATTAAATGATTTTAACAANAGCAAAAAAGATGAACCTAATATCAACGCACCAGTCCAAACNTGAAAAGTGGTTATCAATGGAGATTTTCTAGTCCATATTACAAATGCTGCTAGAAAAATTTGAGTTATAACAAGAAGAGTAATAAATAAAACTGGAATTAAAAGTTTATCATTGCCTCTATGAAATTTTAAAGTATGTAATAATAAAATTCCATTTGTTACAAAAACAATAATTGCACCAATTCTATGTAAGATATGAGTTGTAATTTGAAATAAATTTACTGAATTGAGACCAAGGTCAAACCTTAAATAATTAATTGAAGAAAGTAAATTTTCATTTGGAAAAGGAATCAATTGTCCGTTTGATAGTGGAAAATCAAGTATTGCCAAACCTGAATTTGTATGCCTCATTAATGCACCCAATATTAATTGTAGGTATACCATCAATGTTAAAACGAAAACCAATTTAATAAATTTTGAATGGTGACGTAGTAATGTATTTTTCTTAGAATCTTTTTTTATTGTTAAATAAAATGAAATCGCAATTGTTATACAAAAAAAAGTCTGTGCTAAAATACCATGAGCCATTGAAATCAAGGTTGGTAATAGAAATATTACTGTTAATCCTCCCAAAAGACCTTGTAGAATAACTGTAAACAAAGCTGCAAAACCTAATTTTTTAAGCCAAATTCTAGATTCTACTTTCCACATCCAAAAAGATAATATCAAAATTAAAAAACCAACAAAAGATGCAAACAATCTATGTAAATGCTCATAGAAAATTCCACCAACCCATTTTGAATATGGAAAAGAAAACATAAATTCACCATATGTGTTTGGCCAATCTGGAACAGAAAGACCTGATTCATGACTTTTAACCAATCCACCCAAAAAAATTAGCCCTAACGTACAAAAGGCGGTAAACTGAGAATACCGCCTTAACCAAAAATGTGAGTTTTTTTTAAAAAAATTCAATTAAAATATATTTTATTACCAGTCATCTCCCCAATCATCCCAAGTATCATCATCATCACCACCAGATGATTCTTTGTCTATTTTAGCTTGCTCAGCTTGTGATAATGCAAAAACAGCCAACTCTTCTGCTTTAGATGAGTCATCTTTTTTAAGAAAATCAATAACCTGAGAAAGGGTAGCTTCTACTTCATAAGTAAAATCATAATCATCAATTTCTTGGATGACACTTAATGCTTTCATATAGGAATCAAAACCTTTTTGAGTATGAACATGTACATAACCTTTCATTATGTAATGACTATTACCACATAATTGAGCACATGCTATTTCCCATGAACCTGTTTTAGTTGGTGTAAACCAAAATGGAATACTTATTCCTGGGATAGCATCTTGCTTGACCCTCATTACAGGTATAAAAAAGCTATGTATAACATCTCTAGTAGTCATTTCAATAGTGATATCTTTATTTACTGGCAAATGCATGTGTCCTTGTGTAGGGATTATATCATCACTAGCAAAAGTATCTTTTCTATCTAAACCTATAAAATTTAATCCTTGATCATCAATTAAATCAGGAGATGTTCTACCAAAAACTCCATCTTCTCCAGGGTACCTCATATTCCACTTAAATTGTTGAGCCACAACTTTAATGACTTCAGACTTAGATGGGTCAGGAACATTCTCAACTCTATTTGCCCAAACAGGAAACGAAAAACCTACCAAGAGAATAATTTCAAAAATAGCTACAGCAGCTTCAGAATATGTTGAATAATGATTTTTCATTCCTTTAGAGTCAGCAGAAACGTTAGGTTTTTTTCTAAACTTAATTAATGTATATATAAAAAATGTCCCCCATCCAACAAATAAAATTAGCATTAAAATATGAACCCATGACATCACAGAATCTATNGATTGTGATTGAGCCGTAAAACCATCNGGAAGACCTNNTCGTCGCAATAATTCAAGCATTTAAAAACCCTTTAATTCTTTGTTAATTTGTTTTTGCCTTTTATTCAAAAAAATAACAAAGGAAATTATTCCACCTAATACAGTTCCAGTAACTCCAATTAAAGCTATTATAGCCATGTTTAAACCCTGAGACAATTCATCATTTGAATTAGCACCATAACATACACTACACGCCAAAGAAAGAGACGGAATAAATGTTATTAAAAACAGCATAAGAATATTTTTTCTCATAAATAACTCACATCTTTTAATTTTTTTAAAAACCAAAAACCATAAATAATTAGAGAAATACTAAATATTATCCCTAATAATCCAAATATAAAAAAACTTTCATTNGCTATAAATAAAGCCCAGTATGAAAACCCAAAGCTTAAAATAGTTGAAAGACTAATCAGTATAAGATGAAGTGCTTTTAATGACACCTTGTTCAATTTCTCCTACTTGATTATAAATACTACCAAATGTGATAAAAAATAACGAGCAAAGCAAAACTAGAGTGATTCCTAAAAAAAGATAAATAATTTTTTTTTCATGAAACAAATGCATGAAAAAACCAGCAACTAAAGTACCCTTTATAGAAGCAACAATCATTGCCAACAATACAGCTATCCACATTTTACCAACATCAATATAAGCNATAGCTACAGTAATTACTGTTAAAACACCNAGTGCAAAAAATATTCTAATATANTGATTAATTTCTTTTTTTATATCTTTTGAATTACTCATNTTATGACCCTGGAAGTAAATAAATTGTTGGAAATAAAAAGATCCATACTATATCAACAAAATGCCAATAAAGACCAGCTGTTTCAATCCTATTACAAAACCTTTCAGGTTCTTTATTATACATTTTTAAACCAGGGCCTAAAAAATATAAATTTACAATTAGACCACCAATTATATGAATTGCATGTAAACCAGTAATAGTATAATAAGTAGCATAAAAATTATTTTCACTAGGTATATGACCATGATTTATTTTAGGCAAATACTCAAAATATACTTTTATAAATAAAAACAGAGCACCGAGTAATATTGTAGCACCCATATAAAGCTTATATTTTTGTATATCTTGTGACCTTATAGAAGTCCAACTTAATAAAATTGTAACACTTGAAATAATTAATATTAATGTATTTAATGTTCCTATAGGAACATTTAAAACATCTGGACCTGCATACCAACTAGGTGCAGCTGCTCTTAAAAGTATATATGATGAAAATAAAGCACCAAACAACATTACCTCTGAAGCTAAGAATAACCAAATTCCTAATTTTGAATTATATAAACCAGTATCTAATCTTGGTTTAACAGTATATGGAACTTCCATAATTATACTTTCTCCAATTTTTTATTTTGTGGAACAAAATCAATGCCTTCTTTTAATGCATCTTCAGTACTGTATTCATATGCAGGACGATATACATTTGGAATTTCTTTAAAATTTAAATGTGGAAGAGGTGGAGATGGAGCTGCACTCCATTCAAGAGTTGTTGCATCCCAAGGATTACTAGATGCTTTTTTACCTTTAAATAAACTATAAATCAAATTAAAAATAAAAAAGAATTGAAATAAAAATAACATCTGAGATGAAAAGGCCATAAAATCATTATATTGTATTGCACCTTGTGCGTGTAAATATGACTCACCTCCATCATACAATCTTCTCGAAACACCAGCAAGACCTTGAAAAAACATTGGGAAAAAAATCCCATTCATAAAAATTAAAGAACCATAAAAATGTATTTTACCAAGTAATTCATTTGTTTTTTTCCCTGTAACTTTAGGAAACCAGTAATAAATACCTGCAATTAATGCAAAAATTGTTCCTGGAGCAACAACATAATGAAAATGTCCTATAACATAATAGGTGTCATGCAAATGAATATCTGCTGATGCTAAACCCAAAGGTAAACCAGTTAATCCACCAATACCAAACATTGGTAAAAAAGCCAGAGCAAATAACATAGGAGTATTAAATCTAATTGATCCACCCCATAAAGAAATGAATANAGAAGATAAAATTATTANAGAAGGAATAGAAATTATCATTGTAGTNGTCTGAAAAAAGGCAGCCATTGTTGTACCCATCCCAGTTAGGAACATATGATGTGCCCAAACAACAAAAGACATGAATCCTAAAAATATTCCAGAATAAACCATTGACCTATAACCCCANAGTGGTTTTCTTGAATTATTTGCTAACACTTCAGCAACAATTCCTAGGGCTGGTAAAATCAAAACATAAACTTCGGGATGAGCTAAAAACCAAAAGAGATGTTGCCACAACAAAGGAGTACCTCCACCAGCNACATTTAGAACNTCTCCTCCAACATATAAACCAGAAGGAAGAAAAAAACTTGTACCAAAAACTCTATCCATAAATTGAAAAATAGCAGCTGCCTGTAATGGAGGAAATGCNAATAAAAGCAAGAAAGCAGTTATAAATTGTGTCCAAACAAAAAAAGGTAGNCTCATCCATGTTAANCCTGGAGCTCTTAATTGAACTACAGTAACAATTATATTTGCTGACCCNAGCAATGAAGAAGTTATCAAAAATAGCATNGANATNANCCATATTGTTTCTCCAGTATTAGCAATACTTGCAAGAGGAGCATACATTGTCCATCCAGAAGATGCTGTTCCTGATGGCATAAAAAANCTTGANAACATGATTACACCNCCAACAAAATAGACCCAATAACTTGCCATATTTAATTTNGGAAATGCCATATCTGGTGCACCAACTTGTATTGGAACAACATAATTTCCAAAAGCACCAACAGCTAGTGGAACTACCCCCAAGAAAACCATAATTGTTCCGTGCATTGCACCAAATGAGTTGTATTTATCAGGAGTAAGCATACCTTCTTCTGATAATAATCCTCCAATAAACGGTACAGCTTGACCGGGATTAGCAATATTCCATCTCATAACCAACATTAAAATAAATCCAAAAAGTAAAAATAAAAGTGAAGTTATTCCATATTGGATACCAATAATCTTATGGTCAACTGAAAATATATATTTACGCCAAAAAGGCTCATTATGATGATCAGACAAATTTTACTCCTTTTTTGGTGGTCTTTTCATTATGAAATCTACAGAAGTTTCACCATCAGCGTCAACTTTGATTGTAGCTGTTTTTGAAGGCAATCTTTCGTGCCATGCCTTAAGAGTGTATTCACCAGGTGGTAAATTTTCTATAGTGAAGTTTCCATTTTCATCAGTGACTGCATAAAAGGGATGATTAACCACTCCAATATATGCTCCCATCCATGGATGAACATCACATTTCATTCTAACCATTACTTCAGCATCATCAAATTTTTTAGTTATTTTTTTTCTAGCTCCTGGCATTGCCTCATTAAATGCTTTATTATTTTTATTTTTAGGCATTGAATGAACATTATGCAATGTACCATCACTATTTAAAATGTCTATATTTTGACCTACTTGAACTCCAGAAACATGTGGAACATAGACACAACCAACTTGATCGAGCACAACAGACTCTGATGGGACTTCAAATTTCTTTCCATTTAACCCGTCCTCAACATAAACAAATACGTTTTTTAGAGAACCATCACCTTTAGCAAGTAACCACTCAGACCTAGCAGGACCGCCAGCATGCTGACCATCACAAATTGGGTCAGCTGCCATTTTTATTGGCTTCATTTTTGGAATTCCACCCTCATATTTGACATTTCCTTTTACATCACCTGCAAGAGCGAAATTTGATTTAAATAAAATCAAACAAAATATTAAAACAAACCTATTCAAAAAATACATTTTTCCTCCATTATTAAATAATATCTTTTACCAATCATCATCTCCCCAATCATCAAACTCATCATATTCATCAGTTTCTTCTTGGGGATTAAGAAAATCATAACCATTTTCTTCAAAAAAACTAGAAATTTGACTTGAAATATCTTCCTTACCTGGTATTGTATAAACATAATTAGTTAAACCTCTTAAAAGATCATCTTCTTTACCAGCTAATTGCATTAAATCCGTTCCAAAAATTTCAGATGCATCTGCAGTAGATAATTCTTCTTTACTTGGAATATATGGTTTTGGCATTTTTGTTCCAGGCATAATTTGCTGAGGGTTTCTAAACCATTCGACCAACCAATCAGCTCTTAATCTTTTCTTCGAAAGAGCTAAGTTTGGAGCCCAAGTTTGTGGATCACCAGAAGGTAATTCTTCGCCATAAAAGTGACAACTATTACACGCTCCCATATCATGTATAACTTTTCCTGACCTAAACATAGGATTATTTTTATCTACAATATAATCAGCTTCATATTGGACAGTTTGATTATCCCAATATTGAAAATAAGAAATTAAATCATTCCATTTCTTTTCCCCTAAACCAAATGAAGGCATTCTAACCATTATATTAGGTCGGATGGTTTTAGGATTTTCAAAAAAAGACAACAACCAATCAGGATGAACTTTTGCTCCTTCAGTATTTAAATTTGGAGGACCATATTCTGGATTAGATTCATAATGAGCTAAAATATCTCCACCTCTACCCTCCATTATATGACAACCCATACAATTATTCTGCTTAACAACCCATTGACCTTCTTCAATAAAATCTTTTTTTGGAGTAGAAGATGGTACTTTATTAGGGTCATTATTCAAAGCTAAAATATAGGTTGTAATCTTTTCTGCTTCATAGTCACTAAATCCAAACTTAGGCATTCTCAAACCATCATAAGGACCAGCTACTTTGTTTTTATCAAAACTTCTTGGGTATTTTATTTTTTGTTTAAACCAAGAAATTTTATCATGAGGTATTTTTACAAAACCAAAATCAAGTTTATTTAATGGCTTACTTCCTTCTCCATCCAAAGCAACACCTATTCTTTTTGCATCTTGATAACCAGGAATTACATGACATCCAGTGCAACCATAGTGTTGAACCAATTTTGATCCATTATAATCTATTTTCTCTTCTAGAGACATATTAGAGACAATTTCTTCAACTACTTTGTTTGAGTTTGATTTGGATAAAAACTCCTTAGCAATAAAAGATTGGATACCATCATCAACAGGTGAAATATTAGTTGACATAAAATCATCATTTTTAAATTCAAGTAAATAACTTGTTAAATCAGCAGCTTGTTTATCAGACAATCTTAAATTAGGCATTAAAGTCTCTGGGTGATAATTTTTTGGGTTTTTTAACCAATTAAACAACCATTGTTTATTTGTTTTTGAACCTAAACCAATAAGATTAGGTCCATATTCTTGTCGAAGAGTTGCAACAGTGTGTATAATTTCAACCGGCTCTTCTTGAATTTGATGACACCCCTTACATCCAAGATTATTATATAAATTTTCTCCACTAGAAAAATCACCAATTAGTGTATTATTTTCCATTTTGAATGGTTCACTGTTATCGAATAAATAATCAACAATAGCATGAATTTCTTGATTTGTCCTTAATGAATCAGTTTCATTTTCCCATTCCATCAATTCAAAAAAATTAGGCATCCAAGTATTATGTCTAAAATTTTGAGGATTTATGACCCATCTATATGTCCATTCTTTATCAGTCTTAGATGAAAGGTGAGTTAAATTAGGACCAATTCTTTGATTTAAATTTCCATCATATCTTTCAACATAATGACAACCATTACATGAGGCTTTTTCAAAAAGGGCTAAACCAATATTTAAGTCCTTTGACTCAGGAATTGAAGCTTCTGAGGAATGACATTTTAGACATCCTGCTTCATAATGCTGACTAGGATACATAGGTGTTTGCCAGTGATGCATTTCCTTCCAATCATATTTTTCTACCCATTCTTCTTCTTGNTCAGGTGATGAGGGTGAATGAGTAGAGGTAGTAAAATCTGTACCTCGACCTCTTCCAGCATGACAACTAGTGCAACCAAATTCCTCATTTGAATGCGCGGACGCACTTGAAACATATAAATCTAAATTAGGATGAGTTGTATATGGTTGAGGNGCATCTTCATAACCTTTTTTGTCAATACCTAAATGACATGTCATACATCTATCAACTCTACTGACTTCGGCAAAGATCATATTTTCCTTTATATCTGGAATGATTACTTGATTAATTTTATAATATGGATTTGATAAATCAAGAATAGGTAAATCTCTAATAAAATTAGCAATCTTATTTGGAAGAGTCATTGAATTTGGATCAACAGTTTTTAATTTTCTATCATATAAATTTTTCTGCATTTCCAATTGAGTTATCTTAGATAAAGATTGATCATAAGAATCAGTAATTTGACTTAATTTATTATTTTCGTTTAATAAACTGGCTTCGATATCTTGAACCAATAAAGTATTCTTTTCTACATCACTGAACAGTAGATTCATATTTTTTTTTGCTGATTCTATTTTTTTTGAACTATAATAAGTTACAGCATATTCATATTCAAATTTTGCTACATCATAAACAGATTTTGCAAATCCTAATTCTTGATTGAATTTGAATTGATCATCTTTTAATTTAGATATTATTTCTCCAATTGAATCAATATTGGCTTTTTTTACATTTAAATCAATTTGTGATTTTTCTAACTCATTAAGAGCAAGCTTATAATCCTCTAATTCTTCAATTCTTGAAGATTCATCACTCAAAAGATCAATTGTTAAATTTGATTCTAGTTGTCTGAATTCTTTTTGATAATCCTTCCATGAACGAACATAATCATCTGCAAATGTCCATAAAATAAGAAAAAATAAAAATAAACTAGACATTGCAAAGAGTCTGTTTAAATTAAAAATATCGTAATGTGTTTCTTTAATTGACATAGTGAATTATATATTAAAAAAGTACTCCGGTATTGATATTAAATATTTCAAATTAAAAAACCATCTTAAATACATTTTAATTGGCAAAGAAATCATAGTAAGTGCTAAAAAAACAAACACAGCATAACTAAACACACCAATCTTTTCATAAATACGCTTGAAAATAGTTTTAGCAAATAATGGAGGTAGAATCAAAAAATACCCAAAGACTAAAATAAAACCAAATATTTCTCTGATTAAAATATTGTTTGGTAAACCTTGATTCAAAAAACGTATATATATTATTTCTGAGAGATTTATGTTTGTAAGCGGTTCAAGCTTATGAGTATCCCAGTATTCAAATGGACCAAAAAAATTCCAGTTTGGTCCCCTCAAAAAAGTCCCAACAATTATCAATAAATTCCATAAAACAATCCATCCAAACAAATAGACAAAAATTGCTAATCTTCTATTTTTATATTGATAAAATCCAGAACCTTCAGGGTTTCTATCTAAATACGGAATAGCAATTAAACCGAAAACTATAATCCCAGGCATTACAACACCTGCAATCCATGGGTCAAAATATACTAACATTTCTTGGAGACCCAAAAAATACCAAGGCGCTTTTGAGGGATTAGGAGTAGCTGCAGGATTTGCTGGTTCTTCTAAGGGAGCAGACAATCCAATCGACCATATAAGCATAAAAGCTGTACATAATATTAAAGATATAAATTCTACATAAACCAGGTCAGGCCAAACCAAAACTTTTTGCTCTACTGGATAGTATTCATCAGGCTTTTGACCAGACTCAAGCCTACTATCATTAGCAACAGCCTGCTTCATACTAAGCCACAAAAAGAAATAAGCTAAAAAAAGCAATCCAACAATTGGAACGTTATCAGGCTTTAAAACTATTTTTTGAAAATCAGGATCATCTAGACCTATCAAAAGAAAGCCTATAAATCCAATCATTACAAGCACCAATCCAGCATTAGTCCAAAGATAATTAAGCCTAAATCTTTTGTGCCATTTATCAAAAAAATTATTAATAGGGAAAAAAAATGGAAAACCAATAAAAAATAATGTGAACATTATTGTAGGTTGAGATAAATAATCTATAAAATTTTTAAATTGATCCACAGTTAAAATTCAAGCCTAAGTAGGACCTGATATTCCCCCATCTTTTCTTACTCTCCAAAAGTGAACAGCCATCAAAATCATAACAATAAATGGTAATCCAATGCAATGTAAGACATAAAATCTCAATAAAGCTCCTTCACCAACAAAACGACCTCCAATTAAACCAAATCTAGCATCAGCTCCCATATGAACAAAATTAATATCTCCAAGAGCAAGTAATGCGGCTCCGGGACCTTCACTACCTAAAAATGGTGTAGCCCTAGCCATATTTCCACCAACTGTTATAGCCCAAATAGCTAACTGATCCCAAGGTAAAAGATATCCAGTAAAACTTAACAATAATGTTAAAACAAGCAATATTACCCCAACTCCCCAATTAAATTCTCTTGGTGGCTTGTAAGAACCTGTCATAAAAACTCTAAACATGTGTAACCAAGTTGTAATGACCATTGCGTGAGCACCCCATCTGTGAATTTCTCTCATTATACCTAAGGGTACCTGCTCTGCCATATCAATAATATCATTATAAGCATATTCTGCTGTTGGCCTGTAATAAAACATTAATAAAATACCTGAAATAGTTAATACTAAAAAAAGGAAAAATGTCAATCCTCCCATACACCAAGTGAATTTAAGTTTAACAGCATGCCTAGGTAGCCTTACAGGATGAAGATGTAAAAAAACACTATTAAGAACGGTCATCATTTTTTGTCTTCGGGTTTTTGGAATACCAGAGCGAAATACAGACTTCCAAACTTGGCTATCTTGAATAAGTTCAAAAATATTTTTCTTTTTGGACATTAACTAAAGCTCCTAAAATTAAATTTTTAAAAAGGATTCAGGGTCAGACCATTGACCTTTTTCCTGCTGATATCTTCTACTTTTATCTACTAAAATCTGACCATCATCTCCAAGAACGATTCTATATCTTTCTAAAGGTCTAGGTGCAGGACCTTCAAAATGTATTCCAGTTTTTCTAAAACCACTTCCATGACATGGACATTTAAATTTATTTTCATTTTCAAGCCAACTCGGAGCACATCCTAAATGGGTGCAAACAGTAGAAAGTGCATAAATTCCTTCAGTATTCCTAACTATCCAAGTTCCAAATTTATCTTGCCACCTTAAATCTACAACATCCACTTCATAATCAGAGGGAATTCCTATTTTAAAAGACTGAGGAGGTTCAAATAAAACATTTGGGAAAAACAATCTTAATGGCATAGTAAGCAAGCCACCTAATGCGGCGGCAAATGTAATCCAAGCAAATGTAATCCAAGAAATAAAAGATCTTCTTTCAATCGTAGAGTTATTTGAATCTAAACCAATTGAAGGTTTTGGNGNAGAACCTATTTTCTTTTCTTCTAATTTTTTACTAGACATTCGNTAATCCTCATAATGCAAGTGCTTTCATAGCTTCATCTCTAAGTTTTAAGTTATCATCTTTTTGACTAATTGATAAAACAGCTTTATCAATATCTTGATCATTAAGCAAGGGGGAAATCTTAACAGCAACCATTANAACTTGTTCCTTTTCATATCNATCAATTGATTCAAATTTATTTAAATAATTTCTATCAAGTAAGTTTAAAATTTCATTTTTTCCGGAAGAGTCACCATGCTTTGCNAAAGAAATNGCTGCATTCCANCTAACNTTAGGTTCAACATCATTTAAAAGATCTTTCAAAGCAAAGGTTCCAGATGTTTTTGGCATTTCACCTAGAGCTACAGCTATACGNTTTCTNACAAGTGATGATGAATTATANATTAATTTTGCAATTAAATCAACATTTGAATATTCNTTNTAAAAACTTAATGCATAAACTGCATCAGCAATAACATTTTCATNTTCTTGATTTANAGCTGATTTAATCGTATCGAGAAACCTAGAATCTTTAGTTTGTCCCATAGCTCTAATTAAATATTGTCTGACTTGAGTATTTGGATCTAACAATGCATATTCATAGGCAGAAAGCATTTCATTAGCAAACCTATCTGAAATTGGATATTGATCTTTATCATTTANCAATCTAGACAACTCATATGCTGATTGCCATCTTTTGGTTGCACCCCCTACNTTAATNTCTACTATATATTCTTCAATACTTTTTGATTCNTAAGTCAATAAACTCCAAATAAAAAATATNAGAACACCAAATGCAGCAATTAAAAAAGGAACCACAAAAAAAGAATGAACNATTACTCTAATNGTTGATTTTTCAGATTCCGCGTTTTTCATCAAATCATGCTTTCATTCTTAAGCTTACAAATATACACCNNNTAATTTACTATAAACAGTAAATCACCTGCAAAAAAAATCGACAANAAAATTTAAACAAAAGTACCGCGGGAGAGACTCGAACTCTCACATCAAAAAGATACTAGCTCCTAAGGCTAGCGTGTCTACCAATTCCACCACCGCGGCTATANTATTNCAATNTAAAATNTATCATTAAATATNNAATGANTATTTTAAATCATTTATTAAATCATCTGAATCTTCAATTCCAACTGACANACGAATTANAGTAGGAGTAATACCCATATCNAGTTTTAATTTTTCAGGCATAGAAANNTGNGTCATTTTATTAGGAACACATATTAAACTTTCAACACCACCTAAACTTTCAGCTAAAGTAAATAAANTTAATTTTTTTAAAAACTGATCTCTAAGCTCAATTTTTTCCAAGTCTAAACTGATCATATTACCAAAAATACTTTCACCAATCGGGTTGATTTGTTGTTTTTTTGCTATTTCAAATTGAGGATGATTTTCAAGACCAGGGTAAATAATTTTAAAATTAAAATTATTTGACAACCAATTAGCTATTTTTATAGCACTATCTGATGCTTTCTGATACCTCATTGAAAGAGTTTTCACTGATCTCAATAATAACCAACAATCAAAAGGGCTTGGAACAGCTCCAGTAGACTTTTGAATAAAATGTAATTTTTCTGCAATTGAAGGATTATTTGTTAATAAGATACCTCCAACTAAATCTGAATGACCACCAATTGATTTAGTTGTACTATGCATAACAATATCTGCTCCAAAAGTAATCGGTCTTTGACCATAAGGACTCATAAAAGTATTATCAATACATAATAAAATATTCAAATCTTTTGATATTTTTGAAACTTCTTCTATATCTGTTATTTCTAAAGAGGGATTCGTTGGCGTTTCAATAAATATGATTTTAGTATTAGGTTTAATTGCATCTTTGATATTATTTGAGGATGTTGTGTCTATCCAATCAAATTGAATTCCATGTCGAGACATAATTTTTGATGACATTCTATATGTTCCACCATATACATTTTTTGAAATAATAATATGATCACCACTATCCAATAGTTGAAAAAGAGACATAATAGCAGCCATTCCGGAAGAAAAAGCAATTCCAAACTCAGCTCCTTCAAGTGATGCTAAATTTTTTTCTAAATTTCTTCTATTAGGATTATCTGCCCTTGAATAATCATAATTTATTACACCGTCAATTTCCTCAAGCTTAAAAGTAGATGATAAATTAATAGGTGGAATAACTGAACCTGAATCTGAATCCGGCTGATTTCCAACATGAATTGCCTTAGTTGAAAAATTTAAATCTTTTTTATTATTTTTTTTCAAATTTCATTCCTTAATATATANTGACATAATTAAAATTTTATGCTTTTACCCACTTTCCACTATCTATTAGTGGTTTTGCTTTTTTCCATTTTAGTTCTTTTGTTTCTTTACCATTGGTAATGATGATTTTATCATTTCTTCCTAATTTTGATTCAATTTTGATAGGCATATCTTTTGCAATTTTAGAATTAGTTACATTTTTGATTGGTTTTTTGGGTGTTGCAATCATACCATCTATGCTAGATTGAGATGCTTTACTATCTAAAGTTTTAATTTTTTGATTATTGATTATTGTAGGAGCTTGATCCATTCCATGCAGTCTGGTTCTGAATAATCTTTGAAGAGTATTTTTATTGACTTCATCTAAAAAATTTACAAACAAATCAAAACCTTCTGATTTATACTCAAGAAGAGGGTCTTTTTGTCCATAAGCTCTAAGATTAATTCCTTCTCTTAACTGATCCATCCCATAAAGATGATCTCTCCACATTTCATCAATCGTTCTTAAAGTTACATATCTCTCAAAACCTCTCATCACATCAGAGGGGACAAAACTTTCCCTAAGATCATAAATTTTTTCAATGTTTTCTAAAATATTTTTTTTTAATTCTTTTTTATCATTAGAGTTTTTTATTTCAGAGTTTAATTCCAAGGTGAAAATTGAAGATAACTCGTTTTCAATATAATCCCAATTCCATTCTTGAGAATCTTCTTCTGAATCCCCAATATTATCTAAAAATACATCAACATAATCCTCTTGAATATTTAAAATCTCTTTTTTGATATTATTTCCATGTAATGCTTCATTTCTTCGGTTATAAACAACTTCTCTTTGCTGATTCATCACATCATCATACTCTAAAAGTCTTTTACGAATAGAAAAGTTTCTTCCTTCCACTTTTTTTTGAGCTCTTTCAATAGATTTTGTTACCATGCCAGCAGTAATAACTTCACCTTCCTCAACTCCCAACCTATCCATTATTGAAGCAATCTTCTCACTATTAAAAAGCCTCATTAAATTATCCTCTAAACTCAAATAAAAAACGGATGAACCAGGATCTCCTTGACGTCCAGACCTTCCTCTTAATTGCAGATCAATTCTTCTAGACTCATGTCTCTCTGTTCCAATAATATGNAANCCACCTAAATCAACCATATCATTTTTTAATTTTATATCTGTACCTCTNCCAGCCATATTTGTTGCGATTGTGACTGCAGATTTATTTCCNGCCATTGATATGATCTCAGCTTCTCTTTGATGTTGNTTAGCATTCAAAACATTATGAGGTATTCCTCTTCTTTTTAAAATTCTAGAAAGAGTTTCAGACGCTTCAACACTAATTGTACCTACAAGCGAAGGTTGCCCTTTTTCATAGCAATTTTGAATCTCATCTATAACTGCATTAAATTTTTCTCTTTTTGTCTTATATATAAGATCATTTCTATCGTCTCTTATTATATCTCTATTGGTAGGAATAACTGTCACATCAAGTTTATATATAGAATGTAATTCCTCTGATTCGGTTTCAGCAGTCCCTGTCATTCCAGATAGTTTATGATATAATCTAAAATAATTTTGAATCGTAATTGTTGCAAGAGTTTGAGTTTCCCTTTCAATTGTAACATTTTCTTTAGCTTCTAATGCTTGGTGAAGTCCCTCACTATATCTTCTACCAGAAAGTATTCTACCAGTAAATTCATCTACGATCAATACTTTACCATCTTGAACAACATAGTCTACATCTTTTTCATACAAAGAATATGCTCTTAACAATTGAGTTATATTATGAATTTGCTCACTTCTTGAACTGTGCAACAATCTAGCCTCTTCTGATAATTCATTTATTTTTGAAACATCTGACTCTTTTGATTGAATATCATCCAACATTTCACCAAGATCTGGAATCACAAACATTTCAGGGTCTTTTGGAGATAATGCTACTCTCCCTTTTTCAGTTAGATCAATAACATTACTTTGTTCATCAATTGAGAAAAATAAATTTTCATCAACTTCATGCAGTTTTTTATCTCTTAGATATTCCGATTCAACATCTACTGCAAGCTTTCTTGTCCCTTTTTCTTGAAAGATTTTTAGAAGTCTTTTATTTTTAGGTGACCCTCTTAACGCTTGTAATAATTTCAAACCAGCTTGACTTTTGTCATCTTTTGATAATAATTCTTCAGAATCAGAAACTAAAGAATTTACAAGGAGGTTTTGTTCTCTAATTAATTTTTGAACTACGGGTCTCAAATCTTTAAAAGTAGAATTTGTAGGTTTATCTACAGCACCGGAAATAATCAATGGCGTTCTTGCTTCATCAATTAAAATAGAATCTACTTCATCAATGATTGCATAAGTATGCCCTCTTTGAACTTGTTCTTCTTTAGAAAGTGCCATATTATCGCGCAAATAATCAAAACCAAATTCATTGTTTGTACCATAAGTAATATCTTTAGAGTAAATTTCTCTTCTTTGGTTTGGATTCATATCATTTAATATAGAACCAACCGAAAGCCCTAATCTTCTAAATATTTCACCCATCCATTCAGAATCTCTTTTTGCTAGATAATCATTTACTGTTATTACATGAACCCCTTTACCTGTTAAAGCATTCAAATATAATGGCATAGAAGCTACTAGTGTTTTACCTTCACCAGTTTTCATTTCAGCTACTTTTCCTCTATGTAAAATGATTGCTCCAATGATTTGAACATCATATGGTACCATATCCCATTTAATATTTTGACCTGCTACCGACCACTCTTGACCAACTAATCTTCGACAAGTTTCCTTTACAATTGCAAATGCCTCAGGTAAAATTTCATTCAATATTTCTTGATGAGCATCGTATTCTAGTTTTGAAATTTTCTCTCTTGAGAGATCTTGATTTAATTTATCAGATTTGATTTCCTCTGAACATGAATTAAGTAATGTTTGAAATTCATTAGTTTTTTTAACTAATTGATCATCAGACTCATTTTCCAAAGATTTAGATATTTTATTAACTTCATCTACAATGGGAAGGAGTTTTTGAATTTCTCTTTCTGATTTTGTTCCAAAAATATTTTTTAAAAAATTAATAGCCATATATATTATCTTCTATTCATTATTTAAAACTTGATAAAAAGAATCAAGAATTCCATTAACAAAAGAACTGCTTTCATCTGTNCTAAATTTTCTAGCAATTTCNACTCCTTCTGTTATACTAACTTTAAGAGGAACTTCTTCCACAAAAAACATTTCAACAATCATCATTTGTAAAATCAATAAATCAATAGTAGCAACTCTNGTTATATCCCAATTTTCTAATTTTTGTTCAATTTTTTCACGGGACCATTTCGANTTTTCAANATTTAGATCATATAATTTATTAATAAATGTTTTACCATTTTTATCAATAACATGATTTTTTANAATAATTTTTAAAAAATCATTTTTTTTTGACTTAGAAATATCCAAATCAGAATCAATTTTATTTAATTCATAAGCATAAAGNGCTTGCAAAACTATCTCACGACTAATTCTTCTGGTAATATTTTTATTTTTTGACATTAATTTATTTCTACAGGATGGATCCAACCAAAAGGATCCTCTCTTTTTTGAAGCTGAATATCTGTAAGAATTTCTCTTAATTTCAATGATATTGGCCCTATTTCATCTGAGATCTTTGTAGTTGCTTCNTTATTTGTAATTTTACCAATTGGTGAAATGACCACTGCAGTTCCAGTACAAAACACTTCATCAGNTGATAAAACATCAGAAATTGAAATTTCTGTTTCTTCAACATCCATTTTTAAAATCTCTTTAGCAATCTGTATCACAGAATCACGTGTAACTCCTGCTAAAATAGCACCAGTTAATTTTGGTGTTTTAATAATATTATCTTTAATAATAAAAATATTTGCTGAACCTAACTCATCAATCAACAATTCATTCTCAGCATTTAAATACATCACCTCATCAAAACCTTTTGATTTNGCTAAATTCAAAGGATAAAGAGACGAAGCATAATTTCCAATTGTTTTTGCAGAACCTACTCCTTTTGATGAAGCACGATGAAATTCATGAGTAATTTCAACACTTATGCATGGAATTTTACTTCCTTTAAAATAATTTCCAACTGGAGATACATAAACCATAAAAGTATAAGATGGTGCATTNCTTAAACCTAATGTTGCACCTGTTCCTAAAGATATTGGCCGTATATATAAACTTCCTTTACCAAATGGAGGTATAAACTCATGATTGTCCTGAACAGTTTGCTCAACTGCTCTAAAAAATAATTNTTCATCAACCATAGGNATNCANAATCTTTTTGATGACAATTTTAATCTTTTTTGATTCATATCAGGCCTAAATAAAACCACATTATTCTTTGTAGTCCTATAAGCTTTCATACCTTCAAAAACACCTTGACCATAATTTAAAACACCAGCAGTAGGTGGAAGATCTAAATTTCCATAAGGGATCAAATTACCATCATCCCATGCTTCACCTTCATTGCATTTAGCTAAAAACATGCTTTTAGTTGAAATTGCTTGAAATGATAAATTATTCCAGTCGATTTTCTTATTTGAGTTATTTTTATCCATGATNTATAGATTNTAATTTAAAAATTATTAACTAATTAATTTTTTTTAATTTGAATATGCATCTATAATTTTTTTTACTAGTAAATGCCTACCAACATCGGAATTTTTAAGATAAATAAAACCAATCCCTGANACCTTTTTAAGTTTTTTTTTCNGCTTCAATCAACCCNGAATCATTTTTATTGNATAAATCCATTTGAGAACTATCTCCATTGACAATTGCTTGTGAACTTTTACCAATCCTTGTTAAAAACATTTTCATTTGAATCTTTGAACAATTNTGGGCTTCATCCAATATTATAAAGGCATCATTTAAAGTTCTTCCACGCATATAGGCCAAAGGAATAATTTCTACTATCTTATTAGATANCATTTTTTTTAAACTTTCTATTCCTACCATATCTTCAAGTGCATCATATAATGGAGCAAGATAAGGATCAATCTTTTCTTTTAAATCTCCAGGAAGAAATCCAAGTCTTTCCCCAGATTCAACTGCGGGTCGAGTTAATACTATTTTTTTTACCCTTCTTGACTTATATGCTGCTACTGCAAATGCAACAGAAAGNTANGTTTTCCCTGTNCCAGCAGGACCTAGNGCAAAAACAAGATCTTCTTTTTGAATAAGATCATAAAACTTTTTTTGATCATTAGTTTTGGTGATNATTTTACCNTTTTTTGTATTCAAAATTATTTGCTCAATAGATAANGAANTAACATTTTCATTTGATTCAAATAATTCAATAATTGATTTTATATCAATCAAAGTCAGAACTTTTTTTCTTTCTGAAACTTTAATCATTTCATCAAAAATAGAAGAAATTAATTTATTGTTTTCATTATTTGANGAAATTGTAACAATTGAATTTCTTAGGGTTATTTTACAATGAAAAAAATCTTGGATGTAATCTATATTTTTATCACCTGCACCAAATAAAATTGATGGATCCAAATCACCTATATTTATTTCTTTGATCATTAACTNTTAAATTTAATATTATTATTTTATTTAAAATAATATTTGTCAAAAATTATCGTCANTATTATTAAAAATTTTATAAATGAAANAAGGCTGCCAAATAGTTTGNCAGCCTTCAATGATACTACTCCTTAATTAAAAANAAGNAGATTTAATTTCNTNCAAAGAAAATTATCTCATTAACATCATTTTACCAGTAGCTATGGACTGTCCAGAAGTTACATTATAGATGTAAGCTCCTGATGGCACAGCAGCACCAGCGTTATTCTTTCCATCCCATGTTAATTCATAAGTTCCAGGTCTTTTAATCCCAACATTAAAAGATTTGATTTCATGACCAAGCACATCATATATAACCATTGTAACTTTACTCTGAATTGCAATATCAAATCTAATTTTAGTTGATGGATTAAATGGATTAGGATAGTTTCCTTTTATCTCAAATTTTGCAGGCAAATTTGCTCCATCTGAATCTACTACATCCAATGATGACCAAGTATCTAAAACACCTAGCTCATCAAGAATTGACCATCCTTTTAACCACTGATCAGCACCAAATGCACCTTTAAAATTTGTAGCTTCAAAAAATGTATCACCAGCTCTTGGAGAATCTACATTTTGAAAGGCTGCTCCACTTCCTGTTGGCAATGTACGAATATATTGAATGAAACCTGCATCATCTACTAAATAACGAATACCAGTATCAATATATCTTGCTGAATAATCTTCTTCAACATCTCTGTAGAACCTTGCAGGTGGAATATCCCACATAACGTTATTTGGTGACAAGTATAAATAATCACAACCAGTAGAGGCACTATTACCAGCACATTCTGTTGAAGGTATAGTTTGAGTTACATCTTCACTACCATTATTATCATTTCTTATACCACCTGTACCACCCAACATGATGTAATTTCTAAAATCACCACCAGTGCCTTCACGCAATCTAAGATGATCAGTATCACCTCCCATTACAGTTACATTCGAAAACATTGGGAATGAACGAGGTTGAGAATCATTATCACCACCAGTTCTATTATCCATTTCATGTGATTTATCACTATCTAATGCTCTAGCTACAAAAAGAAATTGTCCTTTACCTTGATATCCGTTATCAGTATCAAATGAATCGTCTCCAACTTGAACAGCTGAACAATACTTTAAGTTTACAGTTCCACCAAACATCTCAAATCCATCATCCAGGTTAAATGCTACTTCTACATATTCAATTGTGGTACCATTTCCAACACCGCCCATAGTTAATCCATTAATTTCATTATCTGCAGCAATTGCACAACCACCATTCCAGATACGAACATACTTCATAATACCTGAATTATCAGCAGGGTCATTACCACCATATGGAACACCAGTTAGACCTTCAATATTTGAAGTTCCACCTTCGTTTGAAATTGGAGCTTTACCTAAAATGATAATTCCACCCCATAATCCACGTCCATTTCCATAATTAGTATCACCCATTTGAAGTTCAGATCTGAAAGTAATTGGATTATCTGCAGTTCCCACAGCATCAATTTTAGCACCTTGTTCAATCACTAAAACTGGGGCAGGATTAGTAGCATTATAATTTGCATCATAACGACCAATTATTTCAGTTCCAGGTTGAATTGTTAACGTTACACCATCTTTGACAAATGTTTGACCATTTAAATAATAAGTGTTTTCAGAGGACCATGTTTGATCAGATGTAATATCTCCTTGAACAACCACTGTTTCTCCAGTCATAATACCATATTCATAAAGATAAGACCAATCCGCTAACCAATCAACAGTTCCGATCGCTCCCTTAAATGTTGTTTGCTCAAAAAAGTCATCAGCAACAACGTCATCAACATTATCAAATGCTGAACCATTTGTTGTGGGAGTAAGATTTAAGTCTATAACCATTCCCTGTCCATCAACTACAATTTCTAATCCAGGATCAGTTGATAAAGCAGAAAATGTTAGAGATGCATCATCTGTAGATTCGTCAAAATCTTTAAAATCATCTCCACCTAAGTCAACAGCTACATTATTTGGTGATATATATAAATAATCAGGATATGATAAAGAAGTATCAGAAATATCTTGAGTAATTACTTCAGAACCATTATTGTCATTTCTAAATGCGTCATCGCCACCAACTATTAGATAATTTCTAAAATCTCCGCCAGTACCTTCTCTTAAACGAAGATGATCATCTGCATTAGGTCCACCTATTGAAGTTACATTTGCAAATTTCGGATGAGATCTTGGCTGAGAATCATTATCTCCTCCAGTTGCATTATCCATTTCATGTGACTTATCACTAAAATCACCTTTAACAACAACTAAAAATTGACCACGACCTTGATATCCATTATCTGTATCAAATGCATCATCACCAACCATTACAGCTGAACAATATTTTAAATCAACAGTTCCACCAAACATCTCAAATCCATCATCAAGGTTCAAAGCAACCTCGCAATACTCAATGGTGGTTCCATTACCAACTCCTGCAAGAGTTAACCCATTTATTTCATTATCCGGAGCAATGGCTGAACCACCATTCCAAATACGAACATATTTCATAATTCCTGAATTATCTGCTGCATCACTACCCCCATATGGAATACCAGTCAAACCCTCAACATTTGAAGTTCCACCTTCATTGGATATAGGAGCATACCCTAAAACAATAACGCCTCCCCATAATCCGCGTCCGTTTCCATAACTTACATCACCCTCATCAAGTTCTGATCGAAAGGTAATTGGGTTAGCTGCAGTTCCCTGAGCATCAATTTTAGCACCTTGTTCAATCACTAAAACTGGAGCAGGGTTAGATGCGCTATAATTAGCATCATACTTACCTAATATTGTAGTTCCAGCTTCAATAGTTAATGTTGCACCTGATTTAACAAAAACTTGATCATTTAAATAATAAACTGAGTCAGCACTCCATGTTGCATTATCACTAATATTTCCAGCTTGTATGGAAACTGGCAGGTTTTCATGATCTGCTAAAACAATAGAGAAAACAGCAATTATACTTAAAAGATATTTGCAATATTTCATATGTTAATTCCTTATTTAAAAAATTATATTATATTGTAACCTTCTCATGTAATATTAAAATAAATGATTAGATTTTTGTTAGGAAAAAGATAGAATAGTATAAGAAAAATGTTATATTTTTATTTGGTTAAACTTTAATTATTAAACTGCAATCCAATTGAAAAACTTCTTCCTGGAGAATATTTTGTTGTGGTAAAAATTTCATCTCTGAAAATATGTGCTCGTTCGATATCATCACTTAATAAATTTTTAATACTAAGAGAAATTTTGAATGGTCCAAATTTTTGAGAACCCACAATGTTTAGAGAATTAAATGGAAGCTCCCATATACTTCCTGCAATATCTCCACTTAATGTTACTAATCTTTTACTGAAAGTATTAAAAGCTAAATTTAATTCACCACCAGTTTGACTCTTATAATTCAAACCGAAATTATAAACAATATTGGACTGCCCTTGAAGCGGCCTTGAAGTTTCATCAATTGGATTTACGAAAGGAATTGTTTCGGGTATTCCAGAGGGAGACAATCGAAAAACACTAACACTATCAAATACAACTACCTCAGATTGACTTAAAGTAAGATTTGTATTCAAAAAAAGAAAACCAAATTTACTTGGAATAAAATTAAGATTTTTTCTATACTCTAATTCAAAACCATTAATATCAGCATAATCTCCATTTTGCCAAGACTTATAATAACCTAGACCACTTTTCCCTACCAATGATTCTTCAATTGGATTATTAAAATGTTTATGAAAAAAACCAATTGAAATGAGTTCTAACCCAGATGGGAAATATTCAAATCTTAAGTCCGTACTATATATAGAAGAGTTTTTTAAATATGGGAATCCAAGAGCAACATCTGCTCCAAGAAATTCCACAAATTGATAAGGAGCGTACTCCCTAAATTGAGCACGAGCAAGAGTTTCAGAATAAGATGACCGAATTTTCATTTTATCAGATAGAGAATAATTTAATGTAATTGCAGGAAGTAAATTTTTAGATTTGTTTTCAATTTCAACACCTATAGTATCTCCAGTGGTATTCACAAATGATGGATTAGTTGATTCAATAGGATGATATGGTCTCATTGTCATAATATGATTTTCTGACCTAACACCTACACTTAATTGAATTTTATCTGACAGATCTCTATTAAGCATTATATAAAAAGCATCTACATCTTCATCAGCATTATATGCATCAAACCCACTAGTTTGTTCAGAAAAATACAATCCTTCATTAATAAATATTTCTCCATTCTCATCATATGAATTAGCCCAATAATTAGTTCCAAGAATACCATTTATGTTATTTTCATCAATGTGAGATTTAGAAGAATCAAATTGAAGAGTAGGATACATTGCCCAATCAAGATAAAGAGAACGCCTACCAAATGTTCTATCCTTACGATCCATTTTGAAACCAAATTTAAAATCACCAAAATATGTTTTTAGGGTGTGATCATAAGAGATATCCATTAATTTTTCATTTCCATCACTTGTTATAAGCTCTCCAGGTCTTGACCCATTCCTATTATAAACAGAATACATTCCATTATCACTATCATATTCCCACTCTGATCTAGTAATAAATGGTTCGTAAGAATTTGATTTGCCATAAGTATATTTAAAATCAATTTTGTTATCAATAAAACCAAAAGCAAACTGATTTTCTATTGAAAAAGTAGTTAAATTAATAGATTTCTCTTTATAACTCTGCATGAACATCAAACCGTTTTCATCAATAGTTCCATCATCGTTATAACTTCTTACAAGCTCTCCAGAGAGTCCTGAAGCTCTGGAAAAATTATCTTTTGATGTATGAGTATAGACATTCCTAAGTCCAAATCTTAAAACATCTCGATATGTCATTCCAATACTAGCATTCGCTCCAATATTTGATCCAGAAGAATAATGAATTCTTTCTAAGTCAATGTAACTTGGTCTAAGAAGTTTTTCACCGGGATAATCAGGATCATTGAGAGCAGTATATCTTTTATAAATATCATCCGTTCTTGATGATTTAGAGGAAAATGTTCCATCTAATAAAAACCCAAATTCAAGATCAGGATTAATACTAAACTTGGTTCCATATGTACCACTGATATTTTGAGGTAGACTAGCTTTTTTCGTATTTGTTAAGAAAACATTTGGAATTGACTGTTGACGCTTCCACACTTGACTAAACCATAAATTATTTCTTTCAGGAGTGGAGTTTAAAACAGTATCTCCTATAAAATTAATAAAATAATCAGTAAGATCGGTTCTAAATGTATCAGGTATAGTTGTATAACTAATTAATTCATTATCAAATTCTGTTGGTAGAGCTTTTTTTCTACCAATATCATATCCCATAAAATCTGAATTATTATTGAAATTTTGAACAATTGCATCACCAGGCATCAAATTTGAATTTACAGAGGTTCCAAACTTAATTTTGTAGGTTGTTCTTGATGGATATAATTTAGTTCTTATATTAACATTACCTCCTCCAAATGTACCTGGCAAGTTTGGCGTATAACTTTTAGCAACATCTATTCCATCAATTAATGAACTACTAAATAAATCTAAAGGAACGGACCTCTTATCAGCTTCAGGACTTGGCATACCAACCGAATTCATTTGAGCATTACTATATCTATCCCCTAAACCTCTAACAACTAAAAATTTATTGTCAACAATAGTAACACCAGTAACTCTTCTAACAGCATCAGCAACGTGACTATCACCAGATCTTGAAATTTGTTCAGCTGAAATATTATCTTGAACCTCAACAGCTATTCTTTTTCGTTCAAAAACTTCCAAATTAGTTCCAGTTCTTCTATCTGCTTGGACATAAACTTCTTCTCCTGATACTACTGCTGTCTCCAAACTAATGTTTAACTCTAAATCTTTCTTTTGATCAATAATAACGTTTGAAATGATTTTATTTTCATAACCTATATAAGAAACAATTAATGTATATACTCCATCTTCAACATTGGAGATAGTAAAGTCTCCAATCATTCCAGTAGCTGAACCTATTGAAGTTCCTTGGATAATAATATTTGCACCTATTAAAGGTTCACCTGAATTTGAATCAGTAATAACACCATAAATTGAAGAAGTATTTTGAGGGAATACAAAAGAAAAAAACAATAAAGCTATTACAAAAAATTTTTTCATTTAATAGTGTAAACTCATATAATTTTCATTAAATATTTATTTTGATGCAATATAATAACATTGAAATGTTAGATATGTGTTAGATATGCAATCTTTGTTTGAATTTGAATTAGGTATTTATAATTTTAAATATTAACATTCACTGAAAATTTAAATGTCAACTATAATTAACAAAATCACAAGCTGGGACAAAAATCTTTTTAATAAAGTTTTTGAATTAAGTCATAAAACAATCAAGATTAAAAAATTTTTTAGATTTATATCATGGACAGCAAACGGTCCTTTATATCCTATAATTTCAATTGTTTTAATTCTATTCAATTCAAAAATAGGTTTTGAAATATTAAAAATCGGTTTTTTTGGTTTTTTGATTGAACTTCCTATATACCTCGTTATGAAAAATTCAATTAAGAGACAAAGGCCTACAGTTTCTAAAGAATATCAACAACGATTCTATAAAATAGATGTTTTTAGCTTTCCTTCGGGTCATACTGGTGGTGCTTTTTTAGTTGCATATATATTATCTTCTTTTTTCCCTAATTTGAGTTTTTTCTTTTTCTCCTGGTCTTCACTTGTTGCAATATCAAGAGTTTATACTGGTGTTCATTATCCTACAGATGTTTTTTTTGGTGCAATTTGGGGGATATTATGTGGTATTGTGACAATAAATTTATTTTATTAATAATTTGAAAATTTTATTTGGGATTCAAGGTACGGGTAATGGTCATTTAACTCGATCCAGGATTATCATAAAACTTTTGAGATCAAAAGGTCACGAAATAGATGTTATCATAAGTGGAAGAAAAAAAGACAAACTTTGGGGGATTCAGGACTTAAAACCCTATAATGTTTTTGATGGACTTAGTTATGAATCAAAAAAAGGGAAAATACAAAAATTAAAAACTATAAAAAATGCAGGTATTTTTCAATTTTTAGAAGATTTAAAAAAAATTAAAAATGATAATTATGATTTAATAATTAGTGACTATGAGCCTTTATCAGCATACTTAGCAAAAAAGTGGAAAAAAACTTCAATTGGAATAGCACATCAATATGCTTTTGAATATGACATTCCCAAAACTGGATACAATTTATTTACTCATTTTTTAATGAAAAAATATGCTCCAGTGGATATAAATATTGGCCTACATTGGCATCATTTTAATCAACCTATTTTACCCCCGATAATTGAAAAAATTGATTTACATGACATAAATGAAAAAAGTGATCAAATAATGGTTTATCTTCCTTGGGAAGAAATAAAATTTGTATCTAAACTATTATCAAAAATTCAAAATATTACTTTCTTAATTTATTGTAATGTAGAAAAGGAAATAGTTGACAAAAATATTAAATATAGACCATTATCCAGAAAAACATTTTTAAAAGATCTAAAAGAATCTGAAGGTATAATCACTAATGCAGGTTTTGAAACTCCTAGTGAGGCACTTTCAATGGGTAAAAAGGTTTTTGTCAAACCATTAAAAGGACAATTCGAACAATTATCAAATGCAAAAGCTTTGAAACAATTAAACCTTGCAACCGTTGTGAATAAATTGACAAAAAAAAATATTGAAAAATGGTGTTTGAAAACTGAAAGAAAAAAAATTAAATGTGAGGGCGTAGCTGATCAAATTATTTATTGGTTAGAAAAAGGTGATTTTGACAGATTAAATGAACTTAAATCAAAATTTTGGAATTAATATTAAGTTTCTTTAGGTATTTTTATTGTAAAACAAGTACCATCACTTTCTTTGCTTTCAACAGCAACATATCCATTATGAGCTAATGCAATATGTTTAACTATTGCTAATCCCAAACCAGTTCCTCCTTTATTTCTACTTCTACCCTTATCAACTCTGTAAAACCTTTCAAAAAGTCTGGTTTGAAAATCTTTTTTAATAAAACTTCCTGTATTTTTAACTGATATATGCAGATTATCAATTTTAATGTGAGCCTTAATATTAATATTAGAATTTAAACCACCATATTTTATCGCATTATCAATTAAATTTGAGATAGCTTGTCTCATAAGCTCAATATTCAAAGTAAAAGATAAATTTTCATCACAATCTAAATTAATATTATTTTTCAATTGAAAATTTTCATATTCTTTAATATTACCATATTTTAATATTATATCATCTAAACTAGAATTGAGCAAAGGTTTTATAGGTGTTATTATTTTATTTATACTTTCTTCTTCGGCTTGGGATTCAATTTTACTAAGCATTAATAAATCATCAATTATTGAACCCATTCTTCTAGAGTTTGATTCGATTGTTTTTAAAAATATTTTTTTTTGATCAGGATTTACAACTGATTTATTTTGAAGAGTTTCAAGATATCCATTAATTACAGTTAATGGTGTTTTTAGCTCATGAGAAACATTTGAAACAAAATCCTTTCTTACTCTTTCAAGCAACATTAACCTCGAAATATCATTCATAACTAAAATTATATCAAATTTTTTATTTTTTAATTCCCTTATTGGTGAAATCGTTATTTGTACAAAACTATTTATTTTTTTGTCAATATTTAAGTCAAATTGATTTGATTTACCTGTATTGATAGAAAGTTTAATAATTTTTATTAATTTTTTTGAAAAAATAACTTTTCGAAAATCTTTATTTACAATGTTTTGTTCAGGTTCATTTATCTTTAATATTTTAAGGAAAGATTGATTTGTAAGTTTTATTTTACCTTGAGAATTAATTAATGCTAAACCCTCAACCATACTTGAAATCAATGTAGTTTTTTCATTTTTCTCTTCATTTAATCTATCAATTCGTTTTTTTAAATCTTTTGACATTTTATTGAAAGATTCTGCGAGATTGCCAAACTCAAATGTTGATTGTTTGGAAATTTTCGAGGAAAATTCTCCTTCAGAAAAACGTTCAGCTTTAATTCTTATTTCTTCAAGAGGTTTAACAATCCTTCTTCCAATTATGAAAATTGTAATCCCTGAAATTGAAACAGCTAAAATTATTAAAGCACCTAACTTAATTCTTGCTGAGTTTAAAACTTCTTTAAGTTGAGTATCTGGAAAAGATGTCCTAACAATTAATTTTGAATTTTCAAAAGGGATAATTGATGCAAAATAAAACATTTTTTCATTTACAGAATCACTAAATCTTCTAGATGTACCAACAGAATTATTTAAGGCTTGAATTACTTCAGGTCTATTTATATGATTATCCATGACTTCAGGGTTTTTATGAGAATCCCCAAGTACAAAACCATTTTCAAGAATAATGGTAATTCGTGTATTTGTTGTATTTGCAATTTTCTTACATAGTAATGAAATATTTGGATTTTTTGAACTTTTATTTTTTTCTAAAAGATTTAAAAGTGGTTCTTCAATAAGCTTAGAAGTTAATCTGAGCTCTTCTTGTTTCTCTCTTAAGTAATTTTCTTCCAGAATATCATCAACTAAAATCCCCAAAAACAAAAATACTATNAAAGGCAGAATTATACCTTGCGGAATCATCATTTGAGACAATTTAGGTAAATGATGATATGAAGATTTAGTCATTATCTAGGAATCTGTACCCAACACTTCTTACAGTTTTAATATAATTACCATAATGTAAAAGTTTTTTTCTTAATCCAACTATTTGGAAATCAACTGAACGATCGGTAACCGGATAATTTTCTCCATGTAGAGCATCGATAATCATATTCCGAGTAAAAACCCAACCTGGTCGATTAATTAATAATGTTAAAATTTGAAATTCACTAAATGTCAAAACTATTTTTTTATCATCTAGGTTTACTTCTCTTTTCCCAAGATGTATAGATAAATTTTTAAATTTAATAACTTCACTTTCCTTATCTAATTGATTAAAANNCNATCTTCTTAAGACAGCATCAATTCTTGCAATTAAGACTTTTGGGCTAAATGGTTTTGTAATATAGTCATCAGCTCCAATATCTAAACCTTTGACAATATCATTTTCTTCTCCTTTGGCTGTTAACATGATAATGGGAATTTTAGATGTTNTTTTATCTTTTTTTAAAAGTTCACACACTTTTAACCCATTAATTCCTGGCAACATCAAATCTAATAAAATTAAATCCGGAAGAATTTCTCTTGCATATATAATTGCATCTTCACCATTTTCAAAAGTTTTAGTTGAATAGTTTGCTAACTCAAGATTATATGCCAATAGTTGAAGAATATCTGGCTCATCATCTACAATTAAAATATTTTTCATATGCTTCCAATAATTTAATTAAAAACTTTTAGAAAATAATATATATTAATTGTTAGAATTATTATAGGAATCTAAAAAAATTCGTTTAAAAGATTTTTTTTAATTAATTTCGTTTTAAATTTTTAATGGTTTTAGTAAAGGGGTCAAATATTATTTCTTATTGAAAAATTATTTCAATTAACGTTATGGACTTTTATCTAATAATTATTTTTATACTTTTTTTTGCAGCTTTTGCAGATTTAATTGTGGGTATTTCAAATGATGCTGTTAATTTTTTGAATTCAGCTCTTGGTTCGAAAGCATCTAATCGAGTGACAATTATGATTGTTGCAAGTTTAGGTGTTTTTTTGGGAACAACATTCTCTTCCGGAATTATGGAGGTTGCTAGAAAGGGAATATTTAATCCTGAAATGTATGTATATCATGAGGTAATGATCATTTTTCTTGCAGTCATGATAACAGATATCATTTTACTAGATTTTTTTAATACCTATGCATTACCAACATCTACTACTGTATCAATTGTTTTTGAAATATTAGGAGGAGCTGTTGCTATTGCATTGTTAAATATTTTAATATACAATTCAAACTTTTCTTTAATTGATTATATTAACACTTCAAGTGTATTTAAAATAGTATCGAGCATTGGATTATCGATTTTTTTCTCATTTATTTTTGGTTTTATAATTCAATTTATAATTCGATTATGGTTCACATTCAATTATGAAAAATCAATTAAATTAATAGGTCCTATTTTCGCAGGTATTGCAAGTGCGGTAATTTCATATTTTTTATTAATCAAAGGTTTAAAAGGGTCTAGTTTAATAAATGAATTTCAAAAAATTTGGATTGAAAATAATTTTAGCATGGTAATTACTTATGGCTTTTTTTCATTCACAATCTTTTATTATTTTGTATCATTTATTTTTAATGTAAATGTTTTAAAAATTACGGTTTTACTTGGAACATTCGCTCTTGCTTTAGCTTTTGCAGCAAACGATCTAGTAAATTTCATAGGCGCACCTATGGGAGCTCTTGCTAGTTATAATATTACGAATTCAATTCCTAACGTCAATCCTAATACTTTTTTAATGGATGGTTTAAATTCAAAAGTAAATGCTGAAACATGGATTTTACTTATTGCAGGAACAATTATGGTTATAACGTTATGGTTATCTAAAAAAGCAAAGAATGTAACAGAAACCGAAATAAATCTTGGTAGACAATCCCATGGAGTTGAAAGATTCGGCTCATCTGTTTTAGCAAAGGCTTTAGTAACTTTTGGCATTATTATTTCTAAGTTTATTTATAAGATAACTCCTGTGAAGATATCAAATTTTGTTTCAAAAAGAATAAACCCTAAAAATATTCCTGAAAATAAAAAATTAAATAATCCTCCTGCATTCGATATGATAAGAGCTTCAGTAAATTTAGTTGTTGCAAGTGCATTAATATCAATTGGTACTTCTCTAAAATTACCATTATCAACAACTTTTGTTACTTTTTCTGTTGCAATGGCTACATCTTTAGCAGATAAAGCATGGGGTAAAGAAAGTGCTGTCTATAGAGTTAATGGAGTTTTAACTGTTATTGGAGGTTGGATTTTTACTGCATTTTTAGCATTTTTTGCATGTTCGATTTTTACTACGTTAATTTATTTTTTTGAATATTATGCAATTGCAACTTTAATATTAGTTGCTGGGTACTATTATTTCAAATCAAATAAAATCATATTAAAAAAATAAAATTATTATTTAATTTTTTTTTGAAAAATTGTTTCACTTAAGTTTGAATTGATTTGGTAATCAATTGTTCTAAATGTTAATTGGGTTTTTTTCAAATGATCATACACCACAAATTCGGTTAATAAACGTATATCATCAATTTTTACTAAATTAAAAACTTCTATAGACCTAATCATTAAATCACTTTTATTAAAAAATTCTATTTTTTTTAAATCCAAATTATTTTTGCTTACCCATATAATTTGGTTATCATAATCATTTTTCGATTTTAGTCTATAATAATCAACATAGTTAACATCTTTGTCATTTAGCATATGGTAATTATTATTATTCAAGATGTCATAAAATTCTATAATATTGAATTCTAAACCCATAAATGATTGTTTGTTTTTTGAATTCAATTCTTTTTCTCTATTTATTCCCGGAATAAAAATTGAACGATATGATTTCGAACTATCAATATTTTCCCATATTAAGATTGAAGTACCTTTAATCTGTTTTGGATAAATAAAATTTATTAAACTTTTGAAATGATATTCTTTATCATTATAAAATTTTTGATGAATCATTATTTCTCTTTTTTTTTCTTTTTTTAAATCATTTATTGTTTTTGATAAGGTATATGAATAATGAATTGAAATATCATTAGGAATAAAAGATGACTTTAAATGTTTAATTATTTGATATGCATCAATATTATCATTTGCAAATATTGGAAAAAGAAATAAAAAAATTAAAATTATAATCTTCATAATAAATAGATTTATATGTTAAAAAGTTATAATTTAACTATTCAAAAACTTATTTAAAACCACATGTTAAGAAAAAAATTTATATTTTTGTTAATTTTATTAAGCTTAATAAAAGCAAAAGAAAATCAAAATATTATGATTAGATATAACTTAAAAATGCCCAAACCAAGCACACATTATTTTCATGTTGAAATGGAAATTTCAAATATATTTTCTGATTCGATTTTAGTAAAAATGCCCGTATGGGCTCCTGGTTCTTATCTAGTGAGAGAATTCTCAAAAAATGTAATTGAGTTTGAAGCAAAATCTGNAAGTCAAGAACTTGTCGACTATAAAATAAATAAAAATACATGGGAAATAAAAACAAAAAATATAAATAAAATAAATATATCTTATAAAGTTTATGCCTATGAACAGACAGTAAGAACAAGTTTTCTGAATGAATCAAGAGGATATCTAAATGGGTCCTCGATATTTATGTTTCTTGATGGAAAAAAAGGTCTGTCAGGTGAAGTAGAAATAACACCTCCTAAAAGATGGAAAAATATAAGTACTGGTCTTCCAAATGTTAAAAATAAGAAAAATACTTTTTTCTTTCAAAATTTTGATGAATTAGTAGACTCACCTTTTCTCATTGGTAATCACAAAATAATATCCTTTAAATTAAAAAATAAATTACATGAGATAGCTTTATATGGAGAAGGTAATGTTGATGAAAAAAAATTAGAAGATGACTTTAAAAAAATAATTTTAACAACCTCTGAAATTTTTGGTGACATGCCTTATGAAAAATACTTATTCATTATTTTAATGTTAGATAATAAAAGAGGTGGATTAGAACATTTNAATTCAACTACGGTTCAAGCCGATAGATGGATTTTTTCTGAAAAGAGATTNTATAATAAGTTTTTATCAACTGTTGCTCATGAATATTTTCATACTTGGAACATCAAAAGAATTCGACCAATTGAATTAGGCCCATTTGATTATGATATGGAAAACTATACAACTGAACTTTGGGTTGCTGAGGGTCTTACTAGTTATTATGACAATTTGTTATTATTAAGATCTAAAATATTAGATACCAGTGAATATTTTGATTTTCTATCTGATGATATTAATAGTTTTGAAATGAAATTTGGAAAAAATATTCAAACATTAAGTGAATCTAGTTTTGATAGCTGGATCAAATATTATAGACAAAATGAAGAATCTCAAAACACTATTGTTTCTTATTACTCAAAAGGTTCAGTAATTGGCTTGTTGTTAGATCTTACTCTCATTATTAAATCAAATGGAAAATTAAAATTAGATGATGTTTTTACTGAACTCTACAAAAGATATAATGAAACTCCAGACATTGGTTTTACTAAAGATGAATTTAGAGAAATTTGTGAAGGATTTGCTGGAGAAAAATTAGACTATATATGGAAATATGTTGATTCAACTGATCCGATAGATTATAATTATTTTTTAAAAGAAGTAGGTTATAGTTTTGAAAAGAAAGTTGATCAAGACAATCAAGAATCAAATACTCCNTTTATGGGNTTTGAAATAAATAATAGCTCAAACCCAATTATTAAATCAATTTTAAGAAATGGTCCTGCTTTTCAAGCTGGTTTAAATGTTTTTGATGAGATTATAGCTATCAATAATGTTCGTATAAATAATGTTACACTTCCAAATAGAATTAATGATTTAGAAATAGGTAAAGAAGTTAATTTTTTAATTTCAAGAGAGGGAATACTTAAAGAATTAACTTTAATTCCNATNGATTTTGATAATAGCAAATACAACTTTATCAAAAATGAAAATGCAAGTCAAAAAAACAAAGAAATGTTTAATATTTGGCTTGGTGAAAATTGGTAAAATTTTCAGAAGAAGTTATCGTCCTCTTAAATGGTAACTTTCCAACTCATAGTTTACCCTTATCATACCTTTCAAGTTCAAAAACAATTATTTGTGCTGATGGAGCAGCAAATAAAGCAATTGAAAATTCAATAACTCCTGACTATATAATTGGTGATATGGATTCACTAAAACAAAATAATATTTCAAAAAATGTTATTTTATTAAAAGATGAAGATCAAAACTCTACAGATTTAGAAAAAATCCTTAATTGGAGTATTAAAAACAGAATTAAGGAGATCACTTTACTTGGGATTAGCGGTGAAATGGAAGATCANTCTTATATNAATCTCCATATAATGGCACATTTTTCTGATAGAATAACTATAAAAGCAGTGACTGATCATTTTACAATTTTACATTTAAAAAACTTAAATAAAATAAAATGTAAAAAAAATTCGAGAATTTCAATTGTAAAAGCCCATGACAATCCGATAATAAATACCAAAGGATTGTTTTATGAAATTATAAATGAGCATCTAAATCTACCNAGCCAGGGATTAAGCAATAAATCGANAAGCGATTCTTTTACAATAAATATAAAAGAAGGGTCTATTTTCTTATTTATCGAAAATTAAAATGGAACTCAATTTAAGCATCATAGACAAATTTCTTATTTATGGGTATTTTATTTTAATTTTAATAATTGGTTTATTATCACCAGCTAAAAAAAACCAAGATGATTATATTGTAATTGGAAGAAAGTTATCCATAGTCCCTTTCTCTATATCTTTAGTTGCTACATGGTACGGTGGGATTTTGGGAATTGGAGAATTCACATTCAAATACGGTATTTCTAATTGGTTTGTGTTTGGTTTTCCTTATTATATATTTGCAATTTTATTTGCATTGTTCTTTGCGAATAAAATTAATCAAGAAAAAATCATTACTATTCCTGANAGACTAAGAAAAAATTTTGGTAATACTGCAGGTTTTTTGAGTGCTATAATAATTTCAATAATTTCTTCACCTGCTCCATATATTTTAAGTTGTGCTTTACTCATAAACTTTATTTTTAACATATCCATTTTTTTATCCATTATACTTTCTACCATTTTAAGCATGATATATATTTATAAAAGTGGTTTTAGATCTATTATAAGAACGGATATTATTCAATTTGTATTTATGTTTGCTGGTTTTTTTCTTTTGGTTTTATTTTGTTTAAAGGATTATGGTGGAATTAATTACTTGTATGAGAATATTCCAAAACCTCATTTTGATTTGTTGGGTGGAAATAATATCCAATACATTTTAGTATGGTTTTTTATCGGTCTATGGACATTTATTGACCCAAATTTCTATCAAAGATGTATTGCTGCAAAAAATGATAAAACTGCTAAATACGGAATTTTAATTTCTGTTTTATTTTGGATGATATTTGATTTTTTAACTCTAATAAGTGGATTATATTGTGTGGCTATCTTATCAGATAATATAAATGAAGTATTAGCATTTCCTTATCTTGGAATCAAAATTCTTCCTCCGTTTATTAAAGGTGTATTCTTTATAGGCTTATTTTCAACTATAATGTCAACTATTGACTCAATGGGTTTTTTAAGTTCGGTGACAATTGGAAGAGATTTCTTTTGGAGAATAACCAAAAAATACAATGAAGAGATTTGGACAAAACTATCTTTACCAATAACAGGTTCTATCTCAATTGTAATTGTTTATTTTTTCTCATCTGTTATTGAAATATGGTATTTCATAGGAAGTATAATGATACCAGGATTAATCATTCCTTTTATTATTACATTCTCAAAAAAGATAACAATTANAAAACCAACTTATATCATTATCATTCCAATAATGATAAGCATTTTATGGAATGTTTTCAAAGATCCTAATAAAGGTTATATTTTCGGTATTGAACCTTTTTTTATCGGATTGATCTCATCATTATTACTGACAATTATTTTTCAAAAGAAAAAAATAATTTAAATTATTCCATATCTTTTGAATATTCACCCTTAGCTGCGGCACTATTACATTTAGCTCTATGAAGAAATGCTTCCTTACCTGCTTCTAAATTTTCATCTTTTCCACTCCAAGCATTTAATGCAGCAGTTTGAAGAGCTCTACCATAAGAAAAACTTAATTCCCAAGGCTTGACTGTATCTAACTTATTCATTGCATCAAGGTGCTCTGTAGCTAGAAGATCACTTTGTCCACCTGATAAAAACATAATACCAGGTACAGCAGCAGGAACTGTTCTTTGAAAACATGTAACAGTTGCATCAGCAACCTCTTCAACAGAAGCTTGATCTTTAGAATCATACCCTGAAAGAACCATATTTGGTTTTAAAATTATTCCTTCGAGATAAACATCTAAATTTGATAATGCATCAAAAACTGAATCTAATACCTCTGTAGTGACATCAAAACTTGTATCAATTGAATGTTTACCATCCATTAAAATTTCTGGCTCTACAATAGGTACAATATTTGCTTCTTGGCACAATGAAGAATATCTTGCGAGTGCATGTGCATTTGCATCAATTGAAGCAAAAGTAGGAGTCTTATCACTAATAGTGATAACAGCTCTCCATTTTGCAAATCTAGCACCCAAAGAATAATATTCAGCTAATCTTTCTCTTAAGCCATCTAAACCTTCAGTTATAAATTCACCATCAAAACATGATAGTGGTTTTGCTCCCATATCAACTTTTATTCCTGGAAGAACCCCTAAATCTGATAATAACTTAGAAAAAGGAATTTCATCATTAATTGTAGATTGTCTAATTGTTTCATCATACATGATTACTCCACTGATGAAATCTTCCATTCCTTTAGCGGTAAATAGCATATCTCTATATTTTCTTCTATTCAGCTCAGAAGACTCTGTATTAATTGTATCTAAACGTTTTTTAATGGTACCTGTACTTTCATCAGCTGCAAGAAGACCTTTTCCTTTTGTAGCCATTTTTTTTGCATTTAATTCTAACTGTTCGAGATTCATTATAAACTTACTCCTTTTTTAATTCGAAATTTGACCAATTTCAGCAAGCATTGCTTTAAACCAAGTTGAATTGGCATCAAAGGGCTTACCACCTTTTATCTTATAAAAATCAATTAACCCCAGTAATCCCTTATTATCATTATCTAAACCAACTACTCCACTTTTACCTTGTAAAGCTTGATCAACGGCTATTACTGCAGTTTTTTTGATTAAATCTAAATCTTCATCATTTGCGGGTGCAGATCTAGCAAAATACCCACTTTTTTGAACTAAAATTTTATCAGCTTTTAGTCTTTCTCCGAATTTATTAGCAAACCAATTTCCCGGATTAATAGAATCTAATCTAACATGNCCAAAAGCGTCTCTTTCTANATCTTCTCCAATATTTTCTTTTTCTTTAATAATAGTATCTATTCCAGCTCCCTCACTTAAGAAAATATTAACACAATCATTATCGTCCATTATATTTTTTAGTCTTTCACATTCTTTATTAAAATCAAAATTAGATTCAGGAATATAAATAGCATGTACATCCCATCTTTTTTTTGAAATTAAAAATTCAGGTAAAAATTGCTTTGCTTGTAATTGTTTTCTGTAAATTTGTGCTGANGCAGCAGTTAGCCAACCGCAATTTCTTCCCATGACCTCATGAATAATAAGTTGCCTATGACTGGTTGTATTTTCATTAGCTATATTTTCAAAAAAAACAGCACTTTGTTCAGCTGCTGTTGAAGCACCTAAAGTTTGAAANATTGGNTANACATCATTATCAACAGTTTTAGGTAAACCTACAACAGTTAATTCAATTCCTTTTTTNTCAAGAATCTCAACCAAACTAGCAGCCATTGTATTTGTATCATCACCACCAATAGTATGTAGAATAGAAACGTTATCTTTAACTAATTGTTGAGCAGCAACTTCTAATGGATCTTGNCCTTTTTTTATAAATCCTCTATTCACACAATCATCAGTATTTGTCAATTTGACCCTACTATTTCCTATAGGACTCCCACCAAAATCAAATAAAATATTTGCATTCTGTTTAACTTTTTCATTAATTGGTATATGATTACCTAATAATAAGCCCTTATATCCATGAGAATATCCTATCATTTCAACATCAGGTAATTTTTTTACATACTCAATTATGAGAGCACCAATAGATGCTGAAAGACAAGGTGCAATACCACCTGCAGTAAGAAAAGCTATTTTTNGATTATTTTTTAATGACATGTCTCGTGCAAATATATAAATAATATGTTTGCAAAAAAAGAGAGATAGTAAATATTTTTAAATAATAAATATTAAAATTAATATTAAGTATATTTCATATTATAAATTAATTAAAATAGGGATGAAACNATGTCAAAAGATTCACAAAAAATAAATAATTTTAAAGCATTTTGCGATCANTTTGAAAGAGCAGCAAATGAACTAGGTCTTGATAAAAATTTAGCCGATTCTATAATGATGCCAGATAGAGAATTGTCAGTTGAAGTCCCTTTAAATAAAGATGATGGTAATTTAGCAGTTTTTAAAGGATATAGAATTCAACATAATAATGCAAGAGGACCTTTTAAAGGAGGTATCAGATTTCATCAAGAAGTTGATCTTGATGAAGTAAGATCTCTCGCAGCATTAATGACATTCAAAACCGCATTAGTTAATATTCCTTATGGAGGTGGAAAAGGTGGAATAACAGTTGACCCAAGAAACCTATCTAAAAGAGAGTTAGAACAACTTTCAAGAAGATTTTTTAGAAGGATAAGTCCAATTATAGGAATTAACACTGATATCCCAGCTCCAGATGTAAACACAAATGCTCAAATCATGGCATGGTTTATGGATGAGTATAGTCAAAANAATGGGTATAGCCCTGCAATCGTAACAGGTAAACCTGTTGATCTAGGTGGTTCACTAGGAAGAGAGGCTGCTACAGGAAGAGGAGTTTTTTTCACTATAAAAGAAGTTGCGAAAGAATTTGAATTNAATCTTGACCAATCATCCGCTGTAATACAAGGTTTTGGAAATGTTGGTTCATATGCTGCACAATTTTTGGATGAAGTTGGTTGTAAAATTTTAGCAATAAGTGATATTTCCGGTGCTTATTATGATGAATCAGGTATTGATATAAAAAATTCAATTCAATATATAAAAGAAAACGGAAGTTTAGAGGGTTTTAAACAAGGTAAAAAAATAACTAACGAAGAAATTTTAAACTTAAAATGTGACTTCTTGATTCCTGCAGCACTTGCCAGTGTAATTAATAAATCTAATGCTGCAAATTTAAATTGTAAATTTGTTATTGAGGCTGCAAATGGTCCAACTACGCCTGGAGGTCATGACATTTTAAAAGAGATGAACATTCCTGTGATTCCTGACATATTAACCAATGCAGGAGGTGTAGTGGTATCATATTTTGAATGGGTTCAAAATCTTCAACAATTCAAGTGGAGTGAAGANGAAGTTAACTCAAANNTAGANAATAAAATNAGTTCAACTTATGAAGAAGTANCNTCTNTNCGNAAAGAAAAAAATGTTTCTTTTAGAAGATCTGCATTCATGGTTGCAATAGATAGAGTTTCAAAAGCAGAGCTCATGAGAGGACTATAATTAATTTTATTTAAAATNTCTTTTTGTTTNNCCAGTAAAAATTTGTCTTGGTCGGGAAATCTTTTGTGATTTATCNTCTGACAACTCTTTCCATTGAGCAATCCANCCTGGTAATCTCCCAAGAGCGAACATTACAGTAAACATACTTGTTGGTATACCAATAGCCTGGTAAATAATGCCAGAATAAAAATCAACATTTGGATATAAATTCCTATCTAAAAAATATTGATCAGTTAATGCTACTTCTTCAAGTTCTTTAGCAATATCTAATAAAGGGTCATTGATTTGAAGTTCATTTAAGACTTTATCAGCTGCCTTTTTTAAAATTTTAGCTCTTGGATCAAAACTTTTATACACTCTATGCCCNAAACCATACAACCTAAAGTTAGAATCTTTATTTTTTGCAAGATTAATATATTTAGTAAAATCATTTCCATCNTCTTGAATCATTCTTAACATTTCAATAACTTTTTGATTTGCGCCACCATGTAGCTTTCCAGAAAGTGCAGCAATACCTGCAGCAATTGATATGTATAAATTNGCTCCACTAGATCCTACAATTCTAACAGTAGAAGTTGAACAATTTTGTTCATGATCAGCATGTAAAATCAACAAAAGTCTTAAAGCATCAACTAAAGTTGGATTAGGAGAATATAAATCAGAAGGAGTGGCGAACATCATATGATAAAAATTTTCTTCATATTTAAGATCATTTTTAGGATAAATAAATGGCTGACCAATTGATTTCTTATATGAAAATGTTGCAAGGGTTTGCATTTTCGCAATTAATCTTAAAACATTTAAATCTAAATCTTGATTTTCACTACTTGGATAAAAAGTTGATAAAGTCGCGGCTGTTGAACATAAAACTCCCATAGGATGAGCATTTATAGGATATCCATCAAAAAGTTTTTTAAAATCTTCATGAATCATAGTGTGATGCTTAACATTATTTGCAAAATCTAAACTTTTTTCTTGAGTTGGTAANTCACCATAAATCAATAAATAACATACATCAAGAAATGATGCTTTTTCAGCNAGNTGTTCAATAGGATATCCTCTATATCTTAAAATACCCTCTTTACCATCAATAAATGTAATATCACTTAAGCAAGACCCAGTATTTACAAGACCAGGGTCATATGTTACGTATCCAGATTCTTTTCTAAGATTAGTTATATCTATAGCTTTTTCATTCTCAGAACCTTCAATGATTTTAAGATCTATCTTTTTACCGTCTAGTTCAATTTTAGTTGACTTCATAATTTTTAATTTAACTATTTATTGACATTTAATTTACAATATATTGTAAATNGAATTTAAAATTTTTGAATTAACTTATAAAACAAAAATNAGTANNAATTATTTACNNTTTAAATAAAATGTTTTTANAAATTAAAAAAATNATTTCAATATTTATTTTNATTTCATGTTCANANATNTACTGTCTTGAATTAAGNAATCAAATATTNATTCAATNNTTTAAAATTTCTCCAAATGAAAAATCATTTGATGAANGATTTANATTAAAAAGAGGNCAAATAAAATTAATNAAAAAAATAANTAAAAATATNTTCATTGAATTTNCTCNTGATTTTCAAAGTATATCAAAATCAGAAATTAAACCATANTTAAAAACAGNCTTTATTTCNTGGAANNCAAATNANNGANTAANCTATACTTTTGGTTATCAATTTTCATCAATATATGGACCTCTTAGAATGAACTGGAGAAATCCANNTNTTGATGGTGTTTCTGGAGTAGTAAATGATTTTCATNAAATTNTAGACTTTGGTTTATCTTTTAAATGGAATATAAAAAATGATNTTATTTTGAAATCAGGAATTTTTAATGGAACTGGATATAAATTAAATGAAAATGATANATTTAAAAAAATCGAACTTTTACTATTTAAAGGAAAAGAAATTTTAACAAATCATTCTAATAATTATGGAGTTATTTTTTCTTTTGAACCATATGAGAATACGAATTCAAATATATTTTTTAANTATAGATATGGATTATTTTTTGGAAAATCGAAAGANTTAAATNGAATAGGAATAGAATATCACTTAAAATCAAATAATGAAANTAAAGTTCANAAAGATCTTTTTACAATTTATTCAANAAATAAACTCAGAAAGAAAATAAATTTAATCAATAGANTTGAATTTCTAAGGGAGTTTGAAAACCATAATCCCTTTTTTNATTATTCCTCATCAAATTTAAATTATACTTTTGGCCTTTTAATTNCGTTGAGCNCCAATNTAAGTATATCTCCAAGTTCAAAATTTTCAATAAATNAAAAAGANANTTTTTTTTACTATAAACTAAACTTCATAATTAAATCTAGTTAATCAATTTTATATATGATTCCCAAACACTATTAGGATCAATATTATTTAAACAGATTAAAGGNTCTTTACATTTTTTTTCACCACATTGTTGACAATAAATATTTTTATTAATTACTTTTATTTTTTNNCCNACAGGTGCNGTCACTANAGGATTTCCAGCAGCAAATAAAGATATAGTTGGAACACCTANATTAGNAGATACATGTCCTAATCCAGAATCTGTTGCAATCACNCCTTTTGAAAAAGATATAAGTGANATAGTTTCTCTCAAGGAAATTTTTCCGCAAANTGAAAAAATNTTTTTATNATTTAGTTNNTTTATTATTTCAGAAGAAATTATTTCATCTTTTTTAGATCCNAAAATTAAAATTTTCATATTCTCNTCTAATGCTTTATTACANATGGAAATCCAAAAATCTACACTNATCATTCTATTTNGAGCATTACTTCCAACAAATAATCCTAAAAAAGTTTTTATTTTTAGTTNATTTAAATATTTTTTTGATTCTAATTTTTCTTCTTTTGAAAGTTCAATTTCACTTTTTATTTCATAATCTATTTTTTCTTTATTTATTAAAGATAAATATTTTTTTGATCTATGTANTTCGTGATGGTTAACATTTACTGATTTTGTCAATAAAATTGATTTTTTATATCTATCAAACCCTATTCTTTGATTTGCACCTGAAATCCAAGCAAAAAACGCAGTTCTCCAAGAATCAGAAAGAACATAAAAAATATCTATATTTTTTNATCTAAGAAGATTTAAAAAGCCTATTAATTCAAAGATTTTTTTATCTTGATCTTTTGTTATTATAATTAATTCATCGATATTTGAGTTTTTTTCCAGTACAGGTGAAACCCATTGTCTCGCAATACAAATAATTTTGTCATTTTGATGTTTTTNTTTACATNCAGCTAAAAAAGGNAANGCCATGACACAATCACCGATCCAATTCGGAATATAAATTCCTACTTTCACAATTATATTTTTANATACCTATTAATATCATCAACTATTCTTTCTGAAGCTTTCCCATCTCCATAAGGGTTATTTCCATTCCATTGGGGATTGTTATTTGCCCAACTAAAATTTTCATTAATTTTANTTCCAANTAATTTTGATAAACCACAATCTATTCCTTCAATTCGTTCAGTCTCATTTCTACAGATTAATATTTTTTTTCNAAAAAAAGCACATTCTTCTTGAATTCCACCTGAATCAGAAATAACGAATTTCACCTTACTCAATAATTTTAAAAATTCTTCATANTTTAGAGGATTTATAATATTAATATTATCTAATAAATCTTTATTTTTAACCACNTNTGGATTTGGATGTAATGGAAATATAAACTCCAAATTTNTAAATTTTTTTGCAAGTTTGTTTAAATCTTTAAATATTTTAATTATTGAATNACCAAAATTTTCTCTTCTGTGAATAGTAATCAATATTTTATCTTCATAAGTAATAGGAAAATTAAAACAACTTGATGCATCAATTATTGTATTACCAGTAACTAANATATTTTCAANACCTTCTTTTTCTAAATTTTTTTTTGCATTAAATGTAGGTGCCCAATTAAATCTAGANGTTTTTGAAATAATTTGTCTATGTAATTCTTCTGGAAATGGTGAATTTTGATTATAAGTTCTCAACCCTGCTTCAACATGACCAACTGNAATTTTNTTATAAAATGCTGAAATTGATGGTCCTAATGAAGATAATGTATCACCCTGAANAATAATTAGTTTAGGAGTTAACTTTTCNATTAACTCACCAGATTTTGAAATGATTAAAGATAATTTTTCTGATAANGATTGTTTTTTATCATCAATTTTAAAATTATAATCTGGTATAGGTATGAGATGTTTTACATCTTCATANAAGCTTGTATGTTGACCAGTAAAAACTAGTTTATATTGAATTTTTTTTTCGATTAATAAGTTTATAATTGGGAAAAGCTTAATTACTTCTGGCCTAGTACCAAAAAAAATCAATACNAAATTAGATTTTTNTATATCATTTTTCATTTTAACCAATTCCAAACTGAACGTCATAAAGTTTTTTATAATCTTTATTATTATTTAATAAATCTTNGTGAGTTCCTGTTTCAANAATTTTCCCTTTTTTTAATAAAATAATTTTATTTGCATTGACAATAGTTGACAATCTATGNGCAATAACAAATACNGTTCTATTTTTCATTAATCTTTCAATAGCTTTTTTCACTTTTTTTTCTGACTCACTATCTAATGACGANGTTGCCTCATCCATAATTAAAATTGGAGGATTTTTTAACAATGCTCTTGCAATTGATATTCTTTGTCTTTGTCCTCCTGATAATTTAATTCCTCTATCACCTATAATAGTATTAAAACCCATTGGTTGATTTTCAATAAAATTTAAAGCATTAGCAACACGAGCAACTTTGATTAAATCATTTTTATTTATTCCTTTTTTCCCATAACCAATATTATTAGCTATAGTATCATTAAACAAAATTGTNTCCTGAGGGACAATTCCCATCAAACTTCTTAATGATTTTTTTTCTAATTCACGAATATCATGACCATCTATTTTGATTTTTCCTTGATCAACNTCAAAAAACCTGGGAATTAAATCAGCCATAGTAGATTTTCCAGAACCACTTTCTCCAACGACAGCTACAACNTCTCCTTTATTTATTGAAAAAGAAATATTTTCTAAAATATTCATTGAAGAATCTTCATATTTAAAAAATACTTTGTCAAATTCAATACTAGNTTTTAATTGATTAATTTTTATAGGATTTGCAATTTCAATAATATTTGATTTTGTATCAATAATGGAAAATACTCTTTCAGCAGAAGCAAATGCGGTCTGCATATCTACATTTACACTATTTAATGTTTTGATAGGTTTTAAAATTGAAAAAAGTATCAAAATAAATCTGATAAAATCTTCTGGATANATTGAATTATCAATCAANACTGCTTGGCCACCTAACCATAGTAATATTACCCCCATAATTACTCCAATCATTTCTGTGATTGGAGGTGATGCTAAACGCAAAATAATTTGNCTTCTTTGAAGATTAAAATACTTTAAAGTTTCTTTGGAAAATTTTCTTTTTTCTGATTTTTCCATTACAAAAGCTTTCACAATCCTNATAGCACCTAAAACTTCTTGAAGAATTGATACTATTCCCGCAATTTGCTTCGTAGATCTAGTAGCCTTTCGTCGAATACTAAGTCCAACCCAAGCCATTAATGAAAATGCAATTGGCAAAATAACTAAAGAGTATAAAGCTAACTTCCAATCAATAAAAAATAATAAAGAAACAAAAGTTAAAATGTTGATTGGTTCAACTAATAACTTTTGAAAACTTACAGAAAAAGCATTTTTCATTATATCTACATCATTTAAAACAATTGAAGTAAGTTTTCCTGTATTTGACTTTTTGAAAAAAGAAAGTGATAATGAATTTAAATGATTAAATAAAGAATTTCTTAAAGTGTTAATAATTTTTAATTGAATCATTCCCGAAAAATAATTTTTAAAATAAAGAAAAATATTTTTCATTAAAAAAATAATAAATATTGAATAACATAGTCTTTTAAGTGTTCCAATAGCTGAATCATCNAGAAATAAANTATTTGNCCACATTTTAAGTGTTTGATTCACGNTTCTATCTTCNGTTATGATTAATTCTTNCTGTGCAATTTTTAAAGTTTCAAAATCAGATAAAATATTGCTGATAAAAGAAGCTGTAAGCCAAATTGATAATGAATTAAAAAAAACAAATGCAAGAGATGATAAAATAGATAATAACAACAAAAAAGAATGAGGTTTNGCTAAAAATAATATTCTCTTAAACATATTTTAAATATAGGGGATTGATTGATTTGTCGGTTTATTTTAATTTATNAACATAAATTTTAAAAAAAATTATAAAAATAAGTTTTTTTATATTTATTAAATAAGTTATTATTATCATAATTAATAGTTTATAATAAAATGCGATTAGGTAAAAGAAAAATAATAGTAATTGGAGACAGAATTTTAATTAAACCAGATGAAAATTCTGAAAAAACTCCAGCTGGATTATATCTTCCTCCAACAATTCAAGACAAAGAAGATGTTTGGGCAGGGATTGTTACTGATGTTGGACCAGGAATGACCATATCTGATCCTAATAATATTGAAGAAGAACCTTGGAAAACATCAAGTGAAAATTATAAATTTATACCTACTCAAGTTGAAATTGGAGATTATGCTTTATTTTTAAAGAAAGCATCCGTTGAACTTAAACTTGACAATCAAAAATACCTAATTTTACCACAATCAGCTATTTTAGTAGTAATTAGAGCAGATATTTAATAAAAAAAAACCCTCAAATCACTTGAGGGTTTTTTTATCAATATTAAAATAAATTAATATATTTTATTCAGGGCATTCGCAACTAGGCTCTTCCCATGTTGCAAAAGGACCTTCATCCATATCATCACCAGATGTATTAGCCCATCCGTCACCATTTGCATCTACAAAATATTCATCAAAACCTAAACATAATGCAGCACAATTTCCATCATAATGGTTGGTAGGTGCAGGAGGCCTAGAAGATGCAACTGCAAATTCATCAGGATCAACTATTGCGTCACCATTAACATCAGTAGCATCCCATCTAGCATCAGAATATTGTGGTCCTAAGAATTCTTTAGCTTCTTCTTGTGAAATTAATTCATCTCCATCAAGATCAATTAATTCAAATGGAGGAGGAGTTGGCTCATACTCATTATGAACTTGCCATTCTAATTTTTCAAGTTCATTCATGAATTTATCTTTGATTCCCTCATCAATATCATTTTCATCCATCCATTGAATTGCTTCTTCAAGCTCTGTACCAGCTAGATCATCTCCTTGACCATCTTTTTCACTATGTACGGCATCTTCTAAATTTTCGACAATTGTGGCCATATACTGGGCATCACCCTCATCAAGATCACCATCAGCAATCTTATCTTCCATAAAACCTTCTAAACCCATAATTACATGATCAACAGGTGTCATATCTCCATCATGCTCAAATTCATCGTGTGGTCCATCATGTGGTCCATCGTGAGACATCTCACCATGATGGTCATCAGCAGGATGTGCCCACCAGTCACCAGAAAGAAGCATTGGAGGCATCATCTCACCGTCCATTGGAGGCATATCACCATCCATTGGAGGCATATCACCATCCATTGGAGGCATATTACCACCTGTTGGAGGCATATCACCATCCATTGGAGGCATCATTTCACCATCGTGTGGTCCATCGTGTGGGCCGCCATGATGCATCATAGGTATTAAATTTACTATCAAATCTTCACCATCATGAGCCAATATTAAATTTCCATGCTCATCAATGCTAAATTGATCAATTTCCATTGGGTCTGACCATGGAGGTTGCATATCCTCATTGTCTGTAGCTTCTTGCCAAAAACCGTGAGGTGTTTCTTGATCCATTTCATCCATATTTTCCATGTCTGCTTGAGGATCTTTAGGATATAGGTATATTACAACTTCATGAGATTCCTCAATAGATCCATCTGGTCCAAATTTGTGATGAGTTAAAATTATTTCACCATCATCTATAGTAATTTGATCCTTAGGAATTGCAGAGTGATGAGGACCACCATCATGATGATTTTCACCAGGTAAATGTCCATCAGCTATCAATATACCAAAAATGGTAAATGATACTAATGTCATTTTTATCATATTTTTCATGTTTAGCTCCTATTATAACAAGTTTATGATTACAAATCTAAAAAAGAGATATGTAAATAACTTAATTCATCAAACCCCAACATACAATGATTTAAATCACAAATATGTTAGAATTAAATTAGTTTTCTTCAAGTTCTTTTATTCTATCTTTTATAAAATTTAAATGCTCTCTAATACTACCAATATCAGAATCTTTTTTAATATTTTTGTTTAATTTGTTAGCATTATCCAATAATGATTTAGATTCTTCTTTTTTTTCAATAAAAATATTATCATTTTTCAAAGACAAATCTTCAATTTTATCTCTTATTTCTTCAATATTAGCCATGGTAATTTTAGTTAAAGTTTCAGAATAATTAGTCAATTCAGTCGCGATTGAAATTAAATACTCAGCGTTTTTCTTTGTATCATAAAGTAAACTATCTACATCTGTATTGATCTGAGAAATCTTAAAATCATTATAAAATTTCATAGAATCAGCTTCTAATTCTATTTTCTTAGCTTTTGCTTTAATTAATCTTATTTCATTTAAAGATTCATTAATATTGATAACTAACAAATCAATTTCATCTTCAAGCTGTTTCTCAATATCTCTGTAAACATTTAAAAGCTCTCTTCTTAAATCTTCTCTGGATTGACAATAAATGTTTGATGAGGTAAAATTAATTAAAAAAAGTAAAGAAAGCGTAAAAATGAATTTCATAAAATAATTAAAATAAAAAGTTAATCATTTATCAATTTCACCACTCCAGATGTTTTTCTATTAAAAGTTTTTTCAAACATTCCATAATAATTATTTATTTCAGAAAAATATTTAGCTATTTCTCTATCAACTACATGTGAATCACTTTCTAAAACTTCTGGTGATGGAAATAATATTTCAATTCCTGGTTTAAATGAATTAATTGATAATTTTAAGTCAGGATTTATTTCTAAAACCTTTCTTAAGATTAAAGTCTCATATAATCTTTCTTCATGATTTTTTTCTTTAATAATAATTGAGAAAACATCATCTTCACTTGTTTTACCATAAATATTACTCTCTTGGAGTTCTTTTTTATAATTAAAGGATTTGGATGCATCTATATAATCAACGGTAGCAGTAGGTCTAACAAAAGGTTTTTGCGCAGAAGCTTTTTCTTTGATTGAAAAAGTTAATTTCAATGCTTTATTTTTATTTTTAATTGCATCTCCAATTAAAAAATTAGTATTATTTATTTCAAAACCTGCAGGATCATTAGGATTATCTTTAAAAAATATTACGTTCTCAGGGTTTATGTATCTATAATATTTTTGCTTTTCAATTATATCATAAAGCATTCTTCTTACTAAAATATCCTCCCCAGGAATTTCACCCTCAAGCAAACCTTTATATGGTTGAGTAACTTTTAATGTTTTATTAATTTCAGACTCAGCATTTAATTTTTTTAACATATCTTTAAATATTGGACTTTGTCCTATAAAAGAAAGGTCATAAACATCAGCATTTTGAACTCTATAACTATTTTGAAATAATTTATTTCCAAAAGCATTAAAAGTTTCAGAATCTAATGGAACAACTCTGCTAAAATTTGCTCCCTCTTCAGATATAATATGGGGCTTAATAACAACAATAACTTCTTTTCTAATTGTTTCAACTGTTGAACTAGAAAAAAGTCTTCCAAAAAATGGAATGGTAGATAAAAATGGTATTCCTCCAGTAACTTCACTTTTCTTTCTAGATATAAGTCCCCCAACAATAAACGGAGTATTATTTGCAACTCTCACAAAAGATTGAACTTTTCTATTATTGATAACCGGTGCTTCTTGCACACCTGATGTAGTAGCCAAAGCTCCTAATCGCTCTTCAGTTTCAGTAATAATAGTTTCAATCTGAATAGTTATTCGAGTTAAATCTTGACTAATTCTAGGTCTTAAATTTAAAACAATACCCACAGGAATATAATCAACTGATTTTGAAACGGCAGTTTGGGTGCTTGTAGTTTTAACAATAGGAATTTGTTGACCAACTTGAATTCTTGCCTGACGGCCATCAAGAACCAATACAGAAGGTCTAGACAAAATTTCTGCTGCACTTGCACTCACCAACGCTTGAAGGTTTGTATTAAAATCAGTTGCTGTTCCAAGAACTGTACGATCAAAAACTAATGTGAAAGGATTAAGTGATCCAGTAGTTGAATTAGGAGGTGGAAATTGTCCAGAAATACCACCTTGAGAAGCTCCAAAATCAATACCTAATGTATTTAATTTATCTGAATCTATTTCAATAACAAGGGCTTCCAATTGTATTTGAGCGGCAGGAATATCAATTTTATTATTGATTAAATCTAATAATTTTGCGACTTTTTCAAAATTATTTGGATTATATCCAATTAATAATTGTTGTTGAGGAGCTCCTGCTGTTGTTCCAACCATTGGAATTCCTGCTAAATCTAAACCAAGTTCACTTTTACCTTTTTTGGCATTTTTTCCTTTTTCTTGAGTTAAAAGACTTACTGTTTCAGTATCTGGAACTTTTATAATTACGGGTAAATTAGGTGGAATAGCCAATTGATTGATATTTTTTCCACCACTTGGAGACGGTACAAAAGAATATTCACCAGCTAATTCGCCTTTTCCACTTTTAAATTCAACAACAGTATATCCCATAGTTTTTAGTATAGCTAAAGCTCTATCAACTTCAACATAACTTAATTTCAATACTTGATATTCTAAATTTTTCATTGACTGAGAAATCAAAATAAAAGGAAAAATTAAAAATAATATATATAAAATAATTTTTTTCATAATTAACGATCAACAATTGTTACAGGCATCTTAACGAATAAATCTTGGAATTTTGCTGAGATTAAACCGCTTTTGGCACTACTTTTTGGAACAAACAATCCTTCCACTTTAAAATTTGAATTTGAGGAATCAGGTAATAAAACTGAAATACTACTAGTTGAAGTTACATGATGNATATCAAGAGTACCACCCGTAGCATCAAGCGAAAGTCTCATATAAGAACTACTACCAGAACTAACATTAGTTTTTTTCTTAAGGGTTAAAGGCCCTTGTTCAGTTGTAGTCCAATACATAAAACCATTTATTGGGACAACGGAACCTTGTGTGTCAAATTTCAATGATCCTGATAATTCAATATCGTTGATANTTGCTGCTAAAGTTGTATCATTTAAATTCCAAGACCAACCACCTGAAACTGTAACTATTGAATCTTCAGGTACATTAAAGTTATCTACATGGCCAACCTTTTGCATTATTACATTTCTAGCATCTGTTGNCCAAGTCATGTAAGCATTGATTGGAGTTATAACACTGTCTCCATCAAATGATATTATTCCAGATTCTAACTCTCCTCCTAANATNTCATTAAATGCAACCTCTAATTCGTTAGAAGANTTATTGTAATTCCATCCACCATTTCGTGTAGTAGATTTTGTAAAACCCAAATTTTCTGAATTGATAACAAAAGAAGGGTTTTCAGGACTACCACCATTAACTAGATAATTTATATTTCCTTCTTCTTCACCAATATATAAATCCATATCTCCATCGGAATCAATATCGGTGAAAAATGGAAATGAATTTTGACCTACATCAATAGCATTTAATGGATTTTCATCTCCATTTTTTTGAACAAAAGTATTATCGCCTTGATTTTGAAAAAATGATATTACCCCATCTTGAGAGCCTAAAAATATATCAATATCCTCATCTTTATCAATATCAACAGAAATAGGAGTTGAATGAGCAGTCACGCTAATTGAAGAAATACTATTATTTACTAGATTAAAATTAGCTGATTCCGAAGTTCCAATATTTTGATAAAAACTAATTTCTCCATTATAAGCACCAATAACTAAATCCATATCATCATCACCATCAAAATCGAAAAAATTAGCTGAAGCATTATAACCTACATTAATAGAGTTTAAAGGGTTGTTGCTTCCTGTTAATTCACTAAANGAGGGGTTAGTGNTTGATCCAGTATTTTGAAAAAAACTNGTATTACCATCACTTTGACCAACAAATAAATCAAAATCATTATCNTTATCTATATCAACAAAAGTCGGAGTTGCAAATCCATTTACAATTATATCATTAAGAGGATTATCTGAATTTTCTAAATATATATATTTTGGACTTAAACTTGTTCCTGTATTCTGAAAAAATTTAATTGTTCCATCCTGGCATCCAATAAAGAGATCTTTATCAGCATCTTTATCAATGTCAATTAAAAAAGGTGTAGAAAATAAACCTACATCTATACCTTCCGAAATAGAATCAATTTTATTAAAAACTAAACTACTATCATTTTTAAAAGTATATTTGTTAAGGGATGATGATAAATCAATAATATTACCAGATTCATTAATTTCAGTAACCAACCATTCACCNAAAATTTTAGAACCTAAAGAAACTACATCAAAATGGTGAGTTTCAACTTTAGATACAGTTTTATCATCAAAAAAAGAATAACTTATTTCTAATATATTATTATCAAGTGTATCNGGATAATCATATATCAAATCCCAAACGCCCAATACTTTATTAGAAACATCTGAATTACCATCTTTTAATCTTTTAATTCTGGCCATAACATCAATGGAATTTTCAGAATTAACAATTTTATTTGAAGCTTGAAGAGTTAGTTCAAATAATTCATTGCTATCCTTTTTTGTTACTACAGAGTCAAGGGGGTCTTCACATCCGAATAGTAAAAATATNAAAGATAAAATAGATAAATGTTTTCTCATTTTTAAAATATTTACACCCTAATACATATTAAGTTTAATAAATAAATATATTCTTTAAAAATTAAGAGTTTTATTTTGACAATACTATATTATAATTTTTAGAATAATACATTTTTTTTCTGGTAAATTTAAATGTGAAACTTTCATCAATTATACTAGCTGCTGGGAATTCCTCTAGATTCATTAATTCAAATAAATTATTATTTCAAATTAATGGATTTACAATGATAGAATTAGTAGTCAAAACTATTTTAAAAGCAAATTTTAAACCAATTTATGCAATTACTGGTTTCGAGCAAAATAAGATTTATAAAAACTTGTCCAAGTTTGATATAAATTGCATTTATAATAAAAATTGGTCAGAGGGATTGTCAACTTCAATTCAATTAGGAATATTAAAAATAGAAAAACATTTTGACGGAACTTTAATTGCACTTGGTGATATGCCTCTTATATCGACCACTACTCTTGAAAAAATGAAGAAAGAATTTTTATACAACAATGGAAATTTTATAATTTGTCCAGAATATAAAAATCAAATCGGAAATCCAATTATTATACCAAAAAAATATTTTCATTTTGCTAATGATCTACAAGGAGATAATGGTTTTAAAGAAATCATTAATAAAAATCCTAATTTTATTAAAACCATAAAAATAAATTCAAATGAAATATTTCAAGATTTTGATACAAGAAAGAAAATTGATCAATTATGAACAAATACTATAAAATCAATAAAAAAATTTTTGAACTTGATAAAGAAAATATTTCTTATGCTGTAGCAACTGTNATTAATGTAAAAGGTTCATCATCTGGTAAAAATGGAGACAAAGCAATCTACAATAATCAGGGTAAAAGAATAATGGGTTATATTGGAGGTGGGTGTATAGAAAATAGAATAGGAGAATCTGCTAAAGAAACAATTATTCAAAGAAAAAATAAAATAATAAACTTAGATTTAAATAGTGATAAAATGGAAATGGGAATTCCATGTGGAGGATATATGTCTATATTATTAGAACCTACAATTAAAATACCTAATTTAATGATTAGAGGGATGGGAAGAGGAGCTGAAGTATTGTGTAAAATGGCAAAAACTCTAGGTTTTAAAGTCATTATTCAAACATCAAAAATAGAAGAAGAACATTTTTCGAAAGCAGATTTAATTATAAATGAGAATAAAAAAATTCCTTATGATAAATTTAATTTAGATTATTTTGTTCTTGTCACTCATCATAGGGATGACCACAAAATTTCATTAGAAGCAATTAAAAATTCTGTTCCATATGTTGCTGTAGTAGCTAGTGAAAAAAAATCTTCGCTAATTAAAAATTATTTAATTGAAAATAAACTATCTAAAGAACAATTATCACATTTTCACTCTCCCGCAGGGATTAAAATAAATGCCAAATCTCCAGAAGAAATCGCTTTAAGTATTATGAGTGAAATTATAATTCACAAAAATAATTAATTTTTTGCAGAAAAACTCTTTATCTTATTGAATGGCAAATGATCACCTGTATCTGTTTTTGCATAGTACACATCTTCAACAATTCCATTTGAATTAATCATTATATCAGAAGGTAAAGTNCTAACATAACCCTTAAAAACTATAGGTATAAAACCTTTTATAGATGCTTTAATTAAAGTTGGAAATTTAAAAATAACAGCTCTCAGAAACTTAAAGAAAGATCTTTCTAAACCATACTTCTTATAATATTTGTAATTTTCATCTGCTAATATTGGAAAAGGTGCATTATGTTTTTTAGCATGCTTAATTAAATTTTCTAAAGGAGAATCAAAAACTGCAACCATTAAAAAATTATCCCCAAACTCATCATATCTCTTAATAATTTCATTTATACGAAGATTACAGAAAGGACATGCAGCAAAACGATAAAATGTTAGAAAAATTTTTTTTCCTTTATGTTCTTGTATTTTAAAATGTGTTCCATCAATAGATGGTAAACTAAGATCATTAATTAGATCACCTTTTTTTATTTTCATTTTATTTCCTTAATTAATATTCAATTTTAAAACATTATACTTTATTATCAATTAAAGATTTTACAACAGCTGGATCAGCTAAAGTAGATATATCTCCCATTTCTTCAACATTATCTTCAGCAATTTTTCTTAAAATTCTTCGCATGATTTTACCAGATCTTGTTTTAGGTAATGATTCAGTAAATTGTATTTTGTCAGGCTTTGAATGTGGACCAATATCTTTTACAACTGATTTTAATATATTNTTTTTTATTTCTTCATTAGGATGAACACCTGTCATTAATGTTACAAATGAATAAATTCCTTGTCCTTTGATTTCATGAGGANAACCAACTACAGCTGCCTCAGCAACACCATTAGTTTTTCCTATTGCACCCTCAACTTCAGCAGTACCTATTCTATGNCCTGANACATTTAATACATCATCCACTCGNCCTGTAATCCAATAATACCCATCACTATCTCTCTTTGCACCATCTCCTGTAAAATAGTAACCTGGGAACATTTTAAAATATGTTTCAATAAATCTTTTATGATCACCATATACGGTTCTCATTTGTCCGGGCCAAGAGGATTTAATAGCTAATAAACCTGAAACATTATTTCCTTGNATTTCTTCACCTTTTTCANTTAAAAGTACAGGNTCAATACCAAAAAAAGGTAATGTTGCTGAACCAGGCTTTGTCGGTATTGCTCCGGGCAATGGAGAAATTAATATTCCTCCAGTTTCAGTTTGCCACCAAGTGTCAACAATCGGACAATTACTATTTCCAACAATTTCATGATACCAAATCCATTCTGGCTCCTTGATAGGCTCTCCAACAGTACCAAGTAATCTTAGTGAAGATAAATTTTTATTNGTTACNAAGTGGTTTCCTTCTTTCATTAAAGCTCTCAGAGCCGTTGGTGCAGTATAGAAAAGATTTACTTTATGTTTTTCAACAATATCCCAAAATCTTCCAAAATCAGGNAAATTTGGAACTCCCTCAAACATAACTGTTGTAGCACAATTTGAAAGAGGACCATATACAATATATGAATGACCTGTTATCCAACCAATATCTGCTGTACACCAATAAATATCATCTGGTTTATAATCAAATATAAGTTCGTGAGTATAAGATACATAAGTTAAGTANCCTCCAGTTGTGTGAAGAACCCCTTTTGGTTTTCCTGTAGAACCAGATGTATATAAAACAAACAAAGGATCTTCTGAGTCAATTTTTTCTATTGGACAATGAGAAGAAACTAAATTCATTTCTTCACTCCACCATTTATCTCTTGAAGGTAACATTTGAACTTTTGAACCTGTTCTTTTAACAACAATAACAGATTCAATTGATTTTGTATTTTTCAAAGCAGAGTCAGCATTTTCTTTCATAGGGATGTTGTTTTTGTTACCTCTTATACCAGTATCTTGAGTAATTAACATTTTACAACTACTATCATTAATTCTATCTCTTAATGAATCCGAACTAAATGCTCCAAAAACAACAGAATGTATTGCACCAATTCGAGCACAGGCCAACATTGAAATTGGNAACTCAGGAATCATTTGCAAATANAAACAAACNCTGTCACCTTTTTTTATACCNTTATTCTTTAAAACATTAGAAAATTTTTCTACTTTTTTTAACAATTNAGAATATGTAAAAATTTTCTGTTCATTAGGATTGTTTCCTTCCCAAATAATAGCAATTTTATCACCATTTCCAGATTGAACATGTCTATCTAAACAATTATATGATACATTTAATTTTCCATTTTCAAACCATTTGATATTACCATTAACAAAATCATAATCGTATGATTTATCCCATTTTTCTATCCAATCAATTCTTTCGGCTTTTTCATTCCAAAAATTTNTTTTATCAGATATTGAATTCTCATATAAATTATTATATTCATCAATTGATTTTATTTTTGAATTTTTTGAAAATTNTGAGNAAGGTTTAAACAGTTTTTTCATAATAAGTTCCTAATAATTTCTTTAAAAATAAGAATTCTACTTTACCAATTCTCTTTTTCCATTTTTCAAAATCATCCACTTCCAAATTGGTAATTGTTTTTTTAATTTAGTAAGAAACCATTGCAATGCTTCAAATGACTCTTTTCTATGAGATGAAGATACTAAAACAAATAAAGATACCTCTCCANATAAAACCTCACCAACCCTATGCTTACAAAATAAATGTCTAATAGGAAATCGATCCAATGTTTCATTGCTAAGTTTAATTAATTCTTTTATGGCCATTTCTTCATAGTGTTCATAATACAAACCTAAAATTTTTTGGTTATTTTCAATGTTTCTTACTCGACCATTAAAAACTAATTCAGAACCTAAATCAAAAAAATCAATATCCTCAAATGGAGTAATAATTTTTTTATTAATTTCAACTTGAATCATTTTCAACCCCCTTGCACAGGAGATATTAATNCCACCTCATCACCATCATTAAGTAAAANATTTGAGCTAACNTATTTTTGATTNACTGCTATTTTGAANGNAATATTATTTAATTTTGAATTAGTCATTTTTCTAATCATTTTTTCTACATCATCGGAAGTAGAATTTTCTTTCATTTTTAATGATATAATATCTTTACCAATAGCATTTTTAACATGAGCAAAACATTTAACTTTAATTTCTATAGACATTATATTAATTCAATTTTTTCCATTGTATGACTTAGACCATCATAAATCAATAATTTTTCTGATAGATTAGGACTAATATTTAAAATAATTTTTAAAACCTCCAAACTTTGTATATTACCAATAATTGAAGGGAGCATACCTAATATACCAACATCATTACAATTTTCATTAATCTTATTATTAGAGAAAATATCAGAATAACTTATGCCTGAATTATGATTGAAGACTGCAACTTGACCTTCAAATTTATATAAAGCTCCATAGACTAATGGAATTTTTGATTTTTTAGAAAATCTGTCAATTATAAGTCTACTATTTATATTATCAGTAGCATCAACAATTATATCTGTATCTATTAAAATTTCAGAAATATTTACATCATCAATGTATTCATCATAAGATATTAAAGTACAATTTTCATTAAGTTCTAATAAGATTTTTTTTAATGTTTTTGATTTTGAATCACCTATACTAGAAATTGGATAAATTGGCTGACGATGTAAATTTGTCAATGAAATAATATCACCATCTATAAGTTTAATTGTCCCAATTCCTGCTCCCACAAGATATTGTGCAACTACAGTTCCTAGTCCACCAAGTCCAATTATACTAACCTTAGAGTCAAGTATTTGCTTTTGACCTTTTTCACCAACTTGTGGTAAAACCAATTGACGGGCATATCGAGAAATATCTTCTCTTTTTGAAATATAATAATTCCACGCTGCAGCTCCGCCAATCAAATTATAAACATTGCTTAATTTTTTCTCAATGATAAATTTTTCGGTTTCTATTCCAAATTGACATATTAAAATTGTAGTATCTTTTAAATCTGAAGTTTTAATTTTTTCAAAACTCATATCTCTTTTTTTTAAATTTTTTAAGGGGTTATTTTTTTTTTGATTATCATTTCTTAAATCAATTATGTTAATAAGCGNATTTTCTGATATTAATTTTTNCAACTTTTTAGGAGTGATATTCATTANAAATTCATCCAAGGAAAAAACTTNAATTTAATTTTATCCCCTTTTTCTAATTTATTCAAACATGGATTTGACATTAAAATTGCATTTGAATCTATTGTTGATGATAACATATGAGATCCTAATTTTTTTGATGGACTTGCATATAGTTTTTTTTTATGCAAAAAAACTTTACCTAATAAAAATCTATGNTTATTNTTTTCAATTGGAAAAGAATTTGTNAATTCAGCTTCTTTATAAATATGTTCAAAATTATTTCCCATCATTCTTTCAGCTAATGGCCATATATATTCTAGAAAGCATATTAAACACGATATTGGATTACCAGGAAGTCCAAAAATAAATTTTTTATTTAAAACTCCGCAAAACATCGGTTTTCCAGGTTTTTGAGAAATTTTATGAAANAATTGTTCTACTCCAATTTCCTCATAGACTGATTTAAGAAAATCATATTTNCCCATTGAAATTCCACCCGATGAAATAATTATATCACTTTTCTTTAATGCATTGGTTATGGAATTTTTTAGCTCATCTTCATCGTCTTTTAAAATTTCAGCATACTCTACATCTAATCCGATATTTTTTGCTAACTCNACTAATAAAAATAAATTNGAATTATATATCTGGCCTGATTTCAATTTAGNNCCNGGAAGAACAAGTTCATTCCCTGTAGTAAATATTGATATTTTNGGTTTTTTGTAAACAGAAATTTTTTCNTAACCAAAAGAAATAGCATTCGCAAGCTCATATGGACCTATTTTTTGACCAGTTTCNAAAATTATTGCATTTTTTTTAATTTCTTCAGCTTTGAGTCTTATGTTTTCGTTAGCTTTAACTTCCTTATAAATATTTACTATGTTTGAATCAGTAAATCCACTTGAATTTTCAACAATTACTACAGCATCAGCTCCTAAGGGTATTTCAGCACCTGTCATTATTTGAAAACATTCGGAATGATTCATTTTATTTGAATTATTTAATCCTGCTGATATAGTACCTTTAATATTTAGTTTTACTGGAAACTCTTTTGAAGCGCCTTTAGTATCAATTGATTTAACCGCAAAACCATCCATAGCACTATTATCAAATCTTGGATGNGAAAATTTAGCAAAAATATNTTCTGATAAAATTCTATTTATAGAATCTTTAATATTAATCTTTTCACTACCTAANGTAAAAATTTTTGAGTTTATAATTTTTTTTGCTTCNTTTACAGATATCAACTTAGNCTCCTNNNTTTAAATTAAAAATCTCTTAATTGCTGCAAGAAATACAACAANAGATAAAATTATTTTAATATTTTTTCTTGAACCAAAACTTAATGANAATTGTGTGCCAATTATAGTACCAATTATTACTGCACAAGCAAAAAAAAGNGTGGTNTTTTGATTCAAAANAAAATTTGAACTACTATTTAATCCTATTACACCTGATATTGAATTTAAAAAAACAAAAAGTGTACTAGTACCAGTAATTTTTTTTGTAGTTTCCCAATTTAAAAAAAATAAAATCGGAGATAAAAATACTCCTCCACCAATTCCTATTAATCCTGAAAAAAAACCAATAAAAGAACCAATAGAAAATCTTAAATAAAAATTAGAGGGATTTATTTTTGTTTCTTCATTTTTCAATGAAAATAAAAGTTTTATTGACATCCAAAATAAAGTAATNGATAATAAAATTTCATAAATATAGTGATGTATATNTATAANTGATCCTANATATNCAAATGGAACAGATCCTAAAACAAATGGATACGAAAAATTAAAATTCAAATATCCTTTTCTACCAAATCTATACAAAGCAATAGAAGAAACAAGAATATTTAAAACTAATACATTCGATTTCAACCAAAAGATATCATTTTGGCCAATAGCAAATAAGGACAATACTGCTAAATAACCTGATGCTCCTCCNTGACCTACAGAAGAATACAAAGAAGAAATNAAAATAAATACGAATNCGATTATATTTAAATTTTCAAAATTAATGTTTTTTACCTTTTGACATTGGATATACATGAAGAAAATGAGGCATTAAAACATTTAATGCATCATTTATTGCAGAACTACTTCCTGGTAAACAGATTATAAATGTATTTCTAATTCTTCCAACTATTAATCGTGACAACATAGCAGTTGATNTTTTTTTTCTACCAAAATTATGTANGGCNTGCTCAACNCCATTTAATCTTTGAGATAACATTGGACTAATTGTATCAATAGTTATATCTCTAGGCCCTACTCCTGTTCCACCTGTAGTAACTATTAAATCAAAATCTTTTTTTAATAAATTTTCAACTTCTAACTCTAATTTTTTTCTATCATCAGGAATTAATTTATAATATTTGATATTACAACCATTCTTTTCTAAACCTTCATTTAAAATTTGTCCTGATAAATCAGTTTTTTTGTTACGTGTGTCAGACAATGTTAAAATAGCAGTTTTTGGAATGTAATATTCGAATAATTTTTTGCCTCCAGTTTTTTTATCAAGTTTAATTTCTGAAATTTCAATGTTTTTATCAATTGACTTACACATATCATATATTGTCAAACAAGCAACACTTGTTGCAGTCAATACTTCCATTTCAATACCAGTTGCTTCTTTTGTTTTTGCAAATGATTTAACAAAAATATTCTGATTTTGGATTTCAAATGAAATATCAATCCAGGAAATATTTAATTGATGACATAAAGGTATAAGGTCTGAAGTTTTTTTTGCAGCCTGAATACCAGCTATTTTCGCAATTGAAAAAACATTTCCTTTTGGTATTTTATCGTCATTAATTAGTTCTATTGTTTCTTTACTTATTTTTATTTTAGCTGAAGAAATAGCAGTTCTCTCTGAAATTGGTTTATCAGAGATATCTACCATTTTTACATTTCCATTTTCATCTAAATGAGAAAATTTTTTCAATTTATCCTCCAATTTGNGTCATGCTCTCNCGAATTTTTTTTCCATTNTTTTGAGCAATCCAACCATCNTTTTCTTTTNTAAACATAACTTTTTTNATTTCCAAAGCAAGCTTTTCATGTGNAATACCATTATTAATTAATTTTTTTAAATCAAATTCATTATTNGAATAAAGACAATTTCTTAATTTCCCATCAGCTGTGATTCTAATTCTATTGCANTTATCACATAATGTCCTCGAAAAAGCTGGAATTATTCCAACCTTACCCTTATAGCCTGTAATTTTATAAATNNTATGTTCTGTTTTAGATCCTGTAGCAATTTCCAAATTGGAATAATTTGATCTAATTAATTTTTCTATTAAATCTATGCCAATAAAATTACCTGTTTTCCATATTTGATGAGAATCAAAAGGCATTAATTCAATAAATCTTACAGTNATATTATTATCCTTAGTCAATTCTATAAAATCATTTATTTCATTTTGATTAAAAGTTTTAAGTAATACAACATTTAACTTAATTGAATTAAAACCCAATGAAATACAATGATNTAAACCCTTTAAAACTTTGTCAAGTCCTTCCCTTCTAGTTATCTGAACAAATTTTTGATGATCAAGAGTATCTAAACTTATATTAATACCAGTTAGCCCTGATTCTTTTAGATTTTTAGCTTTTTGCTTTAACAATAGACCATTAGTAGTTAAATAAACTGATTCCACACCAGTTTTAAAACTATATTCAATTAATGAAAAAATATCTTTATTAAGCAATGGCTCTCCACCTGTGAATCTAATTTTTTTTATACCACTTTCGCTCAAAACTTTTATAATAAATTTCATTTCTTTAAGATTTAACAATTTATCATTTGGTAAAAAATTTATTCCATCTTCTGGCATACAATATAAACATCTTAGATTACATTTTTCATTTACAGAAATTCTCGCATAGTCGAAAATCCTTCCGTACTGATCTAATATATTATTATTAATATTTCTTTTATTCAAAATGAGGTCCCTTTCCAAAGTATATCTCAAAATATTGAGATCGGGAGCTGTTTCTACTGTTTCCTGTAGAGCAGTATCGGCTATTTACCTTACTAAATAAATAATTTAACTTAGGTAGCAAGCTGAGAGACATAAAAACTTAAGAACTAAAAATAAAGATGTATAATAGTTTTTTTAAAAATTAGAATGGTTTTTTCTTATTGTTTTTACAGCTTTTATAATTTCGTTTGCTGCAAAAATTGATTCTTTATTACTATTATTTCTTCCGAAAGAAACTCTTATGGATGACAATGCAAGTTCTTCATCCAATCCAATTGCTTTTAAAACATAACTTGATTTTAATGCATTGGATGAACAGGCTGAGCCTGTTGAACAAGCAATATTATTAAGTTTAGATAATAGTGACTCTGCATCAATATTTGGAAAGGATAAATTGATATTATTATTTAATCTATTTTCCATTGAACCATTAATTTTTGTTTCGGGTAAATACTGAATTATTTCATTTAAAAAATTATCTCTTAACAACTTAGTTTTTTTTTGCTCTTCATACAAATTTTCAAAACTTATTTTAGATGCCTCTAAAAGACCAACTATTAAAGGCACAGGTGTAGTTCCTGATCTGATTCCAAATTCCTGACCACCGCCTGAAATAAGAGGTAGCAAATCTATTATTTTATTTTTTTTTCTAACGTATAAAAACCCTATACCTTTTGGACCATAAATCTTATGTGCTGATGCTGATAATAAATCTATATTCATAGAATTTACATCTAACTTAGTTTTACCGTATGTCTGAGCTACATCAGTAAAAAAAAATAAATCATTTTCTTTACAGATTTCTCCAATTGTTTTTATATCGTGCATAGTTCCAATTTCATTGTTAGCATGCATTAATACAACCAATGAGGTTTTTGAAGTAATTGCATTAATTAATTCATTGTTATTTATTAAACCATATTCATCAACTGGCAATAAAGTAACATCCCAACCATTATTTTTTACTTGATCCAAAGTATTTAAAACAGCTTTATGCTCAGTTACTTGCGAAATAATATGATTTTTTTTAGCAAAATTATTTTGACAAAAACCTTTAATACCTAGATTTATACTTTCAGTTGCTCCACTAGTAAAAATTATTTCATTAGGATCTGCATTAATATAATTTGCAATTAATTCCCTTGAGTTTTCTAAAGCTTCTTTTGATTCCCATCCAAAAAAATGATTGTGACTTTCTGTATTTCCATATTTTTCAGTAAAATATGGAATCATTTTTTCTAAAACCCTTGTATCTAATGGAGTTGTTGCGTTGCTATCAAGATAAATTGTTTTCATTAAAAACTTTGATCATTTCAAGAGCGGATTTTCCCACTTCATAACCTTTATTTTTTGATAAATCCTTAGTAGAGGACCTTTTTATAGCATAGTTTATATTTTGACAAGTTATAATACCAAAAATTATTGGAATTTGAGAATTCATTGATACCTTCAAAATACCATTAGAAACAGCATCACATATATAATGATAATGATCAGTTTCACCTTTGATTATTGCACCAATACAAATAATCGCACTATAATCTTTTTTTTCTAATTTTTGTGCAATTGACGGAATTTCAAAAGCTCCCGGCACTTCAATGATTTGAATTAAATCTTCATTATATTTTGATTCGATCAATGCTTGTTTACATCCAAATAACAACCCATTTGTTATTTGTTTGTTAAATTTACTTTTTATTATTGCAATCATGAATTAATCAATTAAATGACCTAATTTAGATTTTTTTGTTTCTAGATAATTTTTATTCTTATCATTTGGTTTAATTGATAATGGAACTCTATCTATAATTTTTAATCCATGACCCTCTAGACCAATTAATTTCATGGGATTATTTGTCATTACAACCAAATTTCTAACACCAAGAGAATATAAAATTTGAGCACCAACTCCATAATCTCTTAAATCTGGAGGAAAACCAAGTTTTTCATTTGCTTCAACCGTATCAAAACCCTGCTCTTGTAATTTATATGCTTTTATTTTATGCATTAATCCTATACCACGACCTTCTTGTTTCAAATAAACGATTATACCTGAACCTTCCTGACTAATTCTTTTTATTGCTTGTTCAAGCTGATCTCCACAATCACATCTCAAACTATGAAACACATCTCCAGTTAAGCATTCAGAGTGAACTCTAACCAATATATTTTGATTATTTTTAATTTTGCCATGTGATAATGCAATATGTTCCTTACCATCAAAAAGGTCTTTAAATAAATGCAATTTAAATTCTCCATATTTTGTTGGCAAATCAACAGTTTCGATTTGCTTAACTAATTTTTCAGAACTTCTTCTAAATTTTATTAAATCTGAAATTGATATAATTTTTATATCATGTTTTTTTGAAAACTCTTCAAGTTCTTTTTTTCTAGCCATGGATCCATCATCTGATAAAATTTCACAAATCACTCCACATGGTTCCAATCCAGCCATTTTTGCTAAATCAACCGAGGCTTCTGTATGGCCAGCTCTTCTCAAAGTACCACCCTCTTTACTAATTATAGGAAAAATATGTCCAGGTCGAACTAAATCATCTGCTTTTGAAGTTTTGCTTGCTAATACTTTAATAGTTTCACATCTATCTTTTGTTGAAATCCCAGTTGTTGTATTTTTTGCTGCATCAACACTTACAGTAAAATTTGTTTCATGAAGACTTGTATTATTCTTTGCCATTGTTTCTAAATTTAAAAATTTAGATCTTTCTTCAGTTATTGACACACAAATTAATCCTCTTGCTTCTTTTACCATGAAATTTACTGCTTCAGGAGTTATTAATTGAGAGGCCATTACAAGGTCTCCCTCATTTTCTCTATCCTCATCATCTACTACAATAACAAATTTTCCTAACTTAATATCCTTTAAAACGTTTTCTATTAAATTTATGCTCATCGTTCAATTCCTAAGAAAATTTTCTATATATTTTGCAAATATATCAATTTCAACATTTACCAAATCATTAGATTTTAAATTAACTAAATTTGTTCTTTTTAATGTTTCAGGAATTAAACTTACTGAAAAAAAATCTTTATTGACACTTGAAATTGTCAAGCTTACTCCATTAATTGAAATAGATCCTTTATATATAATGAATTTCTTTAATTTTTCATTTAAGTTAAAACTAATAACCCAACTATCTTTAATTATATTTACCTCTTTTACATGAAAAGTTTCATCAACATGACCCTGGACTATATGACCATTTATCCTATCAGAAAGCTGTAAAGATCTTTCTAAATTAACTAGGGTATTTTTACCCCAATATTTAGCATTTGTTTTATTAATTGTTTCAGGAATCATTTGGGCTGAAAATGAATTTTTTATGATTTTAGTTACAGTTAAACATATACCTGAAACACTAACACTTTCACCAGTTTTTAAATTATGAATTATTTTTTTACAATTAATTTCTAAATTAACAATGTCATCATTTATAGTAAATTTTTTAATTTTACCTACTTCTTCAATTATTCCAGTAAACATTATTTTTTCATTCTATATATTATTCTTAAATCATCATCAAATTCTTTNATAGATTCTACTTTTAATAAATCATTAGGTAAAGAGTTTTTTGAGTTAAAAATTGGAATACCGGTTGTAAATATTTTTGGTGCAATATAACAATGAATTTCATCAAATAGTTGAGATTCTAAAAAAGATGTTAANGTTTCACTACCACCTTCAACAAGAACTGATTGAATTTTTTCTTCGTATAATTTAGATAAAACCAGACTAATATTTTCTAATTTATTATTGCTAAAATTCAAATTTTCTTTTGATAAAAATAATGGATTTTTAGAAAAAACTTTATTTGATTTATTTATTTTTTTTGATGAGCCAAGAATTAAAACTTTAGGATCTCTGCCTTTACCGTGAGATGATAAATCTGGATTATCTATATCAGCAGTTTTTCTACCAACTAAAATTCCATCACAATTAGATCGTAATTTATGTACATCATTTCTAGATTTTTGACACGTTATCCATTTTGAGGTACCATCTTCCATAGCAATAAATCCATCTAATGTAGATGCGAATTTAAGAATAACATAAGGTCTTTTTTTTTCAAAATATGTAAAAAAAGGAGTATTAATTTTTTTAGATTCCTCCTCAAGCACTCCTAATTTTGTATCAATTCCTTTTTCTTTTATTTTTAAGAGTCCTTTACCATTAACCCGAGGATTTGGATCTAATGAAGAAATTACAACTCTATCAAAATTTGAAGGATGAATATGTTCTGCACATGGCGAGGTTTTTCCAAAGTGAGAACAAGGTTCTAAAGTTGTATAGAGTGTAGCTTTAGAAAAATTTGAGGNAATTAAATTAATTGCATTTCTTTCTGCATGCAATCCACCAAATTTTTTGTGGTAACTTTTTGCTATAAGCTTATTATTAACAGTGATTACGACCCCGACTTTTGGATTAGGATGAACATTATTATATCCTTTTTTTGCTTCTTTAATAGCAATAGACATAAATTCTTCATCAATTTTATCTTGTGTTATCACTTTANGCAAATATACTTTGCTCCGGAGGAGGGACTCGAACCCCCAACCTAATGGTTAACAGCCATCCGCTCTACCATTGAGCTACTCCGGAAAATTTAATTATAATATAATATCCTTTTTTACATCTCTTTTTCTGCAATCAAAGTTTTATCTTTACTAAAAAGACCTCTTTCAATCAAAGAATTACTTAAATAAACAATACCATCTTCATTATGAGTTTTATTAAAAATTGAATGAATAGATTTCAAGCCACCCAACCATTTTCTTGAATCAGTTAAATAAACCAAATCACCTTTTTTAGCTTTCATTTTTTCCATNTCATTTTTTGAAAACGATATAAATTCTTTTGTCTGATTTGATTTTTTCCACTGAACTAATATTTTTTCTCCTCCATCTAAATTAACTTCTGAACCTTTAAAAATTTTCTTTAAATCCTTAACATCAAAAATTGTAAGACCTTTAATTTGTTTTAAATCCGGTGGTTTCGTAAAAAAACTCACAACTACACCAACAATACCACAAACAAAAATATTATACAAAGCACCAATATATGAATATCCTTTACCTGGCCTCAATTCAATGCCATGAGAAAAAGGTTTAATTAATTCAGGGTAAAATTGTCCTAGTATCATTAAAAAGCCACCAACTAAAAACGTTGCAATAATTGCAGAAGAAGTAAATCTTTTCCAAAAAATTCCAAGAAAAATACCTACAACCAATGGAGGTGTAAAAGTTGAATGAAACCATCCATGAGCTTCATAAATCGAATCAAAATTATTAAAAAAAGGAACTAATAACACNGCAATTATCTTNACTAAAATTGATGCCAACCTAGCAACATTTAATTCTNTTTTATCAGAATTTTTATTTTTTGTGATTGGTCTATAAATATCATTTACTATTACGGCAGATGAAGCATTAACTAATGTGTCTGCAGTTGACATTAATGCAGCACANAAAGCAGCAATAATTAAGCCAAATACTCCTGGANTTGAAACTANGTTTGTTATAACTACAAAAACATCATTAGGTGCCATATCCAAAGGTAAAATGTTTGGATTTGTATTTAATATCACCCTACCAATCCATCCTGCATTTGAAACTACAATAGCAGAGATTGGCAATATAATTAAAACATTAAAAGCAGCAGCTTTTCTACCTTCATTAACATTTTTTGCAGCCATAAATCTCATGATTAAACCTTGATTCATAAATAGAAAACCTATAGAACCTGCTATTCCATCTTGCCAAAAAATACCAACAAAATTAAAATCTGGAGGACTATTAAAATTAGCAAGGGGTAATTTTTGAGAAGTGGTTAAATTATCCCAAAAAAAATTAAATCCATTTAAATTCGAAAAATCACCTAAGTAGCTAATTCCTAAGTAAAAAAGAAGTAAACCTGAAAATAATAAAATTAATCCTTGAAATAAATCAGTAAAAATCACTGAAGTTTGTCCACCAAAATGTGTGTAGAGAGTTGTAACTATAGCAATAATGATTACTGTTGACATTAAAGGAATTGAATAAATTTTATACAAAACAGTAGCTAGTGTTAAAAGCTGAATCGCGACATAACCAATCATATAAAGTAATATCATAAAAGTAGCAATCAATCGTGCATTAGAATTAAATCTTCTATGAAAATATTCAGGTATTGANGCAACTTTTGAATAATATATAATTGGAAGCCATCCAAACATAAATAATGGCATGAAAAACCAATCATTCATGTATGTCATTGTNGAAGAAAAACCATATTCATAAGCTTTGGTTGAGTACTTTAAAAAACTATGTGAACCAATTCCTGTAGCAACAATAGAAATAGAAATCAGCCACCATGAAAAACGTCTTCCTCCAAAAAAATAATCTGATGTTGATTTACTATATTTCCCAAAATAAGCTCCAAAAGCCATTACAAGTAGAAAATATAATAAAATAATTATTCTATCTAAATTTGTTCCAATTACAAAATCCATCATTAATTACCAGTTGCAAGAATTATAAAAATCAAATGAATTAAACAATAATAAAAAAATCCAATTATTAATATTAACAACCATTTAAAATGATTTATTTTTTTAACTTCAAGAGCATTAGTCCTAATAATNAAAAATAAGCCCAAAACAAAAAATACTCCTCCTATNAAATATAAATATATAAANGGCAACCAAATTAAATTAAAATCATTCATTTATTTTAGTAAATTGATCAATTAAAGAATCATATGTTTCTTTAAGATCTTGAATAATTGTTTTTGTTTCATTTAAAACGGGCATAAAGTTTGTATCACCATTCCATCTTGGAACAAGATGATAATGNAAATGTTGAGCNATACCTGCTCCAGCAGATTTACCAAAGTTAGCTCCAAAATTAAANCCTTCAGGATTCATATTTAATGTGATTATATCCATACTTTTATCACATAAATTTAAAATTTCTAATTTAGTTTTTTTATCTAAATCTTGAGGTTTAGCTGTATGTAAATATGGTAAAATCATTATATGACCATTATTATATGGAAATAAATTCATTATAATAAAACTAAAGCTCCCTCTATATAAGATCAAAGAATCTCTGTCATTTTTAGATTTAATTTTATCACAAAAAACGCAACCTTTATCTCTTTCAGATTTTATATATTGCATTCTCCATGGAGCCCATAACTTTTTCATTTTAATTTTTCTGATCTAATTTGATATATTCTCTTAAACCAGGTACTAAAAATTTATTTTCTAAATCTAATTTATTAAATACCGAGACCAAAACTTTTAATCTTTGTTCAATTGGTTTTTTTTTATTCAATACAATGAAATCATCACCATTTAAATTGCAGAGCCCACCATCAAAATCACCAATACCATGTATAATTTTAAAATTCATTTTTATAGCAAGTTTTTCAAACTCTTCATATATTTTTTTTGATTTCATAATAATTCTTCTTTACCATGTAATTTAATTTCATTTAGCAAATTTTTAATTTCATCAATATATGATCTATTTATAACAAGTAGAGCATCATCTGTATTGACAATAATTGAATTTTCTATACCAACAACAGCTGTAAATTTATCATTTGAATGAATTAAATTATTAGAACCCTTTAAAATCAAACCATTTCCTTTAATAATATTTTCATTTTTATCTTTTGATAAAAATTCAAAGAACGTATTCCATGAACCTAAATCGCTCCAAGTAAAATCAGATTTAATAACACAAATATTTTTAGCTTTCTCAAGAATTGAATAATCTACAGATTCAGGTTTTAAATTTTCCCATTTTTCATACAGAGTATTTTTGTATTCAGGCGTATTTATTTTTTTACTTATTTGCCTAATTATTTCATATTGATCAGGAATTAATTCTTTCATCGAATTTAAAAAAGTTTTTGCTTTCCAAATGAACATTCCACTATTCCAAAGAAAATCACCACTTTTAATAAATCTTATAGCAGCAGACTCCAAAGGTTTTTCGGCAAATGTTTTAACATTAAAGGATATTTTGTTATGAGATATTTTTTTATCATATTGAATATATCCATAACCAGTATGGGGAAATTTTGGTACTATTCCCATTGTAACTAATAAATTTTTATTTAAAGCTAATTCAGATGCAATATTCAAAGAATTCAAAAATGCTTTATGACCTATAATAAAATGATCAGATGGGAAAATTCCAATAATTGCATTTTTATCAATTGATTTTATTTTAATAGCAGCTAAAGCAATTGAAGGAGTAGTATTTTTACCATAAGGTTCAATTATTAAATTATTATTATTTATACCCTTAATTTCATTTTTTATTTGGGAAGCAAGCCCAGGGTTTGTTACTATAAATATATCTTTGATAAGATCAATTTTTCTTAATCTATCAACTGTGATTTGCAACATGCTTTGATCACCAATAATATTTAATAATTGTTTAGGTCTTTTTTTTCTGCTTAATGGCCAAAACCTAGTTCCTTGACCACCAGCCATTATTACGGCGTAAATTTTTTGGGTTTTAAAATTCATTTAAACTTAAGGGAATAAAATATTATTTTCAGTATTTTCCCAGTTACCTCTCACTTCAATTAATTGATTGAAATTAATAAATCTTTCTGCAGGTGTATGAGGGAAAAATTCTCCATAACTATATTTAGCATTATTATCTATGTCCTCAAAAGCATAAATATTCCACATACCCTCATTTAAATTTTTTATAATAAATTTATTTGTTAGAGAATCTGATTTAATCATAAAGTTATTTTTCTTATTATCAACCATATATCCAACTAAAAAATTATTTTTTGAATTAGAATTAATAATTTCTCCTGATATAGAACCTAACCTTCTTTTATTTTTAACTTCATAAGAAATATTTAGAATAGAATCTTTCATTGAAAAATTATCAATAGATTTAATTTGATTACATAAAATTTTAACAGATAAATTATTAATACCTCGAATTTTGTTTTTGTTTAATATACTTAAAATATTTGGTTTTGTGTAAATTAGTTCGAAGTCTGTAATTTTTGTGGAATCGGAAAAAATTTCAAATACTGAATCAAGCTCTCCATTAATTATAATGGGTTGATTAAATTTATAATCTATCGAATAAAAGCCATCAAAAATAATATTATTAGTATTTTTTAAAGAAATGATAGTTGGGAAAATACTATCAATCTCACTTTTGTTGATTAAACTTAATTTTTCATCAATTATTTGATTTGTTGTATCACTTAAATTAAGTATTTCAAAAAAATAATTTTCCTCATCATTAAATTTATCATAATAAAAATTTAACATANTTGATAACGAATCTTGAAAAAAGTTTGAAATTGAGGATATATTTTTTTGTTGANNATCATAAATTTTAATTTCAANATTTTTTTTCTGATTATTTANATCAAATCCATTTGNAAAATTTATAGTTCCTATTCTTTTATCTTNCATTTTNACNGATAAAACACTNAATGGNGTTATATTNTTTNTTAATTTCAAATTNATATTATCTAAAAAGTTGGATTCACNTAATTGTAANATAGATTTNCTANATAATCCATATCGAGATCTATTAAAATCAATTTTATTTGGAGGTAAAACTCCCTGATGTGCTATTATACTATAANTTCTATTTTCAAGAAATTTAAATGAATATCGACCNGAGTCATCAGTTTCAGTATANAAATCTGGTTTTCTAAAGAAAATACTATCTGAGGATTCATAATTATTNNATAAATAAACAAATGTTGGTTTGTTTTTNATATTAAAAACCTTNCCTGAGATTTCTCCAATTGANATTGAATCACCNGTTGAAAAAGCTAATTGNTAAGTTTTATCTAATTTATTTTTTCTTTCATCTAAAATCTCTCTTGATATAATTAATTGATAAGTTTGATTTTTTTTTAATGANTCTGGAAATAACACTTCAATTATATTTTTATTCACTTTTAACTGCAAAGGTGTTTTTTCAAAAGGNAAAACTCTAATGCTTGATTTANTTATATTNTCATCTAATCTTTCTGANAAAATTAATTTTACANTAAATCCACCNTTTAAATTATANGTNCCAGANTCAGGAATACTTGATAATAACTGAGGAGNAGTTTTATCCTCTGGACCTCCAGGTGGTGGACTAATTGCAGCACAACCAAAAAATATTATTAAATTAAATATGAAAATTTTTTTCAAGTTTAAAGATTAATCAAAAAAACCATTATCTTTCATCCAATCATCATCAACAAATTTAGACATATANTTTCTAACTGAATCAGGTAAAATTACCAAACATACCTCATTTTTTTTCAATTCACCTACAACTTGTAGNGCTGCCCAAACTGCTGAACCACATGAACCTCCAATGAATAATCCCTCTTTTTTAATTAACTCCCTAGCAGTAAGAAATGAATTTTTATCATCAGTTTTAATATATTTATCTACTAAATTATTTTCTAAAACATCAGGAATAAAATCATAACCAATGCCTTCAACATTATATGGTTTAATATCATTTCCACCACCTAAAATNGACCCATATGGATCTGCGCCTACTATTTGAATATCTTTTCTTACTTCTTTAATTTTTTTTGCTACGCCTGTAATCGTTCCGCCAGTTCCCACTCCCATTACTATCATCTTCAATTCCTTACCAAAATGATTTAAGATTTCTTCAGCCGTACCATTATAATGAGCATCCGGATTACTAGGATTTGAATATTGATCTAAAATATGTGAATTTGGAATTTTTTTATTTAATGATTTTGCAACACCTATATGACTTTTAGGATCATCAAATGCAGCCTCAGTTGGAGTCCTAATAATTTCTGCACCTAAAGCTTTTAATATTACTTCCTTTTCCTTACTCATTTTTTCAGGCATTGTTATAATCATNCTGTAACCTTTTACAGCTGCTGCAATAGCCAAACCAATTCCCGTNTTACCTGATGTTGGCTCAATCAAGGTATCTCCNGGTTTGATTCTTCCTGACTTTTCTGCATCTTGAACCATTTTAATACCAATTCTGTCCTTAACAGAACCACCTGGGTTAAAATATTCACATTTTACATAAATTTCACAGTCAAATTCCCTTCCAATATGATTAAGCTTAACTACAGGTGTATTTCCAACAGATTCAAGAATAGAATTAAATTTTTTATAATTTTTCATTAAAATTCACAATTTATGGTTAATTTCAAAAACTAGATTAANATATTAATTCACATAATATTTAATCTATAATTTAGTTATGCAAATTAAAATTTTAAATAATCAAATNAAAGCACAACATTTCAGAGGAGTACCCCCATCAGAAATAATGGTTCCATACCCCAATATAAATTCTTTATTAGAATCTCAAGCTAATTTTTATAAAAATAAAATATTTATAAAAATAAAAAATGAAGNAATATCGTACATAGATTTTTTAAAAAAAGTTAAACAATATTCAAATTACTTAATTGAAAAAAAAATTGAAAAAAAAACATTTTCAATNTCTGAATCAAATCCAATTATTTCACTTATTGAAATATTTTCAATATGGAATATTGGTGGAGTAATTGATTTGGATAATGAAAAAAATGATGATTTNAATTTTGAAAAAATTTTTAAAAATTATAGCACACAATTTTNCCCAATCCAAAAAAATAAATTTTATGATGAATGTATTCAATTTAAGAATAAGGNTAAAAATAAAATATATNTATCCCACTANAATATACTAGTAACAACAATGGGAATGAGTAAAAATTTTAATCNGGAAATTGAAAATTTATTTATGTACGAGTATCCATTTAAAAAAAAATTGAATTTAATTTTGGCAATNACCTTAACTCTCTACATGGGTAGTAGNTTTGAATTCATAGATAAAAATCATGATTTTAATTCAAATAAAAAGATAACACTCTTTACAGAAAAATATTTTTATAATAAAAAAATTGACAATATAATTTTACCACACAATATTTTATCAATTCCAAAAAAACCTAATTTNCGAATAAGTTTATTTCTATCTGAGCTAAGTGGTTATGCTAGCATGAATATGAAAAAACCAAAAATTCATTTAGATGATTTTATTTCAATTGGTAAAGGTATGAATCATTCTGAATTATCTATAATANATAAAGATGGAATTAAANAGTCGAACAATATTGGAAAATTAGTTGTTAGAGGTCATAATGTTTTTCAAAACATTTATGGGAATCTTGATATTGAAAATTATTTTAANTTTGGATGGTTTCATACTGGTTTAAAAGGAATTTCAATAGATGATGAATTTTTTATTGAACTTTAGATGATACTATTTCTTTAATTTCTTTAGACCATTCAAAAAAAGTATCTTTTTGAATTTGATTTCTTATTTCTTTCATCAATTCCATATAGAAAAAAACATTGTGGAATGTTGCCAATCTCAATCCTAAAACATCGTTTATTTTAAATAAATGTCTTAAATACGCTCTAGAAAATGTAGTACAAGTATAACATCTGCAATTTTCTGANATAGGTTTTAAATCATTTTTAAACCTAGAGTTAATTATATTAATTCTTCCACTCCAAGTAAAAAGCTGACCATTTCTAGCATTTCTAGTTGGAATTACACAATCAAATAGATCAACTCCTAATGAAACTGCTTCAATAATATCTTCTGGTTTACCTACTCCCATTAAATATCTTAATTTTGAATTTGGAATAATTGTATTTAAATAAGAAATAATATCAAACATTGCATTTTTATCTTCACCTACTGCAAGACCTCCAATTGCTATACCATTTTTCATNTATTTTTGTATTGAATTAAAACTAATTTTCCTTAGAATTTCATTTGTTCCACCTTGAATTATAGGGAAAAAATGAGTTTTCATTTTATTAAGATCATCATTTGAATTTAAATATTCAAAACACTTTTTTGTCCATATCTCAGTTCTATCTATAGCCTTCTCTAATTCATTAATTTCAATATTTGCAGGAGGACACTGATCAAATGACATAATTATATCACTACCTAAAACTTTTTGAATTTCCATTGATAACTGAGGAGTTAAAAAATGTTTTTTTCCATCAATAGTTGAATTGAAATAAACTCCTTCGTTTGTNATTTTATTCAATCTTGCTAAACTAAATATTTGAAAACCTCCACTATCTGTTAAAATAGGTTTTTTCCAACCAATAAAATTATGTAAACCTTTAATTTTNTTTAATAATTCTATTCCAGGNCTAAGGTATAAATGATAGGTATTACCAAGTATTATTTGTGAACCCAAATCATCTAAATCTTTTGGAGACAATGATTTAACTGGNCCATATGTTCCAATTGGCATGAATGCTGGGGTATATACTAATCCTCTTTTGGTAGACAATTGACCAGTCCTTGCAAAAGAATTTTTATTTTTTTTTAGAACTAAATAACTCAAATTTTTTTAAAAAATTTTTTCAAACGCATCTTTTACGGAATCACATCTTATTAAATTAATTTTGTTAAAGTTTTTAATNGAATTTCTTTTAGGNACTATTGCTTNAGCAAATCCCAAATTAGCTGATTCTTTTAAACGTTCTTCTAAATTATTAATGGATCTTAATTCTCCAGCCAATCCAACCTCTCCCAATAATATTAAATCCTTTTTAATAGGNAAATTCTTTTTTATTGAAATTATTGAAGATACAACAGCTAAATCAGCTGCAGGTTCTTCAATTTTTAACCCTCCAACAATATTTATAAATATGTCACTTGCTCCTAATNAAAATCCTAATTTTTTTTCTAAAACTGCTAGCAACATAGATAATCTTCTTAATTTAAATCCAGTAACATTCCTTTGAGGGTTTCCGAATGAACAATTAGTCACTAATGCTTGAATTTCAACCAAGATAGGTCTTGAACCTTCTATACTCGGAAAAACACTTGAACCTGGTTCATTAAATTGTCTTTCAGATATAAAAATATTTGATGGATTTTTTACTTCATTTAAACCATTTGAATTCATTTCAAAAACACCAATTTCATTTGTAGANCCAAATCTATTTTTTATAGATCTTAAAATTCTAAAATCATTTCTTTTTTCACCTTCAATATATAAAACCGTATCAACCATATGTTCAAGAATTCGAGGTCCAGCTATTACCCCTTCTTTTGTAACATGACCAACGATAATACCGATGATTTTATTTTTCTTACATAACTCTAAAATTTTTTGACTACAATCTCTTACTTGATTAATTGAACCAGGTATTGAATCAGAATCATTTGTATAAATTGTTTGAATTGAGTCAAAAACAACAAGCTTGGGACTAATTTTATCAATATGATTTAAAATTATTTCTAAGTTATTTTCATTTAAAATAAATATTTCTTTTGATTTCACACCTAATCTTTTAGCTCTATTAGCCAATTGATCTTCATTTTCTTCAGCAGAAATATATAGTGACAANATTTTTGATGAATTGACAGATTGGAGAACTAAGGTAGATTTCCCAATTCCAGGATCACCTCCAACTAGAATTAATGAACCATTAATGAATCCCCCTCCTAAGACTCTGTCAAATTCTCCAATATTAGTTTTTATTCTTTGATTTTTTAAATCTGAAGAAAAATCATTTATTGGTTTTGGTAATTCTCCATTTAAGTAATTGAGTTTTGTTTTTTTATTCTTAGGTTTTTTAAACTCTGATAATGTATCCCATTCTTTGCAGTTTGGACATCTTCCATGCCATTTTGGGAAATCAGCACCACATTTTTCACACAAAAAAATTAAATTTTTCAAGTTAAAATATAAGGCTCTAATTACACTTTTTAAATGATTTAAATATCAGCACCGAGTGAAAAATAATATTGCCAAGGAGATGTTTCACCTCCATATAAATAATCTTTAGCAATATCTAATCTTAAAACAGAATAACCTATATTCAACCTTAGACCATACCCATAAGAAGCTATAAAATCATCAAATTGATTCATACCTGAGACTGGATTAAATGAAGAAAAATTNAATTNATCTTCCCATGCAGCACCAGCATCTACAAATATTGCACCATTTATATTTCCGAAAATTACTCTGAATGGAAAACCTAATGCTAAATAGTTAACGAATGGAAAACGAAATTCAAAATTTGTTAGAAAAACTTTATTTCCATATTTTTCTACAAGTCTAGCTCCTCTTACTGGAAGAACAAAAACAGAAAAATATAAATCTTTTAAATAATCAGATTTTTGTCTGTTCCAAATATCAGCATCTGATTCTTGATTCCATCTTGAATTATCTTTCACTCCATTTGAAAAACCATTACCAAACAACCAATTTTGAGTTCCACCTAGAAAAAAACGTTGAGGATTTTTCCCAAAACTAATTCCACCCATAGATCTAAATGCAAAAGTATATAATTTTCCTATTCGAAAATATCTTCTAGCATCAACTTGAATTGTTTTAAAATCCATGGGGTATCCAAATTCAGCTATACTTTGATTAAATTGAATATTTCCCCTNGATCCATCTGATGGTCCAGTTAATCCAAATTGAGAATTATCATATGTCCANTTTAANGAATATGATAAAACTGAGAGTTTTTCATTTGATACTTCTGCATATTGGTTATAACCAGATAAAATATATTCTTTATTTGANAAAGAATGATTTGATAGACCAATTCCAAATCTTTGAAATCGAGAAATTGGTCTTGAAATATTTAATCCAAGTAANAAGTATCTGGATCTTAAAAAATTCCACTGAGATCCAAAAATATTGGAAATATTAGAAATNCCTATTGCATAATCATTTCTTGGCTTAAGATAATTGTATTGAAAAGAATAATCACTATTACTTAAATCCATAACCATTTCAGTACCAATCAATATTCGATGNTCACCTAAAANATCACTAAAAGAAAAAATAGTTGTTCCATTTGAACCCCAAGTATTGCTATACATATATTGNCCAGANACTAAATCTAATCCAAATTTAGTCTTNTANGACTGGGTNACATATGAACCATCATCATTTTTATANCTACTTAANTTTAANGGTTCTTCTTTNTTTAANTCNGTTGAATCAAAAATNCCATCATTATAATGAGCATATTCTGGAGCAAAAATCCAATTTGAAAAAGAGTTNNTTGACCATTCTAAATTTTTATTATNATCAATTTCATTTATATTTATTGTNGNTAAATCTAATGGATCTTTATCTGTTCCATTTANAATAAAATTCGATGGTTTNACATCTAAATTATTGTCNTTAAATGGATTNTTTATAGAATAAATATCCCANCCTCTATTTGAGTAACCTGAAAAAACTAATTTGCTATCATCTCGAGATAAACTTGGNTGNAAAACACCTGTTAATACATTGCTAATNGGNAAAGAAGTATTTTCATCTAAATCATAAACNTANAGATTCCAAACTCCTTTATTATCTGANGTATATATTAATTTNTTNTCTTTATTGGANAAAGTTGGNAAGTTTTCTGAAAAAGTTGATTTNGTNATCCTTTCAATTTNATTNTTAGTAANATTATANATATANATATCNGTTTGAGAATAATCATGTTTTGAAATATCAAAATTTTCAATTTTATTAATATTTTCACCNCTATCTGAAATGAAAACTATTTTNTTACTATCAAATGACCATGATGGTTCAGAATCAGAAAANACATCTTTAGTTAAGTTAAGTATTTTNTTTGTTTTAAAATCATANACATATATATCACTAGCATTNGATTTATTNCCNACAAAAGCTATTTTTTGNCCATCAGGACTCCATTTTGCAGTAAAAATACTTGATAAATCAAATGTTANTTTTTCTCTTTTACCATTTTTAACATCAATTAAAAACAATGCATCTGAACCACCTGCTTTTGATGCTAAAACAATTTTTTCACCATNAGGAGACCAAGATATACCCGGCTGCAATAACTTTANTTCCTCAAAATCAGGACTTCTATTACCCTTTACAATTGTTNTTATTTCTTTACCATCTTCAGNAGAAATTATTATNACATCAGANTATCCACTTCTNTCAGTNATTAATGCAATTCTATTNCCATCTGGTGATAATGCAGGAGAAATATTAAANTAATTACTTAATTTTTCATGNTCTGTAATTTTNTGTGAAAAATCTTTTATTTCTGACCTTCCATTAATATCNGGCCAGTANTCTTTTTTAATATATTTATGCCATTGTTCAGTTAATTCAACAAAATTCATACCTATTGTTTTTTCAAAAGCTTTTTCAACATTTTGAGTTCTTTTTGCTTGTTTAAAAATTTCTGCAACTTTTTGCCATCCATANTTCTCAACGATAAATTTCCATACTGACTGACCCCCNTTGTATGCTAAATAATAATTNAACTGAGGTATAGTTGGAATAACATCATTNATAGCAATATCTCTAATAGTCATATCTGCTCTNGTATCCCATTGACTNGAAAGATATTCACANAAACCTTCATTCATCCANAGTGGNATNGTTAANTGTATTCTATTTGATATNATATTTTGAGCTCTTCCACCGTAAGCAAGATCATTTATTACGGCATGAACAAGNTCATGATGNATTACATGNCTAAATGCCTCNTAAGAACCCTCAAATGGAATTACAATTCTNTTTTTGTATAATTCAGTAACACCACCTACNCCCTCNGGCATATAAGGTAAAATTACATTNGTTTGTTGAAAATCATTATGTGAATTATAAACAATTATNGANACTCTTTTTTTTAATTTCCAATCCAAATATGTTGANACTTGATTATAAGANTTTTCAACNGCTTCTGAAGTAAACTCAGCTAATTTTTGGCCATCATCATAATAATATATATCAAAGTTTGCNGATTGAATAAAATTCCACTTAAAATTCTTATATTGGACTTTATTTTGACCAAAATTTTGAGTTTTNAAAAAATTTATTGAAANAAATATAGAAATTANGATGTAAAAGGTTTTTTTCATTTTTAATAAACTAATTAAAATTATNTAANTTGCNATAAGATACATCTAAACATAGTTAAAAAAAAAATTATTTCAAATATGTTCAATTCATTTTCTAATTATTGTTAGATTTAGGATAATTATTTACAATTGAAAAAATTATGAAACTACCTATATANTTTATTTCNGACGTTCATTTANATTTAAATGGNAAANATTATGATNTNGAAAAACGNAATTCATTNTCAAATTTTTTTCANCATATTTTANANAATGGTGGNACTTTATTTATTGTNGGTGATTTATTTGATTATTGGTTTGAATATAAATATTTTATTCCAAAAAANTATTTTGATGTTNTAAGTAAAATTTCTNAATTAAAATCAAAAGGAGTTGAAGTAAATTTTATTCCAGGTAATCANGATTTTTGGATNAATAATTTTACATATAATGAATTATTTGCAAATATATATCCNGATGGNGCAAAAATTCAAATTGAGGGAAAAAGATTTTTNATTTTNCATGGAGATGGAATTCTTAAAAAAGATTATGGATATAGANTTTTNAGAAAAATAATAAGNAGCAAACTTTTTATNTTTTTATTTAAANTAATTCATCCTGATNTAAGTTATGAANTAGCTAAATTTTTTTCNCGAAAAAAACNTATNAATCTAAATNATANTCTNNTNAAAAAATTAAANTCTGAACTTTCAATTTTTGCTAAAAATAAAATAAATGATAATATTGATTACGTACTTTTNGGTCATTACCATACAAAAGATGAAATTAATTTAAAAAATGGTAAATTAATTTTACTTGGAGATTGGATNAAATGGAANACTTATGCCTTTTTTGATGGNAAAGATTTGNTTTTAAAGGAATGGAAATGAAAAATCATAATTTAATATTAATACTTATTCTTTNTTTNTTTATTGGATGCGCACAAATTAAAAATAACATTAATATTTTTTCAAAAAATAAAAAAGATTTNAATCCAGAAGAAATAACGCTTGTTTATATTGAAGAGTTNAGAATAGCNTATATTCAAGGTGATATTGGTTCAATTGAAAAACTTATNGATATATATAAAGANAAAAATATNAANAATNAAATCAGAAANTCAGCTGTAAGATCAATTGCAGAAACAAGACATCCANTAGCTCTTGAGGCAATATCTGAATATGTAAGAACCTCTGAAGCAATCGATATTGATTTAATGATANCNAGCATTAATGTATTATCAAAATTTGAAGAAGATCCTATAGCTTCAAATTCACTNATGGAATCAATTTTTACTGTAGANAAAAAACTTAGAGAAGTTCAATCAGCNACATTCAAAAGTTTAAAAAACGTTAAACCAAAAAATAAAGTTCTAGCTTTAATTGACATTTANGAAAGAAGTAGAGCAGCGTTTTATAGTACAGCTACTATGGTTTCNAATACNCTTGGAAACATGGATGATGANGAAGTAATTCCTGTNCTAATATTTATTTCAAAAGATTTATCACTNGATATCAAAGTAAGAAATAGAGCAATAGAAATTTTAGCTAGTAATAAAAATGATACTAGAGTTATAGAAATGTTTACAGAAATGCTTACNGANCCATCAACACAAAANCAATTAAAAGATTTTGCTNTAAATACGATGAAAGATGTAAAAGAAGAACGNTTNATTTTAGCATTAATGGATACTTATAATCAGGGNCAAGCTTCTTATTATTCACTTTTAGGAACATTNCTTGATGCNCTTGGAAATTTCAATGANCCTGTNATATTACCTACNCTAATTNAAATTGCAATGGATAATGATATTCCTAGAAANTTGAGAGTTAAATCAATAAATGGCTTAGGAAATTTTAAAAATTCAAATACTTTTGAATTAATATTACCAATGCTNGAAGATCCCTCAANTTATGAATTCTATCCANATATTATTGAATTAGCNNANACATTAGGAGTACATGAAAAATTTAAAACAGAAATCCGAANAGCTGGATTAATTGCTCAAGAAAAAGCTTTAGAAAAAAATAATGAATGATTTAATGAAAAAAAATTTATTTTTTTTTATATTAATTTTATTTGGTTGTAGTGGAAATCAANCNCAACAAACNAGGCCGTCTCCCATTGAAANATCTAAAAATNATGTAGAANTTTTATCAAATTCAAATCAACAAAAATTGGAATTTTTTCCTACTGCTAATCGAATTCGAGAACATNTAGCCTCTTTTTTAATNATAATAAATNACAGACAAAATAAAATTTTTAATTTTCTGGAAAATAATATTTTTGANGAACAAGAAAAAAATGATNTAAATNAAATTGTAAATCAAGAAAAAAACAAATTTTCTGATTTAATTTTTGATTTAGNAAATTTCANAACTTANTTACCTNTTGACAGCAAAANTTNTTCTTCAATTAANAATGGAACTGAGAATCTTAAAAACAAAATATTCAACTTTCACTTTATCTATTTCNGGAAGTATATCAGANCAAACNATTGATGANATTGAAAAAACTGCNATNGAGTCAAATAANAGAGCCTTAACTGAAGAACTTAAAATCCTTGAATCACTNCTTCCTTTACCTCCTGACAGNTTAGAAACNGGAAGTNCTTTTATTTTTGAAACTGATTCAGTTGANCTNTTCTTTGAAGTAGTGAAAAATGTAGANGAAATATCTGCTGANATGGAAAAGCTTAGAATGACAATTAAAGAATATGAAATNTCCAAAACNGAAATGAATTCNTTCCTTGAAAGAGAAAAAAAAATNAATCAAGAACTGAATTTAAATAAATCTAAAATTAATCAATTANATGCAAAAATTGATACTTCAAGAAATTTACAAAATCTTCAAAANGATTCATTATCAACAATAATAAGACAAACNGATNCAANTTTAAAAAATCAATTATCCAACTTATCATTATCNATTACTGATAGNATAACAAAGCAATCATCACAAACNGATTCTTTATTTTTTTCNCTTGGAACNAATATGACAGTTTTNCAAAGTCAAGTAGANTCACTTAAAAGTGTNGTTAGATATTATGATATAGCTGAAAAGGGTTTNCCTGAAATTGATGAAGATGTACTTAATATTTTAAAATTACCTAAATTNAAAAATAAAATAACATTAAAAAATGGAACNATAGTAGTTGGTCATAAAATAGCAGAAAATCTTGATATAATNATTCTTGAAACATCNGTAGGAAAGCTGGTAATAGAAAAAGATTATATTCTCAAATATGATGAACAATTTTTTCCAGGACCTAAAGTAGAATTTTTAGGAAAATATAAAAAAGTTGAATATCCTGANCGNGAAGAATTTTTTGGGAAAGTTAAAAATNTAGGNAAAAAAAGAGCAGATTTTGTTAAAATAACTTTTTTTCTTTGGTCATCTACAACAGAGGCATTAGGAGCTGGTGAAGCAATGGTTGATGGAAGCACAACAANATTTNAAACTGGTGTTATTAGNGATGCTTCCTTAAGACCAGGNCAAACAGGAAACTATCATGTGATTGTTGANAAACAAATAAATTCCACNATTGAATACAGAACTAATGAAGTTAGTTGGANAGATTATAAAGGAANATGATTNTAATATTAATNAATTACTTNATNTTTAATTGATTTGACCAAANATCTAATCTTTTTTCNGGAATTTTATATTTTTTATAAATTTTAGTTTCATACATTGTNAGATTAATTTTATTTTGCATTGAAGTAAATAATATTTTTAAAATATGATCTTCAGATTGAATCAATGAATAAAGTGAATTAATTGAAACATCAACAGAAGAAGAGAAATATTTAATATTATCTAATTCTATTTCTTCCCATTGCTCAAAAATACTTTCAATCAAAATCTCATTTTTTGATGATAAAATTTGAAAACCTTTAATAGGTAAATCTGAAGAAGTTAAAAAATTAATTATATATTTTTTGTTATTTCTTATTAATTTAAACTGATAGTCTGAAATTAATTGTCCATAATATTGTGGAACAGGAAATCGATTTAAATCAATTAAATAACCAAAATTCTCACTAAAATTTATCTCATTTGAATCATTTGTTTTATAAACAATTGACCAAAATTCAACTGTATTTTTAAAGTTTTCTTTAACGTTATTTTTAAAATTTAAATTTAATTCTTCAAATTTAATTAATTCCCCAGAACTTAATTTGTTAATACTTTTAAAGTCAGTTACAAAATTTTTAAATATATCATATTTTTCTTTTTCATTTCTTATCCCTTTCATTGTTCCAACATGTTCAATAAATGATTTTTTAAAAAAAATTAAAGAATCATATTGTGACTCAATTAGAAATATTTTTTTTTCCATTTTATTAAATGAACTCTTCAATTCTAAATATGGAAAAACTTCTATAGAAAAATCTATAGGCATTTTATTAATGAGTGAATTATATCTAATGCTATCTATATTAAAAATCTCTTTGTTTAATATAATATTATCTTTTAGGGATAATATTTTTTTATCCATTAAAAAAATTTCATTTTTAAACTCTTCAATTAATTTTGATACGTCAATCAAACTCTCAATAATAGAGTTGATTTCAACAAATTGAGCTTCAGATTGATTTTTTAATATATCTACATCATTTTTAATCATATCAAAAGTCTTAAAATGATTGTCTTTATCTTTTGGAAAATATTTTCCAGATAAAAATCTTTCATATTTTTTTAAATTAGCTGTAAGGGAATCTTTGGTTAAAATCAAATTTGTATTCATTATTGCTATAGAATCATTTATTGTTTTTGCGATAATTACAATAGGAAAATTTTCAAAATCACTCACAATATTATTAAAATTTTTATTAACTAATTCAACATTTGAAGAAATTTGATCTATATTTCTAAAAGTAGGTCTTATAAATTTTTCTAATTCAGTTTTTGATAATAAAACATCTTTCCTAAAAACCTCAATAACATTTTGAAAATCCTGTAAAGAAATTCTTTTATTAGGAATTTCTTGTAAATCATTTCTAAGTTTTAATATTGTATCTAACTGATTTTTTTTTAATTTTTGATAATATTTATACGGGTCATTAATATTATTTTTAAATACACCTGAAAACAATCCTCTTAAATCATTTTCATTTTCTTCTAATTTTATTTTTAATTCAATTATATTTTCTTGAAAATCAATTAATTCATCACGAATGAATAAACCATCTTCATAAATTGGAAAATTAATTAACCATGAAGATGCATTATTATAATCATCAACAGTCTTTTTTGATTCAACTCTAGATTTTTCAATATCTCTTTTAAACGAAATAACTTCTTTTTCCAACTTTTTTGTCAACTCTTTTATTTCATCAACTTCTCTAAAATTTTTACTAATTAACTCATCTAAATTTTTAATTTTAGTTAAGTTTTCATTTTCAGAATTAAATGAATCATTAATTAAATTAAATTGTTCTTCTTTTTTTTTAAAAATTTCATCATCAGTTGAAACTTCATCTTTTTTTGATTTACCAACACTAAATGATTTTCGATAATTACTTACATAATTTTCTAATTTTTTTGACGATGATGATAAATCAATTACTAACTTTTTTAATTCATTAAAATCTTCAATTATAACTAAATAGTACAGAGATTTTTGGTTTTCTGTAGAAAATCTTTTATTTAATTCTTTATCAATATCTTTAAATAAGTTTTCAGCTTCTTTTACTTTATTTAAAAATAATTTTAATTCAGCTTGATATTGATCTTTGGTAAAATTTTGAGATATTAAAAAATTGGATTGTAAAAAAATTATAAAAATGAAAAAACATTTATTCATTTCATTAAAAATACCATTATTGCTTTCTGAACATGTAATCTATTTTCAGCTTGATCAAAAACAACAGATTTTTCACCATCAATAATTTCATCCGTAACCTCTTTCCCTCTGTGAGCTGGTAAACAATGAAAAAAATATGAATTTGAACCTGCTGCTTTCATCAACCTTTCATTTACTTGAAAAGGTGAAAATTTATTTGTTCTAATCATTGATTCTTTTTCCTGCCCCATACTAGCCCAAACATCAGTATATACTATATCAGAATCTGATATGATTTCATATGGGTCATTTGATATTTTTACAGTACTAATTCCGATTTCTTCAGTCTTTTTTACCAAATTTTTATTTGGTTCATATCCTTTTGGACACGCAATATTTATATTTAATGGAAATCTTTGACCCATGTAAAGCCACGAATGAAATACATTATTACCATCACCAATAAAAGATATTTTTAAATTTTCTAACTTTCCAAATTTCTCTAAAATAGTAAAACCATCTGATAAGATTTGACAAGGATGATTATAATTTGTCAAACCATTAATTACTGGGATAGTTGAAAATTTAGCAAGCTTTACAATATGATCATGATCAAAAACTCTAGCCATAATTATATCATTATATCTTGACAAAACCCTAGCTAAATCTTCTATTGATTCTCTTTTACCTAATGCTAGATCATTTGGACCAAGGAAAATTGCGTTACCTCCTAACTGGCACATACCTGTTTCAAAGGAAATTCTAGTCCTAGCTGATGGTTTTTCAAATAACATAATTAATGTTTTATTTTCAAGATGATGATGTTTAACATTATGTTTAACTTCATTCTTTAGTTGAGATGCAATATTTAATATCTCATTGATTTCTACTTTTGAAAAATCTGCTATATTTACAAGATTTCTTGTCAATTTATTTATCCAAAATCTAAATCATTATTTTTGTTTTAGTAATTTTAGAAAATCTGAATCAGTTGTTAAAATTAATTTTGAATCAGTATCAATAATTTTTTTATAACTTTCTAAAGTTCTAGTAAAGTTATAAAATTCTGGATCTGATTTATAACCAGAGGCATAAATTTCGAGTGCTTNNGCATCACCTTCTCCACTTATTTCTTGGGANATTTTAAAAGCATTTGCTAANATAATNGNTNTATCNTTATCAGTCTCAGCTCGAATTTTAAGAGCTTCCTCTTCCCCTTCNGANCTAAACTGTTTAGCTTGTCTNTCTCTNTCTGCTATCATTCTATCATAAACAGCTTTTTCATTTTCTANTGATAAATCAGCTCTTTTTATTCTCACATCNACAAGATCAATTCCATACTCTTTTAATTTNNNCCTTGNCTNNTTTGTAACAATTTCCATTATAGATTCTCTTCTATTGTCAACAATTTCAGTAAGATTATGTTTTCCTAGTTCAACTCTAAGTTCTGAATANATTATAGGATCAATTCTATTTAAACCACCATTGATAGTTCTTACTGATTTATAAAATTGAAGNGGGTCTGANATTTTCCANCTTGCATAATTATCNACNACAATTCTTCTTTTATCTAAAGAAAGAATTTCTCTAGCCTCAACATCATATTCTAATATTCTTTTTTCTAATTTGACTAATTGNCTCCACGGAAATTTAAAATGTAAACCTGGTTTAGTAATNGAACTCCCAACAGGTCTTCCAAATTCAAGAATTATACCTTGTTCAGTTTCATCAATTGTATATGCAGAAATGAAAAACCCAATACCAAATAAAATTAAAANAANAAATATTAAANTTNTCATTTACTTNANCTCCTTTTGATCAATTTTACCTAAAGGCAATAAATTAATCATGTTNTTTACTTCATCATCAATAATTATTTTTTCAACTTTTGGTAAAATATCTTCCATTGTTTCAAGATATAATCTAGTCTCTGTAACATCTTTTGCTTTTCTATACTCCTTCAANACNGATANAAATCTAGAAACATCTCCNTGNGCTCTAGTTATTCTTTCTTCACGATAAGCTTCCGNAATTCTAATTTGTTGCTCTGCTTCACCTCTAGCTTTAGGAATNATATCATTTTGATATCCAAGAGCTTGATTAATTTTCTGNTCTTTTTCTTCTTTAGCACTTTGAACATCTTTAAATGCAAAATCTACCTCTTTAGGAGGATTTACATCTTGAAGTTGAACTTGACGAANATCAATTCCACATTTATAATTGTCTAACATCCTTTGAAGNAAAACTTGAATTTCATCTGCTATTTCAGCTTTTTTTTCNGTCAATGGATCATCAATTGGATGAGAACCAATTATTTGTCTTAATGCAGATTCAGTAGCATCTTTAATAGTTTCTTCTACATTCCTCAAATTAAATAAATAATCTCTAGCATTTTTAATTTTNTATTGCACTTTAACTTCAACAAGTAAAATATTCTCATCTCCTGTTAACATTTTTGCTTCTTGAATAATACTTCCAACAGAAATTTCTTTGACTTGAGTTACTTTAGGNAGATCAACNTGTTCGATTGGGTAAGGAAATTTAAAATTTAAACCACTTTCTTCAGTTCTGACCCATTTACCAAATCTTCTAACAACTCCTTCCTCATCTGGACCAACNACATAAAATGAGCTCATTGCNCCCCAAATAACTANAAACACAATAGCTATTATGAAACCACCATAATTAAAATTTGGGATAGTATATTCTTGATCACCAACTTGAATTTTTCTAGCCATTTAACTTCTCCTAATTTATTTATTAACCAACATTCTTCTTAATCGTGCTANTGGAATTTTTAATTNTTCTCTGTACTTTGAAATTGTTCTTCTAGCAATATTGAAACCTTCTTTATAAACTAACTTTGAAATAATTTCATCTGAAAATGGATTCTTTTTATCTTCATTCTTAATAATTTGTTCTATTAATAATTTAATATTTTTTGTTGAAACTTTTTCTCCAAAATTATTTGTTATTTTATCAGAAAAAAAATATTTTAATTCATAAACTCCCCATGGTGTTTGAACAAATTTACCATTAGTCACTCTACTAANAGTAGAAATATCCATATTAATTTCATCTGCAATATTTTTTAATATCAAAGGTTTAATATTTGTTATTTTTCCTTTAAAAAAATCAGATTGCATTTTTATTATAGCNGACATCACCTTCATGATTGTTACTTCCCTTTTTTGAATTGCTTCAATCAACCAATTAGCAGATTGAATTTTATCTCTAAGGAATTTCTCTAATTTTTTTTCTTTNTTATTTTTCGAAAAAAACATTTCTTTATAAACTGGGGATATTTTTATCTCAGGAAAATTTCCATCATTTAGGGAAACAACTAATTTCCCATCAACATCATCAATCAATAAATCAGGAATTGCAAAATTTGAATTATTCTGTGCACCATCACCTGGTTTTGGATTAAGTGTTGAAATTANATCAATAGCNTCTTTNAATTGTTGATTAGAACATTTTAAATTTTTTTGAATTTTATTAAACCTTTTATTTGAGAAATCATCAAAGTGATTCTCAATTATTTCCTTTGATAAAAAGTTATTNTTTTTNTTATTAATTTGAATTTCTAAACACTCTTGCAAANTTCTAGAACCTACACCAAAAGGTTCAAAACTTTGAATAATTTTTAATATTTTTTCAACCTTAAAAATTTCAACATCTAATCTATCTGCAATTAATTCTAAATCAGCTAACAAATACCCTTCATCATTAATATTCCATATTAATGTTTCTGCGATTTTTGTTTCATTATACGGAAGATTTAATTGTCCTAATTGTACAATTAAATTTTCAGTGAAAGTATTTTTTTCTTTTTGAGAAGCAATAAAGTCAGAATNATTTTTATTTGAATTAAATTTAGGAGANTCNTCATCAGAACCACTCATTTCATCCCAATCCTTCTCCTCAATTTCTTTATCTTCATTTTCTAAATCTTGGTTAGAATCTANATCCACTAACTCAAGAACAGGATTTTCTTCTAACTCTTTAACGATTTTCTTTTCTAAATCATTTACATTTAACTCCAACAATGTTGTAAACACAACTTGTTGAGGTGATAATTTTTGTTTTTGCTCNTGTATTTGNACTAATCTTGACATTAATTTAATTTAAANTTTGAACCNANATATAAATTTCTTGTTTGTTGATCTTCTGCTAAATATTTAGCNGAACCANNCTTTAAAATTTTACCATCATATANCANATATGCTCTATCTGTTATAGACAATGTNTCTCTTACACTATGATCTGTAATTAATACTCCAATATCTTTTTGTTTTAAATCATTAATAATACTTTGTATTTCTTCAACTGCAATAGGATCAATACCAGCAAATGGTTCATCTAANAAAATAAANTTNGGNTTCATTACNAAAGCTCTACAAATTTCAGTNCNTCTTCTTTCACCTCCAGAAAGNTGATANCCAATATTTTTTCTAATATTNTTAATTGACAAATCATCTAAAAGATTTTCTAAACGATTACTTCTTTCTTTNTTTGATAAGTTAGTCATTTCTAAAACTAATTTTATATTTTCTTCAACTGAAAGTTTAGTAAAAATTGATGGCTCTTGAGATAAATAACCTATNCCTAATCTTGCTCTTTTATACATAGGAAAATTTGTAATATTTNTATCACCNAGATAAACAGANCCTTTTGNGGGACTAATCATTCCAGTTATCATATAAAAAGAAGTNGTTTTACCTGCTCCATTNGGTCCTAATAAACCTACCACCTCNCCTTTATTTAATTCAAGNGAAACATTTTTNACAACAGTTTTTTTACCATATTTTTTTTCAAGATTTATTGACTTTAATGTANTATTATTTTNCATTTTAATTAATTTTCAGATGAAACTCCCCATGGTTTTTTAATTTTCCAATGAGTNAGGTCTGCATTTGANTCAAATCCTATCCCATACANAGTATCATTAAAATTTGTTGTTAGCATTANAGAATCATTNGAAAAGATTCTNTCANTTTTATTATTCCATAATAAAGAATCAGTATATANAGTAATTCCACTATCTGAAAAAACTCTAACATTTCCAATTGCTAATAAATTATCAGATTTTTCAAATATNATNGCTTTATTTGATTTTAAATTNGACATATGAACCTGATCTNTTGAAAACAAATCTGCATCAATTCCTAATTCNANTATAATNTCATTTTTTTTTTCTGATTNATACATTTTTTCAGATNTAATTACAGATCTTTTAATTCCATCTCTNGTTAAAATAATANTAGGATTCCAACTCTTTTGATCNGAAATATCNTCTTNANAAAAATCATTTTCTTTTTCANTANNAGNGCAAGATAAAAANNATATAANAATNANCAANTTNATNTAAANTTTCATCCAATTCCAGTNTTAATCAANTCNTGAATATGAATCAAACCTTGAGGAANTGAATTATCAAAATCTTTTTNATAAACTAACAATGANGTAATTGAAAATTTTTCCATTAACCTTAAAGCATCAATTGCTAAAGTATTTGAAGNAACCCAATTTGGTTTTTTTGATGAAATTAAAAATTCTGCTGTTTTATTATATAAATTTTTATTTTTTTCAAATCCTCTTCTTATATCACCATCAGTTATTATTCCACATAAATTATTTTTTTCATCAACAACTATAGCCAAGCCTAATCTTTTTTCACTAATCAATAATAACATNGAACTAATTTTTGAAGTTTTTTTAACAATTGGTAACTCATTACCTGAATGCATTATTTGATCAACTGTTAATAAAAGTTTTTTTCCAAGTGACCCTGCAGGATGAAGTTTAGCAAAATCATTTGGGTTAAAGTTTCTTTTTTCTAAGAGTGTGATTGCTAATGCATCNCCCATTGCTAATGAAGCAGTTGTGCTTGCGGTAGGTGCCAATTCNAAAGTACATGCTTCTCTATCAACACTTACATCAAGAACAATATCTGAGTTCTTACTTATGGTTGAATNAATTTTACCAACCAAAGAAATAATNGGTATCCCCATTTTTTTTAAAACTGGTATTAATTGAATNATTTCATATGTTTCACCGCTTTTTGAAATTGTAATTATCGTATCATTATTNGACACCATTCCAATATCACCATGAAGAGCCTCTCCTGGATGAATAAATTGNGACTGTGTNCCTGTGCTAGCTAAAGTTGCAGTTATTTTTTGTCCTACAATTCCAGATTTACCCATACCAATCACAACTATTTTCCCNTTTGTTTCATAACAAAGNTCTACTGCTTTATTAAAATCATTATCTACCTTTTCTTTAATTCTCAATAAAGCCTCAGCTTCAATTTGAATTACATTTTTACCAATTTTAATATTTTTTGATTTACTCATTTTTTATATATGTGTTCTTTGATAGAATTTAAAGTTTCTTCAAATCTTCCTTGACCTTTTAATATATACTCAACTACTTCTCTAAAAACACCATCTCCTCCTTTTGATTCAGTACAAAATTTCGAGATTTTTTTTACATATTCATGTGCATCATTTGAACAGATTGGCAAACCCACTTTTTCAAGAACTGGAATATCTATTAAATCATCTCCAATATATGCTATTTCATCATGATCTAGATCTAATTTTTTTCTTATTTCTTCATAAGGTTTAATTTTATTTAAAGCATCTTGAAAACATAATTTATTCAAACCTAATTCTTTCATTCTTGAAGTTGTTGCATCAGAATATCTTCCAGAGATTACAGCAATTTCAATTTTCGCAAATTTAGCGTATTTAACTGCTGCTCCATCTAAAACACTAAACTTTTTATATTCAATTCCATCTTTTCCTATATATAATGAACCATCCGTCAAAACACCATCAACATCCGTAATTATCAATTTAATTTTATTAATCATTTATAAAGCACTTTTTATTTTTTGTAGAGAAAGAATTAAACTTTCTAAATCTTTTAATGGAAATTGAGTTGAAGAATCACTCATAGCAGAATTAGGATTATCATGAACTTCTAAAAATATTCCATTACATCCAGATGCAACAGCAGCTTTAGCTAAAATTGGAATCATTTTTCTATCACCACCTGAATAATCTCCATGTGAAGAAGGTAATTGCACACTATGTGATGCATCAAATATAACAGGGAAGCCTTTTGATTGCATAATTGGAATTGATCGCATATCAACAACTAGATTATTATAACCAAAAGAAGTTCCTCTTTCAGTTATTAAAATTTTATTATTCCCAGTAGATTGAATTTTGTTTATAATATTATCGATATTTTTTGGTGATAAAAACTGACCCTTTTTTACATTAACAATTTTTTTTGTTTTAGATGCTTCAACTAAAAGATCAGTTTGTCTACATAAAAAAGCAGGGATTTGAATAATATCTACTATTTCTCCAACGATTTTTGCTTGATCTGAAGAATGAATATCAGTTAATATAGGTATATCAAATTCTTTTTTTAATTCATCAAGAATTTTTAACCCTTCTTCCAAACCAGGTCCTCTAAATGAATCAATTGAGGATCTATTTGCTTTATCAAAAGAAGATTTAAAAATAAAAGGGACATCAAGCTTAAAAAAGATTTTTTTTAAATTCTCAGCCATTTTAAAAACATGATCTTTTGACTCAATAACACATGGGCCTGCTATTATTGGCAATGAATTATTATTAAAATTAATTTTATTTAACATTACTGTTTTTATAAATTATTGAAGATTTAATAAATTCTCTAAATAAAGGGTGAGCCTTATTAACCCTGCTTTTTAATTCTGGATGAAATTGGCAACCTAAAAACCAAGGATGATTTTCTAATTCAATAATTTCAACTAAATTAAGTTTTTTATTAATTCCACTAAAAATCATACCGTTAGATTCCAAAACTTTTCTATAGTCATTATTAACTTCATATCTGTGTCTATGCCTTTCTAAAATTTGTTCACTATTGTATGCTTTAAAAGCCAATGAATTTATTTTTAAATTACAATCATAAGCACCGAGTCTCATTGTTGCACCTTTTTTATTTATATTTTTTTGATTTAACATTAAATCTATTATAGAACTTTCAGTATCCTCAAATTCAGAACTTGATGCATTCTGAATACCACAAACATTCTTTGCAAATTCAATTACTGCTATTTGCAAACCTAAACATATACCAAAATAAGGTATTTTAAATTCTCTAGCAAATTTTGCTGCTTCAATTTTACCTTTTATTCCTCTATCACCAAATCCTGGTAAAACCATAATACCATGAACATTATTTAATTGTTCTGAAACAGAATCTTCTGATTCAAGATTTTCTGCCTTAATCCATTTAATTTCAACTTTTGCATTGTTTTCAACTCCTGAATGGATAAATGCTTCCAACACACTTTTATATGCATCTGGTAGCTCTGTATATTTTCCACATAAAGCGATCTCAACAGAATTTACAGGATTTTTAAATCTATCAATAAATTTTTCTAATTTATTAATATTTGATTTAATTTTTTCAAATTTTAGGTGACTTAAAATTAGCTCCTCAACATTTTGTTTATGAAATAAAAGTGGTACTTCGTATATGCTTTTAACATCACTTGCTTCAATAACATGTGAAGGTGAAACGCTACAAAATAATGATATTTTTTCTTTGACAGATTTTGAAATTTCATTTGAAGTTCTACAAAAAATCATATCGGGCTCTAATCCTATTTCCCTTAATTTCATTACACTATGTTGAGTAGGTTTTGTTTTTAACTCTTCACTTGCATCAACATATGGTAGTAATGTTACATGAGATATAAATACATTATCNCTACCTTGTTCTAATCTGATTTGTCTAATGGTTTCTAAAAATGGTAAACTTTCAATATCTCCAACAGTTCCACCAACTTCAACTATAACTACATCAAANTCATTTGATTGATTAATTGAATATACTTTACTTTTAATTTCATTNGTAATATGAGGTATAACTTGAATTGTTTGACCTAAATAATCACCTCTTCTTTCTTTTTCTAATACAGATTCATATATTTGTCCAGTTGTTGTATTATTNTTTTTTGTCATATTTGAATCAATAAATCTTTCATAATGNCCTAGATCTAAATCNGTTTCTGAACCATCATCTAAAACAAAAACTTCTCCATGCTGATANGGATTCATTGTACCTGGGTCTAAATTCAAGTAAGGGTCTAATTTCATTATAGTGACATTTAAACCTTTTCCTTTTAGCAAATAACCAATCGATGCAGATGCAATTCCTTTTCCTAAACCTGAAATTACCCCACCAAGAACGAATATGAATTTTGTTTGTTTTTTATTATTCAATTTTGAAATTTTCCTTTAATTTTAATAAATCCGAAGGNGTATTTANTCCTNGAGAATCTAAATTAGTTAATTCGATATTAATTGGAATATTATTTTCTAAAGCTCTTAATTGCTCAAGTTTTAATTTTTTTTCTCCTANAGTAGGACTCATTGTTGAAAACTTTATTAAAAATTCTTTTGTAAANCCATAAATACCTAAATGCTTATANACTTTTTCATGATAATTAATTTCAGGTTTTTTTCTAAAAAACTTAATTGCTTTNTTATCTTTATCGATTAAAACNTTAACAATATTAATATCATNAAGCTCATTTTTTGATAATTTAGTAGAAGCAATAGTTCCCATTTTAATTGATTTAACTTCATTAAATAAATTTATTAACAAATTTATTATTGATGGATCAATGAACGGCTCNTCTCCTTGAATNTTAATAAAAATTTCACCATCAATTTTTGTAGCAACCTCAGCNACCCTTTCAGTTCCTGAGTTTAGTTTATTAGATGTCATAATATTCGGAATATTAAGATCATTTAATTTTTTNTCTACTAATTTATTATCNACTGCNACAATTATATTTTTTAATCTTGATTTTAAAACTTGATTGTAAACTTTTACAACCATTGGCAAACCATCAATAGGCTCCAAAACTTTACCCGGAAATCTAGTTGAGTGGTACCTTGCTGGGATTACTCCAACAAAATTATAACCACTTTTATCATCCATTATTATTTTTCTATAACTTTTGGAACAACAAAATGCTTTCCTGAAGATTGAGGAGCNTTTTCAAGAATTTGNTCTGTATCTAATGATTCAGNTACAACATCTTCTCTTACAANGTTTGACTGATCTAAGACNTGGCTTAATGGTTCAACATCTNTAATATTTACTTCATTTAACTGTTCCATATAAGTCAAAATCTGATTGATGTCATGAGTATATTTAATAATTTGTTCTTCATTTAAATGAAGTTTTGATAATTTTGCNATCCTAATAACTTCATCCCTAGATACATTTTTTTGTTTTGTCATAAGTAAAATTTTATTNTAANAATTATNATAATTTAAAACCACACTTTNGTTCAATCAAGATATCTATTTGTCATATCTTAAAGAATCAATCGGATCAAGATTTGCAGCATGCCATGCTGGATAAATTCCAAAACCTATTCCAATAGATGAACATATNAATAAACCATAAAATGCCCAATCTATAGGAATTACAGGAGATACATTCAAAGNAATCCCAATTAAATTGCCAAGTAATATGCCCAAAACTATTCCTATAATTCCACCAAATTGACATAAAAAAAATGCTTCCATTAAAAATTGGATTAAAATATCAATACGATTTGCACCTATAGCTTTTCTAATACCAATTTCTTTAATTCTATCACTTACAGAAACCAACATGATATTCATTATTCCNATTCCTGCAACTAAAAGTGCAATAACACTTACTGCACCAGCAAATAATTTNATACCCCCTGNAAAACCATCAATTTGGTTGGCAANTTCTTTATTATTNANAATTTCAAAATTATTTTTTTCACTTGGTTTNAGTTTCCTAATAACTCGAAAATGTCCNATTATNTCATCCNTNGTTTTTCTTAATTCTTCTTGNGATTTTGATTCAANNACTATTTCTACATTTGANTCATCTTCATCCCAATAATATTGAGTAAATGTNGATGCNGGAATTAAAGCCATATAATCTTGATTTTCACCAAACATCTCACCNTTTTTNCCNGTNACTCCAATAACTAAATGTTCAATACCNTCNATTTTAATNTTTTTACCNATAGGATNTTCATAAGGAAATAAAATATCTNCNATATCNGGNCCNANAATAACTACTTTTCTATTAAATCTNATATCATCATCTGTTATTGANCTNCCATAATCAATNAAAAATTGATGATGNCTAANAGACCAAAATGTTGCCCCATANATTTTTATTTCTTTTGTTAATTCTTTGTCTTTATAACTAATATCATCTTCATATGTTGCCATTTCAGCACTCATNCTATGAGGTGTTTTAGCTAGTTTTTCNAGATCTAAATAATCTTNATAAGTNATATTTTTTCTTTTCCAATATTCTTTGCTACGTTGAAATGATAATGCAGGTTCTTTCATAANNNANANTTTATTGCTTCCNAGAATATCNAATTGNGAATTCACATGATTTTCTAATGTTTTAATGGCNGTCATAACGCCAACNACNGAAAAAACTCCNATTGCAATACCAATTAATGTTAAAATAGATCTAAGCTTATTATCTTTAATTGCCTCAAGTGACATTCTAAAGCTTTCTTTAATTGTATTTTTTAAATGTGATTTTTTTTTGTTTTTATTCATATCTTAAAGCTTCAATTGGATCTAATTTTGATGCACGAGAAGATGGAATAAATCCAGATATAACTCCAATTAAAACACTTATCAAAATTGAAAACAATGCTAGCTTAATTGGCATTGTTGAAGGGAAGAAGTCATTTATTATATCACTTATAATAAATGAAATACCAATAGCTAAAACACCACCCATTAAACATATTATAATTGATTCGGTTAAAAATTGGACCATAATATTAAATGGAGTAGCACCAAGAGCTTTTCGAATACCAATCTCTCTAGTTCTTTCTTTTACACTAACAAACATTATATTCATTATACCAATTCCACCAACAATTAAAGATAAAGCAGTAATAAAAAAACCTACACCAGCAATTGTAAATTTGATTGCATTATACTGAGCTTCAAAACCTGAAGAATGATTTATTCCAAAATTATTCTCTTCCAAAGGTTTTAATTTCCTGATTATTCTCATTTGAGCTGTGATTTCTTCTTTTGCTANATTNATATCTTCAGAATTTGTTTTAACTCTCAGATTCATCCAACCACGTTTNGCGAAATTTCTTTGATAAGTTCCAAAAGGAATTATAGCNTGATTGTCTAAACTCCACATACCCATAAAACTTCCTTGTTTTTCAANAACTCCAATAACTAAATATTTATTTCTTCCAATCTTAACATACTTATTNACTGGGTTTTCATNTTCAAAGAGACCTGTAGCAATACCATTCCCAATNACAACAACTCTTGCACCATTTTCATTTTCAATATTTGAAAAAAATCTTCCTGATTCAATTTTTTGTTCTTCATTAGTTTTTAAATATTCTGGAGTTGTACCAAAAAANCTTGCATATGTTTCAACATTGTTTCTTGAAATTTCACCACTCCTTTCCATAACAGGAGCAATTGCATCAATCATAGTAGATCTATTTCTCAAATTCTCTACATACTCTTGTTTCATTCTTGGTCTATTTCTCATTTGCCACCATTCCTTATCTCCATCAAACCACTGAAACCGACTTATCATAAGTACATCACTTCTAAAATTAGNCATACTTTTTTCAAAAGTTTGATCGAGTCCGGATATCATTGTTCCCATTAATGTAACAGATAACACTCCGATTACTATTCCTAAAACAGATAAAAATGCCCTGAACTTATTATTTGAGATTGATGTGAGTGAAATAAGAATATTTTGCCAAATTGAAGACATAATCTTTAAAACCTCTTATTTAATTTTTTATATCTGATTTAACTTTTCCATCAAGAATTAAAATCATTCTTTTTGCATTTTTCGCAACTTCTTCTTCATGAGTTACCAAAATAATAGTATTCCCTTTATCATGAAGTTGATTAAAAATATTTAGAATTTCCACTCCACTTTTTGAATCTAAATTTCCTGTTGGCTCATCTGCTAAAATTATAGATGGTTTATTTACTAATGCCCTNGCAATTGCAACTCTTTGTCGTTGACCTCCTGATAATTCATTTGGTTTATGATGCATTCTATCCTCTAATCCAACATCAATCAAAGATTCTTTTGCTCTATCAATTCTTTCTTTTTTTGAGATGTTTGCATAAATGAGTGGAACCTCAACATTTCGCAACGCAGATGATTTTGGAAGCAAATTAAAAGTTTGAAAAACAAATCCAATTTTTCTATTTCTTATAGATGCAAGTTGACCTTCATCCATTTCGTGGACATATTCATTTTCAAATTCATAGGTACCATTTGTTGGAGTATCTAAACATCCAATCATATTCATTAAGGTAGATTTTCCTGAACCAGAGGGTCCCATAATAGATATATATTCATTAGCACTTATATTTAAATCTAATCCATCTAAAGCTCTTACAACCTCGCCACCTACATCATAAAATCTTTCAATGGCTTTTAATGAAATAATAAAACTCATTTTAAAAATCTAAAAATCCCATTCAAATTCTTTTTCATCAGATTTCATATATTTTTTTGGTTTATCTTGAATTACAGTAACAAGTTTTTCATCTTCAAGTTCTTGACTAATTGCAGAATAAGGACCAGTTATTATCATCTGACCAATCTTTATACCAGTTTTTACTTCATAATCAGTATCTGAAAAAATGCCAACTTCNAATGGTATTTTTCTTATTGAGAATTCATGATTTTCATCAAATGTTTTAAAATTCTTATTAGTTATATTTTTATTCTCTTTATCAGTTAAAATAAAAANAACATTTTCAAAATCATTTTTCCCAAAACTTTTTTTGTCAAATTCTTTTTCCTTAAAATCTTTTTGACCTTCTTCTTTTCTAAAATTTGACGATCTAGCAGTTAAACTTTGAATTGGTATAGAAATGGCATCCTTACTTACATGTGTAATAATATTTGCTGTTGCACTCATTCCTGGCCTTATTCCATCTGGTACATTCAAAATTTTNACTTTCACAGGATAATTTGTAACCTGATTTTGAGTACCTGCATTATTTGTAAGTGATATATGAGCNATTTCTGTAACNANNCCATAAAANATTTTATCTTGATATGCATCAATTTCAATTTCAGCAGTATCTCCTTCTGATATANTTACAATATCATTTTCATTTACATTTACATTTACTTGCATTTTAGATAAATCGGCAATGCTCATTATGACATCAGCTGAGTATGTTGANCCCAATGCCATTTCACCCTCTTCTTTTCTAACTATTGTAACAATACCACTATTAGGAGCTAGTAAAGATGTTTTAGAAACTTCATCTAAAGCAGATCTTAAAGCAGCTTTAGCAGAAAAAACCTCNCTTTCTGCTGATTCNTATGATGCCCTAGTACTTTCTAATGCTTGACTGGANATCAGTTGCTGNTCAAATAGTTTTTCTTCTCNGTCTTTTAATGACTTCGTTTTTTCTAAATTTGCTTCTGCTGATCTTAATCTAGATGCAGCTTGCTCAGCAAAAGCCTCATACCTGGTTTTATCTAAAGAAATTAAATTTTGTCCCATCATTACTGAATCTCCATCATCTACAAATATTCTCATTATAAGAGCACTAATATTTGCACTAATATCAATAGATTTTTCTGGTTGAATTGTTCCAGATGCAGAAATTTTTTGAACAATTGTTTTTGCTTCAATTGGAACAACAAACACTTCTATTGGCTTATCTTCTTTTGAAGAGTTTCGATAAATAAAACCACCAATTATTAGTATTATTATTAAGCCAATTATAATTAATCTTCTTCTATTTTTTTTTGCCATATATTCCTTTAATTAATTTCTATTTGCCAAAGCATTAAGCTCAGCTCTAAGAATTTTTTCATCATAATTTGATCTCACTAATGAACTATTTGCACTTATTAATGAAACTTGAGCATTTAATAAATCAAGAATTGTAGCTGCACCTAAATTATATCTTTCTTGAACTAATCTAAGATCTTCCTCAGCTGATATTTTTGTTTCCATAAAGATAGGAATGGTTTGATTAATATTAGACCATAATTGATAATAATTTTCATAAATTGTTTTAGTTTGAGATAAATATCTTTCAAAGTCTACATTACTAATATCTAAATTAATTTTGGATTTTTGAACTTGTACTGATCTTTGTCTTCCAGAAAAAATAGGTAAATTAATTGAAATTCCCATATTCCCCTGCCAATATTTATCTACATCTGAATAAAGTAAATCAAATTCATCTGCTGAACCTCCATAACCCATATTTGCAGATATTGATGGATAAAATTGTGATTTAGCTATTTTTACTTGAATTTTGGAAATTATTATTTGATTTTTCTTTTGAATTATATCAGGATTTTTTTGTAGAACAAAATCCCATAATTGTTCTTTTGTTTCTTCAATTACATTACTTTTTGGATTTTCATCAATAACATCAAATTCTTTATTACTATCAAAACCAATTGTCTGTGCTAAAATTTTTCTAGAATTTAATAATGAAGCATTTTGATTTAGTAGTTGAACCTTCACTTGCCCTAATAAAACTTGTTGTTTTAATAAATCAGTTTTTGCGACAGCCTCCACTTCAAATTGACGTTGAACTCTTTCAAGTTGTTGTTCTGATAATTCTAGTTGTTTTTTTGAAACTTCATAAAGTTCTTTATTCTTCAAATATTCAAAGAAAGCCTTTTTAATATTTAATACAACTAAATTTTTAATGGATTCCGTATTTTGATAACTTTGATTATAAAGTTTATCATATAATGAAATTTGATTCCACCAGTTTCCACCATCATAAATTTTTTGATTTAAATAAATTGAATTTGAAAAATATGTTGATTCTGGTACTCTTATACCATATTGATAGCTAGTATAAGACCCTTGCTGATTATTATTGAATGAAACACCGATTTGGGGTAAAATTGATGAAAAACTATTCTTTTTGTCTTGTTTTGCATTAATAAGATTAAGTCTTGATATTTTTAAGTTTGGATTTTTTTCAATACCTAATTTAATACAATCTTCAAGAGAAAAAACTTCTTGGGCAAAAGAGATTGAAAAGAATAAGAAAATAAATAAAATTTTTAACATTTTTTCCCTGAATAATATATATACTATCTACAAGTTATAAAGTTCCTCTCATTTATTTTATATATTTTTCTTTAATTTTTAAAAAATAATCATAGGACGATTTGTAATTATTTTCAATAACTCCATCTAAAATTGCATTTTCAATATCTTTTTTAATCAAACCAACTATCTTACCTTCCTTAATTTTACATTCTTTCATAATTTGAATTCCCCTTATAGGAGATTGAAAATTTTTAAATGAATCTTTTTCTTTTACATTATTCATAATTAATTCAACTTTATCAAAATTTTGAAGATATTTTTTTACTAAATTAGGATTCTTAGATGTTATATCAGCTCTACAAAGTATCATAAGGTCTTCAATATCCTCTCCAGCAGAAACCATCAATCTTCTAACGGCACTATCGGAAACACCTTTTTTAGCCAATGAAATTGGTCTTAAATGCAATAAAGTCAGCTTTTTTAAATATTCAGTCATTTCTTTAGATAATTTTAACCTTTTACTTAAAAAATTAATCATATTTGCACCAACAGCATCATGTCCATGAAATGTCCAACCTTTATTTTTATCTAATCTTCTAGTTTTAGGCTTACCTATATCATGTAATAATGCTGCAAATCTTAATTTTGTTTTGTTAGTTTTCATTGAAATATTATCTACAACTTTAAGAGTGTGATAAAAAACATCTTTGTGGTGCCATTCTGGTGTTTGTTCCATCCCATAAAGTGAAGAAATTTCTGGCAAAATTATTTTCATCACTGATAATTTTTGTAAAAGCTCTAAACCAATGGAAGGTTTGGGTGAATCAAGAATTTTAAAAAATTCAAAAATAATTCTCTCTGATGAAACTATGGATAGTCTTTCAACTTTAGATTGAATACTTAATTTGGTTTTTTTATCAATTTCAAATCCTAATTGAGAAGCAAATCTTATTGCTCTCAAAATTCTTAATGGATCATCAGAAAAAGTTTTGTCAGGGTCTAGAGGGGTTTTAATCAAACCATCATTAATATCTTTGATTCCATTAAATAAATCAAATAGATTTCCAAAATCATTATCATTAACTGAAACTGCAAGTGTGTTAATTGTGAAATCTCTTCTTAAAATATCAGTTGATAAATCAGTTCTATCAATTTTAGGATTTCGAGAATTTAATTTGTAATCTTCAATTCTTGAGGATGCAACTTCAATAGTTTTATTATTTATCATAAATCTGGCTGTCCCAAATTTTGAAAAAGTAACTAATTTTGACCCACCAAGTGAATCTTTAAATTCCTGAGCAAATTTTATTCCGTCACCAACAACCATAAAGTCTAAGTCCGATTCCTTTGTTGTTTGAGTAAATAAATCCCTAACATATCCACCAACAATATAAATTTCAAGATCTAGTCTTTTTGAAAGTTTTCTTGCACTATCAATTATAAAAAAATCGTTTTTATTTTCAATTAAAGATTTAATATTTGACATATTTTTAAATTAAGAATTATTAATTATCAGAAAATTACGTAATAAATTGAAGATTAAATCGATAATATTTTATTTATTATATTATGAGTAAAGTTTTTTATTAATATGAACCGAAAATCAATAAATTTCTTAATAAAATTTTTCATACTTTTCTGTAGTTTTACTTTTTGCAATCTAAATGCTCAATTCAAGACTGTTAAAATAACAATTGATAATCAAAGGTTAAAAGAAGGTGATAAACAAATTACTTCTAATATAAATGAATCAATCAGAAACTTTTTCCTTTTAACTAATTGGGGTGATGAAATTCAGGATCTTCAAATAACTTTAGATATACAAGTTCTATTTGAAGGTATTGCTGACAAAGGAAGCGAAAGACTTTTTTCTGCTCAATTGTTATTTAACACCGGAATAGATCAAAGATATTTTTCAAAGACAATTCAATTTCCTTATAGTTTTGGACAAAATATAAATTATTCACCTGTAATTTTTGAACCATTGTCCAGTGCTTTGGAGTTTTATGGTTCAACTATAATTGCTGGTGAATTAGACACTTATGAAAAATTTGGAGGAACTTCATTCTATGAAAAATCCAGAGAAATTGCTATGCGAGGAATGTCTTCACAATATAGAAGAGGTTGGTCTGACAGGCTTGAATTAATTGATTTATTAACAAAATATAGAGACTCAAGACTTGCTAAATTTAATTTTTATGATGGTATGGCGTATATAGAAGAAAATGATTATGATGGTGCTGAGTTAGCTTTTTCAGAAATGATTAATAATTTAAATAAAACTTTTAAACGTTTTCCAAGAGAACATTATACAACAATATTTCTTAAAGGACACATTGAAGACTTCATTAATTTAAATGATGAATTTCAATACAAAAAAATAATACTTAATAAATTATTAATTTTTGACCCTGACAATTTAAAAAAATATCAAGATGCAATATCTAAATCAAAATAATTTCTTTTTCTTAAAATAAAAAAATCAAAAACAATACTTTTTCTATACATTTTTGAAATTATTTTCATATCATTTCTTTTATGATTTTCANTAAACCTTTNTCTNCTTTTATAAATTTTTATAGGATTNAAAATTAACCAAATNAAAGATCTTAAAATTGCTATAAAATGNTTCAAATCNATTAANATTAATGAATAAAATAGTGCNANAAACTCNAGTAATACCCTAATTGGTAAAATAAAAAAAAGATTTGNTAAAGAATAATTAGTCAACATCATTAANAATGAATTTCTATGNTTTAGATAATATTTTTTAACTGAACCTGAAGATAAAGTCATAGCATTTTTGTGATAAATNATTGAATTTGGATTTATTTTAATTTTTTTATTCATTAAATGNACTNTCCATTGTAAATCAATTTCTTCTTGATGAGCAAAAAATAANTCATCAAATCCTCCACAATCAAAAAAATCTTTTTTTGTTATCATCATAGCTGTGCCAGATGCCCAAAAGATTTCATCNTCAACATCATACTGNCCATAATCTTTTTCAGTAAAATNAAATAATCTTCCTTTAACAAAAGGAAAACAAAAAATATCCAAATGGCCNCCACATCCTCCAGCATAATCAAATTTGGTCTTATCNAAATAATTTAATATTTTNGGTTGGACNACAGCAACTGAAGAATCTTGAATNAAAGTACNAATNAATTCAGAAATNCAATTNGGCTTNTGAANAGTATCATTATTTAAAAAAAATAAAAAATCACCTGATGCATTTCTAGCACCTAAATTACATCCTCCAGCATATCCTATATTATATTTACTATTAACAATTTTAATATTAGAAAATTTTTCTCTAGCAATAACAATACTATTATCAGTTGAACCATTATCAACAATAATAATCTCTAAGTTTGTATAATTAGATNTTTTTAGGGATTTTAAACACTCANCTAAGATTTCCTCACCATTAAAATGAGGNATAATAATTGAAACTAATGGAAATTCATTAGTTATTATATTAATCTCTTTTCTTCCATTCATTTAGAAGAGATATTGCAGTTTGATCATTTGGATTATTTAATAACCATTTTTCAAGAACTTCAATTGCATCATCATTGTAATTAAATTCATTATANGTTTGTAATAAAAAACCAATTATCTCAGGTCTNTTTGATGAATGAAACTCCCTAAAAATATCACGAGCTTTATTTTGATCTAGAGAATCTCCAACTCCATGATATAACTGTGCAATTTGAAGTTTCATTTCAGGTGAACCTATTTTAACAACATTTTCTGGCATTATNGTTGACATNTAATCAAGAATTTNAATTACATTTCCTTTTAACTCATCAATTTCAGAGAAATTAGTTAAAGAATTAATTTGATCATATTTATACATAGAAAGTTGTAAAAAAGCAGAACGATAATTTTGAAGTAATTTTTGAATATTTGGNTTCAAATAAACATTTTCATTATTCAGATTTCTGTATTTATATCCCGTATTATATTTATCATACCATTCTAAATCATTCACATCAGAAATTAAATTCTTTTCTAATTTTTCAAAGTTAACTGAAGAAACTTTGTGAGAATTTAATTTAAAAGCTAAACCTTCCATTTGTAAATAATCTTCAAGACCAATTCTATTACTCGGGGAAACTGTAACAGCAAAATAAATTGGAATTTTCCATTTTGATTCTTGTATAATATGAAGNACCATAAGATCTTGAACCCTAATTCCACCTGCTCCTAAAGTTGGTTTTAGAGTCCATGAAACTTTTCCTTCAAGATTCTTTTCATTATTNATTNCTGGTATTGAAATTGGNGTATCTTTCCATATATCAACTTTTAGTAATAAAGGNTTTCCTGTGGCAGGATTAATACCAATTGGCTCTTGATTATNAATTTGCTTTTCAGAAAATGAGATGATTTTGTTATCACCAGTTCTTTGATCCTTAATTTGTTTTATNTACCAATCTGTATTAAGTAAACTTAAATTGGCAACTGTAACATCTTTCCTAATNCCCTCAACTTCTTGTAAATACCACAATGGNAATGTATCATTATCACCATTTGTAAAAATAACAGCATTTGGTTCACATGTTTGCAAAATATTGTAAGAATAATCCCATGCAACAAAATTACCAGANCTATCATGAGACCAATAATTTGATGAAAACATAACTGANGGAATGACTAAAAAAGTACTGCAGATAAAATAAAAAATATTGTTAGAAATTTTNTTCCGTTTGANTACTTTAAANAATTTATCAAAAAAAGATTCTAAAAATATTCCAATCCAAACAGAAAAAGCAAAAAAACTTCCAACATAAGAATAATCTCTTTCTCTGGGTTGAAANTTATCTTGATTTAAATAAATGATTAAAGCAAAACCAGTCATTACAAAAAGAGCTAAGACTGACCAAGCTCTTTTTGGNTCTTTTTTAAAATGATGATAAATTCCAAATATCCCCATTAAAAATGGTAATGGAAGAATAAATTGGAACCAATTCACACCATCTTCAGCTCTAGATTCTATAGCTCCAAAATTTGAAACATAATTTTCNCCTGCAGGTCCCCTTCCCGCAAATTGCCACAAGAAATATCTCANATACATTCTTATAAATTGATAATCCCAAAAAAATGAAAATTGTTTTTCAAAATCATGGAACATATATCTAAAGTCTTGTGAACTNGAAAAATTAGAATTATCTAAAGGGTTGCCTATTTTTGAAACTTTATGAGGATATGAACCAACTGTTCCTTTTTCATATCTTCTTGGAAAAGTAAATAATTCACCATANTGTTCACGATCTAAATATTTTATTGCTCTTTCAACTGTTTCTGGATCATTTTCATCTATTGCAGGNTCTTGTGCTGATCTAATAAATAAAACTGCATAAGTAGAATAACCAATNATTACCAAAAGTAAAGATGATAAAATAAATGAAAAAAAATTGTTTCTTTTCACNATAACATAAATTGTAANTAGAAATAAAAAAAATATTGTGATAATTAAACCATTAATCCCAATTAAAGAAGCAATTCTTGGAATTCCCTTTATTATNCCTAGATAAACACTAATAAANATTACTGCAGTNATAAATGACATNATTAAAAATGAACGAATTGAAAANGAATATTTTTTAAAATAAAATATCATTCCCATNAATGGTAAAGCTAATAAATTTAAAAGGTGAATCCCCGTTGCNAAACCTAGAACNTATGAAATTAAAAGCAAAAATCTTTCATGTCCTTNTTTATCAGANTTTTCATTCCAATGTAAGATTAACCAAGCTACCAANGCTGTTGATAATGTGCTNAAAGAATATACCTCAGCTTCTACAGCATTAAACCAATGACTATCAGTAAACGCAAAAATTAAAGAACTTATAAAAGCAGATCCATAAACAATTATTTGATCAAAATTATTTTTTATTTTTCCTCGATAAATATTAATTAGTTGGACAACAATCAAATAAAGAAACATAACTGAAAGAGCACTAGCAATTGGGGAAATAATATTAACTCTAAATGCAATATCAGAGCTTATTGGAAATAAAGAAAATATTCTACCTATAATTAAAAAAAGCGGGCTACCCGGNGGATGAGGAACTCCTAAAATATATGACGTAGCAATAAATTCTCCGCAATCCCAATAAGAGACGGTTGGAGCCATTGTTATAAAATAAATTAAAAAAGTAATTAGAAAAACAAAGCCAGATATAAAATAATTTATATTATTTATTTTCATTTATATCTTCTTTTTCATTTTTTTCTTTAGAGTTATTTTCATTTTTTAATTCATTACTTGATTCTTTTACAGTAGTTTTTTTTGATTCTTCAAGATAATTTATTTTTAAATTATTTAAACTTGTTTCAATATAACTAGACAACTCCGAATTTAAATTGCCTTCCATTTTATTCTTCATCATTTCTATTACTTCAATATAAAAACTTGCCTCATCTAGTTTTGTTTCAGTTTTATCTGTAACAGGATTTTTAAGCTTACCCATTGAAATCCAAGACTGTTGAGTAAACATTGTTATTATTTGAATAAGAAGTTGATCTTCTTTGTCATTTTTATTATCTACCATTATCCCTATTCCCTTTCAATCATATTTTTTTTACTAATGTAAATTAATGAACTATACATATTATTGGTATATTTTGCTTTAAAATTTGAAATAAAACCAACTAATAACGAATTCAATAATGAAGTTTTTTTATATCTAGAACTTAAATAAGAAACGTAATATGCATCAAATGGTAAACCTATTATATTTGAAACAAGCAAATTTGATTTTTTTAAAATTTTTTTAACACTTTTTTTACTATAATGATATAAATGTCTGGGGACATCATTAGCTGCCCAATACTTACCAAAAAATTTGCTATCGAAAGATTCATAATTAGGTACAGCAAAAATAAATTTGCCATCATCATTTAAAATTTTATTTACTTTATTAATATATTCTATTGGTTTGTCTACATGTTCTAAAGTGTGCCACATTGTAATAACATCAAACCTTATATTCTTTAAATCAAAAAATTGATCAATATTTAAAACTTTCAAATTGAATCTTTGCATAGCAATACTTCTTGCTTCATTTGATGAATCAACACAAACAACATCCCATCCAGAATTCTTCATAAATGAAGCAAACTCACCAGTTCCACATCCTATATCGAGTATTTTTCCTTTTTTTAAATGAGAGTGTTTTTCAATCAATTTTCTTTTTTTAAAAAACATATATTTTCTAATAATATTATAAAGTAAATCAATAAGAGAATATGTTTTTTTTTTATGTGGCCTATAATTTTTTGATTCATAATATTTTTTTAATTGATTTTTTTTAGGTAATGGAGAAGTAATTCTTATTTCACATTTTGGACATTCTAAAATATCAAATTTTTCTTTCGTTGCAATATAATCTATAGCAGAAAAAATTTTATTTAAATTAATATTTTCACAAAGGAAACAATGTTTAATTTTTATCATTATAAAATATTTTCAACTTTCATATAATTCTTAAATTCTTTAAAAAAATTTGCTCTAATTTTTTTATTNTTTCTTAATTTTAATTCNGGGTCNTTANAAATCAACTCAGANGCAACCTNTTTTGCTTTTTTAATAATTTCTAAATCATTAATNATATCACCAATTTTCATTTTNGGGAAACCATGTTGCATTTCGCCATAAAATTCACCAGGACCTCTTAATTTTAAATCATAATCAGATATTTTAAAACCATCATNAGTTGATTCCATAATTTCCATGCGTTTTATAGAATTTTCATTTCGATTAGTATGATTTAAAATACAATATCCTTCTTTTGAACCTCTACCAATCCTACCTCTAAGCTGATGCAATTGAGACAAACCAAATCTCTCTGAATTTTCTATTAACATTACAGTTGCATTAGGAACGTCAATTCCAACTTCAATAACAGTTGTTGAAACTAGAATATTAATTTTATTATTAGAAAANTCATTCATAATTNTTTCTTTTTCACTTTGATNCATTTTACCATGCAAAAGTTCAACTTTTAAATTATTNAAAATTTTTTTTAATTCTTCAAACCCAATTATTGCNGCTTTTAAATCTAATTTTTCCGATTCATTTATTAANGGAAAAACAATAATACATTGTTCNCCATTTTTAATTTTATTTTTAATAAAATCATAAACTTTATTAATTTGATTATTTGAAATTACTTTTGTGATTATTTTTTTTTGAAAATTTGGTTTTTCATCAATTAAGGAAATATCCATATCAGAATGATATGCTATAGCAAGACTTCTAGGTATTGGAGTAGCTGTCATTGATAAAATATCAGGATTATTTCCTTTTTTAAATAATTTATCTCTTTGAGAAACTCCAAATCTTTGTTGTTCATCTATTACAATTAATCCTAAGTTTTTAAAAATTACATCCTCTTGAAAAATTGCATGTGTTCCAATAACGATGTCTATTTTTCCATTTTTAATATCATCAAGCAAAGAAACTCTATTTTTTTTCTTTAAATTTCCTACTAGTAANNCCACTGAAACATTTAAATTTTTTAAATATTTTAAAAGTTGACTTAAATGCTGTCTAGCTAAAATTTCAGTTGGAACCATTATCGCAACCTGAGATTTATTCTTAACTACTAAATAACTAGAAATTATTGCAACAATAGTTTTTCCAGAACCAACATCACCCTGAATTAATCTATTCATCACTTTAGCTTTTATCATATCATTAAAAATTTCTTTTAATGTTCTTTTTTGGGCATTTGTGAGCTCAAACTTAATGTTTTTAAGTATTTGACTGATTAAAGATTTTTTATATGAAAACTCCTTTCCCCTGAGTTTTTTTAATTTAACTTTTCTATAGGCCATTAGTAACTGGATGTAAAAATGTTCGTTAAATTTTAATCGAAANATAGATTTTTTCAATTCATCAAGATNTTTAGAAAAATGAATATTTTTTAATGCTAAGTTCAANGGATATAAGTTTTCTTTNTTTATTATTTTTTTTTCAAAGAATTCTTGATCTTCAAAATTATANTTTAATAAAATTTCCCTAATTATTTTTCTTAATCCCCTNCTTTCTAATCCAACTTTTTTTAATAACTCATTACTTGGATATATAGGAATAATTCCACCTGAGTTTAATGGTTCCATATCTTGTAGATTAATAATATCATATTCAGGATGAATAATTTGATAACCTCTAAAAAAATCAACCTTACCACTTACAATAAGTTTATCACCTATAGAAAAAATTTTATTCATATAATTAGAGCCATTAAACCAAATACATTTAATGATACCTGATTTATCACTAATGATTAATTCAAAAAAATTTCTTTTTTTAGATCTTCTTAAACCAAATGCTTCAACAGAAGCAATAATTGAAACCAACTCTCCTTTTTTAAGATTTTTTATTTTGGTAAATGAAGTTCTATCAACATGTTTTCTTGGAAAGAAATATAAAAGATCGAGAGGTGTTTCAATTCCAAGAGATTTGAAAATTTGAATCTTTTTTGATCCAATATTATTTATAGATATTAAATTGCTTTTAATTGAATATTTTTTTGACTGTNTTTTAGGTGATTTATGCATTCATATTTTGAATTTATAACCAATCCTTAATATAAGTATATGAAATAGCCTCTGTTTCTAAACCACTTATAGATATATCAAATTCAATTGTATTCGAATTAGTTTTTCTATAATCATGAGATGGTTCTCTTATTACCCAATTACCAAAAATATGTTCAATAATTTTGACATTAATTCTCTCATTACGATTATTTTTTAATTCAATTAAAATAGTTACTTCTTCACTTTTCTTTTTTTTATCAATATTAACGATTTCTCTTTTTCCAAATACATTTTCTGACCTTCCAGATTTCAAAATTACTTTTTCGCCTATATCAATTTGACTAATTANGTTCTCACCCTTNAACAAAATTTTACCATTTTTGTTTTTTTGGTAAATATTAAAATTNCCAGTTGGGATGATATTATTAATTTGAGATGAATCATTTTCAAAAGAAATTTCTAACANNAGTGGTTCTGATTTTTTTATTAATTCAGTATTCTCAAATGTATATGTTCTGTTAAATTTTATCTTTTTTTCAGGAAATAATGATGTAACAACTTTATCATTTTTATTTAAAAAAATATTTTTTGGAATATTATAAATCACATAATCATCTTCAATAACTTTTTCATTTTTTAATTTAAGATTTCCTTCAACCAAATTAACTTTCAGGTTTTTAAAATCTAAATTTGTTGAATTATTTATTACTGACTTTGAAACTAAAGTAGCATTCAATTCATCAGAATCCATAATTAATTGATAATTTGAAACCCAATTAAATCCATTAGAAACATAAATTAGTTCACCTTGATATTTACCATTTGAACTTACAGTTATATCCCATTCAATTGTTGGATTAGTTAATGAATAATTTTTTTTATATGGAGATTCAATTAATGATATATCATTTATATTAATAAAATTAATTTTACCACCTGATTTAACGGATAACCAATTTTTTTCAATATTAATTAAAGCACCTTTAATTTCTTTACCATCTTGAGTAGTAATAGATATGTTTTTTTCAATTTGGCCATCAAGATATGAAATACTTCCAAAATTGTTTTTAAAATATTCTTGATAATTAATAGTAACATTATCCATCGATAATAAAATTGAATTAAAATCTGTCTCATGGGGAATATTGGAAAACATAACTTTACTAGAACCTGATTTTAATTGAAAATTAATTGGTTGACGTACGAGTGCAAAGTTGTCTTTGTATATTGTAATAAATGCATTATCAGACTGAGCAAAACAAATCATAGATAAAAAAATAAATTTTAAAAATATCTTCTTCATTTTAAATAGTCAATATTTTGGTTAAGCTTTATAAGATTTTCTTCAATATCTTTGACTTTATTTAATTCTTTTTTTATAATTTGTTTTGGAGCTTTTGAAATAAAATTTTTATTGTTGATTTTTAAATTAATAACTTCCAANCGTGATTTCAAACCATCAATTTTATTTTGAATACGTATCTTTTCTTGNTCAACATTAACAATCTTNTCTAAAGGAATATATATTTCTACTAAGTTATAAATNATCATAGCCGATTGTTTTGGTCTTTTTATATTCTCATTGAATTCAATTTTTTTAACATTTCCCAGGTCCATTATCAACTGTCTATTGTCATAAATTAATAAAGATTTTTTACTTTTTATCAATAAATCNGATTTTTGAGATGAAGGAATATTCATTTCAAATCTTAAATTCCTTAGTTTAGTGATTAAATTCTTTAAATCTTCAAATTGATTATTAATTTTTTTATCAAAATCAAATTGACTTATTTGTGGCCAATCAGAAATAACAATATCTAAGTTATTATTTTTTAATTTAAATCTATTCCATAACTCTTCAGTTATAAATGGAGAAAACGGATGCATTAATTTTAATACTTTATTAAAAATTGTTAAAGCATTTGAAAATGCAATTATTTTTTCTTCTAAATCATCTGATTGCAACCGAGATTTGATAATCTCTATATACCAATCACAATAATCAAACCAAACAAATTCATAAATACATTTTGCAATTTCATTAAATTTATAATTTTTAAAGTTTGAGTTTATGCTTTCAATTGTTAAATCTAACTTATTTATTATCCATTTGTCTGATAAATCTAAATTTTTATTTTTTAATTCATCTTCTGAAAGAATTGAAATGTCATTTGAATAAAAAGATAAAAATCTAGCTACNTTCCAGATTTTATTCATGAAATTTCTACCCTGTTTTATTCTTTCCTCTGAAAATAAAATATCTTGGCCTTGAGGAGCAACAAGCATTATTCCAAATCTTATAGCATCTGCACCGTAATCATCAATTAGTTTTATTGGGTCAGGTGANTTNCCCAGTGATTTNCTCATTTTTCTTCCGTCCATATCTCTAACCATNCCAGTAAAATAGACATTTTTGAAAGGTATTTCTTTTTTGAATTCTANACTTGCCATAATCATTCTAGCAACCCAAAAGAAAATTATATCTGGTCCTGTTACTAAATCATCAGTAGGATGGAAATAATCAAGATCTTCAGAATCTTCAGGCCAATCATGAACAGCCATAGGCCATAACCATGAACTTGCCCAAGTGTCNAGAACATCCTCATCTTGAACCCAATTNTCTTTATCATTTGGAGGAGTTAATGAAACNTGAAGTTTATTATTATCCTTTTTTGANTACCATACTGGAATTCGATGTCCCCACCATAATTGTCTACTAATACACCAATCTTGAATNTTAACCATCCAATGTTCGTAAGTTTTAACCCAATGTTTAGGATAAAAATTTATATGTTTATCTTTCACTACATTTATAGCAGGAGAAGCAAGCTTTTTCATTGAAATGAACCATTGTTTTGACAAATAAGGTTGAACTGGAACATTCCCCCTTTCAGAAAAACCAATGTTAGTTTTATAAGGTTCAATTTTATAAATAAGATCTAATTCATTTAATTCGTCTACGATTTTTTTTCTAGCTGATTCAATATTTAAACCAACAAAAGATTTTGGAACATTATTATTTAGAGTNCCATCAGGATTTAAAATATTAATAATTTCTAGATTATGTCTTTTAGATATTTCAAAATCATTTGGGTCATGTGCTGGTGTAATTTTTACCAAACCAGTACCAAANTTTTTATCTACATAATTATCAGCTATTATTGGAATTTTTCTTTGAGTAAAAGGTTCAATTGCATATTTGTTTTTAAAATTAAGGAATCTATTATCATTAGGATTCATAGCAATAGCCGTATCACCTAAAATTGTTTCTGGTCGCGTAGTGGCAACAATTAATTTTTCATTGCTATTTAAAATCGGATATTTTACATACCATAATTTAGCATTAATTTCTTTAAAATAGACCTCTTCATCTGAAATTGCTGATTGACTTGCAGTACACCAATTGACCAACCTATTACCTCTATAAATTAATCCTTTGTTATATAAATCTACAAAAGCATGAAGAACAGCTTTTGAATATTTTTCATTTAATGTAAAACTTTCCCTTTTCCAATCACATGAACATCCAAGTCTTTTTAATTGTTCCGTAATTANAGAGCCATATTGCTTTTTCCATTCCCAAGAATATTCAATAAATTTTTCTCTTGAAATATTTTTNTTANCAATTCCTTTTTTAAGGAGCATTTTAGTTACTTTAGTNTCAGTTGCTATAGAAGCATGGTCTGTNCCAGGAATCCAACATGTACTTTTACCCATCATCCTTGANCTTCTAATTAATANATCCTGAATNGTATTATTTAANACATGACCAATTGTAAGACTNCCTGTTATATTTGGNGGNGGAATTACAATTGTATATGGTTTTTTATTTTTNTCTACTTTAGCATCAAAATATTTCTTTTGAATCCAATGTTTATACCATTTTTTTTCTACATCCAAAGGACTGTAAATTTTAGGAATATTTATTTCTTTAGGCATTACTTAAAACTATTTATCAAGTATTAAACTAAAAGCAGTAGTTAATTTTAAAATATTTGCATTGGCATTAATTAAATTATCAGTAATAATTGAACAAATATTTGACATTACTATATAACAAATTTTATTATCAGATTCACATAATTGAAGTAAATCAAATTTAGAAATTTCTCCCATTTTGCAATCAGAATTTGCTTTCACAGTTGCAGTTCTTAATTCTTTAGTTCCAAAAATAGACATTTCCCCAAAGATTGGATATTGATTACTTTTAAGATTTAAAATTGATTTCTCTCTTGTGTCAAAATTTGCTTTTGATAACTCTAGAGTTAGTGCTTGTGTAATTTCAACTTCACCATCTAAAAGAAAAAAAAGAGTTTCACCTTTCTCCCCTTCATTAAANATTATATCATTTTTTGAATGTTTAATGATNGATATTTTCTCTTCAAATAAATTAATTTGAGANTTATTTAAACCATTAAAAATTTTAAATTTTTCGTATTGATTTCTCATAAAATTTCCTACTTTATTTGATTACAATTGCTTTTTCATTTTCTTTAATAATATATTCATCTTTTGGATTCACAATCACATTCATTTTATTTTCTTCAGTTAAAGAATGNCCNGCATCTTTTAATTTTCTTTCAATAAAATGATCTAANGCTGAAGTATCCGAAGATAATATTTCGCCAATCCCTATTTTTTCATCCTCAGAATACACTGATATTAAAATTAATCCCATTTTTTTAAAATAATTAAATAANGAATCATATGTTTTTCCAATAAATNNATCTGGAATATCTAACTGTTTAAAAATTGATTTNGTTTTTAAACTCATTAAATTTTCAACTGTTCTAGAAACTCCTGGTTCGNTTACACTAGANGCAACCATATAAGAACTAAAATCATCGCTAAGTATTATTTCATCTGCATTTGCTCTTTTAATATGGGTGAGATTTTCTCTATCTACAATAAATGCAATAACTCTACAATTAGGTGCAGANGTTTTAATTGTTAAAGTTGCNAAAATTGTTTTCTCATCAGGATGACCTGTTGAACTTGTCAAATAATCTGAGGGTAANATAATAACTGTTTTTGCTTTTTTGANATTTGCCTTATCNAGTATTGGCTCNCGTGTAAAATCACCNTTTACAAATTTAAAATTTATTCCTTTATGACTATTTCTAAAAGTTGAAATTGTCTCATCATTTTGNTTGTTAATTAATACTATGTTTAATTTTTTATTTTCATGCATATTTTGTAATGAATCTATAATATTATCAACAAGACTGTTCCAACCACAAATTACAATATGATCACTAATTTTTAATATTTCCAAACCTTTATCCTCCCTTATTCTCCTTGCTACAAAAATTGATGATACTGTTGCGGTTAACAATGCAGTTAACGAAATTCCAGCAAACATTATAATAATTGCTAGAATTCTTCCCTCAAAAGTTTTAGGAGCAAAATCCCCATAACCAACGGTTGTCATTGTAACTATAGCCCACCAAAAGGGATTCATTCCTTCAGATAAACCATCCTCTCCATTTGGAGCAATTTCAAATTGACTAATAAGCCATCCACTTGATAACATAACAATAAATATAGTACTTATAATTTGAGTGAATGGGTTCTGGAATATCTTTTTGAATAAAATTACCATCATTATAATTTAAACATTAGGTTGGAATTTTTTTATGAATTGTATTAAAAATTATTTTTTTGTTATTAATGCTACACTTTCTATATGAGGGGTATGAGGGAACATATCAACCATTGCTAGTTTTTTTAATTTATACCCTCTTTCTAATAAAATATTTAAATCTCGTGCTTGAGTAGTTGGATTACAAGATATGTAAATTATTTTATTAGTATCAAGTTTAATCAAATTTTTTAAAAGCCTAGGATGAATTCCTGCTCTTGGGGGATCTAAAAATAAAATATTTGGATTAGGTATTTTTTTTGAATTTAATATATTTTCAAAATCCTTATCTAAATTCACTTGGAAAAATTTACAATTTTCAATTTCATTCCTTTTCATATTTTGATAAGCATCTTTTATTGCAGATTCGATTATTTCAAAACCATATACTTTTTTCAAATAATTTGCCATATAAATTGAAATTGAACCTGTCCCACAATATAAATCAAAAAGAATGTCACTTGNTTTNAGATCAGCCATTTTTTTTGNAATTGAATATAAATTTTCAGCTTGATTAGTGTTAGTTTGAAANAATGAATTTGATGAAATTTCAAATTCATATTTATCAATCCTATCTAAAATAAATTTATTTCCATATAACAAGATTTCATATTCACCATAAGATGTATCACTTTTTTTAGAATTGATATTATTTACAATTGATTTAATATTTTTGAAATTTTTTATTAATTCATCTACAATTGGCTTTAAGATTATTTTATTTTCGTATGCAGTAACAAAATTAATCATTATTTCTTTTGTTTTTTCACCTCTTCTAATAATCAAATTTCTTAAAAACCCTTNATGTGTTTTTTTATCATATGGAGGAATTTTATTTTGTTTTGCTAAATCCTGAACTAAACATAAAATTTCATTTCCAACAGNGTTTTGTATCNTACATTCATCTATATTAAGAATTTTNTCNAACCTTCCAGGAATATGAAGNCCTAAAGCAAAAATTTTATCATTAGGANTATANTTTNCTTCATTTAACAACCATCTCCTTGAAGAAAAAGTAAAATCCATTTTATTACGATAATTAAAAATTTTTTCNGCAGGAAAAAAATAATCAATTTTTTTAATTTCAANTTTTCCGATTTTATTGAATATATNTAAAAGTTGTTTTTTTTTNAACTGAACCTGATANTCATAANTTAAGTGTTGGAATGANCATCCACCACAAACTGGAAAATGATTGCATGATGATTTTTGNTANAATTTTGAATTTTCTATTATAGATAAAATTTTTGCCTCACCAAAAGATTTTTTTCTTTTNATGAGTCTAACTAANAATTTTTGTTCNGGAATTNCATTTCTTACAAAAATTTTAAAATTATTNTAANTAGATATACCTTTTCCACCAAATGCAATATCTTTAATAATTAATTCAAATTCATCNCCAATTTTTGGTTTTTGTATATTTGAAATCAATTTATTTTANTAATTATATCTTTAATATCATTTATAAGATGNTTTGCTTTTTTTAAAGAANTTGATTCAGCATATATCCTNACAATTGGNTCNGTATTAGATTTTCTAANATGAATCCATTGATCATCAAATAAAATTTTTAATCCATCTAAATTATTTCTTTTATTTTTTTTATAAATATCATTNAATTTTTTNAATAATTNATTTTGATTTATTCCTTNAATTGATACTTTATCTTTACAAATATAAAATTTTGGTAAAGTNTTCATTAAATCACTTAAAGATTTTNCACTNTTGCAAAGCAACGCAATAATCANAATAGATGCTACTANAGAATCTCNACCNAAATGAATATCTCCAAAAATNACACCACCATTTCCTTCTCCACCAAATGAAGATTGTTGTNTTTTCATCATTTCAACAACATTTATTTCACCNACTTTTGTCCTAATTACTTCAACACTATTTTGNTTTGCNATNTTATCAACTGCTAATGTNGTAGAAAGATTTGTTATTACTGTTTTTTTATAATTTGTTGATTCTAAAAAGTATTTTAAAGCTAAAACAAGAGTATACTCTTCTCCTATTGGCTTGCCATCATTATCAATAACGGCCAATCTATCACCATCAGGATCTGTTGCTAATCCAATATCGCATTTCTCATTTAAAACTGTTGTTGATAGAAAATCTAAGTTTTCAGGAATCGGTTCCGTACCTCTAGTAAATTCTCCTGTTGGTTCACAATTAATTTCTACAACATTACAACCAACTTCTTTTAATAGATTTGGTAGTGCAATTGAACCTGCTCCATTTACAGCATCAACTGCAATTTTTAATTTTCTTTTTTTTATTTTTGAAAAATCAATAAATGAAATTCCTAAAACTTTTTGAATGTGATTATTAATTAATTTAATCGCATTATTAGACTTGTCATGCAATAAAATATTATTAAAAGAGCTATTATTATTATTTAAAAACTCATTTTTTAATTTTAATAATCTGTTAATTTGTTTTTCATTAAAAAAACAACCATCTTCATATATAAATTTTATTCCATTCCATTCTGATGGATTATGACTTGCTGTAATCATTATTCCAGCAACAGCATTTGTACTTTCGACAGCATATTGCAAAGTTGGAGTAGGAACTATACCACAATTTTCAATTTTTCTTCCGCTTTGTTTAATAATTTGAAAAATTATTGATAAAAATTTTTCTCCAGATTTTCTTGAATCCCTTGCAATAAGAATTTTACCATTTTTACAAAATTCATTAATTCCTTTTGCATAAGATATTAAAATTTTATCATTTAAATCTTGTTCTGAGATTCCTCTTACTCCAGATATAGATTCAATTAGCATTGTTTCTCCTAATGATTTTTATATTGAAAAAAAACCAGACCCGTTAATTCGGATCTGGTTTATTAACTTAATTAATTAAAAAGAAAATTATCTTCTAGTTTTACTACGTTTAAGTTGTTTTTCAGCGCTTGGTTTTAAATAAAAAGATTTCTTTTTTACTTCACGTAAAATACCAGCTTTTTCATATTTTTTTTTGAATCTTCGAATCGCTCTTTCAAGCTCTTCACCTTTTTTAACTGTAACTTCGATCAATTGAAAAATACACCTCCTCTATCCTAAATAATTTCTTAAACTTTTACTTCTAGATTTGTGCCTTAATCTACGAATCGCTTTTTCTTTTATTTGTCTAACCCTCTCACGAGTTAAATTAAACTCTTCGCCAATTTCATTAAGTGTTAATGCATAATCTCTTCCTATACCAAAATACATTTTAATAACATCTCTTTCTCTATCTTTTAATGAATCCAAACATTGTCTAATTTCTTCTTTCAATGATTCAAGCATTAAACCAGATTCTGGAGGTCTTTGATTATCATCTTCGATAACATCCATTAATGAGTTTTTATCTCCGTCTCTAAACGGTGCATGAAGAGAATGATGTCTTCTTGAAATTCTAATAGCATCAGTAACTTCTTCGCCCTCCATTTCTAATTGCTTTCCAATTTCATCTTCATTTGGAGGTCTTTGATATTCAGATTCAAGGCTTTGAGCTGCTTTTGTAATCTTACTTATAGTTCCAACTCTATTTAATGGTAATCTTACAATCCTTGAATGTTCAGCTAATGCTTGAAGAATAGATTGTCTTATCCACCAAACTGCATAAGAAATAAATTTAAATCCCCTTGTTTCATCAAACCTCTCAGCTGCTTTAATTAAACCTAAATTACCCTCATTAATTAAATCAGTTAAAGGTAAGCCCTGACCTTGATAATCTTTAGCAACTGAAACTACAAACCTCAAATTTGCTTCAGTTAATTCATTTAATGCTATCGGATCACCCTGTTTAACCTTTTGGGCTAATTCTATCTCTCTTGCTGGTGCAAGAGGTTCATATTTTCCAATTTCTTCTAAATATCTACTTAAACTTCTATTTGCATCTGAGGCCATAAAACATCCTTTTAAAATATATTATAGTAATATTGAAACCCATTCTGACTACGGGAAGTTTACTACCATTTTCAAAATTCTACAATAGTCATAAAAAATATTATAAAACTATTTTTTTATCAATTATCCATTTAGTTAATAAAATATATTGATCAACACTTAAATCCTCTGCTCTTAGAGAAAAATCAATTGGAGGTTTAAGATTATAAATTGATGACAATGTATTTTTTAAAATTTTTCTTCTTTTACCAAAAGTTAATTTTGTGATTTTTTTCAATACTTCTATTTTTTTAGTAGAATTAATATATGTTTTTTTTTTTGAGAATCTTACAAAGGAAGAATGAACTTTCGGTTTAGGAACAAATACTTCAGGAGGTATACTTAACACCTTATCAACATCACAAATAGATTGAATATTCACAGACAATCTACCATAATTCTTAGAACCTGATTTTGATATTATTCTATCTGCTACTTCTTTTTGAAGCATAAAGTAACAATTATCTATTAAATCAAGTTCTGGAATGATTTTAAATAGTATTTTAGATGAAATATTATAAGGCAAATTTCCTATAATTCTTATTGATTTGTAATCTTTAAATAATTTGGTTAGATCAATATTTAAAAAATCATCATTAATTAAATCAAAATTTTTCTTTAAGATTTTTTTTTTTAAAAACAAAACCAAATCACTATCTATTTCTATACCTATAATTTTTTTTNACTTTATTGATTAATAACTCAGTTAAAGCACCTTCACCGCAACCAATCTCAACAAAAACTTCATTATTTTTTGGATTAATGATTTTGATTAATTTTTCTAATAAATTTTTGTCTGAAAGAAAATGTTGTCCCCATTTTTTTTTTGCTAAATTTTGCATTTATATTTTAAAAAAAGTTTCAGCATTTTTAGTAGTTATTCTAGAAACTTCTTCTAATGAAACATTTTTTATATCTGCTATTTTTTTTGCTATATATGGTATATTTGAAGGTTCATTTAATTTTCCTCTTTTTGGAACAGGTGATAAATATGGACAATCAGTTTCAAGCATTATTTTTGATAATTCAATTTCATTGATTAGCAATTCTATATGTTTACTACCAAAAGTTATATTTCCTGTAAATGAAATTAAACAACCTTTTGAAATAATTTTTTTTGCAAATTCTAAATCATTTGAATAACAATGGAACACAACATTATAATTTTTTACATCATCAATAATATCTAAAACATCAAATTGAGAGTCTCTACAATGTATTATTGAAGGTAATTTTAATTTTTTTGCAAGTTTTAATTGTTTTGAAAAAAAATCTCTTTGAACTTTTTTTGAGGTATGATCTCGGTAATAATCCAACCCAATTTCACCTATTGCTACAATTTTTTTATTTTTAGATAAATATTCAAGCTCATTTAAATAGTCTTTATCTTTAACAATGCAATCTTGAGGATGGATGCCTACGGAACCAAAAATCGAATCATATTTTTTAGATAAATCTACACATTTCTTAGAATTCTCTAAATTAGTTCCAACGCAAATAATTTTTGATACAAGATTAATTTTAGCACGATTTAAAATATCATCCAGTTGAGAGATAATTTTCTCATAATAAAGATGTGTATGTGTATCTATATACAATTAAGTTAATCTTAAACCGGAGGTGATTTCTTCGTTTTCAGATGTTAAAACAATAACTTTATTATCACTATTTGAAATTGCTAATAACATTCCATTTGATTCTTCTCCTCGAATAACAACAGGTTTTAAATTTGCAACAATCACAACCATTTTACCTATCAAATCATCAACATCATAATGTTCAGCAATTCCGGAAACTATTTGTCTTTTTGTTCCATCTAGCTCCACAAGCATTTTAATTAGCTTATTAGTTTTTTCAACTTTTTCTGCTTTGATAATTTTTGCAGTTCTCAAATCAACTTTTTTAAATTCATCAATTGAAATATAGTCTTCTGACATTTTTTCATCCTCAGTTTTTTTATTATTTTTATTTTGTTCAATTTTAGGAAAAGGTATTTTAAATAATCCAAGAGAGGTACCTGGAACCATGGATTTTTTAGAACTTTGTTCATTTAAACCTATCATAGAGTAAATATTTTTAATTTTTGTTGGCATTATAGGAAAAAGTAGGTTAATTGCTATTCTCAGAGTTTCAATGGATGTATATAAGATTGAAGCAACCTTATTTTTATCATTTTTTACATGCTTCCAAGGTTGAGAAACTTCTAAGTACTTATTTATAGATCTTATAAGAGAAAAAATTAATTCTAAACTTTGATTAATATTATACTGAGAAATATTTTCATGAACTTTAGTATCAATAATATTTGCTTCCTTAATGAAATCTTTATCATAATTTTCTAAAAAATTATTGCTGGGTATTTCATTATTAAAATATTTTTTAATTAAAGTAGAAATTCTACCTACTAAGTTTCCTAAATCATTAGCTAAATCACTATTATATCTACTTATAAAAATATCTGGAGTAAATTTAGAATCCTGACCTAAAATCATATCTCTCATTAAAAAAAATCTCAAAGAATCAACCCCATATGTATCAATTATATCGAGAGGATTTATGACATTTCCTTTAGATTTACTCATTTTTTCATCTCCATACAACCACCAACCATGAGCAAAAATAGTTTTTGGTAAAGATATTTTTGCAGACATCAACATCGTCGGCCAGTATACAGCATGAGTAGTTAATATATCTTTTCCAATCAAATGAATATCACATGGCCAAAAATTTTCAAATGAGTTTTTATCATCCTTATAACCAATACCTGAAATATAATTTATCAACGCATCAAACCAAACATAAGTAACATAATTGTCATCAAATGGCAAATCTATTCCCCAATTAAATCTTTTTTTTGGCCTAGATATACATAAATCATTTAATGGTTTTTTTAAAAAACCTAAAATTTCATTTTTTCTATATTCTGGTTGAATAAATAATGGATTTTCATTTATGTGATTAATCAATCTATTTTGGTATTTTGACATTTTAAAAAAATAATTGGTTTCTTTTAATTTTTTTATATCTCTAAATTCTCCAGAATCAGCTTCCTTTTCTGTAATAAAACGTTCTTCAGAAACGGAATATAATCCTTCATATACATCTTTATATATATCACCATTATTATAAACAGTCTTTAAAATATCTTTCACTACACTAATATGTTTAGAATTAGTAGTTCTTATAAAACCATCATTTGAAATATTTAATTTATTCCAAAGATTTATAAATCTTGGTGCCATCTCATCACAATGAGTTTTAGGGTTTACACCAAGTTTTTTTGCTGCTTCTTCAACTTTTTGACCATGCTCATCTAAACCAGTTAAAAAGAATACTTGATTATTCTTTAAACGATTATATCTAGCAATTACATCTGCAAGAATAGTAGTATATGCGTGACCAATATGTGGCTTATCATTTACATAATATATAGGAGTAGATATATAGAATTTATTCATTTTCTTTTTTATTTAAGTTTTCATTTATTTCAATAATCAAATTTAAAAAAACTAAGTTTATTTGAATATTTTTATTCAAGTAATTTATAGAGTCATCAATTAGTTTAATAATTTTTGTATAATCTGCATTTGGATATTTTAAAATAAAATCATTTAATTCATTTGTTAAACTTGAAAAAATTAATTTTGAAGTATTTTTAATTCTACTTAAATAAAAACAATCTCTAAACCAAAAAGATAGCAAGTTAAGATTCAATTTTGTTTTTTCTGTATTAGTTTTATAATCTTTAGATAATTGAATAATTAAATTTTTTCTATTATCAGAATNTATTGTTATATCTTTTATTAAATTCAAAATTATTCCATGAATTTTTAATAAATCATTAGAAATAATTTTATTTGCTAATTTTAAACTTCCATTTGAAAGGTTGGATATTATTTTTGAATTTTCATTTGAAATATTATTGTTTTCAGAGACATAATGTAGAATTTCATTTTCATTCAATGGTGGAAAATAAATTGATTGACATCTCGATTTAATTGTATTTGATAATTTATTTGGGAATTTAGTACATAATACAAAGGTTGAGTTAGAAGGGGGTTCCTCAAGAATTTTTAATAATGCACTAGCTGATTCTTCTTGATTCCCCATTAATTTCTCAGCTTCAAAAATTAATACACATTTAAAACCTTCTTCAAATGACTTCATATAAATTTTTTTTCTAATATCTCTTATTGAATTTATTAAAATCGTGTTTGCTTTGGGAATATTGAATTCTAAATAGGGATTTTTAATTTTTTCTTTAAACAAATGAATTATTAATTCTAAAGTTTTATTAGTGAGTGCTTTATTAGGATTATCATTTTTATTAATTGTTTTTTCTTTTGGAAGTGGAATAATCAAAGAAATATTTGGATGCTGAAAAGTTTTTATTTTTAAGCAAGAATTACATTTTCCACATGGAGCAATATTTTTATTTTGACAGTTTAATAAGGCTGAAAACTTGATTGCCATGCCCTCTTTACCTGTTCCATCAGATCCATAAAACAAATATGCATTAGCAACTTTATTTTTTGAATGTACTAATTTTAATTTATTCCAAATATAATCTTGACCAATAATTTTAATCATTTTTTTATTAACCATAATTCAGGGTTAANTTTTTCTCTATTTCCCCAAATTTCAAAATGAAGTTTAGATCCATCTAATGAACCTGAATCACTAACATATGCAATCACTTGTCTTGCTTCAACATAATTATTNTCTTCAACTTCNACATCAGAAACATGAGTNTAAACAGTATANAAATTACTTCCATGATCTAANATNATCGTATTTCCNTACCCTCTTATATATGTAATTGTAGTAACAATTCCATCAAAAACAGACTTTACTTCCGTTCCATCTTTTGCTTTTATATCTATACCAGTATTTTCAGTTAAAGTTTTAAGATTTGGATTTTGAAAAGTNCCAAATTTTGAAATTATTATACCATCAATTGGCCAAGGTAATTTACCCTTCATATTTGTTATTTCAGTTTCTGAAATTAATTTTTTCTCGTTCCTCAATTTTTCTAACTCAGCTAATCTCAATGCTTTTTCTTTTTCCAAAGTTTCTATTAATTCTCTCATTTCATCAGCTGCTTTCTTTTTTTCTAATAGCGCCATAGACATTTGTTGTCTGTCTCTTTTTAAATTTTCCAATTTTGAATTTCTTGTTTTTCTTCTTTGCTCAAGCCATTTTTTTCTTGATGTTTTTTCTTCATCTATAAGATTTAAATTTTCTAGTTTATCATTAATAGATTTACGTTCTTTTAAAATCTTATTCATATTATTTTTTATTGTTTTTTGCAAATTTCTATCATACTCTGAGATTATTTTAATATACTTAGTTCTATAAACTGCCTGTCTCCATGAATTTGAGTCTATAATCTTTTCTATATTAGTAAGAGCACCTTTTTTATATGTTTTTACTAACCTATTAGAATACCTATCTAATAGTATTGTTTGATTTCTTTCAAGAAGTTTGATTTCCCTATTAGCATTATCAATACTATTTATATGCGATTTTTCCTCTTTCCTTAATCTAAAAATTAAATTTCTAACTAAAGAAATTTCTTCATCGATATCATTTAATTTCTGAATTTCATTTTTTTCTAAACTTGAAGTTGTTTTTATCTTATTCTCAAATTCAGATATCTCTCCTCTTATTTTATTTAATTCATTACTATTAAATTGTATATCTTTCTCAATATTTTCTACTTGAGATAATAAAGAGGTTTTTAAACAAAAAATTAAAAAAATTGATATTTGAATTAATTTATTCATCTTTAAAATTACTGCTAATATTCATTATTATTAAATTATTAAAAATGAATTCTTCTTGCCAAACAAAAAACACTTAGTTATTTTGAAGCATAATCTTTAGAAGTTTTGAGGAGCTTAAATCATGAAAAATGGACTTTGGCCTAATTTATTTAAAGGATGGGATAATAAAGAAAGTGAGACGATTAATACATTAAAGTTAATTCCTGTTTTTAAAAATTTTACTAAAAAAGAATTTCTTGAACTTGAAAAATTAGTTCATCATAGAAATTTTAGTCAAAATGAATTTGTCTTCAAAAATAATGCTCCTGGAGAAGGAATGTATATTATCATGAAAGGATCAATTAAAATCTCAATTGGTGAAAATAAAAATGAAAAAGTTTTAGCTAATCTTCAAGAAGGAGATTTCTTTGGGGAATTAGCATTATTTGATGATGAACCAAGATCTGCTAATGCAATTAGTTTGTCAGAATCTAAACTAATAGGTTTTTTTACACCAGACCTTCTAGCATTAAAAGATAGAAACCCTGTAATTACAAATAAAATACTCTTTAATCTTGGACAAATTCTAGGTGAAAGATTAAGACAAACTAACTCACTATTACTCAATAAACAAAAAAATGATAAATAACACTGAAAATCAAAATTATATTAAATTAATATATTCTCTTTTTATAATAATAATTTCAAGTTTTTTTATATGGTTAATTTGGCCTTTTATATCAGATGTTATTTTAAAACTTGTTTTTGCATTTTTATTTACTTCCTTATTATTATCATCTGTTGATAGTTTAGAGAGAAAAATAAAAAATAGAGGAATGAGCGTTCTTATTGTTACCTTTTTTGTTATTTTTATAATTGGAGTTTTTCTTACAAGTTTCATAACACAATTATCTAATCAAGCAAAAGAATTTTCTCAAAGAGTAAATCCACAAACTCTTACAGAAGAGTTCAATAATTTAGGAAATAGAATATCTGAATCATTGCCTGAATTTGCTTCAAATTTTATTCCATCAAATAACGATTTTGCTATTACTTTAAGTAAGTTTATTGATTCAGCACTGAATAGCTTAGCATCATTAGCAGGAGCTGTAGGAGGTTTTTTAATAAATGCCATAATGATATTAATCTTTACAATAATATTATTATCAGAATATCATTCATTCAGGAAAACTCTTGTAGCTGGAATTTCAAATAAATTTTTTGAAAGCGGACTAAAATTAATTTTTAATATTGAACAATCAGTTTCAAGTTATTTAAGAGGTCAATTTATTGCTGCGTTAAGCGTTGGGGNNATGTCAATTTTNGGATTAATANTTTTAAATTTTNCAGGAGCAAATATATCATTAATAATTTTCATAGGAATTATTGCAGGAGTTGCAAATTTAATTCCTTTAGTAGGCCCCTTTGTTGGAATGATTCCAGCAATATTAATTGCGTTTATGAATAATATTGGNAATGATATTGCAACATCTCATGTTCTATTTGGCGTAATTCCTTCTCCTTTTTTTATTTTTGATATAGTTTTAATGTTTATGATTGTTCAACAAATAGAAGGNACNTTAATTACTCCANCAATTATGGGAAAAAGTGTTGGATTACATCCATTAATGATTATGATTTCTTTATTAATTGGAGGAACAATATTAGGTCCTCTCGGAATGTTATTTGCAGTTCCTGCAACTGCAATTTTAAAAATAATTTTTCAAGAAATTATGTTTGTGAGAAAAAATTCGCATTTACTATAAATTTAATTTNCAATTTTAAATAATATATATTCCTCAAAATAAAATGTTTTTTTTAATTTTTTTGTTTCATAAATCCACATTTGATAATTTTTATTTTTCTTTGTGCTATTGATAATTTTAGTAGGTTTTCCCATTATTGCCTCTACCTCTGGAANAATCATACCAATAGATATTTTTTTTCTATTTCTTTCATCAATTATTTTTCTTGATTGCATTGTTGAATATTTTATTTCTTGATNAACTTCAATAGAATCTTGATATGAAAGCTGATTTTCAATTATTTTTATATAATCTTTATATTTAAAATCTGCAGGTTTAAAGAAAAGTTCAGCATTCTTTAAAGATTGAAGTGCTAATCTNAATGTTGGAATATCTTTGGCCTGATTTACATCATTTAACATATTAACTGTACTATTGACTGTAGCTTCATAAGCTTTATTTGTTAAACTTCTATCAAGNTNGGGAACCTTATTATATTTTTTTATTGCTTGAANATGCAAACCNACTAATTCTAACTCATCACCCTGCTTCATAATTATTTCCGCTTCAAGTTTATTTTTTTCTAAAACTCCATTTTCTGAAATTGCTGCTGACTTTTTAATTTCTTCTAATGCTTTATCATACAATCTTTGGTTAAATAATTTTTTTGCATTTAATATATATATATCTGATATTTTTTCTAATTCATTTGCAATNTTAGGTTTCAAAATATCATTTGCATTAACCATAGCNTCTAAATATTTATCTGAAGCTCTATCAATTTTCATATTNATTTTTAATTGATTTCCTTNAATAAATAATTGTCCNGGAATTTTTTCGTTAATTTTTTTTAATAATTTTTTNGCTCTTAATGATTTTGCATGATTTGGGTATTGATTTAAAAATTGATTCATTTTATTTTTNGCTTCAACATAATCTTTNTTTAAAAATAATTTTTTAGCTTCGTCTCCAGNAGTTTTATTNCCTCCGTAAAAAGCACTAAGAGTAAAAAAAAGTCCNTANTTTGGAATTNTCATTGATTTTATAGGAGAAAAATCAGAATTATATTTAATTGTTNTTAATTTATTATAACTATGTCTTAACTCAATTCCCCANGCATATCTTGCATTAGACATTGTTTCAGATANTCTTTTAATTCCTAAGGAATANGATGAAGTCAATCCNATACTATATGGATTTAAATCCATAGACTTATTTTGATAAAATCTNGTAAAGTTTGTTCCATATGAATATTTAAATTGAAAAAACCAAGAAGCTTGCCACATAACAATATATGATGTAACAATATTNATTTCTAAAATATTTGGTGAGAANTTTCGGTCAACTCCCCATGATTCTGGNAATTTAGGTTTAGTAAAGATTGGTGAAAATCTTCTAAATCCAATTCCAGTTAAAATATCTGTATAACTTTTTTTAAAAAATAAATATGATAAATTTGTTTGNGCAAATTCAAAATCATAAAAAGATGATAAAATATTATTTGCTTGNATAGNTTCAAAACCATCATTCAAGTTTATTTTTTTATCAATTCCTCCAAAACCATAATAACCAAGACCAAATTTACCCTCAGCAGGTATACTTATAATAGGTTCTCTAAATTCTAACGGTCTAAAAATTAACTCCACAACTCTTTGTTCTCCATTAATTAGTGATTGAGTCATTTTTTTTAAGCCTTTGGGAAGTTTAATTTTAAATCTCTTNTTATTAATTTTTGTTTTTGATATTACATTCAATGAATCTTCTTCTTGAATTTCTTGACCAGATAAATGGCTTTGAATAAACAAAATAATAAAAATATAAAAAATTGTTTTCTGTTTAATTGTTTTATACATTTTTTTTCTTAAATAAATTCTATCTAATATTTAGGATTGACTTTTGTTTTAATAATTTTAATTTACTTAAATTATATAAAAAAATGACTTCATATAAAATATTTTCAAAANTTTTAATTTTTCAAACTCTTATTTTATTTATGGGTATTAACTTTCTTTATTCAGATGATAAAAATCATACAATNTGTAGNNTACAATATTCTGGNGGTGGAGATTGGTATAGTGACCCGAGCTCTATTCCTAATTTGTTAAATTACATTAATTTTAATACAAATATCAAAGTTCATAACGAAGAAGTGAAGATCTCTTTAAAAGACAATAACATATTTAATTATCCATATTTGTACATGACTGGACATGGTAACGTTAAACTTACTGATACAGAGATTACAAATTTAAGAATACATTTACTTGATGGTGGCTTTTTACATGTAGATGATAATTATGGATTAGATAAATCATTTAGAAGAGAAATAAAAAAAGTTTTTCCAAACAAAGATCTTATTGAGCTACCTTTTGATCACCCAATATTTAAATCTTATTTTGTTTTTAAAAATGGATTACCCAAAATACATGAACATGATAATAAACCCCCAAAAGGTTTTGGTTTGTTTGATAATAAACGATTAATTCTCTTTTATACTTATGAAACAGATCTAGGAGATGGATGGGAAGACGCATCAGTTCATAATAATAGTGAATTTAAAAGAAATGAAGCACTCAAAATGGGAGTAAATATTTTCACTTACTCGTTAATTCAATAATAATATGAGCATAAAAAAAAATCTGGAATTTTTTCAATTTAAAAAATTAAAAAATGACTTTTTATTTCTCTTTTGGACAACCCTGTCAATCTCAATTGGATTTCTTTTCTTAATAATATTCTTAGAATCTATATTTTGGTTTCCAATTAGTTTAAAAATACTTTTAAAATCATTAATATTAATAATTGTTTCTACCTTTTTAATTTTTTCTTTAATCATTTTTTATTTGTTTAAAAATAATAAGCTAAAAAGATACTCCTACGAAAAAATTGCAATTGAAATAGGCATAGAACATTTAGATTCAAAAGATGAATTATTAAATGCTATTCAACTTGAAAAAGAGTTTAATTCATCAACTATATCTACTACATTAATTAATAAGCTAATTGAAAATGTTAATCTGCAAATTTCAAAAATAAACATCGATTTCAAAAAACTTCCAAAAAGGGTTTTAAAACGTAGAAATCAAACAATTTTTATCTCATTTATATTTTTAATTATTTGTTTTGTTTATTTACCTGAGTTTATTTTTTCAAGCTATAGATTAATTAATTCTTCTAAAGAATTTAAACCCCCAACTCCTTTTGTGATAAACAGCATGAAAAAAAATATTTATATTATGGGTGGAGACTCTGCAAATGTAGTTTTTTTAACGAAAGGAAATTCTCCGGATTCAATACAAGTTGAATTTCTAGGTGAAAATTTTAATGAAAAAAAATGGATAAAAGCTGATCAAAAAAATACTTATTATTACACGTTAAAAAATATAAATCAAAACTTAAGTTATAGAGGATATGTTAATTCTAATAAATCATGGGACAAATGGGATGAAATTTCTTCAGATATAAACTCTATTGAAGTAATTGATAGACCCAAAATTCAAAAAATTAATTTTAATATTGTACCTCCTAAATATTCAGAATTAGATCAATTTAAACAACAAGGAAATATCGCTGAAATAAAATCTCTTAAAGGTTCAATTATTAAAATCAATATTGAATCAAACAAAAACTTAGGAGAAAGTCATTTATCATTTGAAGATAAAAAAGATATGATAAAACTTAATGTCAATAAAAAGAAAGCTTTTGGAGAAATTTTAATTGAAAACGAAGGTTTCTTTAATATAAATATTTCAGATTTTAGAAAAATTAGAAATTTAAATTCAATTAAATATAAAATCATTCCAATCATAGATAAATTTCCAGAATTAAAAATATTTTACCCAGAATTAAACAATGAAATCGACGAAAGTTTTAAAATTCCAATACATCTACAGATTATTGATGATTTTGGATTTTCAAATCTTCAAGTAGTATTTGAAATTATAAATTCAGATAATCCATTTTCAAAAAACATAGTAAGCGTTAAAAAAATTCCAATCAATGAAAAAAATAAAATTAAATCTCAAGACATTTATTTTGATTGGAATATTAGTGAATATGAATTAGTACCTGGAGATGAGATAAACTATCATTTTGAGTTATATGATAATGATTTGGTTTCTGGTCCCAAAAAAACAAAATCAAATTTATTTATATCTAAATTCCCATCATTAGCAGAACTTTTCGAAAGAAATGATGATAATCAAAATGAAATAGAAAAAGAAATTTCTAAAATTGTTAATAATATTTACGAATCAACAAAAGCAATTAGACAATCAGAACTAAAATTAATTAAATCAAAAAAAATTGATTGGAATGAAAAACAAAAAATTAAACAATCATTATCAACTTTAAATAAAAATATTGATGATTTAAAAAACATAAGTCAAACAATTGACAAAATTATTAATCAAAGTGACAATAATAATTTATTTTCAAAAGAAATGATTAATAAATTTTCAAAATTACAAAATATAATCAAAGAAATTATGAATAAAGAAATAACAGATGATTTAAATGGACTTTTAAACAATCTTGAAAAAGTAACTCCTGATGAATTATTAAGTTCTTTAAAAAAAATTCAATCAAATTCACACCAAATTGAAAGAGACTTAGATAGATTTATTAAAATTTTTAACAGAATTAATGTTGAAAGAAAATTAGAAGAAATTGAAAAAAGAATGAAAAATATTATAAAAAGTCAGCAAAATCTTTCAAACAATATCACAAATAATTTTAATAGTAAAATTTTAAAAAATAAACAAAATGAAATTGAAAATGAATTTGATAGAACATTAAAAATAATGAATTCAACATCTAAATTAATACAACCTTTTTCTCAAGAAATTTCTGATGAATTAAATGATTTAAATAATTCAAATGAAATCAATTCGAGTAAAAATCAGATGAAACAAAATCAAAATAATTTGTCTAAAAATGATATAAATGAATCAGTAAAATCATCTAAAGAAATTTCAAATAAGATGAAATCAATTAATTTAAAATTTAAAAATATTTCTAAAAAATTCTCTGACTTTACAACAAATCAAATGATTGTAAATTTTGAAAAAATATTTTTAGAAACAATTTATCTTTCAAAAAAACAAGAATTGCTAAATTCATCAACAATTAATATCCCAAGCTTCAGCTCAAGATTAAGAATAATTGCAAGAAATCAACAACTTTTAAAAGATCAATTAAATCAATTAATTAATACTTTTATTGAGTTATCTTCTGAAACATTTGCTATTACTCCCAAAATAGGAAGATCAATTGGTAAAGCTAGTTATAATATGAATGAATCAATAAAAAAATTAGAAGAGAGACAAAATCTTGAATCATCTAATCACCAAAAACAAATAGTTAAATCACTTAATGAAACTGCTTTTGAACTTTTAAAATCAATGGAGAATATGAAAACATCAGGTTCAGCATCGGGATATGAAGAATTTTTAAAACAAATGAAGAATTTATCTAATTCACAAGACGGAATTAATTCTGAAACATTATCATTTATGCTGGGACAAACAAATGAAAATGATAAAGAAAATTTCATTAAAAGATTAATAAATAATCAATCTGAAATTAAAAAATCAATACAACAAATGATGGATGAACTTTCTCTTTCACAATCAACTGAAAATCAAATAAAAAAAATTAATGATGATATTGAAGATATTTTAAATGATTTATCAAATAATAGGATAACATCAACTATACTTGATAAACAAAATAAAATTCTATCAAGAATGCTCAATTCTCAAAAAGCATTAAATAAACAGGATTATAATGAAAAAAGAATTTCAAATATGGCTAATAATATTGAATATAACGGCCCTAGTGGTTTACCAGAAGATTTAGGTCAAAGAAGAAGTATTATAATGAGTTCTCTTCAAAAAGCTTTGGAAAATGACTATTCCCTTGATTACCAAAATATGATTAAGATTTATTTCAACACTTTAATTGACTCTCTTTAAATGCATAAAATTCTTCACATTAATTTTATATTTTTAATTTTATTTTTCTCATTTTTAATTGGGAAACAATTAAACACTAACGAACAACTGTTTAAACAAGCTATAACTTATGAAAGAATGGGAAAATTTCAATTAGCTGAAGAAATATATTTAGAATTATTAAATAGTGATCCAAAAAACTCCAGAATTTATTTTCAATTAAAATCACTTTATAAAAGAAATAAAAATTATTTAGAATTAGAAAAATTGCTTGGAAATAGAATTAAAATATTCCCCAATGATCTTCAAACTAAAATTGAAATTGGTGAAATATATTTAAAAAACAATAAAAAAGATAAAGCAATTAAATATTGGAATGATTTATTAATGGAATTTGAATCAAATAAAACAATTTATTACTTATTATTCCAAATTTTTTCCACTAATAAACTTGATAAAAAATTGATTTCTCTAGTTGAAAAAGGAAGGTTAAAATTTAATGATTCAAGTTTTTTAAGTTATGAGTTAGGAAATTACAAATCTGAAAAATTAGATTTTTATACCTCTATTCATGAATATTTAAAATTTTTAAAAAAAAAACCTAAACAATTAAATATAATTTCCTCAAAAATTTTAATCATGTCAGATGATACGACAAATTTTAACATAATTAAAAAATCATTTAATGATTATTTTCAAAATAATACTTCAGCAGAAAATAAAGTTATCATTCATGTTTTTATTGACTTTCTTTTGAAAACGAAAAACTATACTGAGGCTCTTAATCAGTTAAATCTTTTGCCACTTAAAAATGAAAATGATTATCAATTTCAAATGAATTTTGCAGATAATTTGAGAAATGAAAAAGAAATTGAGACATCCATGATGGTTTATTCGAAAATATTAGAATCATTGAAAAATAAAAATGAACTAAATGAAAAATCTTTATCAAAGTTAACTGCCAAGACACTATATGGTATTGCTTTATCATATGAAGAAAAAATGCAACCTAATAATGAAATGAAATCAATAAGCGGATTTTTTGCAAATAATTTTTTTTTTCAATTATCAATTTTAATAAATCAAAAATTTTCTACAGAATTAATTAATGAAACATTTAATATGTATGATTCTATTTTAACTAGAATGAATGAAAATGATTTTTCATCCCAAGCACATTTCAGAATTGCTGAACTAAAATATTTAATTACACATGATTTTGAAGGAGCTATTAAATCTTATAAGTCTGCTTCAAATAAAAATATTAGAGATATTTATCTAAAATCAAACCTAAGAATATCAGATGTAAACTTTAGTGCTGGTAAAATCGACGAATCAATATTTCAATTAGAGAATATGCTTGAAAATTCATATTTCAACAATCAAGAAAAAGAATTAATTAAAATTAATTTAATAAAAAAATATTTTTTAAATGGAAAATTAGAAACTTCAAACAACCTTATATCCGAAATATTATTATTAATTAAATATGAAAATATTTTTTTCAATGATTTAATTGAATTGAAAAGATATATAGAAAAGCATTACATTGAAAATGATTTCCAAAATAAAGACGCTTTTTTAAATTATTTAATTGGTGAAAAACTTTTGGCACAAAATAAAATTATTGAAGCTATGTCTTATTTTAATGATGTCCTAAAAAACTATGGTAAAACATCTATAATTCCAGAAACCACATTTCGACTTGCACAAATTAATCAACAACTTGAAAATTATGAAAAAAGTTTGTCTCTTCTCAAAACATTAGAAAATTCTATTTTAAAATCTGAAGCTATGGTTTTTAGTTCAGAAATAACTGATAGAAACCTTAACAGAAAAATTGAAGCGGAAAAATTGTATTTTCAGTTTTTACAAGATTTTCCTAAAAGTATTTACTCTGAACCTGTTAGATATAGATTAAGAGAAATTAAAGGGGAATAATTTCAAAAATGAAAAAATTTATTTTACTTTTTCTATTTTTAACTATTATTAAATCTGAAAAAATTTTAGTTCCAATGGATATTTCTCAAAAAGATCATCTTAAAGCATATGGTATTATTTTTTGGTGTTTGGAAAATAATATTAATGTTGATTGGATTTTAAATTATAAGGGAGGTTCTTTTCTAATCGATTACATACCATCAATTATAGAAGAAACAAAAATAAGAGGTGTTTCTATACAAACTATTAAACGAAATGAATTAAATGAAATATACAATGTTATTGAATCTCAAAATATGGAAATAGTGTTACTTGAGAAAGCACCAAAAATAGCTGTATATACACCACCTAATAAACAACCATGGGATGATGCAGTAACATTAGCTCTTTCATATGCAGAGATAAACTATGAAACCTTATGGGATGAAGAAGTTTTTAATGGAGAATTGAATAAATTTGATTGGCTCCACTTACATCATGAAGATTTTACTGGTCAATTTGGAAAATTTTATCGGAATTTTCGCAATGCACCCTGGTACATAGAACAAAAAAATAAGTATGAGATTTTGGCAAGAGACTTAGGCTTTAAATCAGTATCAGAGCAAAAGAAAAATGTTGCTGTAAATATTAAAAATTACATTGGCAATGGAGGTTTTCTTTTTGCAATGTGTTCAGCTACAGATTCGTATGATATTGCTTTGGCTTCAGGAAATTTAGATATTGTGGATCAACTCATTGATAACACTCCAACCGATAATAATATTAATAATTTGATAGATTTTAACAAAACTTTAGCTTTTGAGAACTTTGAAATAATTACAAACCCTTTAATTTATGAATTTTCTAATATTGATTACCCACCAAGTGACAATCCACATTCGAGTTCAGCAGAAAAAGATTATTTCACCCTTTTTGAATTTTCTGCAAAATTTGACCCAGTACCAACAATGTTAACACAAAATCATGTAGATGTAATTAAAGGATTTATGGGTCAAACAACTGGTTTTGAAAGATCAACAATTAAAAAACACGTAACTATTCTTGGTGAGGTAGAAAATCAAAATCAAATAAAATATATTCATGGCAATTTTGGAAAAGGTACATTTACATTTTTAGGTGGACATGACCCTGAAGATTATCAACACTATGTTGGAGACCCACCTACTGACTTAGCTTTACATCGAAATTCACCAGGTTATAGACTAATATTAAATAATATCCTTTTCCCTGCAGCAAAGAAAAAACCAAGAAAAACATAATGTGACTCATATGTTTTTAGAACTAAATTATAGATATTGTTTGAACAAATTTAAATATCATTTAAATAAATGTTTCAAATACATTGATGATTGAGTTTTTTAAAAATTATTGAAAAAAATAAATGAACATATATTGTGTAGGACATAATTATATTGACCATATAAAGGAATTAAAAAATGAAATTCCTAAAAAACCAATTTTTTTTCAAAAAAACTCAACATGTATTTCAAAAAAGAAAAATATATTACTTAATAAAAACGACGAAATTCATTATGAGTTAGAATTAGTTTTAACTTTTAAAAAAAAACTGCATTTTTGTAATGAAGAAGAGGTTTATGATTTCATTTCCGAGTATTCTCTTGGTCTAGATTTAACAAATAGAAAATTACAAATTAAAAATAGAGAATCTGGATTACCTTGGTTTGAATCTAAATGTTTTCCAAACTCAGCGATATTAACAAAATCAAAAAAATTTAATTATGATGAAATAAATAATGATTTTTGGTTAAAAATTAATGATACTGAAGTTCAAAGAGGTAATGTATCGAATATGATTTTTAAAATACCTAAGTTAGTATCTGAATTATCAAAAAAAATAATTTTAAATAAAGGCGATTTATTATATACAGGAACACCTTGTGGTGTAGGTCCTCTTAAAAATTTTGATAAACTTGAATTAGGTATTAGTGAAAAAAAAATTCAAAATTTTAGAGTGATTTATTCATAAAATTAAAGGGAGCATTATGAAAATTGAAGAAAAAATAACTTTAGACATGATTAATGGCATGAAAGAAAAAAATAAAATAAAAGTAAGTACGTTAAGAAGTTTAAAATCTAAAATTAAAGAAAGATCAATTGAAAAAAATTCAACCTTAGATGAGAAAGAAATAATAAAAATTATTAAAACTGCAGAAAAACAAAGACTTGATTCTGCAGAACAATTTAAAAAAGGAAATAGAATAGATTTAGAAAAAATTGAACTAGAGGAATTAGAAATCATTCAAAATTATTTACCTAAACAATTATCAAAGAGTCAATTATACATTGAAATAGATAAAGTTATAGATGAATTGAATGCTAATTCCAATAAAGACACAGGTAAAGTAATGGCTGAATTAATGAAGAAATTATCAGGAACCGCTGATGGTAAATTAGTTCAAGAATTAGTTAGAGAAAAACTGGGTAATTGATTAATCCCTTTGATTTAATTTTTTCAATTTTACTCGTTGTTTTTGGAATCATAGGATTTATAAGAGGTTTTATTGATGAAATTGGAAGACTATTAGGATTAATACTAGGATTTACTTTCAGTATAAAGTTTCATATTAATTTATGTGAGTTTTTAATTTCATTTCTTCCCTTTGATTATTATTTAATTTTATTATCTTCATTTATAGTAATATTTATTTTAATTATTTTAATAGTAAGATTTTTGATGAGGATTATTCAATTTTTCTTTATAAATAGAGGTGTAAATTTTTCAAATAAAATTTTAGGAATTATGATTGGACTAATAAAATCATATTTATTGGGAATTTTTTTATTTTTATGTTTAGATATTTTTACAACTTCTACTATTATGAATGAAACCAAAGAAGAATCTTTTTTTTATAAAAGTTCAAGAGTATTTTCTTCAAAAATAATCAAATATCTAAATTTAGAAGAAAATATTGTTCAAATTAAAATTTGGTTTAAAGATTCCATATAAAAATAAAATGAATAAAATACCTCAACATATAATTGATCAAGTCAGAGATACTGCAGAAATTTATGATATTGTATCTGAATATGTTGATCTAAAACAAAGAGGAAATAATTTTTTTGGTCTATGTCCATTTCATAATGAAAAAACCCCCTCATTTAGTATATCTCCCGAAAAAGAGATTTTTCATTGTTTTGGATGTGGTGCTGGAGGAAATTCAATTACTTTTTTAATGGATTATGAAAAAATTTCATTTATTGAAGCACTTGAAAAAATAGCTGATAAATATGGAATTAGTTTAAATTATGAAAAAAATAAAACCTCCTTAGATTTTTTTACAAAACTTTATGAAATACACATCTCAGCTGAACAACTTTTCATAAATAATATCAATAATTCGAGTAATAAAAACATAAAAGAATATTTTTATAATAGAGGAATTCAAGAAAAAACAATAACTGATTTTAAAATAGGTTTTGCCAATGATAGTTGGAATGATTTATTTAATCATTTAAAAACTAAATTTTCATCTGACTTAATAAATAAATCTGGATTATTCATAAATTCAAAAAAAGGTACTTTCGATCGATTTAGAAACAGAATAATTTTCCCAATTCGAAATAAATCAAATAAAATAGTTGGTTTTGGTGGAAGAGATATAAGTGGTAATGATCCAGCAAAGTATCTTAATTCTCCTGAAACTCAAATTTATAATAAAAGTGAAATTTTATATGGTTTACCAGAATCAAAAGATCTGATTAGAAAAGAAAAGACTGCTTTTTTAGTTGAAGGATATATGGATTTAATACAATTACATCAAAATGGAATTAAAAATATTGTAGCATCCTCAGGAACCTCTTTAACTATTGAACAAGTATCTCAATTAAAAAAGTTTGTTGATAATGTATTTATCGTTTACGATGGAGATAATGCAGGTAGAAAAGCTTCAATTGCAGCTAGTTATAATTTATTAAGAGGTGGAATAAATCCAAAAATTATTGAAATTCCAAATCAACAAGATCCTGATAGTTTTGTTAAAAATAATGGGATTAATAATCTACATGAATTAATAAAAAAACCTTTAGACATACTAACGTTTCAATTTAAATATTCAAATTATGATCTAAACAATAGTTCTGAAAAATCAAATTTAACTAAAGAAATAATAAATGAACTAATTAAAATAGATGATGAAATCATTCAAACGGATATGATTAAAAAAATGGCTGAACTGATTAAAATTGATGAACAATTTCTTTTAAAAAGATTTAATCAAGTATTAATTAATAATAGCAAAATTCAAACTATTAAAATCAAAGAAAAATCTAATTTTAATTTAAAAGAAAGAGAATTAATTAGGCTTTTAATCAGTGGTAATAAAAAAGTTTTTATGTTAATAAAGAAAAATTTTTCAGCTAATTCCTTTAAAAATATTCTATTAAAAAAAATTGGGTTTTATTTATACGAAAATGAACAAATAAAGAAATCTTCAAAATTAATTGATATTTTTGAAACTAAAGAAAATAAAGAAACCATATCAGAATTGTTATTTAGCTTTAAGGATTTCACCGAAAAGGAAGATTTAGAAACAGCTATTGAATGTATCATTTCTTTAGAAAAGATTGAAATTAAAAATAAATTAGAAACTCAAAGAATTAATTTAAAAGAAATTGAAAAACAAGGTTTTGATAAAACTGAAACTTTAAGTAATATTTTAAAATTAAGAAAACAATTAGATGAATTAAATTTAAAGCAAAATAAATTACTCAAAGAAATTAAATGAATATGAAAAATTTTATTTATGTTATTTTAATATCAAATTTTTTATTTGCTCAAAAAAGTGAATCTTTTAAATACTTTAAAACAAATTTGAAAAGGAGTGAAATTTTAAAAGATGAAATATCACAAGAGGAATCTATAATTGAAAATCATTTTAAAGCATTTTACAATGAACAAGGCAATCTTATAAAAATTGAATACTATCCCAATAAAGATAAAATTATTGCTGAAGAAAAAAAACAATCAGTTTTTCCCGAATCAAAACCTCCATTTAAATACTTTAGAAAATGGGATCCTCATTATCAAAAATTAGGTGAAGAAATTTCAGAAAATAAATTAGGTTCAAAATCATTTTACAAAGTTTCATTTGGAGAAAATGAAAAAATTAAAGTTGTTGAAAATTTTAGATTACCAAATAAAAAATTATGGTCATTTTACCGTTTAAAACTAGAAAAAGATAAAAAAGAAAGACTTTATATCATCTCTTCTAAAAATCAACCAATTACTAAAATTTCTCCTCATTTGTTTCACATAAGTGCTAGTGAAATGAAAAATGGTTGGATAGCAAGATTTCGTCACAACAGGTTAAACCTTCCAGTTGAAACAATAATAAGTGATCCTGAGGGAAACATTTACTATTTCTATAGATTTAAGCATCAATATAAAACTCAGAGTGTTAACAGTTCATCTTCTCCTGTTTCTTTTAGATATACAACTTCTAATTATTTTTTAGCAGATAGTACTAAAATGGGAAGTCATACATTAACATTTACCAGTAAGAATAGATTATTAAATAAAAAATTTTATGATAAAAATGGAAACCCATTAAATTCAATTGAATATTTATATAATATGGAAGAAAAAGAAATGATATCAATTACAAGAGATTCTAAAAATGGAATTATCGAGAGAACAATCAAAACTCTTAAATAAATTAACAATAACTTAATAAAAAAAGCCCCGTTTAAACGGGGCTTTTTTTATTTTATTTTATGTTTTCTATTTTTATTGAATTAAAAATTAATTGCAATTCCAGTATTCCATCTAAATGGCAACCCAAAAAATACTTCTGCATCATCAGCATCATGATCTTTATCATGAGCATTATATTTACTATTATCAACAGCTTCAAGAATATATTTTTCATCAGTTAAATTAAATA
>NZHL01000006.1 GCA_002691365.1 Fidelibacterota bacterium
ATAANTTTATTGTTTACCTAATATGAATGAAGATCTAAAAAATATTTATTTAATTGGAATGGAAGGGGTTGGAAAATCTACCTTAGGAAGACTTCTTGCNAATCAATTAAAATGGGCNTTTGTTGATTTTAANGAAATACTNGAAGCTATNTATAATAGACCNATNAATGAAATTAANANNACNTTTGAAATAAATGCTTTANGNAANATAGAAGAGAANATTTTAGCNGAATTNTCNAGAGGATTNCATCAAGTTTTTGCNTGNAANAGCGATCTTGTNATAAAAGGTTCAAAATTAAAGTTAATGGATNCTACCGGNATTACCATATGGCTTGATGCACCCACATCAGATCTTTTAGAAAGAATTGAGGGCAGANATATGGAGATTCAAGGAAAAAATATTTCTGAAAAAATACTTAGAGAAATGATTGAAGATAGAAAAAAATATTATTCTAAAGCAAATATTAGAATACCAACAGATAGTTTAACCCCACATAAAACGTTAAAAACTATTATTGAAGTGCTTAAAAATTTATAGTTATTCTTTAACCCTCTTTATATTTGCACCAACTGAGTTAAACTTTCCTTCAATATTTTCATAACCTCTGTCTATATGATAAACTCTTGAAACTTCAGTTTCACCCTCTGCTGCCAAACCTGCAATAATCAATGAAGCGCTAGCTCTTATATCAGTTGACATAACATTTGTTCCATGNAATCTTTTCACACCTTTTATTTGAGCNACATTATACTTTAAGCTTATTTTNGCACCTAATCTTGAAAGTTCTGCAATATGNGTAAATCTATCATGATAAACAGCATCTACNATAGTTGAACTTCCCTTTGCAAGNGACATTAAAGNCATCCATTGTGCTTGGACATCTGTAGGAAAACCAGGATAAATAGCAGTCTCAATAGATACTGGTTTTATCTTTNTACCTTTTGAGATTTGAATAGAATTTGAATTAATTTTTAATTCACATCCTGNATTTTTAAGTTCCNTAGTTATTACTTTTAAATGATTGGGATCAATATCATTTATTGTTAAATCTTCACCTTTTATAGCTCCTGCAATTAAAAANGTGGCAGCTTCAATTCTATCTGGAATTATTTCACAGTCAACTGGGTATAATTTGTCAACTCCTTCAATAGTTAATTCATTAGTACCTATTCCGACTATATTTGCTCCCATATTATTCAAAAAATTACATAAACATGTTATTTCTGGTTCTATAGCAGCATTAATTATTTTAGTTACACCCTTTACCTTAACAGATGCCATTACAGCATTACCAGTTGCACCAACTGATGAAACAGGGAAAACAATTTCCCCTCCTTTTAAATGATCACCATTTGCAATAATATAACCATCAGAAAGATCTACCTTAGCACCAATTTGTTTAATTGCATCAATATGAAAATCAATCGGTCTTGGACCCCAAGCACAGCCTCCTGGCATAGATACTTTTGCATACCCAAACCTAGACAAGAATGGACCAAGAACATAAAAAGAAGCTCTCATAGTTTTCACTAAATCATAAGGAGCCTCGGGATTATTACAATGATTAGTGTCAATTTTTAAGATATCACCATTTANCTCAACCTTTGCACCAATAATCTCTAAAAGCTTAATCATTGTAAGAGTATCTCTAAGCTTAGGAACTCTTTTAATTGTGTATTTACCAGGTTCAATAATTGTAGCTACCATGATNGGTAAAACCGCATTTTTAGAACCACTAATAGAAACATTACCAGANAATGTTCTACCACCTTCAATCAAGAGTTTATCCATATTTATATCCTATTAAATTTCATAATTTTTTAAAACAGTTGGTAGCATATCTATTAAATCAGATGGAATTAATCCTCTAACTCCTTTAATTTTTAATAATTCATCAGCAGTTTTACCATGCAAAAAAACACCTATAGCAGAAGCTNTAATAGGGGAAAAACCTTGACATACAAATGAGGAAATNATTCCAGATAAAATATCTCCACTTCCTCCTACTGCTAAACCCTGATTACCAGTAGTATTTTGCATTAACTTATCACCATAACTTATAAAAGTGGTTGGACCTTTTAAAACAACTATCTTATTAATTTTATTTTGAATTTTTAATAAAGATCTAATTTGGTCTTCATTAATCTGTTCATATGAAATATTAAATAATCTTGAAAATTCGTAAAAATGAGGAGTAAGAATTATTTCTGATTTTAAATTATTTAAAAAGTTTATTTTTTCAGAAAAATAAAATAAACCATCTGCATCCAAGATTATTGTTTTATTTGANAATTCAAGAANTGATTTTACTAATTCNCCAGTAGTTTTTTCTCTTCCTAAACCAGGTCCAATTAATATTGCGTCAGCCCATTCCAAATGTTTAATAATATTGGACTTATTTTCAATTCTAAGAAAACCACAACCTTGATCTTCTACAGGAATTGTCATTGACTCNGTCAATTTAATTTCAAATATTGAATTTAATGATTNGGGAACTACAACTTTAACTAAACCTGNACCTGAACGATATGCGGACATTGCTGATAAACATGCTGCTCCAGTCATACCTTGGGATCCTGCCAAAACAAGTAATTTCCCTTGATCATATTTATTAGAAAATTTATCTGGAGTAAAAAGATTATTTTTTATAAATGATTCATTTATTTTAGAAATATTCATTTTATAAATATTAAAGCTACTGCAGTTGCATATTCATTAGTATGTGAAATTGTAATTTCACAAGTATACTTCTTTGAATTTGAAAAACTTAAATTAACATAAGGTGGCTTATTTATTTCTCTTAATATTTCTATTGATTTAAATGAAACTAAATCTTCACCATAAGAAAATAAGGCTTTTTTTACTGCTTCTTTAGCTGCAAATCTTCCAGAAAAGTGTATTTCTGGAGTTTTTTTAGATAGACACCATTTAACTTCACTATCAGTAAAAATTCGATTAAAAAATCTATTATTATAATTTTTAACCAATTNACTAATTCTATGAACTTCTACAATNTCGGTTCCAATTTTAAAATTATTTCTCATTTATTTTTTTAATAATATTAACAATTTCAAAAATATTCTTTATATCCCAATCAGCTCCAGAATAGTTTCTATTAAAAGTATCTCCATATTTTGCAAAAATTGTTTTTATACCTAGATTTTTTGCACCAACCATATCTCTTTCTGGCCAATCACCAACCATGATAACGTTATCAACATTTATTTTTAATTTTGATAATGTTAATTCAAAACCTTTTGAAGAAGGTTTTCTTTCTCCAATATCATCAAAAGTTAATACTAGGTCAAAATAATGATGTAAATTTAAATAGCATATTCTTAACCACGCTTCTCTTCTAGGAGCATCAGATATTATAGTTAATTTTATTCCCATTTTTGATAATGCCATTAAAGTTCTTTTTACTCCAGGATAAAGTGATAATGCACCATCTCTTGCTCTTCTATAGGAAACAATTGCTGAAGCTAAAAACTTATAATTAACCTCGCCATTAGTTTCATTCAAAAAGTCATTAAAAATCAATTGATTTTCCCAACCGTTCTGTTCGTACATTTCCATTATTCTATTATATGCTTTTTTAGGATCAAGATCCATTCCAGCATCTATCATTCCCTCAATTGCCGCAGATATAGCATTTTCTTTCATTTTAACAAAATCAAGTAATGTATTATCTAAGTCAAATATTATCGCTTTAATCATTTTTTATAATTGGAATAAAAAAGGCGCCTTAGCGCCTTTTAATTATTGTTGATACTTCTCAGGATTTTTGATTTTATCAATTTCATATTCAGCATTTTTTCTCCAGGAACGATTTTTTCTAGCATTTTCAAATGCTACTAAAGCTGCAGTTTTATTTCCAAGACAAACTTCAGCTAGACCAAGTTCAAATAAAGCTGGAGCATAATCACTCTTTAAATCTAAAGCAACCCTAGATGATTCTTTTGCATCATCACATAGACCTTTAGCATTTTGTGACTGAGCAAGTAAAAACCAAGCTTTATTTTTTTTTGAATCTAGAGCAGTTGCAGTAGATAATGAATTAAATGCATCATCCCATCTTTCTTGATTATTCAAAATTTGACCCAAATCAACGTAAGCAGATGCGTAAGAAGGATCAACTTGAATAGCTTGATTAAATGAATTTTCAGCCATTTCATAATCAGCTTCTTGCATATATATTTTACCCTTTTGAGCAATAGCTTTTGCATAAGAGGGGTTTACTTCAATAGCTTTATCTAATGATAATAATGCTTCATTCATATCACCATTTTTTTGATAATTTAAACCTAAAGAAAACCAACCTTTTTCATATAGGGGATTAACTTCAACTGTTTGATTAAAGTAATCAATAGCCATTTCAGTATCACCTAACCTTGTATATACATTAGCCAACATATAATAAGCCCTATGTTCATTTGGATTCAATTCTATTACCTCTTGATAGAATTGTTCAGCACCTTCATAATCACCTCTTTTATAAGATTTGTTACCTTCATTATAAGTTTTTTTTGCGGTATTGGATAAAGTTTTGATAGCCTTGTCATAATTAGGGTCAATTTCAACTGACTCTTTATACAATTGAATTGCATTTGAATTATCATCTAATCTTGAGTAAACAATACCAATATGGTATGTAGCAGGTGCTAAAAAATCGGGAAATTCAACTTTAATGCGCTCAAAATTGTTTATAGCTCCATCAAAATCACCACTCTGAAGACTTTTCATTGCAGTTGCCCATGACTGACTCAATGGAGATAGATTATCAAATTCATCTCTATAATCTTGATTAGTATTATCATTTTCAATTGCTGCTCTTAGAAATTTTCCTGTATTCATTAAGTCGTATTTAGCATAATATACTTTACTTAATAAGTAATTTATTTCTGCATTATTTGGATCAACATCCAATGAAGAAATTAATTTTGATTCAGCCTCTTCTAATTTATTTGATTCAATTAAATTAGAAATTTCTTCTGCGGATTGAGAAAAAGTTATATTAAAAACTATCATGAAAATTATGATTACATATTTATTCATTTTTAAACCCTCAAATTAATTTTTTTTGTGCCGAAGGCGGGACTTGAACCCGCACGTCCTTTCGAACACTACCCCCTCAAGATAGCGTGTCTACCAGATTCCACCACTTCGGCATGACACAACTATTCATTATCTATAAGACTTTCTTCAGGTAATGATACAGGTAAAGGAAGTTCAGCAGCAGGTGAAACATTTTCACTTGCTCTCTCTCNAACAATNGAATTGGATGATGATTGTGATGGAACATTAACTATTGAAATTAAAATAGCTAATAATAAAAAAAATGTTGCAAGACCTATAGTGATTTTACTTAAAAAACTTCCTGCTCCTCTTCCACCAAACATAGCAGTTGAAGCTCCACCAAAAGTTCCTGACAAACCACCACCTTTGCTAGCTTGCATCAAAATTACGCCTATTAGCAAAAGAGAAACGATAACGTGTAATGTAACTAAAAAACTATACATGNTTTACCTCAGTTATTATTTTTGAAATTTCACAAAAGTGATCAACATCTAAACTTGCACCGCCAATTAAAAANCCTGAAACNTCATCAATACTACTTANTTCATNAGCACTNGAAGATTTNACACTTCCACCATANAATAAATTTAAATCATTTGNTGAAACATTAAAATAATCAGAAATTATTTTTCTNACCAATATATGAGCATTTTTAACTTGTTCNACACTTGCNCTTAAACCAGTTCCNATNGCCCAAACTGGTTCATAAGCAAAAATTATTTTAGATAATTGNTCTTTATTAATTTTAGATAATAAAAAATTCAATTGTTCTTCTAAAATATTTTCAGTNTTACCANCTTCTCTTTCNTCTAAGGTTTCNCCAATACAAAAAATTAGATTTAAATTTTCATCTAANACTTTTTTTGCTTTTTTAACAACAATTGAATTATCTTCATTAAATAANGTTCTTCTNTCTGAATGACCTACTACAACATGATGAATATCATTTTGTTTAAGCATTTGNNCAGANATTTCACCTGTAAANGCNCCCTCATCCTCNTAATAAACATTCTGTGCACCTAATTCTACATTTGAATTCGAAGAATTAATAAATTTATTCATAGAAAAAAGTGATGTAAAAGGGGCACAAATAATAATTCTCAGATTTCCATAATCTAATTCTTTTAAATTTAATTTTTCTAGAAATTCCAAAGAATCATCTATGTTTTTATACATTTTCCAATTAGCCGCAACAATTGATTTTTTCATTATATCATCCTTAATGCTTTAAATGCAGGTAAGTCTTCCCCAGATAAAAGTTCTAGCGAAGCCCCCCCACCAGTTGAAATATGGGTCATATCATCCCAAACACCTAAATCTTTAATTGCAGAGGCTGAATCACCCCCACCTATTATCGATGTACCTTCATTTTGGGTCATTTCAGAAACAACTTTAGCAATTGCATTAGTTCCTTTTGCAAATGATTCTGTTTCAAAAACTCCCATTGGACCATTCCAAATTACTGTTTTACTATTCAAAATAACATCACTAAATCTTTGTATAGTATCAGGGCCGATATCAATGCCTTCTTCATCTTTCTCAATTTCATTAATTTTTCTAATTGAATTTACGACTCCAGAAGAAAAATCTTTTGTTACTGAAACGTCAGATGGTAATATCAATCTACAATTATATTTTAATCTTGATTCTAAAATTGAAGATGCTTTTTCAAATTTTGATTCATCATAAATTGAATTACCTATCTCATTACCCATACATTTTAAAAAAGTATATGCCATACCACCACCAACAATTAAATTGTCAGCTTCNGACATAAACCTAGTAATTAGAGGTAATTTTGATGAAATTTTTGCACCACCAAGAATTATAGTAAATGGTCTCTCTGGAGATTTAATTGAATGATGTAAAAAATCATATTCTTTCTGAAGTAAAAAACCGGGAAAACAATTATCTAAATATTTAGTTACTCCTACATTTGAAGCATGAGCTCTATGCGCAGTTCCAAAAGCATCATTTACATACATAGTACCATGAGAAGATAGTTTTTTTGAAAATTCAAGATCATTTTTAGTTTCTGCGTTATGAAATCTCAAATTTTCTAATAGATGAACTTCTCCAGGTTGTAAACCTAAAGACACATCTGTTGCATCTTCTGAAACACAATCATGTGAAAATTTTATTGATATTTCAAGAAGATCACATAATTTCTCACCAATTGGCATAAGACTTAGTTCCTCATTTACAACTCCATTGGGTCTTCCTAAATGAGACATTAATACAACTGAAGCACCTCCATCCAAGCAATGTTTAATAGTAGGTAAAGCTGAACGGATTCTAAAATCATCCATAATTTCACCATTTTCAATAGGAACATTAAAATCCACTCTAATAAGAACACGTTCATTATCAAGTTTATGATTTAACAATGAATTCATTTATACCTCTTGTTTATATGAATCAAAAAAAAACACCTGATAACTTAATTTTTTTGTATTTCATATAAAAGATTAATCAAGTTTAACTGAAACAATTTTTGAAACACCAGATTTTTGCATTGTAACTCCATATAAAGATTGTGCTGACTCCATTGTTAATTTATTATGAGTAACAATTATAAATTGAGTATTTTTAGAAAATTTTTGTAAAACATTTGTAAATTTTAAAATATTATTATCATCNAGGGGAGCATCTACTTCATCAAGTATACAGAATGGACTAGGTTTTACTAAATATATAGCAAAAAGTAGTGAAATAGCTGTAAGTGATTTTTCTCCAGATGATAACATTCTTAAATTTCTTGTATGCTTTCCAGGTGGTTTTGCAAAGATTTCTATATCAGCGTCTAAAGGATCATTATCTCCAATGAGGTTTATATCTGATTCTCCACCATCAAAAAACATTTGAAATGTTTTTTTGTAATTATCTTTAATCTTTTGAAAAGTATTTAAAAATTTTTCTCTAGCCTCCTTATCAATATTATCCATTGTATCAATTAAAGTCTTTTCAGATGTTTCTAAATCATTTTTTTGATTATTTAAAAAAGATAATCTTTTTGATTCTTCATCAAATTCATCATTTACAGCCATATTTATAGGACCAATATTTTCTATGCTAGTTTTAATTCTATTTATTTGTTCATGTAATTCTTCTTCATTAAATGAAATATTTGTTACTTTAGGAATCTCAATAGAATATTTATCTTTAATTGAATCGTGAATATTTTTCAATTCTGATTTTTTTTCCACTACTTTAAGCTCATGATCTTTTATAGTATTTAAAATATTTTCATTAATTTTCTGTTCATTACTTATTTTTTGTTCAATTATCTGAATTTCTTTATAAGTAGAATTAAAATTTTCATCCATTAAAGATTTATCGTTTATAATTTTTTCTAAAAAAGAATTGAATTCTAAATTATCTTTTTCAAAATTATTTTTTTCTTTTTTCATTTTTATTATGTTTTCTTCTAAAAACAATGTTTCAGATTGAATTTCTGAATTTCTTTCTTTTATATCAGAAACAATTTCTTGGGAAGAATTAAGTCTAAATTGAATATTTTCAAGTTTACTTTCTAATGATACAAGTTTAATTCTACTATCTTGTAAAAGTAAATTTTTATTGTCTCTTTCATTCCTATCAATTTCTAATTGAGTATTACTTTTTTTAATTTCTTCTTCAAGGCTAAGTAATTTTTTTTCAAGTTGATGAAGTTCAGGTTTTAATTTTTTAAAATTTTCTTTTAAAACTTTCATTTCTTTATTAGTTGAGGAAAATAATTTGTTATTTTGTTCTAATTTGATTTTAAATTCAAAGATAGAGGATTCTTTTTCATAAATTTTATTTTTAAGAATATTTATCTCTGATGACAAACTTTTTAAGCTTTCATCTTTAATTTTAATTTCATTATCAAAATTTTGAATTTTATCGTTTAATAATTTTATTTTTCGTTCAATAATATTATTACTTTCAATTAAAGCTTCTATATCTTTAGTAATTTTTTTTAATTTGTCATTCCTTCCAATAAGAGAAGAATTAATATTGTCTGGCTTTGAAATAATTAAACCAAATGAGGAATAAATATTTCCATCTAAATCCGCTACTTCTCCATAGAAATCTTCATTTTCAATTAGCTTTAAAGCCTCATCTTGATTCTCAACAACATATTTATTTTTAAAAATCAATTTAATAAGTTTAAANAATTTATCATCAGTANTAATAAAATTAAATCCTTGATTTGATATNGANTCATTAACTAAAGACTCTTTATTTTTAANTTNATCTAAAGATATTAACCATGANTGACCNACTTTTTGCTTATTTAATTCTTTCATTATGTGAATACAAGTTTTTTTATTTTTACANATCATAGCTTGAGCTAGCGGACCCAATAATGAATTAATTGCATTTTTATATTTATCTTTAACATTAATTAAATCACTTATTGTTCCGTATATATCTTCAAATTCATTTTTATTATTAAGAATAAATTTATTACCTGGTGAATAACCTTCTCCCGATACAATCATTTCATTATAGAAAGTTTTTTGAGAATTTAATGATTCTAAAATATTGGTATTTTTATTATAATTATTTTCAAATGTATTTTTTTCTTCTTCATTTTTATTTTTTCTTTTAATAANGTTGTTTGAATCATTAATATTTTCATTCTTTTTTAGATTTATTTTTTTTAATTCAGATTTAAGCAATTCAAGTTTTTTTGATAATGAATCAACCTCATTACTATTAATTTTATTTTCTTTATTTAAAATATTTATAAGATCATTTTTTTCATTTATCAAACTACTAGTTCTTAAGTCATTTGATTTAATATCATTGCTTTTGTTTACGAATTGAATTTGTTGATTTAAATTATTTTGATATGATTTTCTACTATCAATTAATTTAATTTCAGACATTTCTAATTCATTTTTTTTTAAATTATAATCTTTTTTATTTTTTTCTAATTGAGGTTTTAAAATTTTAATATTTTTTAAGAATTCCTGAATTTTATTATTGTTTAAAATTATTTTTTGATTTCCATCGGATGTTTCTTGATTCAATTTTATAATATTATGTGAAGAATTATTTATCTTTTCATTAAGGATTATAATTTGATTTGAATTTTTTTGTTTTTTTAATGTAAAATCATCGATTTGAATCTGAATTTTTTTTATTTTTTTTTGTTCAATTTCAAAATTTGATCTAAGTTTTTTTAAATTGTTTTCATACAATATTTGATTTGAATTATTTGAATCTTTATTATTTTTAATTTCTAAAATAGTTTTGACCAAAGGTTCTATTTCATCTTGTAATTTTTTTATTTTTATAGATGCCAAACTCAATTCATTTTCTTTTAATTTATCAATTAATGTTTCATGACGTTTAAATCTTTTCATTTGTAATTGAAGACCATTAACTTTTGTATCAACCTCAGCTATTATATCATTTAATCTTTCTAGATCGGTTTTTGTAGATTTTAGTTTTAATAGAGTTAATTTTCTATCATGTCGATATTTATTTATTCCTGACGCTTCTTCAAACATTTTTCTTCTACTATTTGTATTATCACTTAAAATTTCTTCAATCATTTTTAATTCAATAACTGAATATGCATCTGAACCCATTCCAGTATCTACAAACAAAGAAATAATATCTTTTAAACGACAAATATTTCTATTTATCATATATTCACTTTCACCATCTCTGAAAATTCTACGAGAAATTTCAATTTCATCATATTCAATGGGAAGTATTCCACGATTATTTTGAACTTTTAAAGATACTTCGCAAACGGAAAGTGCTTTTAACGATTCAGAACCATTAAAAATAATATCATCTAAAGTAGAAGAACGAAGCATAGTTATTTTTTGCTCACCTAAGACCCATCTGACTGCATCAACAATATTTGTTTTTCCACAACCATTAGGTCCAACGACAGCTGTAATTCCATCACCAAAAGACAACTTTTCTTTATTTGCAAAAGATTTAAAACCATGAATAGATAATTCAGATATATACATATTAAAATTTAACCAGGAGGCCAACTCATTTTTCTTTTTCCCAACATATGTAAATGGATATGAAATACTGTTTGCCCACCATTTTCATTACAATTAAAAATCAGTCTATAACCAGATTTAGAAATTTTATTTTGTTTAGCAATTTCTTTTGCAGCAATAAATAATTCTCCTATTAATATTTTATCCTGATTTTCAATATCATTAATTGTTGAAATATGTTTCCTAGGTATAATTAAAATATGAAATGGGGCTTGAGGATTTATATCATTAAATGCAATCAAATCTTTATTTTCATAAATTTTTTCAACATTTATTGTTTCATTAGAAATTTTACAAAAAAGACAATCTTTCAAAATTTATCCTCATGAACAAAATGGTCAATTAATCCAGTAGAAAGTATAGCTGCAGTTTCGGCTTTTAACCTTCTGGTTCCAAGATTTGCAAATTTAACTTTTCTAGTTTTAAAATTCATTAATTCTTTTTTTGAAAATCCACCCTCTGGACCAATAACTAAAATTACATCCTGAATTTTATTTTTTGATAAAATTTTTTTTAATGAATTATTTGAATCATTTTGATCCAAAACAATAATAAATTTAGAACTAAATTTATCAAACCAATCATTTAAAGGAATTGCCTCATTAATTTCAGGCAATAGACCTCTACCGCATTGCTTGATTGCAACTTCTGCTTTTTTAATCAATCTGTTTACATTTACTTTTTTTAATATACTATGTTCTGTAATCAAAGGAGTAATCGAATGAACTCCAAGTTCAGTACATTTTTCTACTACTAAATCAAGTTTTGAACCTTTTAATAATGAAATTCCTAATTCTATTTTAATTCTAGATTCATTATAATTTTTTTCTATATCTACGATTATTCCTTCAACTAAAGAATTGTAAATTTTTTTTATAATTGCAGTATATAAACAACCTTTTTTATCTATTAAATAGATTTCTTCATTAATTAAAACTCTAGTGACATTTATTGCATGATGAGCTTCACTACCCTCTAGGATAAAAGAATTATTGATTATATTATTTTTTGAAACTATAAAATGACGTTTTTCAGACAATTTATTTAATATTTTGACCAAACATTAATTTAATGATTGTTCCATTATATTTATTTCTTCCATCAACAATATCGCTAGTATTAACATGGTCATATCCAATGAATATAGAAATAGTTTGTCTCGATTGAATCATAAAATCAGCACCTAATCCTAAAACAAAACCAGAGTTATAATACGTATTAGTATTTTTTAACTTATTATTAAATTTTCCATATTCAGGAACATCAATTAAAGCAAGAGGACCAATTGAGAACATAAAATAAGGTGAAAAATTATTTGCTATTTGACCAACAAAGGGATGATATTTAACACCAAACAATGATTGAGCAATGTAAAGATCAAATTTATTTACTTTATATGGATAATATGACCAATAATCAACTACAGTCATTTCACCTTCACCAGTAACTTCCATAGCTTTCAATTGGCCAAAAAATTGGAATTTTTCAGATAATGGTTGTACCATGAAAACACTAAGACCTGAACCAAAATCAGCAGTTTCTAATGAAATACCTCTATTAGCTTTACCTAAACCAATATTGGAATTGAATGTACTAGGTTGAGATAGTAAAATATTAACAAATAGAAATAAAGTGATTATAAAATATTTTTTTAACATAATGATTTAATTATAATTGGTAATTTAAAACTAATTTAATTGTTTTAACAACTCTCTTGATTCAAATATTTCTTTTTTTTGTTCAATCAATAATTTTGGATCAGGTATCAAATTTGAAAGTTTTGTTAATAATAATTTAGCTTTTTCAGACTGACCATCATAAATCAAAGCTTTTGATAAAAATTTAATTTGCACTGGGGTTGGAGTTCCTACGTTATAAGCTTTTTCAAGTAATTTCAATGCATTCTTTTTATTAGGCCAGGTTAAAAAAAATGGAATATATGGGGCTCTAAAATTCACTACTCCTAACATAAAATATCCTCCCCCATTTTCACAATTTGGATCTAATTCAATAATTCTTTCAGAATGAGTTTTAATTTGATCTGCAACACCTTCTCTAGCTGCAGCTAAAACTCCATAATTTTGACCCCAACTTCCTAAATTAACAATATACCAATACCTTATTTTAGGATCATCAGGATATTTATCAATTAATTCTTTTCCAAGAATTTTTGCTTCTTCAAAAATATTTTTCTTCATTTCTAAATCTTGAATAACAAATTCTCCTTTAAAATAAAGTGCTTTGAGTAACATTAAAGATGATAATTGATCTTTATTTTCTTTTCTAAAAAAATAAACCGCAGAATCAATTTTAGAATCTAGCGCAATTATTCCATTTGCTCCTTCAGATCGAGAATTATAAAACTTCATCCCTTTTTCAAAATTAGTTTGTGAAAAAATAAATGAAATAAAAATTAATATATTTATAATAAACTTCATTTATAATGAAAGTAAAGATAGCATAATATATATTAAAGCAGTCGTTGAGATAATTGCTGTTGAGGCTGTTTTTGCAAAAGGCCATGGAGTCATATCAACTGGAGACTTTATTTTAATTTCACTTTTCTTTATTTCTGAATCTGATTTTGGTTTTATAATTCCGATTAACAACATTACTAACACTGAAAAAACAAAACTAATAAAATATCCGTGAAGATAATGTAATTCTCCATTTGCATTAGATAGATATGTTGGTACATTTTTTATATTAATAAAAGTAAAAAATGCATAAAATGATATGCCAACTAACATTCCAACTTTAGCTGCAAATGCTGGAACCTTTTTAGTTGTAATCCCAATCAAAAAAATACCGATAATTGGTACACTATATAAACCATTTACTTGTTGTAAATATGTAAATATAGATTGCATTTGGGATAAAAAAGGTGCAATTATAATTGAAGCAAAAGCTAAAATAATTCCAAATCTTTTTCCAATAGAAACTATCAATTCTCCAGAAGCTTTTTTATTAATATATCCTTTGTAAAATTGTAAAGAAAATAAAGTAGAAGCACTATTAAGAGCACTATTAAAAGAACTTAAGATAGAACCCATTAAAACTGCTGCAAAAAGACCAAGTGACCAATTAGGTAAAACATGTCTTACTACAGCTCCATATACTTGATCAGATTTTGAAATATTCAGTTCTTCCATATGCAAAGCTATTAATCCTGGTAAACATAATAATATTGGTCCAATTAATTTTAATGAAGATGCGAAAAGAACACCCTTTTGACCTTCAGCCAAACTTTTAGCAGCCATTGCTCTTTGTACTATAACCTGATTTGTAGACCAATAGAAAATATTTATAAACATCATTCCTGTGAATAATGTTGGCCATGGAACAGATACAATCTTTTCATCAACATTAGAAATAGCTAAAACAGATAAATATTCAGGGTTTTTTTGAATTAATGTATTTAAACCATTAAAAAAAGAACCTTTACCTAAAGAAAATAATGCTAAGACAGGTATTGCTAATCCTCCTATTAACAAACCTATTCCATTTAGAGTATCACTTACAGCAACAGATTTAAGACCACCAAATATTGCATAAGAGCTTCCAAGCAAACCGATTATTGAAACAACTAACCATAAAGGTATATTTAAATCAAACATTCCAATTAAAGCTAGAGAGCCAGTGTACAAAACNACTGGTAGAAGAACAGTTACATATCCAAAAAGAAATAATCCTGAAACAATAGACCTTGTATCTTTATCAAATCTTTTTTCTAAAAAGGCAGGAGTNGTTGTAAATCCACTTGACAAATANATAGGAAGAAATATAAGAGCGGTTGCAATCATTGCAAACCCACCTAGAACTTCCCAAGCTATTCCAACCAATGCTTTATCACCAAATATAGTACCATTTAATCCAACTAATTGTTCTGTTGATAGATTTGTAAGTAGCAATGAACCTGCTACAACTGGCCAAGAAAGAGCTCTCCCACCTGTAAAAAACTCTTCAGTAGGATTATCTGATTTTTTCATTTTTGAAACAATCATGTAAGTAAAAAATCCGACTGAAGAAGTAGCAATTATAAATGAAATAATTGATATTATGTTCATGAAAACCCCATANAATAATTTATTAATTAAACATTTTAATTGATAAAAACAAGAATCAAACTTTTAATATTTTTTAGATTTGTAAAATTAATTAACTTTTGCAGTGAAATATTTTCTTTGGATTTTAAGTATTATTTTTTGGAATTTTTTATTTCCAAATGCTGATCCTATTTTTGATGTATTAATGGCTATTTTACTCAAGCATATTTTCGATTTTAAAACTTTATCAAATAGATTAAAAAAATTATATCTTAAATAAATTATTAATATCCTTGAATGATTTAAATTCTAGGGCATATCCATTAGGATCAAAAAAAAACATGGTAGCTTGCTCACCAGGTTTTCCTCTAAATCTTATATAAGGTTGAATTTCAAATTGAATTTTATTTTTAACTAAATTATCCTTTAAAGTGTGCCATTTATTCCACTCTAAGACTGATCCAAAATGAGGAACAGGGACTTTATGTTCATCCACAGGGTTAAAATAATGTTTTTGTTTAAAGTTATTAACGTAATGAAAAACAAGTTGGTGACCAAAAAAATCAAAATCAACCCAAGTTTCATCTGACCTTCCTTGTTTACAACCTAAAATATTTTTATAAAAATCTATAGCTTTTTGCAAATCATTTACAGGATAGGCTGCATGAAATGGAGGAATAAACTTCATGGAATTAATTTAACAAACAAAATCATATGGATGAAAAGGGAATTTTCTTTTACTAATCCATTGATATTTATTATTGCTCCACAAAAAAACTATATTAGCAGCAATTATTGAAGATAATAAGTGGTCATTTTTTGATGTAATAATTGGCAACTCACCCATTTGTTTTTTTTTTAAAAAGTTTAAAATATTTTGTTTGGCTTTAATATTTTTTTTAACATTATCTATATCATGTTTATTTGCACCATTAATCAACAATGAAACAAAAGGATGAACTTCAATTATTTTGGGTTTATTAATTAAAGTTTCTAGAATTCTTGTGATTGAAATTCCTCTTAAAGTTAAATATGACATTCTTGTCATTGTAGGTGTCATTACTGAAGAAGTTTTAATATTCCTTTCTTTGAGAAATTTTCTTAATGATTTATCACTTTCTCTATCACCACCTTTCATATTATAACTTAAAGGAGCATCGATAGCGATAAATAAATTATTATTTTTAGATAAGTCTTTTACAATATTAAATATAAAATTATCATCTGCACCAATCTTATAATTGATTAAAACAAGTTTCTCTTTTAAATAGTCATATTTAAACCAACTAATGGCAGTATCAATAATATTTACAGGACCTGAAAGATCAATTCCAAAAAAAATTTGATTCATTACAAAATTTAAAATAGTTTATTTAAAAATTACTGAACTTTTATCTATTACATTTATATGATTAGATTTGTTTTTTTCAACTATAAAAACTTTCAAATCGTGATTTTCAAAACCATGTTTAGATGAATTAGGTAATTTTTTTTTTTTTATAACTAAGTGTTTTCAAAAGCGATGTATTTATTATTGGATGTAAATTTAATGAATTGATTGAAAATTGATCATTATCAAACTTTTGATTTTTTTTAGAAAGTTTACNTGTGAATGAAGAACCGTAATCACTTTGAATAGAAACAATAAAAAGATCTTCATCAAAATGATCAATAATATTTTTCTTTTCTAAAATCTTTAATTTATTCAAGGGTGTTCTNAAAAAAGTATATCCATCACCATAATAATCATCTTGGTCATAATCAGTTATCGACAATTCAGAACTAGAATCAATAAAAGGACCTTTAAATGATAAAATTCCATCATATTCAACCCAGCTATGACCTAAATCTCCCTCTAATAAAATCTTAGCTATATTTTTAAAGTTTTTTTTAGAATAATCTTTAAATTGTTTAAGTTGAAATTTGCTAATAGCTTCCACTCTTATTGTTTGAATATATCCCCAAATAGAAAGCAAGTACATTATTTTGTCTTTATTTTTGATAAAAATTCTTTTTTTCCTAAAAAAGATGATTTTATTTTAAAAAGTGATCCTGATAAATCTCCATTAATTTTTTTATTTTCATAACCAGCTGAATTTATATACATATCGGTATATTTTTCTCCGCCAAAACATACATTTGTGACTTTTCTTACAGGCANTTTNATTTTTTTTAANAATTCACCCTTAGAATTAATTTTTATTATACCCCANCCTTTCCAAAGAGCAATCCATAAATTATCNTGAATATCAACGCACATACCATCAGGTCTTCCCATTTTATNAAAATCAGTTTCAAAAATGATTTTTCGATTAAAAATATCACCAGTTGACTTATCATAGTCAAATTCACTAACAGTACAATCCATAGAATCACAAAAATAAAATTTGGTTTCCATTTTATTAAAACCCATCCCATTTGAAGTACCTGTTTCTTTAATTACTTTTGTTAAAGATTGATCAATATTTAACCTAAATAAACANCCTTTTTTTTCTTTTGTAGACATTATNCCACAAAAAACACGACCATTAGGATCAGCAATTACATCATTNAATCGATTATTTTTTACATNTGGTAATAATGTTATGATATCCTCAANTTTTCCTTNATCCCAAAGAGCAATTCTTCCNTCNTNCATAAATAGNAACAATCTTCCATCATAATTAATGGAAAAACCTCCTATTTGATAATCATGAACCCAATTTTTTAAAACATTTGATTTCGGAAAATATTGAAAGATTTCTCCTTTTGGAATATCTATCCAATAAAGACATTTTTTTTTTGAATGCCAAAGAGCACCCTCACCGATTTTGTTTTGTAGATTAATTTCTAATTGAGGAAGAAAATTATTATTATTCAATTTTTATCTAAGGAATAATATTAACTTTAAAAAAATTATTTTTATTATTTGACAATAATTTTGGNAAAATTGAACTTACATCATCTAAAGAAATNGTATGAAGCCAACCATCAATATTAATTTTTCCATNCTCAAGCCATTTTAATGTATCAACATAGTCTTTTAACTGAAAATTACAAGAACTTGTAATTATTTTTTCACTAGCGATAGTTAATGGGTTAAATTTCATTTTTTCATCATGAATTGCAATGTTTACATAAGTTCCAGATTTTGCTAATAGGTTAGTACCTAATTCAAATGTTTCAGAAGTTCCAACAGTATCAAAAACTGAAAAAGGAAGAATATTTGAGGTATTAATATTAATTATATCTAAAATCTTTTTAAAATTTAAATCTTTATTATTAATAGTTAAATCAGCTCCAACATTTTTAGATAAATCAAGAGAAATTTCAGATTGATCAATCACTAAAACTTTACCAGCTCCTAATATTTTTGAAATTTGCACAATACTATTTCCAACTGGTCCTGATCCAATAATCAAAACAGGCATATCCTTTTTGATATTACCTTTTCTAGAAACATGACATCCAACTGCAAGAAGATCCATCATGGATGCTTTATCAAAAGATAAATTATTCGAAATCTCAAAAGCTGTATTTGCCCATGCTGGAACATATTCAGCATATGCACCTGGAAAATAATCTCTATCACCCCAACCTTGTCCATGTCCAATGTGAATTGTATTTGGACATAAATGATCCATTTCATTCATACATAAGTCACATTTTTCACATACCTTTGAACAAANAGGAGCAACNCTTTTNCCAAGCATATTTTTATATTTTGGATTAATNACACCTACAACCTCTCCTGCNAACTCGTGTCCAAGTACTATATTTGGAGGGTTTTCAATAAATTGTCCTAATGTATGCTGTCCCCATGGATTTTCTCCAAGNTAGTATCTAAGATCTGAACCACACAAACCACATGAATGAACTTTTATTAAAATTAACTCATCATCATTNTAATCAAGNAAAGGCCACATAGGAATTTGCTTTAAAGAAAGTTTTTTTGGTTCTTCAAGAACAACAGCTTTGATTTTTTCAGGGAGANTTTGATTAGTGTATAATTGTCTTTTCATAACTATTAAATATTATTNATTAAGAAACCACCATCAACAGGAATTGAAATTCCAGTTACAAAACTTGAAGCTTTATCACTTGATAAAAACAATGTAGCNCCATGNAATTCATGTACTTTACCAAACCTTTTAAGNGGAGTATTTTGAATAATTNATTTTCCTCTTTTAGTTAATTCTTTTGAACCCTTCTTAANTAATAAATCTTTATTTTGTTTACCTATAAAAAANCCNGGAGTAATTGCATTAACTCTTATATTNTTTTTAGCAAATTCATTNGCAGTTNCATGAGTCAAATTTAATACAGCTGATTTTGCTGCATTATAAGCCCAAACNCCAGANAAAGGTNTAGTAGATGCNACAGAAGTTATATTTATAATTGAACCTTTNNTTTGACTTAANATCCAATATTTAGCAAAAATTTTAGTNGGTATGACTAATCCAGATAATAAATTATTTTTCAAAATTTCATTAAATTTATTTATATCTAAATTTATAAAAGANGATTTTCCTGAATTNCCNCCAACAGCNTTTATTAAAATATCAACTTTTTTAAAATGTTGAATTGTTTTAGNAAGTGCTATTTTAACATTTTNNTCNGANGATGTATCAACTGCAATACCCATACATTTATGATGATATTTATTNGGTATTTTATCNAAAGCTTTGTCAATTGATTCTTTTTTTCTACTCCAAATCATTAGATTAGCTCCTGCTNTTAANAAAGCATCACTCATTGANAATCCAATTGCACCGGCNCCNCCAGTAATTACAACAGTTTTATNATTNAAACCAAAAATATCATTTAAATAATTCATTTTTAATTAAAATCNATCACAGCTTTACATATATCATTATNTGGTNTTANCAACATCGATATTGCATCATTTATTTCAGTATAATGAAACCTATGAGTTACNAATCCATCTAAATNAATTTTTGAATTTTCNACCCATTTTAAAACAGTTTCAAACTTATTATTATGTAATCTTGAACCAACGATATTTAATTCATTTTTTGTTATATAGTATTGTGATATTTTAGATNTTTGTTTTGTAAANCCTAATGTAACTANNGNACCTCCCTTAGCACAAAACTGAATGGACTTTTCAAAAGTTTCTGATGTNCAAGCNGCATCAATCACNACATCAAAACCATGATTATTAGTAAATTNATTTGANATNTTATTTTTNTTAATATCTATTCCCAAATTACTAGCACCAAAAGATTTTGCTCTATCAAGNCTTNTTTNATCAATATCAAANACNANAGTTTTGGCTCCAATCATNTTGCAAACTTTTAAAATTGAAAGTCCAATAGCTCCTGCACCAATAATACATACTAAATTTNCTTTTTTAANNCCACCCCTANTTGTTGCTTGNGCTGCAATAGTAAATGGCTCAATAAGNGTAGCATTCTCATTTGATAGNTTATTTGGGATTTTAAANATTTGATTAGAATTAACCAATGNAAATTCTTGCATTCCNCCATCAATATGCACACCAAAAACTTTCAAGTCATTACATATATTATTTTTATTATTTAAACACGAATAACAATTNCCACAACTATTAACNGGNTCTATNACAACTCTATCACCTTCTTTNAATAATNNATTGNTTCCAGANTCAANAATTTNTCCAAAACATTCATGTCCTATTATTCTTGGATANGTAACGAAAGGATTTGAACCTTTAATTATATGNATATCTGATCCACATACTCCAATTGANTTAATCTTAACTAAAAGTTTATTTGAAGAAATTTTTGGAAAATCTTTTTCNTTTATTTTAATTGAATTGGGCTNTGATATAACAACTGCTTTCATTGTAGAATTTATATCTTTTTTAATATNTTACTTATAAAAAGAATTTACTAAAAATAATGAAATTTCAGGAAAATATGTAACAACAAATAAAACAACTAAACTCCCAAANAAAAAAGGGACTATAGCTTTNGTAATCTNTTCCAAAGAAACTTTTCCAATTGAAGANGTTACAAAAAGACAAATTCCAACNGGNGGNGTNGANAANCCTATCATTAANTTTAANACNGCTATTACAGCNAAATGAATTGGGTCNACTCCAACNGAAACTGATACCTTNAATAATATTGGAAATAAAATGACTAAAGCTGCAATTGTTTCCATAAATGTTCCAACAAANAGCAAAAGTATATTNATTAAAAAAAGCATTATATATTTATTATCTGTAATTGATAAAAAGAAANTTGCTATTTGTTGAGGAATTTGTTCACTTGCTAAAATCCAACCAAANACATTAGCAAAAGCTACTANAATCATTATTGATGNAGTTGATATCATNGTTTCAATTAAAATTTTNTNTAAGTCTTTTATTTTAAGNNCNAGAAANAAAATTCCAATAAAAAAAATATAAAGNGAAGCTATTATTGAAGCTTCTGTTGGAGTAAAAACTCCAGCTANNATACCAAAAAGAATTAAAGGTATAGTNAANAAAGANAGAATTGATTTTTTAAAANTTAAAAATNTTGTTTTAAATGATGATTTANTACCTTTTGGATAATTATTTTTTTTTGANATAAANTAAGANATACACATTAAAACAATAGCTAAAATCAATCCAGGNATTGCTCCTGCAANAAATAGTTTTGTAACNGANAAACCNGTTAAAGTTCCTACNATAATCATNGGTAAACTTGGAGGAATGATTGGTCCAATTGTTGATGAAATAGAAGTTATAGCNGATGAAAAAGCAGCATCATAACCNTCTTTTTTCATTGCAGGTATCATTACTCCTCCTATACTAGCTGAATCAGCAACTGCAGTTCCTGAAATTCCAGAAAAAACCATNGAAGAGCCAATATTTGCAAGTGATAACCCACCAGTAATATGTCCAAATANTGAATTTGAAAAATCAATTATTTTATCNGTTGCACCTGATTTATTCATCAAATTNCCAGCTAATATAAAGCCTGGAATACANANTAANACAAATACATCNAGNCCAGCAAAAAGTTTTTGAGGNAAAACAACNAAAGGNATATCANANGCCAACAAATAAAGTAGGCTTGAAATACCTAAAGAAAANGAAATTGGAAAACCAATAANNAANAAAATTAAAAAGGATGTAAATAANATTAACATTATTAANNTAATCTATNTTTTTNTANAAANTTGAAATATANAAAAANACATNATTGATNAAGGTATAATAAATATAGGAAAATAAAACCANAACATATTAATACCNAANGANGGNGATGTCTGNAATGAACCAANTTGAAGAAANTTNATTGATTGAAANTGNATCAAAANCATAAAANNTANTATTGAAAATTGGATAAATTTTTGAATCAAAAATTGNTTTTGGNTTGAAAATTTTTTAATAANNAGATTNATAGAAATATAAGAATTTTNTANNACACNAAGACCACATGAAAAACTAACAGAATATATAAAAAAAANTCTTGATAATTCTTCTGTCCANGNAGGTGCNTGTANTAAAAAAAATCTTGAGAAAACNTGTAATAAAACNGTTNAAATAAGTAAAANAAAAAATGTTNTTGTNAGAAATTTAGATAAGANAGTAATATAATTTTNAAGATTATTTAACATTTATAATTTCATTGTAAATTTGTTTTTGTTCTTCATTNANNGATAGAAAAATAGAATTTTTAGANTTTTNAATAAATNCGTTTTTTTCTACTTCNATAAATTTCATTCCTTTATCAATNAGTTGNGANTTTAATTGATCTTCATCTTTAAANAAAAGTTNATGNTGANAAGATTGCATATCATNACCNGCTTTNAATATAATTTTCTGCATATCANNAGGTAATGANTTTAATTTNTTTTCNCTTAAAACNACATAAATCCAACTTGTAACATGTGATGTCAAATTACAATACTTTTGAACTTCACTAAANCCNGCACTATTAATTAATGATAATGGNTTTTCTTGTGCATGAATTGTATTTTGTTGAAGTGAAGTAAAAACTTCNGAAAAAGCCATTGGAGTTGGTTTTGCACCTAATGATTGCCAAAATGAAACAAAAAGNGGAACATTAGGAACCCTTAAAATAATTCCATTTAAATCATNAGGGTGAATTATNGGNCTATTAGANGTAAGATGTCTAGGTCCTCTTATAAACCATGAAATTGGTCTTATATTTATTTTTTCAAGTAAATCTTTTTCAATAGACTTNCCAATTTTACCATTTGCNATTTTTTGAAGATGATCAAAATCTCTNATTGCATANGGTATAGCAAGCATAGCAGCTGAAGGAACCCAATTCTGAAAAGCTTCTCCAGCAATGGTCATATCAACTGTTCCTAGTTGAAGACCATTAATCAAATCAATTTCTTTTCCAAGTTGTTCATTAGGATAAATTTTAATTTTTATTTTTCCAAGTGATCTTTCTTCAACAATTTTTTTAAAATATAAAGATGATTTATTCCAAATATCATCTTCATTAGCTAAATGACCAAGCTTTAAAACATAATTATTATCATCAGAGCAAGAATTAAATAAAAACATGAAAAATAGAAAAAATATTTTATGTAGTTTTTTAATTTGATTCAATGTTCTAATTATTAGTTGAATAATATTTAACAATTTCATTTTTACCATAATTATTGCGACCAATATCTCCCTTTTTAAATAAAAATAACCAATAAGGAATTAAACCAATAATAGTAAATGGTAATAATATATTCCAACCAGATTTATTGATATCATGTAATCTTCTAATACTTAATGATAAAGAGGGTATAAAATTGATTAATTGAATTATTGGAGCTATGTTATATTGACCAGAAGCAATTAAGATAAAAATAAAAATTAAGTTAAATATTAAAACATTAATTAGTTCATTCCTTGAAGATCGTCCTTTAAAATTTGTTAGATTTTTAAAATATACTGACTCAATTGATTGTACAAAATTCATGATAGTTTAATTTTTAATATAATATTAAAAAATAATGATTTTCACTTTTCATATAGTGATTTTTACATGTATTCAAGGAAAGTTTTAAAAAAGTAGTAGCGGAGCAGGGATTTGAACCCCGGACCTCTGGATTATGATTCCATTGCTCTAACCAACTGAGCTACTCCGCCATTTCTTCATTTTGTCCTCAATCTTTTTAACATTTGCTTGGTTGTTAAAATTAATATTTAAAACTATAGTACCCCACCTTTAGTACCCCACCATAACAAATTTAATCAAAAAATCTTGATTTATAAGAGAAATAAATTAACAATATTTATATATTTTTCATAAATAAGACCAATTATAAATAAAAACCTCACTAATCATAATTAAATATATTATTTATAATGATTAATGAGGTTTAAATGGAAAATGAGAACAACTATTAAATTTTAAATAAATAGTTTCTCAAACTACTATTTAATTATTCAGCAGTAAAAACTTGAAAACCTGAGTATGATTCCATTTCATGCTCAGATAAATCCAAACCTTTAATTTCTTCTTGTTCTGAAACTCTAACACCTATAATAGCATTTATTATTTGAAAAATAATGAATGCTAAAACAAAACATGTAACTCCATATCCTAAAACTCCCACCAATTGAGTTACAAAGGAATTATCTGCACTAAAAATACCTACAGCTAAAGTTCCCCAAATTCCACAAACCAAGTGGACTGATACTGCTCCAACTGGGTCATCTAATTTAAGTTTATCTAATTGTAAAACTGACAATACAACAATAATTCCAGCAATAAAACCTATAATGATTGCACTAATTGGAGAAACAACATCAGCTCCAGCTGTAATTCCAACTAATCCAGCCAATGAACCATTTAAAACCATAGATAAATCCGGCTTACTACTTATTGACCATGAACATATCATAGATCCAATAACACCAGCTGCAGCAGCTAAAGTTGTAGTTACAAATACTAATGAAACTCCAGCAGGATCAGCTGAAAGAACGGAACCTCCATTAAAACCATACCATCCAAACCAAAGTAGAAATACACCTATGGAAACAAGTGGCATATTATGACCCATAATGGGTTTTATACTACCGTCTTTCATATATTTTCCTAATCTTGGACCTAATACAATTATTCCAGCTAAGGCAGCCCAACCGCCAACACTATGAACTAATGTTGAACCAGCGAAATCATGAAATCCCCTTTCAGACAACCAGCCACCACCCCAATGCCATGATCCAACGATAGGATAAACTATAGCAACATAAATGGCTGAAAAGATTAAAAAACTACTTAGTTTTATTCTTTCAGCTACAGCTCCAGAAACAATAGTTGCTGCAGTCGCTGCAAACATAGCCTGAAAAATAAAATCAGTATAATATGTGTATGCACCACCGGCATATTCAATTAAACCACCTGGACCATCCGGTAATGAAAGTCCAAAACCAGCAAAACCTATAAATCCATTAAAATCACCTGGGTACATCAAATTAAAACCACACAAAAAATATGTTAAAATACCAATAGCAACTATACTAATATTTTTAAATAGTATATTTACTGTATTTTTAGATCTAGTTAAACCAGATTCTAATGCAGCAAAGCCTAAATGCATTATAAATACAAGTAAAGTAGAAACAAGCATCCATGTGTTGTTAGCAGTAAACATTGCATCAGCTGCACCATGAGCATCTGCAAATAATAGACCACCTCCAAAAATTATAGCAAATGAAAATAAAACTTTTTTTAGCATTATTATTTCCCCTCTTAATATATTATTTATTATATGCAAATATATTTAATATATTTTAGAGAGCAAAGTGTTTTTTCTAAAAAATTTAGATGTTTTAATAGTTTAACTTACTAAGATGAAGAAATAATATTTAAAAGCTCCAATGACAATCTTACTCCTACACCAGATGGGCCTGATGGAATATATGGTTGATCCTTTGTCTGCCATGCAGTACCAGCTATATCAAAATGGACCCAAGGAGTATCATTTACAAATTCTTTTAGGAATGCAGCTCCTGCAATTGTTCCAGCTTGTCCAGGTGCTCCTAAATTTTTAACATCTGCTATTTTACTTTTTACTTGTTCACAATATTCATCCCATAGAGGTAATTCCCAACATCTTTCAGAAGTTATTTCTCCAGCCTTTAAAATATTATTAATTAGCGTTTTGTTATTACCCATTATACCAGTAGCTATGTGTCCTAGTGAATATATTACAGCTCCTGTAAGTGTGGCAAAATCAATCATAAATTGTGGTTTGTAGATATCATTTATGTAGGATAATGCATCAGCCAATACCATTCTTCCTTCAGCATCAGTATTTAATATTTCAATAGTTTTCCCGTTGTAAGCTTTAACAATATCGCCAGGTTTAATTGCATTGCCTCCAGGCATATTTTCAGTAGCAGCAATTGCACAAATTAAATTTAGTTTAGGTTTTAACTCTTTAACTGCTTTCATTATTCCTAAAACTGTAGCTGCTCCGCACATATCAAATTTCATTTCATCCATTTTTGGAGATGGTTTTATAGATATACCTCCTGTATCAAATGTTATTCCTTTTCCCAAAAAAGCATAGGGTCTTTCATTTTTATTATCCGCACCATTATATTCTAAAATTATAAATTTAGGAGGTTCATATGCCCCTTTTGCAACTGCAGAAAAAGATCCCATTCCAATATTTGTAAATTCCTCACGATCAAAAATTTTACATTTAATTTTAGAATACTTTGCTATTTTGATAGATTCATCAGCTATTTTAGAAGGTGTTAAAATATTGCTTGGATGATTTGCTAAATCTCTTGAATAACAAGTGGCGTTGCTGATAATAACACCATCATTAATTCCTGTATTATCACCATCAAGAATTGAACTTTTAATTGTGAATTCTTTTTTATTTTTAGATTTGTAATAATTAAAATCATATGAACCTAAAATCAATCCTTCAACTAAAGATTTAGTTAATTCATATTTGTTTACGTTTAATTTATAACCTCCAATAAGTTCAATAATAAAATTTGAGATTTCATTTTTTTTAATTTCTTTAATTACTGTACCTGCACAACCTCTTAATTTATCAATAGTATATTTTTTGGAATTTCCTAAACCTATAAGTAAAATCTTTGAATTATTATCACCAAGATAGATTAATAAAGAAGAATTTAATTTTCCTTTAAAACTTGCTTTTAAAATAACATTATTCAATTGATTATTAATTTTTTCACCTATTTTACTTAATCCAATATCTTCAAAATATCCAAATACAGATAATTCTTGATCTTTGATATCACTTAATTTAGATAGTGAATTAATTTTACTTAGAGTTGACATTAATTATTCTCCGTTAAATAAGATTTTAAAATTTTAAACAAAAAAAAAGGGTTGATAAAACTCAACCCTTTAAAATAATAAAAAAAAAATTAGATAGATTCTTTTGATGACTTTGTAGACTCACATGAAGAACCAACTTTTGCACTAGCTTTTTTTGAGTCATAATCGCAAGAAGATTCAGATTTGGCTGAATAACCTGCATCGATTATAGTATTTTTGATTTGAACTGCATTTATTTTATTAGGTAAATATTCGACTTTAGCAGTTTTGCTGTCAAAACAAACATCTGCGTTTTTTACACCTTTTTGTTTAATCAAAGCAGTTTCAATTTTAGAGGCGCATGCTTCTTCACAAGCCATTCCTTCAACAGCGAGAGTCATGGTCTCTGTTGATTTTTTAGAATCTGAACCAATCAAACATGTTGAACCAACAACAAATACAGTTGAAAATAACAATACAGCGGCCAAAGATAATTTTTTCATTTCAATAATACTCCGTTATTAAACAAAATCTATTATAAAATTATTAAAATTCCAATAAGGATAATATTTAAATAAATTTAAAAAAATTATGTTTTATTTATCTTTCATTAAGATAGCTTTTTTAACATCTACAGTTAAAAGACAAAACAAACCAGTAATGAAAAAAAATAAAACAATCAAAATACCTGCCCTTTGAGAATTAAAAGTTTTTGTAATTATCCCTAGAAGAAAAGGACCTAAAAAAGATGTAAATTTTCCAGAAAATGTATAGAAGCCAAAAAATTCATTAGAATATTTCGTTGGTACCATTCTTGCCATTAATGATCTGCTGGAGGATTGATTAGGTCCTGAAAAAATTCCAACCAAAATTCCAGCCAACCAAAACATGTTTTTATTTTGCGCACTTATAGCCAGCATCGTTCCAATTATCAAACCAATTAAACTTATTAATATTGTTTTTTTACCGCCAATTTTATCATCAATAGGTCCAAAAACTAAAGAACCAATACCTGCGGTTATATTTAAAATAATACCGAATAACATAATTTCAGAAAATGAGAAATTAAAAGTACCTGATGCGTAAATAGCTCCAAAAGCAAAAATTGTTACTAAGCCATCATTATAAAAAAGTCTTGCTATCAAAAATTTACTTATTTCTCTGTAATTATTTAAATCACTATAGGTAATTTTTAACTGATTAAATGAATCTTTAAATAATTTAAAAAGGTTTTTGTTAAATTTTACTGACTCATCTTTCATAGACAAAATAAAAGGAGATGAAAATATTAAAAACCAAAAAGCAACAAGTAGATTTGTAGCTCTTATGTTTTCACCGTTTTTACTAAAACCAAACCATGGGGTTTCAGCTTCAACAAAACCAATCATTGCTAAAAACATTACAACTAATCCACCAGCAAATCCTGCAGACCATCCATATCCAGAAATTTTTCCTACTCTATCCATTGATGTGATATCAATTAAATACGCATTGTAAAAAACCTGACCTAATTCAAAAGAAACATTCGCTATAATAAATATTAATAAAGCTTCAAAAATCATTCCCTCAGATGGAAAAAATAATAAAACAGTTGATAGAAAACCTACAACTGCAGTATAAATCAACATCTTTTTTTTTAACCCGCCTTGATCAACAATGAC
>NZHL01000007.1 GCA_002691365.1 Fidelibacterota bacterium
CTCCTGAAAAAATAATATTATATATTGCGTCATTTATTAAGCTTGGAATATTATTAAAATTCTCATTTAAATGTTCACCAAATATTAATTCATTACCTTCCAGATCAATAACATGTGGAGAATTCATATCTTGTGAACCACCAATATTTTCAAAAATAATTTTACCAGAAGATAAATCTTCAGATGTTGAATAGTTAATTATTGGTGAATTAAAAGCCTTATAATTATTTTCCATATCTATAGATAATACAGGAGGGCCATTATCAAATGTCAATTCTTCAATCGTCATACCTGAAATATTATTACCGGCTTTATCACTACCTTCAAAAATGACATTATAGATGGAACCATTGACTAAATTTATTTTTTGCGAAAATTCAGTACTATCATGTTCGCCCATCGTTCTCTCGTCTTCTGTAAGAATAATCTCATGTGGTGAATTTAAATCATTTTCACCTCCTACTTGTGTCCAAATTATCTTACCCTCATCTAATTTCTCACTTATTGAATATGAAATAATTGAAGAGCTAATTATAGATGAAGGAATTGGAGAATAAGAAATAATAGTAGGTGGAGTTACATCAAATACTATATTTTCTAAAATAATTTCTTCAGAAAAATTATTAGCTAAATCAACACCTGCAATTTTAATATTATAAATTGAGGAATCATTTAATATTGGTTTATTAGAATCTATAATTGTTTTATTATTTCCTTTTAACAAGTCATTTTGGGTTAAATAAGTTATATGAGGAGAATTAATATCTTCAGAACCTCCAACTCTTTCAAATTCTATTTTCATAGAATCCAAATCCTCAGAAAGTGAATAATTTAAATCAATATCATTTATTAATGAATTTGAAACTGGGAAATCAATTTGGATACTTGGTGATAAGTTATCAAATGTTAATCTATTAATATTGATTTCGTTCGACTTATTACCTGCTTTGTCATTACCTGTAAATTTCACAGAATAAACAGATCCATTATTTAAACTAATTGAATTAAGAAGTGAAACTANATCATATTTTCCATTTTCTAACTCATTTTCAACAAGATTAATATTATAAGGTGCAAATGGATCATTCATTCCATCTATTTGNTCTATTTGGATANTAGCATCATTAAAACTCTCATTTAATTCATATGAAAATAATAATTNATTAATATGNTNATTTGAATTTGGAAANGAAATTGAAGCTATTGGGTTNGTATTGTCAAAAGTTATATCTTTTAAAANAAATTGATCACTATTATTTCCAGCTAAATCTTTACCTTCAATTGATAAACTATATTTATCACCTGAAACTAAGGGGNTCATATTTGGATCNATAAAATCAATATAATCTCCTTTATTGAGATTATTTCCTATNANATNAACTATAATTGGNTGACTAGTTTTTTGATTNATCCANNTAATNGTAGCNGAATCAAGTTCTTCGCTTAAATTATAATTAATAAAAGGTTCATTTATAAAAGAACTATCTCTTGGAAATGAAATTGTTAAAACAGGNGCCAAAACATCATACCCAACATTTTCAATAATTTGAGTACTAGCAAAATTTCCAGCTAAATCAGAACCAGAAATTTCAATATCATATTTAATTCCATCTTTTAATTCAAGAGAATCAGACATATCTATATTAATGTGGTCACCAACTATTAAATCTTGATTAGACAATGTATATGTATAAAAAATTGAAGGATCAGAAATATTAACCCATTTTATTTTAGATGATAATAAATTTTCAGATAAGTTATATGAGATTAACATATTATCAATGAATATATTTGAATTTGGTTGAAGTATTGAGATTTGTGGAGGTTCAGAATCAAATGTAATATTGTTAATTGTTATTGTATCACTTGTATTTTTAGCATAATCTATTCCATGAATACTTAAGTCGTAAATGGCTCCATTAGACAATTTAGATAAATCAAAAAAAGATATATTTGAGTTTTCAGTATTAGTTAATTTTTCTTTTTCAATTTCTACGATATGTGGTGAATTTAAATCTTGAGTTCCGCCAACTCTGTTTAAAATAATTTTTCCCTGATAAAGCGGTTCTGATAAAGAATAATTTAAATTAAAATTATTTACATAGTTGTTAGAATATGGAAATTCAACTAAAATAACTGGTGAAATAGTGTCATATAAAACATTAGATACAAATACAGTATCAGAATAATTACCTGCAAAATCAACACCATAAAACGCAATATCATATATCTTATTATCTTCTAATGTAGGAGGATATATCATTTTATTCTGCAAGTGAGTTCCTGAATTTAATTCTTCTGCATCAAGGGACATTATTTGTGATNANGATGAATTAATTTCACTTCCAGTNNGATACCATATTACACTTCCTTTATCTAGTTCTTCGCTAAGGTAATAGCTAATATTNNCAGAATTAATTGAGGAATTAGATTGAGGTTCATTAATTGCTACAATTGGTTTTGTAAAATCAGTTAAAACATTATTAATTATTAGTGGAATCGATTCATTTGAAGCCAAATCAAAGCCNTTAAAAGTAATATTATAATATGTATTATCCGAAAGTGATGGTATAATATTTAAATTTCCATTTACTCCACTTTCTAATAATTCATTTTTTAATAATTTAATCAAATGAGGTGAATTCAAATCATTCTCAGAATCTACAGACTCCCAAATTATCTCTCCACTTAATAAATCCTCAGAAATATTGTATTCCAACTCAGCAGATGATATATATTCATTACTTTTAGGATTATTAATTAAAAACTCAGGTGATGTTTTATCAAAATGAATGTTTTTGATTAATAGCGAATCACTTTTATTTCCTGCTTTATCAGTTCCTTGCATAATCAAAGAATATATTTCACCATCTACCAAAATATCACTATCTATAGACTTTATAGTGTTTTCTCCAATTTTAATTGAATCTTTTGTAGAGATAAGATTTTTATTATTACTTGATAGCCAATTAATATCCAATTTTATTAAATCTTCATTTGTTTTTAATAAAACATCTGTTGAATTAACATATTTACCATTAATCGGAAAAATATTTTGAATAATTGGTTTTGTTATATCATAAAAAATATTAGATAGTATAAACGGATCACTTTGATTTCCTGCTAAATCTTTTGCAGTAATAGATATATCATAAAAGGAACCATCATTTAATCTTGGTAACAAAGACGGAATTACAACTTCTTGATATCCTTTTTTAAGATAACTACCTGACAATGAAACAGAATGAGGTGAATTTTGATCTTGATCACCAGATACATTATTATATTGTATTTTTAAATCTTGCAAATCTTCAAAATTATTAAAAATAATATTTGAATTTTTTATAAAATCATTATTTCTTGGGTTCATGATATCAACTGTTGGTTTTGTCAAATCGTATGTAACAGAATCTATAATAAATGGTTCAGATTTATTTCCAGCAAGATCAGTACCTTCAACCAATATTGAATATATTGAACCATCGATTAAATTTGGCCCAGATAACATAGGTGCATATTCTCTATCACCTAAATTTAAATCCCATTTTAAAAATTTAGACAAATGTGGAGATTCAGGATCATCTTTACCACCTATTTGTGTCCAAGTAATTAAACCATCTGAAAGATCTTCACTTAACCAATAACCCACACTATTTGTATTTACAAATGATAAAGGCTTAGGAAGAAAATCCTCAAAAATAGGTGCAGTAGCATCAAAATTTAAATTTTCAACTAATATTTGATTTGAAATATTTCCAGCAAGATCAAAACCTGTTATTTTTAAATCATATATTCCTCCTTCTTGAAGTTGTGGTTGATTAATTAATGTTTTATTTTCAAAAAACCCAACTATTAACTCATCGTTAATCAATTCTAGAGAATGTATAGAAATAGGGTCACGCGAACCACTCACTCTTTCCCATATTATTTCAACATTTGACATTGTTTCAGATAATTCATAAGAAAGATTTGATGATTTTATATTAGAATTACTTTCAGGATTATTTAGAACAATTATTGGTTGAGAAATATCATAAGTTATATTATTTAAAAACAGAGTATCTGATAAGTTGTTTGCAGAATCAACAACAAACATACTTATATTATAAGATTCACCATCAATCAAGTTTATTTTATCATTAAATTCTTCAATCTTAATATTTCCCTTATTTAATTCATTTTCCGATAAAATACTCATAAACAATGAATCATTATCATTTGACTCCCAAATTACAGTTCCTGTCATAACATCTTCAGACAATATATAATTAAAACCTGCTCTATTTATAAAATCATTATTTTTTATTCCATCAGCTAATATTGAAGGTTTAATTGAATCGTATTTAAGATTTTTTACAATTTTTGATCTAGAGGTATTACCTGCAAAATCAGTTGCCAAAATAGATAACGAATAAATACTACCATTAACCAAAGAAATTGAATCATCTAAAGATTCTAAAAAAATTTCTTTTTCATCTAATTCAATAGAGTTCATCACTTGATTATGAATAAAATTTGGATCATTTACGCCACCGGTTCGTTCCCACAATACTTCACCTTTAGAAATATTTTCAGAAATTTTATAAGAAAGAAAATAATTATTTATATAATCATTATTAAGAGGTGAAGTTAAATCAATTATTGGCTTTGAAATATCATATGTGATATCTTTAATGAAAATAGTATCTGATGAATTACCAGCGCTGTCAACACCATAAAAAGATAAATCATATGTTATACTATCTTTTAAGAATGGATAATTAGTTAAAATACTATCTTTATGTAAACCAATTTCTAGTTCTTTCCCTACTAATGGAACTATATGTGGAGAACTTGAATCAAAAGTTTCATTTTTTGCTTTCCATGTAAGTATTCCAGTCATCAAATTTTCACTCAATTCATAACCAAAATCACTTGAATTTATAAATGTTGTATCTTTGGGAAAATGAACTAAAACATCTGGTGGTTCAGTATCATAGGTAATTTTTGAAAAATTAATTATGTTTGATTTTTTCCCACTTAGGTCTGAACCATCAATATTTATATCATATATTGCCCCAGAAACTAATTCAGGCATATTTTTAAGTTCTAATGTATGATTCCCTTCTAATAATTCATTATCTTCAAAAGAGATATAATATGGAGCATTTAAATCAATTTTACCATTTTTCCATATAATCTCCATTACAACTGAACTCATATCCTCACTTAAGACATAATCAATTTTTTTTGAAGGCATATAACTACCAGAATTAGGAAAAATAAATTTTATTTCAGGATTTGTAATATCATACATTATATTTTTTTGAATATTAACTTCTGAACGGTTTCCAGCATCATCTATACCCATAAAAGATACATCATAGATACTTCTATCAAACAATTCTGGAGGATTTTTAATTATTACACTATCATGAAAACCAATACTTAGGTCAACTTCACGTAAATCCATAATATGAGGAGAATTAGAATCTATTTTGCCTGATATTTGTGTCCAAATAATTGCTCCTTCAGATAATTTTTCAGATAAATTATATGAAACATGTGGAGTTAAAATAAAATCATTCTCGAAAGGAGAAACATCCAAAAATTTTGGGGGTGAAATATCAAATTTAATATTATTGATGATAGAAGGATTTGCTTCATTTCCTGCTTTATCTCTTCCAGAAAATTTAATTTCATAAAATTCACCATCAGATAGAAATTCAAAAAATGTTGAATCTTTTATTAAATGATCTCCAGAAAAAAGACCAAAACTATCGATTTCTACAGTAAAATTTTTAGGATTTTTAGAATTTGACCCTTGGATAGACCAATTAATTTCTGCACTTGAAAAATCTTCACCTAATCTATAACCTATTTGACCTGAACTAATTGATGAACCTGATTGTGGTGATAAAGTATTTAATTGAGGTGGAATATTATCATATGTTATATTTTCAACAGTAATTGTATCAGATATATTCCCTGATTGATCAGTCCCATAAAAACTTAGATTATAAATCGAACCATCTTTAAGATTAGTTGAGTTTTCTAAAAATTGAAACAAATGTTCTCCTGATAATAATTCAAAACCTTCAAGATTAATTATATGAGGAGAGGAATCATCAATTATACCATCTTGTTGAACCCATTCAATAACACCAAAAGACAAATCTTCATTTATTTTAAAACTAGCAATATTACTATTCACATATGAATTAGATGTTGGAAATGTTAAATCAATAATTGGTTTTGTAATATCATATAAAACCCCTCTTGAAGATAAAAACTCACCCTGATTATCCGCTAAGTCTTTTCCCTGGAATAATACTGAATAGGTTGTTCCATCCTGAAGAGTAATGTCCTCATTTAAAAAAATGGTATCTCTTTTCCCAGATTTTAACATTCCTTGGGATAATCCTATAATATGGGGCGAAAGAGTATCTTTTTTACCATATTCCCATACCCAAATTAATTCTGCAGAAGATAGGTTTTCATCTAATTGATAAGATACCCTAGGTGTATTTAAAAATTCAGGAACATCAAAATTATATTTGGGAGGAATTGTATCATAAACCACATTATTAATTTCAATCTTTTTAAATTTATATCCACTTTCACCCTCACCACTTATTGATATTTTATATTTTTTTCCTTCTTTAAATTTGGGTCCATTAGGAATTAAAATTTTTGAATGTTTACCTTTTAGTCTGTAATTAGACTCTAATTTTGTTACAAAAGGAAAACCAGACACATCTTCGGTCAAAACTTCCTCCCATTTTATATTAATATCAGCAGCATCCTCTTTTAAAATATATGAAAAAATAGGTCCTCCAAATGGATAATCATCCAATGGGTATAATAAGTCAATAATATTTGCATATCCATCAACATCAACAATCATTTTATTGACAACAGTCAAAGTTGAATCATATTCCCAAACATCGGTCTCACCTGAAATTTCATCAAATTGATTTACATACCTCCTTATTAATTTTTTTGAGGGCATTAAAAACCAATCCTCTTGACGCAACTTATTTAATGATTTGTTATATTTTTTTTCAATCACTCCATATAGATAACCACTCACATCGTAAAATTTATATAAAATTGGATTATTTAAATTATCATATTCAATTGANGTAAATCTATCATCATAATCTTTAACCTTTGAAATATTATATGCATATCGAATAAATTTCTCTGANATTATTTCTTTTATACCAAACTTAGTGAAACTTTGAAGNGTACTATCAGAATTAAAAATTGATTTTTTTTGAATATTTAAAGTTAAATCATCATATTCATATAATTCAAAATTATTAAGTTTATTTTTTCTTTTATAAAAGGNTTTGCTAATAATTCTATTTAAAGAATCATATTCAACTTTGATAAAGTTTCTAAAACCTAATTCACTTGAAGAAATTTCAGAATTACTTAAGAAGTTTTTTTCATTTCTAAAAAAACGTACAGATTCTGCATTGCTGTTTACACAGAAAATTAATAAAAAGATTGTTAAAATAAATGTTCTTACCACGGACATAAAGTTTACTTATGCTTTTATTTAGTATCAATTAATTTCATTTAAGGCAAATGAAGTATATTTAAAAATTCATCTACAACCCAAGTTATTGACCAATTATGACCCAACCTTCTTCCATTAATTGTACTGGGAAGCCTTGTAATTTTATCATTATAAATTTTTATATCTTGGGGGTCAAAACTTAATTTGTTAAAGGCATTGTCAAGATCAAATTGAGTTCTCCATTGGTGAAAAATAATATTTTTGTCCCATAAGGGATAAATAATATTATCATCCCTATCTACTTTTAAACCACATTCATTCGATAACTTTTTATAGCCAGTTAATGGAGAGGCTATTGTATTTACATATATTGGAATATTTAAATGTAATTTTGAAGCAAGAAATGTTGCAATTAATCCACCATAGCTATGACCAAATATCACTAGAGTATCTGCATTTTGAAAATTTGAAAATGTTTCAACTAAATTCCTTGATAAAACGCTAGAGGTTGAATCTGGGCAGATATTCCAGTCATGTTTATAAAAAAAATTATTTGAATATTTTTCTGAAAGTTTTTTTAATGGCCCAACCCATTCATAACCTCTAGACCTAGTTCCATGAATATTTATAATTATTGTATTTTCGTTTAATAGATCAATATCGGTATTATTTTTAATTAGAGTCAATCCTAAAGGTAGTGAAATTAATTTTAATCCAGTTTCTTGTAGTTTATCACCAAGTTTTAATTCTTCTGAATTAATAATAGAGAATTGATTATTTTCAGCACTTGAAATTGATATAAAAAAAAATAATATTGATATTAAATAACTAGATAATTTCATTTGCTTAAGAATTTATACATTCTAAAATTCTAATTCTATACATTTTCATTGGTTTAAAAACGTAAATTAATATATGATGAAAAGTTTTAAAACATATCAACTTATCATTTTTTACTTTTTTTCAGTATCATTAAACAGTCAAACTATTGCTGTTTTAGATATAGCACCTATTAATTATGATTATAATAATAGTTTAAAAATATCAAATTATATTAGAAAAATTGTTAAAAATGATATGAAAGTTGATGTAATGGATATTGGTGAAATAAGTAGAATATTAAATAGGGATAACATTGATAATAAATGGTGTGCAGATGAATGGTGCTCTAAAGAAATCGGAAAACTAATAAATAAAAATAAAATTTTAACTTCATCAATTGAACAAAATGGAAAAGTGTTAAATATATATGGAATGATTTATGATGTTGAAAAAGATACAGTTTTAAAAAAATATAGTTATTTATTTTTTGAGGAAGACAACTATTTATTGACAGAAATTCAAATAATGGTTTATTATTTATTTGATAGGGATTTAACACCAGACCTCAAAATACAGCATGAATATATTAATCTTAGGTCTGAAGCATTATTGGGAATAACTGAAAAAAATAATAAAAAAAATGCTACAATTAGATCATTATTATTCCCAGGCCTAGGTCATAGATATCTTAACAAGAAACTTCATTCAAATATTTTTGTAGCAACTCAATCATTTTTTATTTCAAACACATTATACAATTATCTACAATACAGACTAACATCTAATTTTTATAATGACTTAAAAAATAACTATAACAAAAGTGATGATTCTGCTGAAATCCAAATCTTAAGAAAACAATTAAATGAAGAGTATTCTTCTCTTAAATCATATATTAATCGAAGAAAAATATTTACAAATCTTGCAATNNGTTTTTGGATTTTTAATATTTATCACACTAGAAAAAACTCACCTACTACAATTCAAATATTAGAAGAAATTGATAAAAAGTTTTTAGGTAATCCTTCTATAGAAGAAATTGGTCGAAGAAAAATAGATGAATAGAAAAATTTTAATTTTAATATTGTTCTCTTTTTTATTTTATTCATGTGAAAAAATTCCAAATAAAAGCTTTAATAACCCATTAGATACTATTGAAGCAAATAAAATTAAATCAGATACAACTATAACAAATAAATTTGGTGACAAATTAAATCTTCCAGCATTAGTATTTTTTCCTGATACANTNAAATCAAATGTTGACGAATTTTTTGAAATAGGAATATACGCTTTAGAAATTAATGAAGATAATCCAATGGTAATGTGTGATATATTAATTGATTTTGATTATAGAAAAATACAAGTGGATAGTATTATATCAGGAATATTTTTTGATTCAGATAGCAGCTCAGGTTTTCTACCTACTCTTTCAGATGAAAAAAAAGCTTTTTCAAACACAAATGGTATTTTACAAATTTCAGGAATGACAATAAATAACGGAAATATTGGAACTGGACAAATTGCTAAAGTAGTTTTTAAAGCTAATTTTGATGGTGAAATTATTTTAAGCTTTAATGATGATTCAAAATTTTTCAATTCAATAATTTCAGANTCAAATATAAGTTTTAATGAAATAAATGATATAAATACGAATTTTTTTAAAGGAACAATCATAGTTGAAAAGTAAAAATACATTTTTAATTTTTATTTTGATCAATCTTTTAAATGGACAATCAATATGGCTAGGAAATAGCAATGAAACAAAAAAAGATTTATTTTGGCATAATGATCCTAATTCAATTCAAATTTCTTGGGAATCAATTACCAATGCAACATCGTATGAAATTGCAATTGGATTATCAGAATCTTTTCCTACTGAAATTTTAGATTGGACGTTATTTAATCAACAAAATTTTAATTCTTCAAATATTCAACTTAGAGAAGCTANAATAACTCAAAANTTTTTCGAAGGATATGATTATTATTTTTTTGTAAGAAATGCTTCTAATATTAACGAAACTTTTGCACCGTTAGGACCTATAAAAATGGATTTCATTTCTCCAAAAATTGGAACACTAACTCTCAAACATAATGATGAAATTCCAAATTANACTTATACAAATTCTCAAAAAATTAAAATAGAATGTTGTAATTTTTCAGATCTTAAACCTAGTAGAGGTGATTCAAGTGGTATAAATAGTTTTGAAATTGCGATAATTAATCAAACATTAAATGAAAGTATTGTTGACACATTTAGCTACCCTAATGATATTATGCAGTGTGAAATCTTTAATCCTGAAAAAGATTATTTAGTTAATGAAAACAATAATTACTTAATTGAAGTAAAAGCAATAGATAAAGCTGGAAATCACTCTACAATTGTAAAATCAATTTCTTTTCAATATGATAACCTACCTCCAACATCTGGTTTTGTACATGATATTAATTCAAAGTCAACCATCTACGATGACTTGGATGAAAGTAGCTCAGAAGAANATTTAGGTGCATATTGGTATGATTTTGTTGATGAAAATAATGGTTCTGGTATAAAATCTTATAATTTTGAACTTTATGATAGTGAAAACATTTTAATTCACAAAAAAAACCTATCAAACTCTGATTCAAATTATATTATATCACCTGAAGAGGAAATTAAACTTATCGATAAAATGGAATATAAAATTCATATTTCAGCAATTGATAGTGCATTGAATATTAGTCAATCTTCAATAAGCGATGGAATTATAATAGATGGTGATAAACCTAAAATTTTGTCTATAAGTGCTAATAATTTAGAATCTTATTTATATCCAAATATATCCAATATAATAACCATTCAATTTTCAGAAAAAGTCTTTAAACCAACAATTGATGATATAAAAATTGAGTATGTTAAAAATACAAATTTTGATCCACCAATTTTTAATATTACACAACCATTTGATACAACTACAAAAATAGAAAGTTTTGAATTAGAATTACTTCCAACTCTTGTATCAAAAGATTCAATAAAAATTACGATAAATGATTTAACAGATATTAATAATTTATCTGATACAACAAATAATACAATAGCAGTTGGAATATTAGGGGATTTTAATAATGATTATAAAGTTGATGAAAATGACATTGAATTATTTGAAAAAGAATGGGAAAATAATTCAACTAACGCAGATTTAGGACCTGAAGATGGAAATTTTCCTTTGATTAAATCAAAAAAAGATAAAATTTTAGATATAAACGATATGAAAATATTTTATAAAATGTTTAAACATGATGAAAATTAAATTTAATTATTTACTTTCAGACATGCTTTTNGACAAATCATCAAATTTCTTTTTAAANCTTCTGATTATAAAATAGATTACAAANCCTAAAAATAATAATAAAATTGTCCAAAATAAAACACNATTCATTTAAATTATGTCCTTAATTAATANTATAAATTAAAAACATATTTTAACAAAAATGACAAGTAATACTAATAAAATTTTCATTATATTTATTTTTTTAAATATTCTTTATTCACAAGTCAATACTGAAGCTATGAGATCAAAGGATTTAGAAAATGGTATATTTAATTCATTTAAATTAGATCTAGGATATGAAGAAGCAAATGTTCTTCAATTAGATGCCTCTACAGGTTATAGATTAGATTATATTAATAATAGTAATCATTTTTTCATCACTTCAAATTATTCTAATAGTTATTCAAAAAATAAAAATGAAGCTATTAAAAGAAATGCAAATAAAGGATTTATACATTCTAGATATACAAAAAAAATAATCCAAAAATTATATATAGAAACATTTTCACAGGTTGGGTTTAATGATTTTTTAGAAATGAAAAGAAGAATATTATTTGGATTAGGTATAAGAAGACTTATTCACAAATCAGGAAGATTAGAATTTTTTTTTGGAACATCAATTATGAATGAGATTGAAGACTATGATTTTTTTGGTGAAATTGATAAAAATTTATATAGATTAAGTAATTACTATACTTTAAAAATAAAAATAGATAATAAAATTATTTTTGGAAACACTCTATATCATCAAATTGCAATGAATGAATTGAAGGATCAAAGATTTTTATATGATGGAGATATAAAAATCAATATTAAAGAAAAATTATTATTAAATATTGATTTGAATTATAGGTATGACACCTTGCCTCATAGCAATCTTGGGAAATCTTATTTTGAAATTAAAAACGGATTAATTTTTGAATTTTAATATTTATTCAAAACCTCTATCTTTATTAATAAAAATAAAATAGCATAATGGAGTTAAAGTAATAAATGAAATTAAAAATCCTAAAAATCCTACTTCAAAACTTGCTAGAAATATAATCATACTAGACAATGTTATAAGTGAATAAAAACCAATATCTCTTTTAATTGATTTATTACTAGCTAATAAAAAAATAATAGGAATAATTAGCCCAGGTAATAATCTAGCAATAAAAGGTAATGATTCAGGCATTTATGATATAATTGGAATTAAATTTTCTTCACAATATTTACCATCATGTAGAGTCACACCGTCAGGATCATTAATTGCTTCATCAGCTTCATCTTCACATAATATCCAACCAGAATAGTCCTGATTAACTAGCCATTTAGTAATTTCTTTAAAATCTACTTTTCCCTCACCCATTAATTTCCATTCTGGATTACCATCCCAATCTTTATAATGAACATGATTAATTAAAGAAGAAAATTCATTCATTTTATCAAGAATATTCATATCACCATTAGCAATATGACCTACATCGGGTGTCCATCCTGTTACCGCAGAATCTAAACCATTTAATATAACATTGTAGTCCTCTTCTGTTCTATTCGTTGAAGTAGGAGGAGAATTGGGATGAAATGAAACTTTTATTCCAGCATCAAAAGCTCTTTTAGAAACAGAATTTAAATTATTAACAAGATTTAATCTTCGTTCAACTAAATCATGTCTTCCAGTAGGCATCTGGACTGTACATAATACAGCATTTGGAAAATGTTTTAGATTAGATATAATTTGATCAGCTTGAAGCTTCTCTTCATCAGTTTCTTTTGAATTATTCCAATCTAAAACTAATGCAATACCAGCTAAATCAATATTATGTTCTTGTAATGTATCTGATAATTTGATTGGGTCAGTTAAATCTCCCATCCAAAAATGAATTGGCTCAATACCCTTAAAACCAGACTTAGATACAACATCAATCATATGTCCTAATTTATTTTCGTATGCTTTACCAGACTCTTTCATAAACCAAGTATAAACCTCGGCACCAAATTTTATTTTATCCATTTATATCTCCATAAAAAATTACCAACCAAATTCATCTCTAACAGATAACATTGTATCTAAAATAACATCCCATGTATTTTGTTTTTGAAGAGTTGAATTTGGAAACATACATCCATCCCAACAAATGTGTTTAATATCTTGCCTTTGATTACCATTAGAATCTTTAAGCCAAAAACTAGAAGCATGATTTATATCAAGTTTTCCATTAGGATCGTCTGCCAAACAATGTTTACCTGTTTTATCATGACTACCCATACCTTTTACAGTTCCATCATTTTGAGCAATATGCAAATCTATAGTCCAAGGAGATAAAGCATCTGTCATTTTTTTATATGCATCATCAAAAACTTCTTTATCTTCCCAATTAAAATCTTTCGGTAATATCCTATGATCTTCAGCATTATAACCTAATAAATAGAGCATTGAATGAGCTAAATCAGCTTGAAAACCAAGATTACCTTCTCGATCTGATAATTCTAAAGTTCTCAACATCCATTTCCAGCTATGCATACCACCCCAACAAATTTCACCCTCAGCAGCTAATTTTTCTCCATAATCAATTGCAATATCAGTTGCTTTTTTAAATGTATCTGCAATTAGTTTTGTATTTTCAAGTGGGTTTTTGCTCCAAGATTCAACATCAGTTGCTGAATCAATTCTAACAATACCGTTTGGTCTAACACCAAATTCCCTTAAAGTTTGAGCAATTTTACATGC
>NZHL01000008.1 GCA_002691365.1 Fidelibacterota bacterium
AATCATTAGTTCCACCAACTCCACCAACATATAGTGATGAATCTGGCCCCCAAACAAAACGATTTATACCTGCTTCAAGACCTTGAGTAAATCTAAAGAGTGCACCTTGCAATTGACCATTCACTTCATCAATAAAAACTCTTTTTAAACCACCATGTCTTGCATCTCCCATTATCATTTGGTTTTTATAAGGTCCTTGATTTAAGATACCAGGTTCACTAGGAGAATTCCCAATTTCATTTTGAGGGGTCCAAACTACTGGGGGTTTAATTTTATAGTTTTTTGCAACCTTTTTTGCTGAAGCTCTATCCTTTCCCATTGCATAAGCATTTCCAAAAAAAGGATATTCATCTTCATTATCAATATCTATATGCATTAGTTTACTTGTAGGTACATAGCCACCTTCATTATCAGTTGTAAAAATATCACCACCATAACCAAATCCTATACCATTTGGTGCCTTATATCCATGAGCAATGGCTTTCCAGGTTCCATCTTTAAGGGAAATTTTAAGAGTTTTTCCAGCATCTTTAGGTTGATCATATGCTAGCATTGGGCCTGTATTTGTATAGAAGAACCCATCATTATATGTAAGCCCAAATCCCCAAGCGTGAAAACCTGAACTATGATCCCAATCATCAGCAAATGGATAATAATGATCAGTAATTTCATCCCCATCAAGGTCAATAAGCTTTGTTAGTTCCCATCTTTGTTGAACATAAATCTCATCATTTGCTACTGCAAGACCCAAAGGTTCACACAAACCATCTGCTATTTTTTTAACTGACATTTTTGAAGGATCACCAGACATTGAATTTTTTACAATGAAAACCTCTCCATCCCAAGTTGCTATAGCTAAATCACCATTTGACAAGAAGTCCATTCCTCCAACTCTAGGTTCAAATGAATCAGGTCTTGCTGGTAATAAATCAAAACTTGGATGAACAGATATTAATGAACCACCTAATCCAGGAGGACTAGTTTTATAAATTTCCTTTAATCCAGCAGAGGTAGGTTTAATATCTCTAGGGTCATGAAACAATACAGATTCTGGAATCATTTCAAATTTAGAATCTCCTTTTTTTCTCCATTGTAACACAATAGCCATTGTAAGAATTCCTTGATAAAATTCAATATCAATTTTATGATAACCTTTATCTAAAAATTTTGAGCCATAACTCTTGAGTGATGGTGAGGATTCCCCTTTAAAATATTCAAAATATTCATTAAATCTTTCAGGATTACCTCCTCCCCAATCGACATAACCTAAATTTTCTATGTAACCTAGTTCTTCATCATTTAACTTAAATGAACCACCTTTATCTGCTAAAAATCTAAATTCATATTCTCCAGGTTCATCTATTTTTAGATAAGCGTCAATATCCATAGTAAAATATCTAAAAAAATCTAAGAAATCATCTGTTGTTTGATCTTCCCAACCTACATCAGGATTACCTGATTGGAAAAATAGATCTGGAAAAACTTGTGATACACTGGGGTTTTGACCAGGTAATAATTTAGGCATAGATGGAAGCTCTTGACCTACATCATAAAAATCGACCGCTACTCCTGATAAATATTCACCATCTTGGAAAGTATCCAGTGATAAAATAAAATCTACAATTTTTAATCCTGTTGCATCATCAATGTGAGGATGCGGGGGCATTAGACGAGGACCCCATACACCCTTACCGCCAGTTTGTATTTTTTTAACTAAATATTTTTTTGTATCATCAGAATTATCATATTTATTTGCTACGTCCTGATATGCAGGTCCTAAAACACCCTTATCAATGTAATGACATGCAACACAACCTAATTTTCCAATTAATGCTTTACCATCAAGCTCTTCATAAACTGAATTAACAACTTTTTGCTCAGAACCTTTATTTTTAGTTTCATGGACATATAGATTCTTTGGAAAAAAAGATTGTAAAATAGTACTACCATTTTTTTTAAGGAAAATCTCAGCGTCAACTTTAAAACCATTTTCATCTTTATTAGTTTTTATTGATTTTATATTAATCTTTGAATTTGAATGTAGATTATCAACATCAATTAAATTTTCAAATTTAATATTTTGAGAAAGTTCATAACCATTTGGTAAACCAACAACAGTAAACTCTCTATGCAAACCTGGATTCATATTTGCACTTTCAATATATTCTGGAGTTTCTGATATTATTACTTCTTCTTGATTATCAAGAATAATTTTGTATTGTAATTTTATCTTATCACCAAAAAGTTTGTATCCATTATATTCAGCATCAATCTTTTGAGAACCATTTTCAGTATGAATGGACCAAGGAGATTCTTTTAACTCATCAACCAAGTAGGGAACACCCCTTGAAGTTGGTTGAAGACCATGTGCATTATTATAAATTATTCCATCAAAATTAACCCCACCAACCCATGCTTTATACAAACCAGATTTTTGAGCATCATAAGCCAACCACAATTCTTTATTCAAAGCGAGAATTATATTTCTTACTCTTTCGTCCATATTAATCCTAAATGCCCAGGGCATACGGTCTCTATTAACTTCAGTATTAACTTTGGAAATTTTTCTATTATATTCTATTCCATCTACTTTTATACAACTAAAATTCAATGAAAAAAGACTAACTAAAATTGAAATTTTTAAAATATTTTTATTCATAAGACTTTCTTATATATAATTATTAATTATTGATTCAAATAATTCTTGTTTTCCACTAATTTTTTCAGGTTCTCCAAATTTTAAGGATAAATCATACAATTCCTCAAGAGTTAATTCGCCTTTTTCATATTTTTTTCCATTCTCTGTTTGAAAACTTGAATAACGTTCCATTAATAATTTAGGAAGTTCTGAATCAGATAATATTTTATTTGCTATTATTAGTGACCTAGCAAATGCATCCATACCAGATATATGAGAAATAAATATATCATTTAAATCAGTTGAATTTCTTCTAACCTTGGCATCAAAATTAATACCACCTGTACTAAAACCATCATTTTTTAGTATTACCATCATTGACTCAACTAACTCATAAATATTGATGGGAAATTGATCCGTATCCCATCCGTTCTGATAATCACCTCTATTTGCATCAATGCTTCCCAACATATCTGCGTTAGTACAAATTTGAAGTTCATGCTGAAATGTATGCTGAGCCAAAGTAGCATGGTTTACTTCAACATTTAATTGAAAATCATCAACAAGATCAAATTCTCTCAAAAAGCCTATTACAGTTGCAGAATCAAAATCATATTGATGTTTCATGGGTTCCATAGGTTTTGGCTCAATTAAAAAAGTACCATTAAAACCATTCGCTCTTCCATAATCTCTAGCTTGAGTCAGAAACATTGCTAAATGTTCAAGTTCTTTTTTCATATTAGTATTTAATAGAGACATATAACCTTCTCTTCCGCCCCAGAAAACATAATTTTGTCCACCTAATTTAATTGTAGCGTCAATTGCATTTTTCACTTGTGCTGCTGCATATGCAACTACTTCAAAGTTTGGGTTAGTAGATGCTCCATTCATATATCTAGGATGAGAAAATAAATTTGCAGTTCCCCATAAAAGTTTAATACCTGAATCATTTTGCTTTTCTAAAGCATAATCAACCATTTTATTAAGTCTTTTCTCACTTTCTAAAAATGATGATGCTGGATTTGAAATGTCAAAATCATGAAAACAATAAAATGGAGCGCCAATTTTAGAAATAAACTCAAAAGCAGCATCCATTTTTTCCATAGATTGTGATAAAGGGTCATTATTTTTTAACCACGGATAGTCTTTTGTATCCATTCCAAATGGATCCGCTCCATTTGGACCAAATGTATGCCAATATGCAATTGCAAATCTTAGATGATCTTCTAAAGTTTTACCATTTACTTTCAACTTAGGATCATAAAATTTAAATGCTAAAGGATTATCAGATTCCTTACCCTCGTACTGAATCTTTTTGATATCTTTAAAAAACTCTGTTTTACCTGTAACAACATTTCTTGACATTTTTTTCCCCATATATAATGTTAATAATATAGATAAATTTTGTTCGATAAATTATGCAATAAAATATTTTGTTTCAATTAAATGAAATATTTAGTTTTATAATCATTCTAAGAAAAGATTATTATGCCCAAAAAACAATTTTCAATCGGATTTGATATAGGAAGCTCGTCTGTAAAAGCTTCTCTTTTAAATTTAAAAAACAGTAGAGTTGAAACTTCAGATTTTTTTCCTAAAAAAGAAATGCCTATCATTGCAAAAAAAAACGGTTGGGCAGAACAAAATCCCGAGCTTTGGTGGGAAAATCTAATAAAATCCTCTAAAGCAATTGTATCAAATATTAATTCAAATGATGAAATAATCTCAATTGGTATTTCATATCAAATGCATGGTTTAGTTATTCTAGATAATAACGATGAGATTTTACATCCCTCTATAATTTGGTGTGATAGCAGATCCGTAAAAATAGGAGAAAGAGCCTTAAATGATTTAGGAAAAGATCATTGCTTAAACAATTATCTCAATTCTCCTGGAAATTTTACAATAAGTAAATTGAAATGGATTCAAGAAAATAAACCAGATATTTTTTCGAAAATCAAATGTATAATGCTTCCAGGAGATTACATAGCATATAAATTAACAGGTAAAATTAATACAACTATTTCTGGATTATCAGAGGGTGTATTTTGGAATTTTAAAAATCAATCACTAGCAAAAGAATTATTTGATTATTTTAATTTATCTACAGATTTAATACCTGAAATTGTTAATACTTTTGAAGATCAAGGTAGACTTTCCTATGAGGCATCAAAAGAAACTGGAATAAAAGAAGGTACTCCCATTTCATATAGAGCAGGTGATCAACCAAATAATGCCTTCTCTCTAAATGTACTTAATTCGGGTGAATTTGCAGCTACAGCTGGAACATCAGGAGTAGTTTATGGTGTTTTTGATAAACCCGTTTTTGATAAACAAATGAGAGTAAATACTTTTTCACATGTAAATAGCCAACTTTCAAATCCTAAATATGGTGTTTTATTATGCATTAATGGTTGTGGAATTTTAAATAGTTGGTTAAAAAATCAACTATTTAATAATGAATTTTCCTACGAACAAATGAACAATATGTGCAAAGATATAAATATTGGCTCTGATGGATTAGTCATTCATCCTTTTGGAAATGGTGCTGAAAGAATATTCAATAATAAAGATATTGGAGCAAATATTTTTGGTTTAAATTTCAACATACATACTAAAAATCATTTCATTAGGTCTGTACAAGAGGGAATAGCATGCGCATTTAAATATGGTCTTGAAATAATGGAAAATATAAATGTAAAACCAAATGTAATTAGAGTAAGTAATGCTAATCTTTTTCTTAGTCCAATTTTTTGTGAAACTTTTGCAAATATATGTAACACTAAAATAGAAATTTATAATACAGATGGAGCACAAGGAGCAGCAACTGGATCAGCAATAGGAATTGGGTATTATAAAGATTTTTCAACATCCTTTAAAAATTTAAAGATCATTAAAGAATATCAACCTGATATTAAATTTTTACATGAATACAAAAATACTTATTTAAATTGGAAGAAATATCTAAAATCATAACAAGGGAGCTTAAATGAGGGAAACTTTTCAAATTAAAACATTAATTTTTTCTATAATATTTATTTTATCCTTTAATTCAGTTATATATACACAACATAATAAGGATAGTAAAAAAATACTTTTTGTTTATGGTGGATGGGAAGGACATGAGCCAGAAAAAATGCGTGATTTAATAGTTCCATGGTTAGAAAGTGAAGGTCATACCGTAACTGTTTCACCTTCTCTTGATTCTTACCTAGATAAAAAGTTGATGAAAAAACTTGACCTTGTTCTTCAAATATATACTATGTCTGAAATAACTGAAGACCAAGAAAAAGGCTTGTTAAAAGCAGTAAGGGATAGAGGAGTTTCCTTAGCGGGTTGGCATGGAGGATTAGGAGATGCATTTAGAAAAAATGTCGAATATCAATTCATGGTTGGAGGTCAATGGGTTTCACATCCTGGTGGTATTATTGATTATACTGTAAATATTATTGATCCCGACGATCCAATAACTAAAGGGTTAAAAGATTTTAAAGTCAAATCAGAACAGTATTATATGCATGTTGATCCAATTAATGAAGTATTAGCAACTACTACTTTTAATGATGAACATTCTTATTGGATAGATGGAGTTACAATGCCTGTAGTATGGAAAAAAAAATACGGTAAAGGAAAAGTTTTTTATACGTCTTTAGGGCATACCAGAGATGTATTTGATATACCTGAAGCATGGACAATCCTTCAAAGAGGAATAAAATGGGCATTAGAAAAATAACTTATTATTTATAGTTAAGATTTTTTATTGAAACATATAAAAATTAAGGGTCTCATTGCTGCAGTTCATACACCCCTAAATAAAGATTTTTCTATAAATTTTAATTATATAAAAAAACAAGTAGAATATTTATCTAAATGTAATATTTCAGGTGTTTATGTTGGTGGAACAACTGGTGAAGGACTATCATTCTCAGTTAACGAAAGATCAAAACTTTTTAGAGAGTGGGGTAATATTATAAAAGATACCAACTTAATATTTATTGCCAATATTAGTCATAAAAAACAATCTAGTTCATCAAAACTTGGAATTGAAGCTCAAAATTCAGGTGCAAATTTCATAAGCTCACTATGTTTAGATCCTAACGTTAATTCACCTGAAAAATTAGCAAAATGGTTAAAACCCATTCTAAACACTACCCCAGATATTCCGTACTTTTATTATGAAAGTCCAAAGTTCAGTAGGAAAAAAATTGATATGGAAGATTTTTTAATTATTGCTAATAAAGAATTAAAATCATTAGTTGGCTTGAAATATAATAACACTAATTTAGAAATGCTTAAAAAGTGTATCGATTTAAACAATAGAAAATATGATATTCTATTTGGAGTTGATGAGATGTTAATATCTGCTTTAGAATTAGGATGTGTTGGTGCTATAGGCAGCACATATAACTTTGCAGGATCACTCAACAATAAAATTATAGAAAATTTTAACTCTAATAAAAAGAATCTTGCTATAAAATTACAAAAGTTTTCTATTAAGTATATAAAAATTATGTCAAAATATAATTATTTACCATCATCAAAAATTGTAATGAATGAAATTGGAATAAATTGTGGCTTATGTAGAGATAAAAATAATCATTTAAAAAATGAAGAAGTTAAATCTCTATACCATGATTTAAATAAAATTAATTTTTTTAAAGAAATTAAAATTTAATTTGACTTTAAATCATTTGTTTCTTCTAGGATTCAGTCCAAATNGATTTTAGTTCATGAATTTTTAATGATTTTATAAGTACTTCACCATCGTTNGAATAAAACCTCAAATTCATATTATTTTCTTCTACTGAATCAGAACCATTATAGTTTGAAGAAAGTGTAACTCTTCCATCATTTCCAAAAACCTCTAATGAAGACCTATCAATGAGCAATCTCAATTTTANTGTNCCGTTATCTAGTTTTAAAGGAGCAGTATGCTTNTGATAAGAACGATTGCCTGATGCTAAAACACCCTCATCAANNTAATATCTAATTGTTAATTCATTGGTTGTAAATCCAAAATCAGATGCACCTCTTGGTTCAACAATTACTTCCACATCTAATAAAGAAGCTTTAAAACCTTCAAGAATATTTTCGTTTGGCTTAACTATTTGATTCGAAAGTGATAATGAATTAGATGTATAAATTGATTCAATTTCTTTAATTGGCTCTTTAAACATTCTAATTCCATCTTCAGTAGTTTTTAAAGTTAAAACTACNGGAAAAGTCATTTGTTGATTAAATGGCATACCTGGATACTCACCATCTCTCATCCAACCAATTTGAATACGTCTTCCATCTGATTTGGGAATATCATTATATGTTTGAGATGCATAAAAATTAGGTCCAAAATCTCCTCTGAACCTTCCACTTTCTCGTGTAAATGTTTTTCCATCAAAATCACCAATTATATAATCTCCACTAGCACCATAAATAACCCATTTTTTATTATTTTCATTACCATCAATAGCAAGTTCAAAAATTTCTGGACATTCAAACATTTCAATATCTTTCATTTCACTTACTTTTGTCCAGTTTTTCATATCATCGGAATTAAAAAATGCAAATCTCCAATTTCTATGAGTCCAAAAATCATCCGTTTTATAATCTAAGTATAATAACATTACCCACTTTTGTGATGGTTCATGCCAAAAAACTTTTGGATCTCTATCTCCACCCCCAGCAATATTTTCTAATACTGGATTNCCAGAATATTTTGTAAAAGTCTTTCCACCATCTGTACTGTAAGCTATTGCTTGAGTAAATGGTTCATCTGGTCCTGGATCTCCAAATTGTTCACAACTTCCACAATATGTATATGAAGCAACTATAGTTTTTTCATCTCCGACTTGAAAACCTGCAGAATTATTCCAGTCAACTGTTGCTGTACCTGAAAAAATCGTACCCAATTCATCTGGAACAATAGCATCTTCTATTTCTTCCCAATGAACCATATCAGAACTNACTGAANGNNCCCATGTCATATTTCCCCAATTAATTCCCACAGGNTTATGTTGAAAAAATAAATGGTANGTACCTTTGTAATAAACCATTCCATTNGGATCATTTGTCCAATTCTCTTTTGGNCTAAAATGAAATTGTGGTCGTAATTCTTCATCATATAGGGGTCTTGTAGACATTTGTNCTTCTTCATTTTTAACATTTGGTATCTTTGCAGATTTATTGTTGCATGAAATAAAAATTAAAGAAATAATAANAANAATAGTACTTAACTTAAAAANATTNTAGTNTTTCATTTTAACTCCCCTTGTATATAAAAATTTTGCCCCGGTGAAAATTGAAATTAATCAATCATTNANCAAAATTATAAAATAAGATTGTAATAGTAAAGAAAAATCAGCTGTCAAAAGATTTAACGCATCTAAACCCTGTATGATTCAATCCTGTGTCTTCGGAGGTACTCATTCTTCTTGAAACTCTGTAACCAGTACAATANCTATCGTTACATAAAAAGGAACCCCCTCTNATCACTCTCTTAACAGCTANAGGTTCATTTGAATCATAAGATGTTTTTGGCCCTTTTGGATTTATGCATAGATCTTTTTTAGATTCAATTTTATAAGCATTTTCATTATAAAGATCATAACACCATTCCCATACATTTCCACCTAAATCATATAAACCATAATTATTAGCATCGTAAGTTTTCACAGGAGAAGAATACTCAAAACCATCTTCAATGGTATTTAGATAAGGAAAATTTCCTTGCCAAAAATTCGCTTTTTTTGAAGAATTTATAATTAAATCATTTCCCCANGGATATATTGGATTTTTATTTCCTCCTCTTGCAGCATATTCCCATTCAGCCTCTGTAGGTAATCTTTTACCTGCCCATTTTGCATATTCAAAAGCATCATACCATGAAACATGAATAACAGGGTGATTCATTTTATTTTTAATATCAGAACCAGGACCCTCAGGATGTTTCCAANTTGCACCTTGNACCCAACTCCACCATTTTGATTCATTTAAAAGTGANACAGGTCCTTTTGTTTTAGTAAATACNAATGAACCTGGTAATAAAAANTCTTTACTTGGCTTAGGTGTATTTGGAGGAAGTTGTTTTTTTAGCTCATTCCAATTGATAGGTTTTTCAGCTGTAGTTATGTATCCTGTTTCATTAACAAAATCTAAAAATTGCTGATTAGTTACTTCATGAATATCCATATAAAAACTATCAACTTNAACCTTGTGAACAGGAAATTCATTTGGNCTAGATTGATGGCTATTANCNCCCCTATTATATGTTCCTCCAGGGATTAATACCATATCAGTTAACTTATNATTATTAATATATTTTTCTGANTTTTTGCAATTAAAAAAGAAAAATAAAATTAATACAAAAATAATTTTTTGATAAAATTTCATTTGTTTAGTTTTTCTTGTAAATTAAAAATACGACAATGTAGGGGAATTTCTAAATGACAAATTCAANATTAAAGTATTACTTTTTTTTAATTANTTTNTTTTTNNTAAACNTAAATGTANTAAAAGCAGAAAAATATAAAATTCATGATCTTGATAGACCTAAACCAAGTATAGTTGAAGTTGGTAATTTTTCTCAAAANTCATCTNCNCCTTCAGANGCAATTATTTTATTTAATGGNAATGGTCTTGATGAATGGAAATCAACTAAAGGTAAAAATNTTAANTGGAAGTCTACTAAAGATTATTTTGAAGCGAAAAAAGGAACAGGTAGTATAATTACNAAAAAAACTTTTGGTGATGTTCAATTACATATTGAATGGTCTACNCCAATTAAAATTGAAGGCGAAAGTCAAGGTAGAGGAAACAGTGGAGTTTTTTTTATGGCTGGAGCAGGAGGATGGGGNTATGAGATACAAGTTCTTGATTCATATAATAATCCAACTTATGCTGATGGACAAGCAGGTGCAATATATGGTCAATTCCCTCCNCTTTTCAACGCTGCAATGAAACCTGGAAAATGGCAAACNTATGATATAATTTTTACCAGACCNAGATTTGATTCAGANAAAAATTTAATTAAACCTGCATATGCAACCGTTATACATAATGGNGTTCTAATTCAAAATCATAAAGAAATTCTAGGTCCTACATCTCATAAAATTAGAGCACCNTATGTNATGCATCAAGATAGGTTACCTATCCAATTGCAAGATCATAGTAACCCCGTGAGATTTAGAAACATCTGGGTTAGGGATTTAGAAAAATAGTAATTATTTGTCCAAACTATGCCAATAAGCTAATCCTATAAATATAAATTGAATAGGAAGTCTNCCCCAAGCAATTAAAGGAGTTGTATTCATTGCAGCTCCATTNGTCTGAGCTAAATAAATATTTGCTGGAAAAACTGCTAACAACAATAAAATCAAACCTTTTCCTGCAAATGCACGAGTTTTTTGAAACATTAATAAANAACCAAGTAATATTTCAAAAAAACCACTTATATACACAAGTTCTAAGTGAAAAGGTAAATATGGTGGCACAATTGGTAAAAACCAATCTGGGTCTATAAAATGAAGTATACCAACGTTTATATAAAAAACAACCATAATAAAAATTGTGATTTTTTTTATGGTTTTATATAATATGAATAAAAACAACTTATTATTTTTAATTTAAAATGGATTTTATTTTTTCTGGAAAGATATAATTATCTGTTTTTTTGGTAAATGATGCTCCAGAATTAATCCACCACTCGATTAATTTGATTTCATTTTTTGTTAATGAATCTTTTCCTTTTGGCATATGTTTTTCATTTGAAATTGGAAGTATTAATCTTTTGTAAATTTCACTTTTATAAGCATTTCCAATTGTAATGACAGAACCATTTTTTCCACCCAAAGTAATTTTTGATGGAGAAAGCATATTTAAACCTCCTAATTTTTTTTTATCATGATGACAAGCAATGCAATTTTTAATAAATATTTGCTCTACATTATTAGAATAAAAAGAATTGTTTTCAAGCAATTGCACGTCATCGGTTTGTTTTATTTGATTAGTTTTTTCTTTATTAATGATAAAGTATAAAACTATCATTACAACAAAAATAAATGAGATTATAAGAAAAATATTTTTCGTATTTACCTCAATTTGAGAGATTAATTATTTTATATATGAATAATCAGTAGGTGTTAGGTTTTCATTAATTAGTTTATCAACCAACATACCATTTTCAATAGACTTTGACTTGGCTTTTTTCCATTCTGGATCGTTTACAAATGATTCCCAACTTTTACCCATTGATTTTTCATTTTCAAAAGCGACAATATAAATCAACATATTATCTTCACCTTGTGGAACCCAATATCCAATATTTTCAATACCATGTTTTGGAAAAAGTTTGGTTGTATGATTTCTAAACCTAGAATTTAAATCTACGAGTTTATTTTCATTAGTATAATATGTTCTTAAAGAAAAACTTCTGTTTTTATTTTCATTAAGATTAGCATGAACATTTGAATAATCTACTTGATCCATAATAACACTATCAATTTCTTTTACAAGAGGACCATCTACTTTTGACGCTTCAAATACTTTTTGCCAAACTGGATCTTGGGTAAATGATGTCCAGCTTTTTTTCCTAGCTTCTAAATCTGGAAAAGCTAGTACATAGATTAAAACATCTTCTTTTTCATTATGTGTCCAATAACCAATATTTTCCATTCCATGTTTTTCAAAAAGTTTTACAGTATGATTTCTAAATCTAGAATTTAAATCATCAAGCTTTCCATCATGACAATAATAAGTTCGCAATTCATATATTTTTGAATCTATATTTGAAGATGAGCAACTTGTTAGCATAATAGTAAATAATATGAGTATTAAAAATTTAATATTTTTATTAAAAAAATTCATTTGTATTCCCCTTTTAACAATGAAAATATATTTACATTAAGGGATTAAACCAATGATTGTTATAATTATTTAACGAATTGTATTTTGTTGGTTTTTGTATATCCTAATGACTCAACTTTGTAGAAATAAGTACCTGAGGGAACTAAATAATTATTATCATTGGTACCATTCCATTTCACTGAGTTGATTCCTGAATTGTGAAAATCATTAACCAGGGATTTTACTTTTTTACCCATAATATCATAAATATCTACATTAACTAATGCAGGATTAGGTAATTCATAAACTAATGTGACTTTAGAATTAAATGGATTAGGGTAATGAGACAAAGCTATCTCTGAATCAAGAAGACTATTTGATTCAACGGAATTATTAATTCTATTAAATGTGTTCCATTCTGCACCTATGATTATCCCATTATTGTGATATATTCCTTGGTCACGAATAATATTACCATTTCCTTCTTCCATAGACCAAAAACCAATAAGGTCATTAACATAAAAAAACCTATTACTTCTTGTATTTTCATATAAATTTTTAACATCTACAAATGATAAGGCTTTACTCCAAACAGCTACTTCATCAACATATCCCTCAAAATAACTATCTTTAACGGTGGCATTTTTTCCTATAAAATAATTACCAGAATTATTAAAAATTGAAAGCGATTCTGCTGAAAGATTAAAAATTGAACTTCCAATTAACATTCCATTAAAATATAGTTTTGAAGAATTGGGGGTATATACAGCAACAATATTTATCCATTGATCATAAATAGGTAAATCTTCGTACAAACAATTTGCACAAGTTAAAAAAGAAACATTAGTTCCATCAAATGCTGAACCTTCGACCCAAGCTTTAATTCTGTTTCCTTCAAATTTTATAATNTATCTATANGGAGTATCTTTCGAGTCTTTACCACCAAAATCAATTAGGGTTTCTTCATAATTTGAATTTTTTTCTTTATAAATCCATGTGCTAATAGTTATACCTTCCATATTCTCTACTTCCTCTGAAGGAGATATCGAAATAAAATCATCACGATTGTCAAACAGCAAACTTTGTGATTGGACAAAAGTCGCAAAAAATAAAAATATTAATGATTGTCTCATAACTTATATTAATTAAAAAAAAATGATAATCAAAGCTTTTTTTGAACGTTTTGAGCGTTTTATACAAAATATAAATTTATACTAATATTAATAAATTATTTTTTTNATATTTGAATTTTTGTATTAAAACTTAATATATTTCAAATATGAAAAATCTTACATATGATAGTTTGTTAGATAAATTATCCAAAATTGGTTTAAATATATCAAATAGAGAAATTGCTAATTTATTTGACATTACAGAACAAGCTGTTTCAATTTGGAAAAAAAACAATCTTGTTCCATCAAAATATTTAGGAGAGATTTATAAATTAGAAAATTTTGAAGACAAAACTTCTACAGTTGATCATCTTCTCAACAAGATAGTTGTTCTTAAAACAGAAAATGAGCTCTTAAAAAGAAATAAGCAATATTCCCATCTTGACCATTCTTTAATTAATAGTTTAATGACAATGTATGATAATTTTCATTCATNATGTGTTATAGTTATTAAATTTGAAAATTTTAAATTTAAGAGAAAAATTGAAAAAGTTGAGGGAAAAATTAATTGCTCTAAATACCTTGGTTATTCGATTGAAGAATTAGAAGAAATTTGGAAAATTGGAAAATGGTATGGGCCAGATTCACATCCAATAGAGAAAATTGTTTCTAAAGATTCTATTAAATCATTTCAAGAAGGAGCAAAACTCCTACTTAATTTTGCAAAATTAGCAATAAGAGGGGTTTCAGAAGATTATAAAATTCAACTTCCAGTAAATTATTTACACAAAAAGGGAAATATAATTCCTGCTATCTTAGATACTACTATAACATTTAAACCAATGGTTTGTACAATTAAAACAACATTCTTTAAACCAAAAAATTAAAAAAATTTTGAGTAACATAGAAAAGTCTTAGGAGCGTTAGTGGGGCTTTTGACATATGTTTCTATGCTACTCAAAAATACCCTATCAGTCTTTATATCATACGCATTTAAGTTGAAATAAGTTCCCAAACTGCCTGATTGTGAACTATTTTATAATATTTTAATTTGTTTACTAATTAAAGTATGAATGAATTTTTAAAATGTAGAGAGATGTTATTTGAAATATTTAAAATTTTATTAATGTTTTAAGATTTTTTAAGTTTTTTTAAGTAAATGCTAAATAATTTAGATTTTCATAAAAGATAACATTTAAAATATTAATAAAAAGAAAAGTTGAAATTATGTGTGCCCAGAAGGATTCGAACCTTCGGCCAACGGCTTAAAAGGCCGCTGCTCTACCAGCTGAGCTATGGGCACAACAAATAGTTTAACTATTATTATGAAATGAATGATATCCAATCTATAACAGCTTCATAATCTGCAAAAATAATTTATCTTAAGTCAATAGTTCTCTTTAATTATTTTTAATTTCAAAAAGTGATATTTTTTTTGAATCATCAGCAACCAAAATTTTGGATTNNTCAATTTTTTCTACGAACATTACCCTTCCATNAATTTCAATTGAATTCANCATAANGCCTTTTAATTGATCCAAGAAAAAAATCTTCCCAACTTNTGTAATTATCATTAATTCATCATTTATAATCATCGGATCTTGATTTATTAATAATTTTGTNTCAAACTCCCAATTCAAATAACCATCAGATGCCNTTAATGAAAACACCTTTCCACTAGCATCACAAACAAAAACATTATCTCCATTAAATATTGGAGAGACATAGATATAATTTTTTAATTTAATNAACCAGTTAGTTTTATTTTCAATCAAATTAAATGAAAAAAAATTTCCTAAATAGGATGTAACATATAAATTATCATCTTTTTCTAATGATAAGCCCCTTAAAAGTTTTTTTGATAAAACTTCCTTGTTGATTTTACTTTTAGAAATTATTTCACCATTATTAAAGGATAAAATCAAAATTTCATTGTTTTCATTTAAAATTATTATTTGATCATTTAAGATATAGGGCTTTGANACTAACGGAATTTCAAACTTTACAAACCAATTCTCTTCTCCATCAAATTTATTAATAGAACCAATTTGATAATTATTACCAAAAATCAATGAATCACTTTTATTTTGAAGAGAATATTTAGGAGAAAATTTAATTTTTTTCTTTAAAATATATTTTTCTGAATCAATATTGTAAGTTCTTAATGACTTTCTTTCAAATGGCATTATAAATGTTAGATTTGAATTAAAATGACTCATTTCAAGTATTGGACCTTTTCCCAAATTATATCTATTAATTCTTTGTCCAGTATTAAAATCTAAAATCTGTATATTCCCATCTAGTAATGGTGTAATCAATTTATTGTCATTTTTAATTACAGGAAAAGAAACCCCTGAAATAAACTCCTTAGACCATTTTTTTAGAACTTTAATATTTGTCGAACTTTTTAAATCTTGAGAAATTAAAACTGACGAAATCAGTACATTAATAAAAAGAGAATATCTTAAAATAAAATTCAAATTTTAATAATTCCAACCAAAGAAAAATTGAGTGAAAGTATCTCCCCAATTATTGGAAAGGTCAAAGGTTCTACCTATGTCTAATCTAAGAACAAGTCCTCCTAAAAAATTTCCTCTGAGTCCAATCCCTGCACTTCCAAGAATATCATCTAATTTATCATCCCATGCATTACCAAAATCTAAAAATAGAGCTGAACGTATTGGAGCAAAACCAATATTTCTTGAACCAAATCTCATAACCAAATGATCAGCAAATGGAAGTCTTAATTCGTTATTTAACATGAAAAAACTAGTTCCAGAAACAGATCTTCTATAATATCCTCTTAAACCCCAGCTTCCTCCGATATATGAATTAAAATGACTTTGACCTTTTCTAATTGATGTCATCAATCTAACCGCATAAAGAGTTCTAAATGATAATCTAAAATATTTTCTTATATCAGTTGATATACCTGTTGAATGTAATTTATTTTTTAATATATCATATGATTGATTAACACTAATTCTATAAGCAGTACCATCAACAGGCCCTAAAGATCCCCAAATAGAATTATCAAAAACGTAAGAAAAAGAATTAGAAAATAAAAAACCATCAAAATAATAATCTTCAATATATGAATCTCTTTCTGAATCTATAAGGCTATTCATCATTTCAATTCTTTTAAAAATTGAAAAGGGATAACTTAATGACAATTGAACCCCTTGTCTTTTTTCAAAGAAATATCCATTAGAAAAATTATAATAATCACCCGCAAAATGAAAAATTCCATAACCTATATTTACTCTTTTAGATAGATCGATCTTACTTACAGCAAAATTCATTCGACTCAACAAATCAGATGATGTCTCAGAAGTGTTGAAAAGTAAAAAATTGTAATGATGATTTCCTAAAACATCTGATAATGCAAATTGTGCACCACCTAGCAAACCAAATGTTTGATCATATGCGATGGATGTTTGAGAAATATCAAGAGTAAATTTTTTCTTATAAGATGGAATATTTTTTATTTTTTGAACATCATAATATATTCTTTCCCACATTTTAAATTCATCAGTTACTGGATCAATCTCTATTTCATTAAATATTTTCTCTTCAATATTATTAATTGAATATATTTGAAAACTATAATTTTCAAATGAAGTAAAGATTACTTTTTTTGAATCTTTATCTGCCCACTGTGGTTCAATAGCATTAGAAATTGAATTAGTATGTCTAGTTATATTTAAATTTTCAAATTTTTTATTATTCAAAGATCGATATATTTTATCAACCTCAACAGAATCAAATTTCCATATATTTACTGAACCATCTCTATCTGATGAAAACAAAATATTATTATTTATTTTTGACCAATGAGGATGAGAGTCTTTAAATTTTCCATTAGTTAATTGGAATATTTTTTGATCATTAATTTTTAATAAAAATAAATTGGTATATCCATCAAAACCAAATTCTCCTCTATCAGATTCAAAAAGAATGATTTGACCATCAGGTGAAAAAATTGGATTTATATCTAAAAAATAATCATCGGTTAATTGTCTTAATAATTTATTTTTAAAATCATAAAGATATATATCTTTATTTCCATTCCAAGAAGAAGCAGAAAACACTATCTTTGTTTTATCAAAATTCCATTTAGGAGAAGAAATTGATACAACATTAGAAAATTGTAGAGAATTTTTAATTTTTTTTGACTCAACATCTATAATATTTATTGCATCAGAAGAACCAGATTTTGCAGAAACTAACAATTCATTTTCTTGTATGTCTAAATTTGAATTTAAAAGATGTAAAGATTCTAAATTTGCAGTTCTTTCACCCTTTAATACTAATGTTGAGTTATGTTCTGTAGATAAAGTTTTAGAATAGATATCAGAATATCCCATTCTATTTGTTAAAAAATAAATCTCGTTATTTTCAATGTTAATGGCAGGAGATACATTAATTCCTCTACTAGTTATTTGATTTGAAATTGATGAAGGTGAATCATATTCTTCTAAAATTGGATACATTTGTTTTTTATAAAAGTATTTCCATTCCTTCATTAAGGTAGAATAGCTTGTATTAAATGTATATTCTANCAAAAGATTAAAATCAGTGAATCTCCACATATTTTCAAGAATTTCTAAAATTTTCCATTCACCATAAGTTTCATCAACATACCTAAAAAAAGATTGGCCTGCTTTATATAAAAGAAATCCTGAAGCCATTGAACTATAATTATCCAAACTTCCTAAATACTCATTAACTATAGCATCTCTAATAACCATTTCCGTNCTAGAATCCCAAACGCTTGACCAATATTCTGCGATTCCTTCAGTAAACCATAATGGTGGAGATCTATAAGTTTGTACATTATGTAAACTAAGAGATTTATTTATTTTTTGATGCATCATNACATGAACAAGCTCATGTTTTATTACATTTTTAAATTGATTATTATTNCCTGAATATGGAATAACAACCCTTCCTTTTATAAATTCAAAAAAACCCCCAACCCCTTCCGGCAATAATCTATTAATAGTATTAGTTTGTTGAAAATGGAGATGAGAACTATAAAAGATTAAGGGNACAGGTTCTATTAATGAAAAATTTATTTTTTTGGATATATCTTCATAAGCATCCTCAACGTATTTAGCCCCAGCTAAGGCAAGCTCTTTTTCTTGTTCATAATAATATATCTGAAAATGCTCTGTCTCCAAAACATTCCAATTAAATTGATGAAATTGAATTTTATTTCTTCCAAAATAAAATTGCGCATTTATACTATTAATTAAAAAAAATAATATTAATATTTTTAGCTTATTCATTATATATATCCCTTGTAAAGGGAATTAAATTTAGTGTAATAATTTTTCTGAAATTACACTATTGCCAAACATATCTTTTAACTCAAGAGATGTGGACTTAGAAATTAAATTGATTGAAACTAATCCAAAATTTGTTTCTGTATATGTATTTCCCAATCTATAAATACCATCTTCTTCACCAGGGTAAGTAGAAGAATTAATAGGGCTTGAAGTAATATCAAATATCATATTTTCATTTTTTGTTTTCATNTTATAAATACCACCACGGTGTCTATCACCANTTAAGAAAACNACATTGTNTAAATNATATTTATCAATNANATTTATNAATTTTTCTCTCTCAANNGGAAGCATTGACCAGCTTTCCCAACCATGCCCAACAGCCAAAAATTGAATTGCTGATACAATAATTTTTATGTCAGANTCTAGTGATAGTCTTTCATCTAACCATTTCCATTGTGTTNNACCAAGCATAGATGATGATTCATCATNTGATGGTAAATATCTTTCTTTTCCCTTAAAGCCAAAACTATCCGTTTTTAGAAGAGGTCCTCTAAAATATCTTGTATCTAAATAAATCAAATGAATCTTTGAGTTATTTAATTGAATTATTTGATCATAATAAATTCCATCTCTCTGATTTCTAATGTCTGATTCTGGAATATCCCAAAAATCAAGAAACAAGTCCTTTGATTCTTCTTTATTAATAAAATCTGCACCACCATCATTAATTCCATAATCGTGATCATCCCAGATAGCTTCTATTGGAAACTCTAAATCAATCAAAGAAAAATTATCTTTTTGCTTTTCATATGCAAATTTTAATTTAGTCAATTCTCCAGAATGATCATCTCCATAAACATTATCTCCAAGCATTATTAGCATATCAGGATAAGTGTTTTTAATAGCTTCAAAAATTGAAAATGATTTTGATTGATCAAAACAAGACCCAAAAGCAATCTTTATATTATTTTGACTAATTAAATGATCATAATTTCTATCTTTAAAAACAAAAGATTCACTATTTATCTTTTCATTATTAGAACAACCAAAAAAAATTGTTATAATAAAAAGATGAACTGGTTTAAAATTCATTTAATAAAAATCATTTTTTTAGTTTTATTAAAACTTTTAGATTTTAACTGATATAGATATACTCCTCCACTAACGATTTTTCCATTAAAATCTTTACCATTCCACTGAACGTTATAATTTCCTGGCGCTATATGATTATTCATAAGAGTTGTAATTTTATTACCTAGAATATCAAATATATTAAGCTCAATGAATTCAGAATTTGCTACAGAAAAATTTATTGAAGTTGTTGGATTAAAAGGGTTAGGATAATTTTGTTGTAATTGAAAATCAGAAGGTAAAGAAATATTGTCTTCAACAAATAAACCTGCATTTGAAGTACCAGGTGTAGGTGTTGTTATATCTGACCATGATGAACCTCCATCTGGAACTCTACCATATGAAATATCATCTGTTTGAGAACCAAATGTTAAACTATCAACAACGGTAAGACCATCAGACAAAACTAAACCAATAAATTCACCACCTTTTTTTAATTTAAAATCTACATGCAATGCTCCTCTGCTTGTTTCACCACTCGCCCACAAAACAAGATAACCTCCTGCTGGAATAATAGTGTTTGAAGAATCAGAAGGAATTTGATGTTTGGTAAGTTCAGATGCATCATCAGTTGCATACCAACCACCGATATCTACGGCTGTAGTTCCTGGATTAAACAATTCAATAAAATCCTCTATTTCTCCAGTCCCATCATCACAACAAGTGTCGGTACCAGCAAGAAACTCGTTTAAAACTATATTTTGACTCATTAATGAAGAGATAACAAAAAAATTAAATAAAAATAAAATAGCAGATTTTTTCATATTTATTCCTTTCGTGTGCTTTTATATAATATAAGATAATATTTTTTTCACAAAATCAATATTGAAAATAAGTTTCTTAATATTAAGTTGTAATTTAAATTTAGATAATGTCTAAAAATGATAAAATGATTTATTTGAGAGATAAAATAGATATAATTGATGATAAAATAACTGATTTATTAGTTGAGAGATTTAATATTGTAAAAGAAATAGGTGCTATTAAATTAAATTCTAGAACTGAAATCACTAACATATCAAGAGAGAAATCTATAATTTCTCGTATTTTCAAAAGAACTAATGAGAATATATCTCATAATGATCTTAGTGAAATATTTAATTCTATTTTTGAAATTTCAAAAAAAATTCAAAATAGCATAAAAAATGAGAAATAAATGATTTTTAATCTTAAAAAATATTTTTTTTATTTTTGGTACTACAATAATATGGGGAATTGTTAGATTCATTAAAAATTAAAAAGGAATCAACAAAACCCCGGAAAATCCCGGGGTTTTTTAGTTATGGATAAAATAAATTTAGATTTTAAAAAATTTTCTCAACTTGCTAAAAAACATACTACTATTCCAGTATATAAAAGTTTTTTAGCTGATCTAATTTCACCTGTAGCAGCATGGACAAGATTAAATCAGAAATCAGATTATGGATTTATGTTTGAATCCGTTGAAAAAGGAACCCAGTACTCTCGATATTCATATTTAGGTATTAATCCATCAAAAATTTTAAAAAGTGAAAATAATACAATTTCAATTATTGAAGATAATGTAGAGAAAAAAGTTAATACTAATTTCTTTGATTTAATGAAAAAAGAACAAAAAAAATATTTTTCTAAAACAATAGAAGGAATGCCTCCTTTTACTGGAGGCTTTGTTGGTTTTCTTGGATACGAAACAATTTCATGGTTTGAAAATGTTCCTACAAATATTAATTATCCTGTAGATATTCCAGATTCAATTTTTATGTTATTTAAAGAAATTATTGCTTTTGATCACTTAAAAGGATCTGCATTGGTAATATCAAATGTTTCCATTGACTCTTCAAAAAAGAAATTATCTAGTTTATACAATGAATCCATTAAAAAAATAGATGAAATAGGACAACTATTACACTCTGATATAGATTACCAAACCCCTTCAGTAACATCAAGAAGCAAAGTAAAATCTAATTTTAAAAAATCTGATTTTACAAATGCTGTTTTAAAAACTAAAGATTATATAACTAAAGGAGATATTTTTCAATTAGTACTTAGCCAAAGATTTGAAAGAAAGACAAAAATTAAGCCAACTACACTTTATAGATCTCTGAGAACAATTAATCCTTCACCATATATGTTTCATTTAAAACTAAAAGATTTCAATATCATTGGTGCATCGCCTGAAATTTTAGTAAAAGTAGAAGATAAAACTGTTGAAATAATGCCTATTGCAGGAACTAGACCAAGAGGTAAAACAAAACAAGAAGATGAAAAATTTTCAAAAGATTTATTTGCAGATGAAAAAGAAAGAGCCGAACATCTAATGTTAGTTGATCTTGGTCGAAATGATGTTGGAAGAGTATCAACCACAGGATCAATCAAAATTAAAAATATGATGAATATTGAAAAATTTTCTCATGTAATGCATATGGTTTCAAATATTAGAGGTAAATTATTACCAAACAAAGATTCCTTTGATGCTTTAATTGGTGGTTTTCCAGCTGGAACTGTATCAGGAGCTCCTAAAATTAGAGCAATGGAAATAATCAATGAATTAGAAAATGATAAAAGAGGAATTTATTCGGGCGCTGTTGGTTATTATGATTTTTGTGGAAATTTAAACACATGCATCGCAATTAGAACATTTGTAATGAAAGATGATAAAGTTTTTTTTCAAGCTGGGGCAGGTATAGTACATGACTCAGATCCAGAAAAAGAGTTTAACGAAACTATTCACAAAGCAAAAGCATTAATGAAAGCTCTTGATTTAGCTGAGGACGGTTTAATCCAATGATTTTTGTCATAGATAATTACGATTCTTTTACTTATAACCTTGTTCAATATATTGGACTGATAAAAAAGGATATAAAAGTTTCAAGAAATGATAAATTTACATTAAAGGATATTTCGAAACTAAATCCAACTCACATTGTAATTTCTCCTGGTCCAGGCAGACCTGAAGATGCTGGGTTAACAATCGATGTAATCAATACTTTTGGTAAAGTAATTCCAATATTAGGAGTTTGTTTAGGTCATCAAGCAATTACCATGGCATTTGGAGGAAAAATAATTAACTGTAATGAAATAGTTCATGGAAAAACTTCAGAAATTTACCATTATGGTTCACTACTTTTTAAAAATTTAAGCAATCCTTTTTTAGGAACAAGATATCACTCATTAATTGCTGAATCAAAGTCTTTTCCTGAGTGTTTAAACATTACAGCTGAATTAAAAGATGGTGTAATTATGGGACTTCAACATGAAAGATATCCAATACATGGAGTTCAATTTCATCCTGAATCTATTGGCACTGATAATGGGCCAAAAATAATTCAAAATTTTTTTGAGATGACATCATGAAATTATTACTTGAACAGTTATTAAATAAAGAAGATCTTAGCTTTGAAATTGCATTTCAAACTATGTCTGAAATAATGTCCGGGAACTATACTGACATTGAAATATCTGGTTTTTTAATAGCTCTAAGATCTAAAGGTGAGTCTATTGATGAAATTGCAGGTTTTGCAAAAGCTATGAGAGAAAAAATGATTAAAGTTATTCTAACTAAACCTGCGATTGATATGTGTGGAACTGGAGGAGATTCTTCGGGAACATTTAATATTTCTACAGCTTCAAGCTTTGTTGTAGCTGGAAGTGGTATCAATGTTGCTAAACATGGTAATAGATCAATGACTTCTAAATCTGGATCTGCTGATGTTTTAGAAGCTCTTGGAATTAATGTAAATAATAATCCTGAAGAATCAGCTAAAAATATAGATCAGATTGGTCTAGATTTTTTATTTGCTCCTGCATATCATCCAGCAATGAAATTTGCTATTCCATCGAGAAAAGGTCTAGCCGTTAGAACAGTTTTTAATATTTTAGGTCCATTGTGCAATCCTGCAAATGTTACCTCACAAACAATGGGAGTCTTTCACAAGGATTATATTTCTGTTCAAGCTAAAGTCCTCAAAGCATTAAAATCAAAAAATGTAATGGTTTTTCATGGAAAAGATGGATTAGATGAAATTTCTACCACTGCTAATACTCTTATTTGTGAAATGAGAAATGGCACCGAAATTACTAATTATGAGTTGAATCCAGAAAAATTTGGAATAAAAAAAGTTCAATTAAATGATTTAAAAGGTGGTTCTCCTGAACAAAACGCAAAAATTATCATTAATATCTTGAATGGAGACAAAAGTCCTATGAGAGACATAGTTTTAATTAATGCAGCAAGTGGAATTATTGTTGGAAATAAAGCTAAAAATTTTAATGAAGCTATTGATATCGCTAGGGAATCTATTGATTCAGGTAAAGCAAAAAACATTTTAGAAAAATTATCTACATGAATATTTTAAATAAAATAATAGAGAACAAGAAGAATGAAATTTTAAATATTCAAGATATAAAAAAGGTTCAAAATTCTCAATTCATTCATCGTTCTCTTCATAAATGTTTACAAGAAAAAAAAATATCTGTAATTGCAGAAATTAAAATGAAATCTCCAAGTGAAGGTGATATTTTTAAAGATTGTGATTATATTCAAATAGCAAAAGAATATGAATCGGCAGGCGCCTCTGCTATTTCAGTTTTAACAGATTATAAGTTTTTTGGAGGAAACATTAAAATTCTTCAAGAAGTTCGTAATTCAGTAAATATACCTGTAATAAGAAAAGATTTTATAATTGACAATCTTCAAATAATTGAAACATTGAACTTTGAAGGTGATGCATTTCTTCTCATTGCTGAAGCTTTAAAGCCTAATGAATTAAAATCATTATATGATTATGGAAAATCAGTTGGACTAGAAAGCTTAATTGAAGTGCATGATATAAAAAATATAAGTTTTGTAAATCAACTTAATCCTACAATTGTAGGTGTAAACTGTAGAGATCTTTCAAAAATGACAATCGATTTAAAAAACTTTGAAACGATGTTTGATTTTCTCCCAAAAAATTCTTTAAAAATTGCTGAGAGTGGTATTAAAAATAATTCAGATTTAAAATATATTAATGATATTGGTTATGATGGTGTATTAGTAGGTTCATCACTTATGAAAACAAAAAATCCTGGCAAAGCTTTAGAACTTCTTTTAAAAGGTATAGTATGATTCCATTTAAAATTTGTGGTATTACTAATATTAAAGATGCTTTAGCTGCAATTGAACATAAAGCCTCTGCTATTGGCTTTATTTTTGTAAAAGATAGTCCTAGAGAAATATCGTTTGAAACTGCTACAGAAATTTCAAAAAAAATTGGGAATAAAATTTCAAAAATTGGTGTTTTCGTAAATCAAGAAAAAAAAATTATTGAAAAAGCCATCAAATCTATTCCCTTAAATATGATTCAACTTCATGGTGATGAAAATCCTTTATTTTGCAGTTCATTTAGTATTCCTGTTATAAAAGCCATTCAAATAAAAAATGATGAAAGTATTAATAAGGTTAGAGAATACAATGTTGATGCAATTTTATTTGATACTTACAAAAAAAATGTTCGAGGTGGAACAGGTAGTTCATTTGATTGGAATATATTATCCAATCAAAAATATGATAAACCTATTATTCTTTCAGGAGGATTAAACAAAAAAAATGTTCTTGAGGCAATCAATAGTATAAACCCTAATGCAATAGATGTAAATAGTGGAGTTGAAGTTAGACCTGGAATAAAAAGTCACTTGAAAGTAAAAAAATTTTACAATACAATAAATCAAACAAAAAATACTGGATTTCAATTTGAATAAAAAAATTAAAAAATATTCTTTGCCAGATTCATCAGGTCATTTTGATAAATATGGAGGTAAATATGTACCTGAAACATTAATTCCAGCTCTAAATCAATTAGAAAAAGAATATTTTAAAGCAAAAAACCAAAATTCGTTTCAAAAAGAACTTAGAAATCTTTTAGAACATTTTGGTGGAAGAGAAACCCCTTTATACTATGCTTCAAGAATATCAAAAGAACTTGGGTTTGAAGTTTTTCTCAAAAGGGAAGATTTATTACATACTGGAGCTCATAAATTAAATAGTGCTTTAGGTCAGATAATTTTAGCTAAACAAATGGGTAAAAAAAGAATTATTGCTGAAACTGGAGCAGGTCAACACGGTGTAGCAACTGCAACAGTTTGTGCTCATTTTGGAATCGAATGTGTGATTTATATGGGAGAAACGGATATCAAAAGACAAGAATTTAATGTATTTCGCATGGAACTTCTTGGAGCCAAAATAAAACCTGCTACTACTGGAAGCAAAACACTTAAAGATGCAACTAATGAAGCCATTAGAGACTGGGTAACTAATGTTGAATCTACTTATTATTTGCTAGGTTCTGCTGTAGGCCCACACCCATATCCAATGATTGTTAGGGATTTTCAATCTGTAATAGGAATTGAGACAAAAAAGCAATTTTTTAAAATGACAAAATCTAGATTACCAGATAGATTAGTTGCTTGTGTTGGTGGAGGTTCAAATGCAATAGGAATGTTTTACCCATTTCTAGATGATAAAAAAGTTAAAATAATAGGAGTTGAAGCTGCTGGACATGGTCTTGATTCAGATCAACATGCGGCAACCTTATCAAAAGGAAATTTTGGTGTTTTGCATGGTTCCGCAAGCTATTTAATTCAAGATACAAATGGACAAATAACTCTACCTCATTCTATTTCAGCTGGACTAGATTACCCTGGTGTAGGACCAGAACATAGCTATCTTAAAGACATCGGAAGAATTAATTACGTAGCAGTTAATGATAATGAAGCTTTAAATGCATTTAAATGGTTGAGCGAAAAAGAAGGAATTATTCCAGCTTTAGAAACATCACATGCACTAGCTTACCTAAAGCATAAAAATTCTAATATTAAAAAAGATGAAAAAGTGGTGTTGTGTCTTTCAGGTAGAGGTGATAAAGACCTTGGAATAATTTTTGATGAAATGGAAAAAATAAATGAATAGAATTCAAAAACTTTTTTCTAAACCTAAAGAAAAGGTCATTCCATTTGTTACAGCAGGTTATCCCAATAAAAATAGCACTGTTAATCTAGTTTTAGAAATGGCAAAAGCTGGAGCTGATATGATTGAAATTGGTATTCCATTCTCTGATCCACAAGCAGATGGTCCAATTATTCAATATTCTAGTGAAATAGCTTTAAAAAATAAAATAAATATCGAGTTTATTTTTTCTCAAATTTCAACGATTAGAAAAAAAACAAATATTCCTATTGCTCTTTTTAGTTATTTTAATCCAATATTACAATATGGTGAGGAAAAATTTTTAAATGATTGTTTAAAACATGGTGTTGATGGAATCATACTCCCTGATTTACCATTAGAAGAATCAAAAAANTTTTGTAAAAATGCTTTAATTTTAAATTTATCACCTATTTTATTAGTTGCTCCAAACACCTCAGATGAAAGAATAAAAACAATTTCTAAAACTGCAAATCATTTAATATATGCAGTAACTATTTTAGGTATTACGGGTGGGAAATTATCTTCAACTATAGAAATATCTAACTATTTAAACAGAGTTAGAAAAAATAGTACTAGTCCTTTTATAGTAGGATTTGGTATTAGTTCTAGAAAAGATGTTATTTGGTTTAATCAATATTCAGATGGTGCAGTTGTTGGATCAGCCTGTATTAAAAAAATTAAAAATAATAATGATCCGGAATCTACTATCAATCAATACGTTAAAGAATTAAAAGGAAAATTATGATTCAAATTGGAATTCAAGGAGCTATGGGAAGTTTTTCTGAACAAGCAGCAAAAAAATTTGTTGAAAATCAAAAAATTAAAAACTATTCGATTCAATACCTGATTTCATCTGAAGGAGTATTAAATGCTGTAGAAAATGAAAAAGTTGATTTTGGAATTTTTGCAATGGAAAATGCTCAAGGTGGAGTAGTTCTTGAAAGTGTTGAAGCATTATGTAAATACACATGTAAAATTGTAGAAATGTTCCACATTCCAATAAAACAAAATTTACTAGTAAAAGAAGGAATGAAAATTGAAAATATATCTGAAATTCATTCTCATAGACAAGCATTGAGGCANTGTAAAGAATATTTAGTAGAAAATTTTTGGTCTAAACCACTTATTNAAGAAGATGATACTGCAGAAGCTGCACGAAGATTANCAGAAGGAAAAATACCAAACTCTGCTGGTGTGATTGCAAGTGAATATTGTGCTTCNAAATATGGTTTANAAATTTTAGAAGAAAATATTCATGATNTAAAAAATAATTTAACTTTATTNATAAGTATTAAAAAATCGGATAACAAATGAATAGTGTAGGAATAATTGGTTTTGGAAGATTTGGGAAAGTCTTAGCTAATTTATTAAAAAAAGGATTNCAAGTAAAAGTATTTGATAATAATTCAAATGTTTATTTACCTGGTACCCAATTTGTAGATAAAAAAACAATCTTAAGTGAAAAAACTATTTTTGTAGCGGTGCCAATAAGGAATTTTGAAAGCGTAATTAAAGAAATTNCAAATGATTTATTTGAAGGTCAAACAATAATTGATGTTTGTTCNGTTAAANTGTATCCTATTNATATTATGAAAAAACATNTANCAAATAATNTTAACATTATTGGNACTCATCCAATGTTTGGTCCTGATTCTTTTGAATCAAACTCTAAATTAAAAATGATGTTAAATAATGTTAGAAGNAATGTTAAAATTTTNCAATTTTGGAAACAATATTTCAATGATCAAAAAATTCAAATATTAGAAATGTCACCAAACGAACATGATATTCTTGCAGCCAAATCTCAAGGTATAACGCATTTTTTAGGAAGGACTCTCAAAGAATTTGGAATAAATAAAACCTCGCTAGACACACAAGGTTTTCGTGATTTATTAGATCTTGTTGATCAAACCTGTAATGATTCATTGGAATTATTTAAAGATCTTCAATGTTTTAACCCTCATACAAAAGAAATGATAAATAAATTAATGAAAGCTACAAAAACTATAGAAAAGGAATTAAATAAAAATTAAAATGAAAGACTGGAAAATAAATAGCTGGAGAAAATTTAATGCAAAACATATTCCTGAATATCCTGACCAGAGGAAACTTAATGAATCTGAAAAAACACTAAAAGGATTTCCCCCATTAGTTTTTGCTGGAGAAGTTCGTCAATTAAAACAAAGACTTTCAAATGCATCAGATGGGAATGCTTTTTTACTTCAAGGTGGAGATTGCGCTGAGAGCTTTGCTGAGTTTGGTGCTGATAATATAAGAGATTCATTTCGAGTTTTACTTCAAATGGCTATAATTCTTACTGCAGGAATTAATTTACCAGTTATTAAAATAGGTAGAATAGCGGGTCAATTTGCAAAACCTCGTTCAAGTGAAATTGAAGAGCGGAAAAATATCAAATTACCTAGCTATAAAGGTGATATAATAAATGGAATTAATTTCAATGAAAATTCAAGGATTCCTAATCCAGAGAGAATGATAAAAGCTTATTCTCAATCTGCATCTACATTAAATTTATTAAGAGCATTTGCGGATGGTGGATTTGCAAACTTACGTCATTTACAATCTTGGAATATGGGTTTTGTAAAAAGCGGACCTGTAGGAAAAAGATATAGACATTTAGCAAATAAAATTCAAGAAAGCTTAGATTTTATGGAAGCATTGGGTGTAAGCCCATCAAATACTCCCGAGTTAAATCAAGTAGAACATTTTACGAGTCATGAAGCATTGCTTCTTCCATATGAAGAAGCATTAACCAGAATTGATTCAACATCTGGAGAAATTTACGATACCTCAGCCCATTTTTTATGGATAGGAGATAGAACAAGATTTAAAGGAAGTGCTCATGTTGAATTTTGTAGAGGTATTAAAAACCCTTTAGGTATAAAATGTGGCCCATCTCTTGATCCTAATAATCTTATTGAATTATTAGATATTTTAAATCCAAAAGATGAATCAGGAAGAATAACATTAATCACGAGATTTGGACATAATGAAATCAGTAAATTTTTACCCAAATTAATACAAAAAATAAAATCAGAAGGTAGAACAGTTCTATGGTCTTGTGACCCAATGCATGGCAATACAATTAAAAGTAACAATGGAATTAAAACACGACCTTTTGAAAATATCTTATCTGAGGTAAAAGAAAATATTAAAATTCATAAATCAGAGGGTACTCATGCTGGNGCTATTCATTTAGAGATGACAGGCCAAGATGTAACTGAATGTACNGGAGGATTACATGATATTAAGGAAGATAATTTATCAGATAGATACCGAACACATTGCGATCCAAGACTTAANGCTAATCAAGCAATTGAGNTAGCATTTTTAATCGCTGATGAATTAATTAATACNTAATGAATTTAAANGGTGAAATTTTTTTTCCTGGAGACAAATCTATTTCCCATAGATCNCTAATGTTTGCTGCATTNTGTGATGGNAAATCAAAAATNTCTAATCTATCAACTGGAAAAGATGTTNAATCTACAAAAAATTGTTTGAAAGATTGTGGAATTAATATTTATAATGAAAANTCANACCATATAATAATAGGTGGAAAATTTAAAAACCCNACAAAAGAACTTGATTGTGGTAATTCAGGTACNACNGCAAGACTACTTTCTGGGTTACTAGCTGGGCANAATATTAATGCNACATTAATTGGCGATAGCTCATTATCAAATCGTCCTATGAAAAGAATCATTGAACCANTAAAATNAATGGGTTTAAAATGTTCTAGTANAGATTTTANACTCCCACTAACAATCAAATCTTCAGAACTCAATGGAATAAATTATAATTCACCAATAGCTAGTGCTCAAGTAAAATCAGCTATTATTTTAGCAGCAATCGGATCAAACAAACCAACTTCTTTCACGGAGCCTATTTTATCAAGAAACCATACTGAAATTATGTTGAAAAACATTGGTGTTTCTATCAATTCAAACCAATTAAAAACAACTGTTTCTAAAGTTAAAACAAACCTACAACCTTTTAATTTTCTTGTTCCTGGTGATCCTTCTAGTGCTGCTTTTTTNGCGGGTGCTGCATCTATGATTAAAAATTCAAGTTTAATATTAAAAAATATTTCAGGTAATGAAACTAGATTGGGAATATTTTCAATTTTAAAAAGGATGGGAGCAACTATATTAAAATCAAATCAAAGAAACATTCTTGGAGAAAAAATTATTGATATTACTGTTAAAAATAAAACTTTAAATGGTGTGTCAATATCCAAAGATGAAATTCCAAGTATTATTGATGAAATTCCAATAATTGCTATANTAGCATCACAAGCAAAAGGAANAACAAAAATCACAGGTGCAAAAGAACTNAGATTTAAGGAGTCAGATAGNATTTCTTCAGTTGTTTTAAATTTAAAAAAAATGGGAGCTGACATTACTGAACTTGANGATGGNATGATAATAAATGGTCCTAAAAAACTCAANGGAACTTTCATCAAAACTTATCATGATCATAGAATAGCAATGGCCTTTGAAATAGCTAGTCTTGTTGCANAGNATAATAATAAACTTGATTCAATTGATTGTGTAGATATTTCTTATCCTGAATTTTTTGAAACATTAAATAAAATTATAAAATGAAAAAATTTGCNGTTATAGGAAATCCAATTGANCATAGNTTAAGTCCAGCTTTGCACATGGAGATATATAATCANTTAAATTTNAANGCNAAATNTTNTNTAGANAAGATTNCTTCAAATNAGTTAGATTTTTTTATAAANAATAATAATTATGATGGAGTCAATATAACAATACCTCATAAAGAAAATGCTCTAAAAATTGTAAAAAAAATTGATGATTCTGCTAAAATTATTGGAGCTGTAAATTGTTTAAAAAAAGATTATGGATTTAACACAGATTGGATTGGTTTTTTATATAGTATGAAAGTTAACGATGTTAATTTAGAAAATAAAAATTGTTTGATATTAGGAGCAGGAGGAGTTGCACGAGCAATTTTATATTCTTTATCAACTTCTAATGTAAGAGGTATAAAAATTGAAGGAAGAAATAATATAAAAGTCAAATTATTACAAAATTGGATAAACAATCTTTACCCTAAAAACTCCAACTTTGAAATCCCTGATTTAATAATAAATTGCACACCATTAGGTATGCATCCATATATTGAAGATATACCAATAAAAATTAATAAATTATATAAGGAAACAATATTAGTTGATACAATTTATAATCCCTTAAAAACTAAATGGTTATTTGAAGGAAAAAAAATTGGCCTTAAAACTATAGGAGGTCTTGATATGTTTATAGCTCAAGGAATTATATCAGCAGAAAAATGGTTTAACAAAAAAATTTTTGATAAACTTGATTTACAAGCAATAAGAAAAAAATTAAGGAAACAACTATGTTAGTAAGATTAAAATTTCTCACCGCTGGAGAATCACATGGTCAAGGATTGCTAGGTATTTTAGATGGAATGCCATCAAATTTAGATATTTCTGAAGAATATATAAATATTCAACTTGCCAGAAGACAAATGGGTCATGGAAGAGGCGGTCGTATGAAAATAGAAAAAGATAAAGGAGAATTATGGTGTGGTGTTCGCCATGGTAAAACGCTTGGAGCTCCTATTGGAATTTTAGTTAAAAATAATGATTGGGTAAATTGGACAAAAAAAATGTCAATTTCTCCAATTGACAAAGAAATTAGAAAAGTAACACTTCCAAGACCTGGTCATGCCGATCTAGCAGGAATTCAAAAATATGGTTTTGATGATATTAGAAACGTTTTAGAGCGTTCAAGTGCGAGAGAAACTACAATGAGGGTTGCTCTTGGTACTGTATGCAGAAAACTTTTAGAAGATATTGGCATTTTTGTAGGAAGTCATGTAACCCAAATACATCATGCAAAAAATACAATTTCATATGACCGTTCAATATCCCCCGTTGAATTAAATAAGAAAGCAGATGCATCACCAGTTAGATGTTTAGATAAAAAAGCTGAAAAAGAAATGATAACAATCATTGATGATGCTAAAAAAGCTGGAGATTCCGTTGGGGGAATTTTTGAAGTTATAGCGACGGGTTTACCTTATGGACTAGGTTCTCCAATGCAGTGGGACAGAAAACTTCAAGCAAAGATAACATCTATGATGATGAGCGTAAATGCTTTTAAAGGTATAGATATTGGTGGTGGAATGAATGAGTCAGAAAAATGGGGAAGCGAAGTTCATGATGAAATTGGTTGGGAAAATAACAAATATATTCGATATTCAAATAATGCTGGAGGGCTTGAAGGTGGAATGACTAATGCTCAACCAATNGTTTTAAAAATGGCAATGAAACCAATTGCAACATTAATAAAACCTCTAAGGTCAGTAGACATGAATACTAAAGAATCCAAGGATGCACATAAAGAGCGTACTGATTCATGTGCAGTACCAGCAGCTTCAGTCATAGCCGAAAGCATGTTATGTTTTGTATTAGTAGATGCATTACTCGAAAAATTTGGAGGAGATTCAATGGAACAACTTAAAGCCCANATAAAGGCTACAAGTAAATATTGAAAAGAATTTTTTTAATTGGAATGATGGGTACTGGAAAAAGNACTGTAGGTAAATCATTATCTCAACAACTAAATAAAACTTTNATTGATATAGATCAAAANATTGAAAAANANGANCAAATATCTATTAATAAAATTTTTAANAAAAATGGTGAGAAATATTTTAGNAAAATAGAATCAAAAACTCTACTTGAATCTACTGCTGANATTGTTTCTTGTGGTGGNGGAATTATCTTAAATAAAGGAAATAGAGATTTTTTAAAAGAAAATGGTTTTAATATTCACCTTAAATGTTCGATTGATAATATTATTAAAAGAATTGAAAACACATCTTCTAGACCTCTTTTAAAGAATGGAAGTTTAAAAAATATTTTGTATCAAATAAAAAAAAAAAGAATGGAATATTATAAAAATCTTGCAAATATTACTGTATTAACTGATAATATAGAAGCTGATGAAGTATGCAATCAAATTATTCAAAAAATTCAAAAATGATAAATATTCCAGTTAAACTTGGCGAAAAAAGCTATGGTATTTACATTCAAAATGAACTTATCAAATCAATTCCTATTATTCTAAAAAAAGAGGTTAATCCTAAAAATATAATAATAATTTCCCAAGATATAATTATCCAAAATTATGGAAAAGAATTATTAGAAAATTTTAATAAAAATAATTTGACATGTGAAATTATATCAATAGCTAATTCAGAAAATGCAAAAAGTTTAAATGAATATGATAAAGTAATAAAGAAATTATTTGATTTTAAATGTGATCGTTCCTCAATTATTTTAGCACTTGGAGGTGGCGTAGTAGGAGATTTAGCAGGGTTTGTTGCATCAACATTTATGCGGGGAATAAAATACTATCAAATTCCAACAACTTTGCTAAGTATGGTTGATTCCTCAATTGGTGGTAAAACTGGAATTAATACAAAAGAAGGAAAAAATTTGATTGGATCCTACCATCAACCCAAAGCAGTATTAATTGATCCTTATTTTTTAAATTCATTACCTAAAGAAGAAGTATACTCCGGACTTGGTGAGATAGTAAAGTATGGATTTATTAAAAACATAGAATTTCTTGAAAAAGTCGATTATTGGTTAGATGATATTAAAAATTTTCCATTTATTGAAGCTATTACTGAATCATGTAAAATTAAAGCAGAAATAGTTTCAAAAGATGAAATGGAAAGTGGATTAAGAAGAATATTGAATTTTGGACATACTATTGGGCATGCTATTGAAGCACATGTTGGCTATAATAAAATTCGACATGGTGAAGCAATAGCTTATGGCATGTTGTGTGCTGGTTGGATATCAGAAAAAAATAATTTTTTAAATTTAAATGAATTTGAAAAATTAGTAAAAATAATAAAAAAATTACCGTTACCTAAAATACCTCAAATGCAAAAAGATGATTTATTACCTTATATTTTAAAAGACAAAAAAAATGAAAAAAATAAATTTAATTTTATTGTACTAGATAAATTAGGAAATGCAATTAGTACAGATAAAATATCTATTAATAAAATTTTAGAATCATTAATAATACTTTCATGAAGATACTAATTATAAATGGACCTAACTTAAATCTTCTTGGCAACAGAGAACCTGATATTTATGGAAATGATTCACTTAAAGATATTAAAGAATGGATTGAATCTCAAACTGAATTAGATACGATTGATTTAGAATGGTTTCAATCAAATCATGAAGGTAAAATAATAGATAAACTTCATAATTCAATAAATAAAAAAAATGGGATTATTATAAATGCGGGTGGATTAACACATTATTCTTATAGTTTAAGAGATGCTATTAGCTCCATAAATATTCCCACAGTTGAAGTACACCTTTCAGATATAAATAAAAGAGAATCATTTAGAAAAAAGTCCGTTATTAAAGATGTTTGTATTAATCAAATTTCTGGAAAAGGAAAACACGGATATTTGCTTGCGATAGAGTTTCTCATCGATAAATTTAAATAAACTTATTTTAATAGTATTTTCTATAATTAAAATTTAATGTTAAAAATTTATCCTCATATTTTAATTCTATTAATTACTTTAAACTTAAGTTTTTCAAAAAATTTCGTTATATCATTTTATAATGTTGAAAATTTATTTGATATTTATGATTCTGATAATACAAATGATATTGAATTCACACCTGAAGGAAGAAAAAAATATACACAAAAAGTGTATAATAATAGATTAAAAAATATTTCATTTGTTATAAGTAAAATTGGAAATGATTTTTCTGATAATGGTCCAGATATAATTGGTCTTGCAGAAATTGAAAATAGAACTGTTTTAGAAGATTTAATAAAACATCCCAATATTATTAAGAAAAATTATTCCGTTGTTCATTATGATTCCCCAGATAATAGAGGAATTGATGTAGCATTATTATATAAACCAACTAAATTTGATTTTGAAGAATCTAAAAANTTTAAAATTCAATTTTTAAACAATAATGGAAAATTTGTAAATTCTCGAGATATATTATTAGTTTCAGGAAAACTTGAAAAAGAAAAAACCCATGTCATTGTCAATCATTGGCCTTCTAGATATGGTGGTAAATTAAGAACTGAAAATTTTAGAAAAAAAGCTGCTTTAGTTGCAAAGTCAATTATTGATTCTATTTTAATTCAAAACCCTAACGATCATATAATTATAATGGGAGATTTTAATGATGACCCAACGGATGAAAGTTTAATTAAAATATTAAATGCTGTTCAAACAGATAATCCCTCTTATGATAAACTTTTAAATTTATACATTGATATACATAAAAAAGGTATAGGCACAAGTCTTTATAAAGGAAATTGGAATTTATTTGATCAAATAATTATTTCTAAATCACTTATAAAATCAAGAAGAAGTAAAAAAATTAAGGTGAAAAAAGTTGGTATTTATAATGAACCATATTTGTTTCAAAAAATCGGAAAATATAAAGGATATCCATTTAGAGCTTTTGGTGGAGACACTTATATAGGTGGATATAGCGATCATTTTCCTGTATATATAATATTAGAAACAAAATAATTATTTATTTGATGGAATTGATCTTTTTTCTCCACCATATCCAATCATCATAAAAACACTTAAAACTATTATAATACTACCAATAATTACATTAGCAGTTGGAGCTAATCCATATACAAACCATTCAATAAATGCCACCAAAGGAGGTTGAGCACATGACATAATTGCAACTTGAGATGGACGAATCCTTTCTAATAACCAATACCATAAATAAGATCCTATACCTGAAACAAAAATTCCTAAAATTAATAATGCAATAAAATTATTAATTGTAAAAACAGAATAATCATTAGTTATAGCAGATATTATTCCAATAGGAAAATACATAAGCATTCCAAATGTCATTATAATAAATGTAGACTCTAAAGAACCATATCTTTCAACAATTGGTTTACCTAAAGCAGTATATAAAGACCAAGAAATAACAGCAATTAAAATAAGTGAATCTCCAAAAAAAGTGTTTTTTCTAAATGACAAAATTTCTCCATAAAATAAAATAAAAACACCTGCTAAAGCAAAAGAAATCCCAATCCATTTCCACCATCTTGCTTTTTCAACTCCAAGATAAACTGTTAATATAAGAACCCATGCAGGTGTAGTTGCATATAACATAGCTGGATGAGATGCTGGAGTATATTGCATACCTATTAAAAATGTTATTTGATTAATTGGTACAGCTAATAAAGCTAATGTTACAAATCTCCAATAATCAACTTTCTCTATTTGAATTTTTCTACCTGAAATTTTTAATATTATATAAAGTGTTATAGATGTTAAAATAAATCTATAAAAAGCAACTGTAAATGGTGATACACTCATTACAATATCTTTAGCAGCAATCGGTGCAAATGCAAATGTTATTGACATTAAAATAATTGAATTAAATATTTGATATTTTTTGAAGAATTTTTTCATTTATGAAATTTAGGATAAAAAACACCTGTTTTAGTTAAATACTTCTTATATCTTTCACCAAAAATTTCATACAATACAATTTCTTCTTTCATTGCTATCCAACTCCAAACAAAACTTACTGGAATAACCGAAAACATAACTATCCACGAATTCCAAATTAATGTGATAATTCCAGTTCCACTCCAAATTACAGAACTATATACTGGATGTCTTGTCCAACTATAAGGTCCGGACATTATTAACTTTTTTCCCTGTTTATGAGGTGGTAAATGAATTAAACTCCATATTATAGTTATGAAAAAATCAGTAACAAAATATGAAAATAAAATCCACCAAAAAATATCTGATATATTAATACTCGGTATTTTTAAATGAAAACTAATATAAATTGAAAAAAACCAAATCAAAATTGATGATAATATTCCAAAAATTAAATTCATTACCGTTTAATTTAATTCAAAAGTAGAAATTAAAATTATCTATTCTTCTGGAGCAATATTTACTAAGAATGATTTTGAGGCTTTTGAGAAAAACAACCCATAACCATTATTTATATTTGAATTAGGAAGTAAATATTGATTATTTGCAGCTGGGTCTCCAGCATAATAGTTATAATAGTTATCATCAGTTGCGGCAATTGTAATTAAATGCATACCATAATAATCAAAATAAAGCCAACTCATAGGTGTAGGTGTCAAAGAGACTTGCCACATTCCAGGATTTATTCTAAATGGCTCACCATTTTCAAACCTTAAATAATCACCTTTCCAAATCGAATAAACAAAAGATGTATCGTAAATTAAATTAGTAAATGAAGAATCTTGAATGCCATTTTTATTATAATCCCAAAATGAAATAGAATTATTATCATCTGAATCTGGTTCAAGTCCTCGAGTCCATCTTTCTAAAGCTTGTGAAAAAATTTGAATAGTTTTGCTATTTTGTGCCTCAAAATCTATTAAAAAAAGAGGAAATGAGGCAAAACTACCTATATAACAACCATCATCTTTATAATAAGCTGTTGAAATATTATTTAAATTTATATAAGGTATTAATTCTTCAAAAGATAAAACAGGTAATAAGTCCGTATTAAAGTTATCGGTTTCAACACTATCAACTTTTAATTGTTCTCCATCACAAATGTAATATTCATTATTAGGACTNGAAATTTTAATGGAATCNGGAATTGTAGTNTCNGAANTAACAGAAAANTTNTTCCANGTAACATNAAGNNTNTANGTTTTACCATTTTTAAAAACAACATCTGGNTTAGTTAAATATCTTCCTGGTNTGTTTTNAACAGGAAACAATGTATCTGCTGTATCTGAACCNTTCTCTGAAATTATAACTAAAGCATTGCTAATAAAAAGAGANTGAGGATCTACATCATTAGTTATTTCATTAGATAATGATACCACACAAGTATCTCCACCTACACCCATTGACAGGCCTCCAGTAATACTAGAAAAAACTATCAATTTTTCTTCATATTCTGCAGCTTTTTCATCTATACAACTAAAAACTATAAAAAAGAATGAGATTAAAAATATTTTTTTCATTAAAAGTCTATGGTAATACCAAAAGTTGGAATTAATGGAAATATAGAAATATCAGATCTTGAAATTCTAGCCTCATCAGGTTCATCTACATTGGTTTCTCCTCTATCAGGAACATTATTTTCATTAGTATCATTTTTATCTTTATCCCAATCCCCATCATCATCAATACCATTATACACATTTCCTGAACCATATATATATCTAAAAATATTTTTTCTATTGTAAGCATTAATGATTTGAATATAAAAATCCATTTTTTCAAATCTTTTTGTTCGAATACTTCTTATAAGAGAAAAATCTAGACGATGAAATGCTGGATACCTTCCGGAATTTCTAATTCCAGGAATTGTTCTAAACTTCATGTTTGCAGGGTCAGATATTCCATAATCTAAATCCTCAAGAAAATACCCTAAAATTGGAGTATATGCTTGTCCTGATTGATAAGCCCAATTCCAATTCATTTCCCATTTTTTAGTTAATGAGTAATTTCCAATTAAGCTAAAAGCATGTCTTCTATCCCAATTATTAAAAAAATAAGATTCTTCAATTGATTTTCTTGAAATTGAATAGGTATAAGAAATCCACCCAGTAAATTTTCCAGTTAATTTTTGAGTAAAAATCTCTAAACCATATGCATAACCATCTGACATAGTAAAGTTATCTCCAACAGATGAATTTTCTAATATTTCATCCGTAGATGATCTTGAATCAATAAAAGTTAAAGTATTTTGAATATTTTTATAATATCCCTCAACTTGAATTTTGAATCTAGAGTCTATATACTCCTCATATCCTAAAACAATTTGTTGTGAAGCACCAGCATCAACTGACTTATCTATAGCAATCCAAAAATCAATAATTGATGGATTAAAATCATCTTGAGCAGTTTGTATAAATTGATGATAATTTCCTATAGCGAAATTAATATATCTATCATCATTAATTAAATATTTAAGACCAACTCTTAATTCTGGAAAAAAGTTGTTATTCTGATCAGAGTATGTATTAAATCTTATACCTGGCTCGATGATAAAACTATTTCCTAGGGGAACTTTAGTTTTTAAATAAGCAGCTAATTCGTATGGAGATCGATCTATTCTAAACAATACAGTATCCGAAAATGAACTTGTGTAATCAAATCCTAAAATTTTTCCTTGAAGTCCAAATTTCCAAGTAAGGTCTTGTGATTGAAAATATGAAAAGTTTGCTGAAAAAGTTTGATCATCAATTAAATTATTATCTCTAATACCTGATTCTCCTCCAAGGCCAAAAAAAGTTTCAAACTGACTATTTGCAACTAAAAAATTACCAATCAATAAATCATTAAATAATCTTCTATAAGCTAGACTAAAAGTTCTATTTCCCCATTCTGCGTTAAAACCTAAATCGTCAAAATAAAAATCATCCAAACCACCATAAAAACTTATACTCAGTCTATCTTTTGGAGAAATATCAGAAAACATATGACCTTGAAGATCGTAAAAATAATAAGGAACTGTTGCATTCGTTAGATTCAAATTATTAGCAAATTTTAGAGCTTGATCAATATAGGTTCTTCTCATTGATAAAACCCAAGCTCCTTTATAAAATGGTCCCTCTAAAGTAGTTTGAGCTGCTAACAAAGATATATTTGCGGTACCTTGAAATTCTTTTCTATTACCTTCTCTGCTTGTAACATTTAAAACAGCTGATAACCTTCCTCCATATTCCGCATTATACCCTCCTTTGATTAATTCAGCATCTTTAACTGCATCTAAAATAAAATTTGAAAATAAACCTCCAAGATGGCTAGGGTTATATACAGTAATACCATCTAGAAGTATTAAGTTTTGATCTGTATTACCACCTCTAATTATTAAACCTGTACTAAATTCTGAAGATGTAAGTACACCCGGCAATGCTTGAATTGCTCTGAAAATATCTGGTTCAGCTAAAGCTGGATAGTTCTTTATTTGCCTTGGGCTTAAACTAACCTTGCTAGGTTGAATATTAATTTTTCTTTGAATTCTCTCTCCTGAGATTACTACTTCCTCTGATTCAAGCACTATCGTCGATAATTCAATATCTTTTTTAATTACCAAATCTTCAACAAAATCAATTTTTTCATTATATTCCTCGTATCCTAAATAACTAATAATGAAAGTATAATTTCCTGGAAGAATATTATCCAAAACGTAATATCCATTTCTGTCTGTAGCCATACCCTTTCCTGTTTCCAACAAGAAAACATTGGCTCCAACCAATACCTCCCCAGATTCTTTATCTGTAATAAACCCACTAATTCTTGTATTAGATTGTGAAAAAGTGATTGAGGACATAGTTAAAAATAAAATTCCAAATCTAAACAAAAATGTAGTAAAATAATTCATAGTTATATTATTTAAGACTTTATTAATTGTAAAACTTTTTGCCTAGTATTATCAGCAATTTGATATCTATCATCAAAATTTAAATTCTCAACTGAAAAAGGCTCTCCAATAATAACATTTAGTGGATTTTTCCATGTATTTTTAACAAAAAGACCCGATAAATCTGCTTTAGAGTGAATTGCAATTGGTACTATTTTCAATCCTGTTTTAAGAGCTAAAACAGCTCCTCCTGGTCTAAATTTTCTTATTTTTCTATCTTTATGATAAGTACCTTCAGGAAAAATAATAATTGATCTTGGTCTTTTTTTTAATCTTTCAACTCCATCATTAAGTGTCATTTGCGCTTTCCTTGGGTTTGACCTATCAACAAACAAGTGACCTTTTAAATTAGCATACCAACCAGCAAAAGGTACATTTTTAAATTCTTTCTTAATTATAAAATTTAAATCTCTTTTAAGTGCCATAAACAATAAGCCAATATCAACCTCATGGGTATGATTACTCATAAAAACATAATGCTCATTATATTTAAGTTTTTCTTTACCTTCAATTTTATAATTAATACCAGAAATAAAAAAAATCCATTTAGACCAAATCCAAGCAAGAAACCATGGTCTTTTTTTAATAAAAATAATACTAAAAACAATATCAAATGGTGCTANTAATAAAAATGCAACNGCCATATTNAAACATATCCAAAGAATTCTAAAGTAATTCATTAAACAATGTTAAGTTTGTATAAAAAAATAAAAATACTTTTCATCGACCATAAAATAGTTCTGATCCAATTCATTGATATTAATTTTGCAAATAAGGAAAATTTAAAACCTTCTATAAGTTTTTTATGAATAGTCCCAAATACAATTATGGTCATAGTCAAAATTAAAATATTTAATATAAAATTAATTACAAAAAAATTTGATTCAGAATAAAAAAATAATAATAAGTAGAATCCACTCAATAATTCTAAGATCATTATAGGCCCAACAAGAAATGAAATTCTATTCATATGAAAAGTTTGAAATTTTGAATACATATTTTTATCTATAAATGAAAATGAAGGATAATGGATTAATTGAATTAACCAAATTATACCAGTCATAAAAAATGTTAAAAAAAAATGAAAAAATAAAATAGCTTCCATGATATCAACTGTTAATATCATTAATAATTTCTTCTGACATAGGCTTGATATTTGAATTATAAAACCTTATTAGCCTTCCTTCCTTATCAATTAAATATTTACAAAAATTCCAAGTGGGAGCCTGTTTATTCCATCCATTTAATTCAGGATTTGAAAGCCATTCATAAATTGGATGTTTGTTTTTTCCAATAACTTTAATTTTTGAAAACATTGTAAATGTTATACCATAATTTGTTTCACAAAATTCTTTTATATCACTATCGGAACCTGGTTCTTGAAAGGCAAAGTCATTAGAAGGAAAACCAACAACGTATACTTTATCTCCATATTTTTCATGTAACTTTTGAAGTTCTTCATATTGATAAGTGTAACCACAATTAGATGCAACATTTACTAATAGAATTTTTTTTCCAATAAATTGTTCTAATCTAACTGTCTTTCCATCTAACAATTTCGCCGAAATATCATAAATGGATTTTTTAGGACTAATTAATTTATTTATATCAGATGTCACTCCAAATAAAAAAGAGCGAAGCAAAAGAAAAGGGGTTAAAAAAAATACCATTACAAATAATCCTCTAATTATTTTCTTTTTCATAATTTACTATTCAACTGTTTTGCTTTTTTTAAAAAAATTTAAAAAATCATCTAAAACCAAATAACTTGTTGGAACTAAAATCAATGTAATTAATGTAGCAAATAATACTCCAAAAGCTAATGAAACTGCCATAGGAATTAAAAATTTTGCTTGAATACTTTTTTCTAATAAAAGTGGTAATAAACCTACAAGAGTAGTAATTGAAGTTAATATAATTGGTCTAAATCTTCTTGGGCCAGCCAACATTGCAGCCTTAAATGCAGTGTTTCCTCCTTCTTTTCTATATTTATTTATAAAATCTACTAAAACTAAACTATCATTAACAACTACTCCTGAGAGTGCAACAATTCCAATAAGTGAAATCATAGAAAAATCTATACCCATTATTATATGACCTATCAATGCTCCAGTCAAACCAAACGGAATAGCTGTCATGACAACCAAAGGCTGAAAATATGATCTAAAAGGTATTGCTAAAAGAGCATAAACTACAAAAAGTGCAATTATGAAATTTCTTCCAATTGATGCTAAGTTTTCACTTTGTTCTCTTTGTTCACCCTCAAGTGAATAACTAACAGATGGATAATCTTTTAAAATTTCTGGGAATTCATTTGCAACTAAGCTAGATATTACTTCATTACCAGAGGTTACTGATAGATCTACATCAGCTGTAATGTTGACCGATCTTTGCCTATCAACTCTAGAAATTGATGAAAAACCTTTGGTCATTGTCATTTGAGCAACTTGTTTAAGAGGAATTTCTTGACCTTGAGGAGTTCTAATTTGCATATTTTCAAGATTACCAATAGACCTTCTTTCGTTTTTTGGATATCTCAACATAACTTTCACTTGATCTCTTCCTCTTTGAAAATTTTGTACCTCTTCACCATAAAAAGCTTGTCTTACCTGATTTGCAAGGTAAACATTGTTTAATCCATAATTTTTAGCTTCATCACGAAGTGATAATTTCATTTCATCTTTTCCTGATGAGAAAGAATCTTTTATATCAAATACTCCATTGTAAGAAGCCATTTCTTCTTTGATGATCATTGTTGCTTCTTGTAAATCTGCAATATTAGTTCCTGTCAATTGAAAATTAATAGGGTCTCCTGCAGATATAAAAGTTGAACTAAAACTTAAATCTTTAACACCCTGAATTGGACCAGTTAACTCTCTCCATCTTTTACCAACTTCTGCTGCACTTATTACTCGATTTTCACCTGGAGATAACTCCAAAACATATTCAGCTAAATGAGAAGCAAAAAAGGAAAGATTTAATGAGCCAGGTCCTTGACTTGTCCTTAATCTAAATGGTTGATCTCCAACAGTTGCCAAATCATTTAAAAATATTATTTCACCAGGGAATTCATCATCAAGTTGTTTCTTTAATTTTTGAGCTGATTTTTCTAAATCGTTTAACCCTTTTGAAGTAATTGAAACAGGTGTACCTGCTGGGTATTCTAAAATTCCAATGACCACGTCAGCTTCTAATGCAGGGAAAAAAGTGAACTTTATCCAACCTCCTCCTATATAACCAACAGTTAAGAAAAAAATTGATATAGCAACTGCTATTGTAGTTATTCTTCTTGATAAAGCTTTTTTTAAAACTGGTAGATATATATTGTTTTTAAAATCATCTAATCCTTTTATTAGATAACTTTGAAAAATTTCCCATTTTTTTCCCAATCTATTCAATAATTTATTTTTAATTGGTTTATCTTGAATATGAGCTAAATGAGCTGGTAAAATTGTTAATGATTCAAATAATGACCAAATCAATACTGCTATTGTCACTGATGGTATAATTTTCCATATTTTTCCAATTTCTCCCGCAACCGACAACATAGGAGAAAATGTTGCCATTGTTGTTAAAACTGCAAAAATAACAGGTGTGGCAACTTGACTTGCTCCCTTTTTTGCCGCTTCAACACTATTTAATCCTCTTTCTCTCCACATAAAAATATTTTCACCTACAATAATAGCATCATCCACAACTATACCAAGCACTAAAATAAATACAAATAATGAAATCATATTTATAGATACTCCAGCTAAAGGCAAAAGCCAAAACCCCCCCATAAAAGATATTGGAATTCCTAGTGAGACCCAAAATGCTAATCTAGGTTTTAAAAAAAGTGCTAAAACAATTACAACTAACAATAAACCAAAATATGCATTTTTGAGCATCAAATCTATTCTTCCTCTTAAAAGTTTTGACTCATCATTCCAAGGTGTTATGGAAATGCCATTGGGTAATTGTTTTCTTTTATCAGAAATATACGATGTTACTGAAGATGATATATCAAGTGCATTTTGCTTACCGACTCTAAATACGGTTATAAGAAGAGCTTTTTCATTATTAAATTTCTGTTCTAAGTCAATATCTGAGAAACCGTCTACGACTTCAGCAATATCCCCAAGTAATAAAATTGTTCCATCAGGTCTAGCTAGAATTGGTATTTTCTCAAAATCAAATTTAGAATATGATTGACCTTTTGATCTTATCAATATTTCACCTGTTGATGTTTCAACAGACCCTCCAGGAATGTCTAAAGAAGAAAACCTAATGGCATTACTTACTTGATCAAATGATAAACTATATTTTGATAATGAAGACTCAGAAACTTCAATTGATATTTCTCTGGGTTTGTTACCCTTAATTGTTGTCAATGTTATTCCAGGAAGAGATGTAATTTCATCTCTTATTTCTTTTGTAATATTTAGTAAACTTTCATCATCTAAATCACCTGAAACTGCAACACTCATTACATCACCAACTACAACAAACTGTTTAACAACTGGTCTTTCCGCATCTAATGGTAAATTATCAATAGCATCTACCTGAGCTTTCACATCAGCCAAAGCTTCTTTTCTATCTATTTCTGGAAGTAACTCAAGAGTAACAGTTCCTATATTTTCTGATGAATTAGATGATATTTTTTTTACACCTTCTAAACCTTGTAAGTTTTCTTCAATTGGAATACAAATCCCTTCTTCAATATCTGATGGCGAAGCTCCAGGATATGTAACGCTAACAGTAATTACTTGAGGCTCAATTGATGGAAAAACCTCTAAATCTAAATTGGGTATTGTAAATATACCGGAAACAATAATAATTACCATCGAAAGATTTGCTGCAACAGTATTATTAACAAACCAATTTATTATTTTATTCATTTTAATTAGTTCTTATTTGCATTCCATTAATTATAAAACCAAGCTTGGTTATCAGAATTTCATCATTTGAGTTCAATCCTGAATTGATATAAGCATAATCATTTTCAGTTCGAAGTACGTCAACTTGTTGTTGAAATAATATACCTTCCTTATTTGTTGTCCAAATAAAATTATTATTTGAAATAACATGCCTGGGAACAACATATACATTTTTAAATTTTTTACCAAAAATGTTTGCATTAACATATAAACCAACTTTAAGTGGAATTTTATTAATTGATCTATCATATGGCTCTGAAACTCTTGCTACAACAGAGAGCATTCTAGATAATGGGTCAATTTCGGCTTCTGATCTGATTATTTTACCGGTCCATTCATATGTTTTATTACCAATTTTTGAAAATAATTTAACTTGCGGTTGTTTGTATAATTCAATCAACGTACCATCAAGCGGTATATCTAAAAAAGATAGATCAACATTTGCAATTGGCAATCTTACTTCCACATAGTCTGTTGCATATATCATTCCTAACGGAATACCAGGGGATATTATAGCACCTAAATCAGTATTTTTTTTTCTAACTCTTCCGTCGAACGGAGCTAAAATAGATGTTCTGTTTAAATTTCTTTTTGCCTGTTCATAAGTAGCTTCTGATGCTGCAAAAAAAGCATTTGCTTGTGCAAGTTGTGGTTTTCTTAAAGCTAAATCCGAAGCTTCTCCGTCAGAAACTTTATCCCATTCTTGTTTTGCTATGTTTGACTCAGCTATTTCTCTTTGAAGAGCAACTTTTGATTGTGAAAGGTTTGATTCTGCTGTAACCAAAGCTAATTCATAATCTCTAGAATCTAATTTTATTAAAGTATCACCTTTTGTAAAAGTTCCTCCAGATGAAAAGTTTTCTGATACCCAGATTATTTTTCCTGAAACTTCAGATGTTAAATTAATTTCTGTTCTTGGTATAACCTCACCTTGTGATTTGACTATGATCTGAACATCTCTGTTTTCCACTTTCATCGTTTCAACTAAAGGAGGTACATATTTTGATTCTTCTCCAATTACTGTTGGTTTGAATCGAATTAATACCACTAAACCAATAAACCCTATCAATATAATAAAAAATGGAATATATCTTTTATTTAATATTGTTGTCCTTAAAATATTCATAAAAAAACGTTTTAAATTCATGTTAATTTCCTAGTTTAAACTTTCTAGAGAACCTCCTAAAGCTAGAATAAGCTGTAATCTATTATCAATTTTTGTTCTTTCTATTGAAAAATACTGAGATTGAGAATTAAACCATTGATTTTGACTATTCAAAACTGTAACAAAATCTATTAGACCTGATTCATATCTAGCTTTTGAAAGATCATAAGCTGCTTTTGATTGTGAAACTGCTATGTTCAATGATTTTAACTGTAATTCAATAGAATTTTCACTATTCAATAATTGTTCCACTTCCATAAATGCCATTAATGATTTATTTACCAAATTAATTTCAGATTGGGTTAATTGAGATTTATTTAATTTGACATTAGCATCCAATCTACCCCCTTGAAAAATAGGAGCACTAATATTAAGAATTCTACTCCATACTCCATAATCACCATTCAAAACATCTTTTAACTCTTCAGAAGAAGTTCCTCCTGAGGTAGTTAATGAAAATGAGGGTAGTTTAGATCTTTTAGCCTCAGCAAGTTTATAACCTGCACTTTTAACTTTTTCTAAAGCTGATTTTAAATCAGGTCTTCTTGTAAGTAAATCAGCGGGTAGGCTTGATGGAATAGGAGGAAGTTTTTTAGGAAGTTCATCTGAAAGTTTTAATTTTCCAGATGGATAAAAACCAAGTAATATTTCTAAATTTCTTAACCTTGATAAAAATTGAATCTTCTTTGATTCCATATCAACTTTAGATACAGCTAATGATGATTCAGCCAATCTATAATCTAAGGATGATGTCAATCCTTCTTTATATCTTGATTCTACAATATTTAAAACTTCTCTAAATGATTCTGTAGTTTTCAAAGATAATTCATATTGTAATTTAGATTCGACAGTATAATAATAGGTTTGAACAAATTGTATCATTGTTGAAAAAGATAAATATACCAAATCATAATTTGAAGAGTTAAAATCTGCATATGCAGCTCGTCTGGCATTAAGAGCTTTTCCCCAAATATCTAGTTCCCATTGTAATGAAAGATTTAAACCATAATTATCCGATTCAAAAGAAATAACTTGGTTGTTATTAGAACTATCTTGATCTCCAAAAGCGCCTGAAAAAAGATCCGAAAAACCAAAACCTGCTAAATTCTGACCAGATCTACTTCCCGACATACCTGCTTGAATATTTGGAAATGAGACAGCACTGTTTATTCTGGCTAATTGTTTTGCTGATTCTAATTGAGATAAAATAGATTTTATATTTGGACTATTTTTTTGAAAATTTTCTAGATATTCAACCATTTCTTCATCACCAAAACTTATCCACCATAAACCTGTATACTCTTCAGTTTTAGGTAATGGTTTTGTCCATGTATTAGGAACCTCTCCCTCTAATAAATTGTTGTTATACTCTTTGGGAGAACTACAATTATTAGTAAAGATTAGTAACATAAAAAAAATTATAAATTTAAAAAAAATTAGTTTCATTTTTATTTTTTTCGTGTCATTAAAAAATGACCAACATACCATTCCGAACCATTTTTATATCCAAATAATTCTTCACATGACATCCAAAAAATTCTCCATCTATTAAACCAAGTTGTTGAATCTTTTTCATAACATTTTTCAAAAATATTCATAATCTTATTTTTATTTTGATCTTGATTTTTTAACCAAGCTCTACATGTTTTTTTGTAATGATTACCATTAACTTTCCATGATTTAATTAATTTTAAATCATTTTCAAAAAATGATAAAATATCATATGATGGCATCATACCTCCATAAAAAAAATATTTGGTCATCCAGTCTGAATTAGATTTGACCTCATAAGGGTAAACGTATTTTTTATGACAAAAAAAATGCAAAAATAATTTACCATTTTCATTTAATAGTTTAGATATTTTATGTAATAATATTTCATAATTTCTCATATGTTCAAACATTTCAATGGATACTATTCGATCAAACTTTTGATTAATTTTAAAGTCACTCATATTCAACTTTAAATAATTTATATTATTCAATTTATATTTTTTTGATTCTGCTTTAATATATTGACCCTGATCATTAGAGTTTGAAACAGCAAGTATTTTTGAATTAGGAAATTTTTTTGCTAAGTATAATGAAAAAGACCCCCAGCCACATCCAAGATCTAAAATTGACATACCATTTTTTATTCCCGATCTCTCAATATAAATCTTAAACATTTTTTCTTCTGCATCTGCGAGGTTATTAATTTCTGTATCCCAATATGCACAACTATATTTTAAATTTGGTCCAAGAGATATCCTGAAAAACTCTGGNGGTACTTCGTAATGTTGCTCATTTGCTTTATTAGTAAATAATGCAATAGGGCTTTTTTTCATTTCTTCAATCCATTTGTTTTTTTCAGATTTTGGATTATCACCAAACTTCTTTTTTTCAATATTTAATTTTTGATTTAAAAAATATTTAATACCAGTTCTTACAATAAAATCTGGTAAAAATCTTTTTTCTGCTAAACTAATTAATTGTTGAATCATTAATAATTAATGTTAAATGTTTTGTTGTTAGGTTTTGAGAAAATAATCTGATAGTCACCGGTATGCTGTTCTAAAAATGCAGCTTCACATGAAGCNAAATAAAAATCCCATAAATTTATAAAANTTTGACTNAAACCTAANGANTGNACTTCTTCAATTTTTTTAAAAAANTTTTCTCTCCACTTATTTAAAGTCAANGCATAATGAAGTGATATATCTTCNANGTGNANAATCTTCATTTTAGTATGATTTTTTAAATGTTTNGTTATTTGTGATATAGAAATCAANCTTCCTCCAGGAAAAATATATTTTCTCAAAAAATCTGTTCCCTTNATATAGCTTTCAAANCCTTGGTCATTAATTGTTATACCTTGAAGAGCCATCATNCCATCANTTTTGAGNANAGANTCACATTTATTTAAATATTTAGAAACATAATTTGNACCNACNGCCTCAATCATTTCTATTGAAATAATTTTATCAAATTGTCCATCNAAATCTCTGTAATCTTTTTTCAAAAGTGTAATTTTATTTTCTAAACCNAATTNTTTAATTNTTTGANATGTATAATNATATTGNTCNTTAGANATNGTAGTAGTAGTTACGTGACATNTATATTTAGATACAGCATGAATAGCAAATCCACCCCATCCTGAACCAATCTCAAGAACTTTATCATTTTCTTTTAANTTTANTTTCCTACAAAGTCTATCAAATTTTTCAACCTGNGCATCCTCNAGAGAATTATTNACGTCTTTAAAATAAGCACAAGAATATGTCATTGTTTTATCTAAAAAAAGNTTGAAAAANTCATTACTTAAATCATANTGAGCAATTATATTTTTTCTACTNCCAAATCTAGTNTTAGGTGANAATCTCATAAAAACCCAAATTANTGGCTTAGTTAAAAANACAAATCCTTTTTCAAGATTATCAGAGGTTATTTTNTTTTTTATTANAATNTGACACAATGAAACTAAATCATCACAAAACCAATCACCATCAATATAAGATTCNGTAGCACCCATACTTCCTCTTGAAAATACTTTAGAATAAAANTTNGAAGAGTTNATAGTAATCTTTGATTTGATTTTACTTGCACTATCTCCNAAAGAAAANTTTTCANCTCCATCAGTTATTGANAAAAAACCATAATCTAATTTTTTTATTTTTTTTAATAAAANATCCTTCATAAATCGAATAGTAAATGGAGCAATNATTGTTTCATTTTTTTTGTNTGCNAGATTATTNATTGAATATTTNTTTTTNANTGATTTCATAATTANNTNTTAATTTGGNTTNTTAAAAAATTTTGCNCCTCTAAACCAAAGTTTGATTGCNTGCCAATGAATTGCTGTNACAACTTTAATTGTCATAAGAGGNTAATTAATCAAAGATCTAATTAATGATTTTTTNGAAAATTCTTNTTTNTTTAATGATAATNATGCTTCGTGAACTTTNACNCCTTTNTTAAAATTATCAATTTTTATTGAAATTAAATTANCNGGTTTTGAAATNGAAAAATGGTANTGATGNTTCATTNCAAAAAANGGAGANACATGAAGTTCTTTTTTTTGAATATTTTTAAATAAGTTGTTTTTTTCTGAATTTTCACAATCAATAACATAACTATATCTTTNTTTCCAAGGAGTATTTGTTACCTCAGCTATTATAGCATCAATTTTTTTTTCAGATTTATCAAAACAATAATAAAAACTAACCGGATTAAAACAATGGCCGAGTGTTCTTAAATGAGCTAATAGATAAATAGGACCTTTTATTTTTTTACCTATCCTCTCAAATACAAGATTTTTTACAGCATCAATAAGGTTTTTTTCAGGCCTATCTAAGTAATCAGAACGATTGAATGATATNAGGGCCTTTTTGTTAAATCCCCAAAAAAAGGAATTTGGTAATAAATTATTAATTTCTTTCAAGTTAATGTAAGCCATATATAAAGAATATTTGAATTCATGATTAAATGGTTCTTTCCTTGAATGAAAAATTGATCCACTATATATAGCACTTTTCATTTATTAAATTTTTACTCCAAAATTTTTACATACTTCAAGAGCACTCATAACTCCATCTTCATGAAATCCATATCTCCAATAAGCACCAGCAAAATAAGTATTATTTTTTCCACTAATTTTATTTTTCTTTGATTGTGCTTCTACACTCATTTTATTAAATGTAGGATGACTGTAATTTATTTTTTTAATTACTTTTGAAGGATTTATATATTTTTCCATATTAATACTAACGCAAAAAGTTTTTTCTGATTTTAATGANTGTAAAATATTCATATTATATGTCAGAGAAACTTTAGATTCTTCTTCTTTTGGAATAAAACTATTCCATGATGACCACATTTTTTTATTTTTTGGAAGCACCGAAATATCTGTATGAAGAATAGCTTGGTTTGACTGATATGGAATATTTGAAAGGATTTTTTTTTCCTCTGATGTTAAATCTTTTAAAATTTTTAAAGCTTGATCACTATGACAAGCTATAATAACAGAGTCAAATTTTTCTTGTTCATTAGAATCAGTTTTAATAAAAACAGCATCATTTTTTCTTTGAATTGAAAGAACATTAGTATTTAGTCTTATTTTATCATANAAAGGTTTCGTTAATTTAGATACATATTGTTTAGAACCCCCTTTTATTACTCTCCATTTTTTAGTTGGATTAATTGATAACAAATCATGATTCTTATAAAACTCAAATAGATATTTTGCAGGCATTTGTTCTATTTCATTGAAATTTGTAGACCAAATTGCAGAAGCCATTGGTAAAATAAACTTTTCATAAGTGAAAATATTAGTTTTTGATTCTTTTATAAAATCAAGAACAGTATATGAAAAATTATTATTATCATTTAAAAAAATTTTCGCATTTTTAAAATAAGTTATNATCCCAAATAATAATTTATAAAACTTCAAATTTATAATATTTGATTTATTACCAAAAAGTGATGATAAACTACCCGTACCATATTCCAATCCTGATTGTTGACATGTTAATGAAAAACTCATTGTTGATGGTTGCGTCTCAACTTTTAATTTATTTAAAATTTTCACAAAATTCGGATAAGTATCATTATTGTAGACTATAAACCCAGTATCTATGTTATAATCTTTATTATCATCATTAATAGAAATAGTGTTTGTATGACCTCCTACATAATTGTTTGATTCATAAATCGTTATATTATGTTTTTTNTATAATAAGTAAGCACATGTTAAACCTGATATTCCNGATCCAATTATAGCAATTTTCATAATTTAGTATTGTAAAATATTAATTATTTTACCGAGGTTAATCCTCCATCTAAACTAATTACTTGGCCTGTTGTCCAATTATTTTTTTCAGAAATCAACCATTCTATACACTCAGCTATAACATCAGGTTCACCAATTTTATTTAGCGGGTGAAGCTTTAAAGAAGTTTCCAAAGCTATTTTATTATTAATAATTCTATTCGATAATGGAGTATTGACTAAACCTGGTGCAATACAATTTACTCTAATATTTTTTTTTGCATAAGTAGCCGCTGCTGATTTAGTCAGTCCTATAATTCCTGCTTTTGCTGAAGCAATAGCTTCATGATTTGGTAAACCAATTAAACCTGCCGAAGAAGAAAAAAATATTATTGAGCCACCTTCTTTTGAAATTCTTTTAACAGATGATCTCAAAATAGACATAGATGANGTTAAATTAGTCAAAATTATATTATCCCAATCTGTTTGATTTGTAATATGAGCTGGCTTTAAAACCAAAGATCCTATACAATTTATTATACCTGAAAAATTCTCAAAATAATTGTCAGCCAACTTAAATGAATCTTCAATTTCATCAAAATTTGGATTTTCAATTGAATGAGTAATTATATTTTGATNTTTTGATTTTAAATCATCTAATTTTTCTAAATTTCTAGCAACTCCAAAAATTCTATGTCCTTGATTTAATAATTTTTGAGTAATACTTAAACCAATACCACCAGTACACCCAAATATTGCAAAATTAGCCATTTTATTTACAAGCCTTTTATTAATTATGAGGTATTTTAATATAATTTAAATCATACCCTTGATTTAAAAGATTTTGATNTATCAATTTAAAATTTTCATTACTTATTGTTTTTTCTCTTGACATTATCCACAATAATTTTCTGTTAGGATAACCNATNACGGTATANGAATAATTTTCATCCAAATCAATGATATAATATGGAAATCTTAAAGGCCAAAAAGGTTGAATTNNCCACTCTGATTTAGTTTCTANATTTTNTATAAAAGCCTTTTGTNNTAAAATTCTTTTTTTNCCATCAAAACCATCTTGATTAAATGTATANTTTACATCTATGTACCCNTTTTCATTCAATGANTATTCCTCTATTGANTTATATGGNTTTTTTTCAATCCANTTCGGTATTATNGCTATAACATACCATTTTCCCATNAATCTTTNNATNTCNACATTTTTTACAGGTNTTAAANCTTNCATTTNTTNTCCANTACANTTTGTTNATAGATTAAAAAANAAAAATATANATAAAATTCTTTTCATGATTTAAAANTTTTGNNAAATGGAATTAANATAGGNGTGTTTTCTTTATATTNAANATAGGANGTNATTTGACCCCATTTTNNATCTGCTTTTTCTTCTAANAGNTTAATACCACTGATATTAGTTAAAAGCCAAATAACAAAAATAGGAGATATTAATGTAAAATATTGAAACCCAACCAATGTNGGNAAAGATATAAGAGCAATTCCTATCCAAATTAGCATNTCACCAAANTAGTTTGGNTGTCGAGAAATTTTCCATAANCCAGTTGAAATAAATTTATTNTTATTTTCAANATTNATTTTAAAACGTCTTTTTTGTTCATCTGAAATCACTTCAATTAAAAAACCAACAATCCAAATTATTAATCCAANNAAATAAAAAANATCATTANANTATGAAACATTATTAACTATAACAGTTAAACCATTTANAGAGGTNNTAAAAACCCACATTCCAGATACAGTCCATGTAACAAAAAATTTTGAAAAAGATTTTTTTAAATTTGNAAACCTTTTNTCCTGTTTTTCTCGAATNATNCGTGANAATAAAAANNANCCNAAACGAATTGACCAAATAGATATTAACATGAAAACTGTCAAACTTCTTANTTNNATAACATTTTGTGTTGTTATTAGAAANTANAAAATTANTGATAATGAAAATAAATATGCGAATGTTCCTGTTATATCAAAATATTTCTCAGATCTAATTATAAATGATGGTAAAAAAACAATCCAATGAATAAAATATATTGAAGACATTATTAAAATAAAAATTGGAATATTTTGAATATCAATAAGTTTTGGATTTGCAAAAAAAGCAAAAACTATTGATAAAGTTAAAATTATAAGAACATTAAATATATCTTTAAAATCTATTTTCATTTTAATTTAATGAAGCATTTTTAATGTCAGTAAAAACATTATTTACTGCTGTTTTATTTAACCACTCTACGAGGAATTTTGGTAGCCTACCACCAGTATCCATATATAATCTGTATGAAATTTCACTAATATTTGATTCCAATTTATTTACTTCCCAAATACCAACACCAGTATCTAAATATATTACACTAGATAAAGAATCTTCTTTTTGAGATATATAATTAGAATATTCACTATCTTTTCTATTTAACAAAATCCATCTGACCACATTTGATCTATTTTCAAAACCATTCATTCTGAAAATATAATGTCTGTCACTTATAAATGGGATTGGTACAGGCAAATGTTGATAGGCATCAACAAAATTATTTTTTCTTGAAATGACAGAAGTTGACACAAGTTTTGAACTAGTAAAAATATTATCATAACTTTCTACATTATTGATTATATTGATTATTTTTTTTGATTCAGCAGATATGGTGTCTTTAATCATTAAAGCTTGATAATCCGCACCAAATATTTCTTTAGTGTAAATTGAAGGTGAATCATTTTGATTTCTTGAGTTATTTATTTGAACCCAACCATATGGTATGTACAGTTGACTAAAAATAAATTCATTGCTTTGAGCAAATAGAATATTAATCATCAAATATATTACAACTAAAAATTTCATTTAATTTTTGAATTAATTTGATTTGATATATAATAAAGTAAAGGAACGCTAATTCCCCATACTATTGATAGTATTATTAAATTTTGTGGAAAATCCATATTTAAAGACAAAGCCTCCAAACGATGTCCAACTAAATAATTTAATGGACCAAATATTATTCCTAAAAAGATTGCTACTAAATATCTGTTTTTAACCCAACTTCCTGAATGATTAATTGTTGCCGCAAAACCTACCCACATAGCAATTATCCAAATTGGAGCAAAATATTCAAAATAAGCTCCGTTATATGTTATAAAACCAGTAGATGCTTTAACAGAATCAACAAAAAAACCAATCAATGCAGCTATGAATAAAAAAATGATTTCGTTTTTTTTATTTTTAATCATCAAAAAATGAAAAAAAATATAGATAAACATAACTAATGGACCAAAATATGGTTGGTTATAGTTAATAACACCCATCACACAAGCCCACCAAGACATATAAAATCCAAAGGCGTTATATAATTTTTTTATAAATGAAATCAATTTTTATTTATTTTAAGATAAGAAAGATTTTCGGCGTTATAAGAAATTGGATTAATCTTTAGATTATCAAACAATTCTTTTGATTCACATGTATTATCTTCCATAATCATTGTTAATTGTTCAGGAGTCACTGGAAACCATTTAAAATATTTAAAAAAAGTAGCTATTGTTTTTACTACCATTACAGGTGCAGGAATAGCAAGTTTTTTTTTACCCACAGCTTTAGAAATAGTTTTAATCATTTCTTTCCAAGAAACTTTGTCTAGGCCACCTAATCTAAAAATTTTATTAAACATATTTTCATTATCTATAGATTTAACGAATATTGAGGCTACATCTTTAACATGTATAGGATTAAAGGCGAATTCTCCTGAATTATTTGGAATTAGACCATGATGAAATAACGGTGCAGGAATAGGCAAACTCAACATATCATTTAAAATTTGGGTATTNAATTCTGGCCTACCGTTTCCTCTTGGATCNCCAAANAGTGAAGTAGGACGNAATATTGTATAATTTAATCCTGAATTTTTNAAATACTCATCTGCCATAAATTTTGTTTTTTGATAATTTGTACCATGCGGTTTTACTCCATTTGCACTCATTAAAAGAAATCTTTTTATATTATTTTTTTTAGATATATCTATACAAGTTGTAGCACCATTAAATTGTAATTTTTCCCAAGTTATACCTTTTCTTGGAAATTCTCTTATAACCGCAATTAAATATATCACTGCTTCTGAACCACTAATAACTTTCTCAACTGCTTCAAAATCACTGACCTCACCTTTAAAAACTTCACATTTTCTGGGTTTCATTATTTTTTTTTCACTTCCAGGTCTCACTAATAATCTAGGTGTATGACCTTGATTGATTAACTCTTCAATTATATAACTTCCGACATAACCTGTACCCCCAAAAACTGCAACTTTCATACTAATCTCCTATTAAATAATTTTAGTAAGATAATAATTCCGTAAATGATTTAATCGAACGATAATTATAATCTTTTGATAATTTTAATTTATTCAACAATGGTCCACACAAAAAAATNTCAGCATTTATTTTTTCATTTATTTCAAATATTTTGTTTAAATCTTCNNTAACATGAGACTCATTTTGAATCCAAGTACATGATANATATATTCTATTTGGGTGTGATACATCAAATAAAGTTTCAATTTTNTCTAANGGTGTNTTTATACCAGTATTTATAACNTCAAAACCNTTAGATAAAAGAATTTGNTCTATNATCATCAATGGTATATCNTGCATNTCACCNCTTATNCCAATACANACNGANAANCCTTNNTTTTTAGATGGTTTNTTNATTATTGAATAAATACCATGAACACATGTTTGNAAAGTATTTGTTGCAATATGCTCTTTATANATTGGCANTCTNCCNGCGTGCCATTCGNTACCAATATGTTTAAANACNGGAGAAACTANNTCNTCATATATTTTATCAAGGCTTATTCCNGACAAATATANNCCNGTCATAATTTGACTACATAATTCTCTATTACCTANAAGTGCCTTATNTAAAAAAATNTCNNTAAGTTGTGAAATTTGTCCNGTCAANATTAGTTGATTTAGTTGACGTTCTTCTGANGANTTNTANGGNAGAACNTTTAATTTAGNTCTATATTTTGAATTATCATTTAAAAATGCTGAAACATGACGCATNAAAAATTTTCTNTGACCTCCAGCNGTAATAACNCANTCTAATTTNCCAGAGTCTGTCCAACGTTTNATNGTAGAAACATTTACTCCTAATANNTTAGAAACTTCTTCNGATGATATNTATCTTTGTACCATTANTATTNAANTTTTANCNNCNAATATTAATGTTAATATTNTTAAAAACCAAGATNTTTGCACGTTTTGCACGTTTAATTAATNGNTTNANTTANAANTTANTTNTAGTTGCTATTAATTNTAANAATNNCTAATATTGNNANCTANNAATTACGCTATTTGACAATTCAGCTGAGTTTTTTATCCAGAAAGGTGGAGGGATCAGGCCCATTGAAACCTTAGCAACCATANNCTTTTNTNAAAGTNAAGGTGCTAATTCCTGACTCAGGTTTTAAATAAAATGAGTAAAGATAATNGCANTTTTTGCTGAATCTTTTAACAAACTTAAACTAACATAATAAAAGTTACCTTATTACAGGTAATTCTAATNAATCTAATATCTCTACAGGGGGGATATGNTTATAAATCATATCAATATATTTTATTGAAAGNAGGGACTANNAAATGAATATTTTANAANAAATTCAATCNGNNATTAAAAACNTCNTTAATAAGTATATTAATAAAAANGGGNAATTNAAAATGAGTGATAAACCAAAACATTTTGATACTTTACAAGTTCANGCTGGACAAGAAGTAGANAAAACAACNAATTCNAGAGCNGTNCCAATTTATGCNACNTCNTCNTANACNTTTAATGATACTGATCATGCNGCNAATTTATTTGCNGGTAAAGANTTCGGAAATATATATTCTAGAATNATGAANCCAACAAATGATGTTCTTGAAAANAGAATTGCGGCTTTAGAAGGTGGTCTTGCGGCTTTATCTACTTCTAGCGGTCAATCAGCTCAATTTTTAGCATTACAACAAATTGCAAAAGCTGGAGATAACATAATTTCAACAAGCTTTTTATACGGAGGTACATATAATCAGTTTAAGCTATCATTTCCAAGATTAGGAATTGATGTAAAATTTGCTGATGGTGATAACCCTGATTCTATAAAATCATTAATCGATGATAAAACTAAAGCTATTTATCTTGAAACTATGGGAAATCCAAAATATAATATTCCTGATTTTGAATCAATTTCTAAAATTGCAAAAGAAAATGGTATTCCNTTNGTAGTTGATAATACATTTGGAATGGCTGGATATATATNTAAACCAATTGATTTTGGAGCAGATATTGTTGTAGCATCAACAACAAAATGGATTGGCGGNCATGGNAATACAGTNGGTGGTATAATTATNGATGCTGGTACATTCCCATGGAATAATGGAAAATTTCCAGAATTTACNGATCCATCACCATATTATAATGGTATAAGTTTTTGGGAAGTTTTTGGTCCAGAAGGTGTTTTAGGAGCAAATGTTGCCTTTATAATAAGAGCACGTTTTGAAGGTCTAAGAGACTTTGGTCCATCCCAAAATCCATTTGGCTCTTTTCTATCTTTACAAGGTCTAGAAACTTTATCTCTAAGAGGTGAAAGACATAATCAAAATACACTTGAGCTTGCAAATTGGTTAAATGAACATGATAATGTAGAGTGGGTAAGCTATCCAGGTTTAAGCAATCACCCTTCACACGAAAATGCGAAAAAATATTTAACTAATGGCTTTGGTGCTGTATTATCTTTCGGAGTAAAGGGCGGTGCTGAATCTGGAAAAAACTTCATTCACAATGTAAAACTTGCTAGTCATTTAGCTAATGTTGGAGATGCTAAAACATTAGTTATTCATCCAAATTCAACAACACATTCACAATTAACTGAAGAAGAACAGTTNAGCGCAGGAGTAACACCTGATTTAATAAGAGTTTCTGTTGGAATCGAACATATTGATGATATTAAAAATGACTTTTCTCAAGCTTTTAATAGTTAAATTAAGGGGTTAAGTGGTAGGTAAAGCGAGAAGAAGTATTTCCTCTCGCTTTATTTTTTTTTAAAAAGAGGATATAATAAAATTATGAAAATTTTAGTCCTAAACTTGATGCCTAATAAAATTGAAACTGAAAATCAAATTTCAAAAGTTTGTGAAAACAAAAATTTCGAAATAAGCTTTACTTTTCTAAGAACTGAATCTTATAAGTCCAAAAATACTGATTTTTCTTATTTAAAAAATCACTACAAAGTATTTGATGAAATTTCATCTTTAAATTTTGATGGTTTTATATGCACTGGAGCTCCTGTTGAAAAAATGGATTTTGATCAAGTTATTTATTGGGATGAACTTACCAATATATTTAAATGGGTAAGAAAAAATTTAATTCCTTCTTATTATATTTGTTGGGGAGCTCAAGCTGCTTTAAAAATTTTTTATGAAATTGAAAAATTTACACTTAACCAAAAATTATCTGGAATATTTAATCAAGTCATAATGAAAAAAAATAGAATTTTAAAAAACCTTAAAAAACCAATATCCATTCCTGTATCAAGATTTACTGGTACAAAAATTGAAGATGTATATAAAAAAAGAGATCTGGAAATAGTACTTTACTCAAAAAAAACTGGACCCTGTTTAATATCAAACAAAAAATATAATGAATTCTATAATTTTAATCATTTTGAATATTCAACCGAAACCTTAAATAATGAATATAAAAGAGATAAAAAAAATAATTTAAAAATTAATATACCAGAAAACTATTTTCTTAATGATAATCCTAGTTACAAACCAATTAATTGTTGGAATGAAAATGCAATGATTTTTTATAATAATTGGTTAAATGAAATTTTTTTTCATAATAAATAAAAAAACTTTAAAAAATTTGTAACTTTTATATCAAATTATTTAGGGATTATGAAAATATTAAAATTTGGCGGTTCTTCAATTTCTTCTTCTGAGAGAATAAGTTCAGTCTGCGAAATAATTCAAAAAGAAAATGAAGATAAATCTATTGTTGTGTCAGCAATTGGAGGCGTAACCGACCTATTATTAAGTATAACTGAAGAACAAAATAAAAAAAATCATTTAAATATTATTGNAAAACTNAAAACAAANCATTTNGAGTGTGTTAAAGANTTAAAANTAAAAAAAATNGACTTTATTGATGACTATTTTTTAAAACTTAAAAAAGTTGTANAACAAAAAGATANAAATTTAAATAGAAAAAAAGATCAAATNTTATCTTTTGGAGAACTTCTCTCTTCANAAATNATNTCGACATGTTTAANCGAAAATTTTAANATANAAGCTGAACAACTTGACGCNAGAAAATTAATTNAAACNAATGAAGCATTTGGNAATGCATTTGTTTATTATGAAAAATCAGCTTATTTAATTAAAAAACATTTTNCTAANGTTGATAAACTACAAATNATTACTGGATTTTTAGGTTCTTCAGAAAATGGNTATTCAACAACTTTGGGAAGATCNGGNTCAGATTATACTGCTTCTATNTTTGGTNGCGCATTAAAAGTAANNTTAATTGAAATTTGGACAGATGTTAATGGAATTCTTTCAGCTAACCCNAAAATTGTTAANAATGCAATTAATATTCCANAATTAAACTACGAAGAAGCAATGGAACTCGCNCATGCCGGNGCTAAAGTAATTTTTCCACCAACAATGATTCCAGCATTNTATAATGATATTCCTATAAGAGTTAAAAANACATTTAACTTNAAAAATAAAGGTTCTTTNATNTCAAACCATATTTTNAAAAATAANANAAACCCTATAATNGGAATTTCTTCTCTTTCAAATATAATATTAATNAGGCTTGAGGGTGCTGGTTTAGTTGGGGTTAAGGGTATAATTGGAAGAATCTTTTCAAAACTTGCCCANNATGAAATAAATATTATTTTAATTTCAATGTCTTTCAGTGAACATTCNGTATGTTTTGCTATTAAACCTGAATTTGAAAAAATAGCTCTTTCTTGTTTAAAAAAAGAATTTTATTATGAAATAGAAAATAAACAAGTAGACAAAATAAGTAGTGAAAAAAATCTTTCTATAATTGGTGTTGTAGGAGATGGAATGAGAAAGGTACCTGGTATATCAGGAGATTTATTTAAAACACTAGGAAATAATAATATAAACGTTGTTGCAATTGCTCAAGGATCTTCTGAAAGAAATATTTCNTTTATAACAAAACAAAAAGACCTNGAAANAACAATAAATGNTTTACANAATAAATTTTTNNATTNTGATGAAAAAAATCCAAATATTTATCTNTTAGGTGTNGGAAATATTGGTNAAGAATTATTAAATATGNTTTGCAAAAGCAAAATTAAATTCAACTTANAATTAATTGCAAACAGTAAAAATTANATTGATGAAATTNNAGTAAAATCAAAATCTNAACTAATTTTNGAATTAAAAAATTCNAANAAAAANTTCAACATTGATNNTTTATTAANCANAAAANTATCTNCAAAATCTAAAAATATAATAATTGATTGTACAGCTAGTNAAATNATTGCAAAAAAATACTCTNAATTCTTTAAAAANGGTTTTTCNNTCATAGCTGCAAATAAAAATGCAAANACCTTAAGTCAAANTTATTATAATCAACTTAAAAAANATNAAAATAATNATAANGTNAATTTCANATATGAAACAAATGTTGGNGCAGGTCTTCCTATGGTATCAACNATTAAAAGTTTNTATACTTCNAATGATAAAATAATTAGTTTTGAAGGNATTTTATCNGGNACNCTAAGTTATTTATTTAAAATATATGATGGNAANAANAANTTTGCNGATATTTTNATGNANGCTCACAAAAAAGGTTATACTGANCCTGANCCAAGANTTGATTTAAATGGTTTGGATGTTGNTAAAAAAATGTTGATTCTTTTAAGNGAAAANGGAATAAAATGTGANCTTGNTGATATTCAAATTCAAAGTTTAATACCTAANTCAATAGANTCAACAATTTCAATTAAAGANTTTTTTNATGAATTAAAAAGAAATGAATCATTNTTTAANTCNAAATTANAACAAGCTAAAATNAAAAATGAAGTATTAAGATATATNGGCTCATGGAATGGAAAAAAAGCTNCNGTAAAATTAANATCTGTACCAATTTCCAATCCTTTTTATGANATCAAAGAAAAAGAAAATATATTAGTAATAAAATCTGAAAACTATAAAGAAGTTCCAATCATTATNAGAGGTCCTGGCGCTGGAATAAAAGTAACATCTGCTGGTGTTTTTAATGATCTTAACTTAATTTTAAAATAAGCATAAATTATGAAGTCAAAAATTAAAGTTAGCGTTTTAGGTGGAACTGGGATGGTTGGCCAAATTTATATTTCTCTTTTGTTAAATCATCCTTGGTTTCAAATAGTTGATATTGCTGCATCAAAAAAATCAAGTGGTAAATCTTTTAAAGAAGTTTTAAAAAATAGATGGAAAATAAAAACAAATTTTCCCGATCAAATTAATAATTTAGTGTTAAGAGATATTTTTGATTTTAATTCTATTCCAAATGATGTACAAATTGTTTTTACAGCAGCTGAACTAGAAGACAAAATAAAAACACAAGAGTTAGAATTTAAATATGCAAATCATGGCTATTCTGTAGTGAGTAATACAAGTGCAAATCGATGGACTGATGATGTTCCAATGATAATTCCAGAAATAAATTCAGATCATTTAGAAATAATTGAAAAACAACAAAAGAAAAGAAATTTTCCTAAAAATGGTTTTGTTGTTTCTAAATCAAATTGTTCGATACAATCATTTTTAGTAGCGATTGATGCTTTAAATAAATCAGGTTTTAATGTTAATAAAATTAATGTTACTACAATGCAAGCATTATCTGGAGGTGGAATTAAAATTATTAATGATAAAAATTATCAAAATAATCTAATTCCTTTTATTAATGGAGAAGAAGAAAAAACAGAAAACGAACCTTTAAAAATTTTTGGTAAAGTTCAGGATAATAAAATTATAAAATCAAAAAATTTATCTATAAATGCATTTTGCTCAAGAGTACCTATAATTGATGGGCATTCTGCTGTTGTACAATTACAATTTGATAATAAAGTTCCTAAAATAAGCGAGATTCTACATATTTGGGAAAATTATAAATCAATTCCTCAATTTTTAAAACTTCCAACTGCTCCTGAATTTCCAATAAAATATTTATATGAAGATGACCGACCACAAACTTCATTAGATATTTTTAATGACAAAGGAATGGCTGTTTCAATTGGAAGATTAAAGAATGATAAAATTTTTGATGTAAAGTTTTTTTCTTTATCACATAATACAATAAGAGGTGCTGCTGGAGGAGCTATTTTGGTTGCAGAATTATTATACAAACAAAATTTTCTGAAAAATTTATGAAAAATAAAATTAAAGTTAGAGCAAGTGCTTCAATAGCTAACATTTCTTGTGGATTTGATTGTTTAGGATTATCAATAAAAGAACCATACGATGAAGTAACTCTAGAATTTAATAATTCCAAAAAATTATCAATTACAGTATCTGGAAAAAAATCTAGCTTAATTCCTGTTAATCCAGAAAAAAATACTGCTGGAAAAGCAATTTTGTCATTTTTACACAGTATTGGAGAAAAAAAAGGTTTAAATATTCATATAAAAAAAGGAATTCCTCCTGGAAGTGGAATTGGTTCAAGTGCTTCAAGTGCTGCAGCTGCTGTATTTGGAATAAATGAATTATTTGGCAATCCATATAAATTAGAAAAACTAATTTTTCACGGTATGGCTGGAGAAGAAGTTGCTTCTGGTAGCTTTCATGCTGATAATATAGCTCCAGCAATTTTAGGAGGAATAAGATTAATCCGAAGCTATGAACCACTTGAAATTTTAAATTTACCAATTCCAAAAAAATTAATGTGTGTTGTTGTTTTACCTGACTTTTCGATTAATACCTACGATGCAAGAAATATGCTTCCAAAAAGAGTTCCTTTAAAATCAGCCGTTGAACAAGCTGGAAATCTTGCTGGGTTTACAATTGCGCTTTATCAAGAAAATTATGAATTAATGCAAAGATCTATGGTTGATCTTTTTGCTGAACCTGTAAGAGGAAAATTAATTCCAGGTTATAAAAAAATTCAAAATCTTTTGAAAAAAGAAAATGTTATTGGATGCGGGATTTCTGGTTCAGGACCTGCAATATTTGCCCTTGCAAATGATATTGATGTTTCAAAAAAAATTAAAACATTGATAATAAATGAATTTAAAAAAATTGGTATTGATTCAATTGGATATATATCAAAAGTACAAACTTTACCCCCTCAGATAATTTAAATTTTGAAATATAGAAGCATATTAAATGATAAAAATTTGGTTAGTTTTTCTGAAGCTTTATTTGAAGGTTTAGCAAATGATGGAAGTTTATTTGTTCCAAACGAAATTCCAAATTATAATCTCAAAAAAAAATATGTTAATTATTTCAATCTTGCTCAAGATATTATATATCCATTTGTAAAAGAGAATATAAATTTAAATGAACTTAAAAAAATATGTGAAGAATCATTTAATTTTGAAGTTCCACTAAAAAAATTAGACGATAATATTTATATATTAGAATTATTCCATGGTCCAACTCTTGCTTTTAAAGACTTCGCTGCTAGATTTCTAGCTAGATCTTTTTCTCTTTTAAATAAAAACAAATTAACTATTTTAGTTGCCACTTCTGGAGATACAGGGGGTGCTGTAGCCAATGGTTTTTCAGGAGTTAAAGGAATTAATGTTGTAATTTTGTATCCTTCTAAACGAGTAACCGAAATACAAGAACTGCAATTAACCCGAGTAAAAAAAAATGTGAAGACTATTGAAGTCAGTGGTACATTTGACGATTGTCAAAAATTAGTCAAAATGGCATTTTCAGATAAAAAGTTGCGAAATAATGTAAACTTAACATCAGCTAATTCAATCAATATTGGGAGGTTAATACCTCAAATTACATATTATATTTGGGCAAAAAATAAATTAAACGAAAGTTCTAACCCTGTTTTTTGCGTTCCGAGTGGAAATTTAGGAAACTTAACTGGAGGAATTCTAGCAAAATTAAGTGGAATCAAAATAAAAAGTTTTTTAGCTGCTACAAATTCAAATGATTCTTTAGTTAGATATTTAAAAAACGGAAGTTTTAAAATTGAATCAACAATTAAAACAATTTCTAATGCAATGGATGTAGGAAACCCAAGCAATCTTGAAAGAATAAAATTTTTATATAACTTTAATTTAAATAATATAAAAAATGATATAAAATCTATAAGTATAAATGATTCAACAACTATAAAAATGATTAAAAAAATTAAAAATAAATATAATTATACTATTTGTCCTCATACTGCTGTAGGATTAGCTAATATTGAAAAAAGGGGAATCAAACAGAACCCTGTTATATATCTAGCAACTGCACATCCATTAAAATTTAAAAACATTATTGAACCTATAATCGAAGAGAAAATTGAACTTCCAGATACAATAAAATCATTATATGAAAAACAAAAAAAATCAATTAAAATGGACCCATTTTATGATAAATTTAAGAGTTTTCTATTGAAGAATTTTTAACAATGAAAAATAATTTAAAAAATTTAATAAAATTATCAGCTGAAAAGTTATTAACAAAATCACTTACGAAAAGGGTTTTATATATATCTTCAATTTTAGATGAAATATATACTGAAAATAGTATAAAGGAATATGATATATTAAGAACTACTCTTTTTGATATAATAATTAAATCTAATTTTAAATATAATTATAATAATATTCAGACATTGTTTAAAAAATGGTCTGTAAACCAAATTGATTTTTCATTGAAATTTTTTAGTACTTTTTTTCATTTGCTCAACCAAGCTGAATTACAAGAAATTAATTCAATAAATAAAAAAAGAAGTGAGAATGCAAATGAATCAAAACCATTATCTGATTCAATACAAGAGTCTATTAAACTATACAAAGAATCAAATATATCATTAGAAAAAACTCTTGATTATATAAATAAAATTAATATCATTCCAACTTTTACTGCGCATCCTACTGAAGCAAGAAGACAGTCATTACTTGATAAACAACAATCTTTAACATTCGATATAGAAAAATTATTATTTACCCTAATGAGCAAAAATGAAAAAGAATACTTAAATGAAAAAATAAAGCGATCATTGACAATGTTATTATTAACTGATGACTTAAGAACTACCAGAGTCACTGTCAATGATGAGATAAAAAATACAATATATCATTGTACTCGTTCATTATGGAATGCAATACCAGAATTACATAAAAATCTTTCTAATTCTATGAAATTATACTACAACTATGAATTGCAAACAAAAGATTTTATAAAATTTAGAACTTGGGTAGGTGGCGATAGAGATGGTAATCCTAATGTTACAAATGAAATTACTCAAAATGCAATTACCTTACAAAAAATTACTATTCTTGAAAAATACAAAAATTCATTAACTGAAGTATATAGAGATTTAAGTTTAAAAATTGAAAAATCAGAAAAAAATATTGATTTATTTGAATCAATACAAAATGATTTAACAAAAATAAAAATCTCTAATCATGTTATTGAAAGATTAAGATTTGAACCTATCCGATTAAAAATAAATTGTATTCAATTGAAAATTGATATTCTTATTTCAGATATTAAAAAAAATAAAAGTCAATTATCTTATTCTTCATTAGATTTTCAAAAAGATTTAAATATTATATATATAACCCTTAAAAAACTAAATTATTCTATTTTATATAAGAATGGACCACTTAATGATTTAATAATAAGATCAAAAACTTTTGGTTTTATACTTATGAGTTTGGACATTCGACAGCATTCAAATAATCATGAAATAGCAATTCATGAAATTTTTTCTAATTTTAATATTATAGATAATTACACTGAACTTAATGAAATAGATAAATCAAAAATTTTAAATAAAGAATTTTTTAATTTTAAAATTAAAATTGATAAAACCTCATCTTTTAATTTTTCAGATGAAACTATACAGCTTATAAAAACACTTAAAACAATAAAAAGTGAATTAAAAAAAGATTCCTCATGTATATCATCATATATAATAAGTATGACACATTCCAAATCAGATATTTTAGAGGTATTGTTTTTACTAAAACTTTTTGATTTAATATTGATAAAGAATAATAAAATGATTTCTTATTTGGATGTTATTCCTCTTTATGAAACAATAGATGATTTATATAATGCTCCGAATCTATTATTGGAACTAATTGATGATAATATTTATAATAAATACCTTAAAAGTAGAAATAATTTTCAAGAAGTAATGTTAGGATATTCTGATAGTAATAAAGATGGTGGAATGGGAATGGCAACTTGGGCATTAAATGAAAGCCAAGAAAAAATTGCAAAATTATTTAATAAAAAAAATATTAATCATAGGCTATTTCATGGTAGAGGTGGTTCGGTTAGCAGAGGAGGAGGAAGAACAAACCTTGCTATTTTAAGTTTACCTAAAGAATGTCAAAATGGTACTATTAGGATGACAGAACAAGGTGAAGTTATCTCCTATAGATATGGTTCTGGTGCAATTGCAAAGAGACATTTAGAGCAAATTGTAAATGCTGTTCTCAAAGGATTAATTTCAAAATCAAATATCAGTAAAAAAGATGAAATTAATTTATTATCAAAAATTGCTCGTTCATCAGAGGAAATATATAAAAATAAAATTTTTTCTAAAGAATGTTGGGATTTCTTCATAAATATTTCTCCAATTAAACATATAAGTAGACTTCCAATTGCATCTCGTCCGGCCTCAAGATCCACACTAGAAAGTTTTAATGATTTAAGAGCAATTCCATGGGTTTTTTCNTGGATTCAAACTAGATATAATATTCCTGGATGGTTTGGACTTGGNTCAGCTTTATATAAAATATCNNATCAAAAACAANATATCAANGTTNTAATAAANNTATATNANAACTCAAGNATTTTTAAACATTTATTAGATAAAATGTCTTTTGAAATGGCAAGAGCTCAATTACCAATATCTAANCTTTATACANACTTAACNCTTNATAAAGATTTTCACTCTANAATTCAANATGAGTTTGATTTGTGTNTAGAAATGTACCAGCTTATTACAAAAAATAAATCATTACTTNAAAGAAGTCCAGTAATAGAAAANTCTATAAAATTTAGAAANCCAATAGCTGATTTAGTCAATCTAATTCAGATTGAACTTTTAACTAGATGGAAAGATGGAAATAANGAAAAAGAAATTCAAAAATCCATATTTGCTAGTATTAATGCAATTGCTGCTTCAATGCAAACTACTGGNTNATTTTTATTTAATTTTATTTAATTTTTCTGCTGATTTNACTATTGCATGTATCATTGCTGANCTAAATCCACTATGATCCATTTCATTTAACCCAGAAATTGTAATTCCTTTTGGAGTAGTAACTTTATCTATTTGTANTTCTGGATGATCATTTGAATCATTTACAAGTGATGCTGCACCCTTAGCTGTTTGTGCNGCTAATTCNAAAGCCTCATCNGCATGAAATCCAATTTCAGTTCCACCATGAGCTGCTGCTCTTATNGATCTTAAGAAAAATGCTAATCCAGATCCACACAAGGCTGTTGCNGCTCCAATCAATTCNTCATCAATTACTTTCGCCATACCAAGTTTAGAAAAAATATTTAAAAGATTCNTTCTATTCATCAAATCTCGNTGATAATCATTATTATCAGAATTNTTTTTCATAGAAATACATGTCATCGATTCACAAAGNTCAACAGCAATATTNGGCATAACTCTAAAAATAGAAAATTNNATTTGTTTATTNGCAATTAAATATTCTTTTTCTATATCTTCAATACTTACTCCAGCAATNGTAGAAGCAAGGATTTGAGAAGANTTNATGTTNATAGAATTATNNTTAAAAAATGATTTTAAATCTTTAGGTCNAATNGAAAGAATAATTAANTCTGATTTTTNNATAGCTGATTGTTGATTTGANTCGATTTGAAATCCATAAGAATTTGATTCTTTTAATAATTCAACATTTCTTCGATTTAGANTTATATCTGAAGNTTTATANTGTTTAGATTTNATTAAGCCTTTTGCAATAGAAAANCCTAGTCTTCCTGCTCCAATAATTGATATTTTTTTTATTTTATTTTCTTTCACTTATATTTCCTTAATTAAAAAGTTTATCTATTTCATGAGCTAATTTAATATCTCTTTCAGTAATTTTTCCAGCATCATGCGAAGTTAATTTAATAATTACCTTACACCATAAAATTTCAATTTCTGGATGATGATTTTTTTCTTCAGATATCATAGCAACTTTATCAACGAAAGCAATTCCATCCAAATATTTTTTGAACGAAAAACTTTTAATTAAATATTTATCTGATTCTTTCCATTCATTCATTGTGTTTACACTAATTTTATAGTTTAAATTTTTGCTTTAATTTTTTATCATAGAATTTTAATATTACAACAACTAAAAACCATTGTATAATACATGTCATTAAACTATAAGTATAAAATGGATTATACCAATATTCTTTTTCATAAATTGATAAAGATAAAAACAACCACCAACAAACTAATACTGTTCCTAATATTGGTACAATATATTTAATTATAAATTTCCATCTTGAATCAAGTTTCCAATCAAATGAATTATTTTCAATTTCTTCTGACTTTAATTTGTTTGCACCATATCTAATTACTCCAATCGAAATAATAATTCCTGAAATAATAAGACCAATTCCCCAAACAAAATCTTGATTTGAAAAAAAACTTGTGTTAGAAGCAGATGGAATACCTAATAAAAAAATTGCACTACAAATAAACATTATACTTTTTTTTCTACTAAACCCTAAATCAATCAAGTTACTACAGCTTAATTCAATCATTGATATAAATGATGATATACCTGCAATTAATAAGCCCAAGAAAAATATAATTGATAAATATCTTCCTAGTGGAATTTCATTAAAAAGTTGAGGAATCCAAATAAAAGTTAATCCGGTTGAAGCAGGGCCACTATCTCGTAATGTCTTGATTATAAAATCTTGACTTTGACCGTCGATTATTAAAATTGAAAAAACAGTACTAAAAATCATAACTCCTGCAATTAAAGAAATGAAATTATTTCCAATTGCAGTAATAAAAGCATTTTTTACGACTCCAAATTTATATTTTATGTAAATTGCATAAGTTAAAAATAGTCCCCAACCTGCTCCTGTATCCCAAGCATTCTGAGTTAAAGCATCTAACCATAACTTTGGTTTTAATAATTCGTCAAAATCAATTGAAAAGAAAAATTTTATTCCAGTTATTGAATTTGGTAATGTCAAAGATCTTACAAAACATATTAATAAAATAAATAATAAAGTTGGAATTATAATTTTATTTACTCTTTCAATTGAAAACACGCCTTTTGAAATAATTGCACCACCAAAAAAGATTACAACAAAATTACAAATTAATGGATAAAAACTTGATTGAAAATTATTCCATATAAGCCAAGATTCTGATGTTTGAATTGGAAGTNNATTAAAAATAAAATANATAAAATAATATAAACACCATCCAACAACTACNGCATAGTAACATGAAATCATAAATGTAACAAATCCAATAAAACCNCCCATCCAACCAAAATTCTTTCCAACTAAATTATAATAAGATNTGATTGTACCATTTCTAAATTTTCTTCCAATTATATATTCTGAAATGATGAGTGGGATACTCCATATAAATAAAAATATTATCCAAGGAATTAAAAAAGAGCCNGCACCATTTTCACCACTATTTAANGCCATAATTCTAGGAAANCTCCATATATTNCCAGTACCAACNGCAACACCAATAGCTGAAATTAAAAAAGTTAACCTTGATGAAAANCTACTATTTNCNCTATGACTTATCATTAATTTTNTCTAATTNAATANGAAATTTTTTCTATTTTCCCNCCCTCAGTCAATTTATAATAATTATTTAANTCAAAATTTTTAAAAAGTTCAGGTTTTTTATTATTTAACCAATTAATCTCTATNTAATTTATTTTTGANTCTTTCCCTAAACCAATTTGAANNCTTTTATCATTNGATGATAAATAACTGGAACCAGGNTTAATAAAAAAATACTGGTTTTTATTTTCAGANTTGACTTTAATTTTTGCTCCAATTGCATCTTTATTAATTGATNTACCTTCTAAAATTAATCCAANCCAATTATTTNCATTATTATTTTCATTAATAATTAAAGTTGAAAAACTATTATTGTTTGANATAATAATATCTGAATCACCATCATTATCTATATCAGCAAATGCTGCTCCTCTGCTTACCTCTTTTTTTTCAATAGCTACACCAAAATCTTTTGAATTATNCAAAAATTTTCCATTTCCTTGATTTATAAAAACTTGTTTTGGCTGTCTATAAAAATAATTTGAACTAAAATATTTTACATTTTCATTTATATGCCCATTTACTGTAAAAATATCTAAATCACCATCCAAATCCAAATCTAAAAACTTTGTTCCCCAACTTAATAAATCTAAACTTGGTTGACCCAATCCAGATGCAAAAGTTACATCAGTAAAAAATCCATTTTTTTCATTTTTATATAGAGTATTTGATTCACCACTAAAATTTGTAACAAATAAGTCAAACCAACCATCNTTATTATAATCTCCNACATCAACTCCCATNCCAGCTTCAGCTTTTCCATTTTCATTAAAACCNACACCTAAAAAAAGACCNTCTTCTANAAATGTTCCATCACCATTATTAATAAACATNTGATTCATAACTTTATCNTTAGCNACATAAATATCTAAATCATCATCATTNTCAAAATCAGCNGCTACAACCCCTAATCCCTTTCCTTTACTTTTAGAAATATTTGACATATTTGAAATATCTAAAAATGTTCCATCTCCATTATTTTTATATAATATATCTGGCAAACCTTCAAAAACATCTGGATCACAATATTTTCTCTCATTGTTTTTTTCATCACCACACCATGGATTTTCATTGATATTAAAGTTAACATAGTTAGTAATATATAAATCTAAAAAACCATCTTTATCGTAATCAAAAAATGTTGCGCTTGATGACCACAAATTATTTTTAATACCAGATTTATTTGTTACATCTTGAAATTTTCCATTTTGTAAGTTTTTATATAAAATGTCATTACCAAAATTAGTAACAAATATATCATCAAAACCGTCATTGTTATAATCTGCAATTGCACATCCAATTCCATAATCATAGTTTTTTAAACCTGAATTAACTGTGACATTTACAAAACCATTTTTATTGTTTTCAAATAACATATTAGACGTTTCCATTGATTCTATCTTTGAAGAATGAGAATTACCTTGAACAAAAAAAATATCCATAAATCCATCATTATTATAATCTAAAATACAACAACCAGCTCCAACAGATTCAGTATAAAATTTTTCTCCCACCTCACCATTATAATGTTTAAAATTAATTTTCTGGTTTTTAGTCTCATCAATAAAAAATATATTTTGTGAAAATATATTCATATTTAAAAAAAACATGAATAATATGATTTTAATTGTCATTAGTTTAAATTTTTTCATTAAATATTGAATATAATTTTGAAAACAAATGTATAATTTAACAAAACTCATATCTGAAAAAGGTTATCCAGATGCATTAATTGATCATCATCATAAATTTTCACCTAATTATGCAATATATGGATTTGAAGAAGAATTTATTATTAATCATAATGGAATATCAATGGTAAATGATGAAGAATTAAAGGGAAATCCATTAATTAACTTCCAAAAAACATTAGATTCTTGGAAAAAAGTCGGTGGAAACATATCTGCCTTTGGTTTTATTTCTTATGATATTAAAAACCTAATTTACCCAAATTTAAATTTTAAAAAAATAGATTCATCCTTTCCACTATTATGGTTTGGAAAACCAAAAAAAATTTTTCCATATAAAATCATGGGTTCAGAGAAAATTATAAAAAAATGTTCATTAACACTTAAAGATGAATTTATAAGTTTTAAAAATTATGAAAAAAAGATTAAAATTATTAAGGATCATCTATATAAGGGTAATTGCTATCAAATAAATTTTACTCACCCTTTTTACTATAAAACTGATGATGATGCATTCGAACTTTATATGAATTTAAGAAAAAAGGTAAAACCTTTGTATGGTTGTTTTTTGAATAATAAAAATTACTCTATACTATCTTTCAGTCCAGAAAATTTTATAAAAACTAACAAAAATATTATTCAATCATATCCAATGAAAGGTACAATTAAAAGATCTAACAATAAAATCATAGATGATCAGTTGTTAAATAAATTAAAAAATAGTAGTAAAGATAAAGCTGAAAACCTAATGATTGTTGATTTAATTCGAAACGATCTAGGAAAAATATGTAAAAATAATTCAATAAAAGTAGATTCATTATTTAAGATTGAATCATTTCCGACAGTTCATCAAATGACATCAAAAATTTCAGGAGAATTAAAAAAAGACAATATTGACGAAGCGAAAATAATTTTTTCTTTATTCCCTGGGGGATCGATAACGGGTGCTCCCAAACAGAAATCAGTTGAAATTATTGATTGTTTGGAAAATTACAATAGAGGTATTTACACAGGATGTATGGGTTATATAACTAACAAAGGTGATATAAACTTAAATATTGCTATAAGAACGCTAAAAATAATTAATCAAATTGGTATATACCCTGTTGGTGGAGGAATTGTGTGGGATTCAGTAGCTAAAAATGAATGGTTAGAAGCTATTCAAAAAAGAAAAATTTTATCTCTACTAAATTAAAAATAAAAGCAAAAAAACATAAAATTGAATAAATTATCAATATAATTAATACAAATGAACAAGTGAATTCAAAAAATATATTTTATGTAAACGGTAAGTGGGTATCAAAAAATGATGCTAATATTTCCCATGAAGATGCAGGATTTCAAAGAGGTTACGGACTTTTCGAGACTATAAGATTTCAAAATAAAAAACTTTTTAAACCGGACAAGCATTATGAAAGATTATCAAATGGTTTATCAAGTATTAAGATTAATTTTAATCAATCTTATGAACATATATTGTCATTACTTAAACAAATAATTAAAAAAAATAAAATTAATAATGGATTGATTCGAATTACTATAACAATTGGTAATATAAAAGATGATCCTTGGGATTTTAATAGTGAATTAAATATTTATATTTCAATTAGAAATGTAATATTTCCATTAATGAATCCTGTAAAAGTAAAATTTTATCCCGAAGAGAATTTTCCAATTGTAAGGTTTAATCCTCAAATCAAATCATTAAACTATTTGGGTAATATGTTAGCTAAAAGAGAAGCAAAAAAAGATGGTTTTTTTGAACCTGTTTTTTACAACCAAAATGAAATAATAACTGAATGCGCTGTCCGAAATATATTTTTTATTAAAGATAAAATTATATACACTCCAACAACAAAACTCGGGGTTTTACCAGGAATCATGAGAGAAACTGTTTTAGAAACAGCAAAAGATTTAAATTACGAAGTATCATTAAAAAATATTTATTATAAGGATATTAATAAAATGGATGAAGCATTTATAACTTCAACCGCCGTTGGAGTCTTACCTTGTTTTTGGAAAAATTGGAAATCCAAATATAAAATTTGTTTGGAAATTAAGGATTCAATTCAAAAAAATTATTTCTAATCATCTTTTTTTATGTGATTTCTAAAATTCGTATCATCAATTATTCTTGTATTAAAATTTTTATTATATTCAATTAATTCGTCAGAAAAAAAATACTTTGAACTATCATCTGGAAATCCTTTCATTTGATGAAAAGGCATAGGATTTGACGTGTTTCCTGTCAATGTATTCATATCACCATCTTTCAACCAACCATCACTGTAGAGGAGAAAATCTCTTGTCCAACCATCTTTTAACTTTGGGATGAAATTTGTTGGGAATTTAATTGTCATAACATCACCAGAGTTCATAATAACATATTTGTTATCAGATTCAATAACTAAAGAATTTACATCACCATATTTAGTATAATTTCCTTTTAAATCTCTCCATTTTGGAAATTTTTCAACTTCATAAAAAGATGGATAATCAAGACCGGATATATTACTTTGTAAATATTTTTTTGAGTAACCCCTATATTCAAGTTCAGTTTTTATTGGATTTAAAATAGTTTCAACTAATTCTATATTATTATCATTTTCAGTGAAGAAAATCTCATCCCAATAAATGGCCATTGAAGTACTTATTTTAATTTTATATTTATCACTTAAAAATTTATTTGACAAATCAATTATACAAGTTTTGTCTTTTCCATTAGGAAAAAAAATGTTCTCTTCAATTGTAACCCATTCATTGTTTTCATCTAAAACCTGAATGGAAGGACTTTTTATTGAAAATGTTTTTTCTTGACTTATTTTAACATTTAGTGATGCATCAGTTGGAAATAACCAACCATGTAAATATAATTTAATATCATTTTTATTTTCAACTTTACCTAAATCAATAATTAAATCATGTAATTTAGTAGTACCCTGATATTTTGAAGGAGTAAGGTTTGATATAAAATTATAATCTTTTTTAATAATATATTTTAATAAATCATTACCTTTATCGTCAAATACAGAAATAGGATATTTTTTATTTGAAAAACTAAAAATCTTTTTTTCTAGTTTTGGATAAGGTAAAAATTTCTCGTCTACATAAATATATGTATCCTTTGGATGATCAATAACATGTAATCTTATATTATCATAATATGCTGTTTCCCATAATTCCATTGAAACTTTCAAAAAATAATTTTCATCTTTTGTCTTCAAGTACTTACCTGGTATTTTTACATATTCATCTGTTGAGTGATGAAAAGCATAAGCCATATCTCCTGATGACATTATACCAAGAGGCATTCCTAAAGCATTTCTCCAGAAAATATCTTTAACAAATTCAAATTTAGTGCCATTCCAAGCGTATAAATAGGGACAAGAACCTTTTAATTCTTGTTTCTCAACAATATATTGATTTAATTCAGGATTAATAACATTTTGAGGATAACCATTCGTCCATACAATTCGCATAACATCTAATTGATCATCATTTAATCCAAAATGAGTATTATTATTTTTAACTATTTTAGTTTGATATGTAGTTCCAGATTTAATTTCAATTTTTGAACCTATACCAAAATAATTATTTTTACCACTTCCTACTCTAAGACCATTCAATTTAACATTTATATATTTATTTAAATTTTTTGATGTATTTCTAAAAATTTCAATTTTTTTATCTTTCGAAAAGACCAAATCAATTTTTCCATCTAAGTCAAAATCTAATATTTGAGAACTATTATTTTTATAATTGTTAAAATCTGTTAAGTTATAAATATTGTAAGTTTCATCAGTTTCTAAATGAAAAATGGAATTTTTTGCTGAATTTAAAATATCAAGCTTAGAATCATTATTAAAATCATAAATATTAATTTTATCAAAGTTGAAACTTTGTAGATTATTTGAAAGATTAATAGAATTGATAAAATTCCAATTACCAAAATTTTTGAAAATTTTAATTTTATTTTCTGTTTGAATTAAAAAATCAAAAAAACCATCATTATCTAAATCTTGAGTTTGAATAAAAGATAAATTCGAATCTAAAGTCAAATTTTTTCCTTTATCAACAAACTTTCCATGTCTTTCATTTGACAAAAGATTTATTGTTCCATTAGAATTAATTAAAACAAGATCTAAATCACCATCATGATCAAAATCTGAAATGTCTCCATCAATAGTATTTATATCATCTATTTTAATATTTAAGTTTTGAGAATTATCTAAAAAAGTTCCATCTGAATTATTTCTTAAAAAAACATTTTTACCATTATTCAATTGAAATATATCTAAATCACCATCATGATCAAAATCTCCAAAAATAGATTTGTTNGTAGAAAATCCTTTTGATAATATAAATTTTTCAGAGAACTTCAATTCGCCATTATTATAATAAATACGGGTTTCGTTGTTAAAGCTAATAATCAAATCAAGAAAACCATTATTATCTAAATCATTAAAATTGAAAGAATTAATTTTTGATGAAGTTGTTTCTTCAAAAACAATTGATGGATTTTTATAATTTTTAAAAGATAATATTTCTGACTTTATTTTATTTTCAAATTTTCCAGTTACAAAAATTTCATTTATACCATCAAAATTTAAATCTTCAATCAAAAAATCCTCTATTATATCAAATCTATTACTCAAGTCAATTAAAATAGAATTTTCAAAGTTGATATTAAAACTATTTGATTTTGAAATATCAAAAATAAAGTCTTTTGATAAAAAATTTTCAATTGGGAATCCAACTAGAGTTAATCCTTGAGATTTAATTTCATCAAGGTCTGCCTGATACCTGTTTTTTGTTTTCATCAAATTTGAAAAACCAATATAAAATCTTAATGCTTTATCAACATTTTCTTCAAAAATTTCATTGTATATCTGTGTTACAAGATTTGACTCTCTGTTATTTAGCTCAGGTAATAATTGATATAAACTTTCAAAATAATATTTAGCATTTTTAAGATTTCCAATTCTAAAATTAGATTCAATGTATTGAATTAAAATTGCTAGATTTATATATTCTAAATCGATTATCTTTTTTAAATATTCAGTTCTAGCAATTAAATCATCTTCATTATTATTTATTTGAAATAATAATCCATAAATTTCAGCCAACTTAAATAAAACTCTAATATTTTTTGGTGAGTCTATTAGTGACTTTTCCAAAATTTTAATTGCTTCTTCATATTTATTTTCTGCAAGTAATATTTCAGAATTAATTAATTTAATATCTGAATTTTCATCATTTAAATTTTCTGATTTCTTAATTAGAAATTTTGCTTTATCTAACTGCCCCAAACGAAAATAAATCAGGGCTAAGTTTCCATATCCCATTGCTTCATTTGGATTAATATTTAATATTTTTTCAAATTCTTTTTCTGCGTCTTCAAGTTTACTCTCTTCTATGTATGCCAGACCTAGATTTTTTGACATAAATAATTGATCAATTTGTTGTTGAGTAAATTTTAATTCATTATTTGAACACGAAGTAAATAATAGAATTAATGTTATATAAAAATATTTCATGAAATTAATTTTTAAATTCTAAATTGAATTCAACGATTAATTTACTTTTATTTAATATTTAAAAAAAAAAAAAAACCGATACAATTAATATCGGCTTTTGATTTTTTCAACATATATTTTTATTTAGTATCCCACCACATCTTTGTATATAAATCATCTGCTCCTTGACTAGAAATAGCATTATCATAATTAGTTGCATTTAATTCCGTTTCAGATGTTGGATAAGCATGTCTTAANGGAATATTTAAATTTTGATCTGCACCGGNTGCNGGTTCTAATTGAGGATAATCTAANCTTCTCCATTCTGACCATGCTTCATAACCACTTGGNAATGCNGCTATCCATTTTTGATATCCAATTAACTTATCCCAATCATCTGANGAATAAGAAACTCCNTCTTGNNTTAAATATTCACTTGGNTCACCAACTCCCCATTGNNNCCATGAAGCCGTAATTCCNCTTTCATATTCANATTTAGCATCTCCTNCAATCCACCCTCTTTCAATTGCTTCTGCAATNGAAAAATGTACTTGTGCAACAGTATATATTGGTAATGGAGAATCTTGNGATCTGATAGATGNACCTGGAAANGAAATTTCAGAATTTGTTATTGCNCCAGCTTCATTATTTGAAATTCCATAAGTCATTCCNACTATTTCATCTAAAGNAGTTGTAGCATCACCATCATCTAAATCAGGTGCTGGNTCTGCAAAAGCTGTTAATCTNGAATCATTAAAGGCTTGCATAGTNTCCGCCATTGTATTTGATATTGCATAATCCGTTCTAGTAATAAANCTTACATACCATGGAGATGCATTTGCATCTTCAGCTAAATGATAATACATAACATCTGAATCAATTACACCTGCATCAATTGCATTAGAAAATTCATCTGATGCATAGGATTCNTCAACATCCGANAGCCTCAAAGCCATAATCATTCTGAGAGTNTTTCCAAATTTCTGCCAATCACNTGTAACACCATTAAAAAGAATATCACCATTGAGAGAACTATTTTCGTCAAATTCAGTTACAGCTTTAGTGATATCAGTAATTATTCCTTTGTAAATAGATTCTTGACTATCATAAATAGGTGAAAAATTATCACCTCCTTTTAATGCCTCTGAATAAGGTATCATTCCCCATCTATCAGTCATCATAGATAAATAATAACCTTTTAATATTTTGGCTGCAGCTTTATAATTTGCAGTTGCATCTTCGCTATCAATAATTGATTGTAGATCAGCCAAAGGACCAGTATACCAAGGATTAAAATCAAATTGAATTGTATTATATCTTGAATCTTCAGTATATTGAGTTTCCGACATATATTGTACATATAGAACAGGTGTAACTGCACCAGCAACCCCACTCATTTGAGTAATTGATTGAGTTAGCAAAAGATCTGGAATGGCTGTTGAAGGGTTATTAGGGTCAACATTCATATCACCAAAATCATCACTACATCCAATAATCAAAAAAAATAAAATTAGAAATTTGCTCGTTAAATTTTTCATTAAAATATCCTTTCCAACTAAAATTTTACATTAACATTGAATGAAACTGTTCTTGTACTTGGTAAAACTCCACCTTCCCAATAACTGTATCCATCACCATGACCATTTGATGCAGTAGTTGGATCTATACCTTCCTCTGCACTGCTTAACATAGCTACATTCCTAATTGAGACCGATAAATTCAAATTAGATAATGGTAAGCTCTCAAGAATACTTGAGGGAATATCATATCCAACTCTAAATTCTCTAAAACGAGTGTAACTTGCATCAAGTAAATTTTCTTCACTTCTCTTATAATATGAATTTGCTGCGACTGAAACTGCATCACGTAATACCTTAACTGTATTACCCTCTTCATCTACACCTTCTAAAACAACTCCTCCAGAATTCGAAGCTGCATCATCATAATCAACCCAAGTTACCTCAGTTCCATCAGATGTAAAAACAGGGTCTCTTACAGGATTACCTAATTCATTATCTCCAATAGTATTAGATGTCATACCTGAGTAAATACCCCATTGTCTAGTTAAAGAATAAAATTGACCACCAACTTGAAAATCAAAAAAAGCACCAATTGACAAACCTTTGAACTTAGCATCGATTCTAAATCCACCTGTTGCATCAGGTAAAACATATCCTAACCATTTATTATTTTCAGTTACGTAATTACCGTCAGTGATAATTCTTTCTCCGTTTTCATGCTGCTGATACCCTGCACCTTTTATTGCACCCCACTCTTCACCAACTTTAGCAAATAAAAAAGTACCCCAATATGCTCTGAATAATTGTCTAGCTTCCATACCTTCAGCAAGTTCATCAACTTGTGATTCTGAAGTTGCATAATTTAGAGTAAAATCTAAATCAACATCTTTAGTTCGTATTGGGTTAAAGCCAATCAAATATTCAGTTCCTGTTGTAGTAAATTTCCCCGCATTAACCAAAGTTGTAGAATAACCGGAGGAACCCGGAACGGTTAAAGGTATAATATCATCCTTTTTCTCTTGAGTATAAGATGTAATATCTAACCTAAAAAGATTATTTAAAAATCTTAGGTCAATTCCAAATTCTGTATCACTATTAATTGAAGGTTTTAAATCAGGATTTGGTAATGTGTTTGGAACTGCAAGAGTAGGATTTGCACCATAAGGAGTACCTACACTGTAAGTTAAACCTACACTATATGGATCTGTATCACTTCCAACTTGTGCAACAGATGCTCTTATTTTACCAAATGATATAAATGGAATATTAAATAAACTTGTAAAAACAAATGAATTTGATAAACTATAATAATTATAAGAATTGTTTGATGATGGCAATGAAGAAGAAATATCATTTCTTATAGTAGCATCTAAATAATAAACACCTCCAAAATTAAGTGTTGATGAACCAAAAATTGATCTTATTTCTTTTTCTTCAGTATAAGTAGTTGTAGATGGTCTATCAACAGAGGCATCAATGTTATAATAACCTGGTAAACTAAGACCTCCACTTGTTTGAGAAATATTTGAACTGTATTGCCTATTCATAAGATTACCACCAACCAAACCACTAAAACTTAAAAAACCCAGGTCTTGATTATAATTCGCTGTAAACTCATAATTCATTTCATTTTGAGATCTTTTTGCCATAGAATACCAATCCTGCTCTAAACCTCCAGATGCTATTCTATCCTCAACCAAAAAGTCATATTGATCAGACCTTACCACTCCCATTAAAGAAAGATTTGGAGTTGCTTTATAAATCAAAGAAAAATTACCATAAAGCCTATTTCTTTCATCTTCAGAAACATTTTCAAAGTAACTAAAATATGGACTATCCCAATACAAGGGTCTTAAATTAGTTGCAGATCTTAAATTCCAAGAATAAATAGAACCATCATCTCCTTTATATTTTCTAAGTTTATCCATATCTAACTGTCTTTGAAACCACTGATTAAATGATTGAACTGGATTTCCAACTAATGGACTATAACCACTCGCAGGTCTTCCGAAACCTTGGGTATTTGCATAATTAAAACTTACTGAAGAGCTCAATTTTCCTGTTAAATCCAGAGATCCATTAAAACCAAGTGCTGATTTATTTAATTTTGAGTTTGGAATAACACCTTTTCCATCTTCAATTTTAAAGGATAAACGAAATGATGAAATGTCATTTCCACCATCAAGAGCAAAATTGTGAATTTGATTTATACCTTGATTTAAAAAATTTTTAACGTTATCTGGTTGAGCTTCAAGTGCGATTTGAGTTCCATAATCATCAATTCCATCACCGTCAAAATCATCATGAATCCAAGACCACCAAGGCCTATACATTGTTCCATCCATTTTTGGACCCCAGCTCTCATCTGCTGCATAATTCAAAACATTGTATTCTAACCCATCTTCTGGGTCAATTTCAGTTAGCCAAGATTGAGTATAACCTCCTGCATATTCATTTTGATATACTGGTAAAATTAAAATATCATCATATGAACTAGTTGATGAATATGAAAAACCAATGCCATCCTTATTTGATCCACCTTTTTTAGTTGTAACCAAAATAACACCATTTGCCGCTCTAGTGCCATACAATGCAGATGCTGATGCTCCTTTTAAAACCGAAATTGATTCAACATCATTCATATTAATATCGTTAGCTAAATTACCATAATCTCTTCCATCATAAGCACCTGAGAAAGATCTATTATCAATAGGAGTACCATCTATAACCCACAATGGTTGAGCATCAGTCAATCCATTTGCTCCTCTTAATCTAATTTTAGCTGAACCTCCTATTGCAGCGCCTGCAGAACCTAAAACTTGAACACCAGCTACTTTTCCAGAAAGAGCGTCTGCTATGTTAGATTGCGGTACCATATTTAATTCTTCAGCAGTTACATCTTGAACTGAATAACCAACAGCCTTTTTTTCTTTAGAAATACCTAATCCTGTTACAACAACCTGATCCATTCCTATAACATCTGCTTCAAGTGTGAAATTCTCTAATATTTCACCTGATGACAATACAATTGTTTTTTCACTTTTGATGTATCCTATAAATTGTGCTGATAATGTTATNTTTTGACCTTGNACAAAATTATCGGGNAAANTTATTGAATATTCACCATTATCATTTGCAGATGAACCATAATTGGTACCAATAACAATAATATCTGCATATGGTAATGGGGAACCATTTTCATCTGAAATTATTCCCGATATTGAAGATTGAGAATATAAGTTTCCAAAAACAAAAACAACCATNAATATAAAAGCAACTCTTAGTATTTTCATTTTTTCTCCATAACTTTTTAAGAATTAATNNTANATTACAANAANTTTTTANAAAAAAANNNACTTAGTACAAAAAAANTTTAATAAACACANNNNATTANNNAAATTANCATAACTTTTTAATGAATGTCAAGTTATTTTTTTTTANTATTTATAGTTTTAATACAATTTTATATAGTTGNNTAGTTNAANTTATATTAAAAATATAAACTATATATATTTATGANAGTTNTTATCAAANTNANCAGTTTAAAAATTANNNAATNACCATTTCTCATNTATTCTACTTTTATCATTAATAGAATTTTCNTAAAAATAATGTTCNCATGGTATAAATAANTTTTTAGATANAGAATTTCCTTTTAAATATTCAAAAAAAGCATTNACNGTNCCNATAGCCATTTTNCTTGGAAATTGTTGGGGTGAATCAACTATTTGTTTTTCAAAAACTGCTTGCTTTCCNGCNGGCGAAGCATCAAAACCAACTATTTTTATTTGATCNGANTTNCCAGCTTTTTTTACAGCTGCATATGCACCCAATGCNGAAGGATCNTTAATTGCAAATATTCCGGCNATNTCNGGATGTGCNTGCAAGATATCAGTTGNNACNCGAAAGCCNTCNTCTCTACTNCCTTCTCCAGANAGCTCTGTAACNATTCTGATTCTNCTATTNTTCTTTTTTAAATAATCTCTAAATCCATCAACTCTCAATTTACATGANGTAATTCTTGGTAAACTTAATATNGCTATATCTCCAANATCTCCNATTACNTTCATCATGCTTTTGGCTGCAAGCTCACCTCCNTGATAGTTGTCACTTCCAATATGAGAAAAAATTAATTTTTTTGCTTCTTCATCTGTAACTTGNACATCAAAAGTAAAAACNGGCACNCCNAAAGAATNTGCTTTTTTGACNCCCTCTCCTGAAGATTTTGAATCNACTGGATTTAAAAAAATTGCATCATAACCTTGAACAGCAAAATCAATAATTTGATTATTTTGTTTTGCTGGNTCTTGNTCTCCTGAAAGTGCAACCAATTGAAACCCTTTTTTCAAAGCCTCTTCNTGCATAACATTAGCTATTAACTTAAAAAANGGGTTNGTTAAATCCATACATGTCATCCCNATTCGTCCANTATAATTGGANTTNGAAGATGTGCATGANCAAAAAAATAAAATNAAGATCAAAAAAAGTTTTTTTANATAAATCATATNAANNAACCTCTTTTATTAAAATATTTNCNAAAAANATTATTTGATTTGGANTTGTCAATAACNACCGCNATTAAAATTACNANNCCNAANACAACNTGCTGAGTNTANCTCTCAATTCCNATTAANTTCATACCATTCTGAATTACTGAAATAACAAAAACTCCAATTAGNGTTCCTAAAATTTTTCCCGATCCACCTGATAAAGTTGTACCNCCAACAACCACNGCNGCTATTACATATAATTCATACATAATACCCATGTTAGGTGTNCCAGAATTTAATTGTGANGCTTGGATACAACCCCCTAAACCAGCAGTAAANCCNCAAATNAAAAAAACAAATATNTTTATAAAATTTACTGGAACTCCNGANAATCTAGCAGCTTCTTCATTTCCTCCAACNGCATAAATATATCTTCCNATTTTAGTTTTAGATAGAAAAAAATGAGCTATTAAATATANGATGATTAAGAATATTACNGTATTTGGCAANCCAAAAGANGAAGCTTGNCCAAGCCATGTCAATGACTGTGGAACACGATAAATTGAGAACCCATCAGTTATCATAAAAGCAAGACCTCTTCCAATTAGCATTATAGCTAATGTTGTTATAAAAGATGGTACTTTAAAAAATGCAACAANNAACCCACCTAAACCTCCAATGAATNCTGTNGATAAAATACCTATNATAAAACCNATAAATACAACACCTGANGANGCATCTACTCCACCCATTGANTTCATNACACTTGTTCCTACTACTGCTGAAACAGCTATCAAGCTTCCAACNGAAAGNTCTATACCACCAGTAATTATTACAAATGTCATACCAATNGCTAAAATCGCAATTACAACTATTCTATCAACNATAGCAATTAAATTNGTTTTTTTTAGAAANTCAGGAAATAAATAACTTTTAGGATAAAATTCTTGTGTTGATTGATATTTNATATTNTCATTTTTCAANGANCCTAAAACATNCCANGTTGATATTTGNTNATTCATAATTATAAANTCTGGATAATTTAAATTTTCCATCATNATCTTNAATTTATATTTTAAATCNGCAGGCGTTCCNACAACAGAAAAAGTGTTTGAAAAACCTTCCTCTTTTAAGGNAATCTCCAAATNCTTTGCAATTTCAGCTGATTTNGTATTTTGTCCACCNACNCTTAGAATTGTTATNTCTTTATTNTTTNTNGATTGAANTTTTTCAACAAATTGATTTTTAATATTTTTTGNATTNGGAGTTTGTTCTTTCAAAGTTAAAAANCTAAANAATATACATAAACCACCTAAGATAAATATCATNCCATAATTATTAATAAATTTTTTCATAATTTTTTTCTTATATCAACTTAAAGCTAANGANAAAANCTTTTCTTGACTTAACTTTTTATNAACATTTACNTTTCCTTTTATTTTGCCCTCATGAATAATAATAATTCTATCACACATTCCAATNATTTCCTCTAAATCGCTACTTACAAATATTATTGATTTACCTTCTAGAGATAAANTATTAATTAATTCATAAATTTCCCTNTTNCCTGNAACNTCTATTCCCCTAGTAGGTTCNTCAAANATTATNATATCTGCGTTAGATTCAAGCCATTTTGCTAAAACAAGTTTTTGTTGATTACCTCCTGATAANTTTTTAGCTAATTGTTGAGGTGAATTNATTTTTATTTGTATGTCATTAATATAATTTTTAAAAGATTTAAGNTCTTTCAAATTATCAACAAATANNTTTTTTGAAAAATTTTTTAANTTTGGTANACTAAAATTGTTTTGTGANGAGTGATTAAGNATTAACCCCTCNCTTTTTCTNTCCTCTGTTAATAAACATATTTTATTTTTTATAGCATCTCTNGGNTTATTTATNTTTAATTCTTTACTATATTTAAAAATTTTACCCTTNTCAATATCATCTACNCCAAAAATAGANCTCATTATATCTGTTCTTCCTGAACCTAANAAACCTGCAAAACCTAATACCTCTCCTTNATNAAGCTCAAAATTAATTTCAGAAAAAGAATTTTTCTTACAAAGNCCTTTAACTTTTAAAACTTCTTTNCNTATAGCTGANTTACGNTTAGGAAANTCTGTTGATAATGATTTTCCAACCATATTTTCAATAAGTTTTTTTTTGGATGTTGTTTTTGTTTTAATNTGNTNAANATGAAAACCATCTCTTAANATTAAAATGTCATCNGANATTTCTATTATTTCATCCANTCTATGACTTATGTATATAACTCCAATATTNTTNTTTATTAGATCTTTAATAATTCNCATTAAATTTTTTACTTCTTTNTCAGTTAAAACAGCTGATGGCTCATCCATAACAATNATTTTNGAATCAAGAGTTAATGCTTTTGCTATTTCAACAATTTGTTGTTCAGCTATAGAAAGTTTACTACAAACTATATNTGGGTTAATACTTACACCCAAATTCTTAAATTGTTTAANTGATAATNTTTTTTCCAAATTAGTATCAATAACACCATTTTTNGTNGTTTCTCTTCCAAGAAAAATATTCTCATGAACCTTTAAATCTTTAATTAAATTAAATTCNTGATAAATTACTGANACNCCATTTTTTTGNGAAANTTGTGGGTTTATTATTTTTTTTATTTCNCCTTCAATTNNTATTTTCCCNGAATTTGGCTGAATTGCTCCNCCTAATATTTTCATTAGAGTACTTTTTCCAGCACCGTTTTCTCCTACCAAAGCCAGCACTTTTCCATAATCTAAATTCAAATTTACATTACTCAATGCATCAACACCGGGAAATGTTTTGCTTATTGATTCCATTTGCAGCAAAATGTTTTTCATTCTTATGGTTTAATTACAACCTTTCCACAATTTCTTGTTAATTGTAAATAAAATGCCTCATGAATATCTTCTATTTTGAACTTATGAGTGATTAAAGTATTTAATTTATCCTTTGATCTTATTGCAATTTTTATCAAATCATCAATCAATTTATAATTGTAATGCCAAACCCCTACTAAAGTTAAACCATTTCTAATTAAATCATTACTTACATTAATTTTCAAGTCATTTGATTCTCCAACAAAAGCAATAGAACCATTTCTTTTTGTTGCGTCGATACACAGACGTTGAGAATCAACAGACCCAGCACAATCAATTGCTTTATTAACCCCTAAACCATTTGTGAATTCTTTTATCAATTTTAACGCATTATTATTTTTTGGATTAATTATTAAATCAGCACCTAAATTTTTTGCTAAATTATTTCTATATTCATTATGACCTGTAGCAATAACCTTAGCACCAAAATCTTTAATATTAATTATCCCTCCCAGTCCAACTGGTCCCATACCTGTTATTAAAACAGTATCATTTTCACTTAAATTAAGCCTGTCAAGTGCTCCATATGTTGGCCCCAACCCACAGCAAATCATACTCGCTTGATCATAAGTCAATTCATGAGGGATTTTTGGCAATAACCAAGATGGCTTAACAATATATTCAGCTAAAGTACTCCCACCTTCTGAAATACCAGTAAATGATTGTATATCAAATGTATCTAAACAATGAATATACTCTCCTGATTTACATAAATTACACTTTCCACAAGGATATTGAGGCATTACAACAACCCTGTCTCCAATATTTAAACTTGAATCATCACATAATTCAACTACCTCTCCAGAAGCCTCATGACCCAATGGATAATCTGGCATTATTCCTTCAGTAAAAAATTTATATTCTGTACAAATCGGGGCAGAGTGTATTTTTACTAAAGCCCAATCTTTTAAAGCTTTTGGCTTATCTACTTCTTGAATTTTAGTTGAATATGGACCATCAATTAATACTTTTTTCACCGCTTATTACCTTTATCTTTTGTTTTTTGAATAAAACTAGTATTTAAAATATTATAAATTTTTAAGAATATAAAGATAATCTCTTAAACAATAACCTCTTTTAAATAATAATGAAATCATTTTTGATGACATTTTGTCATTATAAAAAAAATTACTTCATATAAAAATGACATTTTGTCAATTTTTTATTAGTGGCACGTTAATTGCATTATTTTTTATTGAGTTGTTTAATAATAAAAAAGGAGAACAAAACAATGTCACTAGTAAAATGGTCACCCATTAGAACTTTTTCACATAAATATATTGATGATAACCCCTATTTTGAAATGAACAATCTAATAAATTATATCTTTAATGATAGATTTATTGATGATAATTCATCTTTAAGTTGGAATCCAAACGTTGATATTTTTAATAATGATAAAGAATATGAAATAAATATTGAAACACCAGGAATGAAAAAAAGTGATTTTAAAATAAATCTCACTAATCAAGTTTTACATGTAAGTGGAGAAAAAAAACCAAAAAATTCTTCAAAAAATTACATTGAAAGCAAATATGGTGTTTTCTATAAAAAATTCAGATTGGATCAAGATATCTTAGCTAAAAATATTAAAGCTAGTTATGATCAAGGAATATTAAAAATAACTATTATTAAATCAAAATCTTCAAAAATTAAAAATATTGAAATTGGAGTTAAATAAAACTAATTGATAACAGAAAGAGTTTTCACACTCTTTCTGTTATTCATAAATTTTATCTATAACCATCTTCCAGTTTTTCAAAATATGTTTTCTTCTAAGTTTTAATGTTGGTGTAAGTTCTTTTTCATCAACACTAAAATCTCTAGGTAAAATTTCAAACTTCTTTACCTGTTCAGGTGATGAAAATGTGTCATTTATTAAATTTACCGCAATTTGAATTTCTTCTTTTATTTCATGGCTTTTAGTGTATTCTTCTAGAGAATGTCCTAATTCTTTTAATTTATTAATTTGCTGTGAAGGGTTTTTAGGAATTTCATCTATTACAATATTTAATTTATCTCTAAGTATAACCGACGGATCAAGAGTAAAAAGTGCTGAGCAAAAATTTCTTCCATCACCCACTAGAAAACATTGAGAAATAAGTGAAATACTTTTCATTGATTCTTCAATATTCAGTGGAGCAATATTTTTTCCACCTGATGTAACATAAATTTCTTTTTTTCGTCCAATAATTGTAAGAAATCCATCTTCATCAATTTTTCCAACATCACCAGTATGAAGCCATCCATCTTTTAAGACCTCTTTAGTAGCTTCAGGGTTATTATAATATCCTTTCATAACATGAGGGCCTTTAATTACTATTTCCCCATCTGACAATATTTTAATTTCAGTTCCTGGAAGAGCAGGACCAACGGTACCAATTTTATTTTTCTCAAAATAATTAATTGATGCTCCTGCAGAATCCTCAGTCATACCGTATCCCTCAAACAGAGGAATATTAAGAGATTGAAATAAGATTAATATTTCTTGGTTAATAGGTGCAGCACCAGTCAAAGCATATCGACATCTACTCATGCCAATAGCGGTTTTAATCTTTTTTTGAATTAAATTCGATATAATTGGAATTTTTAAAAGAACTTTTAAAATTGGTTTGGAATCCAGCTGAGATTTAACATTTGAATAAATCTTTTCATATAACCTGGGAACGGAAGTAAACAAATGAGGTTGAATTTCTTTAGCACTATCAACAAGAGTTAAAGGACTCTCAGCAATATATAAATGCATTGCTTTATCTATCCAATAATGAATGTCAACAAATTGTCCTAATGAGTGCGCTAAAGGAAGCCATGAAATATATTTTTCTCCTTGCTGAAATAAAAAAGCTTTATCAGGTGATTCAACTTCAAATGACCAATTTCCATGTGTCAGCTCTACACCTTTTGGGTTACCAGTTGTACCTGAAGTATAAATTATAGAAGCTGTTTCTTCTAAGGTTGATAAGTTAAGATTATTAATTATGTCATTGTCATCAACATTTAAACCATAATCAAGAAAATTCTCCCAAGATGAAATTTTNANATGATCNAATTTAGGAATGTTTTCCATCANNACTACTTTTTCCACTTTATTTAANTTGTCTATAANTTTCATAAATCTATAATAAGGCATTTTTTCAATATCATTATCATCTAATGGNTTATGACCNANAAAAACAAATTTTGAATCTGAATTATTNATTATCCAATCAATTTCTTCAGGAGATGAAGTATGATAAACACCTACAGCAACTCCTCTATTNANTTGAGCTGCCAAATAACNAGCGTACCATTCCAATCTNTTNTAACTATATATNCTAATTTTATCATTAGGTTTAAAACCNAATGAAGANAAAGATTTAGCTATCCTTAAAGTATAATTATAAAATTCTGACCAGGTCATTGAATTCCATTGACCATGAGATAAATATGAAATTGCTATTTCATCAGGATATTTTTCATTGTTTCTTATAAGTTTTTGTGGTGTAGTCATAATTATTAATCTCTAATTTTTTTATTAATTTTTTTTAACAGCCCATTTAAAAATACAAATAAATTAATATTGAAAACTAGAAAATTTTAATTTTTAAAAATACTTGACTTTGAAGCCAATCAGATGGTAAAATCAATGCAATTAATAAGGACATCTATTTGTAGATGCTTAGTAAATAAATTAAGTATGAACAAAAACAGCTCAAATAAATATTTTAACGTAAAAAACAACATAATTGTTTTAGTCTTAAATATTTTATTAGTCGTGGTCCTTATTATTGGGCTTCCGTTCTAGTAACCAAACAGTTTAGAATTGTAGGTGAATGAACGGAGAAATTAACCTCTCCTTCTATCATCTAATTCAAAATTATTTTACTAATTCGGTTTTATAAAACTTTTAAAGGGATTATTGTGAGATCTGATCAAATTAAAAAAGGTATTGAACATGCTCCTCATAGAAGCTTACTAAAAGCTACTGGCGTAATTCAAAGTGAAGATGATTTTAAAAAACCTTTTATTGGAATTGCAAATTCATACATAGATTTAATTCCTGGACATGTTCACCTTGATGAACTAGGTGCTATTGCAAAANAATCTATTAGAGAAGCTGGNGGAGTTCCNTTTGAATTTAACACTATTGGCGTAGANGACGGAATTGCTATGGGCCATATTGGNATGAGATATTCACTNCCNAGTAGAGAATTNATTACTGANAGTGTTGANTCNGTNGTNGAAGCACACAGANTAGATGGNGTTGTTTGCATAGCNAATTGTGATAAAATTGTACCTGGAATGNTAATGGCAATGGTNAGAATGAANGTTCCAGCAATTTTTGTTTCTGGCGGTCCAATGAAAGCTGGTATNAGACCNTCTGGAGAGAAAGTAGATTTGGTTTCTGTNTTTGANGGTGTTGGNAAATACCAAGCTGGTAAAATTGATGAAAAAGAATTAAAAGAAATCGAAGATTTAAGCTGTCCCACTTGTGGNTCTTGCTCAGGAATGTTTACNGCAAATTCNATGAACTGTCTTGCTGAAGCTCTTGGTATTGCATTTCCTGGAAATGGTTCAATTTTAGCTGTTGATANNAGAAGNCGNGATTTNATCAAATCAGCAAGCAANGAAATTCTTAATTTGGTNAAAAAAGATTTAAAACCNAGAGATATAATAAATAAAAATTCAATTTTAAATGCNTTTGCTCTTGATATGGCAATGGGTGGTAGTACAAACACTGTATTACATACNTTNGCAATTGCAAATGAAGCTGAGATTAAATTTGATTTGGATGAACTAAATACACTTTCAAAAAAAACTCCTTATTTATGCAAAGTTAGTCCTGCAACACAAAATGTTCATATGGAAGATGTTGAACTTGCTGGAGGAGTATCAGCAATTTTAAATGAACTATCTAAAACAAAAAATTTGCTTGATTTAGATAGNCCAACTGTTACTGGAAAAACTTTAGGTNAAAATATTAAAAATGCTAAAATAAAAAATAAAACTGTTATTAGGCAGGTAAATGATCCATTTTCAAAAACAGGNGGATTATCAGTNTTATTTGGCAATCTTGCTCCAAAAGGTGCTATTGTAAAAACCGCTGCAGTAAATAGTAAACTNTTAAAATTTTCTGGACCTGCNAAAATTTATGAATCACAAGACGAAGCNCTANCTGGAATATTAAACAAGGAAATTGANCCTGGTTGTGTAGTNGTAATTAGATATGAAGGACCCAAAGGTGGGCCTGGTATGCCTGAGATGTTAGCNCCNACCAGTACAATAATGGGTNTGGGATTAGGAGACAANGTTGCTCTNATTACTGANGGAAGATTTTCAGGNGGAACNCGAGGAGCTTGTGTTGGACATATATCACCAGAAGCNGCTGAAAAAGGGCCTATAGCAGCAATTCAAAATGGTGATTTAATNACAATTGATATTCCAAANAATTCAATTCAAGTAAATTTATCTGATAAAGAAATTAAAANNAGATTAGATAAATTACCAAANTTTAAACAAAACATAAAATCNAGTTATTTACGTAGNTATTCNAAATTNGTTACCTCCGCAAATACTGGTGCTATATTAAAATCAAATTAAGGAATNANAAATGCACAATNATAAAATAATTACTGGTGCTGAAATAATCTGGGAATCNCTAATTAAAGAGGGNGTTGATGTTATTTTTGGATATCCAGGTGGAGCTATTTTNCCTGCATATGATGCTTTAACAAAATATTCAGATAAAATACATCATGTGTTGGTAAGACATGAACAAGGTGCAACCCATATGGCTGATGGTTATGCCAGAGCAAATGGTAAGGTTGGAGTAGCAATGGCAACTTCTGGACCAGGAGCTACAAATATGGTAACAGGCTTAGCAACAGCCATGTTAGATTCGTCACCTATTGTATGCATAACAGGCCAAGTACCATTATCTGTAATTGGAACTGATGCTTTTCAAGAAATTGATGTAACTGGAATCACACTTCCGATTACTAAACATTCTTATTTAGTAACAGATGTAAATGAAATTGCTGAAACAATTAAAAATGCTTTTCATATAGCTAGGTCTGGCCGTCCAGGCCCTGTTGTTGTTGATATTCCTAAAGATATTCAAAATGCAAAAGCCACTTTTACATATCCAAAAAAAATAAAAGCTTTGCCTGGCCTTTTACCGAAAGAAAATCCCTCACAAACAGAAATTAATGAAGCTGCTGAATTAATAAATAATTCAAAAAAACCAGTTATTTTAGCGGGTCACGGAGTTTTACTTTCTGGTGCAACAAAGGAATTAATTAATTTTGCAGAAAAAGGAAAAATTCCTGTATCGCCAACCTTGCTCGGAATTGGTGGTTTTCCTGGCAGTCATATTTTAAATATGGGTTGGATGGGTATGCATGGAAATGCTTCAGCTAATAATGCTATTCAAAATGCAGATTTATTGATTGCTTGCGGTATGAGGTTTGATGATCGTGTTACAGGCAAATTAGATACATATTCACCGAACTCAAAAAAAATTCATATTGACATTGACAGTTCTGAGCTCAATAAAAATGTAAAAGTAAATGTTGGTATACATGGTGATTTGAAAAATGTCCTTCAAAAACTTATTAATAACATTAATCAAACAAACCGTTCTTCATGGTTCAATCAAATTCAAAAATGGCAATCTGAAGTTGAAAATCTCGAAATTATAAATAAGTCCACCGATGTATATATAGCAGCTCAAGCTATCAAAAATATATGGCAAGGAACCGAAGGAAATGCCGTTGTAATTAGTGATGTTGGTCAACATCAAATGTTAGAAGCTCAATATTATGAACACAATGAACCAAGAACTTTAATCACTTCTGGTGGTTTAGGAACTATGGGTTTTGCACTTCCTGCTGGAATTGGTGCCTATTTTGCTCAAAAAGAAAAAGAGATTTGGGTTGTAGTTGGAGATGGTGGAATTCAAATGACTCTTATGGAACTCGCTACCGCAGTTCAAGAAAACATTAATATTAATATTGCAATAATAAACAATGGTTATNTAGGTATGGTTNGACAGTGGCAACAATTATTTTATGATTCAAGATATTCAGAAACTCCNATTTACAGTCCTGATTATGTAAAATTAGCAGANGCATATAGGTTGCCNGGCTACAGAGTGTTTTCTGAAAAAGAAGCTCAATNAGCAATTCAAGATGCTAGAAAANTCAAAGGTCCAAGTTTAATTGAATTTGTAGTTGANCAACATGATATGGTTTANCCTATGGTTCCTGCTGGAGCTAATCTAGATGCTATGATTAGAAGNCCAGAAAAAATAAATAANTCTAATGAAAAATCTATAACATTGGAGAAACAANCTTAAATGAAACAAACTTATGTAGCTTTAGTNGAAAACTCGCCTGGTGTTTTAAACAGAGTTGTNAANAACTTTAGACGTCGNAGTATAAATGTTGAAAGCTTATCTGTNGCACCATGTGAAAAANAAGGTGTAAGNAGAATAACCTTGGTTGCAAATAATATTAATGAAGATAGAAAAAATCTTTTTGTTCACGTTTTAAATAANTTAGTGAATGTTATCGAAGCCNATGTTGTATCTGGAGATTCTCATATTACAAGAGANATAATGATTATTAAAATTGATATAAATGAAAAAAACAAAATAAATCAAATTNTAAATGANAATATTAGAATAGTAAAATCTAAAAGTTCAAAAATTTTAATAGAAGTCATAGGTTCTTCAGAAGAACTAGATGATTTTTTAGAAAAAAATTCAAATTTAAAAGTTTTAGAAATTGTCCGCTCAGGAAAAGTTGCGTTATAATATAATTAAAAGGAATAATAATGATTAAAACATATTATGAAGATGATGCTGATATAAATTATCTTAAAGACAAAAAAATTGCTGTAATTGGATATGGAAGCCAAGGACATGCTCATGCCCTCAATCTAAAAGATAGTGGATTAAACGTTTGTGTTGGCTTAAGAGAAAATAGTTCCTCAATTAAAAATGCAAAAGAGGATGGTTTGGATGTAAAATCAACCTCAGATGCTGCAAGTTGGGCAAATGTTATTATGATATTAGTTCCAGATCAAATCCAAAAAAAAGTTTTCGAAAATGAAATAAAACCTTATTTAAACCAAGGAGATACTTTAGCATTTGCACATGGGTTTAATATTCACTTTAATCAAATAACACCTGAAGCATCAATTAATGTCATGATGATTGCACCTAAAAGTCCGGGACATTTAGTACGAAGATCTTTTGAAAAAGGTAGTGGGGTTCCCTGTCTTTTTGCTATTCATCAAGACCCTTCTGGAACGACTAAGAATTTAGCTTTAGCTTGGGCTAAAGGTTTGGGTGGTACAAAAGCTGGTGTAATTGAAACCAACTTTAAAGATGAAACTGAAACAGATCTTTTTGGTGAACAAGCAGTTCTTTGCGGTGGATCTGCTGAATTGGTTAAAGCTGGTTTTGAAACATTGGTTGAAGCTGGTTATGCACCTGAATTAGCTTATTTTGAATGTATGCATGAACTTAAGCTTATTGTTGATTTATATTATGAAGGAGGATTATCTAGAATGAATTTCTCTGTAAGTGATACAGCTGAATATGGGGGTATGTCAAGGGGACCAAAAATTATTAACAATGATACTAAAATTGCGATGAAAAAAATTCTTTCTGATATACAAGATGGTTCTTTTGCAAAAGAATGGTTAAAAGAAAATGAAAGCGGACANCCGGTAATGAATAAACTTAGAAATGAAACAAAAGAACATTTAATTGAAAAGGTTGGATCTAAACTAAGAAAAATGATGAAATGGCTTCCTGCTGAAAAATAATAAGAGTCTTGAAAAATTCTTTTAAAATAATCTCTCTTCCGGGTGATGGTATTGGACCAGAAATAATGAATTCTGCTGTTAATGTATTAGAATTAGTAGCAAAAAAATTTCAATTTAGTTTTGAATTATCTGAATGTTTATTTGGTGGTATTTCAATTGACAAATATGGAATTCCATTAACAGACCAAACTATAAATGCTTGTAAAAACTCTGATGCAATATTATTAGGAGCTGTAGGAGGTCCAAAATGGGATTCATTATCTCATGATATNAAACCAGAAGCTGGATTGTTGAAAATTCGAAANGAATTAGAANTATTTACAAATTTACGACCTGCGATAAATACAAATAATGGTTTANATATTATGATTCTNAGAGAGTTAACAAGTGGTATTTATTTTGGCCAACCACGTGGATATAAAAATGATAAAGCATGGAATACTTTATTATATACAAAAAAGGAAGTTGAGCGTATTGCTCATGTAGGCTTTAAATTAGCTCAAAAAAGAAATAAAAAATTAACTTCTGTTCATAAATCAAATGTNCTTGAAAGTTCTCANCTTTGGAAAGATGTTGTCCATGATATAAGCAAAGATTACNNTGATGTTANAGTTGAAGATATGTATGTTGATAANGCTGCAATGCAANTAGTTCAAAACCCATTTCAATTTGATGTAATTTTAACACAAAATTTATTTGGTGATATACTTTCAGANTTATCTGCTACTTTNTGTGGGCATATTGGNCTNTTACCTTCAGCTTCTATTGGTGAAAATATTGGATTATATGAGCCAGTACATGGATCAGCACCTGATATTGCAGGTAAAGATTTAGCGAATCCTGTCGGAATGATTCTTTCTTTAGGAATGATGTTTGAACATTCTTTTGAATTATTAGAAGCAAAAGAATATATTTTTAATAAAACTTATGAATATATGAAAAGATTGAATGATGAGGATTTNACTATTAAAAAAATNAATTCATTCTGTGATTTTTTAAATGAAGAATAATAAAATATTAATTTTTGACACAACCCTAAGGGATGGTGAACAATCACCTGGAGCATCTTTAAATGTTTATGAAAAATTAGANATAGCTAAACAGCTNGAAAAATTAAATGTTGATATTATTGAAGCAGGTTTTCCTGTTTCTTCTAAAGTTCAATTTGAAGGTGTTAAAAGAGTTGCTGGAGAGATAAATGTTAAAATTGCAAGCCTTGCGAGAGCTATTGANAATGATATTCAAAAAGCATATGATGCAGTAAAAGATGCAAAAGATTTTAGAATCCACACTTTTTTAGGTACGTCAGATGTCCATTTAAAAGGAAAATTTTCAAACAATAAATATGGAACTAGTTTAAAAAATAAACGNNATACAATACTTAANATGGGTNTAGATGCTGTTGCATTTGCTANATCTTTATGTGACGANGTTGAATTTTCTCCNGAAGATGCTGGTAGAACTGAAATTAATTTTCTTTGTGAAATTATAGAAGCAGCTATTGAAGCAGGAGCTACAACAATAAATATTCCTGATACAACTGGCTATACTCTTCCTCAAGAGTTTGGTGAAAAGATTTATCAAATAATTAAGAGAGTTCCTAATATTAATAAAGCAATAATAAGTACACACTGTCATAATGATTTAGGTTTAGCAGTTGCAAATTCTTTAGAAGGTATAAAAAATGGAGCACGACAAATTGAGTGTACTATAAATGGTATAGGTGAGCGCGCTGGAAATGCTTCTTTAGAAGAAATAGTAATGACCCTAAACGTAAGAAAAGATTTATTAAATTTTCATACTGATATAAAAACTGAAGAAATTTACAAAACTAGTACTATGGTATCTTCACATACAGGCATGATTGTTCAACCCAATAAAGCCATCGTTGGAGAAAATGCATTTGCACATGAATCAGGAATTCATCAAGATGGTTTTTTGAAATTAAGAGAAACCTATGAAATTATGACTCCTGAGTCTGTTGGAAAATCAACTAGTAAAATTGTTTTAGGTAGACANTCCGGTAGACATGGTCTTCAAGCTAGATTAGAAGAACTTGGTTACAANATTAATGCNAATTCCGTTGATAAAATTTATAATGANTTTGTTGAACTTGCAGATAAGAAAAAAGAAATTTTTGATGATGATTTAAGAATAATGATGGGAGATGCAAACTTNAAAGAATTAAAAAANTATCACTTANATTACCTAAATGTTGTNTTAGGAACAAATACAATTCCAACTGCAACAATTGTTATTATACATAAAGATAAAAAATTAGAAGAATCAGCTACAGGTGATGGTCCCGTTGATGCTTGTTTNAATGCCATAGANAAAGCTCTTAATACAAAAGCTAATATTGAATCATATCAAGTTAGNTCGGTAACTATTGGAAGACAAGCACAAGGTGAAGTTTTAGTAAGAATNAAAAAAGATAACCAATCATTTATAGGAAAAGGTTTTTCAACAGATATTATTGAAGCATCTGCTAAAGCTTACCTTAGTGCATTAGATGAACAATTTAGAACTCTTGATAAGTCTGTATTTTTATAATAAAAATTAATTAAGGAAGATTGTGATAAAACAAACATTATATGAAAAAATTTGGAATGATCATGTTGTTCATTCCTATGATAATGGAACTGATTTNCTTTACATTGATATGCAACTGCTTCATGAAGTAACTTCTCCTCAAGCATTTGAAGGTGTTAAAATAAATAAGAGAAACTTATGGAGAAAAGAGTCTCATTTAGCNGTTCCCGATCATAATGTTTCTACNAAAAATAGATCTAAAGCAACTGACCCATTATCAGCATTGCAAATTAAAACNTTNGATGATAACTGTGATGATTTTGGAATAACTGAATTTCCATTAAATGANTTGAGACAAGGTATTGTTCATGTNATTGGTCCAGAACAAGGAGCTACTCTTCCTGGAATGACAATTGTTTGTGGAGACTCTCATACTTCTACACACGGAGCATTTGGTGTNNTAGCTTTTGGTATTGGTACTTCTGANGTTGAACATGTTTTATCTACACAATGTTTAGTTCAAAAAAAGACAAAAACTCTTTTAATTGATATAAATGGAANATTAAAAAAAGGTGTCACTCCAAAAGATTTGATTCTTTANATAATNGGAGAAATTGGTACTAATGGNGGTACTGGNTTTGCNATAGAATATGCAGGAGAAACCATTCGTTCNTTATCNATGGAAGGNAGAATGACTCTTTGTAATATGACTATTGAAGCTGGTGCCCGGGCTGGATTAATTGGTGTTGATGATAANACACTAAATTATATTTATAATCGTCCATTAGCACCCAAGAATAAAATGTGGGATTTGGCAGTAAATAAATGGAAAACATTGCAAACTGAAGAAGGAGCAATTTTTGATAAAACAGTTTCAATTGATGCATCTAAAATTGAACCTCAAGTTACTTGGGGAACTTCTCCAGAAATGGTTGCTTCTATAAACTCCGTAGTACCAGACCCCGATTTAGAAGAAGACGGAGTGAAACGCTTTTCAATGAAGAGAGCATTAGAATACATGGGTTTAAAACCTGGAACTCCTATTAAAGACATTAAAGTTGAAAAAATTTTTCTCGGATCATGTACTAACTCTAGAATAGAAGACTTAACNGCTGCAGCAAAAATTCTTAAAGGAAAAAAAATATCGTCAAACATAAAACAAGCGATTGTTGTTCCCGGTTCTGGCCTAGTAAAAAAAGAAGCAGAATCTCTTGGACTAGATAAAATATTTAAAGACGCAGGTTTTGAATGGAGAAACGCTGGTTGTTCTATGTGTTTAGCTATGAATGATGATCGTCTAAATCCTCGGGAGAGATGTGCATCAACGTCAAATAGAAATTTTGAAGGAAGACAAGGATATCTTGGTAGAAGTCACCTTGTAAGCCCTATTATGGTTGCTTCTGCAGCTATAGAGGGTAAATTTGTTGATGTTAGAAAGTATTTAGATTAAAAAATGGAAAAATTTATATCACATTCCGGAATTGTTGCGCCTATAGATATACCAAACGTTGATACAGATGCTATAATACCAAAACAATTTTTAAAATCTATTTACAGAACTGGTTTCGGTGACTATCTTTTTGATGAATGGAGATATTTAGACCAAGGTCAGCCTGGAATGGATTGTAAAAACAGACCATTAAATGAAGATTTTGTTCTTAATCAAAAAAGATATAAAAAGTCTACTATCTTGCTTACTAGAGAAAACTTTGGCTGTGGCTCTAGCAGGGAACATGCTCCATGGGCTTTAAATCAATATGGCTTTAGAGTATTGATTTCTTCTAGCTTTGCAGATATTTTTTATAATAATTGTTTTAAAAACGCAATGCTTCCTATTGTTTTAAAAAATAAAATTATAGATAATCTATTTAAACTAGTCTCTGAAAACCAAGGCTTCTCATTAGATGTTAATTTATCAGATCAAATAATTTTACTTCCCAACAAAAAATCAATTGAATTTGATATTGATGCTTCACTGAAATCAAATTTATTAGAAGGTCTTGATGAAATTGGTACTACTCTTAAAATATTTGATAAAATAAAAACATATGAAGTAAATAGAATGAAAAATTCTCCGTGGTTATTTAATAGACCAAAACTAAAAAAATGATTGAAATATTTGATACAACACTAAGAGATGGATCACAAGCTGAAGGAGTAAATCTTTCTGTTAATGATAAATTAAAAATTGCTAAATATTTAGATGATTTCGGTGTTGATTTTATTGAAGGTGGTTGGCCGGGAAGTAATCCAAAAGATGAAGAATTTTTCAAAAAAGCAAAAAATATTACATTTCAAAATTCTAAACTTTGTGCATTTGGTGCTACTTCACTAAATATTTCAAATATTAAATCCGATACAAACCTTAATGCTTTGCTTGCAGCAGAAACACCTGTTGTTTGTATCTTTGGAAAAGCTTGGCGATTTCATGCTGAAAATGCACTTGGTTTAACTGACGAACAGAACAAAGAATTAATATATCAGTCAATTGAATTTTTAAAAAGTGAAGGTAGGTTTGTAATTTTTGATGCTGAACATTTTTTTGATGGATATAAAGATGATCCAAGTTTTTCTTTATCTATGCTTAACTCTGCAAAAAATGCAGGCGCTGATATTTTAGTACTATGTGATACAAATGGTGGCTGCCTTCCAAACGAAATCGGAAATATAACAAAAAAAGTAAAAAAAATTATTAACACTAAATTAGGTATTCATGCTCATAATGATTCTGGTTTAGGTGTTGCTAATTCGCTTGCTGCTGTTGATAATGGAGCTGAACACATTCAAGGAACTATGAACGGTGTTGGCGAGAGATGTGGCAATGCAAATCTCGCATCAATAATTCCAAACCTCATAATTAAAATGAACAAACAAACAAATTCAAATATTGATTTGACTAAACTAACTACTTTATGTTCAAAAATTTATGAAAACATGAATTTAATACCTAACTCAAGAGCTCCATTTATTGGAAAATCAGCATTTGCTCACAAAGGTGGTATTCATGTATCAGCAGTTTTAAAAGATTCAACAATGTATGAACACATTAATCCTAGTTTAGTGGGCTCTTCTCAAAGAGTTTTGGTTTCTGATTTATCTGGAAAAAGTAATATAAAATATAAACTTGAAGAATTAGGTATTAAAAACGAGAATTTAATTTCAAGAGAAATGAATAAAAATATCGTTTCAAAAATAAAAGAGCTAGAACATGAGGGTTTGCAATTTGAAGGAGCTGAAGGTTCCTTTGAATTATTAGTAAGAAAATATACAGGAGAATTTAAACCATTTTTTGAAAGAATTGATTCTAAAGTAATTATAAGCTCATCTGATAATTTAAATTCTAAAAGTGAAGCAATATTAAAAATTAAGGTAAATGATAATATTGAACATACAGCTTCAGAAGGTGTCGGTCCTGTTCACGCATTAAACATGGCTCTTAAAAAAGCACTTTTAAATTTTTATCCTCAAATTAAAGATTTAAAACTAATTGATTATAANGTTAGNGTTCTTAATACGAATGAAGGTAGTATATCAAAAGTTAGAGTTCTAGTTGAATCAAAATTCAAAGATATNTCATGGACATGTGTTGGNNTNTCTGANAATATTATTGAAGCAAGTTGGCAAGCTATATCTGATAGNTTGAACTATGTTNTATTTAAAATCAATAATTAAAATTATCTTATTTTNATATAATGTTTATCAAAAGCAATTGAACCAAAAACACCTATTGCATTTTGAAGACCATANGCTTTAGGAACACCTCCTTCACCAATAATTAAATTTGAAAATTCATTNTCCTGATTATTTTCATCNATAAAGTAATTATAATAATTNGAATCTAATGACATTAAATTAATCATTAAAAAATCATCGTTGGGCCATTCATCATTTAATAAATANTTACANGANCCTANATCATATTCNATTTTTACTTCATCTTTTATGAGAAATTCTTTTGTAAAACCACANGTGTCTTCTTCATCAATTCCATAAAAAAAAGACAAACCTGTNTAACTTAAAAAGTTTGAAATATTTAATATTTGATTNTTTTCTTTCATTGGTAACNATTCAAAANAAATATTTTCTATAATATTAAAAGTATCAGGTAAGTTTTCAGTATAAATAATTGGATTAGGTGGTATTATAGTTTTTCCTGTAGCTAATAATCCTGAAGATGTTGAAACAGTTAAATCCCATAATTCTTCTGGCTTTGGTACAAAATCAAATCCATCATAAAAATATGAATTTTTATATAATATACTATCAGATCCAATATATTTTTCTTCATAAAAATTGAATTTATAATCTTTATCAGAATTACTCAAAATCACCTCTGCATCTTTGACTATATACCTTGATTCATATACTACTCTTGATTCTTCATTTTCATCAATATATCTAATTAGAGAGTCTCGTGCTTCATCAACCTTTAAAGACCTATGCACTTTGATAAAACTTGTATTTAGACTATCGTTTGTAGAACTTGTTATAACACCTAGAATATTTAATTGTGGTTCATAGTCTTCATTTAAATCTTCCCAAGATATTGTTGGTGGAACTATGTTACATGAAGTAAATAATAAAAAAATGTACAGCTTTATATTTTTCATTAAAATTCTATTCTCCAACCAAAAGTTATCATTAATGGAAACATTGGTATAGCTGCTCTTTCCAGACCCATAGTTTCATTAGTTAATTGATTAGTTTTAGTTCTATATTGATATGTTAAAGGATTCACATGATTAGTAGCATTTATAACCTGAATAAATCTTTCATATGGTTTTCCAAAAATAACTTTTTCTTGTTTTAAACCGATGTCTAGTCGAAAGTAAGAATCTAACCTTCTTGAATTTTTGTTACCGACTATATACTGTTGATTGCTCCACCAGTTCGTATAATAAGCTGAATTTGAAGTTTGCCATTGTTCATATGTTCCTAAAGGTGGAGTATAAGGTTGTCCGCTTGATGCTTGAACTGCAATACTAAGATAGGTTTTTTTTATTATAGGAACACTAATGTCTCCTACAATATTTAAGGTATGTCTTCTATCAAATTTTGGATTAAACCAACCATGTTTATCTATATGTCTTTTTGTATTAGCAAATGTATACCCAACCCAACCTTTAATTTTTCCAGATGTTTTTTTAAATAACAATTCTAATCCATGCGCAAAACCTTTTGTATCATAAAATTCATTAAATGGGCTAAAAGTAGTTTGATTATCACTCTCATCATTTGAATTTGTTGTAATAATTGAACCTTGTTGAAGTGTTAACAAATTTTCAAAATGTTTATAATAAGTCTCTACTCTAAACAACCAATTATCAATAGATAAATATTCTGCTCCTAGAATTACATGATCTGAAAACATTGCTTTTTTATCCTTGGGTAAGCCCAACCAAAAATCTACAATTCTAAAAGTTTCATCTTCAGGATTTGCTATTGTTAAAAATTGATGATATCTACCGAGTGCAATTTTAAATGATAAATTATTCGAAATTAAATATTTCATTCCAAACCTTGGATCAAAATATATTTTATCATGCAATGAATAATGAGAAAACCTCGATCCTATTTGAAATAATATTTTAGATGAAAAGTTCCACTTATCTTGAATAAAAAGAGATGTTTCTTGAGTAATATCTTTCATTTTAAGAGGATTCCAAAAAAAAGATGTATCTAAAGTGGAATATTCAATATCCATACCCAAATTATATTTGACTTTTTTAATTTGTAAACCTGAAGATAGTTTGTGTTTTGAAGAACTATGCCATGAAAATTCTGTTTCAAAAGTATTATCATCAATTGTATCATAAAAATTAAATGAAAAATAATCTCTATAATCACCAAATAAATATTGCCCGCTTGTCCAATCACCAAAACTTTCAAATATAGTATTAAATGTAAACCGATAATAACTATTTGCTAAAACCGTCTTAGCTACAAGCTTAGGATTTATTAGCCATCTCCAAGTGAAGCTTTGAGTACGATTTCCCCATGGCCATTCAATGCTAAAATTGTCTTGCATTGATTCATAATAATCTAATTCTACATCATAATATTCTTTTTTATCATTTGTAGATAATTTTAAAACATCATCTCCATAAAATCTACTATAAGTAAGTCGATGATCTTGCGAAACATCTATGTTTATCTTAATTTGATAATCATAAAAGTAATAAGGAAATTCAAAACCACTATCTCTTCCTTCTGCTGATCTATTAATAAAAAAATTAATTATTTTATCAAAATAGGTTCTTCTGCCCGCAATCATCCATGATCCTTTTATTAATGAAGAAGGAATTGGCCCTTCTAATAAAACCTTAGACGAAAGAGCCGAAATATTTGCTACACCTTGAAAATTTTCAGTATTACCTTCTTTATTAATTATATCGATTATGGACCCCATTCTTCCTCCAAACTTCGATGGAAATCCTCCTGCATGAAAATCAGCTTCTGTTATTGCATCTGTATTAAATGTAGAAAAAATCCCACCAAAATGATACGGATTATAAATTGTTACACCATCCATCATAACTAAATTTTGATCAGGTGTACTTCCTCTTACATATAAGGCACTTGAAAAATCATTTAATGTTTGTACTCCTGGAAGCATTTGAACAGTTCTAAATAAATCAGATTCCACAAAAGCTGGTGCTGTCTCCAATGTTCTTAAATCTAATGATATTCTACTAGGCTCAACCAAATCTCTTATTTTTTGAATTTCCCCAAAAACGTCAATTGACTCACCTTCGAGAATTATAGGTGTAAGTCTAAAGTCTAGTCTCTTATTTTCTTGCTGAGAAATAGATACCTGAGTAGTAATCATTTCATATCCTATTATAGAGACAACTACTTCTAGAGTTCCAGATGACAAATTAGTTAAAACATAATATCCATCTGAAGTTGAAACAGCTCCAATATTTGAATCTTTAATAAATATATTTGAATAACCTAGTGGTTCTCCAGTATTATCATTCCTAATAAAACCACTGATTGAAGATTGATTTTGTCCCGAAATAATAGTTATTAGAAATATTAATAATGAAAATATTTGTTTGTGTAGGTCTTTAATTTATTTCACCTAAAATCATTTTTGCCGCTTCAAAAGCTGGTTTTTTTTTACCAATAATTGTTTTTAATTCACTTAGGTTATTTAATATTTCATTTCTATTATTGTTCAATAATTTTAATATTTGTTCAGAAATAGTTTTTGTATTTATTTCATTTTGTAAAAACTCTTTAAAAATTTCTTTTTCTAATAAAATATTTGTCATGGAAACAAATTTAACTTTAGCTAGATTTTTTGCTATCAACCATGATATTAAATTCATTTTATAAATAACTATTGATGGAATACCATATAGACCTGCTTCGAGAGATATTGTTCCTGAGCTCAGAATAGCTACATCTGAATTTTTTAAAACATCTATAGGATTATCTACCTCGATTTTTATAATGTCTGTTTCAATTTTTGGTAAATTAATATTAGGTGCTAACCCTATTATTGGTACTAGATTATTATTTTTATGTATCTTTTTTACAGATTCTATCATTATATCTAAATGTCTATTTACTTCTTCCTGTCTACTTCCTGGCATTAAAGCTACAATTTTAGAGGATGGATTAATTTTATGTTTTTTATGAAAATCTAATTTAGACTTATTATTTACAATTTTTATTGTACTAAAAGGATGGCCTACATATTTTGCTTTTATTCCCCTTAATTTATACCACTCTTCTTCAAATGGAAAAATACAAAGCATTTGATCAACACAATCTTTAATTATTTTTACTCTATTTTCTTTCCAAGCCCAAACTTGAGGACTAATATAATATGTAATAGGTATATTTAATTTTTTTAATTCTTTTGCTAGTCTGAGATTAAAACCAGGATAATCAATTAAAATTGCTCTTATTGGTTTTTTATTTTTACAAAAATTAACAATCTTATTAAAAATATTTTTAAAAAAAAAATAATATTTTAAAACTTCAACAAAGCCAACAATTGACATTTGTTTATTATCTTGAATTATTTCAACTCCACTTTCCTTTAATCTATTACCTCCTATTCCGAAAAAACGTAAGTCATCATCCATCAACTTTAAAGCTAATACTAAGTTAGCACCATGAATATCTGCCGAGGTTTCTCCAGCAATAATTAAAATATTTTTTTCTTTCATTAATTTATAAAATAAATTGACTTCATAATTATAATTAAGAAAAAAAGTCCTAACCCTTGTAATGTAGATTTTTCAATCTTGATTGTATCAACTAAATTGTTTTTGTAAAAATTTTCTCCCCCATCCCACTTAGAAAACCTTGGAATTAGTTTGGGTACATTTTTTTTATATTTAATATATTGATTTCCATATTCTTTTGATAAATATTCTTCTTCTAAAGATATAATCACATTATACTCTAAACAAAAAAAGAAAAATATAAAAAATACAGTTGCTAATAAAAATGGAGCGTTGGATAATAAAACAGCTCCACACCATATAATAGTATTACCAATATAAATCGGGTTTCTTACGTAAGCATATGGTCCATTAGTAGCTAGATCAGATGATTTTAAATGTACGCTTCTAGTTTTACCACCAGCATAACGCACTGAATTGATTCTTAAACTTTCTCCTAATAAAATTAAAACAAAACCTAAAAAAGAATAAAAATTTATTCCTGGGTTTGATGAAAAAATGAGATACAATACTATCGGGACTGGAATGACACCTCTGTTCTTAAATATAAAATTTCTTATGTCCATAAATTTAATCTTCCTCTATTTTCTTTTGAATAGTAATAGCTAAATTCAAAGCTTCTCTTCCATCCTTACCTGAAACAATGGGTTTTGAGATTTTTTTATTTGATTCAATAAAATTTTCTAATTCCATTTCTAATGCGTCAAATTTATTCTGATGTGGTTTTTCATAAACTATTCTTTTCTCTTTACCATTTCTAATAAAAGGTGTTGTTATAGAATTAGACTTTATCTTTTCTTCTAAATCTAATACTTTATAAATTTCAGTTAATCCTTTTAAGAAGTCTACTGTTATATATCTGTTTTTTTCAAAAACTTTTAATTTTCTTACGTAGTCTTGAGCAATTCTACTAGATGTTATATTTGCAACACAACCATTTTTAAATTTTATTCTAGCATTTGCTATATCAATAGAATTGGTCATAATTGAAATACCTGTTGCGTCAATTTTCTCTACAGTAGAATCTATAAGAGATAAGAGAATATCTAAATCATGAATCATTAAATCCAATACTACAGGAACATCCGTTCCTCTTGAATTAAAAGGAGCTAACCTTTGAATCTCAATATATCTTGGGTTTAACTTGATTTTTTCTTTTTTTAATGTAAAAATAGCTGGGTTTAATCTTTCAATATGACCAACCTGAATAAAACAATTATTTTCATCAGACAATTTGATTAAAGCATCAGCCTCTTTAAGTGTTTTACAAATAGGTTTTTCTATAAAAATATTTTTTCTTTTATTTAAACATTCTTTTGCAATTTTAAAATGTTCTGTAGTTGGAACAGCAATTATTATAGCATCGCTTTCTTTTAATAAAGCATCTAAACTAGCGTGGGATTTGATTCCATTTTCATTTATTATTTTCTTGCTTTTTTCTTTATCAATTTCATAGAAACCTGAACAACGTACCATATCACTTTTTATAACATTTTCTAAATGACGCTTTCCTAAATGTCCAACTCCTACAACACCAATAGATAACTCTCTTTTTTTCAAAATTTTCCCCGTTGATTAAAATAAATTAGATAAATCTTGCCTTTTTACATACTTATTACCAATTTTGGACTTGGTAACTACGTCCGAGGTAGATATTACCCAATAAAATTATGAAAAATTTAATAACTTTTTTTATATTATTTTCATCATTAGGAGCTTACGGATTTTTTCTGTTATCACAAAATTATCCTCTTGCTATAGTTTCTATTACACTGGGATTCATACTTTGGCTAATTTTAATGGGTGTTTTTAAAAGCAGAATTTCTGGTCTTCACTTTATTTTAATTTTATTTGGTATTTTCGTGAGTTTAGCTTTTTTTATTGGTTATGCAATAGAACAAGACATGTGGGGCGGTTATCATTTTAACACAGAAATCTCTCTTTTATCTATTGGCCTTATGTTATTATTAATTTTACCAGGAGTTTATTTGTTTTATAAAAATAGTAATGAACCCGTTTTAATAGCACCAACTGACAAATCAGGTGTTTTTTCAAATGAAAACTCTATAAATCAAAATTTAAATGATTTTCAAAATAATAATAATTTTCAAAATGAATTTGAAAATTCGATGATGGAATATGATCCTGAATTACTTAATTCTTATTATCAATATTATTATGGCGAAAATGATAAATAATCATTCCATATTCCATTTTAAACCAAATGTTGCAGTATATTTCCAACCATTAACTGGGTAAAAATTATTTGTAATTCTCATTTCACCACCAATTGATATTTTTTCTGATAGTAAATACCAAAATTGNGGTTGACTCATAAAAACAACGTCCTTTGAATTAGAATTTTCCTTGTCAATAGTCCAAATATCTGCAAAGCCTGTTAATTCAGNTTTACCATTTAATAATGGCATATAAAAAACAAATGTTAATTGTCCATTTGGATCATTTTTTTGTTTATACNTATATAATAACTCTGTTGATAAACTAAAATTTCCTAAGCTTANATTAAAGGTTGGTCCAGCTAAANAAGCTTGTCCTAAATTTCCCCANTACGCAACACCATCATTAAATTGAAGAGTAAATGTATATTTATTTGAATTACNCAAATTGAAATATTTTGCAAACTCCATATATCCTGATGATGCGCTTCCNTTTGTATCAGATAAATAATCNAAATCAACAAACCAAAATGTAGCTCCTTTATCATTCACCCTNAACATTTCTANAGTTGAAGTAAAATAATTTTCATCTTCTAAAAAATCATAATGAAGTTGAAGATTCTGAGATTTNATATTATTANATAAAGATAAAAATGAAANAATAAATACAATTTTTTTTAACATGATTTTTTTTAATTACTTTGCAATTCCAATTACACCAAATCCTATTCTTGCTCCAGCATTACCAGTAGGTTGACCTCCATCATCTCTCTTTGCATGAATAACAACAGCTCTGCCAATAACTGGATTAAAATCTCCTGAAATAGAAAAAGTGTCATCAATAAAAGTAGTATCAACATTTCCATTAAGGTCTGATATTAAATTTCCAAAAGAACCAGCATGTCTTTTTTTCTCTGGTGGTAAACCATGTGGATGTCCCTCTGGNTTATAATGTCCTCCTGCACTTTTTCCATCTAAAGAACTTATGTCTCCAAATTCATGAATATGAAAACCNTGGAATGAACTAGAATTTAAACCAGAGACTGAAACAGTAACGATAACATTTNTCTTATCCTGTTTAAATACAACACTTCCTCTGACATTAGAATCATTTCCTGGTTGNATTACAGCAACTGCTTTTTGATAATCATTTTGTGTTGAATTACAAGAAAGCAAAAAAATAAATATTGATAAATAATATAAACTTTTCATTGTTTTTTCCTCAAANTANTTGAATAATTTAAGTTTCNTCTTCCTTAGAAAAAAATAGTTAAATTTTGAAAATGCAAATTGGTAATTTAAAACTATCGTCTCCTATTTTTTTAGCCCCNATGGCTGGNGTAACTGACTATGCTTGTAGAATCCTTAGTAAAAAAATGGGTGCAGGTTTAGTTTATTCTGAATTTGTTTCTGCTGATGGTATAATTCGAGAAAATCAAAAAAGTTTTGACCTAATAAAATTNTATCCTGAGGAAAGACCAATTGGAATTCAAATTTTTGGTAATTCTGCTGATGTAATGTCAAAAGCGGCAAGAATGATATATGATAAATTCAAACCTGACATTATTGATATAAATTATGGATGTCCTGTTCCTAAAGTCACAAAACGAGGAGCTGGTTCTGCAGCATTAAAAGATTTATGTATAATGGATGAAATTACATCTGCAGTTGTTTCTGAAGTACCTGAAATACCTGTTACAGTAAAAATGCGTGCTGGTTGGAATGATCAAAAAATTGTTATTCCAGAAGCAGGTCAAAGGCTTGAAAAACTGGGTGTTAAAGCGATTACTCTTCATCCAAGAACAACTGTCCAATCCTATTCAGGAAAAGCTAATTGGCAATTAATTAAAGAACTTAAAAAAGCNGTNACTATTCCTGTAATTGGAAACGGAGATGTAGATCATCCTGAAAAAATATTAAAAATGTTTAATCAAACTAATTGTGATGCAATAATGATTGGAAGAGGTGCATTGGGAAACCCTTGGTTTTTCCAAGAGGCAAACGCAATTTTAAATAATCAAAAATTACCCAATCAATGTTCTATTAATGATAGAATAAAAATGTGTGATGAACATTTTAAACTTATTTTATCTGATAGAGGAGAAATTTGGGGAATGAATCTTATGCGTAAGCATTTTGGATGGTATATAAAAGGTTTTCCTGAGGCAAGTCTGTTTAGAGAAAAATTAGTTAGAGCGACATCTATTAAGGAAATGAGAATGGAATTAGATAGATTAATTAAACTATCAGAAAGCTTATCTAATTAATATATTTCTCAATTGTTTCTTGTTTTACTGGTTTAGATAATTCCATATAAAATGCTAAAAACCACATAACAAAAATACCGTATGCTAAAAACAATAATTGCCAAANCCAAATTGAAGGTATTCCAAAAGGATTCCATGTTACTGTNTCATTTGGATTAGAAAAAAAAGTGTTTCCAATTGTTGCAAATGGTCCAAACCCNACCAAAAACCAAATAANTGTTAGAATCCAAGCTANCGGAATAAGTTTTTTTTTGTTATNAGATAAAACAGATACTTTACTTAAAAATTCATGTCGNTTATATTTTATTTTTTGTCTGTTTTTATNATCTTTAATAAAAAAAGAAATTGTAATAGTTACAACTAAATTAACAAATATACCCCANCCTGCACTATGTATNGTCAATGGATAAGATCCCCANGGCAAACCAAACCACACAGAAGTCTTATCTGTTAGAGTTACAGCAATCAACCCTGAAATTAAACCCCATACGATTCCTTTTGTTGAAAACCATTTAAAATAACATAGACCCAATAANGCTGGATACATCTGAAATCCATAAGCNACAGCAAGACCACCTAACATAACAATTGCTGAACTTGTATTTGCTGCTACAAATATTGCTAATATTGCAACCAATATTACAATTAACCTNCCACCGTTTTTTTGTGTTTTATCAGATGCATTCGGCTTGAAAAATTTTAAATAAATATCTTTCGTAACCATAGCACTAAATGTTGACATGTATGCAGACCCTGTNCTTTGCATGGCTGCTAACGCACAAACCGCTAAGAGCCCTACTAACCATGGAAAAGAAAAAGATAATAGATTAATTAATTTAGGAACTAGGTTTTTATCATTAACATTATCTATTATATTATTTAAAATTAAAACCTGTCCTCCAATTCCTTGAATTATAGTAAAGGTAAATAAAATAATACCAATTATTAAAGAGGATGCTACAACTTGTTGCCATCTAAATGCATTACTATTTTTGTTTGAAAATGCCCACATAGAAAATGCTGGAGATGCTTGAATTCCCATCAATGCAAACATATANGTCAAACACATCATTCCTGTCCATGATCCACCAATGGATTTTGATCCAGATGATACCATTTGAATNCTTCCCGGAATTGCAACTAAAGATGAATGTCCTGATGGAGTTAAATTNTTTTTGTTAATTAAATCTTTATTAACAATTTCATGAAAACCCATTATAAAATTATTCCATCCTCCTATAAAATAAATAGTCGTTATACCTATTACACAAATACCAACTGCAAGCAATATACATTGTGCACTATCAACATAAGCAACTGATCTTAAGCCACCCGATGCAACATAAATAACAACTACGGTAGACAATGCAATCATACCAAAATTAACAGGGATTAAACCATCTGTTAGTACATTAAATAAATCCCCAGAAGCTCTTAATTGAACTCCTAAATATGGAACACTAAATAAAAAAGCAACTAAAACGGTTAAAAGCCTNATTGCATTACCACCATAATAATCAGAATACATTTCACCTGGTGTAATATATTTATAAGCTTTTCCAAGAATCCACTGTCTCCTTATAAAAAGCACTCCAGTAAAAGGAATGGTCAATGCATAAAATGATGCAAAAGCATATGGTAAACCATCTGTAAAAATCTTTCCTGGATGACCAACAAATGTCCAACCACTAAAACTTGTTGCAGTTGCAGCTAAAACAAAGACCCATAAACCAATATTTCTTCCTGCTAAAAAATAATCTTCAGAAGTTTTTGATGATTTTGCACCCTTAATACCCCAAAAAAGACAATANGCCCAGTATAAACTTACAAATATTGCAAGCCAATATAGTTTATCATTCACATGTCACCCCAACCATTGAATTTCTAAAAATTAAATNCCAAACTCTTCCCTAATTANCTCTGCCCAAATTAATAATCTTTCCTCNGTTTCATCTTCTTGATTGTCATTATCTAATCCTAAACCAAGAAATTCACCATTATCTAAAGCTAAAGATTCATCAAATTCATATCCATCTGTTGGCCATCTTCCTATTAATGTTCCACCCTTTTCCATAAAAGGTTTTGCTANCAAACCAATTGCATCTAAAAAATTATCNGAATAACCAACTTGATCACCACATCCAAAAAAGGCAGCAGTTTTTCCACTAAAGTCTAATTCTTTATAAGAACTAAAAATACTATCCCAATCATCTTGTAGCTCTCCAACATTCCANGTTGGACACCCGATTATTAATTTTTCATATTCTAACATCTTTTTAGGATCAGTGCTAGCAATGTTAAATTCATCAATTTCACATCCTTCTTCAACTAAATAATCTTTTAAAAATCCTGCAGCCTCTTCTTGGTTACCATTATTGCTTCCCCAAAACATTCCTATTTTAGCCATTNTTTAACTCCTTAAAATTTTTTGTGTGTTTTTATTAGAAAAAAATTGGAATTCATTGTTACAATTTATAACATCTTAGTGTGTAAATAAACGGTAAATCAACATAAATCTAAATGATTTTTAAATAAAATAAAAAAATGTTAATTGGAATAACAACTGTTCTACTCTTTTTACTNATTTATTANTTTGTACAGTCAACTTCGTCTGAGCAAAAAATTGATTTGAATTTATATTCAGAATATGTTCCAAATAAATCTCATGTNGCTACTTCAATTGATTTAGACGTACCAATAGATGTTNTATGGAAATATATAACTGATTTATCAAATTACCACTTATGGTTTCCTTGGGTATATAGTCTAAANGTCACAAATAACAATGTAACCAGTTACACTAAAAAACATTCCCTCCTTGAATATGATATGAAGGTAGGTAGCTATTTTAAGATACAACCATTTTTTGGTTTACCTGCTTTAAATTGTAGATTTTTAAGATTAGATAATCAAAAAAACTTAACACTTGAAATGGGGTTTTTTCCATTTAACAAAGAAATAGTGAACTTTAATCTTGTTCCATATAAAAATTGTGTTGAACTAAATTATTCTTCAAGAAGTAATGGTCTTTTCAGTTTTATAACTATACCAATGTTTGCATGGTTGGGAAAAGATATTCTAAATAATTTAAAAAAATCACTTCCAAATATAAAAATTGAAATTAATGATGAAAGTTCAGAAGAAGTTTTATTATCTATTAATGAATATATTAAAAGAGCTTCCGATGGAGACTCTCAACTAATAAATTCAATTCCCGATAGATCTCTTCGAGCTAAGGTTAAGGGTGCATTATTATCAATTTCAACTTCTGAATATGTTCAAAAAGCTGTCGATGGTGATAAAAATGTTATTGAAGGAATTGCTGATATAAAATTAAAAACAAAAGTTAAAGCTGCTTTCATTAAAGCAAAAAGAACTGGTGTTGTTATACCAAATTTTGATGACGATTCAGGCTCAAAAGAAGTGGATGGAAAATTAACTAAATCTACAAAGCAAGAGTCTACTGTTGAAACTCCGAAATCTGAGGTTCAAAAAAATAATAATCAAAATGAGATGAGCGTAGAAGAATATATTCAAAAAGCCTTATCTGGAGATGAGGAAATAGTTAATAGTATAGAAAATCGGGTTTTAAGAGCTAAAGTCAAAGCAGGAATTGTAAAAGCTAAAAGATCTAAATAATTAATCTTTCGATAAAATTTCTTATATCTTCTAATTCCTTATCTATAACTTCATGTTTCATATTATATTCATTCCACTCAAGGTTAAATCCTCTTTTTNANATAAATTCAAAAGATGTTTTTGCTGATTTTATATCTATTATTTCATCATTAATTCCATGACCAACAAAAATTGGNATTTTTTTATATTCTTCTTCAATTTTAATTTTATCATCTATACTAACATTNAAACCACTTANNCTNATTACACCCGAAACTGGTTTAGACAAATTCATCATAATATCTAAAGAAATCATCGCTCCCTGTGAAAAACCAAGCAAAACTATCTTTTTATAAGATTCAATTATGGACTTTAGCTTTGTTAGAATGATTTTCCTGCTAATAGCAATCTCATCTATTAAATTTGATGTAAATGGAATTGAGAACCAAGCCTTAGATAAATCATCATTAGGGAACGGAGAAATATTACCGGCTGGAAAAAAGCAATCTGCTTTTTCAATATTTAAGACTTTCAATAACTCAATCATATTATAAGGATTTGAACCATATCCATGAAATGCAATAATTGCCATATCATTATTATTTTTGTTTAATTTTAACTCAATCATGAACTTTATATTGAAACTGGTAAATTTGTTTTTGTTTATGAGCTAGAATTTTTTTCTTAAANACTATTTTTCGATTAAAATAAATTCCTTCAAATAATGGTTTGGCTTCTGTACCAAAGAAAAAAGGATGTGGGGTTAAATATATATCAGTAATATATTTTAAAAATAATGAATATGTTTTTGTGCCTCCAATAATAAAACAATTTGAAGTTGTAACTTTACTTAAAACTTTACCTAAATTCATTTTTTTATTTAAAATAATTATTTTTCTATTGAGCAATGGTCTCTTTAAAGTTNAAAATGTTGTTGAGCCCACAATGATNGTATTATTGATTGTCTGTTTTTTAAATAATGGGAGATCAAAAGACCAATCTACATAAGATTGAGTGTTTTTACTGATTTTACCATCAAGTGTAGTTGCAACAATTAAAATTATATTCAAATCTTTATTTAAGAGTACCTGATGTAATAGTTATACATTTTTTTCTTGAATAGTATTTTTTTATAGCATTATTAACATCTGATAATTTTATATCATTAATTATATTAGGATATTCATCTATAAAAGCTAAAGGTTTGTTTTTATGTAATGTATCAATCATTCGAGAAACAATACCCAATGTTCTATCAAAGGATACTTTATACATTCCACATATAGTGGTTTTTTTATTTTCTAATTCTCTTTTCGTCACTCCTTTTTCACTCCACAATTCAAGTTGTTGAAATATCAACTTTTTTGCTTTATTTATATCTGATGGTGAAAAAGTACCCCATATGTTCCAATAACCATCATTTCCATTATCTACTCCACTAATGGAGGATTGAATGCCATAAGTAAGTCCTTCTTTCTCTCTTATTGTTGACATTAATCTTGATGAAAAATTACCCCCAAGAATAAAATGACCAACCATAAGATTCAAATAATCTTTATGATTATTATCAATTCCTATACCGTGACCTAAAATTAGGTCTGCGCTACTTTTATCTGGAATATAAACAACAGAAGACTTTCCTGATAAGTTTTTTGATTTCAAGTTAGAAACCGTCATTTCTTTATTCAGTGGTGAGATTTTCCAATTTTTAAAAACTTTAGACAAATTTTTATCTACTTTAGTATGATCCAAATCACCCACCATACAAATTTCCATATTTCCTAAACCATAAAATTGATTGTGAAACATGATTAAGTCTTCAGTTTCTATTTTTTCAACCTGTTTAATTTCTTCATCAATTCCAAATGGTCTATTTGGATGGTTCTTAGGATACAACTTTTGTAAAAAATTTATCATACCCTGACTTCTAGTGTCGCTTTTTAAATTTAATAATTCTGCTATGTTTCTCTTTTTAACAGATTGTAAATCTTTTTCATTGACCAAGGGTTGTATTAGCTGTTCTGCAATTAAATCAAAAATTAATAAAATATCTTTGGTTAAACATTGACCTGTAAAATAGACTCTATATTTACCTTGTGTGAAGCTAATTTTAGCTCCAACATTTTCTAAAATACTCGCTATTTTAAATTTATCTTTATTTTTGGTACCTTTATCTAACATTTCAACTAGAATTTCGGGTATAAGTTTATTTTTTATATTACATAATTTCCCACCAAGAAAACTTCCTTTAAAAGAAACAAAACCTTTTACCGATGAATTAAAAGAATAAAAGTTTAATCCATTAATTGGGGTTGAATGAATAATTTTATTAGAAATTTGCAATTTAAAATTCTATATACTTTTAGGAAGAAAAAAACCTGTTGTACTATTATCTTCAAACAAGTATTTATTAGCTATTTTTTGAATATCTTGTTTCTTTACTTTATTTATTTTTTCTAAAAACGTAGTATAAAATGTCCAATCACCTATTGCTATAGCTTCGTTTAAATTGCTTGCTACTGGATATGAACCATCTCTTGTATAAGTTGTTTGAGAAAAAATTTGTGATTTTACACGATCTAATTCTTTTTGAGAAACACCATTTTTTTTAATTAATTCATATTCTTCTAGAATTTCATCTTCAAATAATTTTATATTTTCATTTTTAGGAGCAAATAAATAAGCTATGAACAATCCATTGTCGAGTAGCGGATAATATGAAATGCTTACATCAACTGCTTTTCCGGTATCTAAAAATTTTTTATAGAATCTACTTGATTTTCCATAACTTAAAATTCTGTCCAAGATATATAAGCCATATGTATCATTATTAAGACCATTTGGTGTTTTATGAGCTATTCCAATTATAGGAAGTTCACCTGATCTTTTAACTTGAAGTCTTCGAGGTCCCTCTTGTATTGGTTCTTGAGTATACATAAGAGGTATTTTATGAGGAGACTTATTGATCTTTCCAAAATGTTTATCAATAAGACTTAAAATTTTGTCAGTTTTAAAGTCTCCTATTACAGTAACCGTCGCATTGTTTGGCCAATAAAATGTATCGTAAAAATTTTTAAGTCTATCTATTGAAACATTTTCTATATCTGTTCTCCATCCAATTGTAGAATGATGATATGGATGAGCTTGATATGCTGTTGCCCAGATATTTTTATCTAATGCTTCTAAGGGATCATTTTCACCTCTTTCAAATTCATTGCGTACAACCGTCATTTCAGATTTTTTATCTTCTTCTCTTATAAAAGCATTTCTCATTCTATCAGCTTCAATTTCGATTGCTTTTTCAATGTGTTCTGATGGAACTAACTCAAAATAGTTTGTTCTATCGAACCATGTGGTCGCGTTTAATAATGCTCCTATATTTTGAAGAACATCCCAAATTGCATTTTTATTTTTTTTATTAAATTTTTTAGAGCCCTTAAACATTAAATGTTCTAATAAATGTGTTGAGCCTGTATAACCTATACCTTCATTTCTAGAGCCAACATGATAAGTAATCATGAAAGTTATTAAAGGAGAATTGTGGTTTTCAGATAGCAAGACAGATAAATCATTCCTAGAATGTTTGTATTCAATTATATCTTTTGATTGTTTTATTTTATCGAAATTTTTATACATTTTAAATAAAATTTATTTGATTTTTATTCCTATAGCCTCAGCAACTTTTTCGGCATGACCCTTTGGGCTAACTTTATCAAAAACATGCGTTATTATATTTTCTTCGTTACAAACTATTGTGCTTCTTATGATACCTTCATATTCTTTACCGTACATCTTTTTTATGCCAATTACTCCTAAAAACTTTAAGAAGTCTTGATTTTCGTCACTCAAAAGATCATATAAAATATTACATTTTTCAGACATTAATTTAATTTTTTTTGGTGAATCAGAACATAATCCATAAATATCATAATTCTGTTTATCAAAAACTGGCATTAAAGTTTGAAATTCTTGTGCTTCTAAATTACAACCAGACGTGTTTGCTCTTGGAAAACAGAAAATTATTTTATTTCTTTTTTGTTTAAAAGATATCTTCTTTGCGTTTTTATCTAACAAAATATTGAATTTTATTTTTTTCCCTATTTTAATCATTTATTTTTCTTTCATATTATTTTTTTAAATTACAATTCTACCTTTGTTCTAATACTTTTCATTTGTTCTTTAAAATCTGGTTTATTTTTCATGCGTAATTTTATTGATTTACAAGCATGTATAACTGTAGAATGATCCCTACCTCCAAAATGTAACCCGATATTTTCTAACGATGCACCAACTATCTCTCTTGATAGGTACATTGCAACTTGTCTGGCAGAAACAACTTCCATTTTCCTACTTCTTCCAATAATTTTCTTTTCAGATATTTCCATTACATCACTGACACTTTGAATAACATCGTCAATTGTTAGTTTTTTCGTTTGTGATCTGCCTAATGTTTCATGCAATGCCTTTTTTGCTAAAGGCATATTTATATCAGAATGAGATAATGATGAATATGCTAATAATTTAATAAGGGCTCCCTCCATTTCTCTGATATTACCTCTAACATTAGTTGCAATTAACTCAGTAATCTCAAAAGGAATACTTAAGCCATCATCTTCAGCTTTTTTTTGCAAAATTGCCATCCTAGTCTCCAAGCTTGGTGCTTGAATATCTACTATTAAACCTGATTGAAATCTAGATAAAAGCCTGTCTTTTAAACCATTGAGTTCACTTGGGTGTCTGTCTGTGGTTAAAATTATCTGTTTTCCTCTTTGATACAAATCATTAAAAGTATGGAAAAATTGTTCTTGAGTTTGTTCTTTCTTTTGTAAAAATTGAATATCATCCACTAAAAGCAAATCTGCATTCCTATATTTTTCTGAAAATTTAGAACTGTTATTTTTTTGAATTGCAGATATAAAATCTAAAGTAAATTTTTCACTCGTTGTATAATGCACTCTAGCGGATTCTTTATCTTTAATTACTTGATTTCCAACAGCTTGAATAAGATGCGTTTTTCCTAAACCAACACCACCATAAATTAATAATGGATTAAAAGAAGTCTCTCCTAATGCTTGTGCAACTGAAACAGAGGCTGCTTTAGCTAATTGATTATTAGCACCTTCAACAAAATTATCAAAAGTATATCTTTTATTTAATTTGCTTCCACTATCATAATAATCATTAGAAGAATTTATTAATTCATCATTTTCAGTTTTAGTTTTAACAATATTAGAATTTATTTTTGGTTCACCAACGACTACACTATACCTAATTTTTACATTTTCTCCAGTCAATTCTTTTAACTTTTNCAACAACATGGATCCATAATGACTATCAATCCATTCATAATAAAATTTACTTGGCACCTCAAGCGTTATACTTTCATTTTCCAAGGCTACAGGTTTTATAGGCTCAAACCAAGTTGCATAGGCCTGTTCACTAANCAATGTTTTAATANTAGAAGTTAAATTATTCCACAATTCAGAAGGTTTGACTTTTAAGTTATCCACAAGTTTTCCACATATTTAAACATACTATAATTTATTTATTTTATTGATGTTATTTCAAGCTGAAAAAAGTTTTTTTTAAAAAAAATTTTTTTAAACGTTTTATTGCTCAGTTTTGAATNAATGATTAATATTAGAACTGCAAAAAAGGTGTATTTATGAAAAGGACTTATCAGCCTAGTAANCGNAAAAGAAAAAACAAACATGGTTTTAGGGAGCGTTCTTCNTCTCCNGGNGGAAANCGTGTTNTNAATAGAAGGCGTGCTAAGGGCAGAAAAAAACTAACGGTTTAGTTAATAATTTTTTAATTTATTTCATTTAANTATGATNCTAGATATTACAAAAAGNTTAATTAATATAATTTTACAAGTATTTAGNAATGCTTTATACTTTNTTGTAAAAATTTATCANCGTTTTATTTCTCCCTTTTTTCCAAAATCTTGTCGNTTTCAACCNAGTTGTTCACAATATGCNTTGGATTNTTTAAAAAAACACTCTTTTTTNAAATCTTTNTATTTAATATNTAAACGAATTTTNAAATGTCATCCNTTTGGTTCATCTGGATATGACCCGGTTCCNGATTAAAATGGACAAAAAAACTTTACAAGCATTTCTTCTAATAGGATTAATTCTAATGGCTATGCCTTATTATTATAGAATGATCGGAATAGCTCCAGAAGAAGAAAATCAGGTCATATCTCAAAACGATTCTCTGGTTGTAAAACAAAACAACATGCTTCAAACAAAAAACGAGGTTGAGCAAAACACAAAAACAGAAGAGCGTCAATATTTTACAGAAAACACCAATGAAGAAACAATAAACATAGAAACAGCTCTTTTTAATGCCATCATTTCATCTAATTCTGGTGGTTCAATTAAAAGCTTTATTTTAAAAAAATATTCTTTAAACGATTCAACCTTGGTTAACTTAATTGTTACTGGGTTAAACGAAAAAAACCTTGTTTTGAGCTATTCAAATTTTCAAGGTGAAAATATATCTCTAGACCATAACTGGAAATTAATTAGCAATAATTATGGATATAATACCATAAAAATTGAAGATAATCCTTTAGAGCTTATATTTCAAACAACAATCAACAATTCTTCAGTTAATAAAAAAATAATTGTTTATCCAGATAAGTACTTTATAGATGTAGACATTGATTTTCAATCACTATCAAACTCTATTTCTCAACAAAGAGTAAATTTGTCCTGGAAAGGTGGGGTTCCTATGACTGAGCCAAACCCAAAAGATGAAGGTACTTTTTATGCATCAAACATTTCCCAAGGAAATGAAATAAATAAACACAACAAGAAAAAAGATCTTTTTTTAACAGGAGCTACTGACTGGGTGTCAACTAGATCAAAATATTTTACAACTGCAATTATACCTAAATCACCTTCTAATTATGGTGAAATAAAATCTTTTAATGACCAAAGAATATATTCCAACATTGATAACTCCAAATTGTTCATAGATGGTAATGTGCCCATTTATCAGACATCACTAGGCTTTGATTCAAACAATCTTATTAAAACAACGTTATACTTGGGTCCACTTCAATACGATAACCTAAAAGAGTTTAATGTTGGTCTTGAAAACACGATGAGCTTTGGAATTGCTCCAATTAGAGGAATTGGAAGAGCTGTGTTGTCATTGCTTACTTTTTTATATAAATATATTCCAAATTATGGTTTAGTGTTAATAGTGTTTTCTATTCTTGTTAAGCTTCTTGTATACCCCTTAACAAAAAAGAGTTATCAGTCAATGAAAGCAATGACCTCTATACAGCCAGAAGTTCAAAAATTAAGAGACAAATACAAAAACGACCCTCAAAGAGTTAGCCAAGAAACTTTTAAGCTTTACAAAACCCATGGTGTAAACCCACTAGGGGGCTGCTTACCTATGCTTCTCCAAATGCCTCTTTTGTTTGCTTTGTTTATAGTATTTCGATCTACAATCGAATTAAGAGGAGCACCCTTTGCTTTTTGGATTGATGATTTGTCAAGACCTGATGCATTAATTGGTCTTCCTTTTTTTATACCTCTTTATGGCGACCAAATAAGCATTCTTCCATTTGTTATGGGCCTATCAATGTTCGTTCAACAAAAAATGTCGACCGTATCTGCGAACCCTCAACAAAAAATGATGACACAATTTATGTCTGTTTTCATGATTGTGCTGTTCAATCAATTTCCATCAGGTCTTAATTTATACTATACACTATTTAACATTTTAACCATTTTCCAACAAAGATTTATAAACCGAGACGTGCCAAATGGTCCTGGTTAAAAACTAATTTAAAATTAATTCAACAATCACATCTGTTTCTTCTCCACCTGGTCGTGGGGGTATTTCTGTTATTAGAATAAGTGGTCCAAAAAGTCTTAAAATAACAAAAAAACTTCTTAAAGAACCTAGCATAAAGCTAAAACCTCGTTATGCTTATTTTAAAACTATTTTCTCCAACAATAACACTGAAATTGATAAAGCAATTATTATTTATTTTAAGGGGCCAAAATCTTACACTGGAGAGGATGTTGTAGAAATTTCATGTCACGGAAGCACAATAATAACTCAAAACCTAATAGAAAACCTATTGTTTTTAGGATGTGAACCAGCTGAACCAGGAGAATTCACCAAAAGGGCGTTTTTAAATGGAAAAATTGATCTTTCTCAAGCTGAAGCTGTGTCTGATTTAATTTCATCTGAAAGCATGTTAAGCATAAATGCTAACTATAAAATCCTAAGAGGTGATTTCTCTATAAAAATAAAAAAACTTAAAAAAGAAATTCTTAACACCATAAGTCTTATCGAATCAGAACTAGATTTTTCGGAAGATGAAATCACAACCACCACCCTAACTCAAATTAAATCACTAGTTGTCAAAACAATAAACACCAATAAGATCATTCTTAAAACATACAAAACTGGCAAATTAATTTCTGATGGAGCAACTATAGTCATAACCGGCAAACCTAATGCTGGAAAATCAAGCTTGTTCAACTCAATATTATCTGAAAAGAGAGCTTTGGTTTCAAACACAGCAGGCACGACAAGAGACGCTGTTGAAGTAAGGTTTCAAATTGATGGCATTCCNGTAAACTTTGTTGACACGGCAGGAATTCGAAAAAAAGCTACTGGCATTGAAAAAAAAGGCATAATTCTTACTAAAAGATTTCTAGATAAAGCAGATATAATTATAAACGTTATAGACTCAACACAACCAAAAGAAAAATGTTTAGCTCAATTAAAAAATTCTTTTAAAAACAAAAAAGTTTTACATGTTTTTAATAAAATTGACATTCCTAACAAATTAGATTTTCCCAAACATGCGTTTAATAATAAAGAAACCCTATTTCTATCTGCTTTAACAGGTAAAGGAGTAAACGATTTTATCAAAAAAATACTCTCTTACTTGAAAGAAGATGAAGCTTCGTACAATAACACATTATTAGTAAACCCCAGACATAAAGATTCATTAGAAAAGCTTAACAAATGCCTAACGAACACATTGGGTTTATGCGATCAAAATAGCCCAACAGACATTATTGCTACTGAACTCAGACTTGGTTTAACCAATCTAGATGATATTCTAGGTTTAACAACCCCCGAAGATATTTTAAACAATATTTTTTCAAAATTTTGTATAGGGAAGTAAAGTTTCACGTGAAACAAAAAAATAAAATGACAAATAGTTTTGATTTAGTTATAGTTGGGGGTGGTCATGCTGGAATAGAAGCAAGCGTAGCCGCAAGCAAACTTGGGATTAAAACTGCATTAATTACTATGGACAAAAACTCTATAGGTAGAATGTCGTGCAACCCCGCAATTGGTGGTCTAGCAAAAGGTCACCTTGTAAGAGAGATAGATGCGCTAGGTGGCATAATGGGGCATTTTGCAGACATTTCTGGAATCCAATTTAAAATGCTAAACAGGTCAAAAGGTAAGGCTGTTTGGTCGCCCAGAGCTCAAATTGACAAAAAAATTTATGAAAAACATATACAAAACCATGTTAAAAAACAAAAAAATATAGAAATTATTCAATCAGAAGCAAAAAAGTTATTAATTAAGAACAATTCGGTTAAAGGTTTGGTTTTAGATAAGAAGCGAGAAATTTTATGTTCTTCTGTAATTATTACATGTGGAACTTTTTTAAATGGGTTAATTCATATTGGTGAAAGACAAATCAAGGCGGGTCGTATGGGTGAAGAGTCTTCTGATGGTTTGACAGAATCTTTGATTAGTCTTGGGTTTGTTTCTGGTCGACTAAAGACAGGAACACCTCCTCGATTAGTAAAAAGATCTATTGACTGGTCAAAACTAGATGAGTTTTATGGTGACCCAAAACCACGCCCATTTTCTTTTAGCTCTAAAAATTTTAACCCGCCGAATACTGCTTGCCATTTCGCGACAACAAACCTTAAAACAAAAGAAATAATTAATTCAAACCTTAATCAATCACCAATGTTCTCGGGTCAAATAAAGGGTGTAGGCCCTAGATATTGTCCCTCAATAGAAGATAAAATTTTTAGATTTTCTGATAAAGACTCACACCTTCTGTTTTTGGAACCCGAATGGATTAATTCTGATCAAATATATACAAACGGTTTTTCTACAAGCCTTCCCGAGACAATTCAAATAAACGCTTTAAGGTCGGTAAAAGGTCTCGAAAATGTTGAATTTTACAGACCTGGTTATGCAATTGAATATGATTTCTTCCTGCCATCTCAACTTAAATCATCCTTGGAATCAAAAAACATAAGCGGCTTGTTTATGGCTGGCCAAATAAACGGAACATCGGGGTATGAAGAAGCAGCAGCCCAGGGATTAATTGCTGGTATTAACGCCTCACAGTTTATTAACAAAAAAGATCCTTTAGTGCTNTCTAGGGATGAGTCTTATATAGGGGTGTTAATTGATGATTTGGTTACAAAAGACACGTTTGAACCATATAGAATGTTTACTTCACGTGCTGAATATAGATTNTTAATNAGACACACNAANGCNGACATTCGNTTGTCNAAATATGGTTTTAATTTAGGNTTAATAGATNAAAAAAGGTATNAATCTGTANTNTCTAAAANGAGTTTTTTTTGATTTTTTTTCTAATNAAAAATCNAAGGAAANTNTTTCTTNNGANAAATCAAATNTTTTACTTCAAAANNTGGGTGAGTCNTTGTTAANCCAAAAAACATCTCTTGAAAANCTTTTAAANAGNCCCNCTGTTTCTTTNGGTTTGTTAATTGAAAANAAGCTTGTTGANCTTGACATTAAATCNTTTTCNAAANCTGAACGNGAAGATGTTCTNGATGAGTGTGAAACTTTNATTAANTACAAAGGNTACATTGACCGTCAAAACAAACTNATNGANAGGTTNAAAAATAATGAGGATTCTAANATTCCAAANNNTTTTGATTTTAANTCNTGNAAATCNCTNTCNNTNGAAGCNCGTGAAAANCTTTCTTTTGTNANGCCTGAAACNTTGGGACAAGCTTCTAGGATTTCTGGTGTTTCTCCTTCTGATGTTGCGGTTCTNTCTGTNTTGGTTNCTACAAAATAAATGGTTGTTTCACGTGAAACTAAAATGAATTTTTCTCANGTTTTAANCTTNGTTGAAACNAGNTTGGAAAANGTTTTTGGNGTTTGGGGTTTNGNNTCTGGTTTTAAAAANGTNTCTGCTGGTNTTCTTCCTTTTTTAGTTTTTTTATATGCCAGAAAAANNNTTTCTCCNACCTTGCTTGTCTGTNATGATCATTCNTTGAGAATTTCNTTGTTTGANNATATAAATCACTTTTACNAANAAACAGTGTTTAAGTTTTATCAAAAGNAANCGNTCTGANTTNGTNTCTGGNTCTGACNTACANGCAATAAGTTNTTTNAAAAANNANAATNATTCNATAATGGTTTGTTCNGANGANTCNTTTGATTTTTTAAAANCTAATTTTTTAGGGNNAAAAANAGAAAATNAANNTGTTCTTCTTTCTTCTTTAAAAACAAGNGGTTCTCTNNTTGNNTTGTTNANAAGTTTAAANATGGATTTGTCTGANAANGTTTTTTCTCCTGGTTTTTATTCNATTCGTGGTTCTGTTGTTGATTTTTTTCTGTTNGGTGATAANNNTCCTATTCGTGTTGANTTTGATGGNGAAGAAATNTTTTCAGNACGTTCTTTTANNGTTGAAACNCAAATGCAGNTTGATGTTTTNGATGTGTNGNTTGGTTAAAATACAGTTGCCTGTTGAACAAAACTTAAACCTTAAATCAGATTCTAAGATGTTATATAAGTCTTTGTTGATAAAAAAATCTTTAAATGGTTATTTTTCAATTTCTAGATATGGTAAAACTGATGGTGTTGACAATGATTTAAAGTGTATAAATCATTTTGGGTTTAGAAAAAACCCCACCTTGTTGAAGTCTTTGATAAAATCAAAACAAGCTGAGGGTATAAATAATTTTTTGATTTGTTTAAACCCTGATTTTTCACACAAAATAAAATCTAAGGTGTTTTCAGGTTTTATAAGTTCAAACGTGAGGTTGTTAACATCTTTTTCTTCAAGTGTTTTAGGTTTGTTTTTTTTAAAACTCTCTGATGTTTATGATATTCCAGAAATAATAAAAAACAAAGATGAAACATCAGTTAAATCTTTTAATAGTTCATCAAATGCGTTCAAGTGGAAAAGTTTGGTTGTACATGAAAATTTGGGTGTTGGTGTATATAAAGGTTTGTCAAAAGTAAAAAATGGTTCTTCTGTTGTTGAGTGTGTTGCTCTTGAATATAAACACGGGGACAAGGTTCATGTTCCGTTAGAAAATTTGCATTTTTTAGATATATATATTGGAAATAAAAATGAAAAAAACATTACCGATCTTAGAAAAACTTCATGGGAGAGAGAGAAATTTAAAGCAAGAAAATCTGCTGGTGAAATTGTTGATTCTTTTGTTGAAATGTATGGAAAGAGAACAAATGAAAGTGGTGTTGCTTTTGAAAAAGATGGTGAATTATATGATGAATTAAAAGAATCTTTTAAATATACTGAAACAAAAGATCAGCTCGTTGCCTATCAAGAAATTAAAAGAGATATGGAAAACAAACTCCCAATGGATCGTCTTTTGTGTGGTGATGTTGGTTTTGGAAAAACCGAAGTTGCAATACGGTCTGCCCTAAAAGCTCTTAACACAGACAAGCAAGTTGTTGTTTTGGCTCCAACAACAATTTTAAGTAATCAACTTTTTGAATCTTTTAAAGAAAGGTTGTCTGGTTTTGGTTTTAATTTGTGCCAGCTTTCAAGGTTTGTTTCTAAAAAACTTATTTCTAAATATGTTGTTGAAATTAAATCTGGTAAAATTGATGTTGTTGTTGGAACACATAGGGTTTTATCAAAAGATGTAAAAATACCAAAATTGGGATTAATTATTATCGATGAGGAGCATAGGTTTGGTGCAAACCACAAAGAAAAGCTTCGGATTTTTTCAAACAATGTTGATGTTCTTAGTATGAGCGCTACACCAATACCTAGAACAATGCAGTTTGCTCTTATGGGTATAAGAGATATAACCACAATTAAAACACCACCTGTTGGCCGTCTTTCGGTAATAACAAACCAACTACCCTTTGACAGTTCAACCCTAAAACATGCTGCTCTTTATGAAAAAGAAAGGGGTGGACAATCTTTTTTTGTTTTTAACAATGTTAAAAAAATTGAGGGTATGGTGTTAAAGCTTAAAAATTTACTACCAAACCTTTCAATTAAATATGCTCACGGACAAATGAAACCTGTGGATCTTGAAAAAATAATGAATGAGATGTTTTTAGGGAAAATTGATTTGTTGGTATGCACAACCATTATTGAAGCTGGTGTTGACCTTCCAAATGTCAATACTATTTTTATATATGATGCTCACAAATATGGTTTGTCTCAACTTTACCAAATGAGGGGTCGTGTTGGTAGGTCTCCTGTTCAGGCTTATTGTTATTTATTAACTCCAAATGTTGATTTATCACAAGAGGCTTATGAAAGGTTAAGAACCCTTCAATACAATTCGGTTTTGGGTTCTGGTTACAATATAGCGTTAAGAGATTTTGAAATGCGTGGGGGTGGTAATCTTTTTGGAACAGAACAAAGTGGTCATCTTTCTAATGTTGGTTTGAATTTTTACAATAAAATGATAAAAGAAAAAGCTTTGTTGTTAAAAAGTGGTGATATGGGTAATGAAAAAGTAGAAAAAGAATCTGTTTTTAAAATTTCTGTTGGTGGTGAGGCATTAATTCCTGAGGATTTTATGGAAAACCAAGATGATAGATTGTTTTTTTATAGAAGACTGTCTTTGTCTACTGATTGTAAAGAGGTTGATTTGGTTAATTTTGAGATCAGGGATAGGTTTGGTTTGCCACCCACATCTTTAAGATTATTGTTTTTAATAAAAAAAATTCGCTTGTTGTCTTTGAATATGAACTTATTGTTTCTTAAAACAAACAATACTGGGGTTGATTTGTTGTTTGGTTTGTTTAACAAGGAGGATGTTGTGGGTTTGGTTACGCAGGCTTCTTCTTTTTTTAATAATCACGGTGTTGTTTTTTCTGTTCAAAACAACTCCACTGGTTTAACTTTTAAAATAGAAACCCACGGCGTAGAGAAGTCTTTGTCGAGTGTTGTTGGTTTGTTAAATTTCTTAAAAGATGAAAATGAAGATTAATACTGTTTTTTTTTTAATAACAATTGTTGTTGTTTCTTGTAATAAAAACATAGAAGTTTTAGATGAAAACAAAAAAATTAAAAATTCTATGTTAAACAAAAGTTTTGAGTTGTTTTTTTTTGAATATCAAAAAAACATGGGTGGAAAAATAGATTCTATTGAAGAAATGGTATCTTCTTACGAGAAAATTTTATATGGTAATGTTTATTTAGAAAATCATTTAAAAGACAAGGTTTTTGTTAGTATGGAAGAGATAAGGGAGTATTATATAAACAACAAGTTTGAGTTTGTACGAAAAAACGACGAGCTTTTGGTTTTACACTTTACAACAGAAAATGTTGGTGAGGCAAAAAAAGTTGGTTTAGATTTATCTAAAAAAAACGGTGATGTTAAATTAAAAACAATGAAAGATTATAATATTATATATTCTAAGTTAAAAAAAGGTGATCTTCCAACAACACTTGATAATATTGTTTTTTCTTCTTTTTCAACAGATCGTGTTATTGGTCCAATAAAAACTGATTTTGGTTATCATGTTGTTGTGGTTGTTGATTATTTAAAAAAAGGTGGTTATTTGGGTTTAGACGAAGTGTATGACCAAATAAGTCAGAATATTTATAACTATAAGAGGGTAGGTTTGTTAAAAACCCTTATAGATAGTTTATCGATGGAGTATAAAAATGATTAAAAAGATTTTGTTTTTCTTGTTCTTTTTATTTTTGATTGGTAAAAGCCAAGAAGATTTAATTGATGGGATAGCGGCAATTGTAGGAGAACATGTTATATTAAAAAGTGATGTTGCACAACTTACACAAATGACAGCGGTTCAACAAAACCTTGACCCTCGATTTGATGTTGAAAAGTTAGAAAAACTACAAAAATCTATCGTAACATCCTTAATAAATCAAAAAATTATTTTAGAAATTGCTGAAGAAGAAAGTATTGTTGTGGAGGATAGAGAGGTTGAACAAAGTGTGGAACAATATATTTCACAATCTGTTGCTCAGGCTGGTTCTGAAGAAAACCTAGAAAATATGTTGGGGAAAAATGTAAACGAACTAAGAAGAGAGTGGTGGGAGGAAATGAGAGAACAATTAATTACCGAAAAATATCAAGCTCAATTTTTTGGTTCTTCAAAAATTACAAAAGATGAGGTGGTTGTATTTTACAACAATTTTAAAGACAGTTTGTCTTATATTCCCAACTCTTATAATACTAGTCATATTTTTTTAAAATTGGTTCCTGGTGAAAAAAGTCGTTCTCTTGCTTATTTTTTAGCTGATTCTATAAGAAATGTTATTTTGGATGGGGGTGAATTTTCCTCTCTTGCGAAAACCTTTTCAAACGATCCTGGTTCTAAAATGAATGGGGGTGAGTTAGGTTTTGTAGGAAGGGGTACGTTTGTACCTACTTTTGAACAAGCTGCTTATAATCTTGATATAATGGATATTAGTCCGGTTGTAGAGTCTGATTTTGGTTTTCATATTATACAGCTTTTAGGAAAGCTTGGTGATAAAATAAACACAAGACATATTCTTATATCTCCAAAAGTTAGTTTTGAAGATGAAGAAAATATCTATCAACATGCTTTAAACATAAAAGATAGTATAAGTACATATTCGGATTTTAGTGTTTTTGCTAAGAAATATTCTGATGATTTTAAAACCAAAGACATAGGTGGTTCTTTAGGTTGGATAAACAACCGAGATTTTCCAAATAAAGATTTAATATCAATTATTCCTGACTTAGATATAAACAAATGTTCTGTTCCTATAAATACATCAGAGGGTGTTCATTTGTTGTTTGTCTCTGATATCAAATCCGGGGGTATACCAAGTTTGGAAAATAATTGGCCTATAATTGAACAAATGGCCTTAAATCAAAAAAAAATAAATCTTTTTAATTCTATGATAAAAGAAAAATCAGAAAGTTATTTTATTAAAAATTATATTAATTAATTATCAACAAAATTAATTAATTTTTGTTGGTATTATTATTTTATTAATATTTAAAAAAGTTTTTTTAAATATACACAAACCATAAACATAAAGTTTTTTTATAAATGACAACCCTAACAATGTTATTTAAGTACACTTAAAATTGTTTGAAAGTTTTTATCAACATATTAACACTATTATATTATTTAATATTATTTTTAATTAAAAAGATAAATATTATTAACATATAATTTTTGTTAATTCTAAAAAAATTGTTGTTAAGAAGTATATATTTAATTAATCTAAAAAGAGAAAATTTAATATAATTTAAAATAAATCTTCAAAACGAAAATGAAAATTAAAATAAACAGAAACACACTATTAGACACACTCCAAAAATTATCAAAAGCGGCACCAAACAGATCTACAATTCCTATATTAAACAGTTTTCTTTTTTCAACAGAAATAGATGGTCTTCAAATTAGAGCAACAGACCTAGAAATCACCTTAATATCATCATTAAAGGTAAAAATAGAAGAAACGGGAAGTGTTGCTATACCTCAAAAAACGTTAATAGATATTACTTCTGCTTTACCAGAAACAGAAATGGTAATAGAATTACAAGAAAACAATAAGGTTGTGATAAAAACAAAAGAAGGAAATTATAATATAAGCGGAAGTAATTCAGAAGAATATCCAAATATTCCTCAAATTGACAATAAAAAAGAAATAAATATCAAATCAAAAGTTTTAAAAAAATTAATTACTAAAACGATTTTTGCTTTAAGTAGAGACGACACAAAACCTTCTTTAATGGGTGCATATATGGAGGTGTTAGAGAACCAAATAAGTTTGGTTGCAACAGATGGACATAGATTGTCTTATTTTAAAAACAAAGAGTTTTTGTCTGGTGGTTATGAGGGATCACTTATAATACCTAAAAAGTTTTTAAATTTAATTATTCCTTTGTTGGAAACACAAAAAGAGACAACAGTTTGGGTGGGAGACAATCATATAACTACAACATTTGGTAATATAACTGCATTTTCAAGACTAATTGATGCACAATACCCAGACTTTAGAGCGGTTATTCCAAAAAACAATGAGAAAATTATGGTTGGAAATAAAGAGCAAATTTTATCATCGGTTAAAAGAGTTGGAATTTTTTCTAACAGAGAAACAAAACAAATAGATTTTATCATTAGTGAAAACAAATTAATGGTTAGAACAGAAGATGCAGAAAGCGCAACAAAAGCAAAAGAAATGTTAGATGTGAATTATAAAGAAGAAAATATTACAATAGGATTCAATGCTAACTATTTATCAGATATATTAAATCATATAGAAACAAAAAATTTTGTAATGAGGTTAAATTCCCCAATTTCTGCAACACTTTTTAGTGCAGAAGAGAATGAAAAAAAAGAAGAAGAGCAGATAATGTTATTAATGCCAATGAGAACTGGTGTAACCTAAAAAATAAAAAGCGGGACCACACAATTATTGCAATCATTAAAAAAAGTATTAAAAGAAACACTTAAAAAAACAGGTGTAAAGCAAAAGTTGAAAGCAAACTCTACACACTTGGTTTGGAGAGAGGTTGTTGGAGATAAAATTTCTCAAAACGTAGAAACGAAAGAAATAAGAAACGGGGTTTTGTTTCTTGAGGCAAAAACACCGGTTTGGAGAAACGAAATACAGTTAATCAAAAACAATATAATCGACAAATTAAATAAAAAATTAAAAAACAATATAATTAAAGACTTAAGGATAAAGTAACAATGTCAAACCAAAGCAAAGAATATAGCGCAGAAAAAATATCGGTATTAAAAGGTCTTGAAGCTGTTAGAAAAAGACCTGCAATGTATATTGGAGATGTTGGAAAAAGAGGGCTTCATCATTTAATAAGTGAAATAGTAGACAATAGCGTTGATGAGGCGTTAGCTGGATTTTGTGATGAAATAAAAGTGGTTTTCAATAAAGACAATTCTGTTTCAGTTGAAGATAATGGAAGGGGTATTCCTGTTGATATTCACAAAGAAGAAAAAAAACCAGCACTAGAAGTTGTAATGACGGTTTTACATGCTGGTGGAAAGTTTGATAAAGGGTCCTACAAGGTTTCTGGTGGTTTACATGGTGTGGGTGTTTCTGTGGTAAACGCACTTTCTTCTTGGTTGGAAGCAGAAATAAAAAGAGATGGAAAAAAATATCATCAGAGGTATGAAAAGGGAGATACTGTATCAAAATTAAAAACAATAGGAGAATCAAGGTCTACAGGAAGTAGAATAACTTTTTTACCAGACCCCGAAATTTTTAATAATATAGAATGGGATTATGAGATCATTGCAGAAAGATTAAGAGAACTAGCTTATTTAAATAAAAAATTAAAGATATCGTTTTTAGATGACAGGGAAGGAAGAAGTGGAGAAGAAAAAATATTTAGATATAAAGGAGGGTTGTCTGATTATGTAAAATTTTTGGATTCTTCTAATTCCGCAATACACGATAAGGTTATAACTGTTATTAAAGAAGATAGCGATGTTCCTGTTGATGTTGCTTTGAGATACAATGATGGTTTTAATGAAAATATTTTAACTTTTGTAAACAATATAAACACAATAGAAGGTGGAACTCATTTGTCTGGTTTTAGATCAGCACTAACAAGATCATTAAACAGTTATGCAATTAAAAACAAGTTAGTTAAAACAAATAAAAACGAAAAAATAACATTATCGGGGGAGGATTTTAGGGAAGGTTTAACAGCTGTCATATCTGTTAAAGTAGCTGAACCACAATTTGAGGGTCAAACAAAAACAAAATTGGGTAATGGAGATGTTAAGGGTATAGTGGATGCTATTTTATATGAAGGTATTCAAGAGTTTTTAGAGCAAAACCCATCAATAGGAAAAAGAATTATAGAAAAAGCTTTGTTATCAGCTAGAAGTCGTGCTGCAGCAAAAAAGGCAAGAGAGCTAATTCGAAGAAAAAGTGCATTAGAGGGTGGTTCTCTTCCTGGAAAACTAGCAGATTGTTCGAGCAAAGACCCAGAAATGTGTGAATTGTTTTTAGTAGAGGGAGATTCTGCTGGTGGTTCGGCAAAACAAGGAAGGGATAGAACGTTTCAAGCAATTTTACCATTAAGGGGAAAAGTTATAAATGCAGAAAAAGCAAGAATCGACAAGTTGTTGTCAAACAATGAAATTCAATCTATAATTACAGCCTTAGGTGCTGGTTTTGGTGGTAATGGTGATTCAGAAGAATTAGAAAAACCAACTGGTGCAGAATTTGATTTAAATAGATTAAGATATAATAAAATTATAATTATGACAGATGCTGATATAGATGGAAGTCACATAAGAACATTGCTTTTAACTTTTTTATATAGGAAAATGCCAGAATTAATTACAAACGGAAATGTATATATAGCACAACCACCATTATACAAAGTTAAACAAGGCAAAAAAGAACAATATGCTTATAATGAAGAAGAGAGGGAGTTTATATCTGATAGATATTTAAAAAACAATAAAAATCAAAAAATTGACTTACAGAGATACAAAGGATTGGGAGAAATGAATGCAGAGCAGTTGTGGACCACCACAATGGACCCTGAAACAAGAACACTTTTAAAAGTGTCAGTAGAAAGTATAAGTGAGGCGTCAAAACTTTTCATGGATTTAATGGGAAGTGATGTTGAGGCTAGAAGAGAGTTTATTACGAGTCATGCTAAGTTTGTGGTGAATTTAGACGTTTAAAGATTGAAGGAATAAAAATGAATGATTTAACATCTAGAGACATGTCAGTAAATAGGGATATTGTTGATGAAATGAAAGATAGTTATATTAACTATTCAATGTCTGTTATTGTTTCAAGAGCACTTCCAGATGTAAGAGATGGGTTAAAACCTATTCATAGAAGAATACTTTATGGAATGAATGAGCTTGGTTCACAATGGAACAGACCTTATAAAAAATCAGCGAGAATAGTTGGAGATGTAATGGGTAAATATCATCCCCATGGAGATTCTTCTATTTATGATTCGCTGGTTCGAATGGCACAATACTTTTCAATGAGACATGAGCTTATTGATGGTCAAGGTAACTTTGGTTCTGTCGATGGAGATAATGCTGCGGCTATGCGTTATACAGAAGCGAGAATGACAAGGTTCGGCGCTGAAATGCTAAGAGATCTTGATAAAGATACTGTTGATTGGCAATCAAACTTTGATGAAACATTAGAAGAACCAACAGTGTTACCAACTGTTATACCAAACTTGCTTGTTAATGGTTCAGAAGGCATTGCTGTGGGTATGGCAACCAAAATCCCACCCCATAATTTAATAGAAATTATCAATTCAACTATTGCTCTTATTGATAATCCAGATATTTCTATTGAAGGACTTATGGAGTTTACCAAAGGACCAGATTTTCCAACAGGTGGAACAATTGAAGGATTAGATGGAATTAATGATGCTTATAAAACAGGTAGGGGAAAAATAAGAGTTAGAGCAAATGCCTTTATAGAAACTTTAAAAGGAAGCAAATCAAATATCGTTGTTAATGAAATTCCATATCAAGTAAATAAAGCAAGTTTAATAGAAAAAATTGCTGATTTGGTAAGGTCTAAAAAAATTGAAGGAATTGCGGATATTAGGGATGAGTCTGATAAAGATGGTATGAGAATTGTAATAGAAACCAAAAGAGATGTGGTTCCAGAGGTTATATTAAATCAATTATATGTAAACACACAAATGAAAGACACTTTTGGGGTTATTTTATTAGCTCTGGTTGATGGTATTCCAAGAGTTCTCAATCTTAAAGAAGTAATTAAATTCTTTGTAGATCATAGACATGATGTATTAATAAGAAGAACAAACTATGAATTAAAACAAGCAGAAGACAGAGCTCACATACTTGAAGGTTTAAAAATTGCTTTAGAAAACATTGACAAAATTATAGATGTAATTAAAGGAAGTAAGGATCCTAAACAAGCAAAAGAAGGTTTGATTAATTTGTTTGAATTATCTGAGAAACAATCCCAAGCAATTTTAGATATGAGACTTCAAAGATTAACTGGTTTAGAGGTTGAAAAAGTAAATCAAGAATATAAAGAAATAATTCAACTAATATCTCAATTAAAAGGTATATTAGAAAGTCATGTAAAACAGATGACAATAATTAAAAATGAACTTTCAGAAATAAGTGAAAAATATGGTGAACAGAGAAAAACAGAAATAGTACCAGTAGGAACCACTTTTTCTGTTGAAGATATGATTGTTGATGAAGATGTCGTTTTAACATTTACCCATAATGGGTATGTTAAAAGAACAGCCGCTTCAACCTATAGAAGCCAAAGAAGAGGTGGAAGAGGTCTTCAGGGTGCAGGCGCAAAAGAAGAAGATTTTGTAGAAAACATTTTTGTTGCAAGCACACATGACCATATTTTATTTTTTTCAGATAAAGGTAAATGTTATTGGTTGAAAGTACATGAAATACCGCCTGGAGGAAGGGCTTCAAGGGGTAGGGCAATTGTTAATATGCTAGGAACAGACCCCGGAGAAAGAATTAAAGCATTTGTTAGTGTGAAAAACTTTGATAATGATCATAATATAATTATGGCAACTAAAAATGGAAAAATAAAAAAAACATCTTTATCAGCATATAGTAAACCAAGAAAAGGTGGAATTTATGCTATTAAAATTACAGATGGAGATGAATTAATTGAAGCTAGAATAACAAACGGAGAGAATGATATTATATTAGGAACCAGAGAAGGAAAGTCAATAAGGTTTCCAGAAACAGATGCAAGGCCACAAGGTAGAAACACACAAGGGGTAACTGGTATAAAACTTTCATCCAAAGATGATTATGTTGTAGGAATGGTTGTAGTAAGACGTGAGGGAACTATTCTTGTTGCTACTGAAAAAGGTTTTGGAAAGAGAACAGATGTTATGGCATTTAGAGTTCAGAAGAGAGCTGGAATGGGTGTCATGGCGATGAGAACAAATGAAAAAGTAGGTAAAATGGTTGCTATTATGGAAGTTGTAGATTCTGATGACTTGATGGTAATTACTGATAGAGGTGTTTTAATAAGACAACCAATCGAAAAAATAAGAACTATTGGAAGAGTAACTCAAGGTGTTAAATTGATTAAACTAGATGAGGGAGCAAAAATTTCTTCATTGAGTAGGGTTATCCACGTTGAAGAAGATGGTGAATTAGAACCGAACGAAAATTCTGGTTTAAAAAATGAAGAGAATGATGAAGGGTGATAAATTCAATCTCCCTATTAAGAATCAAAGAAAAGATATATAATTCAATTTTAGTTAATAATATACCCAACCATACTGTTGAAATAATTGCTGTTACAAAGACATTTCCAAAAGAGGCTATTATTTCTGCTTTTAAAGAAAAAATTTTAAATATTGGAGAGAATAAAATTCAAGAAGCAGAATTTAAATTTCCAAAACTTCCAGACTTACCAAAATTAAAAAAAAGATTAATAGGTCATCTACAATCAAATAAAGTTAATAAAGCGGTTAATCTTTTTGATGCAATTGATACAATTGATTCAAAAAAAATAGCCAAAAAATTAAATAATTCTCTCAATAGAATAAATCAAAAAAAAGAAGTGATGCTTCAAGTTAATACCTCTGGTGACGATGCAAAATATGGGTTTGATATGATTGATGAAGAGAAATTATTAGAAGTAATTAGCTATAAACAACTAGTTGTAAAAGGTTTAATGACAATAGGAGAGTTTACGAGCGATGAAACAAAAACCAGAAAAACCTTCGTTATGTTAAGACAATTAAAAGACAAGTTAAACGGTCAGCTTCAAAATGAAAAAAAACTAACTGATTTATCCATGGGTATGTCATCAGATTATGATATAGCAATTGAGGAAGGATCAACTCAAATTAGATTAGGGACAGCATTGTTTGGTTCAAGAAAATGAGCCTAATTTATATTGTTAGTTTTCCAAATGTATCTTCCTTTAAAAAAAAAACAATTGGAAACCATCATTACATACAATTTAAAAACCATCAAATCATTACTCCATGTGATTTAGATATTAAAACATTCACTCCATCAAACTTTAATCTAATTAAAGATGATTTAAATGAAGACCATTTAATCATTTTTGAAAAGATAAAAAGTCCAAATAAATTTGTTCAAATAATCGACCATATCAATAAAACAGGTAATAACCCTCTAGTTGGAAACACCCCTTTTAAAGACAAACCAAGATTTCCCGATATTTCAAATATTTATGATAAAAAAGATTATGGTGTTAATCAAATCGTATGTACTTCAGTAGGATTTGAAATGTATAATAAGTTAAATGAAATGAATATTACTAAATATATATCTGTTATATCAATTGTAGGAAGTTATATAGGGTGGAAAATAACTGCTTTTGGTTTTTCAGATAAAATTATAATGGATGAACTAATTTTTAATGAGTGTATTAGATTTGTAGACTATACTGTAAAGATATAATTGCATATAATAAAATAATATAAAATGATTATTTTTAATTTAATTGTACAAAAAATAAAAGCTTTAAGTTTAAATTATTTAATGAACACATTTCTTTCATTTAAATCAACTATTTATGTCAATTAAATTAAGATTATATTCAATATTAGGATATTTTATATTAAAATTTATTTTTTGGTCTAATAAAAAAGAGATTTCTGGATTAGATAATTTAATTAAAATTAACTCTGAAAAAAGACCGGTAATGATATGTTCATGGCATGGAAGATTGCTTTTCCCCGTTTTTAATTTAAACAAGTTAAATTTTTATGCATTGGCAGGATTACACAAAGACGCAGATATAATATCAAGGATTTGTGAAAAATTAGGTTGGAAAATGATTAGAGGATCTAGTTCAAAGGGTGGATATAAAGCTTATAAGGGTATTTTAAACAAATTAAGTTCTAACAACAAAATTTATATAACACCGGATGGACCAAAAGGTCCTATTCATATTATTAAAAATGGAATTGTAGAAGCGTCGATAAAAAAAGAAGCATTGATATTACCAATATCGGGAATATCTTCTAAAAACTGGAAAATAAAAAATTGGGATTTGTTTTTAATTCCTAAACCATTTGGGAAAATTTTAAATATTTATGGAAATATAATTGACACAAAAACAATAAATAATCCAGAAGATCTCAAAATAGAAATAACACAAGAATTAAATAGAATAGAAAAAAAAACTAATGATTGGTTTTAAAAGCATTAAACTATTCATATTTAATTTTTTGAGATTTTTTTATTTTTTAATGATAGTTATAAGAAATTTTTTCTATGATATAAAATTAATAAAAATTAAAAAATTTAATAAACCAGTTATTGGAGTAGGAAACATCACAACTGGGGGTACTGGAAAAACTCCAATGGTAATTGAAATCGCAAAAATTTTAATCAAACTAAATAAAAAACCGATTATTATAAGTAGGGGCTATAAAAGACAGTCTAAGGGTACAGTTATAGTTTCAGATAATAATAATATTTTGGAGTCCGTAGTTAACTCTGGTGATGAGCCATTCTTGATTGCAAAAAAATTAAAAAACATTCCAATAATTGTTGATAAGAATCGATATAAGGCAGCACAAATAGCATCTCAAAAATTTGATTTTGATATTGTAATATTGGATGATTCATTTCAACATAGAAAAATATTTAAAGATTTGAATCTAGTTATGATTAATTTTCAAGAGAAGGATGAAAATTATAGTTTATTGCCAGTAGGTAGACTAAGAGAGCCATATAGCTCTTTAAAAAGAGCAGATTTAATTATTTGGAGTAAATATAAAAAAGATTATGAAACATCAAGTTTTAACAAAAAAATAATTGAAACATCAAGAGAGCAGTTATTTACTACTATTGGGTTAAAAAATCAATTTGATAAAAAATTTAATATTTTAGTTTTTTGTGCTGTAGGAGACCCTCAATCCTTTATAGGTCTTTTACATTCTAAAAGATTAAACATCGTTCATAAAATAATTTTTAAAGATCATGAAAAACTATCAATGAGAAAACTTAATGAATTAATCGAGTTAAAAAACAAATATAAAGCAGATTATATAGTTACAACTGAAAAGGATTGGGTTAAACTTCCTGAAAGTTTTCAAAAAAGTAAAATTTTTAAATTTTTAGAATTGGAAATAAAATTTAAAAATAACGATAAAGACTTATTAATTAGTAAAATAAAAAAATTAATTTGATGTTGCTACACCAACACTAAACATAGTACCTACGAAAGCCAATAAAAGTGGCCAACTACTTGATATAAACTGCTGAGAAGAGGGATCATCATATACATGGATAGAAAATTCATGAGAAGTTGTCGCACCTCTTTCATCTATTGCTGCTATAATAATATTGTTGACTCCTCTTTGCGTTAATCTTGGTTTCCAGCGTAACATACCATTCTCCGGATTAAATTTAGCATATTTTGGAATTTTAATTGCTCTAAGTTGAACATTGTCATTATTTAAATCTTCTGTTACCATTCTGTATCTATATTCAAAATTGGATAGAGCTACTGGTTTTGGTTGTGTAATTATAGTTGGAGATATATTAACAAACAATCGAGTTTCTTGAAAATCTGATACAAGCCCATCACTTGTTTCAACTTCAAAAATATTACCATTAATTTGAGATTCTTTTGGTTTCCAACTAATTTTTCCATCTCTAGATATTTGCATACCTTTTGGAGCTTTTGTTAATTTATATGTTAAATCTCTATCTGAGTTTTTATCTTCGACAACAACAGAGTATCCATAAAGATCACCAACTCGTGCAGATTTCGGTGCCGTAGATATTATTGTGGGCGGGTGATTTATATATAATTCAAAACTTTGTTCATCTCTAGAATATCCATCTGAAACCATAAAAGTTACTTTGTGATTATCAAATTGAGAATTACTAGGTGTCCAATTAATTTCACCAGTATTTTCGTTTACAAACATTCCATCCGGAAAATCTAATAAAGAATATTGTTTAAAAGGAATTCGGTCTACATTTACTTTTGGTGGTTTACCTTTATTTCCATCAAAAAAATGAAAAAGAACATCTTGAAGTTTAGGGGTTTTTGTATCGATTGTATTAATTATCACTATTAGTTTATTATTTTCCCAAAAAATATTTTGAACATATTTTTTTAAATTTATTCTTGAAACAGTTTCTTCTATTAATTGTTCTTCATTTGTTTTATTATCTTCATGGTCAATTAAAATCGATTTTTTTGATTTAAATTCCCCTATATATCTTTCAATATTATCAACAAATAAATCGTCTTCAATTTCAACAGAAAAGACACGAGAATTTTTAATTTCATTTATAGCTGTAATATTATCAAACAACATTAAACTGCCACTATTATAATCCTTAAGTTCAACTTTATAGTTGAAAATTTCACCTACGGTTCCCAGTATAGGAGGATTAGATATTATTCTTACAGGAGAGTTTACAAAGAAATCATATTTTTCAACTTTAGTAGTGTGACCATCAGAAATTTCAATTTCAGCGTAGGAAAAATCTAAATTATCTTCTGTAGGAATCCATAAAATTCTTCCACTTGAAGGATCAATTCTCATTCCGTCTGGCATTATTATTGGCTCATATCTAATAATATCAAACTCATTTGGGTCATTAATTCCTAATTGAAAATCAAAGGTGTCATTAACAGTAATCTTGGTCATGGATGCTGGTGTATTAGAAAAAACTGGTGGATGATTTACGAAAAGCTTTACATATTGAGTGTCAACAGCCACACCATGATTAGTGGAAACAACAAATCTTTGAGTATCAATTTGTGTGGATTGAGGTGTCCAAGTAACCCTACCAGTACTATCGATTTTCATTCCATAAGGACCATCAACTAAAGAGTATTTTAATTCATTTGATTTATCTTCAGGCATACTTACTTCTAATTGGTAAAAATATTCTTCATTAACAGTGGTAAAGCTTTCAGGAATTGATGTGATAGCAACTTGACCTCTTGAATATAATTTAAAAGATTGAACATCTCTATCAAATCCATCTGAGGAAACTATTCTAACATCGTAAATATTAATATGTGATTTATTTGTTTGCCATCTCAGGCCACCTTGTTGATTTATTTCCATTCCTTCCGGTGCTTCTTCAAGAGTGTATCTAATATAAGCATCTTCATTATTATCAAAAGTATGAATTTTATATTGAAACAAATCACCAGCAACGAATTCCGTAATTTCGGGATAAGAAACAATTTGAGGTGGATCATTTACATAGATCCAAAACCTAGATTCAATAGTTGCTAATTCTGGAACAACTTGATATGTAACCACACCATCATCATCAGTTGTTATTATATCTACTCTTTCTCCAACTTTCATTTTTAGCATAAACGAAAGCTGGTATGCACCAAGTTGCATTTCATCTGGAACCCATTCTATAGATTTTGTATCATAATGAAAATACATTCCTCTGGGAGGTGAATCGATCCATCGAAAACTAAAAAACTCTTTTTCCTCATCTTCAGGTATAGTGTACGCAAAAGTTTGATGCACTGGTAATATATAAGATGGTAAAATACCTATCGGAAGAGGAATTCCTTCAGATGGAATAATATCATCAATTATTTTTGCTGTATCTGGAGTAGCTATTTGAGGAATGTAAGTATCAACCAGTATTTCTTCTGGATATTCCGGAACAGAACCTAATTCAAAATAAAAAAGTTCATTTTCTTCACCATTCCATCCACCAGCAATAACAGTACCTAAATAAATTTGGTCAATGATTTCGGGTATTACCGAAAAAATTTGAGGACTATTTATATTGTTATTTCCGTTAACAGAGAAATATTCATTTAATCTCGGTTCATTTTGACTTCTACCATATGAAACAGTTACAATACCTTGTTCACCACTAATTAAAATTAAATCAACGTAACCATCTTGATTAAAATCAGCAGATTTAAGATCTGAAAGTGGACCAGCTTCAACCTGAATTTGAGAAATATCAATGTTTTGTTCAAACATTGACACTTTTATAATATGTCCAGATTGAAAAGGTATTATTATATTTTCATTATCATAAAGATTGAAGTTTATATTAGAAATTGATTTTGATAAGATATTAGACATTCCATTTATTTTTTTTATACGTTCAGAACCTGGCCTAAGAAGACCACCCTGATTAATTAACGATTGAACTTTTAGAATATTTTTATCTTGACTAAAAGCTAATAGTTCTGAAAAACCATCTCTATTATAATCGAGAGAAGCAATATGTATATTATTAGGTGTTGTTAAAAAAGACTCCATTAAAAAAGATTGAATCTCATAAAACTCAGGTGTATCATTTCCAGTAACTCCTAAAATAGATATTATTGGTTCTGAACCAGATAAAGCTACAGCTATTTCATCTTTACCATCTGCATTGAGGTCTAAAACGGAAACATTTTTAATATATTGCATACTCTGTTCATCTGTAAGGGCTATTGAAACCATTGGATTTGAGGAAAATGTAGAGCCTTTCCATTCATATACATATAACAAAGCTTGTGAAAACACAGGCATATCAGGAAATGGTCTGTTTATTGATACTACCATTTCTGGAATTCCACTACCATCAAAATCAGCAATATTAGCCGATATTATTGAACCTTCAATATCTTTTGGTGCGCTTAAACTCCAAAGTAATTGAGGATAACCAAGTTCATCTATTTCATAATAAGCTATTCTTGAAGCTGATTCAACATTTACTTTTTCTGATTCAAACGAAATAAATTCAACTAGATCATCATTGTCTAANTCNAAAACNCCATCCATAAATCTAATTTTTAGTTCTTGTGAGAAAGAAAAATTTGTGTNTANNAAAAGAAAATACAATAAANTTAAAATAATTNTTTTCATTTATCTTTCTTTAATAAAAAATTCAAATTNAAAAGTTTCAGTGCTTGAAGANGGTGTTGCAGTTAAACTTTCNCCAGGAATTTCTTCAATTGANGGTTTTGCNGCTCCCTCNACTATTAGTGAATATNTAATNGATTGNAATCCAATTTGAGATAAAACAGGAATCCATGTTATTGTTTTGCTNATTTGTTCAAANTTAGCTCCCATAGGTANATTTTCAGGATTAAATGAAATAATNGTNCCTTTNGTTGGTTTTACAGANAATGTAAAAGGCTCATTTATGAAAAGAGTATCAATAATATCTTGAGATTGTGATGNTTCAAATGGAGTTANNCCTAATGTNTTTANTTCAATAGATTTAATTTTGTTTNNATTNGAANTATCNACAGAATCTTTAATAATGNCAACNGTATCAGATTTTANAGAAGTTAATAAAGCTTCCTCAATGGGTTTTATTTGAGATTTTTGAAACAAAGTATCTATAGAATCTATAACAGAGCTTGAAGGTTTTATTGATTTTAGATTTATTTCTGATAATTGTTCAAATTGTTTTTTCGGAGAAGATGGGTTTGTATCAACTAATGAAATATTTAAAGGAGAAATATTGATTGGATTAATGCTTTGATTTAAAGTATCGATATTTGTTTTTAATGTGTTAACATTTTCTTTATTTTCAGTTATTAAATCAGATTTTGAATTGTTTCTTTTAATAGCTATTTGTTTGATTTTATTTTTCTTTGTAGATAGTTTTGACCTATCAGTTAATAATAGATTGATATCATCATCATCTAAGGGTTTATCAAAAACAAATAACTTTTGAATATCTGATGATAATGGGATAATTTGATAGCTTGAAATTAGTTTTTTGATAGCTATTGATTTAAAGTTTTTTTGAGGAATAATAATTTCTTTTTTTCCATCATTATCAATATCTACATCTATAATTCCACTTTCAATTACATCTAGCACAGGAAATGGTAATTTTGTTAATCCAGATAAACTTTCAATGAAATTACCGGAATCATTGATATATAATTGAATTCTTATCTTATTAATTTCAGGGCTAATCACAATTAAATCAGTAAAATCATCTGTGTTTGACTTAAATGGATATGAAATTATTTTGGAATATCCATCACTTATAGATTTTGACTTTAATTCTTGGATAGAAGTTAAGTTTGAACTACCAGATATGTAGTAAAGAGAGATCTTTCTGTTAGGACTGTTATGAGCGAAAACAATTTCTTCAACTCGATCTGAGTCAATATCGATGATATTGAAATTTGTTGGAATTTGATCTTTATTAAAATCATTAGATTTAAATAGAGTTCCATAAGAAATTGGTGAAAAATCAAAACCAGTCCAATTGAATATTTCAATAACGCTTGAAAATGATTTATAGTACATCACAAGAATTTCAGATAGTCCATCTCCATTAATATCTCCAATACTTGCATTAATTATTTGATTCGTTGTAGTAAAGCGCCAAAGTTCAATGTGTGTACCAAACTCATCAATTTCATAATATACAGCACTAGTACCAAATTCATCATCTAAATTTTGCTTTTCAATAGTGATAAATTCAGTTAATCCATCATTATCTAAATCATAAGTTTTACTAATTGATACGATATTTTTTTGGGCATAAGTATGACCTAATAAAATTAGTACAAAAAGAACTCTTTTAAACAATAAAAGTGTTTTGAAAGCATGTAACTTTCTAATAAAGTTGATTTTTAGCATTATTACCTTACCTCGGTTAAGCTATTTTTTCATTGATAAACCCTGAAAACAAGGTTTCACCAATATAAAATATAGATAGTTGTATTTTTCAAAACAAAGAAAAATTAAAAAAATTGATTTCATACTTGTGCTTAAGCTAATTCAAAGCGTAAATTGGATTCCTTTTAATCCGAGGAAAAATCGTTATGAATAAAATTTGCAAAATTTTAATTTTTATTTTTACAATACATTTATCTATGTTTGCTCAAGAGGAGTATTATCCACCAGAATCATATTATGGTGGAGGAGTTGGTTTTAGTCAAATGTTCATATATCAAGATTTTAGTAAACTTGGTCTTACTTCAAAACTCCCCCTACCTTTTGATACAAATAAATATGATTTACCATTAGTTATTTCAGGTGGTGAGGGTTTTTCAAGCCTAACTCAAAATATTACAATTGGTGGTTTTGCAGGAACCGGAAACACTAGTATAACTTATGCTCAACAAATGCATCAAACCATTGGTGATACTATACAAAGTCGAACTGTTAGAAATATTGCTAGAATTTCAATGATAATGAGTGGTGCAACTCTTGAATATGTTTTTCACCCCTTTTCAGGTTTAGATATCTCAATAGGTGGTATGATGGGTTTTGGCTCTTTTAAATTTGGTTTGGCTAGAACTTATAATAACGTAGTTTGGGATATTCTACCAGATTCAACACAAACAGAAGAAGATTTTATTTCATTATTTCCTCAAACAACAGCGGATCAAGTAGCTGGTTCAACTTATGATGTAAATGGTGACGGGGTTATTGATCAACTTGACCAAAACTCTATTGAAAGTGGAAGAAATAATCCAAATTATTATGAATTAACTATTACTAATCGTTTTATAAACTTCCAACCATATATTGCTATTAAACTTAGATTATTATCTAGAATGGGATTAAGATTGACCGTTGGGTATAATTTTGCTGATCTTGATAAAAATAGATGGGAAATTTCAAATGGTCAAAGAATATACGATGTACCCGAAACTTCGCTTGGAGCAACTACCATAAGAGCTATGTTATATTTTGGATTATAAACTCAAATGAAAAAGACATCACTGATAGTACTTTTTTCTATTATATCTATTTTCAGTATTGCTTTTATTTTTCCGAGTGCCACTGAAAAAACAGTAAATATTTATGATAAAATAAAAGTTCTAAACCAAATAATTTCGCTTGTAAATGATAATTATGTAGATAATGTAAATTGGGATGAAGCATTAGATGGTGCATTTGAAGGAATGTTAGAAAAGTTAGACCCACATTCCTCTTATATTTCTAGAGATAAGCTTGAAAATGTTAATGAACAATTCCATGGAAAATTTGAAGGTATAGGAATAGAATTTGATTTATTGGGGGGATATATAACAGTTATATCTCCTATAGTAGATTCTCCCTCTGATAAAGTTGGTCTTCAACCTGGAGATAAAATAATATCAATTGATGGAAAAGATGCTTTTGAAATTACTAGAGAGGAAGTTTTTAATACTCTTAGAGGACCAAAAGGAAGTNCAGTTTCTTTAACTATTAGGCGTCAAGGATTAAATGAAACATTTGAAGTAGAAATAATTAGAGATCAAATCCCTATTTATAGTTTAATATCTTCTTTTATGATCAATAAAGAAATTGGATACATGAGGTTAACTAGATTTGCATCAACAACCTATGATGAAGTATCAAAGGCAGTTAATGATTTGAGATCTAAAGGTATGAATAAATTGATTTTTGATTTAAGAACTAATAGTGGTGGATATTTAGAGCAAGCAGTAAATATTTCAGACTTATTTATTACTTCCAATGATACAATTGTTTACACTTCAGGAAGAAAAAATAAAATAACGGATTCATTTAAAGCATCACCTAGAAGAGGATTTAATGATTTTTCTCTTATTATATTGATAAATAGGTGGTCTGCAAGCGCAAGTGAAATAGTTGCTGGTGCGGTTCAGGATCTTGATAGAGGGTTAATTTTAGGTGAGACAAGTTTTGGAAAAGGTTTGGTTCAAAGACAGTGGCCATTAAGAGATGGTTCAGCNGTAAGGGTNACAATAGCAAGATATTATACCCCAAGCGGAAGGTTGATNCAANGNCCTTATAATGACGGACTTAGAAATTATTANCAAGAANTAAATAATGANGATCGAGAAGANATTTTAGATTCACTTAGAAAAGANCAGAAAAAATTTAAAACNAAAAAAGGCAGAANTGTTTATGGTGGAGGTGGAATAACACCNGATNTTTTTCTTCCTGTNTTTGAATATGATTCAACANTNAGTAAAATANTTAATAATCCGNAACGTTTAGCATTTAACTGGGCNACNACNTTTTCAAAAAATTTNAANAAAAANTGGAACAATATTTCAGATTTTACNGAAAANTTTNTNATAACTGATTTNATTTTNTCTGATTTTTTTGAGTNTGTTAANAATAAAGGGTTAAANATTGATGANNCATTAGATTTGNNTAATAATAATTATNTAAAATCAATTCTTAAATCCGAAATTGCAGGANCAAAATGGGGNAGGNCTGGATATTACCAAGTTTTTATAAGTAATGATNCNCAGGTNGTATCAGCAATTTCTTATTTTGATGATGCAAAAAAATTCATAACTTTTAATTAAAGAAGATAAGATTGACATTCGCATAAAGAAATTGTATTTTTGTTGGCATTGAGATTTATATATCGAAGGAGATTAAGGTAATGGTTCAATATTTTTTAGATGGTGGTCCTTTTATGTATCCCATATTAGGTTTGTTAATTTTTGGTTTAGGTTTTGGTATAGAGAGAGTTTATACTCTTTTTCGAGCTTCAATTAATACTACTACTTTCATGGAAGAAATTAAAGTAGCTTTAAAAGAGGGTGGTACAGAAAAAGCAATGGAGGTTTGTTCAAATACAAATGGTCCTGTTGCAGAAATTTTTCATGCTGGTTTAAGTAGATCACATAGAGGTATAGAAACAGTAGAAAAAAGCATTGAAAATGCTGGTACTATAGAAATGGCTTTTTTAGAAAAGAATATGGTTTGGTTGAGCACTGTGGTTGTTTTGGCGCCAATGTTAGGATTTACNGGGACNGTAGCAGGTATGATNCAAGCGTTTGATGATATNAAAGCTGCNAATGATATTTCCCCTGCTGTTGTAGCAGGCGGTATTTCNATTGCATTNTTAACAACTCTATTNGGNTTGGTTGTGGCTATNATAATTCAAACTTTTCAAAANTTTCTTATTACTCGTGTTGATAAATTGATTATNGATATGGAAGAAAACTCNGTTCTTTTAATNGATGAATTNGTNGACCNAGATAAAGGGTAAAANTATTTAGCATGAAAAAAAGAATNAAAGCTGGAGANATACCTAGTGGTTCTATGGCTGANATAGCTTTTTTACTGCTAATTTTTTTNCTCGTAACAACAACNATTGATATGGANAAAGGTCTTGGGTTAGTTCTNCCNCCAAAAGGTGAGGAAAAAGAAATACCAAAGAAAAANATATCAAANATTTTACTCAATTCNAGGGGTGAAGTTNTGCTNGATAAGGAACCAATTCCTATGNGAGATTTAAGGTCAGTGNTTANAGAAAAAATGATTGCAAATGANAAACTAATTTTNTCTGTTAAAACNCATCCAAANGCNAAATATCAATCATATGTTGAAGTTTTAGANCANCTTAAAATGGCTAATGCNACNAGAATATCTATTGCGGAGACTAANTAATGAAATTTAAAGCAAAGACAAAAGCAGANAGTAAAATNCCAACNTCATCNATGCCAGATATCATTTTTATGCTTTTGATTTTTTTTATGGTTACAACAGTCCTTAGAGAGTATGAAGGTCTTAATGTGTTNTTACCTCAAGCTAGAAAAATTGAAAGGNTAGAATCAAAAAGACANACATCACATGTTTTTATATCAAAAGATGGATTNATTTCAATTGATGATAAAATNATTCCTATGCAAAATGTNAAACATGTAATGTATGATAAAAGAGTNAGNGATCCACAGATAACTGTTTCCTTGAAAGCAGATAAAGAAGCTTCTATGCANTTAATTGGAGATATTCANAANGAATTAAGAGAAGCAGACGCNTTNAAAATAAACTATTCATCTAAAACNGCNGCTCCATTATAATGTTAAGAAAAAANGAAAGNATTTCTCTNAAGNTACGATATCCTATNATTGTAAGGATAACAACTTTAGTGAGTATTTTATTANTAATTACTNTATTNGTTGCATATCCAAGGTTTGTTGCTAAAGAATTTTTAGAAAAAGAAATTTCTATTGAAATAGAGCAATTTGATATTCCTCANACNCAACAGTTTGANTTGCCNCCACCNCCTTCTAGACCATCAATTCCAGTTGANTCAGAAAATGAAGATCTTGCAGATGATGTNACTATTGAGGAAACAGAGTTAGATGATTTTGTTGAATGGGATTCACCACCNCCNCCACCAAATCAAGGTCCNAAAGTAAGATTTATACCTTATGATGANCCTCCTGTACCTGTAGGTGGATATGGTGCTATACAAAGAAACATAAGATATCCAGAAATTGCACAAGAAGCTGGTATTGAAGGAACTGTAGTTATTCAAGCTTTTGTTGATGAAAAAGGAAAAGTTACAGAAACAGTCGTTCTAAAAGGTATACCTAATACTGGTTTAGATGAAGCTGCTATGACTGCCATTAAAAAAACTAAGTTCAAACCAGCAAAACAACGCGATAGATCTGTTGGTGTTTGGATTTCAATTCCTGTAAATTTTAGATTACAAGGTTAATTTAAAAAATAAGATTCCCTCTTTTTATTTATAGTTGTGTAGTTGTAAATTAAACTGTGTAGTTAAAAGTTTAATTATTACGAAAAACAATTAAATTGAAAAAAATATTAAAATTTTATAATTCAACAATTGGAAAAAAACTTGTTGTTGCAACAACAGGTATTCTTTTTTCTTTATTTTTAGCCGTTCATTTTGTAAATAATTTAATAGTTTTTGCTGGAAGAGATGTTTTTAACAAATTAGTTACAACATTAGAAGCTGTAAGACCGCTGATTATTATGATTGAAATAGTTTTGGGTATAATTGTGATATTACATGTATATAACTCTATTCAACTAAACATTAAAAATAGAAAAAAATCTTTTGAAGTTAAAAACCAATCGAGAAAAACATCTTTTTTTTCAAACTACATGGTGGTTTCGGGGTCAATTATTTTTATATTTATGTCGATACATTTATCAACTTTCTGGTTTAATTTTAGAGATAATCACGAACATAATTATTATTATTTAGTTACATCAAGTGCAATAGGTTTTGGTAATATATTTATAACAATATTGTATTTGGTTTCAATGATATTGTTGGGAGCTCATTTAAAGCATGGCTATCAGTCAGCTTTACAAACGTTTGGTATAAGGAATACCAGAATAGGTAATATTTTATTCTCGATATCAGCAATCTTTTGGCTTTTTATTCCAGGTGGTTTTTTTTTCATAGCATTTTGGTTTGGGATATTAAGGAACTTTTTATTGTAATCTAAGTATTAATTATTGAATATGGGATCTTTGTATAAAAATAGAAAGTATTGGATGTTTTCTTATTATGATGAAAACAAAAAACAAAAAACTATTTCTCTTGGAGATATTGGAAACATGTCAAAAAGACAACAACAAAAAATGAAATTAGAATTAGAAGAAAAATATGAATCTGGTTTTCAGTCAATTGAAAAAAAAGATATATTAAACCCAAACATTCCAGGAGGTGAGTTAGAAAAAAAATGGACTAAATATCGTTCAAGTCTNCCTCTTGTAAGTCCAGCAAATAAAAAGAAATTAACTGTAATAGTTGTGGGCACTGGTTTAGCAGGAGCATCTGCATCAGCCTCTTTAGCAGAAATGGGCTATAATGTTAAAGCATATTGTTTTCAAGATAGCCCCCGAAGAGCTCACTCAATTGCAGCTCAGGGGGGAATTAATGCTGCGAAAAACTATCAAAACGATGGTGATAGTATTTACCGATTATTTTATGATACTATCAAAGGTGGAGATTATAGATCAAGGGAAGCAAACGTTTATAGGTTAGCAGAGGTTAGTGGAAATATAATTGATCAATGTGTAGCACAAGGAGTTCCTTTTGCTAGAGAATATGGTGGAACCCTTGATAATAGATCTTTTGGAGGTGTTCAAGTATCACGAACATTTTATGCAAGAGGACAAACTGGTCAGCAATTGCTTTTAGGTGCATATAGTGCATTAAGTAGACAAATTGCAAAAAAAAATGTAGAAATGAATACAAAACATGAAATGTTAGATGTTGTGGTTATTGAAGGAAAAGCTAAAGGAATAATTACAAGAAACTTGATAAATGGTAATATAGAAAGTCATTATGCCGATGCAGTTGTTTTAGCAACAGGAGGTTATGGAAATGTTTATTATTTATCCACAAATGCAATGGGAAGTAATGTTACAGCATTATGGAAAGCATATAAAAAAGGTGCGATGATTGCAAATCCATGTTTTACTCAGATTCATCCAACTTGTATACCAGTTTCTGGTGATTATCAATCAAAGTTAACATTAATGTCTGAGTCACTGAGAAATGATGGAAGAATATGGGTTCCCAAAAAGAAAAATGATGAAAGAAACCCTGAAAATATACCCGAAGATGAAAGAGATTATTATTTAGAAAGAAAATATCCTGCTTTTGGAAATTTAGTACCAAGAGATATAGCATCTAGAGCTGCAAAAGAAAGATGCGATGAGGGTTATGGTGTTGGTAGTACAAAGCAGGCAGTATATTTGGATTTTAGAGATGCAATAAATAATTTTGGTAAAGATGTTGTTAGCGCCAGATATGGTAATTTATTTGATATGTATAGTAAAATAACAGGTGAAAACCCTTATGTAACACCAATGAGAATCTATCCAGCAGTTCATTATACTATGGGTGGTCTATGGGTAGATTATAATTTAATGACAACCTTGCCAGGTTTGTTTGCAATTGGAGAATGTAATTTTTCTGATCATGGAGCTAATAGATTGGGTGCATCAGCTTTAATGCAAGGTTTGGCAGATGGATACTTCATTTTACCTTACACTATTGGAACCTATTTATCTAGTGAAATATCTAATGAAAAGTTTTCAGTAAATCATTCACAGTTCAAATTAACTGAAGAAAAAGTAAAAGATAAGCTTAATAATTTAATATCAAATAATGGAACTCAAACTGTTGAAAGTTTTCATAAAAAATTAGGTAAAATAATGTGGGATTTTTGTGGAATGTCGAGAAACAAAAATGATTTAGAAAAAGCAATCTCCTTAATAAAAGATTTAAAAGAAGATTTTTGGAAAAATGTTACAGTGCCAGGCAAATTAAACACTATTAATTTAGAAATTGAAAAAGCAGGAAGGGTTGCAGATCTTATTGAGCTTGGTGAAGTAATGATGAGAGATGCTTTGGATAGAAATGAATCTTGTGGTGGTCACTTTAGAGATGAGTTTCAAACAAAAGAAGGTGAAGCATTAAGAGATGATGAAAAATATGATTATGTCTCTGCTTGGGAATATGAAGGTAAAAATAATGAACCTAAGATAAATCGAGAAAAATTAAATTTCACATCTGTTAAACCATCACAAAGAAGTTATAAATAGTGAAATTAATTAAATTATATTTAAAAATATGGAGACAGGAAAATGTTGAATCAAAAGGNTATTTTGAATCACATAATATAGAAAATATAAATTCTCACATGTCTTTTTTAGAAATGCTAGATGTTTTGAATGAAGATTTAATTAAAAACAAAAAAGACCCTATTGCATTTGAACATGATTGTAGAGAAGGAATTTGTGGTACATGTTCAATGACAATAAATGGTAAGCCTCATGGACCTTTAAAAGGAACAACTGCATGTCAATTACATATGTTTAATTTTGAAGATGGAGATACTATAACNATAGAACCATGGAGAGCAAAACCATTTAAAATAATTAAAGATTTGGTTGTTGATAGATCTTCATTTGATAGAATAATNCAAGAAGGTGGTTTTATTTCTATAAATACTGGAAGTGCTCCAGATGGAAATGCAATACCAATTTCACAAGAAACAGCAAAAGAAGCTTTTGATGCTGCAGCGTGTATTGGTTGTGGAGCTTGCGTTGCTTCATGTAAAAACTCATCAGCGAGTTTATTTGTATCTGCGAAAATTGCTCAACTTTCTCTATTACCACAAGGTCATCCAGAAAGACAAAAACGAGTAATTAATATGGTTGATCAAATGGATGCTGAAGGTTTTGGACATTGCTCAAATACTGGTGCTTGTGAGTCAGAGTGTCCAAAGGAAATCTCAATCAAAAATATCGCAAAAATGAATCAAGAATATATTAAAGCAACTTTATTAGACTGATTTTTATTCAAACATTTCCTTTTTTTCAAACCATCTTTTTTTAATAAATTCTTTTATAGATAAATTATTTTTATTATATGATTTTTGGATTGATAAACTGAATGGCCCATTTTTTAAAAATTCATTACTAAAAGAATTTAAATAGATATGTTCATCAGAATCTAATCCATCAATTGCAATTGAAATTAAATCTTCACACCAAGAAATAATTTTTTTACCATTCCAAACTTCATTTAAATTTAAATTTTTAGATAACTCAATTAAATTTAATCTATCATTTTTTTTCCAATTATTACATAAATCAAATAATTTTTCTAAAGACTTTTCATTTCTAAACAATCCTTTTAAAAATGATACAGGTGCTAACTCGTATCCAAATGGAGGTGTATCTGCTCCTCTTATTTCTAGTATATCTTTAAATCTTACGTTAGTAAAAATTTGACGCAATACGGATTTTATTTTTTTATTATTAATTTCATTNTTATTTTTTTGTTGAATTAAATATTTTTCCAATGATTCATTAAAGTCTGATATATTATTATATGATTCTTGAAAAATAGTAGGTACACTTAATAGAAAATCAATATAATTATTAATTAAATTTTGTTTATGAATTATTCCATGCTCTAACAAAGAATTACATCTATCAGAATCAGTTTCTGACCAAATTAATTCTCTAATATTTTTTTTATTAGTTGTAATTGAATGCCAAAAGGGAGAGTTTGAAAATATAATACTAAGTAGGGGATGTATATTATCACTTAAAAAAGCTAAAGTTTCTGCTTCTTCTAAAGATGAATAGTCTAAACTTAATTGAATGCTTGCGGTGTTAAGCATCATTTCATGACTCAATCTACCTTTCTTAGAAAAGAGTTTATACATTAGTTGATATTTTTTTCGATTTGTAATAGGAACTTGACTATGTTTATAAATTGAGTCAACTCCAAAATCAGATATAATTATTTTTTCATCATTACAAATTTGTATTAATTTTTTTCTATAGATTAATATTTCATTATGAAGTGTTTTTAAGTTTGAATTTGGAGAAGAAGCATATTCGATTTGTCCTCCTGGTTCTATCGAGATATTTAAATTGTCATTTTCGATTAATTGTTTTTGTAATGCTTCAGTTGATATAATTGAAGAGAAATCAGGATTTATTCTTTTTAGATTATAATCGTATAAAATATTTTCAATTTCTATACCAATTGAAAGATTTTTTCTGCTTTTAAGATTAGATAATAAATAGTTCTTTAATAAAGGTTTAATATCATTTGAATTCATTATAACTATTTAATTTAAACAGGAAAATTTTTTACCGCGAGGTAGGGGGTTTTAAGCAGAAATTTTCTTTGTTTTGTTAGTTTTTTTGAAAAGTTGTCTGAGATTTTTTGTTACAGTATCTTGAATTGGAGTTTCTAATAGAATTTGTTCTTGAAGTTTTAACAATCCTTCAATAAGCGATTCTGGTCTCGGTGGACATCCTGGAACATATACATCTACAGGGACAACAAGATCTACACCTTTTAAGACATGATAACCATATTGCCAATATGGTCCGCCACTAGTTGCACAACTACCCATCGATACAACATATTTTGGATCAGCCATTTGTTCATAAAGTCTTTTAACTCGTGTTGCCATTTTCATCGTTACTGTTCCAGCAACAATCATAACATCAGCTTGACGTGGAGAAGATCTAGGAAACATACCTATTCTTTCTAAGTCATGCCTAGCTGCAGCGGTTGCCATCATTTCTATGGCACAACAAGCTAATCCAAATTGAAAATACCAAGGTGATGCAGCTCTTCCCCAATTAACTAGTTTATTTAGTGGAGCAACTATTATATCACCAAGACCATTTTTATCTGATTTTTCAGTTGTCATTTAAACTTTAACCTTTAATTTTATCTTTTGACATATATATAGGTTTTTCACCCATAAAATCGTGATGAGGTAATACAGCATAACCCTGAAAATTTTTTGTTGGACTTTCATCATTACAAGGTTCACCATTAGATCGATGTTGTACTAAGTCAAGTAATTTGTTATCAGTTTCAAGAGCACCAGATATTAATTCTTCATCGGTTTCAACATACCATCTCATGGTTACAAGGTATTTAAAAGTTTTTTTTTGTTTTTCATTCATGGATTACATTTTTTAATTAAATTTATACGTGTAATTTATGTAAACCCTATCATTTCACAAATTTTTTTTAAAAAAAAAACAAAATTTTTTATATATAATAAATCAATTAAGTAAATACTAATGAAAAACAATACAAATAAAAAAATAATGAAAAGTAATTTTGAGTTACTTAATGATCCTAACCTTAATAAAGGAACTTCATTTACATTAGAAGAAAGAAAAAATTTTAATTTAAATGGTTTATTACCTCCTAAAATATCCAATCTAAAAGAACAAATAAATAGAGCATATGAAAATTTTAAGAAAAAACCTGACAATCTTGAAAAGTATATTTTTCTTACAGAATTGCAAAGTAGAAATGAAACCTTATATTATAGGTTAATACTTGACAATATTGAAGAAATGATGCCAATAATTTATACACCAACAGTAGGTGAGGCATGTCAGCATTATGGTCACATTTATAGACGACCAAAAGGTTTGTATATTTCATATAATTTTAGAGGAAAAGTAAAATCATTATTAAAAAATTGGAATAATAAAAATATTCAAATCATTGTTTGTACTGATGGAGAGAGAATTTTAGGTTTAGGAGATTTAGGAGCAAATGGGATGGGTATTCCAGTTGGAAAGTTAGTATTGTATACTATATGTGCTGGCGTTAATCCAAATAAATGTTTACCAGTTGCCATTGATGTTGGTACTGATAATCAAAAATTAATTGATGATCCAATGTATTTAGGATTACCGCATAAAAGAATTAAGGGATCTGAATATAAAAATTTCATCGACGAAATAATTTCATCTTTTGAAGAAGTTTTTCCAAAAGCAGTTATTCAATTTGAAGATTTTGGAAATAAAAACGCATCTAATTTTTTACAAAAATATAAAAACAAATATAGAATGTTTAACGATGATATTCAGGGAACAGGGTGTGTTGTTTTAGCAGGAATTTTGTCAGCAATGAGAAAATTAAAAACAACAATCTCAAAACAAAGAATATTATTTTATGGAGCTGGGTCTGCTTCAATAGGAATTGCAAATTTGATTTGCAAACAAATTTTACATGATGGACATAGCATTAAAGAAGCAAGGAAAAAAATATTTCTATTTGATTCAAATGGATTAGTTGTTAATGATAGAAAAAATTTAAATAAAGAAAAACAGTTGTATATGAAAGATTTACAAACTGAAAAAAACTTGTTTGACTGCATTAAAAAAATTAAACCCACAATATTAATTGGAGCATCAGGTGTCACTAATGCATTTACTCCAAAAATTTTACAACAAATGTTAAAAACAAATGATTTACCTATTATTTTTGCATTATCTAATCCAACATCAAATTCAGAATGTACTGCGAGAGATGTTTTTTTAAATACAAAAGGAAAGGCAATATTTAGTAGTGGAAGTCCCTTTAAATCTATTATTAATGGTGAAAAAAAATTTCATACCTCCCAAGCCAATAATGCTTATGTTTTTTCTGGAATTGGATTAGGAGTTTTGTTATCAAAAATTGATATAATTTCAGACGAAATATTTCTTAATGCAGCCCATACTTTATCGAAAATGACTTCTCAGGACGATTTAAAAAATGGGAAAATATATCCTTCTATTAATGAAATACGAAAAATTTCAACAAATATTGCTTATTCAATTGCATCTAATTTTAATAAAAAAATTACTTATGAAGATGTTGAGAATGAAATTTATTATCCTAATTATAAATAACTATTTTGATGATCTAAATTCATCGCGATATTTAATAGCCCTATCAAAAGATTCGCTTGGTACTACTTTTCCTCTGATGTACGGATAAATTAAATCTACAAACTCTTCCCATTTTTCAATTTGATCTTGATTTAGATCATGACTTACTAAGCCATAATCAGTCATAACATCTATAATTTCATCATCAAGTCTTCTTATTTCATTTGTTAAATCAATTCCAGCTTTTTTAGATGCAGCTAAAATAAGATTTTGTATTTTAATGGGAATAGCAGACCATGTTTCATTTTTAATGATTGTTGCACCCATTAGAGGAGCCCATTTATAGTTTGTCATATGTTTTGCTGCGGCAAACCACTGATTTCCTAATGCGACAATTGGAGTTGTACTAAAAGTTGTTACCATTCCAGTTTGGAGTGCTACTGTTAAATCTGTTGCTGCAAGAGGAACTGGATTAAAACCAAGTTTTCTATGCATTTCAAGGTCTTGAGATTCATTTGCCCATACAAACATTTTATGTTTTTTAAGATCATCTGGTATTAAAACGGGAGATTTTGCAAAATATCTAACCCAACCAATTTCAGCCCAATGAATAAATTTGAAACCTTTTTCATCAAGTTTTGAAATTAAATCGGGAGACATTTTTTTTGTAACGTAATCTTTTTCTTCATCTGAGTTATACAACAGTGGAATATGAGAAATAGCTGCAAATTCAGGAACAATCTTTGATAAACCTTCTGTAGAAATGGAAGCTGCATTTAGTTGTCCTATTCGCATTTTTCTTATTACAGAAGATTCATCTCCTGCAACCCCGCCTGGATAAATTGTTAATCTTACTTCTCCGTTAGATTCATCTTTCCAGTTTTGACCCATTTCCCTTAATCTTAAATCCCATGGAGATCCATTACCTGCTAAAGTAGCAAGTTTGATATTTACTTTTTTTCCATAAGAAGATGAAATAAGTAAAAAGATAATTGTGATAATTAATCGTTTTTTCATAATATTAATTTAACTTGTATTAATATTAATTGCATTTAACAAAAAATTTTTTTTTATTTAATAATAAATAAGTTAGAATANATATATTTTGAAAAAATTAATTATAATTTTTAATCCAAATTCTGGACCTAAGCCAAGTAATAAAATANTAGATTTAATNACCCCAATTTTAAAAAAAAATAATTTNGAATTAAATATCATAACAACTGAATATNCTGGTCATGAAAGATTAATTGCAAANACTATTGATTTATATGATGTTTCTGGTATTTGTATAGTAGGTGGAGATGGAACAATTCATCAGGTGGTTAATGGAATGTTATCCAGAAAAGACAATGTAAAATTACCATTAGGTATAATTCCAGCAGGGACAGGAAATTCTTTCATGCATGATATTGGGATTTTAAATCCAGAACAAGCTGTAAACAATATAATAAAAGAAAAAATAAGATTTATTGATGTAGCAAAAATACAAATGGTTGATAAAATAATTTTTAGTATTAATATTATAGGTTGGGGATTGGTAACAGATATAAATATTTCTGCTGAAAAACTTCGATGGTTAGGACCACAAAGATATAATATAACTACATTATTACATGTCTTTACAAATAAAAAAAGATTAGCAAAGCTTTTTTTAAATGGTAAAGAATTTAATCAGAAGTTTTCATTTATAATTGCATGTAATACAATTCATACTGGAAAAGGGATGAAAATTGCACCAAAAGCAAAACTAGATGATGGTTTATTGGATTTAATAGTAGTTCCTGAAACTCAAACATTGAAACTCTTNAATATNTTCCCTAAAATTTTTGATGGATCNCATGTTGAACATGAAGTTTTAAAATATTATCAAGTAAAAGAATTTTCTCTTAGGCCAAATTTTGATGAGAGTTTAAACCTTGATGGAGAAGTATATGGTAAAACTCCCATTGATGTATCAGTTCTTAAACAAGCCTTATCCATATACGCATGAACAATTTTTTTATTAAATCATTTTTTTTCATATTATTAAATATTGGAATAGTTTTAAAATCAGAAAATATAGAGTTTATANTGACCTCATCAGACACTCTTAAAGGTTTTGAATTTATGAAGATTGAANAAGATAANATTATTCTGNAATCTTCTTTTTCAAATTATATTTTAAATATTAAAGACTTAAGCTCTATAGATAGGTTGTCTTCAAAAATTATAAAACCCCACAAAAAGAATATANTTTACAANTCTGCTNCTGGNTTGGTTTTNGGAAACTTTATNGGAAATTTAATGGGAAACGTATTGATTTGGTGGATAAAAAATGAGGAATTAGGNACATTAAATTTATTTGAATNNAAACCNAATGATTTAAATCGNGGAGAAAANTTTATAAAATCAACTGCTGTAAATTTAATGACAAGNNTAGGGTTTTATGCTGGGTATAAAATTAATAATCAAAAGTTAATTNTAAGAAAAAAATATGAATTAATNGATATGACAGTTGATCAAAAGANAAATATCATAAATAAAATTTTTNCATTAACTGAAAAGGAAAANTTTTCTTTAATTAAAAATCTAAAAAATAGGAAAAGAAAAAAATGAACTATTATTTTCAAAAAACAATTGAAAAAGATTTTGAATACATAAATTCAAAAATAAGAAATAATTTATTAAAAAATGGATTTGGTGTATTGACTGAAATTAATATTCAAAAAGCATTTAAAGAAAAATTAGGCGTTGATTTTAAAAAATTTATTATTCTAGGTACATGTAATCCAGTATTAGCACATCAAGCAGTTTCTAAAGAACCAGAAGTTGGAGTAATGATGCCATGCAATGTTGTTTTATGGGAAAACAAAGATAAAAGTGTAACAGTTTCTGCAATTGATGCAGTAAAAATGTTATCTATTTGTTTAAATGATTTGAATGATATAGGTGAAAAAGCGAATATTTTATTAAAATCATCAATTGATGAATTGTAATAATTTTGGAATTAAATCACTATGAAATATTTTCTGTATTACCTCCAATTTTTGCATTAATAATTGCCATATGGAAAAAACAGATTTATTTATCTTTATTTGTAGGGATATGGTTTGGGTGGTTAATATTAGAAAATTGGAATCCTTTTTTTGCATCGGCTGCTACTATTAATGGTATAGTCGATGTTTTTAGTTCAAATAGTAATACTAAAATAATCTTATATAGTTTAGGTGTTGGATCAATATTAAACCTTTTGAATTCATCAGGAGGAATCAAAGCTTTTATTGATTGGATTGAAAAAAGAAAAATTGTTCAAAATGGTTTTCAAGCTCAATTAATTCCTTTTTTAATTGGTNTTTTTATTACGATAGAAAGTTCAATNACTGCATTAATATCNGGAACCGTTGGAAAACCGCTANTTGATAAGCATAAAATTTGTCGAGAAAAACTTGCCTATATCTGTGANTCCACATCTGCTCCAATATGTATTTTATTTCCATTTAATGGATGGGGAGCATTTATTATTGGATTATTGGTTGTTCAAGGAATAGAAAATCCAGTATTATTTTTGTTCAGCAGTATTAAATATAATTTTTATCCAATAGTTACAATTTTAATATTATTTATTTCAATTTATTTTAATTGGAATATTGGTTCTATGAGAGTTGCACAGAATAAGTTTTTAAACAAAAGAAAATTAAATGAAAAAAAATCAAATATTGTAATTGATAATTTTAATAATTCTGGTGACATAATTATAAAAAATTCGAAGATAATAAAATTTATTTTACCAATTTTTTCAATGATTTTTTTAATGATTTTAAGCATGTTTTTTACAGGTATAGGAAATTCTCCTGATGGTATTAATTCGGAACTTTGGAAAATTCTTTCAAATGCTGATGGTTCAACTTCTGTATTGTGGTCAGTTATTGGTACTTTGATATTGATTGGTTGTATAAATAGAGAATTATTTCATTCTGGAGTTTTTTTTGATTTGATTTTTAAGGGTATGGCTAAAATGTTTCCTGTGGTAACATTATTACTATTAGCTTTTTCAATGGGAGAAGTAATTAATCAATTGGGTACAGGAATATATATTTCAACATTAATACCACCTTTTTTAAATGAAAAAATAATCATAATCAGTCTATTTTTAACATCATGTTTAATTGCATTTTCCACAGGTTCATCGTGGGGAACATTTGCTATAATGGTTCCAATATCAATAACTATTTCACAAAATTTTCCAGATTCTCAAGTAATTTTTTTATCGTCAGTTTTGGGAGGCGGAATCTTTGGTGACCATTGTTCACCTATTTCTGATACTACAATAATTTCTTCTATGGCTGCAGGTTCTAATCATATTGATCACGTGAGAACACAATTACCATATGCATTAATTAGTGCCTTTATTTCTATCATTCTATATATTATACTATAAAATTTATTATAGTTAGTTTATCAATTGATTAATATTTGTTGGGGGTTTCAATCATGAAAAAAATAATTTTTCTCATATCAATCATTTTATTTATAAAACCAATTTTTTCTGAAAAGTTAGATATAACTCAACAACACTCAACTAGTGTTCCTGTAGACTTAATAAAAGTTCCAGAAGGTTTAGAAGTAACAATTTGGGCAAAATCCCCATTATTTTATAATCCAACTAATATTGATATAGATAGATTTGGTAGAATTTGGGTTGCGGAGGGAGTGAGATATCGTTTCAATTGGAATAGACAAAAAAAGGGCGATAGAATTGTTGTTTTAGAAGATTTAAACTTTGATGGTTTGGCTGATACAAGTTATGTCTTTTTACAAGATTCATCTTTAGTAGCTCCATTAGGAATAGCAGTTATTGATAATAAAGTTGTAGTTTCACAACCTCCACATTTAATTGTTTATACAGATGTAGATAGAAATTTAAAGTTCGAAGAAAATATTGATGATAAAGAGATTCTTTTGAGTGGTTTTAGTGGAATTAACCATGATCATAGTCTTCATTCGGTTACTGTTGGTCCTAGTGGAAAATGGTATTTCAATTCAGGAAATTGTGGAGCGATGTTTACAGATAAATCTGGAAAAACTTTTCGAATTGGGAGCCCTTATAATCCTAAACCTATAGGCCCATTTGAATTTCCAATAAACCCATTAGATATAGCTGGCAAAAAAAGTGATGATGGTCACATATATGTTGGTGGATTTGCTGCTAAAATGAATGATGATGGTTCAAATGTAGAAATTATAGGACATAATTTTCGTAACAGCTATGAACAATCAATTACATCATTTGGTGATGTTTTTCATAGTGATAATGATGACCCTCCTGCTTCAAGAGTAACTCACGTTTTAGAATATGGAAATGCAGGTTTTGCTTCAGCTAATGGAAAAAAAACATGGCAAGCTGACAAAAGACCATATCAAACAATTCCTGAAGCTGAATGGAGACAAGATGATCCAGGTATAATGCCATCAGGAGATGTCTATGGTGGTGGTTCTCCGACAGGTAATGTCTTTTATGAAAATGGATCTCTTGGAAAAAAATGGGAAGGTATGTTTTTAGCTTGTGAGGCAGGAAAAAATGTTGTGTTTGGTTATTTTCCAAAATTATCAGGATCAACTTTTACTTTGGAAAGATTTAATTTTATTAGTTCCAATGAAGAAAATGAATTTGCAGGAACTGATTTTTTAGGAGGTTCAAAAAGTGTAAATAATGAAGAAATAAAAACTTTATTTAGACCATCTGATGTTGCAGTAGGACCAGATGGTGCTATTTATGTTTCTGATTGGTTTGATGGTAGAGTTGGTGGTCATCAAGATTTAGATGAAAGTAAATCAGGTACTATTTATAGAATAGCACCAAAAGGGTTTACACCAAAAATTGACAATTTCGAATTAAATTCTCTTAAAGGTGCAATTTCCGCATTAAAAAGTCCAGCTGTGAATGTAAGAAATATCGGTCATGAATTAATTAAGAAAAATCATAAAAAATCAATTAAAGAGTTAAATAAACTTCTTAAAAACAAAAACAAATATCTAGCAGCTAGAGCTGTTTGGTTATTAGTTGATTTAGGAAATGAAGGAGAAGATAAAGTTGTTACTCTACTTGATTCAAAGGATGAAGAATTGAGATTGGTTGCATATAGAGCACTTAGAGATAATAATATTGATTTAATAAAAATAGCAAAAAGAATGTCTAAGGATGTTTCTCCTGCAATTAGAAGAGAAGTAGCAACTTCTTTAAGGGATATAAATCCAATTAAGAAATTACCTATATTGATTTCAATTGCAGAACAATACAATGGAAATGATAAAACTTATCTTGAAGCGTTAGGAATTGGTTCGTTTGGTGTTGAAGAGGAGTTATTTATGAATCTTCTGCAAAAAATAGGAGATTCAAACCCTTTACTTTGGTCAGATAAATTTTCTGATATTGCTTGGCGATTGCATCCCCCTTCATCTATTGATTTTCATCTAGAAAGAGTATTATCAGAATCATTAAAATTTAATGAAAGAAGACAATCATTAGATGCTATAGCATTTACAATGGATTATAAAGCTGCAAAAGTTATGATAGATTTATCTATAAGAGAAAATTTTCTATTATCTAAAGAAGCTAATTGGTGGATATTAAACAGAGCTTTTTCAGAGTGGAAAGAATATAATCTTCTTAAAGAATTGGCGGAGAAAGAAATTTACAATCCAAAAAAAATTGAATTATTTGAAATGATTAGTGAGAATTCAGAAAACTTTCCAAATGAATATCCTTCAATAAATAATTTATCCAAAGTTGAGGGAGATTATGACAAAGGAAAAATTGTCGCTCAAAAATGTATTGCTTGTCATAAAATTCAAAATAATGGTTCAGATTTAGGACCGAATCTAAATGGTTGGGCTAAAAACCAAAGTAAGGAATCAATTTATAGAGCAATCATTTTGCCAAACGAAACAATTGCACACGGTTACGAGGCTTATGAAATAATTTTAAACGATGGAAGAAAAATTCATGGAAAAGGTATTAAAATGTCAAATCCATATATTATTACTTCTACAGGTGATTTTACTCAAATAATACCTGAAGAAAAAATTAAGAAAATAAATAGATTAAAACACAGTTTAATGTTATCAGCTTCTCAATTAAAGATAGATGCAAATGAATTAATTGACCTTGTTGAGTTTTTAAAAAATAATTAATTGTTCTATAAAATTTATTGCTAACAATGACAGTAAATAAAAAATAATTTTTAGTCTAATTTTTCTTTAAAAAAAAAAATCTAATTTTTCTTGACATATATACCTTAAAAAAGTTACAATTGGGTTATATATGTCATACCAAATCCGAGGTAGACTATACAAAAAAATCTGAGGTAGTATTGAAACGATTAACTAAAAATACGTTGATGTTCGTAGTTATGTTCATTTTAGTAAACTCTACGTTTGCTAAGAATTTTAAAATTTCTGGTAACGTATTAGATATAACAGGTGAAAATATATCTAATGCGATTGTTATTTTATTTAATGATTCTAATGAAGAGATAGCTAATGAAAAAACTAATAAAAAAGGTTCTTTTCAATTTAAAAAAATTAAAGCTGGTAAATATTTATTAAGAGCTAACAAAGACACCGAAACAGCTAATTTAAATATTGATATTGAAGCATCAGACTTAGAAGGAATTGAGTTAACCATTGGTCCAGAAACAACATCTCAATCTAATGATAATCAAGGCCAAAAAAGTGATTCTCAGCAACCAAATACTGAAAGTGTAGATAGAGTACCTCAGGATCAATATGTTTTAACTGAAATTAGTTTTGAATTAAAGAAAATGGGTGCAGAGATAGATAATTTGTCTAGCCAATTAAGAGATTTACAAGCCAGAAGTGAAATGTGGGTTAATCCTTTATCTATTTATCAAAAAGAAATCATTTTAAATAATGGAAGTACAGTTTTTGGTAAAATTGTTTATCAAGATGAAGAAACATTGAAAGTAGAGACTCTTGTTGGCTTTCTTGTAATTGATAGATCAAATGTTGTTCGAATTATTGAGAATGTTATGGCTCAAGAAGACCAAGAATATGTACCTGAACAGATTAGAGAATCATATTCACCTCCTCCAATGCCTAAACTTGCAGAACCAAGATATGTATCTGATAGTTCTTCAAACCGAGTCTCAAGTAGAGAAAGAGCTGCAAATATAGTACTGGTCGGTAATATTGCTGAAAAAAAAGACAAGTCGAATAATGTTACTTTTACAGGTCAAGTTAAAAATGTAGGTGGACAAAGAGCAGATTTTGTAAAAGTAAATTTTGTTCTTAGAAAAAATTGGAGTGGAGAAACAAGAACATTAACGAGTTTTGTTGGTGGTTCGTATTATACTTTTGACTCAGGAATAACAACTGATTCTTCATTACTTCCAGGTGCCAGTGGAGAATTTGAATTGATTGTACCATCAGATATTGGTTCATTTTTAGGTTATTCTTACACTATTGATTGGGAAGAATACGAGTAATGAAATTCAATTTTAATCTTTTCTTTTTTCTTTTTTTTATATCTTCATTTAATACATATTCTCAGGAATCTAATAAAAAAGATGCATTTTTTTTGGATTTAGGAGTTGTAATTGAACCCTCTACAGGAAAAGAAAAAGTAGATCATCTTGTTAAAGCTCCACCTTCAAAAGTGTCATTCTTTTTAGATAAAAAATCTAGTGGATCAGTTTTTATGGCATCTACTAAAGAAATAGCATCGATGTTAGAAGACATTCAACAAAAAATTGATAATATTCCAACAAATTTTAGCAAAGATTTAATGGTTGAAGAACGAAATAATTACAAAAAAATTTCAGCGAGGCTTAATAGAGTAGAAAAATCATTGGATAAAAAATTGAATGAATTAGAAATACAGAACAATGAATTAAAAAAAATAATTTCTGAATATTTAGGTTCAAAAAATAAATTTAACACTCTTAATGATAATGACTATCAAAAATATTATATCAGTGATAATGTAATTTCAAATTTAGAAGATTATAAAATTTCATTGATTCAAATTCCTGGAAAACATTCAATTGAAAATGATAGCAAAAAAATATTTAAAAACTTATATGTAAATGGTGTTATAGCTTATCAAAAAGGTGATTATCATTTAGCAATTGAAAATTTTAACCAGTTAAATATTGATAATTATTCAGTTATTACAAAAGGAAATGTTTTATATTGGCTAGCTGAAAGTTTTTATAATTTAAAAAAATATGAAGATGCTTTGAAAATTTTAAATAAACTTGTAATACTAAAAGAATCTGATAAGCAAGATGATGGTATCATTTTAAAAGGTATCATCTTTAAAAATCTAGGAAAGTTTTCTTATGCCAGAGAAGCTTATACTGAGATTGTTGATTTTTTTCCTAAAAGTGAATACTTAAGGTTAGCTAAAATAGAGCTTTCAAAAAAATATTAATAGATTATGTTTTTAAAAAATTTAATTAAAGTCATATTTTTTTTCATTTGCTTCAACAATTTAGTTTTACCTATAACTAGAGTGTCATTTACACACCCAGGTTATATGATGAAAATACCAACAACTTTTATTGCTAGATCACCATATCTATTTACTTCTGGTTTTACAACAGAAGTACACAATTTTGCACCTTTCAATACTACAAAAGGTGTTTTTTTTAATATTGATTTTTCTGATAGATTTACATTTGGTTTTTCATCGGGACAAGGTGCAGATACGTCTGCAGTTGAAAAAATCTTAAGTTCAACTTATATCCCTCCAGTTGAATTTGGTTTTCATACTCAATATAAGGTGTTTGTTAGACAAGATATGTCAGTATCTATTGGATTGCATGATATTATATTTGAAAATGATGCAAATGAAGGTTTGAGATTAGATCCAAAACAATTATCTTTTTTTGCTGCTGTTGGAAGCGTAAAAGATTTTGGCGAATATACTGCAAGGACTTTTATGGGTTTTGGAACAGGTGGTTTTTCAATAAACCCTGAGTCAATTGCAAATAGTACTTCAAGCACAGATACTTCTTTATCTCAGGGGTTTAATGCCGGAGTATTTGCNGGAGTTTATTTAAATACTCCTTTAATGCCTAAATGGGGAGGATTAGATTTTGTGGGTGAATTTGATGGAACAGGCATCAATGTGGGACTCCGCATCCCCCTTACCTCGGATTACCGCCTGGGCTTAGGATTCACCCACATAGAAAATTTACCTGAATTTTCAAATAAATATTCAGAAAAACACCCAGGAATAGTATTTAATTTTACNATGGCTATACCTAAAACAGCTCCTTCACTCCCTGGNATACCTGGNGCACCNTCACCATTACCAGATAGATTAATTGGTAAAAATAATTCATTTATGGATTCAACTCTTATTGCTGCAGATGGTGCTGTTAGTTCTTTAAGAGATTCATTAAAGTTATCAAGGCACCAAGTTAAAAATTTATCAACGCAAGTTTCTTTGCTTAAACAAAAATCGGTTTCATTATCTGATTCTGTTTATTCATTAAACTTGGATAAAAATATTTCTCAGAAAAATATTAATATGGCAATGCGACATTTATCAAGATCATTAAGGTATTTTCATTCTGGAGACTATAGAGAGGCTTTACAAGAAGTAGAAACTGCTCTTGACCTTAATCCAAATTTAGCGTTAGCCTATGCTAGAAGAGGTTCAATATATTATCAGCTTGGAGATCCCCAAAGAGCAACTATCAATTGGAATTTAGCCCTTCAAATGGATCCAGAATACGATGATGTTAGAAATATATTAAAAGCACTTCATGAGAACAGATTAAAAACAACCAGCTTTTCTAGAAGGGAGAAATAAATTAATGGATATTGCAACAATCGCAGGAATAATACTTGGTTTAGTAGCTATTATTGGGAGTATTTTTCTCCTTCCAGGTTCTAACTTTGGTATGTTTATAAGTGTTCCAAGTTTTTTCATTGTTTTTGGAGGACTAATTGCTTCTGTTTCAGTTGCTTTTCCATTAAAAGATGTTCTCCAATTAATTCCTGCTATATTAGCTGTTTTTAAAGGTGGTAAAGATTCATTAGGTAATTTAGTTGATGAAGCTGTAGAAGTAGCAGAAGTTGCTAGAAAAGGTACAGCCGAATTAGAAAAACAAGTTGAAAGCATTGATAGTTTTTTCTTTCGCGATGGTGTTCAAATGGTTGTTGATGGATATTCCCTTGAAGAATTAACAGAAATCTTAAATACAAGAATTGATAATAGAGAAATTAGAGAAAATACACAAGCTGGTTTATTTAAATCTATGGGTACTATGGCACCAGCTTGGGGTATGGTTGGTACTCTATTGGGTTTGGTTGTTATGTTAGCTGGGTTTGGTTCTGGAGGTGGAACTGATGCATTGGGTTCCGGTATGTCAGCGGCATTAATTACAACATTATACGGAGCTATTTTTGCAAATTTATTATTTCTTCCAATGTCTGATAAAATTAAGACTAGAATTATATTTTCAAGTACAGCTCAAAATCTTCAACTTGAAGCAGCTAGGTTAATTCATCAAAGAAAACATCCTCTAATTGTTAGAGAAAAACTTAATTCGTATATTCCTCCTAAAGAATGGAAAAAAGAGGATTAAATGGCAGTAACTCCTCAAGAAAGAAAAAAATTTATTTCAACTGGTGAAAAAAAAGTTGATGAAGGCTTACCAGGTTGGTTTGGTACTTTTGCAGATATGATGACGCTTTTATTTGCTTTTTTTGTTTTACTTGCAGCTATTTCAACTGTTGACCCAGTTAAATTGCAACAACTTGCGGACGGTATGGGAAAATCGGTCGGATCAAAGAAAGATATAGAGAATCAAGCAATGTCGCTTGCAGATGTTAAAAAAGCAGCAGATAAGATGGTAGAAGAAATGGGAACAAACCCAGAAACTGGTGAAAAACCTGTTGAAGTAACAACTGGACCAAAAGGAGTAACAATTGGTATTTCATCAGATATTAGTTTTCAATCAGGCTCAGCTAGTTTAAAACAAGAAATTGTTGAGGTGTTGGATAAAATTGTTCCAACAATTGAAAATTCGTATTTCGACGTTGCTGTTGAGGGTCATACTGATAATGATCCACTTCCAAAATCATTTCAATCAAAATATCCTTCAAATTGGGAATTATCATCTGCCAGAGCATCAGCTGTAGTTAGACAATTGATTAATATGAATGTTAATCCAATCCGCTTGCAAGCAGTAGGTTATGCTGAGTATATTCCAAGAGATAGACCAACTGATAGAGTAATTGATAACCAATTAATCGCAGAATTAAATTTAAATAATGAATTAAAGTCAAGAAATAGAAGAGTTGAAATTACTTTTTTAGCCTCTGGAGTTAATAATGAAATTGATGACTCTTATAAAGAAAGTTTAAATAATTAATAATTTCCACAAAAAAAAAGGAAAATGTTATGGTTAAGATGCGGATTATAGTAAAACAGATAATGGTTTTTGCCTTAATGATTAATTTATCTGCTCAAGAGTCAACATATCTAGCTCAAAAAATAATGTTAGAAAATAACATGAGATCAAGAATTGAATCAGCATTACAAAAAATAATGGATGATCANAGATATGTATTAGATATAAGTGTTGACTTNAAATTTACTCCAACTGTTACTGAAGAAGTAACATTTAGACCNTCTACTGANGAAAAGACTAAGAATGCAGTTTTATCNGGAAGAGAAGATGCATCAGAATCAGTACCATTAACATCCAATGAGAATCAAACAACTTCAACAATGACNGGAATACCAATTCCAGGGTTTGATTTTCAGATAATTGGTGGNGATNANNCAATTGATGAGCCNGAAATANNAGAAGATAANGAAATNATTGAAGATATAAATCCAANNAGAACNCAAGGNTCTCAAATTTTAAGTCAATCNTATACTGATACTAAAGCTTCTATGCCAATAATAGAAAANGTTGATATTAGTTGTATTTTACCAGANGGTTCAGCNCCTGAGTTAATAGAAAATGTTAGACAAATAATAATGGTNGCTTCTCATTTTGATAGATCTAGAGGAGACGTTTTATCTGTTATGACNGCTTCTTTTAGACAAAGNAAAGATGAAAGAACTGCAGAATCTATAATTTTGAGATCAATAGCAAAAAAAATAGATGAGCTTGAAGAAAGACAATCAGATGCTGAAGCTCAAGTTGCTGAAGATTGGAAGTCAGAATTAGAGGGATGGAAAAATGAAGAAACTAGAAGAAGAGAAGAAGAAAGAGCAATTTGGAGATCTGAGTTAGATCGAATTGAAAATGAAAGAATTGCTAGAGAATTTCAAAATGAAAGAAAAAGTTTAATTGAAAGAGATTCGATTAGAATGAATCAATTGACACAAGAAATTTCTCAACTTAAAGATGTCTTATCTGGTTCACAATTATCTGAAGAACAAGAAGATGAATTCAATGAAACTGTTTCAACCAAAGAAGAAGAAAGAGAAGAGTTAGATTCAATTATAGCTGAAAAATTAGCAATGTTGGAACAAACCCAAGGTGAACTTGAAAACATGTCAGGTGGAATGAATAATCTTCCTATTTATTTAATGAGTGCTATCTCATTACTAGCTGTGCTCGCTTTGGCTGCCGTTATTTTATTTAATGGAAGGTCCTCCAAGCCAAGTTATGTTATGCCTCCACCATGGATGATGCCTCCACCTCAGCAATCACAACAAAAAAAAAAAGTAAAGAATAATTCTACAGACGATATGGAACCAGTTCAAGCATCAATATCTAAACCGCAAGTTACTAAAAATGTAGCCTTTGAAGAAGATCCGAGTGTAATTCAATCTGAAATGACTAAAACTAAGGACTCTTTAGTGTCAATGAGCGTTGGTGAACCAGAAGTTGCGACTAATGTTGTTAAAGATTGGTTGCAACAAGAAGCTCCTCCTGCTCCTGTTGAATCAAATCCTGAACCTTCAGCATCAGATGAAGAATCACAAGATAATAACAAGAAGAGTAAGAAAAAGAAATAAAAATTATGATTACCGAATATTATAAATTATCAGGAATAGATAAAGTGGCAGTTTTATTTTCTGTAATTGGAGAGTCTGTTGCAGTGAGATTGCTAAAAACATTGAATGAATCTGATATTAGAAGAATCAGAGCTAGATCAAGAGAAATGGATACCGTATCTGTTTCTTTAAAGAAACAAATACTTGATGAGTTTTATTTAGCAGTTATGTCCCAAAAATTAAAAAATGAAGGAGAAACTGAATCTAAAAAACCATTTGATTTCATTCATGATTTAGCAGATGAACAATTAATTGCTTTGCTGGAGGTAGAAGAACCCAGAATTATTGCTATTGCATTAGCTCAAGTAAAATCAGAGCAACAAATAAAAGTTCTTGATAGATTATCTCCTGAAACTAAAGGAAATGTTTTAATGCACCTTGGTTCTTTAGATAATATTCCTTTAGAAGGAATTGTAAATGTAGCATCACAATTGAAAATCAAATCACAATACCTTCCTAAGGGTGTTGATTTTGCTAGAGGTGGTGGGAAAAGTGTTGCTGATATACTTGGTAAGATGACCCCTTTTGAAGAAGAAAAATTTTTAGAATCAATATCGCAAGAAAACCCCGAACTTGCTGAAGAAATAAAAAAATATCATTTAACTTTTGAGGATGTAATTAATAATTTCCCCGATAATTTATTAAGAGATATAATGAATTCTATAGAGTTGGATACAATTGCATTAGCTTTAAAAGGTAGAAATCAACAAGATGTTGATAAAGTGATTAATAATTTACCTCAGAAAAAACAAGCCATGTATGAACCAGTTGAAAATGCAGTACCTAAAAGAGATGTAGATCAAGCTAAAAAAGCGATTGTTGAAGCAGCTCGACAAATGGAAAAAGAAGGTAAATTTACACTTGAAGATATTTTAGGTTCTTCTGATATGGTTGAATAATAAACTTTAATATTTTTTTTCTTATTTTAAATATTCCATATTTTATTTCAAATTAGCTTGAGCTGCTGCTAGTATTGCAATTGGAATTCTAAATGGAGAACAACTTACATAATTTAGTCCAGTGTTATGACAGAAATAAATTGATTCAGGATCACCACCATGTTCACCACAAATTCCAATTTTAATATTTTCATTGACTTCTCTACCTTTTTTTACTCCTATTTCAACTAATTGACCAACTCCAGATTGATCAAGCGATTGAAATGGATCTTGTGGCAATATACCTGATTCTAAATATGTAGGTAAAAATCCTCCAATATCATCTCTAGAAAATCCATATGTAGTTTGAGTAAGATCATTCGTTCCAAATGAGAAAAATTCAGCTTTTTTTGCTATTTCATTTGCAGTTAAACACGCTCTTGGAACTTCAATCATAGTACCAACTAAATAATTAAAATCAATCATTGTATTTGATTTAACTTTATTGGCTTCTTCCCTTACAATTTTTTCTTGGTGTTCAAATTCAGTATATGTACCAACAAGAGGAATCATTACTTCAGGGAACACTTTAATATTTTCTTTTGTAAGTTGTGCTGTTGCTTCAAAAATTGCCCTAGCTTGCATTTCTGTTATTTCAGGATAAGCAATTCCAAGCCTACAACCTCTATGACCTAACATAGGATTTAATTCATGTAATGCATCGATTCTTTTTGATAATTTTTCTTTATCAATTTGCAATTGATTAGCTAGTTCATTTATTTGGTTTTCATCAAGAGTAACAAACTCATGCAAAGGAGGGTCTAACAATCTTATTGTTACAGGGTATCCTTCCATTGCTTTTAAAATTTGATAAAAGTCTTCTTTTTGATAAGGAAGTAGTTTCATTATAGCTTCACGGCGATCATTAGTATTATCAGCAATAATCATTTCTCTTATAGCTAAAATTCTTTCAGGGTCAAAAAACATATGTTCGGTTCTACATAACCCAATTCCTTCAGCACCAAAACTTTTAGCCTGAGATGCATCTTCAGGTCTTTCAGCATTAGTTCTAATCCCCAAAGTTTTAAATTCATTAGCTAGTTTCATTAAAATATTGAAAGATTCATTTTTTCCTGGATCAATTTGAGATAATAAAATTTCTCCTAGATAAACATTTCCTTTTGTTCCGTTTAAAGTTATAACATCACCTTCAGATAAAGTATGTCCATCAACTTCAATTTTTTTGTTAATCGAATCTATATTTAATGAACTACATCCCACAATACAACATTTCCCCCAACCACGAGCTACTAATGCTGCATGACTTGTCATTCCACCTTTTGCAGTTAAGATAGCTTCAGATGCATGCATTCCATGAACATCTTCCGGGGAAGTTTCATTTCTCACAAGAATTACTTTTTTACCTTCTTTTGCCCATACCTCAGCATCTTCAGATGTGAAAACAATTTGACCTGTAGCACCTCCTGGTCCTGCAGGAAGACCTTCTGCAAGTTTAACTCCTTTTTGTTCGGCTATTGGATCAACCATGGGATGTAATAATTCATCAAGTTGAGATGGCTTCACTCTATTTATTGCTATTTCTTTAGTTATTAAATTTTCAGAAAGCATATCTGTTGCAACTTTTACAGCAGCAACACCATTTCTTTTACCTGATCTAGTTTGTAACATCCATAAACGATTATTTTCTATCGTGAATTCAATATCTTGCATATCTTTATAATGTAATTCTAGTTTTGATCTAATTGCTTCCAATTCATCATAAATAGATGGCATTGCTTCATCTAATGTTTCAAGCTCTTTATTTTTATCAGTTTTCCCCCATTTATTGATTGGATTAGGTGTTCTTATACCTGCAACAACATCCTCTCCTTGAGCATTTCTTAACCATTCACCATAAAAATAGTTTTCACCCGTNGCAGGGTTTCTTGTAAAGCCAACNCCTGTTGCGCATTCTTGACCCATATTTCCAAAAACCATTGATTGAACATTTACAGCAGTTCCCCATTCTTCAGGAATATCTTCAATTCTTCGATATGCTATTGCTCTTTTACCCATCCAAGACTGAAAAACTGCTTTAATTCCACCCCATAATTGTTCGTGTGGATCATCTGGAAATTCATTTCCTAGAACATTTTTGACAGTTGATTTAAATTTATTTGAAAGTTCCTTCCAATCATTTGCATCTAAGTCAGTGTCTTCACTCACACCTTTTTCTTCTTTACGTTTTTCAATTAATTCTTCAAGTCGTTCTCTAATAGAAATACCATCTTTAGGTTCTTTTCCAGCAGATTTTTCCATTACTACATCTGAATACATCATAATTAATCTGCGATAAGCATCATAAACAAAAGTTGGGTTACCAGTTTTTTCAATCAAACCAGGAATTGTTTTTGAAGTTAAACCAATGTTTAAAACAGTTTCCATCATTCCTGGCATTGAAATTCTTGCTCCAGACCTAACTGACATTAGTAATGGGTTAGAGGAATCACCAAATTTTTTACCCATTATTTTTTCAGTCTTATTTATTGCTTCAAGAACTTGTTTTTCTAATTCTTTTGGAAATTGTGAATTATTATCATAATAATAAGTACAAACTTCAGTAGTTATTGTAAATCCTGGAGGTACAGGAATACCTATATTGGTCATTTCAGCAAGATTAGCCCCTTTTCCACCTAATAAGTTTTTCATATCAGCTTTACCATCTGAATTTGAATCGCCAAAAAAATAAACTGTTTTCACTGTTTTCTCCCTTTAAGATTAATTAAAAATTTAAGTATGATAATTAATCTAACAAAAAATTAAATCAATTAATTTTAGTTGTTAAATTAAACAGTATAATATATATAAATTTTTATGGATTTGTCAGTTGTAGGAAAAAAATATCCTATTTTCATTTATGAGGTAGGGTCAGAAAAAATAATAGAATATGCTAAGGCAACATTGTTAAAAAACCCATATTCTATAAAAAAGACGAAACGCAAACTTTTAATTGCACCACCAACTTTTGTAGCTACTTATGCTTTTAAAGCTTTACGATATGTTTTTGACGATAAGGAATTAGGAATGAATGTACCTAATGTAATGCATGCTGAACAAACCTTTGAATTTGGAGAAGTTGTTAAATCTGGAGATATAATTTCTACCAAAGTGGAATTAAAAAATGGATTTTCAAAAGAAAACAAAAATGGTGATAAAATTGATTTTTTAGTTGTTATTTCAGAATCAAAAAATCAAAAAAAACAAATAGTATGTAATGGAAGATGGGTATTAGTAGAAAAATATAATGTCTAAGAAAATTAAAATTAGCGAATATTTACCCTTTTTTTATGCAGGTGCAAGTGGAGATTTTAATCAAATCCATATAGATGATAAAATTGCTAAAAAAACAGGTCTTAAAGGAATTGTTCTTCAAGGTTTATGTACAATGGGAATTGTTTCAAATTATTTTTTAGGAGATAAAAATCCAAAAATAATAAAAAAGATTAAAGTAAGATTTTCAAAACCAGTTTATCCAAACGATGAATTAAATATTCAGTTTAAAAAAAATAAATTTGTTGTGTTAAATCAATTTAATGAAGAAGTAATCTCTAAAGGAGAAATTACTATTAATGAAGAGTAGTTTGGTTTAATAATTTTTTACTATTTGATAATATAAAAGAACGAATTATAATTTTTAAAATATCACCGGGTAAAAATGGAATAACACCAATTTTAACTATATTATTAAAACCTACGTAAAACCCCAACCATAAAACTCCTATTAAATAAATTATAATAGTTGATAATATCATTAGTAAAAGTGACATTTTGAAGTTTCTTGTCCAACCTTTATTTTTTAAAGAACCTGCAATTCCAGCTGCAAAAACAAAACCAAAAATGTAACCCCCAGTTGGTCCAAATAAATGAATTATACCTGAACCAAAACCAGCGAATATGGGTAATCCACTTAAACCAGCAAAAATATAAAGTATATTGCTAAAGACTCCTTTACTGAATCCCAAATATGCTCCAGAAAGAATAACAAAAAAAGTTTGGAGTGTTATAGGAACCGGAGTAAATGGAAGTTGAATTTTTATTTGAGCAGAAAATCCAATTAATAATGCAAATGATAAGATTTGAAATATACTATATGTTATAGAATAAGCTTTAAATGTTGTAAAACTATTTGATAAAAAATTTATGTGTCTCATGAAGAAAAATTAATATTTTATTTGTTAATAAAAAAGCCTAGTGTTTAAAACATCTATTTCCAGTGAAAACCATACTTATTTTGTGCTCATCACATGCTTGAATAACTTCTTTGTCTTTTATAGAACCACCGGGTTGAATAATTGTTTTTATTCCAGTTTTAGCTATTTTATCAATACTATCACGAAATGGAAAAAAAGCATCTGAACATAAAACTGACTCATTTAAATCTTTTTTTGATTTATTAATTGCAATATCAACAGAATCTATTCTGCTAACTTGACCTCCACCTATACCAATTGTTTTAAAATTTCTCACAATTAAGATTGCATTAGATTTAATATGTTTAAGAACTTTCCAACCAAATAACATATCTTCAATATGTTTTTTTTTAGGTTTTATTTTGGTAACAACTTGAAGATTTTTTTTTGAGACATTTAATGAATCGGATTCTTGAATTAATACACCACCATTTAAATCTCTAAGTTCTAAAGAATTATTTGGCGAATATTTTTTGTTAAACTTAATTAATCTTAAATTTTTCTTTTTAGATAAAATCTTTATTGCTTTATTAGTATAACCTGGAGCTAAAATAACTTCAAAAAAAATTTTATTTATTTCTTTAGCAAGATCTTCACCGCAAATTTCATTAACACCTACTATTCCTCCAAATGCTGATAAACTATCGCAATTAAATGCTTTTAAAAATGAATCTTTTATATTTTTCCCTATAGCAACACCACAAGGATTAGCATGTTTTATTATTACGCATGATGGTTGATTAAATTCAAATAGGCAATTAAGGTTAGCATTTGAGTCCATTAAATTATTGTATGATAGTTTTTTACCTTGAATTATTTCACTTGATAATATATTAATTGATTCTTTTCCATCTATCTTATAAGCAGCAGCTAATTGATGAGGATTTTCACCATATCTTAGATCAGAGTGTTTTTTTAAATTTAAAGTAAAACTATCTGGAAACTTTTCATCATTTAGATAATTATGAATAGTTGATTCATAATTAGCAGATGTTTTGAAAGCTTTAATTGACAATTTTTTTCTTGTTTCAAATGAAATACATTTTTTTTCAGATAGTTCTAAAATATAATCATCATAATCTTTATGATTAGTTAACACCGAAACCCAACCTATGTTTTTAGCAGCTGATCTAATCATAGTTGGTCCACCAATATCGATATTTTCATATACTTTTGATATTGAAACATTTTCTTCATTTATTATTTTTTGAAAAGGATATAAGTTACAAATAACTAAATCAATCCATTTAATATTGACATTAGAAGCTTCAATTTGGTGTTTGTCTCTCAATCCCAAAATACCACCCTCAATTAAGGGGTTTATTGTTTTGACACGACCATCCATAACTTCTGGAAAACCAGTAAAATCACTTACATTTATTACATTTATATTAGCTTTTTTCAGTGTAGATGCAGTTCCTCCAGTTGATATAATTTCAACATTAAGTGAATCTAATTTTTTAGCAATTTCTACGATCCCTGTTTTATCAAATACTGAAATCAGAGCTCTTTTAATTAGAACAGGTTTTTCATTTATATTTGCAATTTTCATTTAGTTGTAATTTTTATGATCTGAGCATCTTTATTTTGTGTATACCAAGTACTACCATATTCTAAAATATATAATTCACCTTTTTTCGATATCAACATATCTATAGGATGATTAAGATCAAGATTTTCCATAAATCTTTCCATACTGACAAAATTTCCTAATTCATCCATTGTTACAGTAAATATCCATTCTCTTTCAAATTCATAAATAAATAATTTTTCATCATAATATTTAGGAATAGATTTCTCAGAAAAAGTTTTTTCATCATAATAAAAAACTGGACCAGCCATAGCATTTCTTGGACCGCTTAATACTAAAGGAAATTCATCAGATTCAGAATATGGATACCATATAAAAGCTGGTTGGGCATTAGGAAGTTTTTTTAAACCTGTATTATTTACAGAGTTATTAATTACATCTAAAGAATTAAATCGTGGACCAGATATTTTTTTTTCAAATGAATAATCATTATATGCTTTATTATCAGCAACAAATAAAGGCCATCCAAAATAACCTGGTTTTTTTGCTTGATTTATTTCATCATAACCTTTTGGTCCTCTTTCTTCTGAATCTTCATGTGAATCGGGCCCTACTTCTCCCCAATATAAAAAGTTAGTTTTTTTATCAATAGAAATTCGAAACGGATTTCTATTACCCATTACATAAATTTCAGGTTTTGTATTGGGTGTACCAACTTTAAACAAGTTTCCATCTGGAATTGAATAAGTTCCATCATCCTCTGGTTTTATTCTTAAAATTTTTCCAGTTAAATCATTTGTATTAGAAGAAGATCTTTGAGCATCCCAAGGAGTTCGGTTTTTTGATTCATCACTTGGAGAAAAACCATCTGAATCAAATGGGTTTGTATTATCTCCAACTGATATAAATAAATTTCCGTTTGGACCAAACTCAAGAGAACCTGCTGAATGACAACATTGATCTCTTTGAAGAGGAATTTCAAGTAATATTTTCTCTGAATCCTTATCTAAACGATGATTTTTAAAAACAAACCTTGAAACATGTTGCTTTGGAATACTTCCTTTTGGAGAATAAAATAAATATACCCAATTATTTATATTATAATTAGGATCAATGGCAATTCCTAAAAGACCATCTTCAAGAGGTGTTTTGTCATTTGTAGTATCACTACTCATTTCAACATCAAATTTTGTTATTATTTTTGTTTTTTCAATTTTTGGATCATACAATTTTATATATCCAGATCTTTCAATGAATATAATTTCATCATTATCAAAAATATCAAATTCCATAGGTTCATTTAAATTTTGATCTAATATTTTAACATCAAATTGAAAATCACTTTCACTTGATATGTTCTTTGTATTTGAAGCACATGAAATAATTAGAAATAATGAGCTCAATATATATATTTTATTAATTTTCATTTGTTATTAATTCCTTTTTAAAAATTTTAATAGCTTCGATAAATGATATTCCCTCTAATTTTTGAACTTTCTTTTTCAATGAAAGTGGAGTTTCATCAAATGAAACGAAACATTTTTTTTGAACCAAAATAGGTCCTTTATCCAAATCCTTGGTAACGAAATGAATGGTGCAACCCGTTTCAGATTCATTATTTTCAATTACTTTTTTATGAATGTTTAAATCCATTAGACCTGAGTATTTGGGTAATAATGATGGATGAACATTTAATATTTTATTATTCCATTCGTTACAAAAATTTGATGATAAAATTCTCATAAAACCTATCAATAAAATTAAATCAACTTTTTCGTTTTTAAAATGCCCAGATAATTCATTGTCAAATATTTCTCTAGATTTTTTTTTATGGGAAATATAGAGTGATTTTATATTATTATTTTTTGCTTTTTCCAAAATCAAAGCAGTTTTTACATTAGAAATAATAAGTTTTATTTCAGCATCCAAATATTTTTTTTCTATTGAATCTATAATTGCATCTAAATCTGTTCCATTTGATGACCCCAAAACACCTATTTTTAATGACATATTATAATTTAAGTGATTTTATTTTGTTGACTTTTTTCAAAATTAATTCTTGGGTACCAATATCTTTCCTGTGAAATAAGGGACCTTGAATACTACTAATTGATTTTTCTGCCAATTTTTCTGCTTCAGATAATGATTTACCAACACCAACATATGCAACTGTTCTACTCCCAGCTTCTATTAATTCATCATTTATTTGATCTAAAGAACCAAAATACAAGTTTTTTTTATCTTGTAGTTGCGATATTTCAATTTTTTCACCTTTCACAGGTTTATCCGGATACCCATTTGGAACGGCATATTTACATACTGTTGCTAGATTTTCAAATTCAACTTCAACATCTTCTAGGTTTTGATTACATATTGCTAAACATATTTCAAGAAAATCAGATTTAAGGATTTGTAATACATTCATAACTTCAGGATCCCCAAATCTTGCATTGTATTCAATTACTTTTATCCCATTTTTAGTTAGGATAAATCCACCATATAAAATTCCTTTGTAGAAATCATTAAATTCATTTTTTAATGCAATTAAAATTTGATTATTTATCTTTTTGGCTTCAATTACGTCACTTTCTGAAAGAAATGGGAGTGTGTGATTTTCACATGAGTAACTACCCATACCACCAGTATTTGGGCCAAGATCTCCTTCATACGCTCTTTTGTGATCTTGAACAATAGGCATATGTTTTAATTTTTTTCCATCACTAAAACTCATTAAAGAAAATTCTTCACCATAGAGTTTTTCTTCAATGATAAATTCCCCATTTTTATTAATTATATTTTTACAATATTCTAATGTTTCATCATGTGATTTTAAATGTTCACCTGAAACTTTAACGCCTTTTCCACCAGCTAAACCGTCATATTTGACAACAAACTCATTTCCTAATTCTTTCAAATATTCTTCTAATCCATTAATTTTATTAAAAGCCTTATATTTGGGACAACCATTTATATTGTATTTAATTAAGAGGTTTCGAGTAAATATTTTAGACGTTTCGAGTTTAGCAAGATTTTTTTTAGGGCCAACAACTAATATATTATTTAAATCTAATAAATCAGTTATCCCAACTTCTAAAGGGTTTTCAGGTCCAATAATTGCAATTTCAATGTTATTTTCTAAGGCATATTCCAAAACATTTTTTTTATCATTGATGTTTCCAATTGAAATATTATGACAAATTTTAGCAATACCTGGATTATAATTTGATGCATAACAAAATATTTTATTTTTAATTGAAGATTTTTCTATCGATTTACATATTGCATGTTCTCTTGCACCAGATCCAATAATTAGAACATTCATAACCATTATCAAGAACTATTTCTTTTTGAATCCGCTCTTTTTTGTTCAAGAGTTTTTAAAAATTCTTTTGTTATATCTCCTGTACAATAATTTCCAGAAAACACGGAATCCTCAAAATTTTTAATTTTTGGATTACCTAAATGAGCTGCTTTTTTTAAATCTATTAAATCTTGATAGATTAATTCATCAGCTCTAATGTGTTTTTTAATTTCTTCCTCATTTCTATTATGGGCAATAAGTTCTGTTGTTGCAGGCATATCAATACCATAAACATTTTGATATCTTATTGGAGGAGAAGCAGAAGCAAAAAAAACTTTTTTTGCACCACAGTTTTTTACCATTTCAATAATTTTTTTTGATGTATTTCCTCTAACTATAGAGTCATCAACTAACAAAACATTTTTATTTTTAAACTCTAACTCTATAGGGTTTAATTTTTGAGAGACAGATTTTTTTCTTACAGTTTGACCTGGCATTATGAAAGTTCTTCCAATATACCTGTTTTTCATAAAACCTTCTCTGTATTTTGCTCCGACTTTGTAGGCAACTTGCATTGCAGATGTTCTACTTGTATCAGGAATAGGTACTACAACATCAATTTTTAAATTTTTATATTTTTTTAAAATTTTTTCACCTAAATAATCTCCCATTCTAAGTCTAGTTTTATGTACTGAAATCGAATCTAATGTTGAATCAGGTCTTGAAAAATATACATATTCAAATAAACATGGATTATAGTGATAGTTCTCAATCAACTGTTTTCTAAATAGTTGACCATTTTCATTAATAATTACTACTTCACCTGGATTAATATCATCTAAAAAATTAAAACCCAAAGCATTTAACGCACTGTTTTCAGATGCAATCATATAACCATCTTTATTTTTTCCGATAGAAATAGGTCTAATACCATTTTTGTCTCTGAAAGCAACAATACCAATTCCTGCAATAATCATAATTACTGAAAAACCGCCTGAAACTTTTTTATAAACTTTATTTAAGGCCTTAAATAGATGTTTTTTAGAAAGTTTTTTAAATTTTAACTTTGTCAATTCAAAAGAAATTAGATTTAATAAAACTTCTGAATCAGAGTTTGAATTAAATTGACAAAAATGAGATTTTAAGAGCTTTTCTTTTATTTGTTCACTATTAATTAACGTACCGTTATGAGCGAGAGCCATAGTTACGGGATTAGAAATTATGAATGGTTGTGAATTTAGAACATTGTCACATCCAGCAGTTGGATATCGTACATGACCAATTCCAATATTCCCACTAAGTTTTATTAAATCTTCTGATTTAAATATTTCACTTACAAGCCCTAAGTCTTTTTTAAAGAAAACTTTGTTATTATTCCATGTTGCTATTCCAGCCGCATCTTGTCCTCTATGTTGTAAATGGATTAAACTATCGTAAATAGTATCTGCAACTGCATTTTTTGAAAATATACCTGATATGCCACACATTATAATTTTTCTGTTAAAATTGGAGCCAATCCAATATAATTTTGAGGAGAAAGATTTAATAAAACAGCTTTATCTTGATCATTTAAATCAAGACTCATTATAAATTTTTTAATTGATTGGGAGTTTATTTTTTCACCTCGGGTAATTTTTTTTAAATCTTCATAGGCATTTTCTTTGCCACATTTTCTTAAAATAGTTTGAATTGGTTCAGCTAATATTTCCCAATGTTCATTAAGCTCTGACTTGAGAACTTTTTCATTGATAGACAATCTTTTTAGACCTTTTAAAATATTTTTTAATGCCAAGTAGGAGTGAGCTAAACCAACACCATGATTTCTTATAACAGTTGAACCTGATAAATCTCTTTGCATTCTAGAAATAGATAATTTCATAGAAAGATGGTTTAAAATAGTACTTCCTAAACCAAGATTTCCTTCAGCATTTTCAAAGTTTATAGGGTTTATTTTATGTGGCATTGTTGAAGATCCAACTTCTGAAGAAACTTTTTTTTGTTTAAAAACACCTCTACTAATATATAGCCAGATATCTTGACAAAAATCAATAAGGATAGTATTAATTCTAATTATTTGATGAAAACTTTCAGCCAAAGAATCGTTTGGTTCAATTTGAGTAGTTATTAGATTAGGTTGTAGGTCAAACGAAATTAAAAATTTTTTGGAAAATTCGATCCAATTAACTTCTTTAAAACTAACTGAATGTGCTGACCAGTTTCCTGTAGCACCACTAAATTTAGCCTCAAAAGCATGTTTTCGTAATGACTTTAAAGATTTAGTTATTCTATGACTAAATACTGCAAATTCTTTTCCAACTGTTGTTGGGCTAGCTGGCTGTCCATGTGTCAATGAAAGCATGGAAATATTTTTATATTTTTTTGACAGTAATTTTAGTTCATCACAAACTTTTACAAGAGTTTTTATATATTGACTTTCAATTGCATCTTTCCACATTAATGTAAAGCATAGATTGTTTATATCTTCTGAAGTAAGTCCAAAATGTATCCAAGCATGAAGTTCTTTTTTTATCTTTGTGTGTAAATAATATTCAACAGCTTTCACATCATGATTTGTTTCTTTTTCAATTTTTTTGATTTTTTTTGCTTCAGAAAAATCAAAATGAAGATAAATTTTTCTTAAATCATTAATCTCTTTTTTATTGAGAGATTCAATGTGTTGAATTTTTTTTTCATTGCTTAGTGCTATTAAATATTCAATCTCAATTTTAATACGATATTGCATTAGAGACATTTCTGAAAAAAAAGAATTCAGGTCAATAACATCATTGGCATATCTACCATCTAAAGGGGATAAGTTGAGTAAATTCTTATTCACCAAAAATTCTTTTTACTGCTAGAGCACAATTTTGAGGATCTATAACAGTCATTACGGGAGTATTGCTTGGCATTTGAAGAGTTGAATGAATATTTACTAACATGTCTGCTTTATCTGAAAATGGAGGACAACCTAAAGTTGGATGATTGGAATTTGCAGCTACAAAACCAGATAGTGCATTTGATCTTCCTGCAATTGTAATATAAATTAATTTTTCTTCATTTTGATTATTATTTAAAATTTCTAATACTTTAAGTGGCTGTTTATGTGCAGATGCAACATGTTGAGACCAAGGTATTTTAAATTCATCTAAATGTTTGGTTATTTTACTTGCGTGATTTTCATCTGAGCTAGAACCCATAATGATTACAACTTTCATATTATTCCTTTCAAATTATTATTTAGTCTGTTTTGTATTGGTTCATGGTTTGGAAAAGTAAATTTTTTTCCAGTTATAGTTTCAAATAAATAAATATATCTTTTTGATAATTCTATAATTAAATCATCAGGAGCATCCGGAAGATTCACGTCATTATATGGATCACAATTATCAACAAACCATAACCTTAAAAATTCTTTATCAATGTTCTCAGGTTCTAAATTATTTTTTAGTCTTTCATGATAGCTCTCTTTAATCCAATATCTGCTTGAATCAGGAGTATGAATTTCATCAATTAATACAATTTCACCATTATTATCAATTCCCATTTCGTATTTTGTATCAACTAAAATCAATCCATTTGAATCTGCTAATTTCTGTCCAAAAGAAAATAGTTCTAATGCTTTTTTACTACAATAATCCCAATGTTTTTGAGACATCCAACCCTCTTTTACAATATCTTCAGGAGAAATAGGACGGTCATGATCTTTTTCTTTTGTTGTAGGTGTTAGCATATTGTTTGTGAGTTTTTGATTTTTTTTCATTCCTTCTTCGAGAAAATTTCCACAATATTCTCTGTCACCATTTTTATAAACTGTCCATAATGATGTAGATGTACTTCCAGTGATATAACCTCTAACAACAAATTCTATTGGGAAAACTTTACATTTTTTTGCCAAAGTAATATTTGGATCAGGAATATCAATAACATGATTTGGAATAATTTCTTTTGTTTTCTCAAACCACCAAGCACTTGTTTGATTTAACACTTGACCCTTAAATGGGATAGATGCAAGAACTCTATCAAATGCGCTTTGTCTATCAGTTGTTAATAAAATAATTTTTTCACCAATATCATATTGATCTCTAACTTTTCCTGTTAATTTTTTTCCTGTCTTTATTTTAGTCTCTGTAATAGTATTATTCAGAGATGATTTAATTTCATGTTCATAATTAATTGGTAATTTCATAACATTCCTGTCCAAGTGGGTTTAATAAAATATTTGTATCTAAAACTTTTTGAATTTCACTTTCAAAGTTAGTTAATTTTGATGATATTGTCCATAAAACACCATGTTTGAGTGATAAAATTTCATTGATTTCAAATCTATTTTTTAAACTTTCAAATTTTAACCTAGCATAAATATCATCTTTTTCTCTAATAAGAAATTTATAATTTTTTTCTTTATTATTAACTTTAGTTAGAAATTCTTTATTAGAATTAAATAACTCTCCAGATTCTATAATTTCACTTAAAATACTTTCAGATTGTTTTTCAATTTGTATTTCCCAATGTATCTGTTTAGAAATACTTATATTACAATTTAATTGGTTAAGTTTTTTTTGAACTGATACAGATTCATTATCTGTGATAATTGTACTTATAATTAATTCTAAATGTTTTTTTGGTTTTATATATTTTTTAATCTTAAGACTATTAGGTTTAAGATTTATATCGGTTGAGAAGACAGGGTTTTTTTTCTCAATAAATTCTTTCATTGATGAAAAAATTTTATCTCCATTTATAGTTCTTTCTGGATGTGGCATCATTGCCATAATATTTCCATTTAAATTTGAAACTGCTGAAATATTAAAAACAGAACCATTTGGATTTGTGGGGAATTCATTTATAGTATCTCCATCATTATTGCAATATTGAAATAAAACTTGTTGATTTTCAATCATTTTTTTTAATAAATCATTATTTATTATAAATCTTCCTTCACCGTGAGCAAAAGGAGCGTTAAAAAGTTCGTTTTTTTTGAAATGTCTAGTAAAAGCAGATCTTTTTGAATCAACAATCATTTTCAAATTTGACCAGTTATTATAGTATCCGACACCTAAAACTTCATTATTAAAAATTCTTTTATTTTTCGATAAAGCTATCGAAATATTATAATTATTTATACCGGGGACTAATCCTGATTCAACAAGAATTTGAGCTCCATTACATATTCCTAAAACTGGTTTTCCTTTTTCAGATTCAAGTTTAATCATTTCGATTATAGGGTCAAGTGCAGCTAAAATCCCTGCTCTTGATCTGTCTTCGTAAGAGAAACCACCAATAATTATGTAACCATCGAAATCAGATAAAGAAGCTTTTTTTTCATTCCACAGAAAGTCTATTGGATTAAGCCCAACTCTTTTACATGCCATAGATGTTTCTCTCTCAGTATTTGATCCTGGAAACTGAACTATAGCAATATTTTTCATATTATTAAATTAGTTCGACCTTGTTTTTGTTATTGTTTACAATTCCTATTTCAAAAACTTTACAAAAATCTGATAAAATAGTTTTTACTAATTTTTGATCATTTTGATTTATAATTATAACTAATCCAATTCCCATATTAAATGTTCGAAACATTTCAATGTCGCTAATTTTCCCTAAATCCTTCATTACATCAAAAACAGGGAGAGGAGACCAAGATTTTTTATAAATTTCCACACCAAATTGTGAAGGAATTATTCTTGGAATATTTTCAATTAAACCACCACCTGTTATATGAGCTATTCCTTTAACATTTATATTATTATTTATAAGTGAAAAAACATGTTTTGTATAATTAATATGTGGCTCAAGTAAAGTAAGTCCAATATTTTTATGAAATTCGGGTATTTTATCTTTTACGTTAAATTTTCCTATTTCAAAAAATAATTTTCTAGCTAATGAATATCCATTTGTATGTAATCCATTTGATTCAAGACCTAATAAAATATCCCCCTCTTTAATATTATTACCAGTGATTATTTTTTCTTTTTCCACCATACCAGTTATAATGCCAACAAGGTCATGCTCGCCTTTACGGTATGTATCTGGCATTTCAGCTGTTTCTCCACCTACAAGTGAAACATTATTTTCATTGCAAGCTTTAACCATTCCAGATACAATTTCTTTAATTATAAATGGATCAAGCTTGTCATTTGCAATATAATCTAAAAATGTTAATGGTTTTGCACCCATTACAATTATGTCATTTGAACATGCACTCAATAAGTCAATTCCAATAGTATCAAATTTTCTTAATTTTCTAGCAATGATTGTTTTTGTTCCAACACCATCGATACTTTGAACCATCACTGGATGAGTATAATTATTTTTAATATCTGATATATCATATAATGAACCAAAGCTGCCTAAATTTGTTAGAACATTTTTTGAAAAAGTTTTTTTAACTTCATTTTTTATTTGATCAACAGCTTCATTTCCTGCGTCAATGTTAACACCAGCTTTTTTATAATTCATTTTCATTATTTTAATTTTTCCCTTAATCCAAATTTCCAGCTTTCATATAGTTCTTGAATTGGTATTATTATTTCACTATTAATATTAAGTAATGAAGAATGATTGGTTTCTCCAATTTTTTTATAATAAACATTATTTTGATTTAATATTTTTACAGCGTTATTAAATAATTTTTTTTCAATTTCAATTATGTATCCACCTGTTTCAGAAAATAATTGTTTTGTAAAACTTAATTCATCTTCGAGATTTATATTACAACCAATTTTATTTTTGAACATCATTTCAGCAATAGTCACTGCAAGTCCACCATCTGATATATCATGACATGATAATAATAATTTATTTTCAATACATTTAGAAATTGCTACTATTTGACTTTGTACTTGATTTAAATCTGGTTTTGGTAAGTTCTTTCCAATTTCATTAAATAAATTATAATAAACACTTCCACCAAGTTCATTTTTTCTTTTTCCAATTAATAAAATAATTGAGTTTTTCTTTTTAAAGTCTTTAGACAATACGTTTTCTATATCATTTATTTTGCCAACGCAACTGATTATTGGACTTGAAGGAATAGGACCATTTTTGGATTCATTATAGAAAGATACATTTCCACTAATTATAGGAATTGAATGATTTGGATGTTCAATTAGTTTTAGTTTTTCACATGCATATTTAATTCCTTTAATACTTTCAACGAACTGCCACATTTGTTCAGGTTTTTCTGGATTTCCAAAGCATAAGCAATCAGTTAATGCTTGTGGAGTGGCACCAACAGAAATAACATTTTGTATTGCTTCAACAATAGCATTGATTGCACACCAATAAGGTGAGATTTTTCCAAACCTTGGATTATGATCTGTAGAAATTGCAATTCCAACATTTCTAATTTCTTGTGGATAATTGTTATTATTAAAAGGTTGTAAAACCCCGGAATCAGCCTCACCAGATTCTAAGATAGTTCTTCCTTGAACTTGTTTATCATAATATTCAAAAATTGGTTCTCGACTTGCTACGTTTTCATGTGAAAGAACTTTAAGAAAAATAGATTTTAAATTATTTAATTTTTTAATGTTTGGTTCTGAAAAAAAAGTTTTTGGATCTTTTGTTCTTCTATTATAAATGAATCCTTTTGTAATATCTTGAGTTTTAGCATTAATTAAAATTTCGTTTTTACTATGAACAATATATTTATCATCTGATCTTATTTTACCAATTATAGTAGCTTTTGCATTATGAGATACTTCGGGTAATTCAAACTTTAAATTATAATGATCTACAATCATTTGAGATATATCAGGATGAGCTACCCACATAAATCTTTCTTGTGTTTCAGAACAAAGAACTACAGAAGGGTGTAAGTTTTTTTGACTAACATGGGCATTATCAAGAAAAATTTCTGCTCCTAATCCAGCACTATCAGCTAATTCAACTGAAGCACAAGCAATTCCGCCTGCACCTAAATCTTTAAAACCAACTAGCTTATCCAATTTATTGTGTCTTAATTTATCAAATAAACTATATGTTGCTTTAAGTATATGTCTTTCAAGGAATGCATTTGGTTCTTGAACAGCTGCTTTCTTTAATTCTTTTTCTTCTTCATTTAGTTCTAATGAAGCAAAACTTGCACCTCCAAATCCGCTGTTATCTGTTGGTTTTCCAATTAAAATAATATCATACCCAGCTGAATTTTTTGGGGCCATTGAATGAATTACTTGATCTTCTCGAACTATTCCAATAGTTACAATTGTTACTAAACAGTTATCATTATATTTTTCATCAAAATATAAATCACCACCAATATTTGGAATACCTAAAGGGTTTCCATATCCAGCTATACCTGAAATAACTCCTTCTTTAATCCATTTTGTTTTAGCAGAACTAATATCTCCGAATCTTAAAGAATCTGAAATGCCTATAACTTTAGCTCCCATACAAGAAACATCTCTAACATTTCCACCAACACCGGTAGCAGCTCCTTCATATGGAACAATTTGTGATGGATGATTATGAGATTCATGGCTTATTACTATTCCATATCTTTTTCCTTCATTGTCAATAGCAACTGATACAATCCCGGCATCTTCTTTTGGACCAAGAATGATGTTGGGACCATCTGTAATTAATTCATTTAGATGTACTCGGCTACTTTTATATGAACAATGTTCTGAACCTTGAATTGACCAAAGTATACACTCTGATAAAGTTGGTGGACGTTTTAAAATTTTATTTTGTATTCTTAAAACTTCTTCATTTGATAGGGCAATATTATTTTTTTCTAAAACTTTTTTTATTTCACTGTTTGATAAGGAATTAAAATCAAAAATTTCGTTTATAAATGACAATAATTACCTCAAAATTGTTTGATGTCTTTGTGGGCCTATAGATATAATCTTAATAGGACAGTTAATCTTATCCTCAATAAAATATATATATTCTTTTAAAGCATTTGGCAAGAAATCAAACCCCTTTTTTGATATTTTTTCTATTGATGCTTGATCCATAGATTCCCAGCCTTCCATTGATATATAGTTTGGTTTAGCTAAGCGTATTTTACCCAAACTACCTGGAGTTTCATCATATTTCTTACCTAGAATTTGATAAGAATCACATATTTTTATTTCTTTTATTCCAGATAATATATCTAATTTAGTAAAAGCTATTTCTGTAAAACCATTGACTCTAACTGCTTGTTTTAATTGGACAAGATCAAGGTGACCAACTCTTCTAGGTCTTCCTGTAGTTGTACCGAATTCTTTACCCTTTTGTCTAAGAAAGTCTGATTCTTCGCCATTTATTTCTGTTGGAAATGGTGAAACACCAACTCTGCTAACATAACATTTTGCTACACCAATAATTCTTTTTTTATCATTAAACTCAATTCCAGTGCCTACATTAACTTGACCAGCTATAGTATTTGAGCTAGTAGTATGTGGGTATAAACCATGGTCTACATCAAGTGTCATCCCTTGTGCTCCTTCGAATAAGAAAGTCTTATTTAGTTTATATTCTTTATAGAGAGCAACTTGAGTATCAATAATATAATCATTTAAGATATTGCCATATTCAACATAATCAGTATAGATATCATTTATATCTAAATCAAATTTTTTACCAAAAGCTTGAGTTACTACTTTTTTATTAAAATCATATGATCTTTTTAGTTTTTCTTCGAAAATAGCTGGCTCAAGAATGTCTCCAATTCTTATACCATGCCTATATGCTTTATCGGCGTAAACGGGAGCAATCCCTCTTTTGGTACTTCCTGCAGCAAGTTCTCCTTGATGTAATGTTAAACATTCGTCCATTACTATATGGTAGGGCATAATAAGATGAGCTCTGTCACTGATTTTTAAATTAGGTGTTATTCCCTTATCTATTAAGGAATTAATTTCATTAATTAATTCCTTAGGGTTAATAACAACTCCATTTGAAATTACAGAAACAGGATGTTTATATAAAACACCTGATGGAATATGATGTAAATGATATTCATTTCCATTTACAATTACAGTGTGACCTGCATTGTTTCCACCTTGAAATCTGACTACATAATCAGAATTTCCTGCAAAATAGTCTGTAATTTTTCCTTTGCCTTCGTCACCCCATTGTGCTCCAACAATTGTTGTTAATTGATTTAGAGTATCGCTCATTTTGATTTATAGTTAAAATGATTCATAATGAAAGACTAATTTTACATATGTAAATTCAAAAGTAAAATCTTAAAGTAAAATTATTTTATTTTTTTTTTGAAACCCCAGTCATATCTAAAATAATTGATGTATTATCTTTAAAGCATTTATTTTGAACAAGTTTTACTTTTAGAAAATGAAAAAAAGAAATATAAAATAAACCTCCGTGGACCCAATAAGGAATTACTTTTGTATCAACTCCTCCACCAATTATAAAAACTGTCATTATTAATAAAACATTTAATAGTGTTGGAGGATATAATTTTCTTTTAATTTGAAAAGAACGTTCGTGAAAAGATTTGTCTAGTTTATTATTTTGGACAAATTCTTTTATACTCACACCAGTACCTACAAAAAAAAACATTACTAATACTTCTGTAAATAGATAAACTAATGCTGTAATAAACCCTAGAGGTGTTGGGAATAAACCACCATAAATATTTAATTTAAAAACTCCTTCAAAACCAGATAAGACTAATAATATTAGTGAAATAAAAGATAAGAGATATATAAGTATCATAAAAAAATACATACTAAAACCTATACATTAAATTTGAAAAACATTATGTCACCATCTTTAACAATATAATTTTTTCCTTCAACACGAATTTTACCTGCTTCTTTGAGGGATAATTCATTATTATAATTTAGCATATCACTATAATGATATGTTTCTGCTTTTATAAAACCTCTTTGAAAGTCGGTATGTATTTTTCCAGCAGCTTCAGGTGCTGTTGAACCTTTTTTGATAGTCCATGCCCTAACTTCTTCAGGTCCACCTGTAAAAAAAGTTTCTAAATTTAATAATTGATAAGCTTTGGATATTAATTTGCTTAATCCAATTTCTTTAAGATTGAATTCTTTTAGAAATTCTCTTTTTTCTGATTCATCTAAAACAGAAAGGTCTTGTTCTAATTTACAACAAAGNTTGATTGTATCATTTCCTTGAGATTTTGAATAGTNNATTAANTTTTTTGAATATTCGTTATNATTATCATTTGNAATTTCNTNTTCGTCAACATTTGCAACATATAATATTCTTTTATTTGATAANAATTGAAGTTGTTTCATTTCTTCATTCATTTCATCTGGAACGTGAAAAAGGTTAGCAGTTTTTCCTTNNTTACAGTGTTNTGATAAAGAATTNNAAAAGTCTAATCGTTGTTTTGATTCTTTAGAACCAGATCTTGAATCTTTTTGTGCTTTGATTAATTTTTTATCAATTGTTTCAATATCCTTAATTAATAACTCTGTATTAATTAATTCAACATCCCTAATAGGATCAACAGATTGTTCAACATGAGTTATATTGTCGTTATCAAAACATCTAACAACGTGAATAATTGTTTCTACTTGACGAATTTGGCTTAAAAATTGGTTTCCTAAACCCTCTCCCTTGCTAGCACCTTTTACTAATCCTGCGATATCCACAAATTCAATTGTATTTTTTACAATTTTTTTTGGATTAAAAAACGAAATAATATTATTTAATCTTTTATCATCAATATTAACTATACCAACATTTGGATCAACTGTACAAAATGGATAATTTTCAGCAGGTATATCAGATGAAGTTAGGGCATTAAATAGAGTTGATTTTCCAACATTAGGTAAACCAACTATTCCACATTGTAATGACACTTAAATTCTACTAAAAACTAGTGAACAGTTTGTACCGCCAAAACCAAAACTATTTGACATTACATTGTTTAAAACTTGATTTTGGATACCTTCTTGAACTATTGGAAATCCCTCTGCTTCAGGATCTAGGTTATCGATGTTTACAGATGCAGGAATAAAACTATTTTTTAACATTAAAATTGAATAAATAGATTCATGAACACCAGCAGCTCCAAGAGAATGTCCGGTTAATGATTTAGTAGAACTAATTAATGGCATATAACCTTTGTCGCTAAAGGCATTTTTTATTGCTTTAAGTTCAGTAATGTCACCAGCTGGAGTTGAGGTTCCATGAGCATTCAAATAATCAATTGGTTCTTTTAAATCTTTGGTTGCCATTTTCATGCAAAATTCTGCTCCTTCCCCAGAAGGTCTTACCATATCAAAACCATCAGAAGAGAGACCATATCCTGTAACTTCACAATATATTTTTGCACCTCTATTTTTGGCAATTTCATATTCTTCTAGAATAATTGTGCCTCCTCCACCAGAGACTACAAAACCATCTCTGTCTTTGTCATATGGCCTACTTGCTTTTTCTGGAAGGTCATTAAAATTAGCACTTAATGCACCCATTGCATCAAATGGTAATGTAATTATATAGGTTATTTCATCTCCACCTCCAACGAACATTCTGTCTTGAAGACCATTTTGAATTGTATGAAATGCATTTCCTAAACAATGACTACTTGTTGCACAAGCTGAACTAATACTATAATTAAAACCTTTTATTTTAAATGCTGTAGCCAAATTAGCTGAATTACAACTCGACATTATTTTTGGAACAAAAAATGGATTAACTCTTCTTGCTCCTTTACTTCTAAGCACATCTGACATTTCAACGATAGGTAGTCCACTCGAAGCACCTGACCCAACAATTAAACCAGTTCTATTATTTGAGATTTCATCTTGAGATAAATTAGAATCATTTATTGCTTCAGCCATTGAAATATGGCTATATGCTGCTCCATCTCCCATGAATCTAAGATCTTTTCTTGGAACCAACTTTTTAATATCTGCTGAAACATCTCCACAAACATGTGAACGAAATCCAAGATCTGCTTGTTCTTTGTTAAATGAAATACCACTTTTTTCTAATTGAAGTGATTTTAAAACTTCATTTACATTGTTTCCAATGCTTGATACTATACCTAATCCTGTAATAACTACTCTTTTCATTTTAAAACGGTTCTTCCTCTCCTTTTGATGGTGGATATTTAAGATTATCAAAAAGACCAACTTGAAGGTTTTTTGCAAAATAAATTGTTTTATTTGATACCTCTAATGTAGCATCAGTCATTCCCATCCAAATAGGTTTTGTGATAATTTTTTTAATATCAATTTTATATTTTATTAGTTTGTGATGTGGTCTTATTTGTCCTTTAAACTTCACTTCTCCGCAACCCAAAGCTCTTCCTTTTCCTGTTCCACCTAGCCATGTAAGGTAAAACCCTGTGAGTTGCCATAAAGCATCTAAACCTAAACAACCTGGCATAACAGGGTCATCTTTGAAATGACAATCAAAAAACCATAGTTTCGGATTTATTTCCATTTCAGCAATTATCTGACCCTTATTATATTTACCTCCTTCTTCAGATATTTTACTTATTCTATCAATCATAAGCATGGGAGGTAAAGGAAGTTTTGAAATTTCAGACCCAAATGCACCATCAGAAAATTGAAATAATTCAGATTTATTATAATTTTCTTTTTTTTTCATCTTCATAAATTGTTTTTTCCTAGCAAAATTACCTACCTAAGTTTACGTTCAATTTAGATAATTTGCCCATTATATAAATAATGAGATAGGAGAAATATTATGAAACCTTGGGTTCTTGTTTTGGGTTGCTCCACTGGTCACGGTGGTGAAACTAGTAGAAAGTTAGCAGAAAAAGGATATGGTATCATTGGTTTTCACTTTGACAGGGGAGAAATTAAAGTTGAAGCTGAAAAATTGTCAGATGAGTTGAAAGAATTAAATGATGGTCGAGTTCATTTTTTTAATAAAAATGCAGCTGACGTTAATATAATGGATGAATATATTCCTGTTATAAAAGAGATAACCAATGGAAATTATTTAAAAATGTTACTTCATTCAATAGCTTTTGGTACCACAACCAATTTTTTTGGATCTAAGCCTGTTACTCAAAAACAAATGGATATGACTGTTCATGTTATGGGTAATTCACTTCTTTATTGGGTTCAAAAGCTTTTTAAAGAAGAGCTAATTGGTGATGGATCTAGAGTTTTTGGTTTAACTTCGGAAGGAAACTATTTGGCAATGGAAGGTTATGGTCCTGTAAGTGTTGCAAAAGTTGCACTTGAAAGTATAACCAGACAAATAGGTTGGGAATTAGGGTCTTATGGTATAACTGCAAATTGTATTCAAGCAGGAATTACACCTACAAGAGCTTTAACAAAAATAACTGACAAATGGGAAGAATGGGTAGATAAAACAAAAAAAAGAAATCCTATGGGAAGAACAACGGAACCAAAAGATGTTGCCAACATAATTAGTTTAATGTTGGAACCAGAAGCAGATTTTATTAATTGTTCAATAATTTATACAGATGGTGGAGAACATCGTTCTGGTACTTTTTAAAATGGATGAATTTAACTGTCAGAATTAATTTCAATTGAATCGAGACTTTTTCTCTTTTTTAATAATTCTACCATTTCATAGTTTTCTTTAGTTGGGTACATATTGAATGTAGTTTCGGCTTCTTTTAAAGCATATTCAAACCATCCTTTTTGTGAATATGCTATCGCTAAATTAAAATGAGCTTTTGAGGCGAGTTCTAAATCTTCTCGTTTCATTAATTTTGTTTCATTTGGATATAATCTAATAACTTCTCTATATTCCAAAATAGCTTCATCAATTAAACCCTTTTCATAATACCAATTTCCAAGTTCAAAATGTCTATTTGGATTATTATTACAACCTAAAATAAATAATAAAGTTAGTGTTGATAAAAATATATTTATATGTTTATTCATTATTACCAAAGAGTAAGGTTTAATTTATATGAATGTAATTAAAAAGAACAATAAAAAAATAAATTATATCTCATTATAATTTTTTGTAAAGGTTTTTTTCATTCTCACTTTTTGCGAGAATTACTGCGCCAATACTATCGCTTGTAATGTTTATCACTGTTCTAAACATATCTAGTGGTCTATCGACAGCTAACATTGCACCAACAATAATTGGTACTTCAGGGTTATTGCTTAAACCAACCGCATCTAAAACAATAAATATCATCACTAAACCTGCAGAAGGTATTGCTGCGGTTCCTATTGATGCTAAAAATGCTGTAATTACAATTATGAACTGTTGATAAATTTCGAGCTCAGCTCCTAAAACTTGAGATATAAATAACACTCCAGCACATTCATATAAAGCTGTTCCATCCATATTAATTGTTGCACCTAAAGGTAAAACAAAACTTGATGTTTTATTTGATACCCCTATGTTTTTTTTTAAACAATTCATTGTTACTGGTAATGTTCCCAGGCTTGTACTTGTTGAGAATGCAGTTATAAAAGCTGATGACATCGCTTTCCAGTGCTTAATTGGATTAATCTTTGTAAATGAATAAAAAACTAATGGTAAAATTATTAACCAATGAATTGAAAGACCAATTGCAATAGTTATCCAATAAAAACCTATAACTTTAAATAAATCAATTCCAGAATTAACTATTGCATTAATTATTAATCCAAAAACACCAATAGGTAGAAATGAAATAATACCTTGAGTTAATTTCATCATTAATTCAAATCCATAATCAAAACCTTTAATAATAGCTTTTTTAGGTTTATCAGAAATTTGGGTTATTGCAATTCCTAAAACAATTGACCAAAAAATAAGTGCTAAAATTTCTCCATCAGCCATTGCTTTAATGGGATTGCTTGGAATCATTCTTATTATTATATCCGCTAATGAATTTGGTTGGGATAATGTTGATGGATCAAATTTATTTGAATCAACAGAAAAATTTATTCCTTTTCCAGGTTGTAATAAGTTTGTTAATGATAAACCTACTAAAATGGCTAAGATTGATGTTAACATATAATAACCAAAAACTTTAATACCCATTCTTCCTAAAGTATTACTATCTCCAATACTTGTAACGCCACTTGTTACAGAAAATAAAATTAAAGGAACAATTACCATTTTTAGTAATTTCATAAAAATTGTACCTAAAGGTGAAAAAATTAAAGCTCTTTCACCAAAAACCATTGCAACAAATGCCCCAGCAATCATTGCAATTAGGACCTGCCAATGTAATTTTAAATTAAACATAGAAGAAATTAAGAAAATTCTGATTTATATTGTAAAATAAAAATTTTTTATTAAAATTAATTTAACTCTCATTATTTAACATTTTAAAAAACAATGAAAAACATAGTAAAATTTTTATTTATATATATTTTTTCTCAAGTTTTTATTTATGCACAGAATATTCCTCACAAGTATATATGTAAAAAACCACATTTGTTTTCAAATCTTAATCAATTAAATAAAAAAATTAATCATCAAAGTCATATTGATGTTAATTTTTATGATATATATCTAAAAATAGACCTAAGAAATAAAACTTTAAATGGAAATGTTTTAACTAAGTTGACAAAAATATCTGAATCAAATGATAAAATTTTATTTGATTTNAGCAATNATCTTNAAGTTGAAGAAGTNACAATAAATGATTCNTTAATTGATTTTTTTCATAANGATGATATTTTAGAAATTGAAATACCATCATCTTTAGAAGAAAAAAATTTAAATGTTGAAATAAAATATAATGGAACTCCATTTCAAGGTAATAATTCAGGTATTACTTTTTTAGATAGATTTGATCAAAAATTAAATTATACCTCTAAACATTTATATACTTTATCAGAACCTTATGCAGGAAAAGATTGGTGGCCAGGAATTCACAATCCTTCTGATAAGGCTGATTCTGTTTATATCAGGGTAACTACTGAAAAAGGTCAAATGGTCGTTTCAAATGGTTTATTAGATGATGTTGATTCAACCTCTAATGAAAATCTTATCACATTTCAATGGAAAGAGAGATATCCAATTGCCACATATTTAGTTTCATTAGCAATTTATCCATATGATTTTTGGGAACAATCTTTTCAAAGCAATTCTGGTAAAATATTACCAATTCATCATTATGTTTTTCCAGATCAAAAGGAATATTTTGAAAATAATTACAATAAAACACCTGAAGTTTTAAAAGTTTTATCTGATTTTTTTGGAGAATATCCTTTTATAGAAGAAAAATATGGTCATGTTAGTTTTTTATGGCCAGGTGGAATGGAACATCAAACTATAAGTAGTATGTGTTGCCCAGATATGTATTTAATAGTTCATGAAGCTGCTCATCAATGGTGGGGGGATATGGTTACTTGTAAAGATTTTAATAATATATGGCTAAATGAAGGTTTTGCAACATATTCTCAAGCCCTATGGCATGAAAAAAAAGAAGGTGTTGAAACTAGAAATAAATTTATGAAATCTATAGAATATTTTGGTAAAGGAAGTGTTTATATAAATAACCCAGAAACAGTTTATGATATATTTATTTATGATTTAGTTTATGCAAAAGCTGCTTGGGTTTTGCATATGTTAAGAAGAGTTGTGACTGATGAAATTTTTTGGAAAATTTTAAAAAACTATAGGACAAAATACATGTATTCATCAGCTAATACAGAAGATTTTAAAGAAATTGCTGAAGAAACATCAGGAATTGATTTAGAAAATTTTTTTNAACAATGGATATATGGAGAAGACTTTCCGGAATATGATATAGAGTTAATTAAGATAAATGATTCAGAGAGCTTTCTTAACATTACACAAACACAAAATAATAATATTTTTGACATGCCTTTAGATTTATTAATAATAACAAATGTTGATAGTTTTGAAATTTCAATAGATAATAATAAAAGAAAGCAATTGGTTGAGATTAATCATCCAGGCAGAAATATTAAAAGTGTAATTTTAGATCCAAATAATTGGATTTTAAAGAAAGTTAATTATATTGGTATAGAAAACGAAAGTATTCCAAATGAATTTTTAATTGAAAAGCTTTTTCCAAACCCTTTTAATAATATAGTTAGCATAGATATTAATATTCCAACAAAGGGTAATTTAGATATTACGATCTATGATTTGTTAGGTAAAAAGATAAAGCAAATATATAATGGTAAAACAGGTGTTGGTAAATATAGTTTTAATTGGGATGGAAAAAATGAAATGGGTTTACAAGTTCATTCAGGATTATATCTATTTAAAGTAGAATTTGATGGAAATATAAAAACAAAAAAAAGTGTTTATCTTAAATAAATTAAAAATGTATTTATATAAATTTAAAATTTACTTATTATTTTTTTTATCAATTAATATGTTTACATGTAAAAATAAGACCATTGCTTTTAATAAAGCAAATAGTGTGGTTTCATCGATACATCCGATAGCCTCTGAAATAGGAATAAATATTTTGAATGAAAATGGAAATGCAATAGATGCTGCTATTGGAACTGGTTTAGCGTTGGGTGTTCTTGATCAGTTTAATTCAGGTCTTGGTGGAGGTGCATTTATAATGATTAGACTGTCAAATGGAGAAATTTTTAGTATTGATGGAAGAGAAAAGGCCCCAGGAAAAGCTACACGAAATATGTATAATATTGATGGTAAAACAAATTTATACTATAGCCAAAATGGTCCTTTATCTGTTGCTGTTCCGGGATTGCCAGCTGCATATGTAAAGGCTTTAAATTTAGCAGGTACAAAAACATTGGAAGAATTAATTAAACCATCAATTAATATCGCTAAAAAGGGTTTTAAGTTAGATGATGACTATATTAGAAGATATAAAATAAATATTGAAGAATTAAAAAAAGATTCTTCGTCAAGAAAAATTTACTTCAATCGTCAAGGAAAAGAGTTTAAGAAGGGTGATATTTTCATTCAAAAGGATCTTTCAAGTACTTATCAAAAATTTGGAAAAAATGGAATCGATTATTTTTATAAAGGTGAATTTGCAAACAAATTAGTGAAGTTAATGAAAGAAAGAGAAGGTTTAATTACCCATGATGATATGAGAAATTATAAAGCCATTCAAAGAGAACCTATTCAAGGTAAATATAAAAATTATAATGTTTATGGAATGGGGCCTCCAAGTTCGGGCGGAATTAATGTTTTACAAATGTTGAATATGATTGAAATTTCAGGCATTTTAAATGGTAAAAAAGAATTAGATAAAGAAAGTATTTATTATATATCATTAATAATGAGTGAGGTGTTTCAATCTAGGTCTAATGACTTAGGAGATCCTGATTTTAATAATATAAATATTAAAAATTTAATAAGTAAATCTTATGCCCAAAAAAAATTATTAGATATTGAATCAAAAGAAAAAAAAATTAAAAATAATTCAAATCAAAATTTTAATTCAGGTCATACTACTAATTTATGTGTAATAGATAAATGGGGAAATGTAGTGGTTATTAATCAAACGGTTAATCATACTTTTGGTTCAAAAGTTACAGTTCCTGGAACAGGAGTTATTTTAAATAATGAGATGGATGATTTTAGTATTGAGTCTGGTTTACCAAATGCATTTGGTCTTACAGGTGGAGAAATTAATTCAATTGAAGGTAATAAAAGGCCACTCTCAAGTATGTCTCCAACTATTATCACAAAAAATGATAAACCTATAATTATAGTTGGTGGAGCTGGAGGACCAAGAATAATCACTTCAGTTTTACAATCAATAATTAATATTCTTGATTTTAATTTATCAGTTGAAAATGCAATATCTAAACCAAGATTTCATCAACAGTTTATCCCTGATGCAATTTACGTTGAAAAAGGGTTTTCAAATGAAATAATTAATTATCTTGAGGAAAAAGATTATGAAATAATTGAAAAAGAGAAATTAGGTATTGTAAATATCATTGCATGGGATTCAACAAAAAACATATATACTGGCGCCTCAGATGTTAGAGTTAGACAAGGAAAAGCTTCAAGGGGAAATTGAATGGCGTTTGATAAAAAAATAACAAAAAAAACAACACCTAAATTTAAAAAATCGCTTACTAGTTCAACAAATCGTATTCCTTCAACATATGTTGAAGGAAATAAGAATAAATATGATAGAAAAAAATTGAAATTGGAGTTAAAAAAAAATATTGATTGAATTTATTTATGAGAAAAAACTCTATTAAGCAATTTAAGTAGTTCCTCATTATATATATTTTTTCCTAAGTATCTTTCTCCATTCTTATCTTGAATAATTAATTCAAAATGTAGATGTGCTGATTTTCTATTACCTTTTGCGCCATCACTAGTTCCACTGTTTCCAACGTTACCTATGATATCACCTCTTGAAATATTTTTACCAACTTTTATTTTGGGGTTTATTTTAGATAAATGTGCATAAATAGAAATTATTCTTTTATCCTTTGTAAAACTGAAACCATGATCAATCATTACAGTTCTTCCATAAAGAATATTTACAAAAATATCTGAAGGGGTTCTTTGAATTATAGAGGCTTTTTTAAGTAAATCGTTTCTGAATTCATTTGATACTTCGTAATAATCAAGATCACTTCTAATAATTACTCCATCAAAAACACTCCTAACCTCAGAATCGTAATTTCCAGCAAAATCTATTCCTTGGTGAATTCCACTTCTATATTTTCTAGAAGCATTTGGTAATAGGTTTAAAGACAAAGGAATTTCAATATTAGGACATGGAAACAAAAGCTGACCATCTTCGATGTAACTAAAATCATCTATTAATTCAATTTCTTTTTTATTTATATCAGTTTTATCATCCTGTAAAATTTGTTGTAACAGATGAATTTTATTTGAATCTATTTTAAACTTTACTTGTTTTAACGTATCAGACAAATTTAGTTCAAACATTCTATATGGATGTTGATTTTCTTTATTGAAATAGGAATAAATTTTATTTACAAAACTTGAATCTTGTGTATTTAGTAATTCAAAATAATTAATTTTTTTTGAGAATTTTTTTAGTTCTTGATTTATTATTGTATCATTTGCATTAAAATTTTTTGGAAAATTAAAATTAACATATTTATTTTCATTAGTAGTAGTAATTATTAGGTTTTCATTTTGTTCTATTTCATTTAAAATTATTTCAGGTTTTGATGAGCAAGCAATGAAAAACAAAAAAAATATTGGAAGTATTTTAAATAGATTCATTTTTCTAAATTCAAAATTTCTTCAATCCCATTTTTAAAAATTTCAATTGGATCTCCAACAAAAGTTTTTAATGATATACTTGTAAAAATAGATTTTTTGAAAAATTTATTTTGATCATATTTTTCATCAAGATAGACATCAACTAATGGTTTATCAAAAATTTGAAGAGTTTCAAGTAAGTCGAATTGATTTACACTCCAGGAGGAAGGAGAAATTAAAATAGCATTGGACCAGTTTCGATTTTTGTGAAGAAAATTAATTGTTTTTCCAACATCATTTGATTGTAATGTTTTTAAATTAATTTTATGGTTTTTGATTTTATTTTTAATTTCTTTGTTAATTTTATCTAATGTGATTTTTTTATCTAATAATGCTGATTTAACTCCAATTAAATTGAAATTAGGTCCATAAATAATTAAAATATTCATTTTAAGTTTTTTGTTTGCTGCCTGTTATGAGAATAGGTAAATTCATTTGTTATATTTGTCTCTATTTTTTACTAATTTAATTTAATTAAAATATAGACTTAATATAAAAATTCAAATAAAATAAATTGACGAAAAAAATTAAATATATATTTTTTCAGGCCCNTATGGGCTATTTTTTTGCAAAAAATTATGTCGTTTGTTAATTTTTTAAAACAGAAACCAGCAATATTGCTTCTTGAAGATGGTAGAGAATTTGAAGGTTTTTCATTGGGAGCAGAGGGTGAAACTTCAGGGGAAATTTGTTTTAACACTGGAATGTCAGGGTATCAAGAAATAATTACTGACCCATCTTATTCCGGTCAACTTGTTGCTATGACATATCCCCATATTGGAAACTATGGTACAAATAATCAGGATGTAGAATCATCTAAAATCCAAGTTTCTGGGTTTATTATTAAAGAAGAGACTGTAATACCATCAAATTTTAGGTCAAATGCCTCATTAAGAAGTTATTTGAAAGAAGTCGGTGTTGTTGGTATTCAGGGTATAGATACCAGAGCCTTAACAATTCATTTGAGGAAAGAGGGATTGATGAATGGTATTATAAGTACAATTGATTTTAATAAATCATCATTGATGGAAAAAGTTAAAAAAGTTCCTCAAATGAATGGATTAGATTTAGTAAAAAATGTTTCGACTGATAAAAAATATTTTTATGCATCAAAGAATAATTCAAAAAATAATAAAATTGTTGCCATTGATTTTGGGATTAAAAGTAATATTTTAAGGTTATTAAGTCATTATGAATGTGATATTGAAATAGTTCCTGCAAATACTAATGCAGAAGAAATTTTAAATTTAAACCCAGATGGAATTTTTTTATCAAATGGTCCAGGAGATCCATCTGCGGTTGATTATGGTATAAAAACAATTAAAAAATTAATAGGTAAAAAACCAATTTTTGGAATTTGTTTAGGCCATCAATTATTAGCACTTGCACTAGGAGCAAAAACATATAAGTTGAAATTTGGTCATCATGGTATTAATCATCCAGTAAAAAATTTAAATAAAAATACTATTGAAATTACAAGTCAAAATCATGGTTTTGCTGTTGACCCAGATTCATTACCAAATGATACTAAAATAACTCATATCAACTTAAATGATAATACTGTTGAAGGTTTTGAATCAAATTCTTGTAGAGCTTTTTGTGTTCAATATCATCCTGAATCAGGACCAGGTCCTCATGATAGTAGATATCTATTTAAAAAATTTAAAAATTTGATGAAAAATGCCTAAAAGAAAAGATTTAGATTCAATACTAATTATTGGTGCAGGACCGATAATAATAGGTCAAGCATGTGAGTTTGATTATTCTGGTACTCAGGCATGTAAGGCTTTAAAAGAAGAGGGGTATAGAATTATTTTAGTTAATTCAAATCCTGCAACTATTATGACAGATCCGGAAATGGCAGATGCGACATATATAGAGCCATTAACCTTAGAATCATTAACATCAATTATTGAAAAAGAAAATCCAAATGCTATTTTGCCAACAGTTGGTGGACAAACTGCTTTAAATCTGGCGGTTGAATTAAAAGAAGCTGGTGTATTAAAAAAGAATAAAGTTGAATTAATTGGTGCTAATATAAATGCCATTCAGAAAGCAGAAGATCGAGAAAAATTTAAAGAAGCAATGGAATCAATTAATATCGACATAGCTCATGGAGGTTTTGCAAAAACATTAAATGAATCTAAAAAAATAATTAAAAAAATGGGTTTTCCAATAATTATAAGACCTTCTTTTACATTGGGGGGTACAGGNGGTGCAATTGCGTATAATTATGAAGAATTTTTAGATCTTGCAGAAAAGGGAATAGAATCAAGTCCAATTTCAGAAATATTAATTGAGGAGTCTTTATTAGGTTGGAAAGAATTTGAATTAGAAGTTATTAGAGATAAAAATGATAACGTAATAATTATTTGTTCAATTGAAAATGTAGATCCGATGGGTGTNCATACAGGAGANTCCATTACAGTTGCTCCCGCACAAACTTTGACGGATCAGGAATATCAATTAATGAGAGATTCTGCAATNAAATGTATAAGAGAAATTGGAGTTGATACNGGAGGTTCNAATGTNCAATTTGCAGTAAATCCNNANAATGGAAGAATGGTTATTATTGAAATGAATCCTAGGGTGTCNAGNTCATCGGCNTTAGCATCNAAAGCAACAGGTTTNCCAATTGCTAAAATNGCAGCAAANCTTGCTGTTGGNTATAGTCTTGATGAATTAAATAATGATATAACNGGTAANACATTAGCAGCATTTGAACCNACTATTGATTATGTTGTTACAAAAATTCCAAGATGGGATTTTGAAAAGTTTCCATCAGCNTCNGGTCAATTAGGTGTTCAAATGCAATCAGTTGGAGAGGTAATGTCTATTGGTAGAAATTTTAGAGAATCTCTTCAAAAGGCATTTAGATCTTTAGAAATTGGTCTCTATGGTTTAGACCCTAAAGAAGGTCATAGATCATTAAACATGTCAAATTTAACTTATGCAACAACTTTTAGACTACTTAAAATCAGACAAGCTTTTGTAGAGGGAAAAAGTATTGAAGAGATATATGAATTAACAAAAATTGATAAATGGTTCTTAAGAAATATTCAACAAATTGTTTTTGATAGTCAATTAGTTGATATCGATTTAAAGAAAATCAAATATCTTAAGCAAGAAGGTTTTTCTGATTTTCAAATAGCTAAATTATTTAAAAAAACAGAGGAAGAAATTCGTTTAATTAGAAAAAAAAATCAAATCATACCTACATATAAAGTAGTTGACACTTGTGCTGCAGAATTTGAAGCTAAAACACCTTATTGTTATTCCACTTATGAACAAGAAAATGAAATAAAACCACTTAAGGGTAAAAAAATTGTTATTCTAGGTGGTGGACCAAATAGAATTGGACAAGGTATCGAATTTGATTATTGTTGTGTTCAAGCAGTTTTTGCAGCAAAAGCGCTTGGCTGGAAAGCAATAATGATAAATTGTAATCCTGAAACGGTTTCAACTGATTTTGATATAACTGATCGACTTTATTTTGAACCCGTAACATTTGAAGATGTTATGAATATTATTGATTTAGAAAAACCAGATGGTGTTTTAGTACAATTTGGNGGACAAACACCATTAAATATTGCNAAAAAATTATTAGATGCTGGTGCTCCAATATTAGGNACTTCNCCANATGCTATAGATTTAGCAGAAAATAGAGAAAAATTTGGTTTAATATTAGATANATTGAATATTCCAAAGCCNGAGTATGGAACAGCTTTTTCAACTGATGANGCAAANGAAGTTGCNAAAAGAATTGGATATCCAGTTCTTGTAAGACCTTCNTATGTNCTTGGTGGAAGGGCAATGGAAATTGTTTATGATGATAAACATNTNATTAATTATGTACAAAGAGCTGCAGATATATCTCCAGAACATCCTATTTTANTTGATGCATTTTTAGAGGANGCATTTGAATTTGATGTNGANGCNATATGTGATGGAAGTGAAGTTTACATTGCTGGTGTAATGCAACATATAGAAGAGGCNGGGATTCATAGTGGAGANTCATCATGTGTTTTACCACCATATTGGTTNAGTAANGAATGTTTAGAAAAGATTGAAAATTATACTANGCAATTATCAATTGAAGTTGGNGTTAAAGGTTTAGTNAATATTCAATTTGCTGAAAAAAATGGAGTTGTTTATGTTATTGAAGTTAATCCTNGNGCTAGTCGAACNGTTCCATTTGTAAGTAAAGCNACTAATGTACCATTAGCTCAAATTGCTACNGGAATAGCTTTAGGAAAAAAATTGAAGGATTATAATTTAAAAANATGGTCAACAAANAAACATATNGCTGTAAAAAAACCAGTTTTCCCATTTAATAAATTNCCTAANGAAAATATTTTTTTAGGTCCAGAAATGAAATCAACNGGAGANGTNATGGGTATNGCCCCAGAATTTGGNGATGCTTTTTCAAAGGCAATTATGGGTGATGGAAANCAGCTTCCAATTAAAGGAAAAGCNTTTATTTCAGTTAATGATTTTGATAAACCTAAATTAATACCNATNGCTAAAGATTTATTAAACATAGGTTTTAAAATAATAGCAACAAANGGTACAGCTNAATTTTTNAAAAAAGAGAACTTAACAGTNGATACAATTTATAAAGTNGGTGAAGGTNGACCTAATNCTCTTGATGGAATTAAGAANAAAGAAATTAGTTTAGTTATAAATACACCNCTTGGAGCNCAATCTAGNTTTGATGAAAATTCAATTGGAATNGCAGCTATTCAATCTCGNATTCCAGTTNTAACAACATTATCAGCNGCTCAAGCTTTAATAAAAGCTATTAAGTCAACTAATAAAAATCANGTTAGAACTATTCAAGAAATTCATAATGCTTAGTATTATTTAAATTCTTTGTTTTCATNATGAAATCATTTANTTTANTNACTGTTATGCGTATCATATTAAATCAATTAAAGNGAAAAAAANCTTTTTTAAAAAAGTAATNAGGGATATATATTNAATTTTAAAACCCCCANTTACTTTGGGGGTTTTTTTTTAAATNTTTTANGGAGACACAAAAATTGTGAAAAAAATTGTTTTAGCATATAGTGGCGGTTTAGATACATCTGTAATTTTAAAGTGGTTNTCAAATTCTGGGTTTGAAGTTTTTTGTTTTATTGGAAATGTTGGTCAGAAAGAAAATTTTCAAGAAATTGAAGAAAAAGCTTTAAAAACAGGAGCATCGGATGTTACAACATATGACTTAAGAAAAGAATTTGTTACAGATTTCATTTTTCCAGCATTAAAAGGAAATGCATTATATGAAGGTAGATATTTGTTAGGAACTTCATTGGCAAGACCTATTCTAGCAAAAGCACAGATAGAAATGGCTAAAGATTTAAATGCAGAATATGTTGGTCATGGTTCAACTGGTAAAGGTAATGACCAAGTTAGATTTGAATTAGCATACTATGCATTAAATCCAGATATTAAGGTAATTGCACCTTGGAAAGATGTTGTTTTTTTAGATCAGTTTAAGGGAAGAAATGATTTGATTTCTTATGCAAAAAAATATAATATCCCAATTGGTGTTTCAAAGAAAAGACCATATAGTGAAGATGAAAACTTAATGCACATTAGTCATGAGGCGGGAATGTTAGAGGACCCAAATTATAGGCCTGAAGAATCAGTTTTTTCTCATACATCTTCGCTAAACAATACCCCTAATTCAGAAGAAATTATTATTATATCATTTAAAAATGGTATTCCTACAAAAGTAATTAATGAATCAAAAAAAATTGAAATAACAGATTCCTTAAAATTATTTCTTTATCTTAATGATCTAGGAAGTAAACATGGTATCGGTAGATTAGATATGGTTGAAAATAGATTTATAGGTATTAAATCCAGAGGAATTTATGAAACTCCGGCTGGTAAAATTTTATGGACTGCTCATAGGGATATTGAAGGTTTAGCAATGGATAAAGAGGTAATGCATATAAGGGATTCTCTAATACCTAAATTTAGTGAATTAATTTATAATGGTCTTTGGTATTCTCCTGAAATGGACTTTATTATGAGTGCCTTCAACAAGAGTCAAGAAGAAATCGATGGTGATGTTACATTATCTTTATTTAAAGGTAATGTTACAACTATTGGAAGAAAATCTCCAACTTCCTTATATGATCAAGATTTTTCAAGTATGGATAAAGAGGGAGGATTTGATGCTATTGATGCAAAAGGTTTTATTAATATTCATTCTATCAGATTAAAAGCACATAATCTTTTAATTAAAAAGAAAAAAAAATCAGAAAAAAATTCAAAACCATTTGGATGGAGAAATAATACTGATGAATAAAATTTGGGATAAGGGACTAAAACTAGATAAAAAAGTTGAAAAATTCACAGTTGGTAATGATTTTTTGATTGATATGAAATTAATTAATTATGATTGTAAAGCTTCAATAATTCATGCCAAAATGCTAAATAAAATAGGAGTTTTATCAAAAGTTGAATTAAAAAAAATAGTCGATGTATTAAATGAAATAATTAACTCAAATGACTTTGTTATTAATATAGAGGATGAGGATTGTCATACCGCAATAGAAAATTATTTGATAGAGAAAATCGGAGATATTGGAAAAAAAATACATACTGCAAGATCAAGAAATGATCAAGTTTTAACAGCTTTAAGATTATATTATTTAGATAATATAAATAATTGTGATTATTTACAAAAAGAATGGATTAAATCTTTAAAAAAATTTAAAAAAAAATTTGGAACAATAAATTTTCCTGGATATACGCATTTCAGAAAAGCAATGCCATCCTCTATTGCAATGTGGTCAGAAGCATTTATTGAATCATCCTTAGATAATGCTAAATTATTAAAAGTATCTCGAAAAATAATGAATAAATCACCATTGGGAACAGCTGCAGGATATGGTGTTCCAATGAAAATTGATAGAGAGTTTACTGCAAAAGAAATGGGATTTGGTTCTAATCAAAATCCAATTTATGCTCAAATAAGTAGAGGAAAATTTGAAAAAATATTGATTCATTCATTAGTTCAAATAATGTACGACATAAACAAAATTTCTTCAGATTTAATTTTATTTTCAATGGATGAATTAGGATATTTTCAAATTCCTGAAAAATTTTGTACTGGAAGTTCTATTATGCCTCAAAAAAATAATCCTGACGTTTTAGAATTATTAAGAGCTAAATATAATAATGTAAGATCATATGAATCTGAAGTTTTAAATATTTCTAGTAATTTACCCTCAGGGTTTCATAGAGATTTTCAATTAACAAAAGAACCTACAATTAAAGCAATAGAAACAACTTTAGATTGTATAAAAATGATTACCATGTTATTTAATGAATTGATTGTTAATGAAAAAAAATGTAATGATGCTCTTTCAGGTGAAATATATGCTACTGAAAAAGCATATAAATTAGTTGAAAAAGGAGTGCCATTTCGTTCTGCATATAAAATTATTGCAAAGGAATTAAGTAAAAAATAATGTGTAAATATATCTCTTGCTTAAACCTATCTAATAATGATAAATTTTATAATGATAATTATCGGCTTAATAAAAAAACAAATACCGTCATTCCCTTATTTTTGGGGGGAAGTTGTGTAAAAAAACATTAAACAGCTTTTATATCAACCCCCGAATAGAACTGTTTGGGGGTTTTTTTTAATTGAAAAAAGAAAAGGAGAATGTAATGTCTCAAGGTAAATGTGAAGAATGTGGAACAGAAATAGAACTTGAAAGCGGAACTGTTGAAAATGAAATCATTGATTGTGATGATTGTGGAGCAGAGCTCGAAGTTATTTCTCTAGACCCTGTAAAGTTAGAGCCTGCACCAGAAGAGCAAGAGGATTGGGGTGAATAGTAATTTTTTTATTGAACTTTTAGGTTCTTTCCTGTGAAAATTGGAATTTTATTTTCAAAAATAAGGGTTGAGGAAAAACTTCTAATTGAGGAAGTTAAAAAGAGAAGAAATGTTACTTTAAAATTAATAGACAGTAGAAAATTAATAATTACTCCTGAAGATGATTTGGGAATAGATGTTCTCCTTGATAGGGAAATTGCTTCATCAAAAGCACTACATGTTGTAGAAATGCTTAAAAATTCTGCTGTAAGATGTATTAATAGTTACGATGTAATAAGAATTTGTGGTGATAAAGTTTTTACATCTAGGTGGTTAAGTAAAAAAGGTGTTCCAACTCCAAAGGTAAAAGTAGCATTTACAAAAGAAAGTGCATTAGAGGCAATTGAGGAAATGGGATATCCAGTTGTTCTTAAGCCTGTTGATGGTTCTTGGGGAAGATTGATTGCAAAAATTGAAAATAAAAATTCAGCTCTAGCTATTCTTGAACATAAATCTTATTTGAGTTCATTTTATCATTCAATTTTTTATTTACAAGAATATATTAATAAACCTGATAGAGATATTAGAGTTTTAATGATTGATGAAGAACCTATATGTGCATCGTATAGAAAATCTTCGGATTGGCTAACAAACGTATCAAAAGGTGCAACAACTGAAGAATGTATCATTACTCCCGAATTAGAAAAAATTTCAATTATGGCTTCAAAAGCAGTTGGGGGTGGAGCTTTAGCAATTGATATTATGGAAACAGCAGATGGTTTTACTGTTAATGAAATTAACTGTTCAATGGAATTTAAAGGTAGTATGCATGCTGTAAAAAAAAATATTCCATCTATAATTATAGATTACTGTTTAAAAGATTAACTTAAAAATTATGAGTATAAAAATAGGGTTATTATTATCTAGAGTTCGACAGGAAGAAAAATTACTTCTCAAAGAAGCTGAAAATCGAAATTTAAANATTATAAAAATTGATAGTAGATATTTAAAATTAGGTCTAAATGATAACTATAATTTTGACATTTTATTNGAAAGAGAAATATCTCATTCAAGAGCTATATATGCTCTAAATATGTTTAATGGTGCTGGTATAAAAACTGTTAATTCCTACGATGTTGCAATGATTTGTGGAAATAAAGTAATCACTTCAAAAGCATTAATTGATAATAATGTTCCAACTCCAAAGATAAAAGTAGCATTTACAAAAGAAAGTGCATTAGAGGCAATTGAGCAAATGGGATATCCGGTAGTGTTAAAGCCTGTAGTAGGATCATGGGGAAGATTGATAGCTAAAGTTACTGATCGGGCTGGAGCTGAAGCTATTCTTGAACACAAAGAGTACTTGGGAGCTTACTATCATTCAATATTTTATATTCAAGAATATGTGGATAAACCTGGAAGAGATATTAGAGCATTTGTAATTGGAGGTGAAACTATTGGAGCTGTTTATAGATCTTCGGAACATTGGATTACTAATACAGCAAAGGGAGCAAAAACCTCTAAATGTGAATTATCATCAGAATTAAATGAGATTTGCCAAAAAGCTGGAAATGCAATTGGGAAAGGTGTTTTAGCAATAGATTTAATGGAATCTAAAAATGGTTTTTTAGTTAATGAAATTAATTATACTGTTGAGTTTAGAAATAGTATAGAACCAACAGGCGTTAATATTCCTGGAAAAATTATTGATTATGTAATTAGTGAGGCGAGGTAAAAAATGTCAAAGAAAATCAAAGTAGGTGTAGTTGGAGGTTCTGGATATACGGGAGGTGAGTTATTACGTATATTGTATGGTCATCCGTTTGTTGATATTGTTGGAGTTACATCAAGAAAATATTTAGGAAAACCTATTTCTAGAACGCATCCTAATCTTAGAAAAATTTCTAAGCTTAAATTTATTTCAATTGAATCAATGCCAGATGTAGATGTTTTGTTTTTAGGTCTACCACATCATGCTGTTATGGATTATATTGACGATTTTTTAAAAAAAACAGATTTGCTAATTGATTTAAGTTCTGATTTTCGATTGTCAAATCCTGATGACTATATAAAATATTATGGTCATGAACATTCAAGACCTGAATTATTAAAGGAATTTGTTTACGGGATGCCAGAGTTACATAGAGAAAAAATTATTAATTCAAAATTTATTGCAGTGCCAGGTTGTACTGCTACTGCAGCTATATTACCTTTGAAACCTATTGTTGATAATTTAAATCCTAAAATCATTGTTGTTGATTCAAAAGTGGGATCCTCTGCGGCAGGAGCAGCATATAGCTTATCAACTCATCATCCTGAAAGAAGTAATGTTGTTAGAAGTTTTAAACCCTCTATGCATCGTCATTTAGCTGAAATGAATCAAGAGCTAAATAAAGATGGGTCTATATCATTAAATTTTTCACCTCATGCAGTTGAAATGATAAGAGGTATTCAAAGTACAATACATGTCTTTTTAGATGAAGATTATACCTCACAAGACATTTGGCAAATATACCTTCAAGCTTATAAAGAAGAACCATTTATAAGATTAGTAAGAGAAAAATTTGGTATTTATAGATTTCCAGAACCTAAACTTGTTTTAGGAACAAACATCTGTGAGATTGGTTTTGAAAAAGATGAATCAACGGGTAGGTTGATTATAATGTCGGCAATTGATAATTTAATGAAAGGTGCTGCTGGCCAAGGTGTTCAAAGTATGAATGTTGCATTAGGTTTTGAAGAAACTATTGGAATTAATTCAATCGGTTTTCACCCCGTATAATTAGGAGAATTTATGTTTGTAGTTAAAGTTGGTGGTAGTGAAGGTATTGATTATGATGCTTTTATTACTGATTTATCAAATCATAATAATTATATAATTGTTCATGGTGGATCAAGTGAGTTGAATCAAGTTTCTACCAAATTAGGTCACCCCCCAAAATTTGTTGAATCTGTTTCAGGATATACCAGTAGATTTACCGATCGAAAAACTATGGATATCTTTAATATGATTTATGCAGGAAAAATGAATAAAATGATTGTTGAAAAAATGCAACAAATTAATATTAATGCTATCGGTCTAAGTGGTATTGATGGAAGGTTAATTGAAGGAAAAAAAAAGAAAAGTTTGAAAGTAATCGAAAATGGAAAAAAGAAAATTCTTAGAGGAGATATGAGTGGGATGATTGAGAAAATCAATCATAGTTTGATTGAGTTATTATTACAAAATGGATATATTCCAGTTATCACACCGCCCGCAATATCTTATGAGGGAGAGGCAATTAATGTAGATGGTGATAGATGTGCTGGTCAAATTGCAGTTTCTGTTAAAGCAGATCAATTAATTATCCTTTCTAATATTCCTGGATTATTAAAAGATCCTTTAGATGAATCTAGTTTAATCAAAAATATTAAAATTGAAGATATTGATTATAATATTCAAAATTATGCAAAAGGAAGAATGAAGAAAAAACTTCTTGGAGCTCAAGAAGCAATTAATGGAGGAGTAAAGAAAGTAATTTTGGGTGATGCAAGAATTGATAATTCTATTTCAGCTGCTTTAAACGGAAAAGGAACAATCATTGAATAATTGGTTAGAAATTGAGGAAAAACATTCTAGTGGAGCTTATGGTGGTTGGCCTATGACTATTGTTAGAGGAAATGGTTCATATTTATGGGATTCAGATGATAACAAATATCTTGATTTATCAACCGGAATAGGAGTAGCTAGTTTAGGACATAGTAATATAAACATCAAAAATGCTCTTACTGAACAATCTGGAAAATTAATATCGGCAAGTCATGGATATTATGGAAATGATGTTAGGGCTTTATATTTAAAAAGATTAGCAGAAATATCACCTAAAAATTTAAACAGAATCTTTTTATGTAATTCAGGTACTGAAGCAGTTGAAGGAGCTATTAAGTTAGCAAGGTCTGTTTCAAAAAAATCAAAAATCCTTTCTTGTGTAAGAGGTTATCATGGAAGAACTCTTGGTGCATTAAGTGCTACCTGGAAGGAAGCAATGAAAGCTCCTTTTAATCCAATTGTTCCCAATTTTGAACATGTTCCATTTGGAAAAATTGACCCAATTAAAAATAAAGACTTAGATAACGTAGCAGCTATTTTAATTGAACCCATTCAAGGTGAAGGTGGAGTATATTCTGCTTCTAAATCATATTTAAAAGAATTAAAAAATCTGTGTTTGGAAAACGATATACTTTTAATTTTTGATGAAGTTCAATGTGGGTTTGGTAGAACTGGAGAGTGGTTCGCATCTCAATATTTTGACGTAGAACCAGATATTATCTCAATTGCTAAAGCTCAAGGAGGAGGAGTTCCAATAGGTGCTGTTATTTTTAATGACAATTTAAAATTTGAAAAAAAAATGCATGGAAGTACATATGGTGGTAATCCATTGGCATGTGCAGTTGGACTTTCAGTAATTGAATTTATAATGGATAATGGTGTTTTAAATAATGTAAAAAAAATGGGAGAATATTTTAAAACAGAATTACATAATATTTTAAATGATTATCCAAATATATTAAAAGATGTAAGAGGAGTTGGTTTAATGATAGCTCTTCAATTTAGAGGTCCTGCAGGACCTGCATTGATGGGTTTATTAGACAAAGGTGTGTTAGCTTTAACTGCTGGTAAACCCAATTTAAGGTTTTTACCTCCCTATATAATCAAAAAAGATGAAATAGATTTTGCAATTACCTCATTGAAAGAAGTTCTTAGTGAGGTTAGTTGAAAAATTAGTTAGAATTCCAAGCGTTTCAGGTTCAGAATCTAAAGCGGTAAATCTTTTTATTGATGAAATGTCTAATTTAGGTTTTGAAACTGAAATTGATAAAGTTGGAAATGCAATAGGAACATTTGGTAATGGTCCTATACTTATTTATTTAATTGGACATATTGATACGGTTGAAGGTGATATTCCAGTTAAAGTTGAGAAAAACTTATTATTTGGAAGAGGAAGTGTTGATGCTAAGGGTTGTTTATCAGCATTTGCTGAATCAGTAGGAAGATCTAAAGATTTATCTAATGAAATAACCTTTAAAGTAATTGGTTGTGTTGCTGAAGAAACGGATTCTAAAGGTTGTTTACATGTAATAAATAGTTTTAAAGAACCCAACTATATAATCATTGGTGAACCTAGTGGGTGGAGTGGAATTACACTTGGTTATAAAGGTTGTTTTAATATTTTTTATGAAAACAGAGTTCCAATTTCTCATAGTGGTGCTTCTGAAAAAACTTCGGCTGAATTAGCATTCAATTTTTTTAATTATTTAAATCATTATACTAAAGATAATGGAGTTGAGTTTAATAAGCTGTCTTTTAGACTTTCAAAGATTAACACATTTTTTGATGGCACACATTCTACAGTAAAAATGCAAGTAAATGTTAGAACTCCAAGTGGTTTTAATTTTAAAGAATTTTCTAAATTATTAAATCAAAAGTTTGATTCATCTATTTTTAAAATAACTGATTTAATTTCACCAATAATCACATCTAAGCGAAATCGATTGGTAAGCTCCTTTTTAAATTCAATTAGAAATAGTGATGGAAAACCTTCATTTAAATATAAAACTGGTACTTCAGATATGAATTTAGTTGGATCTTGGGATTGCCCAATTTTAGCTTATGGTCCTGGAGATTCATCTTTGGATCATACACCAAATGAACATTTATCCCTTGATGAATATGATAAAAGTATAAATGTATTAACTAAAGTTTTTACAAAATTAATTTAATAAACGTATTGTTTTGATATAATTTATATTATTAACTTTAAATATGAGATATCACAAATTTTTACATCACCATCATATTATTTTTCTTTGTTGGAGAAAAAGGTAGCGATACTCAATTAAAATAATTTAATTTAAAGCTCCTAATTCTTGAGGAGCTTTTTTTTTAGAAGGGGAAAAAATGAATAATTTAATATCATTAGGTCTACCAAAAGGTAGTTTACAGGATACTACGTTTAATTTGCTTAAGAGAGCTGGTTGGCATTTTTCAATCACCAATAGATCTTACAAGCCATTTTCTGATGATAGTGAAATAGATGCACTTTTAATACGAGCTCAAGAAATGCCTTTATATGTTGAACAAGGCGTTTTTGATGTTGGTATTACAGGTAAAGATTGGATTGTTGAAAATAGATCTGATGTAGTTGAAATATGTGAACTAGTATATGCAAAAGCTTATATGAGACCAGTTAAATGGGTTTTAGCTGTTCCGCAAAATTCTAATGTTAAATCTGTTAAAGATTTAGAGGGAAAAAACCTTAGTACAGAAGTAGTTAATATTACAAAAGATTATTTAGCAAAAAATAAAGTTAAAGCTGACGTGGAATTTTCTTGGGGTGCAACTGAAGTTAAGCCAGGGTTGTTAACTGATGCAATTGTTGAAGTAACAGAAACAGGAAGTTCTCTTAAAGCTAATAATCTAAGAATAATTGATACAGTTATGGAATCAACTACTAGATTAATTGCTAATAAAAATGCATATAAAGATAAATGGAAAAAGAATAAAATAGACAATATTGCTAGAATGTTAAAAAGTGCAATAATGGCAACTAATAGAGTTGGTTTAAAAATGAATGTCAAAAATGATAAATTAAATAATTTAATTAAAATTTTACCTGCAATGAGAACACCTACCATTAATCAATTGTTTAATGAAGAAGGAGTAGCAATTGAGGTAATTATTGAAGAAAAAATTGTAAGGGATTTAATTCCTCTTTTAATTGATAATGGAGCAAGTGATATAATTGAATATCCACTAAATAAGGTCATTCCTTAATGTTCAAAATAATCAAAGATAAAAATATTTTCGAAAAAATAATTAATGATAGGATTAAATTTTCATTTTCTAAATCATCTATTGTAGATGAAATCTTATCAAAAATCAAAAATGGAGGAGATTCAGAACTTATAAAGTTCACAAAAAAATTTGATAAAGTAAATATTGATAAAATTAGGGTTTCTCAGAAAATAATTGAAGAATCGATTGATAATGTGGATTCTGAACTAATAAAATCCATTTTAGAGGCAAAAGAAAATATTGAAAATTTTCATAAGAAACAAAAACCTAAAAATTTTGAATTAATTCAAAAAGATAAAACTAAAATTTACTTTGAACATAGACCGATTAAAAGAGTTGGAGTTTATATTCCAGGAGGAAGGTTTCCTTTATTTTCTACTGCTTTGATGAATATAATTCCTGCAAAAATAGCTGGAGTTAATGAAATAATATTGTGCTCTCCTCCCCAGTCCTCAGGTTATCCAAATGATATTATTTTATCTATAGCCAAAATAATGGGAATATCAGAAGTTTATAATATAGGAGGTGCTCAAGCTATTGCTGCAATGGCATATGGTACAGATTCTATAAAAAAAGTAGATAAGATTACTGGTCCTGGAAATATTTTTGTTTCTAAAGCAAAACAATTTGTAAGTGATATTGTCGGAATTGATATGATTGCTGGTCCAACAGAACAATTAGTTGTTGCAGATGATTCTGCTGATCCATTAATCATAGCTAGTGATTTGATTTGTCAGGCTGAACATGATGTTAATTCATGGTCAGTATTAATAACAGATAGTATAAAAATTGTAAATCAAGTTAATAATATTATAAATGAAAATTTTAAAAGTAATAAAATAAGTCAAGTAGCTAAAGAATCAATAGTTAATAATGGATTTATCTATTTAGTTAATTCAAGAAAAGAATTTATTGAATCAATTAATAAAATTTCACCAGAACATTTATCTCTACAAATAAAAAATTCTCGTTCAATCATAAGTAAAATAATAGCAGGAGTTATATTTTTAGGAAATAATACTTCTCCAGCGTGGGGTGATTATTGGGCTGGACCAAATCACACTTTACCAACATCTGGACAATCAAGATTTAAAAGTGCTTTGTCAGTAAACGATTTTATGGTTTCATATTCAATCATTGAGTCAACAAATAAAGCTTTAAAAACAAAAGGAAAAGTTGTAATGAGTTTAGCCAAAGCTGAAGGTTTATTAGCTCATTCAGAATCAATAAAAGTTAGAATCAAATGAAAATCAGTGAATCGATAAAATTAATTAAACAAAAGATTCGAGATCAAGCTGAGTATAATGTTACAATACCTAAACATAATATTAAACTCAATCAGAATGAATCCCCATATGATTGGTCAAATGATTTAAAATTAAAAATTTTAAGTAAATTAGAAAAAACTCCATGGAATAGGTATCCTGATTTAAAAGCAAATAATTTAATGGAAAAAATAGCTCAAATATTAAATTGTAGCTCAAATCAAATCGTTTTAGGAAAAGGCTCTAATGAAGTCATTCAAAGTATAATNACTTCAATTATTAGTACAAATGATAAAGTNTGTGTTCTTAATCCAACTTTTCCAATNTATANAATGATAACAAATCAGAATGATGGAATAATTATTGAATCAAAATTGGATGAAGAATTTAAAATNAACGAAAAGGATTTACTGGAAAAGGCTTTANAATCAAAGATAACTATTTTATGTAATCCAAATTCTCCTACAGGAAGTTTAATTTCTCTAGATATTATTGAANAAATTCTTAAGAGTATTAAAGGNTTTTTAGTTGTAGATGAAGCNTATGTTGATTTTTCAAAATCTACTTGCTTATCTCTNTTATCAAAAAANTCAAATTTGATTGTAACTAGAACCTTTTCAAAAGCATTTGGTTTAGCTGCATTTAGATTAGGTTATGCAGTAATGCATTCAAAAGTTGCNNCTGAAATTCAAAAATGTATGTTACCATTTAACATTGACAAACCATCAATTATTGCAGGTAATATTATATTAAGTGATTATAAAAAAATAATTGAATATTCTGATAAAATAATAAATGAAAGAGAAAACTTAATTTTTAGAATAAATCAGTTGGATGATTTAAAAGCATTTAAATCTAGAGCCAATTTCTTTTTGTTGGAGTCAAAGATTTCTCCTCAAAAACTATTTAATAAGTTATTAATAAATGGCATACTTGTAAGAGATGTATCAAATTATTATCTTTGTAAAAATAAAATAAGAATCTCTATTGGAAGTCAAGATGAGAATGAAGTTTTATTTAATATTTTATCCAACGTAACATGAAATATGATGCATATATATTTGATGTGGATGGAGTTCTAATTGATCATTCAAATTCATTTATACCATCAATTGTTTTAGCCGTAAGAACAATACTTAATGATGATAATTTTAATCAAGAACATGTCTTTGAAATAAAGTCTTTTAAAAATTTTAATAATGATTGGGATACTGCTATTGCAGGATATTGCTGGAGAAAATTTCACTCATCTAAAAAACTTTTTGATTACTTAAAAATAATTAATGAATTTGGATCTGGTATTAATGGAGTTCGAAAGACTTCAAATAAATTAACTTTCCAGGTTGAAAAAAATATTATTAGACTAGTTAAAGAATCATATGGAGGTACAACTGCTTGTAAAAAATTATATGGATTTGATCCCGTAACTATTTTAAATAAAGGTTTTTGGAATAATGAAATTTCGATGGTTTCATATGAAAAAATCAAACCATTTTTAGATAAANCAGCTATTTTTACTGGTAGAAATAAAGAAGAAATGGAGTTAGGTTTTGAAATACTTAAATGGAGAATTGATGATAAAATGTTAGCAGTTTCTGATTTGCCAGAATTAAATAAACCTAATCCAAAAAAGTTGATTCCTTTAGTAGAAAAATTAAGTTGTAAAAATCCATTATATATCGGTGATTCAGAAGATGATTCTCAGCTTGTTTTAAATTATAAAAAAAACACAGGAAAACCGTTAGATTTTTGCTTAATTGAAAGTAGTTTGAATGTACAAAATTATAATTTTTCATGTAGTTCAACTTTAGAATTAATTAATAAAATAGGTAAACTATGATTAAAATTTCAAGAAATACAAATGAGACAAAATCAGATTTAACATTAAATATTAATGGAACTGGAAAAGTCCAGATTGAAACTGGTATTGGTTTTTTTAATCATATGATTGAATTATTAGCATTTTGGGCTGAATGGGATCTGAAATTAATTTGTAAGGGTGATTTACACGTAGATACTCANCATACTGTTGAGGATGTAGGATTAATACTTGGAAAAGCTTTTAACCAAGAATGGATAAAAAATAAATCCATTGATAGAATTTCGTATTCATTTTGTCCCTTAGATGAAGCTTTAAGTAGAGTAGTTGTTGATTTGTGNAATAGGCCNTTTTGTAGTTTTAAAGCAAATTTTAATGTAGAAAAAGTTGGAAGTTTTGAAACAGAGATGACGGAACATTTTTTTAGATCTTTTGCTCAGGAGGCTAGAATTACAATTCATGTAGAATCAATATGTGGAAATAATTCTCACCATATTATTGAAACTATGTTTAAAGCGTTAGGAGTTGCGATTAAAAATTCTCTAAAAATAAGAAATGATAAGATCACATCTTCTACCAAAGGAAAATTATGATAGGTATAATTGATTATGGTGTAGGTAATATTGGAAGTATTCGTAATGGTTTAGAATTTTTGAATATTCCTCATATTATTTCTCATAACACAAAAGACTTATCATCATGTGAAGGAATTATTTTACCAGGAGTTGGTGCATTTGAATCAGCCATTAAAAAACTTAAAAGTTATGATTTAATTGATTTTATTAAAGATTATACATTAAAAAATAAAAAACTTTTAGGAATTTGTTTAGGAATGCAACTTTTACTTGAAAAAAGTTATGAGGGTGGTGAGCATAAGGGTCTTGGTTTAATTGAAGGTAGCGTTGAGAAAATAAAAAATGCTCCAAGAAAAATACACATTGGATGGAATAAAGTTGAATCAAAACAATCAAATAAAGATTTTAAATCTGGATATGGATATTTTGTACATTCTTATAAATGTGTACTAAAAGATCAAAAATTAGTTGTTGGAGAAACTTTTTATGGTGAAAAAATAATAGCTGCTTTTAAGCAGAATAATATTTTAGGAATTCAATTTCATCCGGAAAAATCTCAAAAATATGGTCTTTCAATTTTGAAAAAATTTTATGAAAAATCAATTTAAAATAGTTCCTGCTTTAGATATTATTGACGGAAAGTGTGTTAGACTCTTTAAAGGAGATTATTCAAAAAAAACCGTATACAATAAAGATCCTGAAGATTTAGCTAAGTTTTTTTTAAATAATGGTTTTGAGTTGTTACANATGGTCGATTTGGATGGTGCAAAAAATGGTTATCCAGTAAATTTGTCTACACTTGAAAAAGTTGCTAAAACAGGAATCAAAATTGAATTTGGAGGAGGATTGAGAACTAAAAAAGATCTNAAANAAGTTAATGATTGTGGTGCTAATTTTTTAATTCTCGGTTCAAGTTTATTATCAAATATTGAAGAAATTCGATCATGGGAATCAGATTTCAAAAACAAGCTAGTTGCTGGAATAGATTCAAAAAACAATATGGTTTATACTCATGGATGGGAAGCTGAATCAAAATTTTCTATATCAACTACACTTAAAAAAATATCAGGTATAAATTTTTCACATCTAATTTGCACNGATATCAATAAAGATGGAACATTAAAAGGTCCGAACTTNAAACAATTAAAAGAAATCTCAAATTTAACNNATATTCCAATTTTTGCTTCNGGTGGAGTTTCAAANATAGATGATATTAAAAAGATAAAACAATTNNAAAATGGCATNNCTGGAGTAATTGTAGGTAAAGCTTTTTATGAAGGNAAAATTAAAATNGAAGANATGTTANAATGTTAACTAANAGAATAATTCCATGTTTAGATGTTAAAGATGGTAAAGTTGTAAAAGGTGTNAATTTTAAAAATTTAGTTGAAGAAGGTGACCCTATAGAATTTGCTAAAAAATATTCAGATCAAGGTGCAGATGAACTTACCTTTTTAGATATCTCTGCTACTCTTGAATCAAGAAAAAATGTTATTGAATTAGTAAAAGAAGTAGCCAAAAAAGTATTTATTCCGTTTACAGTAGGTGGAGGTATTAAATCCCCAGATGATATTGGAAGTATTCTTGAAGCAGGTGCTGATAAAGTATCTATTAACTCATCAGCTATTTATAATCCTAACTTATTAAATGATTCAGCTAAAATTTTTGGTTCACAGTGTATAGTTTTGGCTATGGATGTAAAAAAAAAAAAAAATTCATGGTATGTGTATACCCATGCTGGTACAAATAATACAAAAATAGATGCTATAGATTGGGCAAAAGAAGCCGTTGATAGGGGTTGTGGAGAAATATTATTAACTAGTATGGATGCTGATGGTACTCAAAAAGGTATAGATGATGATATAACGTCTATGATTAGTGATTTAGTAGATGTTCCGATAATAGCATCTGGGGGTATTGGAAAACTAATACATTTTAAGGATGCAATTATAAATGGGAAAGCTGATGCTGTATTAGCTGCTTCAGTTTTTCACAGAGATATTTTTAGCATTGATGAGATTAAGGATTATCTCAATAATCAAAGAATTCCAATTAGAAAGTGAGAATTTATGAGTTTAGATGATGTAAAATTGAAAATTAATGAAATCAACTTTAAACTTGATAGTAATAATCTTATTCCTGCAATAATTCAGGATTATGAAAANAATGAAGTATTAATGATTGCATATATGTCAATGGAAAGTTTAGCTATTTCAATTCATGAAAAAAGAACTTGTTTTTGGAGTAGAAGTAGAAAATGTTTGTGGAGGAAAGGTGAAACAAGTGGACATAGACAAACAATTAAATCTATTTTTTNTGATTGTGATAAAGATGCTTTATTAATTAAAGTTGAACAAATTGGTGCAGCTTGTCATAATGGAACAAGAACATGTTTTATGGATCAAATAGATAATTGATTTAATTTGAATTTTTCAAAGAAGCTTTAAACTTTAATCCTCTTACATCAACTTCAGCTTTTATTATTCTANAAGGCTCNACNCTTTCAANCCAAATTTGTCTTATNCTATTGTCTAAAGTTATACCCCAATTAAAAACATCACTAATNTCTTTTAATTTTTTTNGNGAATTTTCTTNTTTTTCTAAATCTANTTTNAAATGATTTGTTTTTATNNTAACNGAATCAATTNTTACATNAACAGAATCTANCCATAAATATCTAGCATTAAATAANGAACCTTCATGNTCTATCGGNATCCAAATTGTATCAATTTTATCTATTGGTTGANATCTAACTCTNTGTAATAAAGAAAAAATATTATTTGTTTNTTNTGGTCTNTCATATGAAATNTCAAGATAGTCATATTNTTTATNTTNATCNTCCCATTTAATTTTAAANTCATANTTAGCATTAGGTTGATTTATATTTGAAGTNTATTCTAACATTTTAAATGTATTTANATTATAAATAGTTGAATAATAATTATCTATTTTAAAAAAATTATCNAGAAGAGATATTGANTTAGCAGAAAAAATTATNNTGCTAGTATTNTTATCNATNACTNTATTTGACATAGATAATTCAACNCTAGGAATGGTTAAAAAACTTATAATNTATTTTAAAGATTCATNNTCAGTNGATAANATAAAATTATTAATAAAAATAAAAAAAATTATCTTTTTCAAATATGTCTTCCGCCCCATTGTTTATTATTAAAAAATAAAGTATTCATGCTCATATANANAACATAAGGAATNTGTAAAAAAAACCAAAAAAGGAAACTTAANCTNAATTCTTTTACTTGGAAAAGACTTGTTGCTTTTAAAGTTAAGAGAAGTTCCACANACATTTTTATAAANAAAACGTAAAATAAAAGTATAATATAATTTGAATTTATNAATGAANTTAAAAATAAAATTAAAGGNAGTAAATTAGAAAAAAATGTTATTAACATCATTATGAANAAAAANGGATTTTCATTTTTAAAAAANAAAGCGTCTGAAGCCCATCTNTTTCTTTGTGAANAAAANTCCTTCCAATTATTGCATGGGTTTGTTTTTACATGTGAATCTTTATCAACAGCATAAACAATTTNCCAACTAGTNTTCTTTTTAATTAATTCCATTAAAAAGGTATCATCTCCTCCTAAGGCATCAGCAAAATCATTAAATCCATTNACATCATAAAAAGCTTTNTTTNTATAAGCAATATTTTGCCCAGNACATGCAAGAGGAAAATTTAACTGACTAGAACTTCTTCCNGCTGATGATAATAGAAGGAAATCTAATGCTTCNAATTTCTCCTGCTTTTTATAAAATGTTTTTAACTGTGAGTGACCAATTACAAACCCTACTTCATCAGTAAAATAAGAAGACATTGTTTCAATCCATTTTTCAGGGATTCTACAATCTGCATCAGTTAATAAAATTATTTCTCCTTTTGCATTATTGATACCAATATTTAATGGTTTTTTTTTAAAATTTAGTTTAGAATGCTTATCATCATTTGAACTTAATAATTTGAGATTATTCATATCTCGTTGACAGGATTTTATAATTTCAACAGTATTATCTTTCGAGTTGTCATCAATAATGATTATTTCGAAAAGATTTGTTGAGTATGATTGTTTTTTTAAATCAGAAATAATATTTTTGATATTATTTTCTTCATTTAAGGTTGGAATTACTATTGATATAAAATTTTTTTTTGAGATTCTTTTTTCTCTATAAATAAAAAGTCCAATAAAAAAAAAAGTAATTATTAATGAGTATGAAATCATTAAAACTATTGATAATAGAAACATCAATTAAATTTTTGACATTAAACTGATAGCAATTAAAAAATAAGCTAATATACCTAAAATATCAATTGCTGTTGTAACGAATGGGCCTGATGCAATAGCAGGATCTACATCAAGTTTTCTAAGAAAAATAGGAACTAAGGTACCTATTGAAGTAGCAATGATCATTGAAACACAAATTGAAAGTCCTACAACTAATCCTAATTCAGAAGGAGCATTTATAAATTGAAACATTGAAACTATTCCTAATAGAAGACCATAAAAAATTCCAAGTATTAATCCAACTCTCATTTCTTTCCATATTACTATTCCCACTTTAGATAGTTCTAATCTTCCTGTTGCAAATCCTCTAACAATAATAGTTGAGGATTGAGTACCTACATTTCCGCCCATACCTATAATGACAGGAATGAATGCTGCTAAAGCAATCATTGATTCTAAAAATGGCTCAAATGTACCTATTATATATGCTGCTATAGTTCCTCCAATCCAGCTAGCAAATAGCCACGGTAATCTTAACTTTACATTATCAAAGGTTGATTTCATTAAAATTTCTCTGTCTTTTCCAATACCTGCCATTTGAAGAAAATCTTCTGTTGCCTCCTCTCTAATAACATCAACAACATCATCAACAGTAATGATACCAAGAAGTGTTCTATTTGAATCAATAACTGGAATAGCTAATAAATTATATTTTGAAACAAGTTTAGCAACTTCTTCTTGGTCTGTATCACTGCTCACAAAAACAACATCATCTTCCATGAATGATTTTAGTATTGAATTAGGAGGAGCTGTTACAAGATCTCTTAATGAAACTACACCTGTTAAATGTGAGTTTTCGTCTGTGATGTATAAATAAAATACCATTTCAGCTTGTTTGTAGTTTTGAATTGATGTAATGGCGTCTATTGCTTTAGTGGACTCTGGTAAAGAAAAAACATCAAAAGACATTAATCCACCTGCAGAATCATCTGGATAGGACATTAATTCTTCAAGTTCTTCAGATTCTTTATTTTTTAATTTCTCTAAGATTAATTGAGCTTTATCTTCATCAAGCAGGTTAAGAATATCTGCTATGTCATCAGAGCCCATTTTTCTTAAAATATTAGCAACTTCTAGAGGTTCAAGAGGTAATAATAAATCAGAAATGATGGATTCATCTAATTCACTTAGAAGTTCTCCAGTGGCTTCATTGTTTTTCTGTAATAAATTAAATAAAAATGTTTTTTCATTATTATTAAAATATCTGAAAAGTTGAGCTAAATCTGCACTATGAGTTTTATTTAGAAGTTTTTTTATGTTAGCATTTGCTTTTCTTCTAATTAACCGTCTAAAAGTTTCTAATAAAACGCTTATTTCTTTTCCCAACATAGACTTCTCAATTGAGTTGTTAATCATTGAACTATTTTATCATTTAATATTAAAACTTTTATTTAAATTTTTAAAACCAAAATAAACTAGTAGAAAAGATACTATCAATACTAAGGGAGAAACATGACCATTCATAACATACCATCCCTCAAAGAAACTTTTCCAGTTTGCGGATAAAAAAGCCATTGTATTATTTACTGCATGTAAAACCATGCTTGGGTAAATAGAATTTGTTCTCCATGACAAATAACCCATTATCATACCTAAAAGATAAATTTGTATTAACCAAAATGGAATAAGATGAACAATTGCAAAAAATAGACTACTAATAAGTACTGCTNTTGTAATATTTTTCCATTCTTTTTCAAGTATTTGTTGAAGATATCCTCGGAACATGACTTCTTCAGCAAATGATGCAATTGGTACAGCGCTAATAAAAAGTAAAAATAAGGCAATTGGGTTATCAATCGACATTGTAGAATTAATATTATTTAAAATATCAGGAGGAGGAATTATTATTCCTATAAGTCTATCAATTTCATCAGAAATAAAAACTATTCCAAATGAAATCAAGAAGGAATTAATTAAGTTATTATTTGAAATAGGGTTGAGTCGAACTGTTTTTAAAATTGAAATTTTTGAATTATATAATAATAAAAATAAAGGAATTACTAATAGAGTTTCACCAATTAGTAAAGCTAAAGGAAACAAAGTATTTTCTGTAGAATCTGATAAAAGAAGGATTATTGAAGTTATTAAACCTGAAAAAAGAAGGGAAGATATAACAACTGTAAATGCTCCTCTAGGTGTATNTATATAATTCATATTTTNATNGTAAATTAAAATAAGTTTTAATAAAAAAGTAAAATAAAAATTTTTAAACTAAAAAAAAATAAGTAACATAAATTTGCTTATTGTCTTTAAGAAAAGAACTTTTCTCAATAAATTAAATGCTGAAATTAAGGATATAATCATGCCAGATGAAAAAAAAATAATAGAATCATTGAATTCCAAAATATTAAGTGATAGTAATAAAGAAGAAACTATTGAATGGATTGAATCACTTGATCAAATTGTTAAATTTGGAGGAAGAGAGCGTGGAAAATTTATTGTTCAGAAATTAATTGAAAGAGCACATGAATTAGGTGCTCAACTACCCTTTAATGCAAATACCCCTTATGTTAATTCTATTGCAAAAATAGACCAGCCAAAATTTCCTGGAGATAGAGTAATTGAAAGAAAAATTAAAAGTATTAATAGATGGAATGCTCTTGCTTTAGTGGTTAAAGCAAATAAAAAACATGATGGCTTAGGTGGACATATTGCAACTTTTCAATCTGCTGCGACTTTATATCAAATTGGTTTCAACCATTTTTTTAAAGGAAAAGGAGACGGATTTGATGGAGACCAAGTTTTTTTTCAAGGTCATGCATCACCTGGCATGTATGCACAAGCTTTTCTTGAGGGAAGATTAACTGAAACAAACATGAATAATTTTAGACAGGAATTACAAAAAGGAGGAGGATTATCATCTTATCCTCACCCTTGGTTAATGCCTAATTTCTGGGAATTTCCAACTGTTTCAATGGGACTCTCTCCTCTATCTGCTATATATCAAGCAAGATTTAATCATTACCTAACTGATCGTGGAATTAAAGATACAAATAATCAGCAAGTTTGGTCTTTTTTAGGCGATGGAGAATTAGATGAGCCAGAGTCTTTGGGAGCGATAACACTTGCTTCAAGAGAAGCTTTAGGAAATTTGAATTTTGTCATCAATTGTAATTTACAAAGATTAGATGGTCCAGTAAGGGGAAATGGAAAAGTAATTCAAGAACTAGAAACAGTTTTTCGAGGTGCCGGATGGAATGTTATCAAAGTTGTTTGGGGTTCAGACTGGGATCCTATTTTAGAAAAAGATAATTCCGGTTTATTAGTTCAACGCATGACAGAGGTAGTTGATGGAGATTATCAAAAATATGTTGTTGAAGATGGAAGTTATTTTAGAGAACATTTTTTTGGAAAATATCCTGAAGTCCTGAACTTAGTTAATAATATTAATGATCATGATTTAAAACATTTAAAAAGGGGAGGTCATGACCCTGAGAAAGTTTATGCTGCGTTTAAAAATGCATATGATTGTAAAAATAAACCTAGTGTTATTTTAGCTAAAACAGTTAAAGGTTATGGAATGGGAGATGCAGGTGAAGGAAAAAATATTACTCACCAACAAAAAAAACTTACTATAGATCAACTTAAATTATTTAGAGATCGTTTTGATATACCTGTTTCAGATAAAGAAATAGAGGAAATACCTTTTTATAGACCTAAAGAAGGAAGTGAAGAACTAAATTATCTTTTAGAATGTAGAAATGATTTAGGAGGCTTTGTTCCTCAGAGAAAAACATTAACTAAAGGAATGGATTTACCAAAATCTGAATCCTATGATGAGTTTTTTACTGGTAGTGAAAGACCTGTATCTACTACAATGGCTTGTGTAAGATTAATGTCTGTTTTATTAAAGGATAAAAAAGTTGGAAAAAGAATTGTACCTATAGTTCCAGATGAAGCCAGAACATTTGGAATGGAATCATTTTTTAGAGATGTTGGAATTTATTCACACATAGGTCAATTATATAAACCTGTTGATTCAGATACTTTTTTGTATTATAAAGAGGCTAAAGATGGTCAAATTCTAGAAGAAGGAATAACAGAAGCTGGTTCAATGGCAAGTTTTACCGCTGCTGGAACAGCATATTCAACTCATGGAGTTGATATGATTCCTTTTTTTATATATTATTCGATGTTTGGTTTTCAAAGAATTGGAGATTTTATTTGGGCATTTGGTGATTTGAGAGGAAGAGGGTTTCTTTTAGGTGCTACTGCTGGAAGAACAACTTTAAATGGTGAAGGTTTACAACATCAAGATGGACACAGCCATATTTTAGCCAGCACTGTGCCAAATATTGTTGCATATGATCCATCTTTTGCTTGTGAAATTGCTGTAATAATAAAAGACGGATTAAAGAGAATGTATCAAGAGAGAGAAGATATTTTTTATTATTTAACTCTTCATAATGAAAATTATCCAATGCCTCCTTTAAAAAAAGATTCTGAAGATGGTATTTTAAAAGGTTTATATAAGTTTAAATCTTCCCCTAAAAAAACAATTAAGGCTCATATTTTTGGAAGTGGAGCTATTATGAATGAAGTACTAAAAGCTCAGAACATTTTAGAAAAAGAATATAAAATATCTGCTGATGTTTGGAGCGCAACAAGTTATAAACAATTAAGGCAAGATGCTTTATCTACTGAAAGATGGAATTTGCTTAACCCTAATAAACCTTCTAAAAAACCGTATGTAACAAAATTATTAGAAAATGAAAAGGGTCCATTTATAGCAGTTTCAGATTATATGAAATTGATATCTGATCAAATTTCAAAATGGGTTCCAGGNGGAATAAAAAGTTTAGGTACTGATGGTTTTGGAAGAAGTGATACNAGAGAAGCNTTAAGAAGACATTTTGAAGTAGATNATGGNATGATTGTTGTTACTGTNCTTTATGAATTATTNATAAGAAAAGAAATTTCAATTGATTTATTAAANAAAGCAATGAAAGAATTTAAAATTAATAGTAAAAAACTTGACCCTCTTTTNCTTTAATGATTTTTTGTNANTTNNTNCATTATNATTCCACATGAAACNGCAACATTTAAAGATTCTATTTTNCCTTTACCNNGAATNGTAATTANNTTATCTGCTATTANATGATTAATTGATGAGGCTCCATCNGCTTCACTACCTAAGATTAANCACCATTTATTTAATGAATCTGATTTTGATATAGGTTCACCTAATTTATCTGCNAATAACATTNTTATATTATGATCTTTNATAACATTTACAGGAATATTTGATATAATATTTAAATTAAAATGGGCACCCATTCCACTTCTTACAACCTTAGAATTATATGGATCTACACAATCTGGAGATAATCCTATATTTTTAATTCCAAACCATTCAGCTGTTCTAAGAATGGTTCCTAAATTTCCTGGATCTTTAATTTTATCAAGATATATCCAATTAAATTTTGTTTTTATACAATTTTCAAATTTTGGATTATTGATTAATGCTACTCCAATTAGGCCTTGACTAGTGACAGTATTAGAAAAAATATTAAATGTTTTTTCATCTATTACTTTAGATTGTATTTTATTATTTAGATAAGGTTTAAGAGAAGAGAAATTATTAAAAGAACATTTTTCAGGACAATAATAAATATTAGTTATTACGCCAGCTTTTAATCCTTCAACAATTAATCTTTTTCCCTCAATTAAATATTTTTTATTTTCATTTCTAAATTTTTTTAATTCAAGTGAAGATATATATTTTAATTCTTTTTTTGAAATCATTTCTTATATCTAAAGTTATAAAAAATTATATATTTAAAAAAACATCGTTCATATAAAATGAATACTTAAATTATATTAAGTTAATTGATTAAAAAAATGAGTAAAAAAGTAACTCCTAAAAGTATAGACCATTCTAAATGGTACACTGATATAATATTAAAAGCTGAACTAGCAGATTATGGGCCTGTTAAGGGAACCATGGTGATTAAACCTTATGGATATTCGATTTGGACATTAATTAAAGAATCAATTGATTTAAAACTAAAAAAAACAGGTCATTCAAATGCTTATTTCCCTCTTTTTATTCCAAAATCGTTCTTGAGTAAAGAGGCTGAACATGTTGAAGGGTTTGCAAAAGAATGTGCTGTAATTACACATCACAGGTTAAAAACCGACCCTAATTCAAATGATTTAATAGTAGATCCTGATTCAAAACTAGAAGAAGAAGTAATTGTAAGACCTACATCTGAAACAGTGATTTGGTCAATGTATAAGAAATGGATACAATCATATAGGGATTTACCTATACTTCTTAATCAATGGGCAAATGTGGTCAGATGGGAAATGAGAACCCGTCTTTTTCTAAGAACAACAGAATTTTTATGGCAAGAGGGACATACTGCACATTCTAATGAAATAGAAGCAAAAAAAGAAGCTATTGATATTCTTAATCTTTATAAAGATGTATCTGAAAATATTATGGCAATTCCTGTTTTAACTGGAATAAAATCTGAAGCTGAAAAATTTGCAGGAGCAGAAATTACATATTGTATTGAATCAATGATGGGCGATAAGAAAGCTTTACAAGCAGGAACATCCCACTATTTAGGACAAAATTTTGCAAAAGCATTTGATGTGAAATTTCAAACTAAAAATAATAAAGAAGATTATGTTTATGCAACAAGTTGGGGGGTTTCAACAAGATTAATTGGATCAGCTATAATGGTACATGGTGATGATAAAGGACTAAGACTTCCTCCTAAAATAGCACCTCATCAAATAGTTATTATTCCTATTGGAAAATCTGATGATGATGTTAAAAAAATATTAAATTTTTTTAAAGAACATATTAAAAATTTTAAAGATTCTGGATTAAGGGTATTAATTGATGATAGAGAAGACTTAAGTCCTGGTTTTAAATTTAATGAATGGGAAATGAAAGGTGTTCCAATTAGAATTGAAGTAGGGTTTAGAGATTTAAATAATGATCAAGTTACTATTGCTAGAAGAGATACTAATAAAAAAGAGGTTGTTTCAATAAGTAAAGTAAATGAAAGAATTCATAATTTGATAGATGAAATTCAAATTTCTCTATTTGAACAAGCTTTAGACTTTATGAACTCAAATATATTTGAAGTTAATAGTTATGAAGAATTCAAGAAACTTATGAGTGAAAATAAAGGTTTTATTAAATGTGGTTGGGATGGTAACTCCAAAACAGAATTAATAATTAAAGAAGAAACAAAAGCTACAATCAGGTGTATACCTTTTGAACAAAATATTAAAAATAAAAAGTGTATTTTTTCAGGTAAACCAGCAAAATTTGAAGTTATTTTTGCTAAATCATATTAATTAATGGGNCTCGAATCTACTTCAGGAATAGTATTAAAAACATTTTCTTATGGAGAAACNAGCAAAATAATTAGATGTTATACTAAAGATTTTGGTAAAATATCNTTAATTGCAAAAGGTNTTAAAACATCCAAAACTTTGCAAACTGGNTATCTTGAACCAATTAATTGNATATCTATTAATTTATATTATAATTCAAAACGACAATTACAAATTTTTTCAAAAGCAGAATTTGATCAACCCTTTTTATCAATTAAAACTAGTATAAAAAAGTTAAGCTATTCATTTGCTGTAATTGAATTAATTGATAAAACAGTAAATGGTGAAGAGTCTCATCATCAATTATTTGATCTTACAAAAAATATTTTATCAGCAATTAATGATAATAAAGGAAAAATCAATATTTTATTTTGGTTTTTTCAATTAAAGTTATTGTCTCTATTAGGATTTAAGCCGAATTTATTTAATTGTTCTAATTGTCAAAATTCTTTGAATTCAGCAAATTTTTTATCTGGAGAATTGTTTTGTATTCAATGTTCTAATTCAGCTGGTATTAAATTATCAAAAAATTCATTGAGTTTATTAAAAAAAATAAATAAAATTGAAATTGATGATATACCTAAATTAAAAATATCCATATTTGAAAGAAAAGAAATTGGCGAATTTTTAAAACAATATTATAGTTATCATATAGATGGTCTTAGAGAAATAAAATCATTAAGAGTAATGGAGAGTATTTTAAATTAATATTTATGACAAATTTTAATTTCAATAAAAAATTTAACTATTTTAATACATCTTTGATAACTGATGGTATAAAAATTTTAATATTAATCAATTTTTTAATTTTTTTTCTTCAATCTATATCTGGACAAGAAAGAATTTTATTTCAATTGTTTGGTATTGTTCCTTCTAATACTTTTTTTAATTTAATGATTTGGCAACCGTTCACATATTTATTCTTCCATGGTGGAGTATGGCATGTATTTATTAATATGTTTGTTTTGTGGATGTTTGGTTCAGAATTAGAAAAAATATGGGGTAAAAAATATTTTTTAAAATATTATTTTTTAACTGGAGTTGGATCAGGCATAATAACCGTATTATTAAGTTTAAATTCTTTAATTCCTGTTGTAGGTGCGAGTGGTGCTATTTATGGTATACTTTTGGCTTATGGTTTGATTTTTCCGAATAGAAAAGTTTATCTGTATTTTTTAATTCCTATAAAAGTAAAATTCTTTGTTTTATTTATTGGAATAATTGCTTTNTTTTCATCNTTTGGATCAAATGATGGAATAAGTCATNTAACACATTTGTCTGGTATGATTATAGGGTTTNTNTATTTAAAATCAAATTTTCAAATTGATTTTTTAAAAAAAATGATTTTAAANTATAAANNTANGTTNAAAAANAATTTAAATTATAAANAAAGNCAATATGAAGATGATTTNAGATTTGAAGTTGATTCAATTTTNGATAAAATTAATAAACAAGGATATGATAATTTATCAGAGAAAGAAAAAATTTTTTTATATGAAGCAAGTAAAAAACTTTCTCAAACTCAATATAGAAATTAGTTTTTTTTATTAATANAATTATATATTAATCCCCATCTTAAACCNNTGTCATTAATATAAATTGATTNAAGATTTAATTTTNCCATTNTNAGTTGTAAAATAATTGAACCTGTTGGAATAATATCAACTCTTTTTTCAGTAATTCCATTTAATTTCAGNCTNTCTTTTATATTNAATTTACATAACATNTTTTTTATTTTAATTAAGTTAGCAAGTTTTAATTCANNTNCATGAATGATTTCAGAATCATAATTTTTAANATTTAAATCAANAGCTTTTAATGTNGTGACAGTTCCAGCNACTCCNATTCCTAAAGGAATCTTNTCTTTATTTAAAGTGAAATNAATTTTTTGGTTTAGTATTNTTTTTATTTTTAATTGCATTNGTTTTAGTTCATNTTGTGATGGTGGATCACTTTTAATNAATTCTTCAGTTANAGCTACAGATCCAATATCTAGNCTTATTTTCCAATGTATTTTTTTTAAATTTCCAAATACAATTTCNGTACTTGCTCCNCCTATATCAATCATATANATATTTTNATTATATTTTTTAAANTCATTTATAGTTGCTAAAAAGGTTAANTTTGCNTCATCATTACCAGATATAACTNTAATNGGAATGTTGAAATTATTAAATATTANTTTAGAAAATTTTTNNCCATCAAGTGAATTTCTTAAAGCTGCAGTTCCAACACCTAATATATGATCTGGATTATAAATTTTTAATAATTNATCAATTTNTTTAAAAGCATTTAANCATCTNTTTTTAGCTTCTTTATGAAGAANGTTATTATTTTTAATTCCTTGAGCTAATCTTATTAAATAGATTNTTTCAAAAACAGGGATTATTTTNTTATNANGAATTTCAGNAATGAGAATACTAAGTGAATTNGANCCTAAATCNACAGATGCAATTTTCATTTATTGTAAATATTTTGTTTATAACCATCNACAAGTTCNAATAAAAGTCTAATTTTGAAAAAAGGATTACATAAATTGGAGGGTAATAANATTATAGATATATNACAAAAATATTTTGTGAATTGATTAAAAATNAACTTTCTTGCTATTANAGANAAAATAGAATTACTATGAAATAAAGATAATCCGATATCTTTATGAAGTTCTGGAAATGAATTTAGAACAATNGGTAAATTTNTTNAACCATAATCTTTNAAATCNTTTANAGCCATATNGAANTCTTTTAATTTATNTTGCTTGACTANTATACTTGATTCNAAAAAAAGATTTTCTGNATAATTTTTCCATAATNTATAGCTATAATGTAAATCTATTCCATANCCNTTTAATNCNTCATTTAATAAACCAGTTTTATCNATAGCGANTTTTTTAACTGATGTCGCAGTNAAAATAAAGTATTTATAATGAAGTGNTACNTGATNTCCATATCGTTTAGCACCNCTTTTTTTAAAATTAAGAAANTNATGATATTTAGTTTTNTTTTCTGTTNTATNAGGAANTACNTTTGATAATAAACCTATTATATTTTCATTTTTATGNAAGGATACGTGAAATAATACGAAATCTTTACTTACTTCAATATCGCAATCAAGAAATATNATGATATCACTTTTAGCTACNTTTATNCCTGAATTTCTNGTAGCACATCTACCTTTNTTTTCTTTGTGATTTATAATTGTGAAATTATTATGATGATTATAATTNTTTAGNAAGTTATAAGAATTATCTGTTGAAGNATCATTTACTACTATAATTTCAAATTTTTCATTTGGATAATTTTGATCNAGTATTTTTGGAATAGTTTTATTGATTATATCTTCACAGTTATAAACTGAAATTATTACGGAAGCATTCATTNATTTAGGATTTTTTCATATATANTTACAGTTTTTTCAGCAACTTTTTCCCATAAAAAATTATTTTTAATATGATTTGATAATTTATTTGAATTTGGTTCTTGAAGATTTTTTTCTATTTCACTTCTTATATTATTAATTGAATATGGGTTAACATAAGTTGCAAACTCTTTAAAATAATATTTAGTTCCACCATATTTAGTTATTAAAATTTTTGAACCAGNTAGTCCTGCCTCAAGAGCGGCGATNCCNGGTGTTTCATATTTTGCTGGNAAAACAAAAACTTTNGATGCNGCNTATGCTGATTCCAACATATCAGAATTATGATCTAANCCATCAATAATAATTAGATTTTTATTTTTTTTTGCTTCATTAATACATTTTAANCCTTCAGAAGTCTTNTAAANTTTTCCTATTATAACAGNAGGATGNTCAATTTTTGATAATGCTTTTATTAAAGATAAAGTATTTTTTCTTTCAATACCTATGTGACCAACATTTAATATAAAATCTTTTATNCCATATTTATTTATAAATTTTTTTGGATCAGCATTTAAGAATCTTTTTTCAACTCCNTTTGGAATAATTGAAATTTTATTANTTTTTATTCCNAAACCATTTTTAATTAATAATTTTTCTTTATCAGTATTTGGCAATACTNNATCAGACCANTNACATATTTTTTTACTTATATTATAATCTGTCCAAATTCCTGGAACAAAATTATTAATAAAATTATTTGATTTAATTACAATNTTCATTGATAATGGTGATTGTCTTGTAAAAAAAATGGGACTAACTACAAATTTCTTTTTTTCTGAATTTAAATATCTAGCAAAATCAAATATCCCAAAATTAGAAGAAAAAATATGAAAAATATCAGTTTTTATAAATGCATTATTATTATTCCACATATTAAAAAGTTCAACTCTAACACCTAATTTCTCTAAACTTTTTTTTGTTTGTAAAATTTGAGTTCTTGGACCTCCATGTTTAATATCAACGGTATGATAACTAGCAATTGAAATATTCATAGTTTATTTTTCCAATAAAATTGAAGAATATTATTTGTTATTATTTTTCTATTTATTTTATTTAGTTGTTCGATATTATTTAAAGGCAGGATTGGATTATCTATTTCCCATTTAAAATTTTTAATATCAGGTAAATTATTTTTATTTATAATTATTGACTTCATATTTAGTTTAGAAATTTTTAAAAACACGCTATCATTCCAATTTTCATAATCAAGTATAATTTTATTATTTTTAATTTTTGCTTTCCATTTAATTTTTAATCTTTGTTTCCACCATTCAGCATAATCTACTAAAGTTAATGATGGAAAATTTAATTCATTAATTTTATTGAATAACCATTTTAGAATCTTTTCTTCAAATTGTTTAGGGTGATCATAAATGAAAATTGGTAAATTGTTTGATGTGTGGTTTTTGATTATATTTTCAAAATATTTTTTAATTTTTTCTGAATTGTGTTTAGAATTCTTCAATGAACCAACACAGATTGGGTGAATAGGAATTTGAAGTACATTACTAAATTTGTTTTTATTCATTATTGGGAAAAAAGGAAGGTTGTCATAATCTAATCCGAACTCTGATGAATATTTGAAATTCAATTTATTTATTGAATCACTGAGAGTAGTGTTCCAAACTCCAAATGGGGAAGCAAAGCCTAAATTTTCAATACCATTTTTTTTTAAAATAGAAACACCTTTTTGTAAATTTAAATTATTTTTTCTGAAATTATTAAAAACTTTGTGTCTATAACAATGTAGTCCAATTTCCTGATTTTGCATAGATTTATAGGTGTTAATCCAATTTTCTGATGATTTTGTTTCAATAAACCAGCTAGCATTAATGTTAAACTTTTTACACAGCGAGTATAATTTTTCTATTTGTTTTTTTTCCGCGAAATCAGTATCTACTCTAAAATTAAATATAGTTTTATTTTCATTAGGAAAACAATTAAGAGATAAAAAAGGAATGTTTTTTTTATTATATATTTCTAATAATGAAATATAAATAATTTCTCTAAGAGTTCTTTTAGAAACTGTAGAAACTCTCTCATTTGGAAAAAAGTTGTTACACGTTGGGAAATTTTTTCTTTTATTTTCAATTGACTTTATGCAATTAATTAGGCCACTTGGAATAATAATAACATAACCTTTTCCAATGTTTAAAGTATCAACTAAAAATCTTCCATATTGATCTTTAAGAAATCTACTTTTTTTTGATACGATTAAGGTTGAATTAATTATCCCTGATGTGACACGTGAAAAAATTTTATCATATTTTGTATTTACATATTGTACAAATAAATTTCGCGTTGATATTTTAAATAATTTTTTTGCAATTTTACTTTCTATAATGACCCCTCCACCTTCATTAATATATCTATAAATATCATCTTTAATTAATGAAGAATTAGAATTTATTATTATACATGCATGTTTTTTTAATGTGTTAAATGAGGAATTATTGATATGTAGGTATGGAGGTCCAATCTGACTGAGAACGATATCCCAAGTTGTATTTAAATTTGTTATACCTATTGTAAGACTTTTCATTTGATGTTATTTATTAAAAAAACTCTATCTTTTTTTGAAATATTTATTATAAAAAATAATATTAAAGGAAAAAATATTAACTTTATAAATAATAAATAGTTAGAATGATTTGAATCAAATGCAAATTGAAAATATGAAAATATAAATAGTAAAATAAATGGTAAAGTGATTGAACGAAAAAAATTAAATTTGATTTTTTTTATTAATTGAATTAACATAATTAAAAGTGATATAAATTGAAAAACAACTAATGAAAAAGATGATTTTATAGCAAGGTCTATATCTACAAATAAGAAAAAAAATATAAAACCTAAGCCTCCTATTATTAATGACCTCAAATAAGTTTTTTCATTATCTAAACCAATAAGGGTATATGTAAGAATAGAATTAATTAATGAAAAGATAAAATAATAACATAATATTTGAAAAATATTAGCTGATGATTTGAAATCAACTCCAAAAATAAATGAGAAAAAACTACTAGGAATTTGTATACCAAAAATTCCTATAATAATACTAAAAAAAACTGTGCACTTTAAAATAATATTAAAATATGTTTCAAACATTATTTTATCTGTATGAATTAGCCTAGTTATAGTAGGGAAAAACAAACTATAAATAATTCTGTTAATTATTAATAATAAAATAATTACTCTAAATGCTATNTTAAATAATCCTCCTTCATATGANTTGAAATAACCTAAATAAATAGGAGGNAATTGTATNATTANTTGAGCAATTATTGTTGATAAACCNAATGGTAAAGCTTTTTTTAATATTTCAAAATNAGAATATGCAATTTTTTCTTGTTTTATTTTTAATGATTTAAAATTTNTTATTCCTAAATAAANAACTTGAATTAAAATTGAAACAATCCAAGCTATTGGAATTAAGGTTAATTCAGATTTTTCATTTATAAATAAAATTATNAANAAAAAATANGNTGTACTTGCTAAAATTCTTCCTTTNGAAATAATTTTAAAGTTTTGTANACCTTGGAAAACCCATTCAGTTAGAAAAGATGTTGGTATTAATGCNAATAAATAAATAAGACTTAATAAATAAAGTTTTGATTGAAAAAAATAAATTTTCAATANNATTANAAAAATTATATAAATGATAANNGATAAAGAAAATCTAATTTTAAAAATTTTTNTTAGNAGATCNTTTGAATTTTTATTTAATCTTGAAATAATTTTAGTTCCCCATATGGGTAATCCTAATTCTGAAAGAACGTTTCCTATTGTTAGAAAACTTAAACTAGCAGCTAAAAGNCCCATTCCTTCAGGNCCAAAATTTCTTGCTAAAAATATTATAGATAGAAAACTTAAAAATCTAGATATTAAATCACTACTTCCNAGAAAGAANATATTTTGAAATATTTTTTTCATTTATGAATAATTGTATCAANNTTTTTATATCTTGAAAAACTNGAGAATNTATNTTGAAATTTTTTCAAATCGATTTTCTTTGACTCNTTAAGTGTTTNTTTTACGGTTTTANTAATATTTGAAANATTATTTANATCAACAANCAANTCAGNATTTTNAACAATTTCTTTTAATCCTCCNACATTNCTTACAATCGGNANACAACCGCATAATATTGCTTCAGCACATGCTAATCCAAATGATTCTNTTCTACTAAATTGACAATAGATATNNGCTTTNTTNTAATATTTTAATAATTCTTTTTGATTTAATTTTGGTATTACTANAACNTTTTTAGGAAAANTAATATTTTTAAGTAANNTTTTATCTANNCCTACAATTGTAAAGTTNACATNTTTTATTTTTTTAGCTAAATTAATAAAAATATCAATTCCTTTTATNTTNAATCTTGTTTTNTTATTACAAACNGCAACAGTTAAAANATTTTTTGTTTCATTTTTTTTATTGNTTATTTTCCAAAGATCAATATTTANTCCGGGATAAATAACAAATAAGTTTTTAGGTCGTTTTTTGCAAATNTTTATTATGTTTTNTTCAATNTATTTTGATGATGCAATTAANTAGTCAGCATTATTTAAAGCAAATTTAATAATTGNAAANTTCCANTTTTTTTGNANNAAACCATATTTAAGATTTTTATCAAAAATAATGTCAGCACCTCCAACAATAATGATTGATTTTTTATTAAATATTTTTGATAGAAAAACGATTAAAGCACTATATGTTGAAGCAAACCAAACAATATANACTTGGNAATTANAACAATTANTTATTATGTGNAAAATTGCATTTATTCCAGAATCTGAAATCCATTTTGATATNTAGTTTTTTTTNANGTAATNGAAATCATCNTCTATGAAAGAAGTNTTAAATGTAGAAAAAAGAAAAACCTTTATTTTTTTNTTCATTGAAAAGAAATCATTTTTGATTTAAAAATAAATATAAAAAACAAAATACAAATTAAAGTTTTTAAGAANATTGANATAAANATTANTTGAGAAATTNTAATTAATAATGATGCTATAAAAAATATTATAAAAATTTTTAACCANTCATATTTNACTAAAAATAATTTTNTTGAATAAAAATAAGTTAAAANTGCCATTGTGAAATGNCCAANNAGTGTTGCTATTGCTGATCCAATTATACCATAAATTGGTATTAGNATAATATTCGTAANAATATTAATTATAGCACTAAATATAATTATAGGAGGAATTATTTTTGTTTTTTCTTTAAAATATATACCTGGAAGAAAATTATAGTAAGCTCCTTGAAAGATATAAGATAATAATATTAAAGGTACTATATTAATTGATCTTATATATTCTTTTCCTAATAGCGAAAATTCAAAAATTTGAATTGTAATGATTTCTTCAATAAACAATGAAATGATTAACCATATTGTAATAGCTATAGAGGTGAAAAAAGTAAATATTTTTGAAAATAATTTTTTTGTTTTTTTATTTTTGTTTGAATTTANGAAAAAAGGTTGCCATGCATAATTAAATGCGGTTGAGAAAATGAGCATAAAAATACCTAATTTATATCCCGCAGTATAAATACCAACAATATAATTGTTTGTCATNATTGANAAAATATATCTATCAATAGATTCCATTGTAATTGANGCAATTCCTGCAGGTANAAAAGGTAATCCAAATTTTAAAAATTTNTTTANATAATTAATTTTTAAAANTATTTGAAATGAATTAAANGATGAAATTATAACAAACAAAAATGAAATGATTGAGGCNATTAAAACACTAAAAAAAATACCNTCAATNCCNATTTTTTCTATAATTAGAAAATAAATNTTAAAAAATAAAGTTATGCAAACATTAACTAGTTTTAATAAAATAAAAATAAAAGGTTTTTTTTGAATTCTTAATAANGCAAAAGGAATGTGTGATAAAGAATCAAAAAATAATATGAAGGAAGAAATATTAAATAATTGTTNATATATTATNCTNTTAAAAAAAAACAAACTTAATTNTNCTGAAAAAANAAATATTAATAATGATAAGAAAATNCTNGAGCAAAAATTTAAAAAAAAAGCAGTAGANAAAATTGATTTTTGAATATTCACATTTTTTTCTTGNGCAAAATATTTTAAAAATGAAGAATCTAGNCCATAATGATATATTATNTTCATAAAACCAATNAAAACATATATTAGAGTAATTATACCATANTCTAAAGGAGTTAAAATATTTGTGTAAAGAGGCAATAAAAGAAANGTTATAAATCTAGTAAAAACATTTCCAAAACCATAAATAAGAGTATCAATGGAAAGATTTTTTATAGATAATTGCATTTTTNTAATAATTTTCTATTTATAAGAAGTTAAATNATTANCTTAAATTANTTTAATAATAAACATAAAATGTNATTTTTTTTAATTAAGTCAATTAGAAAATTTTTCAGGGTGTAATTAGTTTGTGGTAATATTATTTTATAGATAATCAAATAACAAAATTTTNAGGTAAAAATAAAAAAATGAGTAAAATTTCAAAANTTTTAGGTAGACAGATTCTTGATTCTAGNGGAAATCCNACAATAGAAGTNGATGTTNTTTTAACTGATGGAACNATTGGACGNTCAGCAGTTCCTTCAGGAGCATCAACTGGTAAATATGAGGCTGTAGAATTACGAGATNNTGATNAAAATATNTTTNTGGGAAAAGGAGTTTCAAAAGCTTTAANTAANTTAGATAAACATCTTGCNCCAGCTGTTATTGGTTTAGATATTTTAGATCAAAGAAAAATAGATNATAATCTTATTNAATGTGATGGAACANCTAANAAAGGAAAAATAGGAGCNAATGCTATTTTAGGNGTTTCTATGGCGACNATTCATGCNGCTGCAAATTATAAAAAAGTTTCATTNTTTGAATCTTTAAAGAANACAAATAAAATATCTTTACCAATTCCAATGATGAATATTCTTAATGGTGGAAGTCATGCAAATAANAGTGTTGATATTCAAGAGTTTATGGTTTTTCCTNTTGGAGCCTCAACTTTTTCAAATGCATTAAGNATGGGAACNGAAATTTTTCACAAACTTAAATCAGTTTTAAATAAAATGNACATGAATACNGCTGTTGGNGATGAGGGTGGTTTTGCTCCTAATTTACAATCAAATGAAGANGCAATTGAAGTTATAATGGAAGCNACTGAATTGGCNGGATANACTNCTGGAAAGGAAATTTTTTTAGCTTTAGATGTTGCTGCTTCNGAGTTATANGATNGTAANAATAAAAAATANAATCTTNAATCTGAAGGTAAAGTTTTATCNAGTGATGANATGATAAANTATTATNTTNATTTAGTAGANAAATATCCAATTATATCTATTGAAGATGGGTTGGACGAAGATGATTGGAATGGATGGGTTAACTTAAATAATAAATTAGGAAATAAAGTTCAGATAGTTGGAGATGATTTAACNGTTACAAATATGAAAAGGTTAGAAAAAGCAATTGATTTATCAGCAATGAATACAATNTTAATTAAATTAAATCAAGTAGGNACCGTTTCTGAAACAATTGACACAATTAATCTTGCAAAAACAAATCAAATGGGTGCTATTATTTCTCANAGGTCAGGTGAAACAGAAGATACNACGATTGCTGATTTGTCAGTAGCCATGGGAATGGGTCAAATAAANACTGGTTCTGCNTCTAGAACTGANAGAATATGTAAATATAATCAATTATTAAGNATTGAAGAAAATCTTGGAGAAAATGCAATTTTAGCGNAATCAAATATTTTAGGTTTTAATTCTTGAAAATATTTTGANTAAGAATAANAAAAATATTTTTNTTAAAAGAAGAAAANCATCTAGAAGATTANTTACTCCTGTTCAAAATAAAAGTTTTTTTTACAAGATAATTTTCATTNTTNTAGCAATTTTANTATTAATTTTTATTTTAGANGATCANGGACTTTATAGTTTTTATGAAGTAAATGANACAAAAAGAAAATTAAATAAAGAAATTGATGATTTAAGAAACGAAAAATTAGANTTNAAGTCTAAAAAAAATAAATTAGAAAATGATATTGATTTTATAGAAGATTTAGCAAGAGAAAAATTAAGAATGGCTAAGCCAGGTGAAAAAGTTATAAAAGTTATAAAGGATTNAGATTCTCTTTTTNAATATTAATTGTAACAAAAGCATCTAAATATATTTCTACCCTACGATTTCTTGNTCTNCCATCNATTGTTTGGTTTTTATAAAGTGGTCTAAATTCTCCATATCCCATAGCAGAAAATTTATTTTGAGGTAATCCTGAATATTCTGATAAAAGTGTAACTACATTTAAAGCTCGAGCTGTAGATAATTCCCAATTTGATTTCCATTTTTTTTGTAATTTTAAAGGAAGTGGCAAATTATCTGTATGACCTTCTGTTCTAATTTCAATATTTAAATTTTTATTGTTNTTTTCAATAGCTTTAACGAATTTTTGAAAAGTTGANTCTTTTTCTAAANTTAAAATTCTTGAATTTTTAATTAATATTCCAATTTGATTTAAAGTTGGAAGAACTTCTTTTTTTAGTTCTGCATCNGCAGATTGNAAAAGCTGATTNCTACCCATTGTTATTTTAACACCTTTTGTAACTCTATCAACTTGTACATTATCATCAGATAGTTCAATTTTTAANTCTTTATATGTTTCATCNAGAAGCATATCAATTATTTGATCAATTTGTTTTTCTGCTTCATTCATTATAACTATAATCAATATAAAAAAAGTAAGNAANAATGTNACCATATCACCAAATGTTACCGCCCATGCTGTACTTCTCGCTTTACCNTCNCTAAATGATATTTTATTTACTTTNCGAGGCATTTTATTTTTTNTCTTTTCTGTTNCTTTGCGGAACGAAAGTCAATAATTTTTCTCTCAAAATAATAGGATGNTCTTTTGAATGGATACCAATGATTCCTTCAATCATAATATCTTTTACCATAAGNTCTTCTTCTGATTTTCTTTTAAGTTTTCCTGCTAAGGGTAAAAAAACAAGATTTGANAATAAAACACCATAAAANGTTGTAATTAAAGCTAACCCCATTCCTCCTAACAGCTCAGCNAATNTTTCTGCAACACTAAATTCTAAAGCACCTAAATCAGATGGGTCNGAGGAAGCAAAGTTTTTCATCATTATTATCAGTCCNAGAACAGTACCTAACATTCCAAATGCTGGAGCGTATGCTCCCATGTATAAAAAAATTTCTTGACCTAAACTATGTCTTCTTTCAATATTAGACATTTCAAGNTCTAAATATGTTCTCAACCTTTGTGAATCTCTTTCATTAATNGCTAAATCTAAACCGTCCTTTAAAAATTTATCATTTATAGATTCAAGNTCAGGTTCTAATGCTAAAATACCTTTCTTTCTNGAAATNTCAGCTTTNTCAATTAGTTGTTCAATAATATTTAAATGTTCNATACTTTGTCTTTTAAATGCAGCTCTAAGAATACGTAANAAAGCTTGAACATTTCGNAAAGGGTAATTAACNAGGGTTGCAGATAAGGTTCCNCCAAGAACAATAAGAANTGANCCAAAATCCATAAACCAAATAGGNTCACCATTTTTTGTTAATACNGTNAAAATGATAATTAACATACCTATCAACAANCCAAAAGCTGTACCTANATCCATAAAATAATCCTNAAATTATAATTTTTAAAAAATTTANNAANANNANTCATCATTATTCAATCCAAANATTTTCTTCACCATAAATACTTTTAAGCTTATTAATAAANTTATCATCATTAGAAACTTTTAATTTTNTTGAGTAAAANTTTTTATTTTCTCCTAANTCATCATATAAATGAAAAAAAATTTTAGAATTACCTTGGTGATTNTTAATAAGATTGTATAATTCATCAACATCATTTTCATTCATTTTATTCACTTCAAGAACGATATTCATTATTGAAGGNTTTTTACCTTGAACATCATCAAGAGATTCAATGGAATCAANTATGACTTTNAAAATATTTTCATTAATTCCAGATGTTGNTTTNCCTTTTANAAATATTAANCCTCCTTCAACAATTAGTGATTTAAATTTTGAAAATGTATCATGAAATATTAANANATCAANNGTACCACCTATACATTCAAGTTTNCAAAAAGCCATTTCTTGATTTTTTTTGTCAAAATGNTGTTTTAATTCTGTTATTATTCCNCCAATTTTAATTCTTTCTAAATCTTCATTTTTTTCACTAAAATCATAGTTAGAAAATTTTTCTAATGTTTTTGAATATTCTAAAAGTGGATGTCCACTTAGATAAAATCCCATTAGTTCTTTTTCAAAATCAAGTTTTTTATTTTCATTCCAATCATCTATTTCGGGTAGTTTAACATAATTAGTAAAATCAGTATTATTTTCATTATTGTTAAAAATTGTAAATTGATTATTTTTTGATTCNNTTTGTTCCTTTTGAGCAGATTTAAGTGTTATTTCTACAATAGAATATTTTTGTGCTCTATTTCCATCAATNGAATCCATTGCNCCTGCNGCAATTAAACTTTCTAAAACTTTTTTATTTACTAATCTTAAATCTAAATTTTTACAAAAATCATACATGGTTTTTGATTTNCCTGATTTTTTTCGATTATCAATNATATTCNTNAAAGCTTTAAANCCAACATTTTTAATAGCATTAAGNCCAAAAGATATTGTTTTTTCATCAATTGCTTTAAANTTAATNTCAGATTCATTTACATCTGGTGNATTTATTTTAATTTTTAATTTTTGACATTCATTTAACAATGTAACTATCCTATTAGTATTTATCATTTCNCTNGTTANATTCGCAGCCATAAATTCAGANGGATAATAAGTTTTTAAATANGCTGTTTGGTAAGCAATATANGCGTATGCTGTACTATGNCTCTTATTAAANCCATATTTTGCAAATTTTTCAATTAAATCAAAAATTTCAATGGATTTTTCTTTATTAGTTCCTTTTTTTATTGCACCTTTAACAAATTCNTCTCGTTGGTCTTTCATNAGTTTTTTTTGTTTTTTACCCATTGCTCTTCTCATCATGTCTGCTTGAGCTAAACTAAANCCTGCTATATTATTTGCTATTTGCATAACTTGTTCTTGATAAACAATAATACCATATGTTTCATTTAAAATATCTTTTAATATTGGNTCAATATATTTTATTTGTTTTTTNCCNTGTTTTCNCTTTATAAACTCNTCAATATTTTCCATNGGACCNGGTCTATATAATGCATTCATAGCTATTAAATCTTGNATTGATGTAGGNTTTAATTTTTTTAAATATTCTCTCATACCGTTTGATTCAAATTGAAATACNCCTATAGTATTACCTCTNGAAAAAAGTTTGAAAACTTTTTTATCATCNAGTGGAATTTTTTCTATATTAATATTAATTCCTCTTTTTTTAAGTAATTGAATTGTATCATTAATTACTGTTAAATTTCTTAAGCCTAAAAANTCCATTTTTAATAGACCTAAATCTTCTAGATTTTTCATNTCATATTGAGANGTAATATCACCNTGACTTGATTTGTACAAGGGAATATATTCTGATAAGTTTCCAGGTGTGATTACAACTCCAGCTGCATGAGTTGAAACNTGNCTATTCATTCCTTCTAAAGTTTTAGAAAAATTAATTAAATCTTTGTTTATATTATTTTTATTTGATANNTCTTTTAAATCATTATTTATTTTTATTGCNTCGTCTAAAGANACTCCAGGTGTNTTNGGAATAGATTTTGCAATTTTATCAACTTCAGANAGGCTTATTCCNAGAACTCTACCGACATCNCTAACNACTTGTCTAGCTTTTAATTTTCCAAAAGTAATTATTTGTGTTACAGATTCCTCTCCATATCTTTCTTTAATATAATCAATTACTTCAAGTCTTCTTTCATAACAAAAATCAATATCAATATCTGGCATAGATATNCGTTCNGGGTTTAAAAATCTNTCAAAAAGAAGATTNTATTTTATAGGATCAATAGTTGTTATTCCTAATGTATAAGCTACTAAACTACCTGCAACTGAACCTCTTCCTGGACCAACAGGAATATTATTTTTTTTAGAATAATCNACAAAATCCATTACAATTAAAAAATATCCAGCAAACCCCATTTTTTTAATTACATCTAATTCAAAATNTAATCTATTTATAATTTCATCATTTATTTTAGNATANACANTTTTTAAACCTTTTTCACAACATANTNTAAGATAATCATCTGGTGAATGTGAATTATATTTTTCAGGAATTGGAAATTTAGGAAGTANATATTCACCNAGTGGTAATTCAATATTGCATGAATCAGAAATTAATCTGCTNTTTTCAATTGCTCNAGGATAATTTTTAAATAATTTCCACATCTCATCTTGGGATTTAAAATAAAATTCTTGAGTTGCATATCTNTGTCGTTTGGGGTCATCTCTATCTTTTCCTGTNCCTAAACAAAACATTACATCATGAGCTTCCCAATTTTNTTTTAGTGAATANTGACAATCNTTAGTAGCAACAAGGGGNAGGTTTAATTCTTTTGANATTTTTAATAATTGNTCTCTCACAACATCTTCTTCAGGAATACCATGNTTATGTAATTCNAAATAAAATCTTTCAGGGAAAATCTCAGANAATTCCANAGCTGTTTTTTTTGCCTTATNATAATCTCCCTTAACAATAAATTCTTGAATTTCACCTTTTAGGCAACCTGACAAACATATTATTCCTTCATTAAATTCTTTTAATAATTCCTTATCTATNCTAGGTCTNTAATAAAAACCTTCTAAATATCCAGCTGTAGATAATTTCATTAGATTTTTATAACCAGTATAATTTTGAGCAATTAGAACTAAATGATTGTTTCCCCATCCTCCATCTTTTTTTGGTGTTTTATCAAAGCGGCTTCCTTGTGCAACATATACNTCACAACCTAAAATTGGTTTGATCCCATGTTTTTTTGCTGCTTTATAAAAGGATATAGCTGAAAACATGTTTCCATGTTCAGTTAATCCAACTGAATCCATATTCAAATTTGTAATAGTATCAAGAAGTTCATCAATTTTTTGAGCTCCATCTAAAAGACTNTAATCTGAATGATTATGTAAATGTATAAATTCTGACTTCATAATTATTTATTTAAAATAAATTGCTATTAAACCAACCAAAAACAACAGCTTAATNAATTTAGATGATATTTCACATGTNTTTGATGTAGGTGAATTAATCAANAAAATTATAATAAAAAAAAGAGGAATNCTAATTCCAAAGAGAGTAATTAATAAATATNTAATTGAAAAAATNCCAAAANAATANGGACTTAAAATTCCAAANATTAATAATATTAATAAAATNACTATAATTTTAATTGATAATTTAATTCCATAAATTACTGGAAAAGTATTTATNTTAGAATTTTTATCACCTTCATAATCAGCTACATCTTTTATAAGNTCTCTNACAAAAGTAAATGAAAAACCTAATAAAGAAATTGGAATTATTAATTTATAATTATTATTTAAAGATCCAATAAATATAAATGCTAAACTAATTATTAAAGAAACAATTATATTTCCATATATTGGTGTNTTTTTAAAATAAAAACTATAAAAAATTATTAATGGNAAACCTATGAATACGCTNACAAAAANTGAGTTTTGGTTTAAAAATAAAGAAAAACCAATNCCTGCNAGAAATAAATATATTGAAAAAGCCATTGCTTTAAATGATGATATTTCACCTTTTGGAATTGGTCTTTTTGGATTGTTAATTATNTCAGTTTTATAATCCAAACTATCATTAATTNCATTTGCTCCTCCTGTAAAAAAAGATATTACAAGTAATCCATATAATAANTTTTCATTATAAAGTTTTGTTCCAANAGAAATTGAAANTAAAACAAGAGTTAAACAACTTATNAAAATATTNAATGGTCTTAAAATTTTAAAATAAGGAAATAAANTNTTTATTAGTTTTTTNCTATTAATACTCTAGAATCNCCATTATAATCATTAATTAATTCTATNTTTTTCCACCCTGTTTTTAAAAAAATATCTTTTATTTTTTTTGAATGATTATTACCACCTACTTCTAANANCATAGAACCATTTTTATTTAACCATTTAAAACCTTCAATTGAATATTTTTCATAAAATNAAATTCCTTTATCATAATCAGTTAAGGCAGATTTTGGTTCAAATAATTTAATNTCTTTGTCTAGTTTATGATATTCATTGATGCTTATATANGGAGGATTACTAATTATTAAGTCANATTTTCTATTCANTTTATTTTTTAAAATATCNAAATATAAAAATTGAATTTTTGAATCAATGNCATGTTTTNTAGCATTTNTTTTTGCAATTTTTAAAGCATTTTTATTTGAATCAATTCCAATTATGGAAATATTTTTATTTAATGATTTTGCTATGCAAATACCAATTATTCCACTTCCTGAACCTATGTCTAAAATAAATTTNTAATTATATTCTTTAATNATNTCTATTGCAAAATCTACNAGTCTTTCAGTCTCAATTCTAGGAATTAAAACGTTATNATTTAATTCAAAGTCGAGTCCATAAAATTCTGTTTCTTTAATTANNTATTGAACAGGNTCATGATTAANNAATCTTTTAATATACTTATTAAAACGTTCAACTTGTTCTATATTTAATTTAANNTTATAGTAAAGTGATAAATTTTTAATNGGAATNCNTAATATATGTGATANNAGCCATTTAACTTTTATNTGAGATTCTTTAATTTNTTTTTTTTTTAATTNTTTTTCNCCATGTTCAATTAATNTTTTAAGATTATTAAAATTAATTTTATTTGATTGAACNTNTGTCAACTTANATTTGCCGTTTTCAATTCTTCAATCTGATCAGCAATTTTTAATTGTTTAATTANTTCATNAAGTTGACCATTCATTATTTCCTCAAGTTTATANAAAGTTAAATTAATTCTATGATCAGTAACTCTTCCTTGAGGAAAATTATATGTTCTTATTTTTGCACTTCTATCNCCAGTNGAAACCATATTTTTTCTAACTTTTGCTCTTTCCGATTGTTGTTTTTCTATTTCATTNGCCAANAATCTTGATCTTAAAACTTTCATTGCTGCAACNCTATTTTTATGTTGAGANTTTTCATCTTGACAAGTCACTACAGTATCTGATGGAATATGAGTTATTCTTATTGCAGATTCAGTTTTATTTACATGTTGCCCACCAGCTCCAGATGCACGATATGTATCTATTCTTAAATCTTGTGGATTAATTTCAATATCTACTTCATCTGCTTCTGGTAAAACAGCAACTGTAGCAGCAGATGTATGTACTCTTCCATTTGATTCCGTTTGAGGAACTCTCTGTACACGATGAACTCCGCCTTCATATTTTAATATACCAAAAATAGAATTTCCTTTGAAAGAACATATAATTTCTTTGTAACCACCATTACCAGTTGCATTTGCTTCAATTATATTATTTTCCCAATTATTTTGTTCAGCTAAATAACTGTACATTCTATAAAGATCAGCTGCAAACAATGCTGCTTCTTCACCACCGGTTCCAGCTCTAATTTCCATGATGGTATTCTTTTTGTCTAAAGGATCTTTTGGAAGAAGTAATAACTTTATTTGTTCTTTCAGTGTATTTGTTTGTTCTTTGAGTGAATCTATCTCTTCAAGTGCAATCGACTTTAAGTCTTCATCATTTTCTTTAATTATTTGTTCATATTCATTTAGTTCTTTTACTGATTCAAGATATGTTGACCCTTTTTTAGCAATGGGTTCTAGCTCATGATGCTCTTTTGCTAGTTCATTATATTTTGTTGGATTTGATGCAATTTCATTTTGACCCAGTAAGTCTGTTACTTGATCGTATCTTTGTATGATTTCTTTTAATTTATTTATCATATTAACAAAAAAAGGTTTCTAAATTAATGTTAGAAACTAAAAAATAATTAATTATATTTATTTTTTGTTGCCATATTTTTTTTTGAATTTTTCAATTCTTCCGGCAGTGTCAATTAATTTTTGTTGTCCAGTAAAAAAAGGATGACATGAAGAGCAAATTTCCACATCTATGTTACCAACTGAACTTCTTATTTTAAATGAACTACCACAGGCACATTTTATTGTACTAATATCATATTTTGGGTGAACTTTAGATTTCATAATTACCTTTAATTTAAATTTAATAAAGTATTTTCAATTCTATTAATACCTTCTAAAAAAATTTCTACATCAGTAGCATAGGAGAGACGAATGAATCCATCCATTCCAAAACCAGCACCAGCTACTGTTACAGTATTTGCTTTATCTAGAATATAATCACTTAATATAAAAGAATTAGATATTTTATCATTTAAATAATAGCTTATATCAGGAAATGCATAAAAAGCACCTCCAGGGAGTTGACAATTTACTTTTGGAATTTTATTTAAACGATTTATCATAATGTCTCTTCGTTGTTTAAAAATTTTTTTCATATCATTTATTTCTTTTTGATCTCCAATTAATGCTTCGATTGCAGCTTTTTGACCGATTGAATTTGGGCAAGATGTTGCTTGACCTTGAATTTTACTCATAGCATTAATAATATTTTCATCACAGGCAGTATATCCTATTCTCCAACCTGTCATCGCATAAGTTTTTGACATACTTTGGACAGTTATTACATTAGCACCTATTTTATTTTGTTTATTGATTAATTCAGTACATTCATAATCACTATCGTATACTAGTTTTTCATAACATTCATCTGAAACAACAATCCAATTGTTTTTCTTAGAAATTTTTAAAATTTCTTCAATAATTTCATTATTCCAAACCGATCCAGTTGGATTAGAAGGAGAGTTAATCAAAACTGCTTTTGTTTTATTAGAAATTTTTGAATGAAAGTCNTTCCAATTTGGTGAGAAATTTTCATTTGGATTTGTTTCAACTGTAATTGGATTACCATCAGCTAATCTTATAATATCAGGAAAAGATACCCAATATGGAGAAAAAATAATTACTTCATCACCTGGATTGAGAATTGCTTGAAATAAAGTACTTAAAGAATGTTTTGCTCCGCTTGATACAATTATTTGATTGGAATTATAGTTTACATTATTATCTCTTTTTAACTTTTTGCAAATAGCTTCTCTAACTTCATAAGTACCTTTTCCTGGGGTATATTTAGTATGTCCCTCATTCATTGCTTGTATCGCAGCTTCACGAATATTAACAGGGGTATTGAAATCAGGTTCACCAACTCCGAGATTTATTACATCTATCCCTTTTCTTCGTAGATCGGCGGCTTTCGAGGTCATTTCAAGCGTAAAAGAAGGCTGAATTTTTTCTACTCTTTTTGAAATCATATTTTTATTCTTTCAATGGGTTTTTGAGTGATATTTTGCAGAATTAAAGTTTGGTTCAATTTTTTTATTTTTTTCAATTTTCTTTTCTTTTTTCTTTTTTTTCTTTTTTCTTTTGCTTAAAGGAATATCATTTGGTTTAATAGATTTTGATTNCCAATNTTCAGGTAATTNTTCTGAAGANATTTTTTTTTCATTATCATCTAAAAAATCACANAATTCAGGATAATTAANNTTTGAAGTTATAACTCCATANCCTTTAGTAATNCCATTTCCAANACCAATTAAATTAGGTAAAATAATATTTGTTTTNAAGCNNCCTTNAAAAGAACCTGTTTTNCCATCTTCCATTGTTTCCACATCTAATTTNTCTAGANAAATATCAANATATATANTTTTTTTNATTTCAACATTAAATTCTTTTGCTAAAAAAGCTATATTTTGNCCTAATAANTTATTAAGAAACATTTCCTTTTCATTGTTTTTTATTGTTTTAAATTTTTTCATNTTCATTTGATTTAAAGCAACCCATGGATTTAAAAATTTATAATNAAATAATTGATTTTTTTCTTCAAAATTTTTTTTATANACTTNATATTTTATATNTTNAACNTNAAAAGTTATGTTTCCAAAATTCATTTTTTCTAATTTNTCATTTAACTCCAANATTGGNTCAACACCNTCTTTAATTCCTATTAAATAAATTTTTTCATTTAAAATTTTAACTTGNATTCNAGGATATAAAAAATCAAATCTNNATTTACCATTAATATGNGGAACAAATTTTTCTTTTGGNAGTTCTTTCATNAGAACTCCTTTAACTTGATATGAAGTTTTNCTTACAGGTTTATCNGTAGAAACACAACTTATAATTGTTGAAAATGATGACTTATTTATTTTCACGATTTGGTAAAATGGTTAGAATATTAATTATTCATTGCATCTAAAAATTCGTCATTATCCTTAGTTCTTTTCATTCTGTCTAATAAAAATTCCATTGCTTCAACTGGGGTCATNTCATTTAGAAATTTTCTCAAAATCCAAACTCTTGAAAGCTCTTTTTTAGATAATAATAAATCTTCTTTTCTTGTTCCAGATTTAATTAGNTCAAAAGCAGGAAATAATCTTCTATCACTTAATCTTCTATCAAGNACTAATTCCATATTTCCAGTTCCTTTGAATTCTTCAAAAATCACATCATCCATTCTGCTNCCAGTATCAATTAATGCNGTAGCAATTATTGTTAAAGAACCTTTTTCTTCAGTATTTCTAGCNGCACCAAANAACCTTCTTGGTCTATGAAGAGCNTTAGCATCAACTCCACCAGAAAGAATTTTNCCACTATGAGGAATNACAGCATTATGAGCTCTTCCTAACCTAGTTATGCTGTCAAGTAAAATCATGACGTCATGACCATATTCTACCATTCTTTTTGCTTTTTCAAGTGCCATATCAGCAACTTGAACGTGTCTTTCAGGNGGTTCNTCAAATGTTGANCTAACAACTTCTGCATCAACACTTCTTTGCATATCAGTTACTTCTTCAGGTCTNTCTGCNATTAATANAACTATAATTTTAATNTCNGGATGGGTTTCNATCGCGGCATTAGCNATTTGTTGTAATAAAACTGTTTTACCTGTTTTAGGTTGAGCTACAATTAATCCTCTTTGACCNTTTCCAATAGGAGCCATTAAATCTAATGTTCTCATNGAAAAATCTTTTGAATTTTTTCCGAGATNNACNCTTTTTTCNGGATANAGNGGAGTTAGNTTGTCAAATAAAATTGTATTTTTGACTTTATCAGGTGCTTCATTATTTACAGTTTCCACTTTTAAAAGTGCATAAAATCTTTCGTTATCTTTTGGNGGTCTTATTTGNCCTGCTACTTGGTGACCAGTTTTTAAATTAAATCTTTTAATTTGNGAGGGAGATACGTAAATATCATCNGGGCCAGGTAAATAATTATAATCTTGAGATCTNAGAAAACCATACCCTTCTTGCATTACTTCAAGAACGCCAGATGCAAATAATTTACCTTCTTTTTGTGCACTAGTTTCAAGTATTTTCATAATTAATTCTTGTTTTTTCAAACCAGAATAACTTGGCACTTCCATTTCTTGTGCAAGTTTTGTTAAGTCTTTTATTTTTAATCCCTGTAGTTGGGTTACATCCATAATTTTAATTAGTTAATATTTTTGGAATAATAATTTTTAAGCAGTGATAGAATAAACTAAAATAACTGTCTCCGCATAATTTATAATTAAATTTTGCCTTTTTCAAATGGAAAATTAAAATAAGTGAAAACTTCTTTGGCGATGTAATGACTTCCAAATATAAGCCATAATTCATTAGATTCATTTTTTAAGCCATCAAAAATTTTTTTTATTGATTTCGTAGTTGATATTTTTAATGTTGTATTGATTAGATTTTTTTTTAAGTAGTTCTGACTATAAAAATCGTTTTTATCAGGAGGAAACAACAATATTATTTGATTAAAATTATTATCAATTAAATTTATAATTCCTTTTAATTCTTTTGTTTTTTTTAAGGTTAGAATGCCATTAATCTTTTTATTTGGAAATTTTTCCTTTATTGTTATTATCGTATTTTTTATACTTTTTTCGTTATGGCCAACATCATAAATAACTTTTGGTTTATTAGATACTTTTTGAAATCTTCCAGGCCATTTAGCAGATTTTAATCCTTTAATAATTTTTTTATTATCTATAGAAGGGTCGAATTCTAAAATAGTTGCAATGGCAGTTTGAACATTCAAAAGTTGATGTTGGCCAAAAAAAGGAATTTTTAATTTTAAGTTTTTTATATTAAATGATGTATTCATATAGCTTGATTGGATATTGTTAATTGGATATAATTTTGAAGAGTCTACGAGTTTTGAATTTTTTTTATGTGCTTCATTTTTAATAATATGTTTTACTTTATTTTTTTGATGTTGTATAACTACAGGAGTTTTTGTTTTTATAATACCACATTTTTCTTTTGTAATAGATTCAATTGAATTTCCTAAAAGTTCCATATGGTCATAATCAATATTTGTAATTACAGAGATTTTAGGAATTATTACATTTGTTGCATCTAGTTTACCTCCTAATCCCGTTTCTATAATTCCAATATCAATATTTTCTTTATAAAAATAATCGAACATTAATGCAGTAGTAGTCTCAAAAAATGTAGAGCCTAATTTTTTTATATCTTCGTTGTGGTCTATAATAAAATTATCAATTGTTTTGTTTGGAATCGATTTTCCATTTATTCTAATTCTTTCATTGAAATTAATTAGATGTGGAGAAGTATACAAACCCACTTTTAAATTATTATATTTAAGTATGTTGGCTATAAAGGATGCTGTTGATCCTTTTCCATTAGTTCCAGCTATATGAATGAAGTTTATTTTTTTGTGTGGGTCACCACATTTTTTTAGTAAAGCTTTTGTTCGATGAAGACCTACTTTAATACCATATCGATTAAGCGAAAATAAAAAATCGTTATTTTTTTGTTTCAATTAAAAATTGTTTTTTNATGATTAATTCTCAGAAGTCAAAGTTTTTTCATATTTATCTTTGAATTTTATTATACCATTAAAAGTTGCCTCAGCTATGCTTTGTCTGTAGCCTGGTTTTCTTAATTGTTTTTCTTCTAATGGATTAGATAAAAAGCCNACTTCGAGTAATGCATGAGGCATAGACGCTCCGATTAAAACATAAAATCCTGCTTGTTTAACTCCTCTATCTGGAGATGGGATGCTTTTTCTAAGATGGTTTTGAATCATACCTGCAAAATCTTCGCTTTCTTTCATAAATGAATTTTGCATTAAAGATGCAATAATAAAATTGTCTTCAATTAGATTTTCATATCTAGATTCTTCTTCTTCAAGTTTAATAGCATTATTTTCTCTTTCTGCAACTTCTACAGCATCTTGAGTTTTCCCCGGTCTTAAAATATAAGTTTCAAATCCTTTAACTCTTCGATTTTCATTTGCATTAGCATGAATACTAACAAAGAGCTTTCCACCAGAGTTGTTTGCAATTTGAGTTCTTTTCCAAAGGGGGACAAAAACATCCTCATCTCTAGTATAAATTACTTTAATATTAGTATTTTTTTCTATTAACCTCCCTAATCTTTTAGCAATATCTAGATTCACAAACTTTTCTCTTAATCCATATTTTCCTGTAGCTCCGGGGTCTTTTCCTCCGTGACCCGGGTCTATAACTATTGTGTCTATGAACCAAGAGTTTCTTATTTTTTTTATTTTTTCAGCTGACATGCTTAATGGATTTCTTAAAGTTAAAACAATCTCAGAAGGTTCATTGTTTTGATAAATTTCAAAATTCTCAATATCGTTTATTAATTGAAATGCAATTTGAACTGATGTTGGATTTTGATCAATAGACAAGCTTCTAATTGATCCTCCTAATTTAGATTTTTTAATTGATATTGAATCTGCAATTCCGCCAGATATAGTTAGATAAAACCATTTATTTGAGGAAGACCATCCTGTTATTGATTTTACATCAAATTGTTGAGTTGTGCCTAGTCTAATTAGTGTGCCATTTGCTTTTTCTTCAATAGTTAAGTTTTTAACATTTTGTGAAACTAAATTAATAATTATATTGTTTGTATTTTGATTATATGATATTCCTTCTTCAACATTTTTTCTTATAATCTCCAAGAATGATTCCAAGGGTAAATACATGTCTATTCCATCTGAAATCACAAATGAACTCATTTGGAAAACATTTTCATTTATTACAACAAAGCTACTTTGATTAGAAATTTTTATTCGATGACCACCTAAATATATAACTATTTTCCCTCTTGGAATATTTTTAAATGTTCCAGCATCTAATATCCTTATTAAATCTGTTGAAGATATATAAGAATGATTTCCATTCTTAAATGATTTTATAGATTCAATTCTATTTGGTTCGCTGACAAATTTTACATCAATTTTTCCGCCAAATAAGAAAGAGTTAATAAGAATGATATTAATTAAAATTAATATTCTATAGTTCATATTTTGACATTTTTTTTAATTCAAATTAAACATTTTTTAAATATTCAATAATATTAAATTTGTTACTATTAAACTTAATTTACTATGAATATAACCTATGATTAAAATTTAAATTTTAATGAATATAAATAATATAAATGAATTAGAGGATTATTTTCAAGATAATCCATCATCAAATTTATTTCCAATTTTATCTGAANATTNTTTANTAAACAAAAAAATTGATANGGCTCAAGAAATTTGTGAGNTAGGNCTAAAGNTCAACNCNAANTCACTNGATGGTTTATATGTTTTATCTAGAATTTTAATTTTAAAAAAAGATTTTATNAAATCAGAAAAAANTTTAAAAAAAATAATTAAAGAGGANNCAANTTTTTTTAATGCTTATATANTTTTATCTCAAATATATTGGANTCAAAATNAAACTGTANAATTNAAGANANTTTTAAANAAAATATTATTATTNGATTCNAANAATANTTANGCTAATNAAGGATTAAAAAAAATATTAATANTAGAAANTAANNANAAAAAAANNTTANCAAANCANAAAAAAACANNNAATATTTCTAAAATAAANTCTAGCNNTGAATTNGTTAANGATGAAAATATTAATACTATTCCTATTACAAAAGATATTGCTACATTTACAATGGTTGAAATTTTTAAAAGTCAAAAATTATANAAAGAAGCATTNGGNGTTTTATCNGTAATGAAAACAAAAAAAAATTCAAATNNAAAAGATATNAAAACAAAGCAATCTGAATTAACTGAATTATTAAANAAACAAAATNCTAATAAATGAATTATNTNACTAANAGGTTAGAAAAAATAAAATTATCATTAAATCANAATNNTTTAGATGGNATAATTANAANAAANTTAAAAAATATTAGATATATATCTGGTTTTTCAGGATCATCAGCNACATGNTTAATTNTTAATGAANGTGAATATTTTATTTCTGATGGAAGNTATAAAATTCAATCAGAAATTGAAGTTNAAAATATGGAAATTTTCATTNATGATGANTCNANTTTTNATNTAATTAAAAAACAAAANCTAATTAATNATAANAAATTAAAANTGGGTTTTGAATCTGANAAAACAACTCATGATGAATTACAAANTTTAAANTTNCTTTTTCCCNAANTTNATTGGGTTCCAATAAAAAATATTATTGAAAATATTAGNAAAATTAAAGATAAACAAGAAATTCAATGTATTCGTCANGCNGTTGAAATAACNGATGAAGTTTTTGATCAAATTATTCCAGATTTAAGAATTGGTNTGAATGAAAAAGAAATTGCAGCNAAGATTTCTTTTGCTTTAAAANTTTTAGGTGCAGATGAAGATGCATTNCGACCTATNGTTGCNGGAGGACCTAATTCTGCACTTCCTCATGCTTTTCCAAGTTCAAGAGAATTACAAANAGGAGATTTTTTNATATTAGACTTTGGNGCAAANTANAANGGTTATCANGCTGANATGACNAGAACAGTTGTAATTAAAGAATGTAGTGAAAANCAAAAAGAAATCTACANTATTGTNTCTGANTCNCAAAAATTAGGAATTNAAAANATTTCAGATAATANAGATTGTAAANACATAGATAGTATNTGTAGNNATTATATAAAAANNTNNGGTTATGNANATAANTTTATACANAGTACTGGTCATGGATTAGGNCTTGANATTCATGAANATCCAAGGTTTTCTAAAANTAGCAAAGATAAAATTTATNCNAATTATATTATGACAGTTGAGCCTGGNATATATATTCCAAATTTAGGCGGNGTAAGAATTGAAGATGANGTCATTGTTAAAAAAACNNATTCAGAAATTTTAAATAAAAGNACNAAAGAATTAATANTTATAGATTGAAAAAAATTGTTTATTCTTGTTTTTTAGTNTTATTTATANNTNTAAATAATNATNTTTATTCCCAAAAAAAAANCTTTTTNGNNNTTGTTGANTCATTTGATTTAAAAATNTATGANTATGTTAATTCCAAAAAATTAATGTCTANTAAAAATTCACAATTTTTNGATAATTANGGNAAAATATATATATANCCTNTTGTNNTNTATTCTGAATTAAAATANAATAAAAATCAAAAGTTNTTATTAAATCCTCTTNTGNTGACNATTTCATCAACATANTTTTTAAAATATATTACNAAAAGAGAAAGACCTAATAANAAAAATAAAATGTCATTTCCTTCAGGNCATACTTCTGGAAGTTTTGTTTCAGCATTGATTTTAAATAATAATTATGGATTAAGTATTGGNNTNCCANCNCTTTTTTTAGCTTCAGTTGTTGGTATGCAAAGATTAGAAAGTAANAANCATTGGTTTAGNGATGTTATNTCAGGTGCTATTATNGGTTTNNTNTTTGGNATAATTAAATAAAATTATTTTATATATATAATNATATGTTGTATAATACAACATATGAATTCAGGTGAAATTATAAATGAATTATTTTTTTCATTAAATTTTTTTCATAGAAAAAATATTTGTTCTAATAAAAATGATTCCCTTNCTCAATGTCTAACNATTTTATCAATTCCAAAAAAAGGTGTTCCAATGAATGTTGTAACTAAAAAGTTGGGNATTGATAAAAGTACANTAACAAGATTGATTGAAAATTTAGAAAAACTTGAATTGGTTTATAGNAAAAAAAATAATATNGATAAAAGNTCTGTAAAAGTATANCTTACNGAANAGGGNTTTTCNCANTCACAAAANTATAGATCNAGATTAGATATTTTAGGTAATCAAATTTTAAATGATAATATTCCTAATAAAAGAGAGCTNAAAAACGCNTTAGAAAATNTNATATGGGAGTTNTGGAANTATAACTTAAATATATAGTTGTATAATACAATNAAAAATATTGATTTTTCCNATNAATTNNTTNATTGGTTTAANAAAAATAAAAGAAANNTACCTTGGAGAAATACTAANGATCCATATAAGATATGGCTTTCAGANGTCATGCTTCAGCAAACTAAAGTTGANACAGTTATTCCTTATTATANTAAATGGATAANNAAATTTCCTACTATTGAGGATGTAGCTAAATCNNAAANAGATTTATTATTAAAATATTGGGAAGGATTNGGATATTATAGNNGNTGNATTAATTTTCAAAAATCATGTCAAATTATNTTTCATGAAAAAAATNNTAAAGTTCCTAGAAATTTAGATGAATTTTTAAAACTTCCAGGAGTTGGATTATATACAGCATCAGCTGTATTNTCCATTTCATATAATTATCCAATACCTTTGATAGATGNAAATGTAAATAGNGTTATAAGTAGGNTTTTNGCTTTANACAATGTTGTNAAAGGNAANAANAATTCNTTNATAATTTNTTTAAATAAAATTATNTCNAAAAAAACNCCTGGAANTTTTAATGAAGCATTAATGGAGCTTGGNAGNCAAATATGTAAAAATATTAATCCNTTATGTTGTGATTGNCCTATAAATGGTTTTTGTAAATCAAAGATNATGGGTGTTCAGGAAAAATTNCCCNAAAAAACTAATAAGAAAAGCTACTCNATTGATTANAGTNTCNANTGGTATAATATGGAAAAATGAAAAGTTTTATATACAAAAAAGACTTAATAAAAGCCATTTATCAAATCTTTGGGAATTCCCAGGAGGAAAAGTAAAAAATAATGAGAATTTAAAAAATGCGTTAAAAAGGAAAATATTCGAAGAAGTTGGTGTCAATATCATTATTAAAAATAAAATTAAAAAAATAAGACATAATTATAGTAGTTTTTCAATTGAATTAACATTATTTAATTGTATTATTGACGGAATTATTAAAAATGATTATTATGAAAATAAATGGATTAAACCATCTGAAATAAATTTATTCGCATTTCCAAAAGCAAATATTAAACTTTTTAATTATATTGAAAAAATTGGGTGGAATAAATTATTAAAGGATTTTAAATGATAGATTATGTTTATTTATTTATATTTATTTTATTGATTACTTTTTTTGTAGTTGTAATAAAAATATTTGGAGCAAGTGAAAAAAAAGATAATAAAATAAATTATGATAACTCAGACTTAACGATAGCAAATACAATTTATTCAATACTTTTATATCCCATTTGGTTTGTTATATTTATTTTTACCTGTTTTACATTTTTACCAATTGTAATGTTTGTTAAACCAAAATTTATTTCTACAATTGTTAGGGCATATGGAAGATTATTGTTAATTGGATTTGGAATAATTTTAAAAATCAATGGAAAAGAAAAATTAAAAAGAAAAAAACCATATCTTTTATTATTTAATCATAGTTCAATCATAGATATTTTTATTTTGCCTTCCATAACTTTTAAACAAGTAACTGCATTAGCAGCGTCATATCAATTTAAATTGCCAATTTGGGGNCCAATTATAAAAAAATATGGAATTATTCCTGTNGAGAGAAAAAATAAAAANTCAGCTATTANATCAGTTAAATATGCTCAAGAAAAATTAAAACAAGGTATATCAGTATTTATATCTCCNGANGGAACAAGAACTACATCAGGNNAATTAAANCCATTTAAAAAAGGTCCATTTCATTTGGCAAAAGGGTCAAANGCNGACATNCTANTTGTAGTATTTAANGGTGCATTTTTAGCTAAAAGNAAAACAGATTGGAGAATTAAACCAGGNNTTATAGAGNTAATGGTTGGGGATTTTATTTATTATAGNGATTATAAAAATTTNAGTGTTGAAGANTTGAAAAAACTTTCTTGGAAAAAAATGAATAACTTANTAGANAAATAGTTNAAATGATTAGTTTATATCTAATATTACATTTTATTTTTGGTGCTTTATTAATTTTAAGTTCTTTNTATNTAAATTATATTTNTTATNAANTTAAAAANAATTATAANCTAAAAAATCAAAATAAAATCAAAATTATTAGTGAATTTTCAGATAAGACNGAAATGCTATTTATNTTTTTTCTTCCTATGTTAGCAATTTTGTATTTAACAACAAATCAAGAATTNTTAAATCATTTAANNTTATATTTTAAATTTATNTTATATATTATNTTAATTANNATTTTTTTAAAATCGAGAATTATTCTAAAAAATATGATTACAGGTGAAATTGTTTTAAAAAAAAATCNAATTANAATNAGGAAATTTTNTTTATNNAGACAGTTATATTTATTTNTTTTATTTATAANTTTTTTTTATACNCCAGTTAATAATGGTTTAATAAAAACATTAAATTTTTTTTTGAATATAGATTAAAATAAAAGTTTAAAATTTTATTTCGCTCACAGTTTTCTTAACAGTTTTNATTGTTTCTNGTAAAGCTTNTTTTTCGATCATTATTAAGNTTTACCTCAATTATTTTTTCAATACCATCTTTGCCTATTACAGTNGGNACNCCAATAAAAAGATTATTAATGCCGTATTCACCNTCNCATAATGCTGCNGAAGGAATNACGCGTTTTTTATCTTTAATATTAGCTTCNATCATCTCAACAATNGNAGTAGCAGGACTAAAAAAAGCACTNCCATTTCCATATAATTGAACTAATTCTGTTCCTGCATGTTNCACTCTATTAACAATTTTATTNATCTGNGTACTATCAAGAATGTCTAANAATGGTACACCNCCAATTGACGCTGAACTTATTAGAGGAATCATNGTAGGCCCATGTCCACCTAAAACAATACATGAGATATCTTGNACAGACAANCCAGTTTCCATTGCGATAAAAGCTTTAAATCTAGCATTNTCGAGTGCACCTGCCATTCCAACAACTTGATTTTTTGGAAGTNNACTAATTNTATGAAAAGCATANACAATAGCATCCANAGGNTTTGAAACAACAATTACAAAAGCATTAGGACAATATNTTTTNACATTATTAGCTATNTNAGAAATAATATTAANATTTATTTCTAATAAATCTTCTCTTGACATACCAGGTTTTCTTGGGACNCCAGCTGTNATTGCTACAACATTAGCATCTTTAATATCTGATANTTTTGATGAACCTGTAATTTTAACATCATATCCATCATGNGGATTTGANTCNANTATATCNAANGCTTTTCCTTTAACCATACCTTCAGATTTNGGAACGTCAACAATAACTANATCACCNAATTCNTTTTGAGCACAAATTAATGCAAGTATACCACCAATTTGACCTCCNCCTATNAGNGCAATTTTGTTTCTTTTCATTGAANNAANCCTATATNTAACAATTNTTAATATTTANGTNTTAGNTTTAATAATTNTATTTTNATNTGGATNAAAAATTTATAATTATATNATATTAGCTATTTTACGATTTTTTGTTTTTGTGGTGAATTGTACAATACCAGATNTTTTTGCAAATAGACTATCATCATTTCCAATNCCAACATTNANACCTGGNTGAATTTTTGTTCCNCGTTGTTTTACNATAATTGATCCTGCTNTTACAGTTTGGCCACCATAAGCTTTAACACCNAATCTTTTAGAATTACTATCTCGACCATTTTTTGTACTTCCCATTCCTTTTTTATGAGCCATTNTATNTATTCCTTNTTAANTTACTTTTTTGGTTTGGTTGAAGTTTTNTTTTTGGTTTTTGAATTAGAANTTGATTTCTTAATAGANANACATTGAATAATTGTAAATTCTTGACGATGGGTATTTTTTACTTTNTAACCTTTTCTACGTTTTTTTTTGAAAACTGNTANTTTCTTATCTCTAAAATGATTTATTACTTTAACTTCAANTTTAGAATTTGGAATAATTGGTTTNCCAATAGTTATATCATCNTNNTCAACAATTAATAAAACTTTATCAAAAGAAATTTTTTTATTAATCTNNNCGTCTTTTTGNTGTGGAATTTTTAATTCTTTTCCNACTTCAGTTAAAAANTGTTTTCCCGCTATTTCTACTATTGCATACATATCATATTAACTCTTTTTAAAGACCANTAATTTATTTTTACTTTATATCATAAGTCAAGCTATACTTCTAATATAATTTCTTTGTTGTTTTTTCTTGAAAAAAAATGAAATTCNCTTGGTTTTAAGGTNTCNTCAGGNACTGTTTTAATGTGGATAAAATTTTTCCACATAAATTTTCTCAAAATATTTTTTTTAGATTTTTCAAGATAATTATAAACATTACTATGTACTTTAAGAATTAATCTAAAGTCTTTTTTTTGTTTTTTATATTTTCTTATCCATGTGTCTATTTCAGAAATAACTGCATCTTTGGAAAGATTTCTTCCACTTCCATTGCAAATATTACAAACTTCACTTATTGAATCTCTTAAAGAAAGTCTTATCCTCTGACGAGTCATTTCTAATAAACCAAATTCACTTATTTGCGAAACTGCTACTTTAGCTCTGTCTTTTTTAAGTTGTTTTTTCATTTCGATGTAAACTTTTTTTCTATTTGCTTCTTGATTCATATCAATAAAGTCTATAACTACAAGTCCACCTATATCTCTAAGACGTAATTGTTCTGCTGCAGCTTTTGCAGCTTGGAGATTAATTTTTAAAGAATTTGACTCATGGTTTCCCTTACCAACAAATCTTCCACTATTCACATCAATTACAACCATAGCTTCAGTATGTTCTATAATTAAGTAAGCACCACTTTTAATCCAAACATGTCGTTTTGTTGATTTTGAAATTTGATCATCTATGTTAAAATGTGAAAATAGGGGAGATTTTCCTCTAAAAATTTCTAACTTTTCAACTAAATTTGGTGAAACATTTTGTAAATATGTTTTTGTTTGTCTAAATAATTTTTTTGAATCTAAAAGAAATTTATCTACAGAGTCATCCAAAATATCTCTCATAATTGTAGATACTGTTTCCAAGTCCTCATATAGTAATGAAGGTGATTCTGCTTTTTTACTCTTTCTTGATAAAGTTCGCCATTGTTTTAGCAAATTGTCAAAGTCTTTTTTAATTAACTTTTCACTTTTGCCTTCGGCTTCAGTTCTTACAATTATTCCAATATCATTTGGTAAAAAATTTTTAATTGATTTTCTAATTCTTCTTTTTTCATATTTATCCCATATTTTTTTTGAAATTCCTATAAAATTTGAATTTGGTACTAGTACAACTAAATGACCAGGAATAGCAATATTGGTAGTAATTCTAGGGCCTTTACCTGAAAAAGGTTCTTTAATAACTTGAACTAAAATCTCTTGATTTTTTTCAAGATCGACTTGAATTTCTTTATCAATTTCTTTTTTTTCTCGTTTTTTTCCATTATTGTCCTCATCTTCAGATGTGGAAGCATCTTTTAAAAGCTCAGGATTGTTTATTTCAGTGAAAGGAAGAAACGCATTTAATCCAAAACCTATATCTACAAATGCAGCTTGCATTCCAGGAAGAACATTTTCAATAATTCCTTTATATATGTTTCCAACCATTCCAGTTTCACCTGGTTTCTCAATATAAAATTCTACTAATTTATTATCTTCATGAACTGCAATACGTCTTTCAGTAGCCATTTCACTGACAAATATTTGTTTTTCCATATTATAAACCTCATATGTAAGTAATAATAAACATAGTTTTAATAATTTTCTTTATTAAAACTTTTTACGTATCAAAGGATACATAAAATGTCTAAATGATATGCTTTATTTGTCATATCTTTTATGTGGGGAGGATTTAAAGAAGATCAAAAAAAAACTCTTTGTTGTGTTAGAAAATTTTCACAAAATCAATAAAATGTTTTTGTCAAAAAATTGTTGGGGACCTTCTGACGACTCCCAGTTATTATAAAGGTAATACTAAAATTACCTAACAAAAAGTTTTTTTATTTATTTATTATTGATTGATAAATCATACTAAATACTTAATTAAATTTGATTAATTTTTTTAACTTATTAATATGATTAATGAATATAAAATTGCAAAGTCTGCTGTTCTAAAAGCTGGAGAAATACTCTTAGATTATTATTCATTAAATTATAGGATTTCAAATAAGAATTTAGATAAAAATGGTAATTATAATCCAGTTACTGATGCAGATAAAGCTTCTGATGAATATTTAAGAGATAAATTAACATCTGCTTTTCCTGATTATGGTTGGTTTTCAGAGGAATCAAAAGATTCTAATGAAAGATTTAAAAAAGAAAGAGTATGGATAGTAGATCCATTAGATGGAACTAAAGAATACATAAATAAGATTCCTATGTGGGTTGTAAGTGTAGCATTAGTTGAAAATAAAAAACCCATTCTTGGTATTTTATATAACCCAGTTAAAAAACAAGTTTTTTCAGCAATTGAAGGAAAGGGTAGCAAGCTAAATAATAAAACTATTTTTTGTACTAAAAATTATAAAATATCAGATATGACTATTCTAAATAGTATAACAGAGACTAAAGATGGATTATGGCTACCATTTAAAAATACTTTTGGAAAGTTACAAGAAGTTGGAAGTGTTGCATATAAATTAGGTTTGGTAGCCGCTGGAAAAGCTGATTTATTTGCAACATTGAGACCTAAAAATGAATGGGATATTTGTGCTGGTCATTGTATAATTAATGAGGCTGGAGGAAAAATGTTAGATTTAAATGGCAAAAACATATTTTATAATAAAAAAAACAGTTTAATAACTCCTGGTATGTTAGCTGGTTATTCAAAATCGGTAGATAATGCAATTACAATATTAAATTATTAAATAGGGATAATATTTTATGATAGAAGATATAAATTTTCCAAGTGGAAGTATAAAATGTTTAGACAAAGGTTTCGTTAGATTGGTTGATTCTATGGGAGGGGATAACGCTATAGTTCAAGCTGCTCGAGTAAGTTATGGTAAGGGTACCACTAAAAAAAGTCAAGATAGAGGATTAATAAGATATTTAATGAGACATAGACATTCTACTCCATTTGAAATGGTAGAATTCAAATTTCATGCAAAAATGCCAATTTTTGTAGCTAGACAATGGGTCAGACATCGAACAGCTAATATTAATGAATACTCATTGAGATATTCTGAAGCACGTGATGATTTTTATTTTCCTGAATTTGAAAATATAAAATTTCAGAGTTCAATTAATAAACAAGGTAGAGGTAAACAGGTTTCAAAAAAAATCAGAGAAAAAGTAATAAATTATTTTAAAGAAATATCTAATCGTAGTTTTGAGATTTATGATGAATTAAATAATGATGGTGTAGCTAGAGAACTGGCTAGAGCTATTTTACCGGTTAATCTTTATACTGAATGGTATTGGAAAAATGATTTACATAATTTATTACATTTTATCGGTTTAAGATCGGATTCACATGCTCAGTATGAAATTCAAGTTTATTCTGATGCAATGTCTTTATCTGTTAAAAATGTTGCTCCTTTTGCTTGGGAAGCCTATGAAGATTATAGAATTTCAGGTATGTATTTTTCAAAATTAGACCAAGATATTTTTAAAAAGAATCTTCCTAATCGAATACTGAATGATATAATTGAGGATATTAATTATCAATTGATTGCTACAATGAATGAAATAAAACCAAGGAAGGAAGATGATCTATTTAATTTATATGTTGAACAGGGTGGAGAGGATATTAAAGAAGATTTTATAATTAAGTGGAATTCGGGAAAGATAAATAAAAGCAATATAAGAGAATTAAAAGAATTAAAACAAAAAATCAATAAAATGAAAAAATAAATTTAACTTTTGAATACATCAAAAATTTGTGTTTGATTCAAAACAATTTCATTGTTATCAAATTGAATAATTGCTTCTCCATTATTATTAATACCTTTAAAAATACCTTCTTTTGTTTTTTTATTATGTAAAAAACTAACTTTTTTATTGATGTGATTACAAAGGTTTGTCCAGGAATTTATAATATCTNCTGAATTTTCTTGATTTAATAATTTTATTAATAATTCTAATTCATTTAAAATCCATGCAATAATTAATTCTCTTTGGATTGGCGATTTTTTTTCAATAAATAAACTCGTTGAAATATTTTGTAAAGAAGAATCAAATTCATTTTCATTTACATTAATACCAATTCCAATTATTAAATATTTAATTTTATTTTGCAAAATTTTGGATTCAATTAAAATTCCTCCACATTTTTTATTTTTGATAAATATATCATTAGGCCATTTCAAGGAAGCATTTAAATTTAATTTTTTAATTGTATTTGCAATAGATATTCCAACAGCTAAAGATAATAAAGNTAATTTTTTTGGGTGAAATGNTGGTTCGATTACTAAAGAAAAAGTAATCGATTTTCCTGATGAAGAAAACCATTTTTTGTTGTTTCTACCTTTTCCATCATATTGAAAATCAGTTAAAATAATACTACCTGATGAAANTTTATTTTNGTTAATTAAATCAAAAGCTTCTTTATTAGTNGAATTTAACTTTTGAAAGTATTCTATAACTTTTCCAAAACTTTTTGTTTTTAAATTAACTTTTATTAATTGAGTAAATAACATTAATTCTCAACAAATAATAATATATAATATAGTGGACTAGTTTTTTTTAATGGATTTTAGATATTGTATGAATTAAGCTTTTGGATTAATTTGATCTCTTACTTGTAATATTGTTCCTGGGCTTAAATTATTACTATTTCCATCTAAATTTTCTGCATTATCTAAATATAGTATAATCCATGCAACGGGATCACCATAAAGTTTACTAGCAATATCCCAAAGAGTTTCACCTTCATTAACTTTATACGCCGAAAAACCTGGTTTAAATTCTTCTACCATTTCTTTCTTTTTTAGTGAAAGATAATGATAAGGGTAAATTAAATTAGGATTATTTCCAATTTCTTCTTTATTCCAATTATATATTTCTTTCCATTTTTGATAATTACCATATTCTTTTTTTGCGATTTTAATTAAAAAATCTCCTGGTAAAATCATATATGTATCCCATGAAGTTAAATTAAGAGGATTAGAAATTGGAGCTTCCCTAACTGCATTTGGTTGCGGAATACTTAAATCAAGAGAAGGTCCGCTGTCTTCAAAATTCATTTCTGAATCATTTTGATCCATTGCCAATCTATCATTCGCACCTTCATCAGTTTTAGAAATTTCATTAATATCGTTTTGCATAACTGGAGGAGCAGTTTGTTGACCGCAAGAAGTAATAAAAAAAGACAATAAAAAAAAGAAATTAAATTTTTTAATATTTTTCATAATAGTTATTTCTCCAAATCAGGGCTAGTAGATTGCATATAAACAATATTTGCAACTAAATTTTCAATATCCCGCGAATAATGATTAACCCCGTTATATACCAATATTATAGAAACTTATATACTTAAGTCAACATATTTTTTACAATTTAATTAATACTNNAACAAATTAAATTTATTTTTTAAAAGAAAGTTATATATTCGNCNATGAAGAATTATATAAATCCATTAAGAACTTCAATCTTAATTACATGGTTTAAATTTACTCAACAATTAAATCAACCTAATTCAANAGGGAAAATTTCAATTAATNTTAAAAATACGAAAAAAATATTAATGATTTTTCCAGATGGTAAGAGNAATTCAAGAATAGCNGGNCATTTTTTGAAATCATTNGATAAAAATATAAATGAAACAAAAATTGATTTTTTAATAAATAAATCAATNTATCATTCATATCAATTTAANTTACCTAATNATATTAAAACATATANTGATAATCAAATTAATTGGTTTAGAGTTCCNAAAAAANCATTTATTAATAGTATAATTCATGAAAAATATGANGCTGTTNTTGATCTTCAACCAAAATTTAANTTTTTTTCAGCATATTTAACTTTAAAATCTAGAGCCAATACAAGAATAGGTTTTCTTAGCAAATATTCCTATTTATTTTATAACTTAGAAATTGATAGAAANAATACAGAATTTCTTGAACAAAGTTATCTATATTTAAAAAAGTTATTAAATTTATGAAAATTTATATTTACGAAACCAGATCATCATCAGANAAACTTTNNCCCATATGTTCTAATAGACCNGTATTTGATTTGAAATGNGGTGCTTTTAGTATTTTGGAAAGAGTGAAGAAACTNTTNCCAAATGNNAAAATAGNATTNTTTGTTAGANANGAAATTAAAGATATAGTTNGTGAAAAAAATGAATTAATTNTCAATCCCAANGAAGTNGATGATGGNTTATGGTTNAATTCAAATGTNCTTTGGAANACNAGTTTANTTGANCAAATAAAAAANAAAAANAATATTCTTTNTTATAAAAATAAAAACTTAGGNTTCTATCTAACNGAAAAACAAAGCAANGAGTGGNTTTTAAATGGTGGACCAGTAGANAAAGNATATAAGAACTTNGNTTCACAAATNAATAAAATNNTANTTTCTAAAAATGATTATTTTGAATATTTATGGGATTTATTAANTAANAATGATTNNATGTTAAAAAATGATTCAAAATATTTTANAATGAGACAAATTGAATCAAATATTAATGAGAAGTTTCATTTAATNAATGANAAAAATATNTTTATTTCAAAGAANNCAGANATTAGAACAGGAGCAATTTTAGATGCNAAATTGGGTCCAATTATAATNAGTAAAAANGTAACAATTGANCCAGGTGCTTATTTACAAGGNCCAGTTTTTNTNGATGAAAATGTAATAATTAAACCATTTGCTAANATATTAAAAAATACTTCTATTGGCCNNGGNTGTAAAGTTGGAGGTGAAATATCAGAATGTATTTTTCAAGGGTGGAGTAANAAACANCATGATGGTTNTTTAGGTCATTCATATATTGGTGAATGGGTAAATTTNGGAGCAGGTACAAATAATAGTGATTTAAAAAATAATTATTCAAATGTTAAAATTTATATTAAAAACAAATTATTNAATACNAACCAATTATTTATTGGGGTNTTTGTAGGAGATTATTCAAAATTTGCAATTTCAACTAGATTTAATACNGGTACAGTTGTAGGAATGNGNAGTAATATTGTTTCTAATGCTNTTCCACCAAAAAATATTANAGCATTTTCTTGGATTNTTGATGATAAAGTAAGTTTANATGATTATAANAAATTTATTCANACTGCNAAGATAACAAAATCAAGAAGAGATAAAATTTTTACCCAAAATGAACAAGATTTNTATTTAAATTATTTTCAACAAAGTGAAATAGATGTTGATTAGACAAATCTCTTCAATTATATTAGCGCCTTAAACACAGGTTTTTTTTATGAAAAAAGATANTGATTTTGAAGGTTTGATTTGTCCAGCATGTAGTTGCTCTCTTGATGAAGAGTCAATTAAAGAATCNCTNGTTTGTGTNGAATGCAAANCAGATTTNCAAGATTCAAAATATTTAGANTTTATCGAGTATCTTGTAGCAAATGGTATTGTTAAAGATATAGATTTTTTTGATATGAAAATATATCGTGATGAAATTGAAAGATTAGATCCAACCGANTCTGAAGATGTTGACCCTCAAGACTTTGAAAAGAAAAAGGATAATTTTTCATTGTTTGTTGAGGAAGTACAAACGGTAGAAAAAGATTCAACTGAAGAAATAGATGTTTGGGAGGGTTTAGAAGAAGATTGGGAAGAATTTAATTTNAGAAATCAAGGAGATAACGAAGATCCTCTATTAAAGAAGAGAGAAAAAGGTCGAAGAGGAAGAAAGAAAAAAAATAGTGAATAAGAAAAAAGAACAACAAATTAATATTGAATTGGATGAAAAAATAGGGACTGGGGATTACGCAAATTTTACAGTTATAACTCATTCTTCTGCTGAATTTATAATNGATTTTACTCGATTGCTACCNGGAATGCCAAAAGCTAAAGTAAGATCAAGGATTATTATGACGCCTTCACATTTAAAAAGTTTCTTTATAGCATTGAATGATAATATAAAAAAATATGAATCACAATATGGTGAAATCGCTGTACCGAAATCTGAAGCTATTAATCGATTTGACATTAAACCACCGGATGATACGCTTCCGAATTAATTAAATAAAGAAATTTTTAAATAAATTTTTATTTATAATTCAGCTTGAAGCCTCAACATTAATACTCTACCAATTGCTGGTCCTCCCTGAATTTCAATATGTGAGTCATTGAAAATATTACTAATAGTTAATAATCCAGCAACTTTATCAATTATTTGATATCTCGCATGCAGATCAAAAATTGTATAAGGACCTATTGTTCCAAAATAAACTCCGGATTGCCAAGGGAATTTTTCTACATATCTTAGACTTAATGAAGAATTGAATTTACCATTAGAATTTGTATATTGAAGTTTTAAGTTACCCTTATTTTTTGGAGCATTTACTGGATCTTTAACATTTGTAATAGGATTAATAAATGAACTCATGCTCAAAAATGAGTAATTTAAATCTAAATTCCACTTTTTACTTAAAAATATTGATAAACTCATATCAAGCCCACCCATATTTACATTTCCATAATTTACGTAACCAACAACCACAGGAGGATTAATTCCTGATGAAGTGTCAATTGCAGAAACACCATCAATATAAGATGTCCAAATATCATAGGAATAGTCCAAATCTTCTTCATCAATAATATTATCTGGGTCTTCATTAATTAAACCATTTTGATTGTAATCTGTTGCAATAACTTCTTTTGATAATACAATTGGTGTAATAAAAGTTATAGCACTTACAAAAGAACTATAATTGCTTCTAAAAATATCTAAGGTAGCATAAATATTAGGTGAAATTCTACCCTTATATCCAAGTTCTAAAGTATGAACTTCTTCGGGATAAATACCACCTTGATCTAATACCTTATCTTTGAAAAAACCTCTGTTATTGGGATCTGTAGTTGGAAAGAAAAAAACATGAGACGTTGAATCAAATTCATTTAAAGTAAATGGATCATAGGGATCTTTCCAAAAAATATTNCCATTTTCNCCTCTTGGGTATACATAACCATTATTTGCTCCACGGGCATANACTTTATAGGTTGCAACACGGGTAACAAAAATATCTAAAAATAGAGCTTGATTTGATGGNGTATTAAATGCTTTTGCCCAAGTTAATCTAAAATTTTGATTTTCTTTGGGTCTNTANACAAGACCTAATTTTGGAGAAATTTGTAGACCNTCTTTATCTTTAAAATTAAANTTCCATTTTAAAGGANTATAATTATAATCATAATTATTGAAATCTATAAAATTTGTTAATCTGTCATGAGCATCAAACCTNGTTGCATGAATTAANTCATATTTGGAATTTAATTTCCAATTAATTTGATAATANGCACCAAATTCATTGACTATATATCTATTATCTTCACTTTTTTCATCTATTCCTTCATCTATCAAACCATCACCATCATTATCAATTCCATCTGCTATTGCACCTTTGACATTATCAATCGGATCAAATTCACCATTCTGTAANCCATTGTGTGTTTTCCAAATATTAAACATTTCTCCTTTATCATAATTAAAGTTGTCATTGTAATCTGTCCAAGATATTGGAGAACCAGCTTCACCATTTCCATTATCATCTCTTTTATTAAATAAATTNTTATCAGCAAGAATAGTTCCTTTAGTATTTGGCATGGTTAAAAAATAATCTGCACCCCAAACAAATCTTAGNTTTTCATTCATNAAATTNATAGAATGTTGAAATTGAGAACTGAATTTCTTTGATCTATCNAAAATTGTGCTTCCAGTAGCTAAGTTTCTNGTTGGTGACAAAGCTAAGGGGTAATTAGAATTATATTCTCCTGAATTACTNGTGTTTAAATANCTTTGCCAAAAAAAATTCTTATAACTTAATCTTGATTGATAATAATTATAAATCCAACCATCAGCAAGAAANCTNGCAATNCCTGTTATNTTAATATTTTTAGCNTATGCATAACCATGAGAAAAATTAATATTAAAATCTGGATTTGGATCATAATCTAATCGAATATCATATCTATAATTTTCAACATTAAAATCNGGAAAATCATCTAAACCATCACCATTTGAATCTTTAATCCATTGATTTAATTCACCTTTATTTAAAACAAAATCCTCTTCATCTCCAAAAACACCATTTTGATTTGTATCAAATAAAAGATTTCCATCATCATCATATTTATAAGCACCAAANCCAGTTCCTTGACCATTTGATCCTTTTGAATAATTNTCAAAACGATTTAGCCATGAATTTGCATTGATTTCATCAAGTTCATCTATTTTACCNTCACCATCATTATCAATTCCNTCATAAAACAATTCATCTCTTCCATCTATTCCAGAATCAATNTTTTCATCAATTGCACCATTACCATTATTATCAACTCCNTCTTTGTATTGTTTCCCAATGTTTGATGATATTACTCCCCAAATAATTTCACCNGAACAATTATCAGAATATGAATTTATTGTACCTGNATCAATACATAGTCGATTGAANGGATCATCTTTAGCAATATTTACCATTGATTCATCNATNAGAGGAGAGTTATTTTCACCAAATTTGAAATTAAGATTTACCATTCCGTCAGCATATGCATATCCAATCATATCCATTGATTCNTCAATAAATCCATTTCCGTTATCATCAATTCCNTTATTCAAAATTTCNCCTTTAGTCAATTCAATTAACATATCTTCATTGAATTTTGGATTTAANAATTCATGATCATTTTTACCTTGATTATCAATACCATCTTTTATTAAATGAGGTCTTCCTAAAAAAGCTGGGTCATGACCTTCGAATTCATCATCGTTATAATGTNTCCAATCATACGCATTTAATGCAACTCCAGAAACTTTATAACCAAAATCTTTCCAAGTATTTGCATGTCTAAATGTAATTTTTTGTAATGGTTTACTATTTTTTTGAGATAAATAACCGGTCTGAACATTAAAAACAGTACCTTTNGAATCTCTTGGAGCTCTTGTTACAATGTTTAAAACTCCACTATGNGCNTTAGGACCATATAAAGCAGATGANGGNCCTAATACCACTTCTATTTGTTCNACATCCTCAAATGAGACNGGAATTACATTGTAAGCTGTTAATCTTAGAGATGGAACATTTGCCATTCTACCATCAGTTAATGTTAATAATCTTGAACTAAANGAACTGTTAAAACCTCTTGCGCTTAAATTGTAACTATCAACTCCAGATTGAGTAAAATCAACACCTTTAACATTTTTTAAATAATCACCTAAGTTNGTATTACTTTCTCGTCTTATTGATTGTTTTGNAATNATACTAATTGCNGCAGGAGCATCTTCAATTCTTTCTTTTCTTCTTGAAGCTGTNACAACATATGTATCAAATTCAATTGCTGATGCTTTAAGGTTGAAATCAAGATCATATTTTTGATTTGAACCAAGAACTAANGTTTTTTCTTGAGTTTCAAANCCTATATAATCTACTTTAACTACAAATTCACCATTNGGAAGGTTTAAGATAACATATTTTCCATTTTCATCAGTAGAAGCACCATTAGAAAAACCGTTTTGATTTTTTACTAATACATTTGCAGCAACTAGTGGATTTTCATTTGATGAATCTAAAACAAATCCTTCAATGGAATTATTTTGTCCAAAAAGNTTACTTAANAANATTAACGANAATAAATATTTAATAAATTTCATAATTCAAAAAAAAAGCTCAGCCCCATATATATGANGCTGAACTTATTAATAAACAATTAAAANCCCAAAAAGGATTTTACTTAACTAACATCATTTTTTTAGTAGCATTAAATTCACCAGCNGTNACNCTGTAAAAGTAAACACCACTACCTAATTGAATATTATTATCATCAAATCCATCAAAGAANATNTGATGACGTCCNGCTTGTAAATTACCATTATGNAATGTTCTAACTTTTTGACCCATCATATTATATATGTTTACTTCAGTATAAACTTCACTAGGAATGTTAAAGCTAATACTTGTTGTAGGGTTAAAAGGATTTGGGTAATTATCAAGTAATTCAAATTCATTAGGTAAAACACTTGTATCATTTATTGTTAATGGCTTAATAGGACCTGTTGGAGGAACCCAATCTACTACATTAACAAACTCAACATTAACTTCTTGATATTCTTGAGTAGGTATACAAATTCCNCCAACTCCTGATGCAGCATCNACNTTAAATANNANNCTTCCANNAGTNCCATTNAAATCNTGGTCACCATCATTNACGNNTANNCCGTTCATTGCTAGCATTCCTAAAAGTTGNGNTGGAGCACTTGGNGCTACNCNNTTNGTTGCAATACCTGCTGCAGCNCCATGAGAAGTNCCTNCAGCAACTAANCCTAANTAAATNGCANTCAACTTGANCATTTAAAATAGANCTNANNGTATCTGCTANNNTNGCTGNAANAGTTGAATCAACNCCTAANGCNNNAGCTCCNNCNNTTAANCCAGCNAANAANGCACCTTNTGCATCTGCNGGNTCTTCTNCTATTTTANCANNAAATNCAGNNTNNAATNCANNANCNNCNTGNAANTANTTANANGTNAAATAATATCCTGTTGCAGCAAAAGGTTCATCACCAGTAAANATTTTACCATCACNTCCGCGTCCATCAAATANATAACCAACNCTATTCCATGTTCCACCAACTTGAACTTGTGTTAATCTTTGTTGATTAGGAGTAAAAGATAATTTGTCATGATCAATTCCAGGACCATTTACCAT
>NZHL01000009.1:0-203746 GCA_002691365.1 Fidelibacterota bacterium
TTATCACTTTGGTTTTCTTCTCCACTTACAAATACCAGTTTATTTTTGAATACTATTGTTTTAGACCCGTTTTCAAGAATATTTAAGTTTATATTTCTTATTTCATCATTCATCACAATTCTCATTTCATTAGATACTTCTGAGCTTAAAAATAGAGGCCTTGGTGAATATTTTACACTTATAACAGCTATGATTTTTGGATTGATTTTAATGGTTTCAAGTGTTGATTTAATAATGATTTATTTATCAATAGAGTTAGTTTCTATTATATCTTTCATTCTAGCAGGGTATTTAAGATATAAAATGATATCAAATGAAGCAGCTATTAAATATGTTATTTACGGAGCATTTTCTTCTGGATTGATGCTTTATGGTTTTAGTTTATTATATGGATTAACTGGTACTACAAAATTATTCGAAATGAATCAAGTTTTGTTCTCTCATGATGCCTTAGATATAAATTTATCCTTAATAATTTCTTTTATATTGATAATTGCTGGTTTGGGTTACAAAATTGCTATAGCACCTTTTCATTTTTGGACTCCTGATGTTTATGAAGGGTCTCCTACTCCAATTACAGCTTTTTTTTCTGTTGCACCAAAAGCTGCTGGCTTTGCTCTAATGCTCCGTTTTTTAAATTCCTTATTTGGTGACATGAATCCATTAAATTCTCAAAATTGGATTTCTATTGAAGGTGTTCCATGGCAGGAAATTTTATTAGTATTATCTGCATTGACAATGATAGTTGGGAATTTAGTTGCAATTCAGCAGGAAAATGTAAAAAGATTATTGGCATATTCAAGTATAGCACATGCTGGGTACATATTGATGGGAGTTCCATTGTTATCAAAAGATGGAATTTTTGCTGTAGTTTTTTATATAATAGTTTATTTGTTTATGCAGCTTGGTGCTTTTTATATATCTATTATTATTGCTGATAAATATAAAACGGAAAAAATAGAAGAATATGCTGGAATTGGTTGGCAATCACCAATTTTAGGAATTTTAATGAGTTTATTTATGTTTTCATTAACTGGTTTGCCTCCAACAGCAGGATTTATTGGTAAGTTTTATTTATTTGCTGCTGTTATTAATGCTGGAGCTCAATATTATTGGATTGCAATTATTGGAGTGTTGAATAGTGTTATTTCATTATACTATTATATGCGCATAGTAAAAGTTATGTATTTTAATGAAAAAAATATTCAAAATTCTTTTATTCCAAGTCAGTTTTCCATTTTACTACTTTTGGCATTGGGAATTCCAACAATTTATTTTGGGGTTCAATGGACTTACATTCATGAATGGGTAGATAGTGCTTTGAAATTTTTTATACCAAATTTTTAGTATAAATTTAATTGTAATTTTATTTAAATATTATATCATTGGAGATTAGAATTGGCTGAAATTAAAATAAGAAAAGGTCATAACCTTAATATTAAAGGTCAACCAGAAAAGAAAATAGATAATATCCATAATTTTGATAATATCGCGATTTATCCATCTGACTTTAGATATGTAAAACCAAGATTGTTAGTGAAAGAAGGAGATCAAGTTAAAATTGGTTCGGCTATATTTTATGATAAATTGGTTCCAAATGTTAAATGGCCATCTCCGGCTTGTGGTAAAATAAGTGAAATCCAATATGGTCCGAGAAAAATAATTGAAAAAATTTCTATTGAAGTTAATGGAAATGAAAATGAAATAGTCAATCCAAGTTTATCTGCTTTTTCACTCAAATCATTAAAAAAAGAGAAAATATTAAATGATTTAATAAATTCAAACTTTTTTCCTTTTATTAAAAGTAGACCATTTAATAAAGTAGCAAATCCTGATGAAAATCCTCGAGATATTTTTATTTCCGGTATAAACTCTGGACCTTTATCTTGTGATTTAGAATTTGTTTTAAGTGAGAGTCTACCTGAATTTCAAGCTGGATTAGATATATTATCAAATCTAACTGAAGGTAAAGTTCATTTGACTTTAAAGGAAGATTCAATTTTTATTTCTTCTTTGGAAAATGTTGAGCTTCATTCTATTTCAGGACCTCATCCATGTGGAAACGTTGGAATCCAAATTCATCATATTTCGCCATTGAAACCTGATGAAATAATATGGACAATAGATCCCCAACACGTAGTTATTTTAGGAAAACTTTTCTTAACTGGTAAATTTGATCCTTCTATATTAGTTTCAATTGGTGGACCTATTTTTTCAAACCCAAAATATATACGAACAAAAATAGGTGCCTCAATTAAATCTTCTGTTATTGGTCAAGAATTAACTAATAATTATAGATTAATTTCAGGAAATATTCTTAATGGAATAACATCATCCATTAATGAAAACTTACATTTTTATGATACATGTTTATCTGGAATTATTCAAACGGAAGAACGTAAATTTTTAGGTATGATATATCCAGGAAATTCTGATACTCATTATTCACTAACTAATACATTTATCAATTTTGATAAAAAACCATTTAATTTTTCAACATTAACTAACGGGAGTGAAAGACCAATTTATCCTTTAGGTTATTGGGAAGATGTTTTACCAATGGATATTCTTCCAAATGAATTGTATCGCTCAATTATTTCTGAGGACATAGAGTTAATGGAAAGTCTTGGAATATTAGAATGTGATGAGGAAGATTTTTCACTGTGCACTTTTTCATGTGCAAGTAAAATTGATGTTGGTTTAGAAATTAGAAAAGGCTTAGATATGATTTGGAAAGAAAAAAATCAAACATGAAATTTTTGAGAAAAATTTTAGATTCATTAGAACCAAAATTTCAAAAAGGTGGTCAATTTGAAAGATTATATCCTCTTTATGAAGCAACCGACACTTTTTTATTTACACCTAATATACAAACAACCTCTGGTCCTCATGTAAGAGATAATGTTGATTTAAAAAGAGTTTTGATTCTTGTAGTAGTCGCTTTGGTCCCTTGCTATATATTCGGAGCAATAAATCTTGGTTATCTGAATTCTATTTCAGAGGGTATATCTAGGGGTTGGATAGGAAATCTACTTTTTGGACTTAAATATATTTTACCAATTTTGGTTGTTACTCTTGCAGTAGGTGGGTTTTGGGAAGTTTTATTTAGTATAATTCGTAAACATGAAATCACTGAAGGTTTTTTAGTCACTTCAGCATTGATTCCATTAATTAGTCCACCTAATCTTCCATTATGGATGTTAGCTGTTGGTACAACTTTTGGCATAGTTGTTGGTAAAGAAGTTTTTGGTGGAACTGGTATGAATATATTTAATCCAGCAATGACCACAAGAGCCTTTATTTATTTTGCTTATCCAACTGAAATGTCAGGTGATAAAATTTGGATGATAGGTCCTGATGGATATTCAGGAGCAACAGCTTTATCTCTTCCAGCTGCGATTACTGATGGGAATAGTGTTGAGATTTTAAATAATTTTTCACAATTTGATTATTCTTGGTTAAATATGTTTATTGGTTTTATTCCAGGTTCTATTGGTGAAACCAACAAAATATTAATAATTTTAGCTGGTATGTTTTTGATTTATACCAAAGTTGCATCTTGGAGAATAATTATTGGATGTTTAATTGGATTAATAGTAACTGCATTTATTTTTAATTTATTATCTCCATTTTCTAGTAATTCAATGTTAACTATTCCTCCTCATTATCATATTGTAATGGGAAGTTTTTTATTTGGAACGGTTTTTATGGCTACAGAACCAGTTACCTCAGCTCATACCAATAAAGGAAAATGGATTTATGGAATAATGATTGGGTTTTTGACAGTTATCATTAGAAGTATCAATCCTGCATATCCAGAGGGAGTAATGCTTGCGATTTTATTGATGAATGCTTTTGCACCAGCAATTGATTATTTTGTTGTTAAAGAAAATATTGCAAATAGATTGAAAAAATATGCGAAGTAATACTTATACATTAATTTTTACATCTTTAATTACATTAATTTTAGGTTTTTTGTTATCTTTTACTTACACACAGTTAAAAAGTATGCAAGAAGAAAATTTAGCTGTTGATATAAGAAAAAATATTTTGCGTGCTCTTGATATTAGAGAAGAAAAAAATGAAGAATGGTCAAATGAAAAAGTTCAGGATTTATTTAATAAATATATCAAAGCTGAAGTTGTGTCAAAAAATGGTTTAATTTTAAATAATATAAATATTGAAAATATTGATGCAGAATATGATTCAATTAATTTTCCGATATACTATAAACTTAATGATAATCAAATAGATGGTTATGCAATACCGGTTATTGGTAGAGGTCTATGGTCTACTTTATATGGATATCTAGCTCTTGAACCTGATGCTTCTACTGTTAAAGGAATTCAATTTTATAGTCATAAAGAGACACCAGGTTTAGGTGCCGAAATTGAAAAAGATTGGTTTACTAATAATTTTATAGGTAAAAAAATAGTTAATCCTAATGGAGAATTAGTGAGTATTGAGGTTCTTAGAGGAAAAGTTGATGAGCTTAGTAATGAAGCATATCATCAAGTTGATGGAATTTCAGGTGCAACTATGACAACTAAAGGTGTAACTCAATTTTTATTAGAGGATTTACAAAAATATGAACCTTTTTTCAAAAAAATTAGAACTGAGGTTAAGGAAATTACATGGCTATATTAAGTAAAAAATCACGTTCAGCACTATATGATCCACTTGTAAAAACAAATCCAATTTCGTTGTCAGTATTAGGAATTTGTTCAGCGTTAGCTGTTACCATTAGAGTTGATCAAGCTTTAATCATGACGGGTGCTGTGATATTTGTCCTTTCAACCTCAAATACAATTATTTCAGTAATAAGGAAATATATACCTTCAAGAACTAGAATAATAATTCAACTGGCAATAATTGCTGGATTAGTAAGTTTGATTGACCAAGTTTTAATGGCTTATATGTATAACATGAGTAAGCAACTTTCAGTATTTGTTAGCTTAATAGTTACAAATTGTATCGTAATGGGAAGAGCTGATGCATATGCTATGCAAAATCCTGCTGGAAATTCGTTTTTAGATGGTTTAGGAAATGGATTTGGTTATGGTGCTATATTAATTGCTGTTGCATTTTTTAGAGAATTATTTGGTTCTGGGACAATCTATGGAATATCAATAATTCCAGAATTTGTTTATAATTTAGGTTATGAAAATTTAGGTCTAATGGTTTTATCACCAGGTGCATTTATTGTTCTAGGTTTGATTGTATGGTTTCAAAAAGAGATTTGGAAAGAAAAGGTTAAGTAAAAGATGGGTTTTGAACATTATTTAAGTCTTTTGATTAAAGCAGTTTTTATAGAAAATATTGTACTTGCTTATTTTTTGGGGATGTGCTCTTTTTTAGCAATTTCTAAACAAGTCGAAACATCTATTGGTTTAGGTTTTGCTGTAATTTTTGTTTTGTCAATTACGGCTCCTATTAATTGGCTTATAACTACATATTTATTAAAAGATGGTGCCCTTGCTTGGATAGGTTTACCTGAAATAAATTTAAGTTATTTAAATCTTATTGTTTTTATTGCAGTTATTGCGGCGGTTGTACAATTAGTCGAAATGTTTTTGGATAGGTTTTCACCTACTTTATATCAAAGTTTAGGTATTTATCTTCCTTTGATTGCTGTTAATTGTTCAATTTTAGGAGGTTCATTGTTTTTAGTTGAGAGAAAATATACTTTCATAGAATCATCAGTATTTGGTTTTGGGTCTGGGTTAGGGTTCTTTTTGGCAATTGTTGCTTTAGCATCAATTAGACATAGAATGAAATATTCAAATGTACCAGAACAGTTGAAAGGAGTTGGTATGGCAATGTTATTAACAGGATTAATTTCAATGGCTTTTATGGCTTTTTCAGGAATTGATATATGATTTTAGAAACTACAATTGCAGGAATGATAGTATTTACAGGAGTTATAATGGCTCTTGTTCTAATTTTGAATTTTGCAGGTAATAAACTTTTACCTCAAGGTGAAGTCAATATTTTAATCAATGAAGATAATGATTCGAAATTAAAAACTAAACCTGGTAGTACGTTGCTAGGAGCACTTTCAAATCAAGATTTATTTCTTCCTTCCGCATGTGGAGGTCAAGGTACGTGTGCTATGTGTAAATGTCAAGTGATTGAAGGGGGAGGTGATATTCTTCCTACAGAAACAGCATATATATCTAGGTCAGAAGCAAAAAATAATTGGAGATTAGCTTGTCAGGTTAAAATAAAAAATGATATGGAAATTAAAATTCCTGATGAAGTTTTTAGTATAAAAAAATGGGATTGTAAAGTAGTTTCAAATAATAGTGTAGCTACATTTATAAAAGAATTAGTTATTGATTTACCCAAAGGTGATAAGCTTGATTTTAAAGCTGGGGGCTACATTCAAATTGATATCCCAGAATATTCTGGTTTGAAATATAGTGATTTTGATATCGAAAAACAGTATCATCCTGATTGGGACCAATATAAAATATGGGATTTGGTTGCAAACAATGATGAATCAATTTTTAGAGCATATTCAATGGCAAATCACCCTGCTGAAGGTAATAGAGTTATGTTAAATGTCAGAATTGCCACACCTCCACCTAAACTTTGGAATGATGTACCACCAGGAGTTGCCTCAAGTTACATCTATGGTTTAAAACCAGGAGATAAAGTAACAATTTCAGGTCCTTATGGAGAGTTTTTTATCAAAGATACAAACAAGGAAATGGTATATATTGGCGGTGGTGCTGGAATGGCTCCTATGAGATCTCATTTATTTCATTTATTTAATACTTTAAAAACTGGAAGAAAAGTATCTTTTTGGTATGGAGCAAGGTCAAAAAGAGAAATGTTTTATGATGAAGAATTCAAAAAAATAGCTAAGAAATTTCCTAATTTTAAGTATGTTGTTGCTTTGTCAGAACCTTTGCCGGAAGATAAATGGGATGGAGCAACTGGATTTATTCATCAAGTTGTAAATGATAACTATTTAAGTGATCACGAAGACCCAACAGAATTAGAGTTTTATATGTGTGGTCCACCACCGATGATAACTGCATGCGAAAATATGCTTTTTGATTTAGGTGTTGAGGAAGATCAAATAGCTTATGATGTCTTTGGTTAATTTATTATTTAAGGTTGCGTGATTGAATCATTGTCACAATTTTCTGGATTACCTCCACAAATTGAACATTCACGAAAATCATTTAAACCCCCACATGTTCCTTTTAGTGGTTTATTATCAAATATAACTCCTACTGATAAACCTATGAATGCGATTATGAGAATAATAATTGAAAGGATTAGTTCCATATAAAAATTTAAAACTATTTTTGAATAAATTTCAATTAATAGTATCATTTTATTTTTATAATTTAATGATTGAATTTTAGAGGTATATTTACAAAATGAGAAAATATATAATTATTTTTATGTTATTTGTTTCAAACGTTATTTTCGCAGCTGGAAATGAAAATAATTATCATTTGAATGGTGCAGATATGTCTATTTTTTGGACAATACCGTTTGCTGGTATTTTGTTATCTATAGCCATAATACCTTTAATAGCGCCTCATTTTTGGCATAAAAATTTTGGTAAAATATCAGCCTTTTGGGCTCTTATTTTAATATTACCAATGTTATTTAGTTATGGTTTAAGTATTACAATATATGAAATCTTACATGTCTATCTTTTAGAGTATTTTCCATTTATAATCCTTTTGTTAGCATTATATACGATATCAGGAGGAGTCAGAATAAAGGGTTCTTTACGAGGTACACCTGTTGTAAATCTTATTATATTAATTATTGGTACTTTCCTTGCTAGTTGGATGGGTACAACTGGTGCTGCAATGTTATTAATAAGACCTATAATTAGAGCAAATGCTTGGAGAAAACATAAAACTCATATAATTGTTTTTTTTATTTTTTTAGTTGCAAATGTTGGTGGCTCTCTGACCCCTTTGGGTGATCCACCACTGTTTTTAGGTTTTTTAAAAGGTGTAAATTTTTTCTGGACAACAAAAGCGATGTTTTTACCAATGATGTTGGTTGTAACTTTGTTGTTAATAGTTTTTTATTTTTACGATGTTTATTATCTTAATAAAGAAGATTCCAAAGTTGCTCCAATCGAAAAAAATGAAAAAGAACCTCTGAGTTTAGAAGGTTCATTTAATTTAATATTACTCTTTTTAGCAGTTGTTGCTGTATTACAAAGTGGAATTGATTCTCCCATAAAAGGAAAAGTAATTTTTAATCCAATGGGAATACATATTGAATTTCAAAATTTGATTAGAGATTTTTTACTTTTATTATTGACGGTATTAAGTTGGACTTTAACTTCTAAGAAAATTAGAAAAGAAAATCAATTTACATGGTTTCCAATTCAAGAAGTAGCAAAGCTTTTTGCTGGTATTTTCACAACTATTATTCCTGCAATTGCAATATTAAAAGCTGGTAATGATGGTGATATGAAGAGCATTATAGGAGCTGTTTCAACTTCTTCAGGTGAACCAATCAATATAGCATATTTCTGGTTAACTGGTATTTTATCTAGTTTTTTAGATAATGCACCAACTTATTTAGTTTTTTTTAATACTGCTGGAGGTGACCCATCTATTTTAACTACGATTAAATATGATACACTATTAGCAATTTCAGCAGGGGCTGTATTTATGGGTGCAAATACATACATTGGGAATGCACCTAATTTTATGGTAAAATCAATTGCGGAATCACAGAATATTGAAATGCCAAGTTTTTTTGGATACATGTTCAAATATTCTATTCCAATACTGATTCCGATTTTTATAATTGTTTCCTTAATATTTTTTCTATAATAGATTGAGAATTACTAAGGTATATACTAAAACAGGTGATAATGGCACTACATCATTATCAGATGGTTCTAGGGTCAAAAAAAATTCGTTAAGAATTATATCTATTGGTTCAGTTGATGAACTTAACGCTAGTCTAGGTATGGTATTATCTACTCGGCCAGTAGAAATAATTTCAAAATTGTTACGTAAAATTCAAAATGATTTGTTTAACCTCGGAGGCGAGATATCTACAAAAGATTTAAACCTGAAATTAGTTTCTATTGATGACATTAAATTATTAGAAGAATCAATAAATGAATTGAATAGTGATCTTCCAGCTTTAAAAGAATTTATTATGCCAAGAGGCACTGATATTGTGTCAAGATTACATTTTTCAAGAACAATTTGCAGAAGAGCTGAAGTAGATTTAGTCAATTTGAGTCAAATTGAAAAAATCAATAGTATTCATCTTATGTATTTAAATAGATTGTCGGATTATTTATTTGTGTCAGCTAGATATCAAAATAATTATGATGAAAATAATGAAATTTTTTGGGATAAATAGTTTAATTAAATAAGGAGCGATATTGTGGATTTTTTGTATGCTCAAAGCTCATCAGATAGTAGCTTTTTAAGTTTCTTACCGTTTATTTTAATGGTTATGGTTATATATTTTTTAATGCTTAGGCCTCAAATGAAACAACAAAAGGAAAGAAAGAAAATGTTGGAAAATTTGAAGAAAGGGGACAAGATTATCACATCGGGTGGTATTTATGGTACTATAGCCGGTTTTAAAGGAAACAATAGTATCGTAATACTTGATATTGATAAAAATGTTACTATAAAAATCAGCAAATCTGCTATATCAGGTAGCCAATCTATTGATGAGAAAAAAGATTAATGTCTGTTCAAGGTTTAGTTAAATTTGATAATCCAATTTTAAAAAAAGTTTTAAAACCAGTCAAAAATTTTGAAGATGTAGAAAATATCATATCTAATATGTATGATACAATGTATGAAAATGACGGTATTGGACTTGCAGCAAATCAAATTGGAATAGATTTGAATATAATCATTGTTGATTTATCACATATTGATTCTAATTTTCATCCAAAAACATATATAAATGGTAAAATTTTAGAAAAAACTGGTAGTAAAATTATGGAGGAGGGATGTCTGAGTTTGCCAAAAATTAAATTAGAAGTCAATCGAGCAGAAAAAATTTATTTTTATTATGAGGACAAGAATGGAAATCCATTTAAAGAAGATTTAAATGGATTATTATCAACTGTAATTCAACATGAAATGGATCATGTCAATGGTAGATTGATTATTGATTACGCATCAAAGATTCAAAAACAACAATTTTTAAAAACACTTCAAAAACTTCACGAATAATTCAAATATAAATCAAGTGAATTCAGCAAGAATATTATTTATAGGAAATCCTGAATTTTCAATTCCATCATTAAATAATATAGTATATTCTCATCATAAATTAGTTGGTGTTGTAACATCAATAGATAAAATGAAAGGAAGAGGAAAAAAATTTTCTGAAACTTCAATATCTGAAAGATCAAAAGAATTAAATTTACCCTTATATAAACCAAAAAATTTGAATGATAAAAATTTTTTGAATCAAATCAAAAAATTAGATATTGATTTTATAATTGTTGTAGCATTTAGAATATTACCAGATTCATTATTGAGAATTCCTAAATATGGTTCTATTAATCTTCATCCATCTTTATTACCTAGATATCGTGGAGCTGCACCTTTGCAGTGGTCAATTATAAATTCTGAAACTTATTCTGGTATTACTACTTTTTTAGTTTCAAATAAATTAGATAAGGGGGATGTTTTAAAAAGTACTCCATTTATAATTTTTCCTGATGATGATTACGGTAGTTTATATTTTAGGTCTTCAAAAATCGGTTCAAAATTATTATTAAAAACAATAGATGAATTTATTAATAAAGAAATTTTTCCAATTCCTCAAAAAAATGAAAATTCAACAAAAGCACCAAAAATTTTTCCTAATGATTGTAAAATAAATTGGAATATATCAGCAAATAAGATAAAAAATAAAACTTTAGCATTTTCTCCTTATCCTGGTGCGTATACTTTTTTTAAAAATAAAAGATTAAAAATCTTTTCTAGTTTACCATCATTAAAGAATTATAAAAAAAAATATGGAGAAATTATCGAAATAAATAAAAACTCATTCTTGGTTCAATGTAAAAATAGTAGCTTAAAAATTTATCAAGTTCAATATGAAGGAAGAAAAAAAATGAAATCTTCTGAATTCATTTTAGGTAATAAGTTAGAAATTGGGGATTTTTTTGAATAATAAAATTCAACCAAGAGAGCATGTAATTAAAATTTGTGAAACATTTGATAATCATGGATTAAAGTTATCAATTATAATGAATGATTATTTTTTAAAAAATAAAGTATCAAAAAGTAAAAGACCTGAAATAACATTTTTAGTTCAAGAAATTATGAGAAAAAAGAATTATTTGGATTTTTTAATTAATAAAACATTTAAAGGTGATTATTTTAAATCTCATTCTTTTTTAAAAAACACTTTAAGGTTGGGATCATATGAGATTATTTATAGATCTCATATTCCTGATTTTGCTGTTGTAAATGAAGCAGTTGCTATTATTAAAAAAAAATTAGGTAAATCTCCAGCTGGATTAGTTAATGCAATTTTAAGAAAAATAAAAAATATAGATAATGGTATTAATAAATCTTTAAGTCAAAAATCATCAATTAATGATTTAAGTATTATTTTATCTCATCCAAAATGGATTTTAAAAAAATGGAAAAATAATTTTGGTTGGGAAAAAATGATATCTTTATGTGAGTGGAACAATAAGATACCTGATCTTACATTAAGAATTAATACTAATAAAATTGATGTTGACACTTTTAAAAATTATTTAAATAAAAAAAATTTTTTATTTAAGGATTCTGAAATTTTACCTGAGTTTTTGATAATAAAAAATGGATCTCTTCTAAGAAATTCATCAATGTTTAAAGAGGGGTTTTTTTCATTTCAAGATATTTCATCTGGTTTAATATCAAACTTAGTAGATATTAAAATAAAAGATTCATTTATTGATGCTTGTGCTGCACCTGGAGGAAAATGTTCTTTTTTAGCTGAAAAAACAAATAGTAAATTATCAATTCAAGCTTTTGATATAGATTCTAATAGAATAAAATTATTACATCAAACAATTGATAGGCTAAATATTAAATCAATAACAATTTCAAAAAAAGATGCTTCATGTGATTCATTTCCAGTATCGAATAAAATTTTAATTGATGTCCCTTGCACGGGTACAGGTGTTATGTCTAAAAGAGCAGATTTAAGATGGCGAAGAAAGCCTAATCATTTAAATGAAATGATAGAGATTCAAAAAAAAATTTTAAATAACATGTCTAAATTTATTGGAATTGGAGGAGAAATTATCTACTCAACATGTTCTTTAGAGAAAGAGGAAAATTGGGATATAATTGATGATTTTTTATCTAGGACTGATAAGTTTAAATTTATATCATCAAAAAATTTAGTTCCTTCAAATTTTATCGATCATAGAGGTGCTCTATCTACTTTTCCAAGTATTCATAAAATAGATGGAGTTTTTGGAGTTAAATTAAAGAGAATATTATGAAAAAAATTTACTACCAAATAATCATGTTATTTTTCGTTTTTTCAATGGGAATGTTAATTTTTGATAAATTAATTATGCCATTTTATATTAGAGAAAATTTGGATAGAAATTTACCAAATGTAAAAGGTTATTCTTTTGTACGTGCTAAAGAAACTTTAGAATCTGAGGGATTTCATGTGAAAAAAGGAGACATTCAATATACAAATAAGTTTTCAGAGGGAACTATTATAGACCAATTCCCTGACCCCACTAGAAGAGTTAAGCCGGGAAGAACAATTCATTTGACAATAGCTCAAAGAGAGAAAATGGTATTAATACCAGATTTGATTGGTAAATCTATAAGAAGTGGAAGATTAGAGTTAACTGATTCAGGTTTATTAATTGACACCCTAATTGCTGAATTTGATCCAGATATTCCCATTGATGTAATACGATGGCAATATCCAAGAGCTGGTGATTATTTGAGAAAAGGAAGTGGTCTTAAAATCATAATTAGTAAAGGTAAGCCACCTAATTTTTATGAAGTTCCTCAGTTATTTGGTTTAAGTATGGACAAAGGTGAAAAACTTTTAAATAAATCAAAATTATATTTAGGAAAAGTGAATTACAGACAAAATGAAGATCTTGTACCTTATACAATTTTAGAACAATCAATTGTTTCTGGTACTATTTTAGATAAGCCCCAATCAATTGATGTTACTGTAAGTATTTTGGAATTAGATGATCTTTATAATCAACTTACCAATCCAATTGAATAAAATGAATTTCAAAAACGAATTATATAGAAAACTCATACATTTAGCTTCAGTAATTATTCCTATGAGTTATTATTTTTTTTTTAGTAGAGAAATAATTTTATTAATACTTTTTTTTGTTTCTATATGTTTTATAATTATAGAAATCTTAAGAATAAACAATTTATTAATTAATCAAATTTTTTTTAAAGTTTTTGGTTTAATGATAAGAAAATCAGAGAAGAAAAAATTTACGGGTGCTACTATTACCTTTATTTCATGTTTTTTTTTAATTATGATTTTTGAGAAAAATATTGCTGTTTATTCTATGTTGATTTTATGTATATCTGATGCAATTGCAGCTATTGTTGGTAAAAAATGGGGGAAAAATAAAATATTTGATAAAACCTTTGAGGGAAGTTTAGCCTTTTTTTTAGTATCAACCTTGATTGGTTTGTTATTTTTAGATATAAAAATTATAGGTTTGTTTATATCATCAATAATTGCAACTGTTGCAGAATTAATTCCATCTCCAATTAATGACAATATAATAGTTCCTTTTTCTGTAGGTTCAACAATTTCATTTTATTATCTATTTGTATGAGTTTTTTATCCCCTAATATTCTTTGGGCATTAATTTTTGCTTTCATTCCATTAATTATTCATATTTTCAACAAGTTAACTACAAAAACAATCAATTTTAGTAGTATACAGTTTTTGAAAAAATTAGAAACTAGTAAAATTAAATTTTTCAAAATAAAAGAATTAGTATTGTTATTATTAAGAACACTAATTATAATTTTTTTAGTTTTAGCTTTTTCTAGACCTGTTATATCTGGATATTTTACTATTACTGGTTCATCAAATCAATCAAGTCATATTGCAATTATTATTGATAATTCAGCTTCAATGTCCTACGAGGATAACCAAATTTCTTTTTTTGATAAATCAAAAAACAATGCATATGAGTTATTAACAAAATTAAATAACAATTTTTTTCTTGACGTTTATCAAACCACTCCATTTAAAAGAGTTGCATCTGAAAGAATAATTAATCAAAAAAGAATTATGGAAATTTTAAATAAAATTTCAATTTCAGGAGGTAAAGATAATATTTACGACGTAATTAACTCATCGTTAAAATCATCAGATAAATTAAATAAAGTGTTTGGTGATATTCCTAACAAAGAATTATATATTTTTAGTGATTTCCCTGCTTCAATTCTTAAAAATGAAAAAATAGATTTAATGGGTTGGAGAACTTATTTATTCATGATGGATGAATTTAAAAAAAACATAAGAATTAATGAAGCNAAGGTAAATAATTTAATAAAATATCCTAATCAATTGTTATCAATTGAAACCAATATTAGTAATTCAAGTAGTTTGGAAATTAAAGATTTAGAAGTNGAATTNTTTNCAAATGATATTAAAAGTGNACAATTAGTTTCAAATTTAAAACCAAATATAAAAAAAAATTTTGAATTTAAAGTATATTCNGGACAAANTAATATTANTAATGGTTGGTTNAAAATCCCTAATGATGATTTTGATTTAGATAATAAAAAATTTTTTCAATTTAGATTAACAAAAAAAATTAAAATTTTATTTTTTCATAATGANNNTGAATTNTCTGGTCCAATAAAGTACGTTTTTTCTTCNATTAATCATTCTAANGATTATTTAGAAATTGAAAATNATTCATATAATAGTTTTGGTTATAATAGAATGAGTGATAANGANTTGATANTTTTTTATAATCCAATNGATTTTAATGANGANCAAATAAGTTTAATTAGAAATTATCAAAAATCNNAAAAATCATTTTTAATTTTTTTAGGNGATTCAAATACTAANTTATTTTCTGATCTTAATTANNAAACTTCTTTTAATAGTAATATTGATAANGAGGATGATTTTTTNAGTTTAAATANAATTAATTTTGAAAATCCNATTTTCAANAATTTTCCTNTNAAAAATTTAATTGATGAAATGCCTAAAATAAAAAAATATAATCCTATTTTGAATATGAGTGATTANACAAAATTATTNAATTTATCAAATGGTGANCCATTTTTATTTGAAATAAATCAAAATGGTAATAAATCAATTGTTTTTACATCATTAATGAANCTAGATTGGTCAGATCTTCCAATTAATGGAATTTTTATTCCATTAATNCATAGAATTATNGTTTATTTAAGTNATTTNAATTTACAAGAATTNAANGTCGATATGGGTGANTCGTTGTNTATTCCTTTATCAAGANNGAACTTNTCAAAAGAAATTATTTTAGAAGATCCAAATGGATTNAAATCAAAATTAAAACCAGATTTTGAAAATGAAAGATTAATTTTATCTGATTTAAATTTATTAGGTATATANAAAATTTTTGTTGATACANAATTTNATACNTCCTTTATTACTCATTTNTCNNAATTAGAANANCCATCNAAAAGAATTTCAAAAAATGCNCTATCAAAAGTATTTCAANTAAATAATGTNAAAATAGTTAATTTTGATGAAAATCATATTNAATCTGTTGATGAAACTAGAANAGGAAAAGAGTTGTGGTATTTTTTTATNATAATTAGTTTAATTTTAATTATTTTTGAATCNTTTTATAGTAGAAGTAAANCAATATAAANATCNANTTGTTTTGAAAGAAAGAGCATTCTTAGTTGGAGTAATCACAGGTGATGAAACTTATGAAAAAGTAAAATCAAATTTAAANGAGNTGTCTCTTCTTGCTGATACTGCTGGTGCNNTTGCAGTTGAATTAATTATNNCAAANATNAATAGAATTAGTCCNAAATATTTTNTTGGAAAAGGAAAAGCTGAACAAATAATTAATCAAGCTAAGGCTTTAAATGTTAATTTAATAATTTTTGATGATGATCTTTCTCCAACACAATCAAGAAATTTTCATAAAATTTCTGATAAAATAAAAATAATNGATAGAACTGGATTAATATTAGATATTTTTACNAANAATGCTAAAACTACTGAATCTAAAACACAAGTNGAGTTAGCTAGATTACAATATNTNCTNCCTAGNCTTACAAGAATGTGGACNCATTTAGAGAGGCAAATGGGAGGTATTGGANCTAGAGCAGGTGCTGGAGAAACTCAAATAGAAATAGATAGAAGATTAATAAGAANTAAAATTTCAAAACTTAAAAGNCAAATAAAAANTATTGAAAAAGAAAGAATAACTCAAAGTATAAGAAGAAAAGAAAAATTTAGAGTATCTTTAGTTGGATATACAAATGCTGGTAAATCTACTTTNCTTAATACTTTAACTGGNGCTCAAGTNTATGCTAAGAATAAACTTTTTGCNACNCTNGANACAACAGTTAAATCTTTAAAAATAGAAAAAAATAATGAAATTTTATTAAGTGATTCTGTTGGTTTNATAAGAAANCTTCCTCATGATTTNGTTGCATCTTTTAAGAGTACNTTAAAAGAGGTTGTTGAATCAGATCTTTTATTAATAGTTGTTGATTCNAGTTCANAAAATTTAGANGATGAATTATTAACAGTAAAAGAAGTATTNAATTCAATTAAAGTTAAAACAGATAATTCATTAATAGTTCTTAATAAAATTGATTTAGTAAAAAGTTCAAAATTAAATGGTTTAAAAAATAGATTTCCTGANGNAGTATTTATNTCTGCAAAAAATNGTTTAATGATTNATCATTTATTAAATGAAATTAATANTTTTATTAAAAAAAATTATATTACTTATNANTTAACATTAAAATTTTCTCAAATAAAATTTCTTNATANAATATTTAATTTAGTTGATGTNATTAAATGTAATTATGAAAAAGACTTTGTNTCCTTAAAAGTGAGAGGAAAACCAATAATTATAAAAAAAATTATATCTGATATAAAAAAATCCCTGAAACATGACATTAATGGAACACCTATTTAATTAAGTGTGGGCACCTCTTGTATAATGCAAGTTTCCTTTACTTCAGAAAAGAAGGCCTACTTTTATTATACAAAGTTAAGTTCCCAATATGTTATGATTGTAAGTTCCAAAAATGCCATACAAATAACAGGGAATAATNANAATTTATACAACAAATTTTAAATTAAAAAAAATAAATTAAAATTAAAGTATACATTTTTTATAAATTTAAAATATGATTTATATAATAAGCGTTTTCATTTATTTAATATTTTTAACCATTATTGGATTAAAAAANTATAATAAAATAAATAATCAAAATGATTTTGCACTTGCAGGNAAAAATTTAACATCTCCTATTTTATTAGGAACAATGCTTGCAACATGGATTGGNACTGGTTCAATATTGGGAAATGCTGGTAAAACTTATGAAATTGGTATTTCAGCTATTATTTTACCTTTAGGTGGTGTTTTGGGGATTTATGTATTATCTAAAATTGCAACTAAAGTTAGAACTTTAAATAAAGTAACAGTACCTGAAATTATAGGNTCNAAATATGGTAAATTAGCTCAAATNTTAAGTTTAATATCTTTGATTGCTTCTTANATGGTAATTGTAGGTTATCAATTTAATGCTGGTGGAATTGTTTTAAATATGATTTTTACCAATGAAAATGGGTTAAGTATTATTTCAATCGAGACCGCAACAATAATTGCGGCATCATTTATTATAATTTATACTATGTTAGCTGGCTTATTGAGTGTTGCATTTACAGATGTTGTAAATGGAATAATTATGACAATAATACTTATTATTGCCTTTCCTTTATTGTGGTTTGAATCAGGTGGTTTAAATAATATTGAAAATAGTTTTTTAAAACTTGGTAAAATTGAAAATTATAATTTTTTAAGCAATGTCTCATTTTTAGATATAATTAATTTTTGTTTACCATCTTTTTTATTAGTTCTTGGAGATGCAAACATGTATCAAAGATTTTCTGCAAGTAAAAATATTCAAGGTTTGAAAAAATCAACAAACATTTTGATTTTTGCAGTATTGTTTATTGAAATATTAATTATTTTAATTGCTTGGGTAGGTTCAACTATGATTCCAGAAACTGAATCAGGTAGATATATAATGATTTATATTGGTTATAAAATATTACCTCCATTGATTGGAGCAGTTATGTTAACAACAATTGTTGGAATTATAATTTCGACTGCTGATTCATATTTACTTGTTCCGTCTAATGCTATAATGAATGATATTTTTTTAAAATATATAAATAATAATTTAACTGGCAAACAGATTGTTTTTTACAGTCGTATAATAGTGTTAATACTTGGTATAATTGCTTTTTTTATGTCTAATTTATTTTCAAAATCAACAACAATTTTTGAAAAAGCATTATATGCTTACACTATTTATGGAGTATCAATTACACCATCACTAATGGCCACATTTTTTTGGAAAAAAGTAACAAAAGAAGGAGTTATTAGTTCAATAATATCTGGGGCATTAACAATTTTATTATGGAAAAATGAAAAACTAATGCTTAGTTTTTTCCCCGAAAGTATTTATTATAATATTGATGAAGTGATTCCAGGTATAATTATTTCTACTTCTTCGTTAATTTTAATTAGCCTCATTTATAAAAGAAAATAATTTTTTAAAATTGAGAAATTTATTTAACAAGATAGTTTCCCTTCAAATTTTATATCCATATAGATTTTTATCTATTTTATTATTAATTACTATATTTTTTATCATTCAATTGTTTTTTTTAAAGTTTGATTTTACTATTGAAAATTTATTTCCTGAAAATGATAAAGAAGTTGAACAATATTATAATTTTAGAAATGAGTTTGGTAGAGAAGATAATATTATATCACTAACATATAATTGTGATGACCCATTTTCATTAAAAAATTTTTTATTAGTTCAAAAATATACTAAAAGTTTATCTGAGATAGATGGTATTTCAAGTGTTTTTTCAATTGCTAATCTTGGAATTGAATTAGATTTTTTAGAAGTAAACTTCAACGATGAAAATTTAATTCAAAAACAAATTGAAGTTTTAAAAAACTATATTTTTCAATCATCAATTTTTATAAATAATCTTATATCTGAAGATGGAAGTATAGCTTCAATCATTCTTGAAGTTGATGAAAATCTCAATAATCATCCTGGTAGATTGCAAATAATGAAAGATATACAAGCTATCATTAATGATTCAAATTGGGAATGGTATGAAACTGGAATTCCAGTGTTGAGAACTAAGTATGTCCAATATATGATTGGAGACTTTATAAAATTTTTTCCACCTGTAACAATAATATTACTATTGGTTTTATATATTATGTTTAAATCAATTAAAATAGTTTTGTTACCAATTTTGACAATTTTCATATCAGTTGTATGGGTTCTTGGATTAATGAGTTTATTTAATTTTTCAATTAATATTATTACTTATATAGTTCCTACTTTAGTAATGATTGTTGGTGTTGCTGATTCTGTCCATATTTTAATTAAGTTCAATGAAGAAATTAGAAAGTCAAACAATTCAAAAGAATCAATAAAAAAAACAATCGAAAGTATTGGGAATGCAATTTTGCTTACAAGTTTAACAACTTCCATTGGATTTTTATCATTATTAAGTACTAATATAGTAATGATTAAAGAGTTTGGGTTTTTAGTTTCAATTGGAGTTTTGATAGCTTTTTTAGTATCAATATTATTAATTCCATCATTAATAATATTAATGGGTAAGAGCTATCCAATAAAAACTAATTCAATTAAAAAGGGCATAAGGCAATATTTTTTAAAAAAAATTGTTATGGTTAATAATAATTATCAATTAACAATTTTAATAATTTCATCCATATTAATTTTTTTATTTATTTATTTTGCTTTCAAGGTTGAAAGTAATTCAGCTTTGATGGATGATTTGAGCAAAGGTAATGAATTATTTGATGATATGAAATTTGCTGAAGAATATATGGGAGCCGTTTTCCCCTTTGAAGTAATTATTTCAGTTAAAGATCTAAACGATAACTTAATTGAAAATGGTATAGCAAATTCAAATTTTATAAGCCAGGTTTCAAAAATACAAAAAAAATTAAATTCTATTCCTGAAATAAGAAAAACAATTTCAATAGTAGATTATATAGAAATTATTCATGATAATTTAACTGAAAAAACTAAAGAAAAATCATACTTACAAGATGATTTAATTTTTCAATATATTGTATTAAATGAAGATGTTTTTCAAAATTTAATTAATTTTGATTATTCAAAAACTAGAATATCTGCAAGGATAAAAGATGTTAATTCAATCAGAGCTAAAGAGATTGTAGAAGAAATTAATATATGGAAATCAAAAAATATTTCTGATGAAGTGTCAATTTCTTTAACAGGAACAACTTTAATGGCACTTAAAGTGAATGATTATTTGGTAAATAATTTAATAATAAGTTTTTTAATTGCTTTTGGTGTCATTTTCATTTCTATGGGTTTTTTATTTAAAAGTATCAAATTAGCCATTTTTTCTATGATTCCAAATTTAATTCCAATTTTATTTATGGCAGCAATAATGGGTTTGTTTAATATAAAATTAAGACCTACAACAGCAATGACTTTTGCTATTGCATTTGGAATAGCTGTTGATGATACAATTCACTATTTAGTTAGATTTAGACAGGAATTATTTAATAATAATGGTAATTACATGAAAGCAAGCTCAGCAACAATATTTTCAACAGGCAATGCAATTATTTCAACTTCTTTAATTCTTGGTTGTGGATTTTTGGTTATGGTAAGTTCTAATTTTTTACCAAGTAGAGACTTCGGTTTTTTGTCAGCAATTACAATGTTTGGAGCTATCATAGGTGATTTATTTTTTCTGCCAGCAATGTTAAGATTTATTAAACCTAAAAATAATTAATCAAAAGAAAGAAATTCCAATTATTAATAATAAACCTGCTAACATATGAAAATATATTGTATTTGCGCAAGTTGTTGCTAATTCTCTTTTTTCAAAATCATCAAAAACCTTTTTTATCAAATAAATTCCGACTGGTATTGAGTACATCATTAGTAAGCTACCAGAAGGTAATATTTGGTTAGAAAATAAAAAGTATATTGTAGAAAAAGAACTTCCGATTAACAGCAGATATCCCCATCTAGCATTTTTAGTTCCAAGTGTAGCTACTAAGTGAATTTTTCCAGTTGCTATATCTGATGGAGTGTCAGGGAATTGATTTACCCATAATATTGCGGTAGTTAATAATCCTACAGGAATTCCAATGTAAAAAGCTTCAATTGAATGAATACCAGTCAAAGCAAATACTACACCCATTGTCATAATAGGACCAAACAATAATCCTATTGATAATTCACCAAGACCTTTTCTTGATGAAAAACGAAAGGGGGGAGCAGTGTAGAAAATTCCACCACCAGCACCGATCAATCCATAAGTGAATAAACCATATATCTTGCTTGGGGATAAAAACATAATTATAAAACCACAAAACGTTGCCAAAGCAAGAAATATGCTTGCAAGACGAAATAAGCCTTTTACTGATATCAGACCAAGTTCAATGGCTCTAGAACCGCCAGAGTATTGAAGAAAATAATCATTATTGATTTTGTCTGCACCTGATTTCCAATCAAAATAATCGTTGAAGGTATTGGCTGAAAGATGAAGAAATGATGCTCCAGCAAAAACAATTGAAAATAGTACCCAATTGAATGGAGCTGAAAATTCAATTCCACCATTATAAGCCCACACAGTAGCTAATATCACTGGAATCCATGTGGCTGATAAGAAAGGAAGCCTGGTGATAACTAAACCAGATAAAAGTTTAAACCACCAAGGATTAGTTGGCATTGTTTCTTCTGGTGTTTTGTTCTCAATTCTAGTGGTTTGACCACAATAACCTACTTGGACTTTCTTTCCATTAATATTTTTGTAATTTGGAGTAATTTTTATTTTAGCTGGTATTAAAGAGCCATCTTTATGAACAAAGGTTGATTCAGATTTGTATTCACCCTTTTCGGTTGCAATTTTGAGCCAATTAGCTACATGACTTAGAACTACATTACCTGGCGAAAAATTAGAAACTCTCATTTTTCCAATTGCTTCATCAGATGTATAACCAAAAATTTCTTCTGCACCTTTATTAAAGGTTTCAACTCTACCTTCCATATCACAAGTGATGACTGATTTAGTATTGCTAGAATTTTCCATTTTACTTCCTATTTTGTATTATAAAATTATAAAATTTAAATCTACTCGGCAAGTAATTTTTGAGCGATTTAAACTTTTTTTAGTCAATCAAGACTAGTTTATATTAATCTTCTGTAATATTCAAATTTTTTATTAGTACCATGCCAATTATTAAATTTTTGTAAAACTTCTACTTCATATTTAAAGTATTGTGAAATTCCTTCTTTTATATGTCCTGAAATAAATTTAAAACCTTTTTTCTTCGCCCAGCTGATATAGACTTTTTTAAGTGTTTTTGCATAACCATTTTTTTTGTATTTTTCTAAAATGACAAAGGCATATGTGTAAAGAGTATTTTTTTCCCCAATATTATTATCATTTTGAAATGATGGGTCATTTGAGAAATATTCAAGTGGAACTCCAATTATATAGCCAATGATAAGTCCACTTTGTCTAATGATAAATGGTAAAGTATTTGGATAATTAAAATATTTTTTGATGCTTGTTTTAGTTAATCTAACATTTTGAGTATATTCTTTAACTAAATGATCTGAAATTATAATGAGTTGAGATAAATCATCGAATCCTATTTTTTTTACAAGTTCAATTTTAAAATTTAAGGGAGATGAAGCAATTGGAATGAATTCAGTTTTATTTACTTCTTCAATTATATGGTTTATTTTTTTCATAATTTTATATTACAAGTTAATATTAAATCTTATAATGTAATTCTTTTTAAAAAAATCCTTCGTTTATAATTAAATTAGCAACATGAAAGTAAAATCATTTTCACAGATATTAAGGCAGTCAATCAAAAAGAGCAAATCTCAACTATGTGTTGGTTTAGACATAGATCTCGATAAAATGTCCCCAAAATCAAGTGACAGTTTAAATAATTTAAAAAAAATTACAAAAAATTTAATTGATCAGACTATTGACAATGTAGTTGCTTATAAATTGAATTTAGCATTTTTTGAAGTATTTGGTTCAAAAGGTTATAAATGGCTTGAAGATACCATAAAGTATATTGATGGAAAAAAGTTATTAATTGGAGATGGAAAAAGAGGTGATATTGGAAATACAACTAATAAATATGCTAATTCATTATTTGATCATTTTGGTTTTGATGCAATTACAGTTTCACCATACATGGGTCAAGATTCAATTATTCCTTTCATAAAATATAAAAACAAAGGAATATTTGTTTTGTGTTTAACTTCAAACCCTAGCGCAAGAGACATTCAACTTAAAGAAGCATCTGGATTAAGTGTTTTTCGAAGAGTTATATCGATGGTTAGGGATATAGACGATAATAAAAATTTAGGATTAGTTATTGGTGCAACAAAACCAGAACAAATTGCCGATATAAGATTAGAAGCTGGAGATTTACCTTTTTTAATTCCTGGAATAGGTGCTCAAGGAGGAAATTTAGAGGAAAGTTTATTAGCTGGAAATAATGAAAATGGATTAGCAATTATTAATGTTTCGAGATCTATTATCTATTCAAAAGATCCATCTTTTTCATCAAGAGATTATAATGAAAAAATTAATAACATTATTAGTTAGAAAGTTTTTTTATGAATGAAATGATGTCATTGATGAGGGAAACAAATACGATTTTGAATGGTCGTTTTAAGCTGACTTCAGGAAAATGTAGCGAAGTTTACATAGAAAAATTTAGATTATTAGAGAATCCCAAAATATTAAATCAAATTGGAAAACTTTTTTATAAAGAATTAAATACTTTATCTCCTGATATTGTTTTAGGTGCAGCTGTAGGAGGTATACTGTTAAGTAGTGTAGTCGCTAAACAATTTGGTACCATAGGTATTTTTGCAGAGAGAGTTAAAGGAGATATGATACTTAAAAGGGATTTCAATATTAAAAAAAACAGTAGAGTACTAATCGTTGAAGATATAGTTACCACTGGAGGTTCAATTGATGAACTAATTAAAATTGTTGAAGAAAAAAATGCCATTTGTATTGGAATTACGTGCTTAGTTGATAGATCAAAAAATGGTTTAGAAAATTTTAAGTATCCCTTTTTCCCTTTAATGAAATATCCATCAAAAACCTGGGAGCAAAAAGATTGTCCCCTATGTGAACAAGATAACCCATGCAGCCCAAGAGGAAGGACAGGAAAATGATTTTAAATGAAATTTTTGTAAAGTTATTTTTTCTAACTATGATATTTGTAGTATTTTCATGTGCTACAATCAAAGATGAAAAATATGCTATAATTGAAACTGGAAAAGGTAAAATGATTGTAAAGTTTTTTCCAGATATTGCACCAAAACATGTAGAAAGTTTTAAAGCATTAATTGAACAAGACTATTTTAATGGAACTACTTTTCATAGAGTTATTCCTGGGTTTGTTATTCAAGGAGGAGATCCAAATTCGAAAGATGATGATAGGTTTAATGACGGAATGGGAGGGCATGCTGGCAAATATTTTGGAATAGGAGATGAAAATAACCCAGAAACATGGACAGTTCCAGCCGAATTCAATGAAAAACCTCATAAAAGGGGAATTCTATCTATGGCAAGATCACAAAACCCTGATAGTGGAGGAAGTCAATTTTTTGTTTGTGTTGATAATGTTCCACAGTTAGATAATAATTATACTGTTTTTGGAGAGGTGATTTCAGGATTAGAGGTCATTGATAAAATTGTTAATAGTTCAACTCCGGGTACCCAGAATCCATCTTATAGAGGACCTGACAGAGACAATCCTTTAGAGGCAGTAAAAATGGATATTTCACTTGTTTCTGCAAGTGAATTGGATTTAGAATAATTATAATAGTATATTTATATTAAGAATTATGAAAAATAACATTAAAAATGATTTAAGTTTTATTTCAAAAAATTTAAATCAAATTAAAATAATCACTTTTGGAATTTTATTAATTATAATTTTTGTTATTTTTTTGTTTATTCCTGGTAAAAACTATACATCTTCGACAAAAGAAGTTGATAATTCAAATTTATCAGGGAAAAATAATATGTCTAATGAAAACTTAGCACCCAATTTCACATTATTAGATACTGATGGAAATAATATTTCTTTATCAGACTATAAAGGTAAAGTTGTTATAATTAATTTTTGGACCACTTGGTGCGGACCTTGTCGTTATGAAATACCAGATTTAGTTCAACTTTATGAAGAATATAATAAAGATCTTATTGTTCTTGGAATTTCTTTAGATTATGATGGCCCTTCAGTTGTTCCTCAATTTGAAGAAAGAATAGGTGGTGTAAATTATCCATTATTGTATGGAGATAACAATATTTCAAATTTATACGGTGGTGTTACTGGAGTTCCTACAACATTCATAATAGATAGAAATATGCAGGTTTTTAAAAAATATCTTGGTTATCGTTCTCCTGATGTGATTGAACAAGATATTAATGAGTTATTATAATAATTTTTTTTCATTTCGGAACTTTTCAGTTAAAAAATAATTAAACATGTATAAAATTTGAGGTTTTTGTGAATAAAATTATACTTTACACATTTTTGCTATTTTCATTTTTATCTTCTCAATCAGCTAAATATTACAGTGATACATTTTCAAATGTTGTAAAAAAAGTAAATGCAGCTGTCGTTACTATTAATAGTGAAAAGATTGTTTCAAATGAAAGAAGAAATCCCTTTGAAGAATTTTTTTATGAAGATTTTGGATATGGAAATCCAAATAGAGAAAGAACAACAAAAGCTTTGGGTTCGGGAGTAATTGTAGATGCTAAAAATGGTCATATTATAACAAATAATCATGTTGTTGAGGGAGCTGATCAAATTAGTATAGTTTTGATGGATGAAAGAGAGTTTGATGCTGAAGTATTAGCCACAGATCCAAAAAGTGATTTAGCTATTTTGAAAATTGATGCTAAAAACTTAACTCAAGTCACTTTAGGTAATTCTGATAATTTAGATGTTGGAGAATGGGTTTTAGCAATTGGAAGCCCATTTTCATCAAGTTTAAGTCATACTGTAACAGCTGGTATAGTTAGTGCTAAAGGAAGAACTAATGTGATTGGTGGAATTGATTATGAAGATTTTATACAAACCGATGCTGCTATAAATCCAGGTAATAGTGGAGGTGCATTAGTTAATCTTGATGCTGAGTTGATTGGTATAAATACAGCAATTGCAACAGGTGGTTATATGAGAAGTAATGCTGGAGTAGGATTTGCAATTCCATCAAATTTAGCAAGTGTGATTATGAATGATTTAATTTCTGAGGGAAGAGTAATTAGATCATGGTTAGGAGTTTTCATTCAGGATGTTGATGATGGAATTTCTAAAAATTTAAAGCTTCCTGATCGTCAAGGAGCCCTAGTAACTGATATAGTTGATGGAAGTCCTGCAGAGAAAGCTGGTTTTAAAATTAAGGACGTGATTATTGACTTTTCAGGAAACAAAATTAAAAATTCTTCTCATTTAAAAAATGTTGTATCATCTACAAGGCCTAAAACAATACCAAATGTGAAAATTATCAGAGATGGTAAAGAAAAATTTTTGAAAGTTGAACTTGTAGAGTTACCAAAAGAAGATGAAATATTTGCTAGAAATTCTTCATCTTTACCATCATCTCTTGGAATGAGAGTTGAAAATATCAATCAATCAATTTTAAATAGATTTGGTTTAGAAAATATTGATAATGGAGTTATTGTAATTGATATATTAAACTCTAGTATTGCTTCTAAGTCTGGTATCACGATAGGAGATGTAATATCGCGAGTTGGTGATACAGAAATTAATTCTGTGTCTGAGTTTAGAATTGCAATAAATAATTTAAAAGATCAAGAATCTGTTCTGTTTTTAATAAAAAGACGTGGTGGTTCCATTTTTATTCCCTTAGAAATGAATTAAATCATATAGTCAAAATATAAATTTTTGAATAACTATGTTCAAAAGCTAAGTTATCTCATTAAATTAATCATCAAATTCGATTAAAATGAGTAAGGTATTTTTAATAATAGGATTTATTTTTATTGTGATTGGCTTTTCAAATCATTTTGGATTTAATATCCCTATTATATCAAAACTAGGTAATTTGCCCGGAGATATAAGAATTTTAAGAAATAATTTTTCTTTATACATTCCAATTACAACATGTATTTTGCTGAGTATTTTTTTCAACCTAATTTTTAAACTATTTTCAAAAATCTAAAATGCTTAAAAAAGTTAATAATAAAGTAGACTTTATAGAGATTGAACACGAAGTTCTAGATTTTTGGAAGAAAAAAAATATTTTTGAAAAACGAAAAAAAATGAATGAAGGTTTGAAAAAATGGTCATTCATTGATGGTCCAATTACAGCAAATAATCCAATGGGAGTTCATCATGCATGGGGAAGAACTTTAAAAGATTTGTATAACAGGTATAAATCAATGACTAAACATGAATTAAGATATCAACAAGGTTTTGATTGTCAAGGGCTTTGGGTAGAAGTAGAAGTTGAAAAAGAATTAGGTTTTAGGTCAAAAAAAGATGTTGAGAATTATGGAATTGAAAAATTTGTTAAAAAATGTAAAGATAGAGTTAAAAAATTTTCTGATATACAAACTAATCAATCAAAAAGACTTGGTTACTGGATGGATTGGGACAATTCTTATTATACAATGTCTGATGAAAATAATTATACTATTTGGAGTTTATTAAAGAAACTTCATGAAAATGGTAAAATTTATAGAGGATCTGATGTTGTTCCTTGGTCAGGAAGATCAGGCACATCATATTCACAAATGGAGATAATTGAAGGTAGAAAATTAGTTTCGCATAGAGCAGTTTTCATAAGATTTCCAATTAAAAATAAAAAAAATGAATTTCTTTTAGTTTGGACAACCACTCCTTGGACTTTAACATCAAACGTAGTTGTTGGTGTCAACATTAAACTTGAATATGTGAAAATTAAATCTCATGATGGTTCAATATATTACTTGGCTAATGAAAATTTAAATTTTAAAAGATTGGAAAAACAATTTAAAGAAAAGAAACAATGGATTAAAAATGTTCCAAAACTTAAAACTATATCTCAAATCTTTAAGGAAAAAGGAGGATTTGAAATAATTGGTAAAGTTAAGGGTGAAGATATGGTTGGTTGGGAATATGATGGTCCTTTTGATAATTTGAAAGCACAAAATGAAATTGGTGGTTATCCATTTCCTAATCATAATTTGGTTGAAAAAGGTGTATCTGCGAAATTACAACACAAAGTAATTAATCCTGGTAAAGATTCAATGGGTAAAGATATTGTAGTCTCTGGTGAAGGTACTGGAATTGTTCATATGGCTCCTGGATGCGGTGATATTGATAATAAAGTCGGTAAAAAACAAAATTTAATTAATATATCACCTCTTGATGAGGAATCAAAATTTACTTCTTATTTTGGATGGTTAAAAGGTAAGAGAGCTACTGATAAATCAACAATAGATTTAATATTAGATTATCTTAAACAAAATGATTACTTAGTTTATATTGAAGAATATCCTCATGTATATCCTCATTGTTGGAGATCGGGTGATGAATTAGTATTCCGCCTTGTAGATGAATGGTATATCAATATGGATTGGCGAAATCAAATCAAAAATATTCTTGATGATATAGATTGGATTCCATCTTGGGGTAAGGAAAGAGAAAATGAATGGTTAGATAATATGGGTGATTGGATGATTTCAAAGAAAAGATTTTGGGGTTTAGCATTACCTATTTGGATATTTGAAGATGAATCATTTTATGTTGTAGGATCAAAAGAAGAACTAAAAAAACTATCTGTTGAAGGTTGGGAAGAATTTGAAAAAAATTCTCCACATAGACCTTGGATTGATAAAGTAAAAATCAAACATCCTGATACAGGTTTAATTGGAACAAGAATTAAGGATGTAGGAAATCCATGGTTAGATGCTGGAATCGTTCCATTCTCAACATTAGGGTATGAATCTAATAAAGAATATTGGAAAGAATGGTTTCCAGGAGATTTTATAACTGAATCATTTCCTGGCCAATTCAGAAATTGGTTTTATTCTTTGCTAGCTATGTCAACATTTCTTGAAAACAAGGCACCATTTAAGACACTTTTAGGTCATGCATTAGTTAAAGATGAAAATGGTAAAGATATGCATAAATCAACTGGCAATGCAATTTGGTTTGATGATGCTGCAGAAGATATTGGTGTTGACGTTATGAGATGGATGTATGCTTCTCAAAACCCTGAAAACAATCTTTTGTTTGGCTATGGAATTGCAGAAGATATTAGAAAAAAAATCATCACTTTGTGGAATGTGTATTCTTTTTTTGTAACGTATGCAAGGTTAGATAAATTTGATCCAAGTATTAATTTAAATAAGAAAAACTTTACGCAATTAGATTCATGGATTTTATCAAAAATGAATAAACTTATTAAAATAGCTGAAGATTCTTTTGAAAATTATAGAATAGATAAATTTATGAAACATTTAGACCTTTTTCTTGATGACCTTTCAAATTGGTATGTGCGGCGAAATAGGAGAAGATTCTGGAAAGCTGAAAATGATAATGATAAGAATGCAGCTTATCAAACTTTATATAATGTATTAAAAAAATTAATTTTTATTCTATCTCCAATTGCACCATTTGTAACAGAAAAAATTTATCAAAATTTAGTTAGGAATCTTGAATTTGAGTCAAAAGAGAGCGTCCATCTTAACGATTTTCCTATTTATAATAAAAATGAGATTGATGAAGATCTTATTCATTCCATGGATGGATTAGTTAAAATTGTAGAACTAGGTAGATTTGCAAGGAATAAAGCTTCAATAAAAATCAGACAACCTCTTTCAAGATTATGTATTTTCTTGAAAGATGAAAATATTAAAAAATTAATTCTACAAAATGAAAATCAAATAAAAGAAGAGTTGAACGTAAAAAATATAGAATTTGTAAAAAATCAAAATGATTTAATTTTTAGAGAAGTTTCTCCTAATTTTGTTACAATTAGAGAAAAATTTCAGGATAAAATAAATTTGATATTACCTCTAATTAAAAAACTTAATTTTGAACAATATAATAAAAATATAAACAATGATGGATATATTAAGGTTTCTGATTCTGATAATGATTTTGAATTAAATAAAAATGATTTTTTAATTAAAGAAAAATCAGTTAAGAATTTCTCTTCCGTTTGTGAAGGAGATATAGTAGTTGGANTTTATACTAGCTTGAATGATGAACTTATTGAAGAGGGTATCATAAGAGATTTGATTAGAAATATTCAAAATTTTAGAAAGGAATTAAATTTTAATGTTGAAGATAGAATTTATGTTAAAATTAAAGCTCCTAAAAACATTAAAAATGCTATAAATAGTTTTAAAGAATATTTTAGTAATGAAATTTTAGCTAATGAATTATATTTTGAAGGTGAATTAGGTCAAAAAAAGAAAGAATTGAAAATAAATAATCAATTAATGTCAATTTCTCTCAGTAGAAAAAAATAGGCTTTGGAGGACGTATGATTAAAGTAAAATTAACTAAAAAAGAACTTGATAATTATTTTAAAATAATTAATTCAATGAGAGAAAAAGCTATTGACGAAATGGATAATATTAAAGAAAATTCTATTAATGAAAGTGGTAACCTTGATTCAGGAGCTAGAGATTCAAATTATGCCTATCATATGGCAGATGTTGGGACTGATTCCCACGAAAGAGAAAAATCTTATTTGTTGTATTCAAGAGAAAATAAGTTTATTCAGCATTTAGATGAAGCCTTAGAAAGAATTAAAAGAGGANNTTANGGTATNTGTATGNAATGTAATGAAAAAATTCCACANGATAGATTAATAGAAGTTCCTCATACAAAGCTTTGTATAAAATGTAAGACAAAAAATTCTATTTAAAGTTATGAATCCAATATTTTTTACTNNTNTNATTGTAATAATTGATCAATTATCNAAATTCATAGCNAGGTCAAATATGAATTTATATTCTCCCTCTATTGAATTATTAGGAAATTTTTTNAAATTTACATATGTTGAGAATTCAGGAATTGCTTTTGGAATAAATTTTANTAATGGNCCAATAGTTTTTACAATNTTAGCATCAATNGCGACAATTTTCATNATTTGGTACTTNTTCAAGTCAAAAAAAGAAAGTTATTTATTTAGACTTTCTCTTTCATNCATTCTTGGAGGTGCAATTGGAAATCTTATTGANAGATATTTNTTTGGAAAAGTAGTTGATTTTTTTCATTTAAGNATTGGTCAATTTTCATGGCCAGTNTTTAATGTNGCTGATTCATTTGTTACTATAGGAATGGCATTNTATATATATTCTATNTATATTGATGAAAAATCTCAGTNAACATTAAATGAGAAAAATTAATATTTTATCAAATGTTTCTAATATAAGAATTGATAAGTTTTTAGCTGAAGAAATNAACTTAATNTCCAGATCTAAAATAAAAGAATTTATAATTTTAAAAAATATNAAAGTAAATGGTAAATANGTTAAACCAAGTTTTAAATTATCTNTTGGAGAAATTATTAATATTNATTTACCTCNAANTGAATCTTCTTTTTTAAAACCAGAAAAAATTTTNTTTCAAATAATTTTTGAAGATGATGATATAATTATTATTAANAAACCNTCAAATTTAGTTGTTCANCCTGGNNCAGGAAATAAGTCAGGNACNTTGGTAAATGGATTGGTATTTCATTTNAAAAATTTATCNGAAGTAAATGGAGAAATAAGACCTGGAATAATTCATAGATTGGATAAAGANACAACTGGNATTATNATAATNGCAAAAAATGATCATTCACATAAATTTATTGCTAATCANTTTGAAAAAAGAACNATATCAAAAAAGTATNTTGCNNTAGTTTGGGGATTAGTNAAAAAANATTTTGGAAAAATTCAAACTCCAATTNTTCGTGATAATAAAAAAAGAACTTTATTTAAAACAGGTNAAAATGGAAGAGATGCATTAACTGAATANAAAGTTCTTGAAAGGTTTGAACACTTAACTTTAGTTGAGCTTTATCCAAAAACNGGAAGAACTCATCAAATAAGAGTNCATATGTCNTCNATTGGNCATCCAATATTTTCAGATACTAATTATGGNGGTGGNGCAAATAAAGCTAAAGAATTTCANCCAAAAATTGCAAATGAATTTTCTAAATTATTAAAAGGAATTAATAGNCAGGCATTACATGCAATTTCAATTTCATTTTATCATCCTAAAACTAATNAAAAAGAANCATATATAGCACCAATNCCAGANGATATTAGTAAAATCATTTCNGAAGTAAGGCTTGANNATGAAACATTTGAATGAATTTTTAATTTANATNTATAAAATTAAAATGTATTCNCAAAATACTATNGANGCATATAAAATAGACNTAAATCAATTCANNAATTTTTTNACCAAAGAATTGANGATTTCAATTATAGATTTAAATAAAATAAGTAAAAAAGAAATTAAAAGTTATTTATTATTTTTATCCGAAAGGAATTTATCTGAAAAATCAATAAACAGNAAACTTGCATCNATAAAATCTTTTTTNAGATATTTATTAAAACAAAAATTAGTTAAATCAAATCCTACAACAAANATNAATGGTTTAAAAATACCTCANAAATTACCAAGATTCATTCAAAATGATGTTTTGTTNAAAGTCCTAGAACANAATATCAATGATGATTGGCAGATTATTAGAGACAAAACAATTTTAGAATTATTTTTTAGTACTGGAATACGNTTAAGNGAATTAATTTTTTTAGATTTAANAGATTTAGAAATGGAAGATAAAATNTTAAAAGTTGTTGGAAAAGGTAATAAAGAAAGAATAGTNCCATTTGGCAANAAGGTTTTTGAATCATTAGTAAAATATTTGAANTTNAGAAATAAATATATATCAAGAGATTTAAAAGACTTTCCATTATTTATTTCTAAAAAAGGNATAAGAATATCTCCNAGNACTGTTCAATCAAGNCTTAAAAANTTNTTTAANAAGGTAAGTNTAAATGAATTTANNCCTCATTTNATGAGACANACATTCGCTNCTCAAATGATTAATAATGGAGCAGATATANGAGCAGTTCAAGAGATTNTAGGTCATTCNAGTCTNTCTTCAACTCAAATATATACNCATCTNAAAAAGAAAAAATTAAAAGAATTTTTTGATAAAGCACATCCNCANGCATAAAAATTTTATATAATAAAAAAAGTTTTTTTANTGAGACAATTANCTTGTTTTTCGATATAGATATTAATTAATTTTCNTAGTTNAANGTTAATTTTTAANAANGTATACAATGAATAATACAATTTTTTCATCTGANTCNGTNACNGAAGGTCATCCTGANAAAGTATGTGATCAAATATCAGATGCAATTTTAGATGATATTTTATCTCAGGATCCAGANGCTAGAGTAGCNTGTGAGACATTAACAACAACNGGNTTAGTNCTTGTATCAGGTGAAGTNACCACATCATGTTATTCAGATTTTCAAAAAATAATAAGAAATACATTAAAAAAAATAGGATATACCAATCCAGAATATGGNTTAGANCATCAAGATTGTTCAGTTTTAACNTCTATTCATGAGCAAAGNCCAGATATTGCACAGGGTGTAGATTCTTCATNTNANAAAGANCAAGGTGCGGGTGANCAGGGATTAATGTTTGGATATGCTTGCNATGAAACAGATGTTNTAATGCCATTACCNATAACCNTNGCTCACAGATTAGCAAAAAAACTATCTGAATTAAGAAAAAATNGTNNTCTTCCTTGGTCAAGACCTGATGGNAAAACTCAAGTCTCAATNAGATATGAAAATGGAATCCCTGTTGGNGTAGANAAAGTTGTNATTGCNATTCAACATGATCCAGATATTANAAATGAGGAAATTCATTCNTCAATAAAAGAAAATGTAATTAAACCCGTATGTGGAAATTGGTTGAATGATAATACTGAATTTTTTATTAATTCTACTGGNGTATTTATAAAAGGAGGACCTGAAGCTGATACAGGCTTGACAGGAAGAAAAATTATTGTTGATACTTATGGAGGTTATGGAAGACATGGAGGNGGTGCTTTTTCAGGNAAGGATCCTTCAAAAGTTGATNGATCTGCGTCTTANNTGGCAAGATATATTGCAAAAAATATAGTAGCTGCTAAGATTGCCANGAAATGTGAATTGCAATTAGCTTATTCAATNGGAGAAGCAAATCCTGTTTCNGTTTATGTCAATACTTTTGGAACTGGTNAAATTGANGATGAAAAAATAACAACAATTATNAAAGATAATTTTCCATTAAAACCTAANGAAATCATTGATCATTTAAATTTNAAAAGACCAATATATTTTAANACAGCTTCNTATGGTCATTTTGGTAGAGAAAANGAAAGTGGTTTTCCTTGGGAAAAATGTGATAAAGTTAGTGAATTAAAAAAANATATAAATTAAAAATNTAGGAATAAAACAATGTCAGAATTTGATGTAAAAGANTTAAAATTATCAAAATTAGGTAAAGAGAGAATATTATGGGCTGATCGNAGTATGCCTGTATTAAAATCAATTAGAAATAGATTTAAAAATGAAAAACCTTTAGATGGAATTAGAATTTCTGCNTGTTTGCATGTTACAGCCGAAACAGCTAATTTAATGAGAACTCTTGAAGAAGGAGGNGCTGACACTTTGCTTTGTGCATCTAATCCACTTTCTACNCAAGATGANGTNGCTGCATCCCTNGTAAATGATTTTAANGTTAAAACTTATTCGATTAATGGNGAAGATAATGACACNTATTATTCTCATATAAAATCTGCNTTGNATCATCACCCTCATATAACATTTGATGATGGTGCTGATTTAGTTAGTATNCTTCACTCAGATTATGAAAATCAAATATCAGAAGTTAAATGTAGTATGGAAGAAACTACTACTGGTGTTATCAGATTAGAAGCTATGAAAGAAGATGGTGCACTTAGAATTCCNGTAGTGGCNGTAAATGATGCAAATTCAAAACATCTTTTTGATAATAGATATGGNACTGGTCAATCAACAATAGATGGTATAATNAGAGCAACAGATATATTAATAGCTGGNAAGAAATTTGTTGTAGGNGGATATGGNATGTGTGGTAGAGGNCTTGCANCAAGAGCTAAAGGAATGGGTGCTCATGTNATNGTNACAGAGGTAAATCCTCTTAGAGCTNTAGAAGCTGCAATGGATGGTTTTGAAGTTATGTCAATGAATGAAGCAAGNAAATCCGCAGATATTTTTTGTACTGTTACTGGAAATACAACNATTTTAGCNAAAGAACATTTTTTAAATATGAAGGATGGTGCAATTGTTGCTAANTCNGGNCATTTTAATGTAGAGGTTGATTTAGAATCATTAAAAAATATTTCAAAAAAAGTNAATNTAGNTGTAAGAGAATTTGTAGATGAATATATTTTAGAAAATGGNAATCGAATNTANGTTCTTGGAGATGGAAGATTAATTAATTTAGTTGCNGCAGAAGGACACCCAGCCTCAGTTATGGATATGAGTTTTTCAGTTCAGGCNTTAATGGCAGAATATACTACACAAAATGATTTAGAAATTTCAGTTCATACAGTTCCAAAAAAAATTGATGAACTAGTNGCTAAACTTAAGTTAGATTCTATGGGAATATCAATTGACACGCTTACATCAAAACAAACAAAATACTTGGCTTCTTGGCAAGAAGGTACCTAAACCTAATTCATTTATNATGAAACGATCAATTTNGATCGTAGCTTGTTNTTTAGTTTTTCTTCAATTNGGATGCGACTTTCAAAATCCATCNGATTTTAAGACACCTANATGGAATGTNAATCTNACNTTACCNCTNTTAGATAATTTTTATCCATTNAGCGAAATTGCTTCAAATGATATAATTAAATCATCTGGTGATTCTTTATTAATTGATTTTGATGGTGAATTNACGGAAACAACTATNACTAGAGATTATTTGATTGTACCAGAGACAAATCCAGATGCTGTTTCTCAATCAATAAATGTTCCTTCTGTATCNGATATTTTAACAGTTCCNTTGAGTTATGATTCAAGTTTNGGATTTTCAGCGGATCTNCCATCAAGTATACCNGTTCCAGGNGTAACTGGTGGTGATGTTTGGAAAAGTCAGGTANTNGCTNTTTTAGAACCNAATGTNAATGANGCTTTTCCTCAAAANATTGCTTCTATCCCATTAAATAATGCATTTANNNNTATTGATTTNGCNAGNGTNGATGGTATAANTATAAAAGGNANTGAAGATGATAACTANTTTAAAACAACTGTNAATGTTCAAAATTTTCCAGATAATGCNGGNATTAATGACGTTACTATTAANTTAACAAGTGGACCCTCTAACTCAGAATTAATTAGTCAAATACATTCAAATGGTGANTTTAACAANCCAATNCAAANTTCTTTAGTAGGAAAAAAATTACTTGATGGAGACTTAAATTTTGATTTAAGCATTGATTGGATGAGACCAGGGGATACTCAAGTTGTTACAATTACAGGAACTCCAACAATTACTGTGCTTTTTGATCTTAAATTAACAAATCCAGATTCTGTTACGATTAATGTATCAGATGGGATATCAATAGTAGATTCAGATGTATTGACATTGCCTAAATTTTCTGATAATACATCAGATATGGGAGGATGTGGTGTTNCAAGTTTATTTGGAGGAACTATAGTTCCTGATNCTGAAAAAGCATTTAATGCAAGTAACAAATTTACATTTAAGGATGTGACTAGNACNTTTCCATTNCCNGTTCAACTTNAAATTCATTTTAAAAATTTTTTCCCAGAAACAGGTTCAACTGATTCAGTAAAAATAGATGAGGAAGTTTTTGGAGATGATTGGGTAGACATTGTTAAAACAATAGCTGNNCACCAATTTAAACATTCNTCAGGAAATGATACAATTTCAATAGATGAATTTGATGTTGACTTTGATATAAAAACAAAAGGTGGTACTTATGGTTTTTTAATTGANGGCTCTCAGCCAACTTGGCAATTTAATTTTGGGATGAATGTTGGTAAAATGGAATTTAAGACTTTAAAAGCCAAAATAGATTGCCCATTNCCTGAAGTGAAACAAGAAATGCCTGCTATGGGATCTGGTCTTCCTGGAATGTCATTNGAGGGCATCCAAATGGATTTTGAATTTATAAATCAAATTAGAGCTCCTGTTGATATGACCTTCAATTTAAAAGGNACATCACCATTAGGTGAAGTTGTCGAAGTNCCACTNGATTATGTAACAATTGCTACTCCTGCAAATTTNGGAGATAGTGCAAAAACAATTATTAGAATGAATGCATCAGGNTATAGTGTGATAAATTATAATCCNTGGACTGGACCTTTAACACCCATTACTAGCGAAACGAATTANCTTAAAAGTTCAGATAGTACTATTGTGAAATTACTTTCCTCTGGACCACAATCAATTAATGTAAATGCTTCAGCAGGTATTACAGATAAAACTGCAGCTTCTTTAGATTTAGGATCAAAAATAAAAGGTACATTTAAATTAATCGCNCCATTTGAAATAAAAATGGAAGAGATAGCATGGNTTCCTGAAAAAGCAACTTCAATTGATGAATGGGAACATGATACCAGANCGAAATTAAGAAATTTTGTTAAAGAATCTGTTTTAACTACAAGAGTGATAAACGGATTGCCTATTGGTGGNGAATTAGCTATTCTTTTTTCAGATAATACTATTTTCCCTTACGGTAGATCTGAATTGGCATTAACAANTTTAAAAGATGATTTTGTAANTAATCAAGAACCTGGAAAAAATAAATGGAGTTCTTCTGACACAATAAGNATTATTACTAAATGTAGCGAACTTGTNAATCAATNTGTTTATTTATCAAATGTTATATATGATATGAAAAATTGTTCTGAAAATTCAGGATTTATTGTTCAAAGAAAAGTNGGTGCTAAAGATACATTNATTTCNTACGTAGATACNTTATTTAAATTAATATTACCAAGGCCAGAGTCATGGGTAAATATTCCTCCAAATTCTGTAGATATTTCAGCTGATTCAACTACAATTAGTATTTTAGATACTTNCAAAATGAATTTATTAACTGATATTGGAANNCATTATATNAAACCAAGAATTCTTTTTAAGGGTACAATAAATAAAGTTCCTGATGTGATATCATTNTCTATGAGAGATACTTTGAGAATACAATCTTATATTGGATTTNTNCTNCAAAGTGATGGTTTTACCACAAAATCAAAAGATGAGTTTATATTAAAATATCCAAANGGAGGAGAGACTCTTCAAAATTTTCAATCAATTAATGTTAAATGGATAGCATTAGGNGATAGTATTCCAGAAGAAAATATAAATTTNTATAAATCAAATAATTCTTTACCTGATATTAGTGATGAATCTATCTGGGATAAAATTAATTTANTTGGTAATCCTAGTGGTAAAGATAGTACTGCAAATTGGACACCTAGTTCTGTACAAGATACAGTTTGGTTGAAAATATGTAATCAAGATAANTCAGTATGTGATATGACAATGTCATGGTTTAAAGTTGAATAAATGAAAAATTTAAGCAAAATTATTTTTCTTATTATTTTATCAACCNTTGGTTTTTCNCAAATAAAGAGGAGTCCTGTNATGTTAGGTATGGGTGGTGCATATACTACTCAGGCTGATGGTATTTATGCGGTTGGTGTGAACCCAGCGAATCTTAATTATCAACATGGNAAACCATTTATGTGGCAAATTGGAACNTTTAATTTTGGATTAATTAATAATTTTTTATCNTTAGAAAATACTCTTGGGCTNAGTGGAGAAAATTTAGAAGCAAATAATCAAAGAGGTAAAAATCAAATTTATGATCAAATTAGAGATGGATTAAGGTTTAGCCAGCATGCACATATTAGTATTCCAATGTTAAGTTTNGCCTCAGGAAATATGGCAGTTACAAATGATATTGTTGAAATNGCAGATTTAAATATGCCAAGAGGAATTTTTCAATTTATTTTAGAAGGTAATCAAGTAGGTATTCCTATTGATTTAGAATTTCAACGAGAAAGTATGGTTGTTAGTGAACATACTTTTTCTTTTGCAGTTCCATTAGAAAGTTTTTCTTGGGGAATAACTATGAAATATTTAGGGGGAATAATTTATTCAGGTACGGATCCTGATTCTAGTTTTGCAGTTTTTAATACTGATCCAACTAATTTTAATCTTCAAACTAAATATTTTTACAGNCAGGGAGTNGGTGGAAANGGNTTTGCATTTGATTTTGGCTTAGCTACTAAAGAAGTAAATGGTTTTAGANTAGGAGCTTCGATTATTAATGCTTTTGGTTCAATTAAGTGGAATGAACCATCATTATTTGGAGANGAATTATCACAAGCTCTAGCAAAACTAACACCTGGAATTCTTGAAAATGGAGGAAAATGGGGACCATATACTTTAGAAAAAAATCAAGCACTNGTTCATGAAATCATNGCTGATTCAGTAACNNTAATTGATTTAACAAGTGGTAAATGGGATGAAACTTTTGTAGAAAAAAAATATACTGTTTCAGATTTAGATGTTGATGGTAATCCAAAATCATTTAAAGTACGTTATCCTGGACATTTTAGATTAGGAATTTCTAAACAAGTTGATNAAGACCTTTTGATTTCATCTGATTTAATTGCTGGTTTTACAAANAGGTTGGGAATGTATCAAAATTGGCAATTATCTGCAGGAATTCAATTTAATAGGCTTAAATCAATACCATTGAGAGTTGGTTATATGTATGGTGGAAAATATATAAAAGAATTAGGTTTNGGAGCTGGATTTCATGCAGGNCCTATTATATATGATTTTGCATTNTCATTTNGAAATGGTGTTTGGGTTCATAATATGAAAGGNATATCTNTATCTTTGGGTATNGCATTAACAAGTTTTAAAAGTAGAAAAGATAAATCAAAAGANAATGAATCTTGATTTATTTTTTNGCNAGNATCATTAATATTAATCCACCANAACTAAAAATTATATTTCCAAACCAAGCAGAAAGNAAAGGATTTAAAATATCTTTATAGCCTAAAGTNACTCCAAATCTTATGAAAGCATAATAAGCAAAAATTAAAAAGACACTTATTCCAGCACCAAATGCTAGTTCTGTTGATGGTCTGAAAGCAACTAAAGGNATTGCAAAAAGAACAACTATCATATTTATGAAAGAAAANGCAAGTTTTGCGTGCAAGTTNACNTCCCATCTTGTTGTTTCTATACCACTTTNATTTAATTCNTNTATNAAGACTTTTAAATCANCATAATTTTTTTCTTGTGGAGCNATTGCCTCTTTTGCTAAATCATCAGGTATGTATCCAGTTTCAATAATNGTATCATTTCGAGAAATAAANACTTTATTTTCAAATCCTTGATTGTTAAAAATTCTAATNGCATANGNNTTTAAAACCCATTTTTTTAATTTATTATCCCATGTCATTTTNTGAGCATCAATTCTTTTATTTAANTTNCCATTTTTNATATATTGNATTGCNACTCCACTTGCTATNTTAGTNTTTGCAGAGTATTTATCTATTGCNATCTGTGATTGATTGGCTTTNCTTAAAAAAATATTTTTCTTTTTTAATGAAAAAGTNCTATTTCTAGACTTCATAGCAAATTTGGTTTCTATTTCTTTACATTTTTTNTTTCCATAGGTAACTAAAAAATTATCAAAGTAAAATCCAGAAATACTTATAATNATTGATAAAATAACAATTGGNGTAGCAATCCTATATAGAGAAACNCCAGCNGCTTTCATTGCNGTTAATTCATTTCTTTTTAATAATAATCCAATTGTAAAAANAGTGGATACTAACATTGACATAGGTAAACCGATGCTAATAAACCAAGGAATTGANTAAAAATAATAATTTATAATTGAATTGATTGGAATTTTTGAATCTATAAATTTGTCNATATTTTCAACNTAATCAACNAAAANAAATAAAATAATAAANCCTAAAATTGAAATTAATAAAAGATTTAAAAATTGATTAAGTATNTAAATATCTATTTTTTTCATTTATTTTTTNGTNAAANNTTAAAAGATTCTATTTTTGATTTTTTAATAATTTGAATTCTTTGAACTTGTNTTGAACTNGCTTTTAAAACTCTAATTTTATAAAACTCAGAATTTAANGTATTTCCTTTTTCAGGTATTTTACCAAGCTTTTCAATAATATATCCTCCAATTGTTTCATAATTNCCTTTTGGTAGAAATATTTTANATTTAATTAGTTCATTAATNTNTATACGTCCATCAATGATAAAACTATTATCTGAAAGTTTAATTATTTTTTTTGNTTCTTTATCAAAAATATCTTCAAATTCACCAAATATTTCTTCAATTAANTCNTCTATTGTTACCAANCCTANNGTTTCTCCCANTTGATNCAACAATAATAGCCATTGATAGTCTATATTTTCTTAATTCTTTTAATGCATCACTTGATGACATATTTTCATGNATGAATAATGGATTNTGAATAATATCTGATAANTTNTNAGGTTCATTNANTAAATCATTTAAATAAATAATTCCATTNATATTNTTTANATCTTTTTCAAATTGAACAATTTTTGATAAACCTGATGAAATTATNATATCNATTGCNTCAGAAACTTTTCCTATNTTGNTCNATTCCAATTATATCATGNTTAGGAGTCATTGAGTTTTTNACNGATTGTTGACCAAATTCAAAAATATTTGTTATNACTTCTTTTTCATCTTTTTCTAANTCATNTCCTAATTCAATTTCNTCAAATANTATNGCTAATTCTTTTCTTGAATAAATATANTTNGTTTGGGTANCANTAATTGANATTTNTTTAGTNTAATTTCTAAAAATCCANACNANTGGTNTNAATAANAAATCAGAAANNNGAAAAAATNTTGTAAANAATAAAGCAAATTTATTNGGATANTCATGACAAAAACTTTTTGGTAAAATTTCACCAAATATTANAATNATTAATGANATTATNATTAAAATATATAATTCAGGTANTTGCATTTTATATAGAATAATTGTTGTNAATGATGACANNAANACATTTGANAGATTTAAACCNANTAAAATTGTNGTAATATATTTTTCAGGGTTTTTNATNANATTNTCNGCNNTTTTTGCNATTNNATTACCTTGTTCNTTCCAAACACTAATTTGNATAATATTTGANTGTAATTTGTGAAANGNAATTTCNGCTNCAGAAAATAATGCAGAAAGTATTAANCCAATTGTTGCTAAAATGTATTCTANCATAANNAATAATTTAAAAATATTTNAAGATAAAAATTATATAATGCGNTAATTTACACTAACTTTTTAATTATAAAATTTAAATNATTAACATAAAAATGAAATTATCATCTACTGAAAAACAAAATCCAATTTCTAAAAATTTAGATACTAAACCANTAAAAGAAATTTTAAAAATAATTAATAATGAAGATTCTAAGATTNCTGGTGCTGTAAACAAAATTTTACCAGAAATTGAAAAAACAATAAATTTTGCAGTAGANACTATAAAAAATGGAAAAAANATCTTTTATGTNGGAGCAGGAACAAGTGGAAGATTAGGTGTTTTAGATGCTGCAGAGTGTGTTCCAACNTTTTCTGTTCCTGAAAATTATTTTCAGGGAATTATTGCTGGAGGAAATGATGCACTTNTTAAATCTATTGAAAATTCTGAAGATGATTTNTTGAGTGCAGAAAATGATTTAAAAAAAGTAAAAGTTTCATCAGGNGACCTTGTAATAGGNATTGCTTCAAGTGGTACCACTCCCTATGTTCTTCAAGCATTAAAATATTCAAAAAAAAATGGATGTAAAACTGTTTTTTTANTTTGCAATAAATCATTNAAAAATAGTTTTGATTTTGATGTNATNATTTTGGTAGATGTAGGACAGGAAGTTATAGCTGGATCTACTAGAATGAAATCTGGAACAGCTACAAAAATGATTTTAAATATGATTTCTACNACTACAATGNTAAAAATAGGAAAAGTNTANGATAATTTAATGATTGATTTAAAAGTTGTAAATAANAAATTATTTAANAGAGCTATTAGGATNATTAATANAATTACNGGATTAGANGAAAAAGAATCAAAAAANATTTTAATTAAAGCAAAAAATGAAGTTAAGNNAGCTATTGTAATGCATAATCATAATTTTAGTTATANAGTTGCAAAANCTTATTTANAAAAACATAATGGTTCTNTNAGAGAGGTTTTAAGTTTGAAATTTGAAAANTNATGGANGTATTTAANCAATATAAGATGATAGGATTAATGACAGGTACTTCAATGGATGGGTTAGATTTATGTNCTTCAAAAATTACTTTTTTTAACCAATCAATTAATATTGATGTTATAAAAAATGNTTATNTAGAATTTCCNCAAAAAATAAANTTAGATATAGAAAATTCATTAAANCTTGAAAAAGANAATGTTNANAAGTGTNATAAAACACTTGGANAATTTATGGCAGAAAAAACATATCAATTTTTAAAAAAAAATAANATTTTTAATATAGANGGAGTTGGTATGCATGGTCAAACNATTCAACATATAAGTGGTNTTAAAAGTTTNCAAATTGGNGATCCAAAATATCTNTTTAATAAATTAAACGTTCCAATAATNTCAAANTTTAGAAACTTAGATATTAAAAGTGGTGGAACTGGNGCACCTTTGGTTCCNTTTTTAGATAAAATACTTTTNCAAGAAGANAANAATGCAGTTTTATGTTTAAATATAGGAGGCATTTCNAATATAACTTATTTACCANCTCTAAANACTAATGATNAAATTATAGGTTTNGATACTGGACCAGGAATGTCNCTTATTGATGANGCATCAAAAATCTTTTTTAATAAAAAATTTGACAAGGATGGNNCTCTTTCNATTAATGGNAAAGCACATTTGGAATTAGTTGAANATTGGATGAATGATAAATNTATTANNTCTTCNTATCCAAAATCTACNGGAAGAAAAGAATTTGGTTTGAGATGGTTAAAAAAAAATATGAATATNTTGAATAAAATTGAAAAAANAGATATTTTACCNACTTTAGCATTATTTACTTCNTCAAGCATAATATATAATTGCAAAAATTTTACTAATTATAATAAANTAAAAAAAATTATTGTTTCTGGTGGTGGAATATATAATCAAGCAATTATGAGAAATTTAAAAANAGATTTTAAAGATATTTTATTTTATAGATGTGAAAATTTTGGTATAGATTCTGATTCTAAAGAAGCTTTATGTTTTGCTCTTTTGGGAGCAGCTTTTTTAAATAATANTCCAAGTAATATTCCATCTGTTACTGGTGCAANANAATCAATTGTTCTTGGTGAAATTACAAAATAGGAANTTTTTATGAAATTTAATCCATATGTTTTTAGAAAATATGATATTCGAGGAGTAGTTGAGGAAGATTTTTCNGATAATTTTGTNATTTCATTAGGAAAATCTTTTGCCACTNAANTTAAAAGAGTCGGAATAAAAGAAATTGCAATTAGTGGTGATGTAAGATTATCNACAAATAANTTNAAAGANAATTTTATTGAAGGTGNATTAAGTACTGGAGTTGATNTAATTGATTTAGGGATTTTGCCCACTCCNACAAATTANTATAGTATGTGGAAATTAGATGTTAANGCTTCTGTNCAAGTTACNGGAAGTCATAATCCAGCAAATATGAANGGATTTAAATTTTCTGTTAATAAACAAGCTTTTTTTGGAGATNAAATTCAAAAATTAAAAAANATGATAGAAGTGAATGATTTTGANAAAGGTAATGGNACTTTGGTTAAGCATAATATNCTNGATGATTATATTGAAATGATCNTAAAAAAAATAAAATTTCATAAAAAAATGAATTTGNTNATNGATTGTGGAAATGCNACNGCATGTGTAGCAGCTCCTCAAATTTTTAAAGAGTTAAATGCTAATGTGAAAAATATTTATTCAAATGTTGATCCAACTTTCCCAAANCATCATCCTGANCCATCTGATGAGAAAAATTTAAAAGAAATTATTTCGGTTTTNAAAGNAGGTGANTTTGATGCTGGACTTGCATTTGATGGCGATGCTGATCGTATTGGAATTATTGATNATANTGGAAAGTTAGTATTCCCTGATCAACTTATGGCATTAATGCTTCCAGANATTTTAAAAAAAGGTGATAATATTGTTTTTGATGTAAAATGTTCNAAAACTTTNGAAGANGAAATTTTAAGATTAGGTGGAAACCCNATAATATGGAAAACAGGACATTCCTANATAAAACAAAAAATGAAAGAAATTTCATGTAATTTTGCTGGAGAAATGAGTGGNCATATTTTTATTGGTGATAATTATTATGGTTTTGATGATGGAATNTATGTTGGTGCTAGATTTATTGAAATGCTTTCAAAACAAAATATTAAGTTATCAGATTTAGTTNANCAACTTCCAAAATATTTTTCAACTCCTGAGATGAGAATAGAATGTATAAGTGATAAAGAAAAATTTCGAATTAATGATGAAATTTCTGANTTTTTNAAAAATAATTACGANTGTTTAGATATTGATGGTGTNAGGATTACATTCCCTAATGGTTGGGGGTTAGTTAGAGCATCAAATACTCAACCAGTCTTAGTTTGTAGGTTTGAGGGAGANTCTGAAGAAAAAATGAATGAAATAAAAGATTTAGTTTTAAAAAAGTTGATNANTATNGGTGATATAAAAATTCCAGAAAATGAATAAAAATTTTATAAATGAACATGAANGTTTTGTTCAAAAANTTAATTTGNNTTTAAAAAACTATGTGAAAANATCTGANTTTCCTTCTTTATATGATCCNATACAATATATTTTGTCTTCTGAAGGTAAAAGATTGAGNCCTTTTTTACTTTATTTNTCATCTAAAGTTTATGATATTGATGATGATAAAATCCTACCATTGGCATTGTCTGTTGAGATGTTGCATTGTTTTTCACTTGTACATGATGACATTATGGATCAGGATGATTTGAGANGNGGAAAGNAAACAATTCATAAAAAATGGGATTTATCAACTGCTATATTAGTTGGTGATGCAATTTTTGCTTTAGCNTATAAAAACATTAATGAATTANANAACATAAGAGATATANTNAATNTTATTTCTNAAGAAACNANTAAACTTTGTGAAGGTCAGTCTTTAGATAAAANTTTTGAATCTAAGGATAATATATCAATAGATGATTATCTTCATATGNTTGAATTAAANACGGGTTCTTTGCTNTCTTTAAGTTGTAAGTTAGGTGGTATTTTAGGTAATGGAACTGAANCTGAAATAANTAAATTAGGAAAATTTGGNAATTTGATTGGTAAAGCATTTCAAATTCAAGATGATATATTAGANATTTATTCAGATTCATTAATTATGGGAAAAAGTTTAGGAAGTGATATTATTTTCTCAAANAAAACTTTTTTNACTTGTTTTGCNAATNAATTTAATTCTAATNAATGGAAGTTNTTAAANAATCAAATTATTGATATGGATTTAAANAGTTATGTNTTACCTAAANTGAGAGAATTCTTTGATAATAATGNANTTAAAACTATTGCTGAAAATAAAATTAAAGANTTGTTAAATGAGGCATTGTCTTACATTGATTATTTACCTAANGATAAAAACTATGTTTTTAGTAATTATATAANTATGATTTTAAAAAGGAAAAANTAATTNATGNATTTAAAAANNATTGACACTTCAAANATGTTAAAGGAAATTGAAAGTTTACCTTTNCAAATAGAAGAATCTNTAGANATTATNAATGATTATAANTTTNAAATNAAAAATTTTGAAAAAATAAANAATGTTNTANTTGTTGGAATGGGNGGGTCAGGAATTGGTGGAGATATAGTTAATTCAATAATATCAGATAAAACTCCAATTCCATTTTANGTTGTTAGAGATTATAATTTACCTAGTTGGGTAGATGAAAATAGTTTGGTTATATGTGTGAGTTANTCTGGAAATACNGAAGAGACAATATCATGTTTTGAAGAAGCANTACACAGAAAATCATATATTGTNGGAATAACTTCNGGTGGAATTTTNCAAGAAAAANTNAATANATTTNNTTTAGATTTAATTTCTATTCCTAAAAANAAACCTCCNAGAGCCTCAATNGGTTATATNTCNANATTGATTTTATTNGTCCTAGAAAAAAATAATNTAATTNNNAATTNATCAGAAAAANATTTATTAGAAACATCATCAAAGTTAAAAANTNTAACAAACACATTTAATAAAATGGAAAATAAAAANCCNACATTTTTTTTAGCTAAANAAATTTTTAAAACNGTTCCTATAATTTATGGGGATTTTAAATATACTAGTTCTATTGCATTAAGGTGGAGAGGTCAAATTGAAGAAAATTCAAAAATGATTTCATTTCATAATANNTTACCTGAAATGAATCATAATGAAATAGTTGGATATGAAAATAACAATAATTTATTTGATAAATTNTCTATAATTTGGTTGAAAGATAAAAATATTCATCCAAGAACTTCATTAAGACAAAAATATTCATTACAANTATTNTCAGAAAATATATCTAATCAATTTGAAGTTGAAAGTCATGGTGAATCTCTAATTGAGAGNATATTTTATTTAATTTANTGGGGNGATTGGTTAAGTTTTTGGCTTGCNATTTGTCATGNAACAGATCCAACTCCTGTNAAAAGAATTGAAAAANTAAAAAAAAAATTAGTTAGATAATTTTAATTAAATTATATTAAAAATNATGATNCCNGTTAAAATAATAAATCTTTCATATCATCATTCATTTAAGGGTTATGCTATTGAGTTGGAAGAATTNAATAACCAAAATCGAAAAATATCTATATTTGTTGGTCCATTTGAAGCTCAATCNATTGCTTTGGCAATGGAAAATATTNTATCTCCAAGGCCTCTTACTCATGATTTAATTGTTAATTTAATTCTTAAAATGAATCAACATATTAAATCTGTTGTAATTAATGATATTAAAGAGGGTGCTTTTTATGCTTTATTAAAAGTTAGAATAGATGATTTAAAAAGNATTGAAATTGATTGTAGACCATCTGATGCNATTNCNATTGCNTTGAGAACTGATTCTCCAATNTTTGTAACTCAAAAAGTTATGGATAAAGCAAAAGACTCAGATAAAGTTAATTTTTATGATGAANCNANNTCTAAAAGTCTTAATGAAAATAGAAGAAAANTTTTGCAAGACAAATTAAATAATGCTATTGAATCTGAAGAATATGAATTAGCTGCTGANCTAAGAGATCAANTNTTAGAATTAGAAAATATTTGATTTTTTGATTTGATNCATAATCTTTTTNGAAGCCTTTTGNTCTGCAGATTTTTTAGTTTTNCCNGATGCTGTTGATTTNATTTTTTCCCCAATTTTTACAATAATGTTAAATGTTTTTTCATGATCTGGTCCAGATGTATTNGATGTAATAAATTTAGGANTACCANATTCATTTGATTGGCAGAATTCAATAAGTAATCCTTTNTAATTAATTGATTCCCAAGCAATATTCTTGTTTTTCCATAATGTTTTTTTTATAAATGAATANCAAGCTGCATTTCCAGAATCAAGTTTGATAGCAGCTATTATAGCTTCAAACATGTTNGCNGTTTGATTTTCAATAACTTTTTCATCATNTAANTCTAAAGAATTATCAGCTCTAAGATATTNTATAAGTGAAAATTTNTTTCCAATTTTNGATAAAAAACTNTTTCTTACAAGACTNGATCTTTTTTGAGTAAGATAACCCTCTGTTGCATTTGGAAATTTTTTTAATAATAAATCNGATATTATNTCATCTAATATAGCATCTCCAAGAAATTCAAGTTGNTCATAATTATTTGATACTTTTGTATTAAATGATTTATGAGTAATTGCTTTTTGAAGCAAACTTTCNTTTTTAAAAAAATATCCTATNGATTTTTGTANATNAAAAATNTTTTTATTTTTATTCTTTAAAAAAAAAATATTTTTAAAAANTNTTTTTATCCNNAACATATTAGANTAAACAAATATGTTTAATTATGTAAAANTTTTTTTTTCTTAAGAATTNGANTCAATATATTCTACTGCAGCTTTAACAGTAGTTAANTTCTCAGCTTCTTCATCAGGAATTTCGATTCCAAATTCTTCTTCTAACTGCATAATTAATTCAACTGTATCTAATGAGTCCGCACCAAGATCATCAACAAAAGAAGCATCTAATGTGATGCTATCTTCATCTGGACCTAANTTATCAAGNATAACTTCTTTAACTTTATCGAAACTAGACATTTTTATCTCCTTTTATATATATAACCCGCCATTAACTGAAATTGTCTCACCNGTAATGTAACCCGCATTTTCTGAAGAAAGAAACAATACTGTTGCTGCAATTTCATCTGGATTCCCTATTCTTCCTAATGGAATCATTTTTAATAATTCATCTTTAAATTTATCATTNAAATCACTTACCATNTCAGTTTGAATATAACCTGGTGCAACTGCATTTACNGTTATATTTCTTGANGCTAATTCTCTTGCANTAGTTTTTGTTAAACCAATAATACCAGATTTAGCAGCCGAGTAATTAATTTGACCATAATTACCCATTAATCCTGATACTGATGATATATTAATAATTCTACCATATTTTTTTTTCATCATGTAAGGTGTGACAGATTTAACTCCATTAAATGTTCCTTTTAAATTAACATCTATAACACTATCCCAATCTTCTTCTTTCATTCTTAAAATCAAATTATCTTTTACTATACCGGCATTGTTAACCAAAATATCAATTTTTTCAAATTTNTCAATAGTNTAATCAANTGCAGATTTAAAATTTGATAGATNTGAGACATCTAATTGAACTGCAATTGCGTTACCACCNAGTGATTTCAGTTTTTCTACTGTTTTATTTAAATCTTCNAAATTTCTGCTTGCACAAGCTACTGTAGTTCCATTTAATNCAAAAGCTTTTGCAATTGAATATCCAATACCTTTTGAAGCACCCGTGATGAATGCTATTTGGTTGTTTTTCAAATTTTNATCTCCTCAANATGATTTGAATTTTCAATATTTANTGTATTTATTTCAGAGTTTATTCTATTGTTTAANCCTCTNAGTACTNTATTTGGACCAACTTCAATAAAATTNCTAATACCTAATTTATTNAATCTATTAATNGTTTCTAACCATCTTACNGGATGATCAAGTTGGTTAATTAAATTGATTTTAATCTTATTNTCATCAATNGTTTCTTCTCCAGTNACATTCATGATAATNGGACATCTAGGAGTTTTAAATTTTAATTNTTCAATTTTTTCTTTCATTTCATTTTTTGCTTCTTTCATTANAGGTGANTGNAATGCTCCNCTTACATTTAATTCAATTGTTTTTTTTGCACCCATNTCTTTGCAAANTNCCATTGTNTTCTTAACAGCANTTTTTGTTCCTGAAATAACTATTTGNGANGGAGAATTGAAATTAGCTGGGACTACTATATCATCAACATTNGAAATTGAATCGCAAATTTTAATTAATTCNTCAGAATCAAGTCCAATTATTGCTGCCATAGAACCTGAATTTTGTTNTCCTGCTTTTTTCATTGCTAAACTTCTANTTTTGACAAGAATTAATCCTGTTTCAAAATCAAAAATANCAGCTGCATATAATGCAGAATATTCNCCTAAACTATGACCTGCAACATANTNTGGTTCAATTTCTTTTTTATTAATTAAATCAAATAAAATACATTCAATAATAAAAATTCCNGGTTGTGTATTTTCNGTTAACTTAAGTTCTTCATTTGGNCCATTAAAGCAAATTTCAGAAATATTTTNCCCCATTATTTTATTTGCTAAATCAAAATATTCTTTAGCTAATTTATAATTATTATATAGATCAAGACCCATTCCNACTTTTTGAGATCCTTGNCCTGGAAAAATTAAATTTTTTTTTGTCAATTNAAATTTNCCCATTTAATNAGAGTAGCACCCCAAGTAAAACCAGCTCCNAAAGCCGCTAATAAAATTAAATCTCCTTCANTTAANAAATTTTTTTGTACTGCTTCACTAATACAAATTGGTATNGTTCCACCAGTTGTATTAGCAAAACGGTCAATATTTATATAAACTTGNTCNGAATTTAAATTTAATCTTTGTGAACAGGCTTCAATTATTCTTTTGTTAGCTTGATGNGGNATAAATAATTTTATNTCATTAGAAGATAANGAGTTTCGTTTTAATATTTCTAATGCTGCNTCTGTCATACCTCTAACAGCAGATTTATAAACTTCNCTGCCATCTTGNTTTAAATAATGAAATTTTGAGTCAATTGTTTTTTTNGANGANGGGAAAAGACTTCCACCTCCNGGCATATATAATCTATCTCCTCCAGNACCATCTGTAAAAAGTACAGAATCAATGATNCCATTNTCNTNAGATGAAGGTTCAAGCAAAATTNCTCCAGCNCCATCACCGAATAAAACACATGTAGCTCTATCATTATAATCAATAATTGANCTCATTGTATCTCCACCAATAACTAATATTTTTTTATATTTTTTACTTTCAATTANNCTTTGNGCTGTTTCTAANGAAAANAAAAAACCTGAACAAGCAGCATTTAAGTCAAAAGCCCAAGCATTNANAGCACCTATTTCTTTNTGAATGATTGATGCTGTTGATGGAAACAACATNTCNGGAGTAATTGTTGCNGTTATAATNACATCAATTTCTTTAGCATTAATNTNNTTTTTTTNTAAAATATCATTTGCAACTTTAATTCCCATTGATGAAGTGGCTTCTCCATTTTTAACTTTATGTCTTTGTTTAATACCAGTTCTAGATTGAATCCATTCATCAGATGTCTCAACAAATTTNTCCATATCANTATTTGAAATAATATTTTCTGGNAGATAGTGTGAAGCTGCAGTTATTGTTGCTTTCAAAATTAAATNAGCTCTTTAATNATTGAGAAAGTAGAAGATATNTCGTTTTTAATAGAATNTATTAAATTTTCTTTCACACACTTTTTAGCAACTAAAATTGCATTTTTAATAGCTTTAGNAGATGANCGACCATGACATTTAATNACTGTACCATTTACACCTAATAATGGAACTCCACCATATTCTTCATAATCAAANTCTTTCATNATTTCAGCAAANATTGATTTTATTTTATTCTTTTCTTCAATTGATTNAATGTTCTTTATTAATTTNGTAGAAACATCATTGTTAACATGATTAATCCAGCCTTCTGCAATTTTGACAATATTATTTCCAAGAAAACCATCACATACTATAATTTGTGCTCTGCCATCAAAAAGATATCTACTTTCTATATTACCAATAAATGAAGGAATACATTTTTTCATTAATTTGTGTCCTTCAATATANGATTCNGTNCCNTTTGTTTCTTCNTCACCGATATTTAANAANCCAGTTAATGGATTCTTTATACCTCNAATNTGTGTCATATATTTTGATGCCATTACAGAAAATTGAACTANATGAGCTGGTTTTGCTTCGGTATTTGCTCCAGCATCACATAAAACTATTCCTTTCTCACCAACTGGGAAAAATACACCTAATGCAGGTCTTTTNACTCCATCAATTCTACCNAATAATAATAATGAAGCTGCAAGGATAGCACCAGTACTACCTGCACTTACAAATGCATGTGCTTTTTTTGATTTCAATAAATTTAAACCTGAAACNATAGAAGAGTCTGGTTTTTGCTTAACTATTTGAGANGGTCTATCATTCATTTCAACAGATTGAGATGAATGATGAATTTTATATTTTGCTAATTTTTTATTTTTTGGTAANGTTTTTTTTATTTNTTNTTCNTCACCGATTAGGATTANATCTAAATCATCATTTTCAATAGATGCGTCAATAGCTCCNTTTACAATTTCTGAAGGAGCTTGATCACCACCCATNGCATCTACAATAATTTTCATAAATATTATTTTTTTATAGCAACTATTACTTGACGATCTCTATAATANCCACATTTAGTNCAAGCATGGTGGGGTCNCATTTTTTCACCACATCCATCTTGTGGACAATTAATTGANGAGATTATATTTGATTTCCAATGAGTTCTTCTTTTTCTTCCTCTTGATTTTGATTGTTTTCTTTTGGGTAATGCCATTTTTTTTCTCCGTTAANCAAATTATAAAATTTTTAATTTTCAATACACTTACAAGTTTCAAAATTTAGATTNTTTCCACAANTCGANCATAATCCTTTACANTTTTCATCACAAATTGATTTCATTGGTTTTTCTAAAAGNAANGTNTCACGAANTATATTAGATAAGTCAATTTCATTTTTAGANTCNTCAANTAAAATAAATTCAGAATCGNNATTATTNATCAAATTTTCATTTTGGGTTAANATTACTNTGAATTTTGCTNTTTTATCATNATTAAAATTGTTAATGCATCTATCACATATTTCANAATAANCAGAATTAATNTCTCCTTTAATATNAATCGAATTTTGAGTTTTTGAAAAATTTAAAAATATTTCTATCTCATTTNTGNTTGATTTTAGAAAATCAATTTTAAGATCAGAAAAATTAGTTATTTTTTTTANATNACCCTGANTNCCATCTAATTCATGACGCAATATCTTCATTTTTGATATTATAAATTACCTTTTTATTAGTTTTTAAGTCAAGCNTTCTAAAGTGAACTTTCAAAAATTAATTTTNATNCNTTTACTCCACTCGGACTTTATCAACCCATGTTTTNAAATTAGTAAAATNACTAATTTCTTTAGCTGCTTCATTTGCTTCATNTTTTGAAACAAAGTTTCCAACTCTNACCCTGTACCATAATTGGTCTGTTTTTTCAAAATAAGCTTTTTGAATATATGAATCTAAACCCTTATTTTTTAATTCTAACATTTTTTCTTCTGCNTCTNTTGGAGTTTTTTCAGAGAACATTTGTATTGTGTAATTNCCATTAAATGATTNAATTTGATNAGCAGTNATTAGTTTCTTTTTAATTAATTTTGTTTTCTTTTTATTTTGTTTTTTAATTGATTTCTTTTCAGATAAATCTTGTTTTTTCTTTATCNTTTTTAAATTATCATTATTATTATTTTGATTTAATNTAGATGTNGAGNCAACATTAATTTTGGTTGTTGATAATAAATTAATATTAAATTCATAAGTGTTTCTTTTAATTGATTTTCCATTATTATTGAAAACAATCAATTCAAAAACATAATCTCCAGGAATATCGGGTTTAAATGACATTTCTTTTCCAAAGTTTTTAATAAATAAATCTTTAGAAATCAATTTGCTTTNAATTGGAGTTGTAATTATGTACCAACCATATGATAAATTATTTAAGTTTAAATTTTCCTCAACTCGAATACTATAAGTATTACCTGTTGTNCCATTNTTAGTTTTATTAGTTTGACATCCAAATAAAANAAGGAATATTATAGAAAAAGTAGAAAATATTTTTATTTTTTTCATAACCTAGTCAAATTTGAAAAGAAGGAAAGAAAAAAACAATTTCTTTTATTGCATTTTTTGTTGAATCTGAACCATGNATTGCATTTTCTTGAATATTTTNTGCAAANTGATTTCTTATTGTACCTTTTTTAGCTTCAANAGGGTTGGTTGAACCTATTAATTNTCTAAATGAATCTACTGCATTATTTTTCTTAATAATTATTGGAATTATAGGTCCTGATATCATAAAATTAATTAAATCAGNAAAAAATTTTTNATCTTTNTGTATTAAATAAAATTTNCCAGCTCTTTCTTTNTCTAATTGATCAATTTTCATTTTTATAATTTCGAAGTCATTTGATAAAATTTNATTAATGATTTTACCNTAAGTTTTTTTTCTAAAAGANTCTGGTTTAATAATACCAANNGAATATTCTGTTTTCATAATTTTATAGTAACTTTTTCATTTCAATTCCAATTTTTGATGGGCTTGAAACAACTTTTACTCCTGCATTTGATAGAATTTTCATTTTTTCATCAGCTGTGCCTTTNCCACCAGCAATTATTGCNCCAGCATGTCCCATTCTTTTTCCTGGAGGTGCAGTTTGTCCTGCAATAAATCCAACAATTGGTTTTTTAAATTCAGAAGATTTAATCCAATCTGCAGCTTCTTCTTCAGATGAGCCACCAATTTCTCCTATTAATATAATTCCTTCAGTTTGTTTATCTTCATTAAATAGTTTTAATAAATCAATAAATGAGGAACCTATAATTGGATCTCCTCCAATTCCAATACAAGTTGATTGGCCTATTCCAAGTTCAGTNAATTGAAAAACTGCTTCATAAGTTAGCGTTCCACTTCTAGATATAACTCCGACATTTCCTTTTTTATGAATGAAGCCTGGCATTATGCCAATTTTTGCTTTNCCGGGTGAAATTATACCTGGACAGTTTGGACCAATCATTCTTGAGCCTGANTCTTTTAAAAAATATTTTATTTTTGTCATATCTTTAGTAGGAATACCTTCAGTAATGCATATAATTAATTTAATATCTGAGTCTATAGCTTCCATTATAGCATCTGATGCAAAAGGAGGNGGAACGAAAATTACTGAAGNAGTTGCTNGTGTTTCTAANACACAATCTTTAACAGTATTAAAAACAGGTAAATCAAGATGCATTTGACCTCCTTTTTTAGGAGTCACACCTCCAACAATATTTGTCCCATAATNTATCATTTGTTCTGCATGGAANGAACCTTCTTTTCCNGTAAATCCTTGNACAATAACCTTTGTTTTATCGTNAAGTAGTATACTCATCTTTTAGACTCCATAACTGCTTTTNTTGCTGCTTCTTCAAGATTTTTAGCAACAATAAAATCTAATGAAGAGTTTTTTAATAATATTGAAGCTTCTTTAGAATTAGTTCCTTCTAATCTTACAATAATTGGAATTTTTACATTTAAATTATTTATAGCTTCAATTACTCCCTTAGCAACTCTATCACATCTTACAATTCCACCAAAAATATTAATTAAAATAGATTTAACGTTTTTGTCTGATANTATAAGTTTAAACCCCTTTGAGATAGTNTNAGGATTNGCAACACCACCTACATCTAAAAAATTTGCAGGTTCACCCCCAGAAATTTTTATAATATCCATAGTTGCCATTGCAAGTCCTGCACCATTAACCATGCAACCAACTTCACCNTCAAGTTTAATATAGTTTAAATTATTTTTAGAAGCTTCAGTTTCTACGGGTAACTCTTCAGAAAAATCTCTTAAAGATTCAATTTCCGGATGACGAAATAATGAATTTTCATCAAAATTAATTTTGGAATCTAGTGCAATAATTTCTTGGTTTTTAGTGATAACTAAAGGATTTATTTCAAGCAAAGAGCAATCATATTTAACAAATGTATCCCATAATGATAAAAACATTTTACTACCATTATTGATTTCATTTTCTACTAANCCAAGACTAAAACAAAGTTGTCTACTTAAAAATGGTGTGAGTCCAATATTAGGGTCAATCCATATTTTTAAAATTTTATTTGGAGAGTTAGTTGCTGTCTCTTCAATATCAACTCCACCTTCTGTTGAAACCATAAATACNAATTTTTCTTTNCTTCGATCTAAAACAATACTNGTATAGAGTTCTCTTTTTATATCTATTCCTTCTTCAATTAAAAGTCTGTTTACCTCTTTTCCTTCAGGTCCAGTTTGGTGGGTAATAAGTTTTTTTCCAAGGAGAAGAGTNGAAAAATCTTCAACTTCTTTAAGGGATTTAGCAATTTTAATTCCCCCTCCTTTACCTCTTCCACCAGCATGAATTTGAGCTTTTATAACCCATTTATTTCCTCCAATTTNTTTTGCAANTTCAATTGCTTCTTTTGGAGAGAANGCTGGTTNACCTTTTGGAACTGGAACTCCATTTGATTTGAAAATATCTTTTCCTTGATATTCATGAATTTTCATAGGTGATAAAGTAAAGTTTTTTGTTTTATTCAAACAAGATAAACTTTTATAAATATGATATAAGGAAAAAATTAATAAATCAAATCAAATCANATATNATTTTAGAAGGTCTACATATTTTAGNATTNTTTCCAATTATTACTATCGGTCTTTCTATTAATTTTGGAAATTCNACCATTTTATTAATAAGGTATTCATCATNATTNAAAAAATCAACTAACTTTAATTCTTTGAANATNGNTTCTCTTTTTCTNATAACTTCTTTAGGTCTNATANATAATTTTTTTATTAATAAATTTAANTCTTTGTGATTTAAAGGATTNTTGATNTANTTGATTATTTGAATATTAAAATNATTNNTTTTTAAAACTTCTAAAACATCTCTNCTAGTTTTACANTTTGGATTGTGATAAANAGTAANTTTTTTATTTGACATTTTTATTAAAATTAATATTTNNNAATTGATTTAATTTTTAATATTCTAATATTGGTTTAAATATAAGATATATTTAAGTTATGTATGCGGTTTTTATTCGAGGTAAAATTATTTAATTNAAAAAAACTATGAATTTATTATCAAATAATTTNCAACCAAATAATTGGGTCTCAGGCGAAATGGCTATGGATTTAGGTACAGCNAACACANTNATTTGGGTTAAATCNAAAGGTGTAATNGTAAATGAACCATCTATTATTGCANGAAACATTAATAATGGTAATGTAATAGCAGTTGGAGAAGAAGCTAGCGCAATGGTNGGAAAAACTCATAGAGATATTGAAACTNTTTTTCCACTAAGAGATGGAGTNATTGCTGATTTTGAGGCAACAGATGGAATGATACAAGGNTTTGTAAAAAAAATCAATTTTAGTCCTATTGCCAGATTTAAAATGGTAATTTGTGTTCCTAGTGGTGTGACTGAAGTAGAAAGAAAAGCTGTNAGAGATTCTGCTGAAAGAGCTAATGCAANAGAAATTTATTTGNTAGATGAGCCTGTTGCAGCAGCCATTGGAATTGGAATTGATATATCAAAACCTGTTGGTAATATGATTGTAGATATTGGAGGTGGAACATCTGAAATAGCAGTTATTGCTCTTAATGGAGTAGTTACAAAAGAGGCTATTAAAGTTGCTGGTAGAGAAATGGATTCAGATATTGTGAAATGGTTTAGAAATGAGCATAAATTAGAAATAGGTTTACCTACCTCTGAGAAAATTAAAGTGGAAGTTGGCACTGCAATGAGAATGGAACAATCGCCAATACAGGTAAAAGGAAGAGATATGGTNTCTGGAATCCCAAAGACTGTTGAGGTTTCTGCTGATGAAATTAGACAAGCTCTAAAAGAATCTGTAACTCAAATTGTTGATGCTATNAAGCGAGCTNTAGAAAATACTCCACCAGAGCTTGCAGTTGATATTTTGAATAGAGGAATTGTTCTAACTGGTGGTGGNTCTATGNTAAAAGGNTTNGATCAAAATATTAGAGAAAGAACAAATTTNCCTGCTAACATGTCAGAAAGACCTTTAACTGATGTTGTAAGAGGAACCGGAACTGTTTTAATGAATATTAAAAAGTACACTGATGTGCTNATGTAAAATTTAATGCNAAAGATTGTCAGTTATATTATTGATAATCGTGATTATGCTACATTTTTTATTGCCATAATTTTATCTCTTTTAATTTTAACAAACAATAAATCTGAAAATATTCAAACAATTAAATCAAAATTTGGATTTATTAATTATTATATAAATTTACCCAAAACATTTTTTAATGATATTTTATACCTTAAACAAAAAAATAAATTATTAAATGAACAAATCGTTGATATTAATTTAAGAAATTCAAAATTAGAGCATTTGATCTTTGAAAATTCAAGGTTAAAATCATTACTTCAATATAAAGAAAATTCCAGTTTATCTCTTTTAACATCAAAAGTAATAAATTTTGGAATCTCACCTTTTTTAAATTCTATAAATATTGATTTAGGATCAAATAATAATATTATTCCCAATTTACCTGTTATCGATTTAAATGGTGTTGTTGGTAAAACAATCAATTCATATTCTGAAACTTCTACTGTGCAATTAATGACCGATTATAATTTTAGGTTAAGTGTAAGATTGGAAAGTTCTGGTTCTATTGGAATTTTGAGATACAAACAAGATAACTTATTTGAAATTTGGGAGATTCCTAAAACAACAAATGTAAGTATTAATGAAAGGGTTCTTACATCAGGATTTAGTGATATTTTTCCTTCAAATCTTTTTGTTGGGAAGGTTGTTAAAATTATAGATGAACCTAATTTTATTGATAAAATTATTTTAGTTGAGAGTTTTACAGATTTTTCTAACCTAGAGTATGTTTTTGTTATTAAAGAATAAAGAATGAATGTATAATTTTTTAAAAATAATATTTTTTGGTTTAATAATTTTATTTTTAGAATTACTAATTTTTGATATTATAACTATTAANAATATTAGACCTGATTTTCTTATTTTGTATATTTTATACATTTCTTTAATTCATGGTAGATTAAAAGGTCTTTTATCTGGATTTTTACTTGGAATTTTAGAGGACTTTATTACGGGTTCAATTTTTTTTGGCTTAAGTGCACTTACAAAGACCATTTCCGGGTTTTTATTTGGAAGTTTGAGTGGTAAGTTTAAAAAAATTAATCCCATTTTTTACTTCGGTTATATTTTATTTATTCTTGGAATAAATTTTTTTATATTTTTTTATGTAATAAATCAAAATATTTTCAACGAAAATAAATATTTATTTTTAAATATTTATTTTTATGCTTTTATATACTCCTTGGTATTTTTGTTCATTTTAAATTATATAAAACCAATAAATTCGTTAGATAATATAGAAGATAGATAATTTGCTTAAGACTAAAATATATCAAAATAATTTTAAAAGAGATGTATCATTTTTTATAATATCAATCTTATTTTTAATTTTATTTGCAAAATTTTTTCAAATTCAAATTCTAAGATATGAAAAATATCAAATTTTAGCTGATGCGAATAGAATAAGGGCAGTTTCAACTCCTGCACCAAGAGGTAATATTTTTACAAGTGATGGAAAAATAATCGCTTCAAATAAATCTATATATAGTGTTTCATTAATTAAAGATGAGTTGATTGATCAAGATTTAGAAATTAAAAAATTATCCGAATATCTTAATAAAGATAAAGATATTATTCTGAAAAATTTAAAAAAATATTATCAAGGTAAATATTTACCCACTTTGGTTGCAAAAAATGTATCGATTGAGGGTTTAAGTTTAATTGAAGAGCATAGATATGAACTTCCTGGAGTTTTCTATTCAAATTTTCCAATAAGATATTATCCAAACAAAGAAAAAATAAATCTCTCACATACTTTAGGATATCTAAGAGAAATCAATTCATCTGAATTAAAACAATTGGGTAAAGATATTTATTCAAATGGAGATTATATTGGTTTTCAGGGAATTGAAAAGTATTATGAAAAAAAATTAAAAGGGAAGAAAGGTATTAATTATCATCAAGTTGATGCTTTAGGGAGAGATGTTGGGATTTTGATTGATAGACAACCAGTTCTATCAACTCCAGGACAGGATATTTATTTAAATATTGATTATGATTTACAATCTAGGGCAGAAAATTTATTAGATGGTCAAAAGGGAGCAATTGTTATTATTGATTCCAAGACTGGTAAAGTACTTTCTTTAGTNAGTAAACCAGATTTTTCACTTGAAGATTTNTCAGCTGGNATGGATTNTGAAATTTGGAATNGTTATTCACAAGATTCATCTAGACCTTTATTTAATAGAGCACTTCAAGGAGTATATCCTCCNGGTTCATCATTTAAATTNTTAACNGTAATTATTGCACTTGAAAATAATCTAATTGACGTNGAAAAAAAGTTTTTNTGTTCTGGAAAATATNAATTTGGTGATAGAGAATTTGGNTGTTGGATGGAAACCGGACATGGAAATTTAAATTTATCATCTGCAATAATTCAATCATGTAATATATATTTTTATGAGTTAGCTCAAAAAGTAAGTATTGATTTNTGGTCAAATTATGCCAANAAATTTATGTTTGGAAAATCTACAAATATTGATTTCCCTNCTGAAAGTAAAGGTTTAGTCGCAAACAGAGATTATATGAATCAAAAATATGGTAGGTGGGGGTGGGCTGGTGGTTCATTATTACATTTATCTATTGGTCAGGGTGATTTATTAGTAACTCCTTTACAAATGGCTATGTTTGCATCAGTATTGGCTTCGAAAGGAAATTATATTCACCCTCAAATAGTAAATGAAGAAAAAAAANATAATTCATTNAATANAATTNAACTAAAANAATCTACTTGGGCTTNTTTACATAAAACAATGTTTGATGTNGTNAATGAAAAGAAAGGNACAGCATATGATCCAAGTTTAATNAAATNAAANATTAAATCTTATGGGAAAACTGGNACTGCTGAAAATGCTCATGGAGATCCTCATGCATGGTTTGTGGGTTTTGCAGAAAAAAATAATAGAAATATATCTATATCTGTAATTGTTGAAAATAGTGGAACAGGTGGTTCAGTAGCTGCTCCAATTTCATCAAAATTAATTAGAGAATATTTTAAAAAATTTTAATTTTATATAATTTTGAAGTTTAAAAATAAAATAATTAAAGCCCCAAAATACTGGTTAATTATATCATCGATTTTAAATATTTTTGGTCTAATAGCACTTTATAGTATTTCTCAAGATGAGGTTGTTTTCAGTTTTTCATCGAGATTTACGAAATTTTTATTTTGGTTTTTACCAGCTATTAGTGTTTTTATTTTATTTTTTTATCTTCCAATAAAAACCATTCATGATCATTCTTATTTATCATTGTTTGTAATATTTGTTTTATTATTTGTTCCTTATTTTTTTGATCCAATTGCAGGAACGAATAGGTGGATATCTCTAGGTTATTTAAGGTTTCAGCCTGCAGAAATAATGAAGTGGGTTGCTGTGTTAGGCTTATCAAGATATTTATCTGATCAAAAATTAAAGTTACAAAGAATAACCACAATAATTTACCCTATTATATTTATGCTGATACCTTTTTTTGTTATTGCAAAGCAACCAGATTTAGGTTCAGCAATTATAGTTTTAGCACCATTAATTCCTCTATTGTTTTGGGTTGGAGTTGATACTTTCCATATTATATTTATTTTAGCTCCAATTTTAAGTATTTTAACAGCTTTTCATATTTTTAGCTTTACTATTTGGATAGGCTTATTAGCAACAATTTTATATTTATATAAAAAAAGTTTAATAGTTAGCTTAGGTGTTTTTTTTGGAAATATTTTTTTGGGACTTTTAAGTCCCATAATTTGGAATAGCTTATCTTCTTATCAACAAGGAAGAATTTTAGTTTTTTTAGATGTTTCAAAAGACCCACTTGGGGCTGCTTATCAAGTTATTCAATCACAAACAGCAATTGGATCTGGAGGTTTTTGGGGTAAAGGTTTCGGAAATGGAACTCAAACTCATCTTAAATTCTTACCTGAACAAGAAACCGATTTTATTTTTTCTGTAATTGGAGAAGAGTTTGGTTTTTTAGTTGTTTCAATAATATTGATTTTATTTTCTATTTTAATTTTAGATATGGTTCAAAAATCTTTCAAAATTTCTGATAGATTTCCAAGTTTAGTTTTATTTGGAATAGCAGTAATTTTTATGTGCCATGTTTTTGTTAATATCGGAATGACAGTTAATTTATTGCCTGTAAAAGGTTTGCCATTACCTTTTTTAAGTTATGGTGGTACTTTTTTAGTTTCATGTTATGCAATGTTAGGCTTGGCAATGAATATGGCAGTTGAAGAAAAATAATTTTTAATTAATTTTAAAGGAATTGGGATTATAATGAAATAGAATTAAATTTAAGTATTACTTTAAACAAATTTTTCGATGAAAAACTTTAAAATATTTCTTACAACCTTTTTTCTTTTAGGTATTCTTAATACTCTTTTATGTCAAAGTAGTTCAGAATCAGAACAAAATAGAATAGCTAATTTAGAAAACCAAATCAATCAATTGATGGGAATAGTTATTCCTGACATGCAAAATGCAATGCAAAGTATGGTAAAATCTAAAGCCCAATCTGATAGTACAAGTATTTTACTTATAAATCGAATTAATACCTTGCAAAATACAATTAGAATGCTTGAAAGCAAGGCCACCTATACTGATAGTATTAATTTTCAATTACTTCAACAATTAATGATGATTGAAAATAAGATAATTACTTTAACAAGAAGTTTTAATGAACTCTATGATTTAAAAGTTGAGCCTGAAAGTATTAGCTCTGATAAATATAATGATGACTATAAATCAAATTATATTGATGCTTTAAGTTTTTATAATGATGGAAAGTACAATGAAGCTATTCAAAGTTTTGCTTCTTTGGTTNTNAATAATCCTAATCATAAATTATCTGATAATAGTCAATTTTGGTTAGGTGAATCATATTATGCTTTAAAAAATTATAAAAGAGCTATNGTTGAATTTGAAAAAGTTTTTCAATTTANAGAAGAAGATAAATGGGATGATGCNCAGTTAAAACTAGGAATATGTTTTCAAAAAATAGGTAATTATTCAAGAGCGAGATTAGAATTTGAAAAACTTATAAATCATTATCCTGGAAGCGAATATTATAAAAGAGCTCAACAATATCTTCGTCAATTATAATTTTTTGGAGACACAATAATGAAGATTTATTTTTTAACACCTGANATTTTTCCTTTTTCAAATACTTCTTTTTTNTCAATGTTTTCAAAGTTTGTACCCATCAATTTGCAAAAAAATAATCATGATATTAGGCTAACATCACCGAAATATGGTTTTATTAGTGAGAGAAAATACACATTAAGAGAAGTGATTAGATTAAGAGAGATTAATACAAAAATTGGAGAGGGTTTTGAAGTTGCTTCAGCAAAATCAGCTTTTATTCCTAAAACTAGAGTTCAGGTATATTTTATGGAACATGAAAATTTTTTTCAACCCCTTACTCCTTTACTTTATAAAGCTAAAAATGGAAGACCACTTCCAGATAATGGTGATAGATTTGGATTTTTTTCAAAAATGTCACTAGAAATGTTAGTTAATCTTTTTTGGTCTCCTAATTTAATAATTTGTAACGATTGGCATTCATCATTTGTACCAATAGTATATGAACAACTTTTTTCAAATCAAGACTTTTATAAAAATATAAAAACTATTCAAATTATTCATAATCTTGATGATTATAATAATGTGCCATCATCATTATACTCTGAACTAGGTGTAACTTTACCAGAAGATTTTAAAGGTGATGAGATTAACTCAATTATGGTAGGATCTTATTTTGCTGACCAAGTAATAGCTATTGATAGCAAAAATAAAAATATTTCTAAAGAAATAATTAAAAATAAAAAATTTCATAATAAAATTAAAAATAAGTTTCACATCATTGATCTTAATAATGAAGATGAAGAATCATGTGAAATTATATCAGATCAAATTAATGATCTAATTAAAGAAACATTTGAATAATTTTTTTTTAAATAGATTTTATATTATAATTTTTCTGATAACTATTTCCTGCGAAAATAAATCTTTTATTTCTGAGGATATATTAAATATTGATGAACTTTCTGTTGTTTCTTCTAATGAAATGAAATTTTCGACATATCAGATAACTCCATCAATTGGTAATAATGAAATAATATCGGTAGGTAATAAAGGTTTATTTAAAAATTTAACTACATTTATCGAATTCAAAGATTATCATCAACATAAAATTTTAAATATGAAAATAGATAGTGCAGTAATAAAAATTAAATTTTTAAATAATCAAAATCTTGATTATTTACAATCTGAAGATTTATCTCTAGGATTTATTGAAAAACCGATCGAATATGATGAACTCACTACAAATTATGATAATATTTCCTGGTTAAATGATGCATATTATAAAATTAATTCAAATGTTGAAATTGATTCTAACGGATTANNTGATTTGGTTTTNAANTTAGANTCTAATTTTATNNCAATGCTTAGTGACTCAACATTTAAACCATTATTTATCTTGGAGGAATTNTATAATGAAGATGAAATTTTATCTTTCTATTCTTCTAATGATNTCTCAAANAAACCCTTTTTAAATCTTTTTACTTCATCAGATTCTGATACATCNTATGACTCAAGTTTNGTGATTGATGCATTTTCAGATGTAACAATTTTTGAATATCCNAAGTTAAATGAAGAATTTTNAGATTCTAATTTNAATTATTTGAGTATTGNCGCAGGATTGAATACAATAATTAAACCTACGTTTGAAAATTTAGCATTACCTAATACAGCATCAATTATAAAAGCAAATCTTAATATTGAAATTGATACTTTAATAGCTTTAGATAGTTTAACAATAAATTTTCAAGCCTTTTCTCTTGAAGATTCTGTAATCNATTGGAATTGGGGTGAAGTTATGATGNANGATCCATATAATTCAATTTCAAATATATTTTCTCAATCATTAGTATCTTCAATCGAAAATTCTANATTAAGCTTAGATATAACAAATTATATTCAATCAATTATTAGTCAAAGATTAATAAATGGAAATATATTAGTTAATNCTGGTTTAAAAATTGATATAATTAATTCTAATTCTTTATTTGACATTGTGGTTTTTAAGAANAATTCAAATTCAAATGATAATNTTCATTTAGANATATTTTATGAAAANAATTAAACNTTTATTATTAATTTTATTTTTNNANTTAANTATTCTNGTTTCNCAATCTCCATTAAATAGTCTTGGTCATGGAACAATAATTNATAGNCCTGATGCATCTAGTTTAGGNTTGTCATCAACAGGTTTAATNCCNTCNGGAAATAATTCTTTTTCTTTNNATAATCCTACAACTTGGACAGANTTAAANTTTACATATTTATCNGTAAATTTTAATTCTAATTATGTTAATTCANAAAATTATAATTTATTCAAAAGTTTTTTNTCAGGTATNAGTTTTTTAGTTCCTATTAGAAANAAATATGGTTTTGGTTTAGGAATTAGACCATATTCAAGAAAAGATTTTAAAATTTTTTCTACAAAAGAAAATATAAATTTTGATAATGAANTATATACTTTAAGTAGANCNTATTCAGGTANTGGNGGNATAAGTTCTTTTTTTAATTCNTTAAGTTTNAAAATTTCTGAAAAACATACAATNGCATCNCAAATTGANTTTTTATTTGGTACNTATAATGAAGAGAGAACNTCTTTCGTTTCNACAAANNAATTTAATTTTAATCANATGATTGGTTATAAATCAACAATGNTTTCATTATTTTATAAATTAAAAAANNCTTTTAATANNCGNGATTTNTATTTTTTTTCAGCCTATAATTTTCCAATCGGNAAAAAATATATNACTCAAAAAAATGATTATGAATTNATNGGANAAATTAATTCCGCAGATTCTAGTTTTATTCTACCGTCAAATTTGAGAATTGGTTTTTTNTATAATTTNGCATCCTCGATATTTATATCTTCTGAATTTTCNAATATAAAATTTNCATCAAATAAGCCAATGTATTCAAATATATTTGAACATGAAATTAAATCAAGTAATAGATTAAGTCTAAGTGTTCAAAGAATGAAAAAAACTAATTCAAGAGATTTTNTTGANAGAATACAGTATCGTGTTGGATTTTTTACTATGGGTCATTACATTCGCCTTCCAGAAACGAATATAAACGAAACTGGTTTTTCATTTGGAATTGGTTTNCCATTTGGAATAAGTGATAATCAAATTGATATTGGTTTTCGTTTTTCAAAAAGAAATGGAATAAATCAAAATGATGAGCTTTTAAGTCAGTTTTCAATTGGTATGTTAATTGGGGATCTTTGGTTAATCAAAGGTAAAAGGAGATAATTTTATGGAAAAATTTTTTTTAAAAGTAAAANTTTACAATCAAACTTTTCTATTNTTATGTTATTTGGTATTTTCATGCGCACCTCCAGCATCGACACTTGAAGAAACTAGTCAATCNATAGAGCCAGTCAGTGAAATGCAATGTTTAAGATTATTGAGTAGTGCAGCTGAATATTATAAAAATAAGGATTGGGAGTCAACCTCTCGAGTTTATGGTGATTTAGTTAATTTGAATTGTGATAAAGGAAATGAAGAAGAGGTGTTTCAATATTGGGCAATTGCTTTTGAAAATATGGCGAAATTTGATAGTTCCGAGTATGTTCTGTTGCAAGGTCTTAAAAGGTTGCCTGATAATATNAACTTGAGAAAAAGATTAGCTTTTGCCTATAAAAAGCTGGGTGATAAAGATAAAGAAATTTTCGAGTATGAAAATTTGATTGATCTTGTGCCTGGAGATATAGAATCATTGAATTCTTTAAATGAACTTTATATGGAGNCAGAAAGATATGAAGATCAAATTTTTACATTAAATAGGATTCTTGAGATTGATGAAAATAATAAAAATGCACAAGGTGATNTAGCAATTGCTTATNAAAACACTGGTCGAGATCCAATTGATGTTTACAGAAAAAGATTTCAAGANAATCCAGAAAATATCTCTTTTGGAATTGATTTATCAGATCAATTGATTGATGATAATAGAACTGATGAAGCAATTGAGGTGCTTGAAGAATTATATGAATCTGGNAAGTCTACAAGTTCAGTTTCAATTAAANTAGTTCTTCAAAAANTAGCTAATGCTCANTTCTCGNTTGATAATTTAAATTTAGCTTCTAATGCTTATGAAAATCTATTTGACATAGATAATAGAGATTTTAAAACTGCNATTGAAATTGTAAAAATCAATATTTCATTATTTAATTTTGAGAAAGCTTTATATTGGTCTGAGTCAGCAATTAAAATAGCGCCAGANAATGGTCAAACTTATGCTAGTAAGGGAGATGTATATTATTCTGCTTTTAATGAGTGCAGNTCAAATTTACCTAATGTTAATGANAAAGTAGTAAGTGCTTTAGCTTTAAAATATTTTAAAATAGCTGAGGGNAATGGATATAGAAGAAATATAAGAGATAGAAAATATCTAGAAGATAATGCAGACGATTTAGTCTTTGGTAAAGCAGATTGGTTTATGTTAGATGATAATGTTAAAAGAAAAGGTTCNATAGCTGTTAAAGATGANTGTTATTCATGGATTTCTGAGTCAATTAAAAAAGAATTAGATTGGTAAATAAAATTAATTTTCATGANTATAAAAGTACCTAAAATAAATTCTATAAAACAAAATGACCCTGATATTTTTTCGTTTGTTGATAATGAATTAAAAAGACAAAATGAACAATTAGAATTAATTGCATCTGAAAATTTTGTTAGTAGAGATATTTTAGAAGTCGTNGGTAGTATTTTAACTAATAAATATGCNGAGGGATACCCTGGAAAAAGATATTATGGTGGTTGTGAGTGGGTTGATAAAGCTGAAAATTTAGCTATTNAAAGAGGTAAGAAATTATTTTCTTGTGAACATATAAATGTTCAACCTCANTCAGGATCACAAGCTAATAGTGCTGTTTTTTTATCTTTTTTAAAACCTGGAGATACAATTTTAGGATTAGATTTNGCTCACGGAGGCCATCTTACTCANGGAAGTAATGTAAATTATTCTGGTAAAATATATAACTCAGTTTTTTATCAAGTTGAAAAAGATACNGGAAGGGTTGATTTTAATAAACTTTTAGACTTAGCAAAGAAAACATTGCCTAAATTAATNATTTGTGGTGGNAGTGCATATCCAAGATTTGTAGAGTTTGAGAAATTTCGAGAAATTGCTGATAAAGTAGGTTCATATTTGATGGCTGATATTGCACATCCATCTGGATTAGTTGCTGCAAAATTACATCCAAGTCCATGGCCACATTGTCACATAGCTACATCAACAACTCACAAAACCTTAAGAGGACCACGAGGNGGTATAATTTTAATTGGAACAGATTGGGAAAATAAGTGGAATATTGTTGCTCCAAAATCTGGAAGAGTAAAAAAAATATCAGAAATTATTGATGCTAACGTAATGCCAGGAATTCAAGGTGGTCCTTTAATGCATGTAATTGCTGCTAAAGCAATTGCATTTAGAGAGGCGTTAAATTCAGATTTTAAANTATATGCTGAAAATATAGTTAANAATGCAAAACATATGGCNCAAAAATTGATANANAANAATTATAAATTAATTACTGATGGAACAGATACNCATGTTATTTTAATAGANTTGACTAATAAGAATATATCTGGAAAAAAAGCTGAAATTTGTTTNGAAAAAGCAGGAATTACAGTAAATAAAAATATGGTTCCATATGATAANAAAAGTCCATTTATAACTAGTGGAATNAGAATAGGTACNGCTGCAATGACNACTCGAGGTATGGGNNTTAACGAAATGGAAAAAATTGTAGATTTGATNGATTNTATTTTATCTGANCCAGATAATGAAAATAAAANTACTCAGGTTTNTNAAGAAGTAAAGGAAANATGTTCAGATTTCCCACTTTATGTTTAATATTAAAATTTTAAAAATTTNTTTNTTTCTTTTTTTTTCATNTTANTTCACAGGCTGTTCTGTTAAACAAATTGTTATTAATAATTTACTTAACTCATCAACNAATGGNGTGTCNTCAATATATTTAACTGAGAANGANCCAGAGTTAGTAAGAGAATCTCTACCAACAAATATTAAANTGATTGAATTATTGATTCAACAATCNCCTAATANTTCAGGNTTATTAATTTCAGCNAGTCAGGTTTTAACGGTNTANTCATATGCGTTTATTCTAAAAGATGCAGAATATNTANTAGATGAAGATTTTAAAAAATCAAGAATTTTGACNCAAAGNGGTAAAAAATTATTATTTAGGGCNANANAGTATGCAATNGANGCAATTGAAACAAAACANAAAGATTTTTTNTCTAATTTTTCTAAANATNATGAAAAATATTTGCTTGATCTTGATAAAGATGANNTAGATGAAATTTATTGGCTNGCTGCTTCATGGGCTTTACTAATTTCAATTTCTCANGATGACCCAAAAATGCTNGCAGAATTACCNAAAATTGGACTTTTAATTGATAGNGGGATACAAATTAATGAAAATTATGAAAATGGTTCCTTTTANGATGNAAAATTTTCNTANGATCTCGCNAGACCTGANATCTCTGATGAAATTGCTATTNAGTCTTATGAAAAAGCAATTGANTTAGCTAATGGTTCTNGAGCTTCATTATATTTATCNTATGCCGAATCAATTTCTCTTAAAAATCAAAATAAAACGGAGTTTTTAAAACTAATCAATCAAGTTTTGACATANGATACTGANAAATATCCTAATCAAAGATTATCTAATATTCTTGCTCAAGAAAGAGCTCAATGGCTAAAAAGTAGAATAGATTTATTGTTTTTTTAAAAACNTGAATAATTATTAAAGAGANNATTGCAAANCATTAAAAATTTTATTAAAACTTTAGAANATTCTCTAGCTATTGTAATATTATTGTTGATGGCTTTTTTNCCTNCNTTTATGGTTTTTTCTAGATTNNTTGGTATTAATGGTATTTCTGCTACAACATTAATTGTTCAAAANTTAACACTTTGGATTGCATTTGTTGGAGCAATTATTGCNACTCGAGAAAATAAATTATTATCNTTACTTAATCCAATTGAAGTTGAAACTAAAATNAATTTTAATTTNAAATTTTTATNTTCNAGAATTATTACTNTATTAGTCACTTTNTTTTTAGCTTTATCAAGTTTTTTATTAGTGAAGGTAGAATTTGAATATGGAACTGACAATTTAATTGGGATTCCAATATGGTTTGTACAATCAATAATGCCAATTGGTTTTTTATTTATATTTTTTGAATTGTTGAAACCATTTAATTTTAAACAAAATTTCAAAATTTTATCTTCAATTGGATTTTTTTTAAGCCTTATATACATAACTGTAAATTATTTGAATTTTGATTATAGGAACAATTTTATTTTATGGTTTAATTTAATTTTATTATTAAGCTCTATTATTCTAGGAGCACCAATATTTGTAGGGCTTGGTGGTTTAGCATTACTCTTTTTTTGGTTTGATAGTGTTCCAATTGCTGCTATACCAACAGAAATGTATCGAATTGTTGTGTCACCAACATTACCAACAATTCCATTGTTTACTTTGTCAGGATATTTATTAGCAAATGGCGGAGCTTCAAAAAGATTAATTGAAGTTTTTAAATCNTGGTTTAGTTGGATTCCTGGTGGTACTCCAGTTGTAGTAACTTTAGTTTGTGGTTTTTTTACAGCTTTAACTGGTGGCTCAGGTGTTACAATATTGGCTTTGGGTGGACTGTTGTTACCAATGTTAATTGCAGAAAATTATCCAAAGGATTTTTCATCAGGACTTATCACTGTATCTGGATCACTTGGTTTACTTTTTCCACCAAGCTTAGCAGTAATCATATATGGAGTTACTGCAGGGGTACCTATTAATCAAATTTTTATTGGAGGTATAATTCCAGGTTTATTATTAATAATAATGGTATCGATTTGGGGTATTAGGCAAGGTTTTATTGCAAAAGTAACTAGACAAAAATTTAATTATAAGGATGCGTTTAAAGCTTTATGGGACGCTAAATGGGAGGTATTTATTCCAATCTTTATTTTAATTGGAATTTTTGGAGGATTTACTACACTAGTTGAAGTATCTGCGTTTACAGTTGTTTATGTTTTGTTAGTAGAAATGTTTGTTTATAAGGATCTTAATTTAAAGGAACTTCCCAAAGTTATAATTGATTGTGCTACTCTTGTAGGGGGTGTTTTAATTATACTAGGTGTTGCAATGGGGTTTACAAGTTATTTAGTTGATGCTCAAATACCAATTCTTGCTTTAGATTGGGTTAGAGAAAACATTCAAAGTAAATATGTATTTCTTTTTGCATTAAATATTTTGTTATTGCTAGCAGGATGTTTAATGGATATTTTTTCAGCAATTATAGTCTTAGTACCCTTAATAAAGCCAATGGCAAATTATTTTGAAGTTGATCCTATTCATTTAGCTGTAATATTCATCGCAAATCTTGAATTAGGTTATTTAACACCACCAGTGGGAATGAATTTGTTTTTATCTGCATATCGATTTGAAAAAGATATGACTGATATATATAAATCCGTATTACCATTTTTTATAATTCTTCTTTTTACAGTACTTGCAATTACCTATATTCCATTATTATCTTTGATATTTTTATAATATTTCAAAATTTTGGCATGTAAGTTTTAATCCTTATATTAGGAGCTTAATTAATTAATAAATTTAGAAAAGCAATAGTATGTTAAATAAAATTCAAAAAAAATTAAAAGTATTGNTAATAAGTTTCTTTATAATAAGTTCACCCGGTGTTGTATCTGCTGGAAGTGAAGCAGGTGCTTTATTTTTACTTATATCTCCAGGTGCAAGAGCCGGTGGTATGGGGGAGGCACAAGTTGGAGTTGCTAATGATGCATATGCAAGTTATTGGAATCCTGCAGGNCTTGCTTTTTTAGANGGCTCTGAAGCAGCTTTAATGCANGTAAACTGGTTACCTGGATTAGTATCTGATATGTATTATGAATTTCTTGCTTTTAGNCATAATGTACCATCCCTTGGAACACTNGGGGGNCATATGATTTTTTTAAATCTTGGTGAACAACAAAGAACTGATGANCAAGGTGAAAATTTAGGNACTTTTAATAGTTTTATGTTTGCTTTAGCTGGTTCATATGGNACTTTTATTTCCAAAGATGCAGCAGTTGGATTAAATATAAANATNATTCATCAAAAANTNGCTGAAATTGGTGCTGGNGCAGAGGAAGGTAAAGGNGTTACTACNGANTTTGCTTTTGATTTAGCATTTTTACAAAAGAATTTTATNTCAAATAAATTAGATATTGGTGCAACNATTACAAATATTGGACCTAAAGTTGCNTTTATTGATGAAGCTCAAGCAGATCCTATGCCNACTAATTTTTCTTTTGGTTTAAAATATGATTTAGTNAAGTCTGAATANAATAAGCTAAGNTTTGTAATGGATTTTGATAAATTACTTGTTTCATCATANCCAGATATGGATTGGGATAATGATGGTATAGTTGGAAATTATGATAAAAGTGGTAATTTAATTGGTCCTAGTGGTGATTATAATAAAAAAGGAAGAATTGAAAAAGCTCATTCAGACCCAATTTATTTGGGTATTTTTACTTCATGGTTCGATGATTGGTTATTAGGTGGAGATTTAGATCGTCCTGGAAGAAATGGTGTTCCCGATGGAAAAATTGGTGGTTATACTTTAGATTCTGAAAGTGGAAATTTCATTGCTACTAATGTTGAGTGGGATGAAGCTGGTTATGGTAAATACAATGATGCTGGAGACTTAGAGGTTGGAACTGGAGATCAAAGAACAATATCAAGCGAACTTGATGAATTAGTTTTTAATTTTGGTGCTGAATATTGGTATTCTAGTTATTTTGCATTAAGAGCTGGATATTATTATGATAAAGTAGGTAAAATTCATAATCCCACTTTTGGAGTTGGTTTAAGATTTTCCGGTTATGGTTTTGATGCTGGATTTACTCTTGGAGAACCAGGTCATCCATTAACAAATACCATGAGATTTTCTCTGAATATTGAATTTTAATCATTTAATAAAACACCTTTTTAAAATACAGTTATTATGAATTGGTTTTTTATTTTATTGTTTGTTTTTTTAAATATAACAAACGCTCAATTAATACATGAGAAATCATCTGTATCTATTTTAGGGATAAGAGTTAGTTTTCTTGAAGATAATGATGTTTTTTCCACTGGAAACGGTAATTTTTTATATGATATAGAAGATAATAAATGTGGTGATTATACGATTGATCCTCCACCACACAATCGTGATTATTTTAAGTCACAATTAAATGCATTAAATAATTATTTTTATTCAATCTCAAAAAATCAATTTGAAATTGATTTATTGAATTCTGAAATATATCCATTAGAAAATAATAAAAGTTACCAGCTTGATTCTACTATAGCTAGTTATTATCCTTATGATGATACTATAAATCAAGATTTAGGAGTTGCAAAACTTTTTCAAGAAAGTATAATAAAAGCTTTTGAACAAGATAGTATAAATTTTGATAATTATGATCTTATTGTAATTTTTCATGCTGGAATTGGACAAGATTTTTCATTACCATTTATTGACCCAACACCGTCTGATATTCCATCTTCTTATATTGATTCTGATTTTTTATATAATCAGCTTGGCATCAACCAAATAAAGTTAAATAATGATTTATCTATATTTTCAGGAATTATTTTACCTGAATCTCAAAATCATCTATTATATGATATTTCTGAAGAAATTTTTTTTGGTGTTGACAAGCCTTGTGATTATCAATTTGGTTTAACAGGTACATTTGCATTTATGGTAGGATTAGCNATAGGATTACCANCATTATATGATTTTGAAAATGAAAAATCTTCTATTGGTGTTTTTGGACTTATGGATCAAGGNTCAAATAATGGAAGAGGTTTGATTCCTGCNCCTCCCAANCCATTTACAAGGATATGGGCNGGTTGGGAAAATCCTAAAGAAATAAATCCATCTNATTTTCATCAAATTATTTCAAGAGATTCAGCATCAAGTGAAATTTTAAAAATTAATATTTCAAAAAATGAATATTNTNTNATNGAAAATAGAAATAATTGGATAAAAAAANATGTTGATATTGACTCNTTAGTANTAAAAGAATTTTNTGAACAAAATTCTAGAACATATTTTGAAATAATTTTTGATTCTTCNGNAATTATTAGAGATAANTTTACAAAAGTAGTAANNAAAGTNCCTAATTATGATTANGGNTTGCCNGGTTCAGGAATTTTGATATGGCATATTGATGAAAAAATAATTTTTAAAGATNAATTTAANTTTAATTCANTNAATAATAATATTTTTAAAAANGGAATTGATTTAGANGAAGCAGATGGAGCACAAGATATTGGNTTTGANTCACAATTTCTTTTTGCNGATCCTTCATTGGGGCTTTGGTCAGATTTTTGGTATCAAAANAACAGTCAATTTTTTATTGCAAATCAAGTNTTGCAAATNGATTCTGTTCTTTTTAATTCTGAGAGNTTTCCTAATTCNAATTCAAATTTAGGAGCAGANTCTCATATCTCNTTANCNAATTTTTCAAAACCAGATAGAANNATGTCGTTTNAATTNAAAAATNNATATTTAATTGATGAATTTCAAAATTACGATCATAAATTAATTTTTTCTTATGATTTTGATAATGATNATATAGAAGAAATTATTGGAGTTAAAGATTCAATCTGGTGGACATCAGCAGAAAAATTTTTACCTAAAAANTTTTTTGAAATTGATANTAATTCTAAATATTTAACTACATTNACAAANATTAATAATGACCCTGAATTTGGAATTGTTTTTTTNAACAAAAATNAATTAAATATTGTTGTCATGGAATATAATGGTTTTTTTANNCNNAAGTGGTCTAACAAAATTGATTTATCTTATTTACCAGAACGAATNTCTGGAAAAAANGATTCATCTATTATTCAATTACATTATNAAGATAAAATAATTGATGTTTCAANTGATTTAATTAATCAANTAGTTTTAGANNAAACTANATATGATGAGTTTCAAACAATTAATTGGNTTGACTCAAAAAATAATANTTTTGGTACTGTNAATTTGCTTCGAGATGGTGGAATTAAAAGTGAGGTTAACGAAAATATTTTTTTAAATTTTGAAGANATAAAATTTAATTCNTTATCTGTTATTGATTTAAATTTAGATGGGAATATCAATTTTTTATCNTTATCAGAAGATGGTAGCTTATATGTTTTAAANAAAAATCTAACTCTTCAAAATGAATTNCCCATAAAAGGTAATTTTACTGGTAATATTTTTTCATNAAACTTAATTAATGATNAATTTCCTGAAATAATTGTTAAAGATATTTTTGGAAAAATAAATATTTTAGATATCAATGGTAAAGTAGAATTAACTTTTCCTAGTGATAGCTCAAATTCAATTATCATGATTGGAAAATTTATGGGAAAAAATTCTATTNTTACTGATTNTGAAATTTTTAGTTTTAANNAATTTGATAATGATCAAAATAAATGGAACATGGNACATGGTAATTATATTAATGAAAGAATTTTTGAAATTTTAAATCAAAATTTNATAANAGATAATNTTGAAAATTTTNATAAGAATCAATCATTTGTTTATCCTAATCCAGTANTGAANGGTATNACAAGATTTCGTTTANCAATTCAAAAAGCTGATNAAATTTCAATTAATATTTTTGATATTTCAGGATTACTCATTGAAAAAATAGATATCAATCAAATATCTGAAAATCAAATAACTGAATTTAATTGGAATGTTTCTGNAATNGAAAGTGGAGTTTATTTTGCTAANGTTCANGTTATTCTTNATGGGAAAATAAACAACAAAATAATACCCATTTCAATAATAAATTAATTAATTAACAATTTTATTTAACATGAAAANTTTTTTTTTAATANTTTTTTTNATTTTTACTTNTGCATNTTCNCAAANAAAATANAANCATAATGANTTACAATGGAATACNTTTGAAACTTTAAATTTTAGAATTCATTACCATGATGGATTAGANAGAACTGCTTTGGAGGGTTCTAGAATAGCAGAAAGCATTTATCAAACTATAACATCTTTATATAAATATTTTCCAGANNAAAANACAGAAATTGTTTTTATTGATACTGATGATTANTCAAATGGAATTGCTTATTTTTATGAAAATAAAATTGAAATTTGGGCATCCCCNTTAGATTTTAATTTGAGAGGTAGCCANAACTGGTTNAATAACGTGATAACNCATGAATTTACCCATATTATTTCAATGGGTGCTTCNATGAAATATAAATCAACATTNCCAAGTGCATATTTTCAAATGATTTCTTATGAAAATGAAAAAAGAGAGGANGTTCTNTATGGATTCCCAAATATAATTATGTCATATCCATTGCCNGGAATAGCAGTCCCTCCTTGGTATGCNGAGGGAATAGCTCAATATATGTTTAAAAANTCAAAATTTGANACATGGGATTCACATAGGGATATGGTGTTAAGAGACTTGGTAAAAAATGATAGATTATTATCTATTAATCAAATGAATACATTTGGAAAAACTGGAATTGGAAATGAATTAATTTATAATACTGGATATGCTTTCACNCATTATTTAGTTTATAAATTTGGTGAAGAAATTTTATTTTCNATTTCAAAAAATTTATCTCAAAAAAATAATTATTCAATTAAAAAAGCTATTGAAANTTCNACAAATATNAANATGGATTCNATTTNTTTAGATTATAAAAATAATTTACTTAGTAGATATTCAACTGTNAATAACACCATTAATGAAAAAAAAATANATGGTAAAATTTTNCAAAAAAATAGTAGTGGAAATTTNTATCCNAANTGGCACCCTTTTGAAAGAAANTTCGCTTATTTGTCAAATGATGGNAATGATTTNTTAAATCAAACAAATTTAATTNTATANTCATTTGAGGATAGTTCTAANANAACAATTTCAAAGAATGTTTACTCNCGTCCATCATGGAGTTCTGAAGGNNATAAGATTTTTTTCTCAAAGAAATCTAAANCTGATAAATATGGTTCAAGATGGTTTGATATTTATTTTTATGATTTTNTTGAAAAAAAAGAAAATCAACTTACAAAATCAGCTAGAGCTTTTTCTCCTTTNGTCTTAGATGGAGATTCTTTATTAGCATATATTTCAACTAATGATGGAACTCAAAATATATTTTTAATTAATCTNAAAAATAAACAATCNNCTCAGTTNACTAATTTTAGTGATGGTAAACAAATNACAACTTTATCCTATAANTCAAAAAANAATNTAATTATGTTTGATTATACAAATAANCATTTTAGNAATATTGCTGCACTAAGTTTAATTGATACTAGTTTTGGTGANATTTTTTCTTTTGATTTATGGGATGATAGAGATATTAGTTCAAATGAAATGGGTGATTTAATTTATTCTACTGATCGTTCTGGTATTTTTAATCTTTATTATTCCAATGATGATGCATCTAATCAAGGATATATAAGTAATGTAAATGGTGGTGCATTTATGCCAGATATTAATGTAAATGGTGAAATTCTTTTTTCATTATATGAAGATCAAGGATATAGAATAGCTTATTTAGACTCAATTAGATTATTAACTGAAACTGATGTAGGCTACAGTCCAAATAATTTCTTAAAAAATGAAAATTTATATGATAATTCTTCATTGGAAAAAGAATATTTTATTAAACCCATAAAAACTAAATACCAAGATTCATTTTCAAAAATGTTCATATCACCAAGATTATTAATTGATTATGGAATGTTCATGCCAGGTTTTTATTTTCAATCAAGTGAAGTTTTAAATAGATTAAATATTTCTGGTAGTTTTGCAATAAATAGATTTTCAGATTTAGATTTATCTCTATTTTTTGAATTAAATACATTATATCCTACTCTTTACTCAGAGGTTTTTTTTATGACGCGTCATTTAAATAACAAGTCAAAATTATGGGATGTTATAGATATTGATCAAAATATTAAATATAGACTGTTTAAAATTGAAAATGGAATAAAAATACCAATTGGTTCATTAACTAATTGGAATTTATATACCTCATATCAAAATTATAGAACAAATCAATTATGGTGGATACCTGGAGAAAAATTATTTGGAAAACAAGGAATAGATTATTTCTCTGGTTTTCATTTAGGAACAAATTTCAAAATTAAAAGTTTTACTCCATCTTATAATTATAATATTAACCCAAATAATGGTTTTGATATAATTTTTGATTCTAAATACGAAAGAAATAATTTTTTTAGTCCAGAAGAATCTTTAACAAATACTGTTTTTAAAAAATATAATTTTTTTAGAACTGAATTATCAAGTTCCCTATTTTTAAAAATACCTCATATGAGAAATTGGACACTTTCAAATCAAATTCAATTAGGATATATTTCAAGTGATAATATTGATTCTTTTTTCAATTTTTTTGCTGGTGGAAGACCTGGTATAAAAGGTTACCCTTATTATTCAATTGAGGGAAATAAAATGGCTATATTAACAACATCATTGAGATTACCTTTAGTACTAAATTATCACTTAAATATTGCATCTTTTACACTTCAGAATATATTTTTAGGTTTTATGTACCAATTAGGTGATGCTTGGACAATTAAAAATGACTTTCAAACTAAAGGTTCTTATGGCGTTGAATTAAGAGTTGGAGGTTTTTCTTATTATAATTTTCCAACCGCTATAAGTTTTGAGTTTCACAAAGGTTTAAATTCATTTAAAATTGATGAATATGTTTATGGAAATGATTTAAGATTTTATCTTTCTCTGTTATTTGGATTTTGATTATGAGAATACTTTATATATTTTTAATTATATTTATTTTTTTTGATCTATTAAAAACTGAATCTAATTTAATTAAATATAATNCATCTTATCATGGTAAATTAATTGATAGTGTTAAAATGAATGACTCTTTTCGAATAGATAAAAATGATAAAATAAATAATCAAATTTTATCATTAATTTTTCCAGGATATGCATATTGGAAATTAAATAAAAAGAAAAAAGCGATATTTTTTTCATCTATGGAATTATTATTTATATCTTCTTGGCTTCATTATGATAAAAAAGCAAATAGATTAGAAAATAATTTTAAAAGGTTTGCAGATGATAATTGGAATCTTGAAAGATGGTGGATAAATACGCCTATGCTAACTCCAGAATATGGTGATGTGATATGTGAAGGGACTCATCATTTAAATATTTTTCTCTCTGGACAACAATCAACGATTAGTTCAGATGATTTATGTTCAAATGGATGGATTGATGGATTAGAGCTTGTTAAAGATCATGACTTTTATGAAAATATTGGTAAATATGATCAATTTGTAGCTGGTTGGTCTGATTTATTTAATTTAGATGGTTCTCAAAATTGGTGGGAAAAAAACAAAGTAGTTGGAAATTCTATAGAAACAATAATTATGACAGAAAAAAAAAGTAAATATGTAAATCAAAGAAAGGAATCAAATTCTGCTTATAGTATTGCATCATATATGTTAACAGGTCTAATGTTTAATCACTTTATTAGTTCAATAGATATTTTTTTAATTAAAAAAAATAATGAAAGAAATATAAGTTCTAATATTAAAATTAATTCATTGATTTATAATAATTACAAAGGTTTAGTTATAAACTATAGGTGGTAAGTTTGAAATATATCTATTTTATTTTTTTAATTTTTTTTGGATGTGCAACTAACCAAATTGATTTATCTATTGATGACATCCAGGAAAGGTTTAACAAAGGGATGAATCTTATAAATAAAAAAAAATATTATAGAGCTCAACAACATTTTGAATATGTTCTTTTAAGAGGGAAACATACAGAAATTGGCGATGATGCTCAGTTTTATTTAGCTGAGTCTTACTTTTTAAATAAAGAATATGAGACAGCAATAGTTGAGTATGATAAACTAATTAGACAAATGTCTTTTAGCCCAAATGTTAATACAGCAAGATATAGAATTTGTGAGTCATATGAAAAAACTTCACCAAAATTTTATTTTCAACAAGATGCAACAAATAGAGCAATTCAAAAATATCAAGAATTTATTGAAGATTATCCAAATTCAAAGCATACTTCTGAAGCATCAAGTAAAATTAAAAATCTAAGAAATAAATTATCTTTGAAAATGTATGAAACTGCAGTTCTTTATGTTAAGCTTGAAGAATATGAGGCATCGTTAAATTATTTAAATGATTTATTAGATATTTATTTTGATACTTCGTCAGCAGATAATGCTAGATTGTTAATGATTGAAACTATGATAACTATGGGAAAGAAAGAAGAAGCGAGTATTTTTTTTAAAGATAACAAAGAAAAATTTTTGAATCGCTCTATTTATGATAAAGCTGAATTAATTATATCTAGAATTGAATTAAATAAAAGTACTTAGGTTTTGATGAAAACATGTTTTTTTGGAGGAACTTTTGATCCTCCTCACATCGGTCATTTAATCGTAGCTGAATATATTATGGAATGGGGAGATTTTGATAAAGTAATATTTATTCCATCATATAAACCTCCTCATAAATTAGAAAATATATCCTCTGTTTACCATAGAATAAACATGTTAAAAATTATCATTAAAAATAAAAGTTTTTTTGAATTTTCTTTGATAGATATTGAAAGAAAAGGTATAACTTACACTATTGATACAATTATAGAATTGAAAAAAAAATATGTTGATGAAAAGAAAATTTTTTTTCTTGTAGGAAGTGATTCGATTTTAGATTTTCATAAATGGAAGAATTATAAATCAATTTTAAATAGTTGTCAAATAGTTGTAGCACCAAGGCCAAAATTTAAAATCGATAAAATTTCAAAAGATATTGCAACAAAAATAATAGTTGCTGATATTCCCATGTTAGATATTTCATCTTCTGAAATAAATAAAAGATTAAAAAAAAATTTATCAATAACTAATTTTGTTACCAAAGAAATTGAAGATTATATTTTTTCAAATTTGCTATAATGGAATCATTTATCATTTTTATTAGCTTGCTCTCTGGAATGACCCTTCTATATTTAGGAGGTGATTTTATTGTTTCCGGATCTACAAGACTAGCTAAAAAATTAGGAATATCTAAACTTGTTATTGGCCTTACAATTGTTGCATTTGGAACTTCTTTACCTGAATTGGTTGTTACATTAGTTGCAACGTATTCTGGAAGTGATGAAATTGCAATTGGTAATATTATTGGATCAAACATAGCTAATATTGGGTTAATCATAGGATTGACTTGTACAATATTTAATATTTCAATTTCAAGTAAAGCTTTTAAAAATGATTTAAATATCATGATTTTTGTATCATTTATTTTTTTACTTTTTTTGTATGATTCATTTCTTTCAAGGATTGAAGGAATAATACTTTTCTTAGGAATAATTTTTTATTTAATATACAAATTTTTTATTATGAATGAAGAAAAGAGCTCAAAAGATGAATCATTTTCATCTTTAAAAAACTTAATTTTGATCTTATTTGGAATTATTGCTTTATATTTTGGTTCAAATCTTTTTGTTGACGGATCAATCAGTTTAGCTAAAAATTTTGGAATTTCAGAATCAATAATAGGAATTACAATCGTTTCATATGGTACGTCATTACCAGAATTGGCAACTTCATTAATTGCAGGTTTTAAGAAAGAGGGAGATATCTCAATTGGTAATATTATTGGCTCGAATTTATTTAATTTAATGGGAGTACTAGGTCCAGTAACAATTATATCGCCAATAGTAGTAATTTTAGATGAAATATTATATGAATTAGTTGTTATGTTTTTATTCTCTTTTTCACTTTATTTAATTTTATTTATGAAAAATAAAATTTCTAAAAATTATTCTATTTTTATTTTAATTTCTTATATTATTTTTATAATCTCATTATTTGTAGTATGATTCATTTTAAAAAAGTTCTATTTGAATTCAATAATGGTAACGGTATTAAAGATACAACTTTCAATATTGAATCTGGTGAGTATGTTTGTATAATTGGTCCAACAGGAGCTGGTAAAACAACTTTATTAAAGCTTATATATATGGATATTTTTCCACAAAAAGGTGAAATAATTGTGGATCAATACAATTCAAAAAAAATAAAAAATAAAGATATAGCTCATTTAAGAAGAAAAGTTGGAATGGTTTTTCAAAATTCTCAGTTGTTAAGTGATAGAAGCGTATTTGAAAATATTGCGATTCCTTTACATATTCAAGGGCTTGGCTTAAAATATATAAAAAATGAGGTAAATGAAGTTTTGTTAAAATTAGGTATTGAAGATAAAAAAAATCATTTTCCAAATCAATTGTCTGGAGGTGAGAAGCAAATAATTTCTTTAGCTAGAGAATTAGTAAAAAACCCAATTGTAATTTTAGCAGATGAGCCAACTGGAAATTTAGACCCTGCTTCATCTTTGAAAGTTCTGAGGATGTTGGAAGAAATAAATAGTGANGGAACAGCTGTTTTAATGGCTACTCATAATTTTACNTTNGTTGAGGATAGGGGTTATCAGTTTATGCAAATAAAAGATGGTGAAGTTACANTATGATTGACCGTGTTTTATATTTGTTTTCAGAAGGAATTAGAGGTGTTTTAAGGACTAAAATTACTGCTATTGCTACAATTATTACTATTGGAATAACCTCTAGTTTTGTGATGATTACAGCACAGTTTGGTGAAAATATTTCTAAATTTGTTGAAATTGTTAGAGATCAATATGAGTTGCAAATTTTTTTTAAAGAAAATGTTGATGAAATTAAAGCTTTAGAAATTATAAATGAGTTAAATGCATTTGAAGAAATAAATTCTACTAGATTAATAACAAAAGATCAAGCTGCAAAAATATTTGAAGATGAATTTGGAGAAAATATTTTTGATGTTTTAGATTATAACCCATTGCCATACGGTTCTATAGTGGAAATTTCACCACGAAATGATAACTCTTTTAATATAAGTTTATTATCAGGAAAAATTTTAAATATTGATGGGGTTGATGAAGTTAGATATCAAGGAAGATTGATTTCACTTGTAGAAAGATATTATAGATTCTTTTATATTTTTCTTACGTTAATTTCATGTTTAATTCTATTTGCAACTATAATTTTAATTTCAAATACAATTAGATTAACAATTTTTGCAAGAAAAGATTTAATAAAAGTTTTGAAATTATCCGGAGCAACAAATAATTTTATTAAGCTACCATTTTTACTTGAAGGAATATTTGAAGGTATTTTAGGTTCAATAATTGCAAGTGTAATATCTTTTTTAAGTTTTGAAACAATTAATTATTTTTTATCAATTTTTTCAAATTACACTTTTTCTTGGAGTTTCACCTTAAATCTAACTTTAGTTTTTACCATTATATTTTTTTCATGGATTGGCAGTGTTAGAGCAGTTAAAAAGTTTATATAATTTCACTTGATTATTTGTTAATAGAGATGATTTAAGTTAATTTTCGACGCAATAAAATTTATTAAAAAGATATTTTTAAAAAAGTTTATAAAAATGATAAATAAAAAAAATAGAATAAAGAATTCAAAATCAATTAAAAAAACAGTTAGAAAAAATTCTCCAACAAAAAAAATTATTTTAAAAAAACAATCTAAATCAAAAGAAAATGAATTTTTGATTCAAAATGTAAATCAATTAGAAGAAAAATATTTAAGATTAAGGGCAGAATATGAAAATTATATTAAAAGAAATGAAAAAGAAACTTCAAGAATATTAAAGTATGAAGGTGAAGAAATCTTAAAATCTTTTTTATCTATTTTAGATGATTTAGATAGAGTTATTGATTCATCAAAGAAACAAAAAAATAAGTTTATTACAGATTTTATCGATGGTGTAAAGTTAATTAAAGAGAAATTAAAAAATAAATTAGATGCATTTGAAGTTAATACATTTGATTCGCAAGGTGCAAAATTTGACCCTGAATTACACGATGCTATGATGACAAAAGAATCCAAAGATTATGATGATGGAATAATTATTGAAGAATTTGAAAAAGGTTATAAATATAAAGACAAAGTTATCAGACATTCAAAAGTAATAGTAAACTCTATTCAGTTAAAGGGAAATAAATCTTGAAAAGAGATTATTATGAAATTTTAGGTGTTGAAAAAAATGCTTCTGATAATGATATAAAAAAAGCATACCGTAAAATGGCTATGAAGTATCATCCTGACAAAAACCCTGGGAATAAAGATGCAGAGTCTAAATTTAAAGAAGCTGCTCAAGCTTATTCTGTGTTATCTGATAGTCAAAAGAAAAATCAATATGATCAATTTGGACATGCTTTTGATGGTTCAGGAAATGATTTTCAAGGAGGTTTTAGTGGGGCAGATTTTGATTTATCAGATGCTCTTAGAACATTTATGGATGGATTTGGAGGCGGTGGTTTTGAGGATTTTTTTTCTGGAACTCAAAGAAATACTACACAATCTAGAGGGTCTGATTTAAAAGTAACATTAAATCTTTCTTTAGAGGAAATTTCTGAGGGCATAGAAAAAAAAATTAAATTAAAACGTTTTGAACCATGTGCTGATTGTGATAGTACCGGATGTAGGAAGGGATCGCTTCCTGTGAGATGTCAAACTTGTAATGGATCTGGACAAGTAAGAAAAATATCAAGATCGATGTTTGGTCAATTTGTTAATGTAGGTATTTGTTCTAATTGTGGCGGCAAAGGAGAAATAGTATCAGATCCTTGTAGAAGTTGTTCTGGAGATGGAGTAATCAAGAAGAATGTTGATGTAAAAATTAATGTTCCAGCTGGAGTAGCATCTGGAAATTATATGACTCTTAAAAGTCAAGGAAATGCTACTTCAATGAAAAACCCCAGAGGTGATCTTATTGTTTTTTTTGAAGAAATTGAACATAAATATTTTACCAGAAATGATGATGATATTATTGTTGAAATTCAATTATCATTAACTCAAGCAATTTTAGGAGATAAGGTTGAAATTCCAACTTTATCAGGTTTTGCACAATTAAAAATACCACCTGGAATTCAATCAGGACAAGTTTTGAGAATGCGAGGAAAAGGTTTGCAAAACCTTCGAGGTTCAAGTAGAGGAGATATGTTGGTTAAAGTTCAATTAATAACTCCTAATAAAATCAGTAATGAAGAAAAAATTTTATATGAAAAATTAAAATTTAATGAAAAAAATAAAAAAATTATTTTGAATAAAATTAAATTGTAATATTTATTTAAATTTTTCGTTTTTTATAATTAATTTANTTANTTNAGGATTTCAATAATGTCTAAAGAAACTGTTAAAAAATATAAGTGGTGGGTNGNAAGAGATTTATTAGAAGTAGCTATAGTATTGTCTCTANTAGGAGTTNTATCTGTAATTTANATTCCNAGACAAATTTGGGATGANGAAGAGTTGATTAAATCTCAAAGTCAATTTAATATTGAACATTCATATGATATTTTATCCTATTACAATCGAATAACTGGTGAAAGAACAATAAATGGTGATTGGGCNATTAGATTNGTTAATGCTGCTCGAGATTCAATTACAGCNGANAGTAATTTTATTGGANATCAAGAAATAATTTTAGATGGTAAAATTACAAAAGTTGATNTATTTGAAAATTTTTCTACNGTATATGATACTTCTTTTGGATTTTTAAAAACAAGAAAAGATACTATACAAGATACAATTATGACGGTTATNNTATTTAANNAAGAAGAATTNNTTAATGATACTTCATATGTAAGAAAAGATATGCTTAATCCATATTTAATTGATTCAACATTTGTTGGAATTTCAGATACTTCNTATTCAAGTCATGTTGAAGTNNTTAGTTATTATGATAATTTTACACCNAANAATGATTTATTNATTTGTCCACTTACNTCTNATCGATATTTAATTACNCTTACTGANGANGACTANAAANTTGAGAGTCCNATNATTGGNAATTATAAAGAACGTAGATATTTAATATTTTCATTTAATTCAAAGTCACATGGTAAAATTGANGATGGTGACAAAAGCTGGGCTAGATTTTGAANATTAAATGTTAGCAGTTTCTTTTAGTNATGGTTGGATAAGATGNNTTAAANCCAAGAAAGAAAATAATNCTTTCAAAATTACTGATTTAAAATCNCAAAAANTCNCNGATGAAATAAATAATNATTCTTTATTTTCAAATGAATACAAGANTTTTTTTTTAANNACNNTTNATAATTTATTTTCTTCNATTAAANATAATGAAAATGAAAATATATCNATTTGCATGGATANTNATTGGATAGAAACAAAAATTTTACCANTNGANANTCAANTAAATAATGANNTTAAAAAAAAATATTTATATTGGTATNTNAATCAAAGANATGGTGATTTAATNAAAAANTCAANAGTGTTCTTTAAAAACTTGAATNTTNTNGATGAAAAAAAATCTCTGGTTTTATGTTCAATNATACCAAATANAATTCTTGATTTNTTNAAAATNTCAACTTCNAAAAATTNTTTAAGACCANTTTTTTTAGAACCNTCTATTATATCAATTGAAAGAATAATTTCANATAATANTACAATTNNTTTTGNNAATTCTAAATTAACAANAATANAATTATATGATAAAGGGTCTATTNTTGGAGAGGGTNAATGNAAGATTAAATCTAATTCAATNGAATTANNTTTTTTTTCTGGTNANNTTGATAAAGTAAAGTTTATTATAAAAANAATTAATGAAAATATTTNTGATAAAAAAATTGATGTATTATATTCAAATGATTTTTCAAAAGAATCATTAAAATTTTTTAATTTAAGAAAAAACTTTTTATCAAAAATAAATCCATTAATTTATAATAAATCAACAATCGAATTTCAATTAAAAAATAAGAAAGAAAATTTATCTGTTTTTTCAGAATTATTTGGATTAATGTTAAGATGAAGTGATGAATGATTTAAATTTATTAGGGAAAGAGGGTTTTCAAGAAAAGAGATCTAATTCTTCTTCTTTAGATGAAAATATTAACAACGAAATTTTATCTTCAGATAATGACACTTTAGATAATAAATATTCAAAAAAAAATAAAATTAAAAACTTTATATTCATTTTAATAATTATAATATTTTTAATGTTTTTAATAAACTATCTATATCATTTTTTTTTAATAGATGTTAAAATTCTTGAAAATAATACAATCATTAATGAAAAATACTAATTTTTCAATCATCTCTGGAAAATATAAAGGATTAAAAATTTCTGGTAAATTATCAAAATCTGTGAGACCAACTTCTTCATTAGTTAGAAAATCAATATTTGATACTTTAAGAAATATAGAAAATCTTCATGTCTTAGATTTATTTGCTGGTTCTGGAATTTTAGGTTTTGAGGCTTTAAGTAGAGGAGCATCTTCAATAACATTTGTTGAAAAAGATTTAAATCAAATAAAATTTATAAAGAATAATAGTTTAAAATTTAAAAATGAGAAAATTAATATTTTTAAAAACGATGTTTTTAATTTTCTAAAAAGAAATGATTTAATGTATAATTTAATTTTTGCAGACCCTCCCTATTATAAAATTAACCTTAATGATTTTTATAAAATTATCCAAAATTATATTGTTGATGGAGGAACTTTAATTCTTGAATGTTCTATAAAAGAAAATTTTTTAAATAATGCTGTAAAAGAAAAAATATTTGGTAACACTAAAATTATATTTTTGAAAAATGAATAAATCTGAAAAAATTGCTATATATCCTGGCTCATTTGACCCAATTACTTTAGGTCATATTGATGTGATAAAAAGAGCAAGAAAACTTTTTGACCGATTAATAATTACTGTTGGAGATCATAAAGCCAAAAACCCTTTATTTAAAACAAATGAAAGAATTGATATGATCAAAAAATCAACTCAGTCTTTTGAAAATATTGAAGTATTATCCTCAAAAAAATTAATTATTGAATTAGCTCATGAAAAAAAAGCTATCGCCTTAATTAGAGGAATAAGGTTTATGAGCGATATGGAATTTGAATTTCAATTAGCATGGATGAATAGACACCTTAATTCTGAAATAATAACTGTTTTCTTAATGACTGATGCAAAATATACTCATCTCAATTCATCTATAATTAAAGAGGTAAGTGAGTTAGGTGGAAATATTGATGATTTTGTTACCTTAGAAGTTTCAAAAAAACTTAAAAAAAAATTAAAATTACAATAATTCATTTTATAAATATCTTCTATTAGAATTCTTAAAAACTTAAATTACTTTTCAGTAATATGCCAACATACGATTATAAATGTAACAGTTGCCAGCATCGTTTTGAAATTTTACAATCAATGAATGATGAAGTTTTAAAATTATGTCCAAAATGCAAAAAAAATGATCTTGAAAGATTAATTGGTGCTGGTTCTGGATTAATCTTTAAAGGTTCAGGATTTTATATTACAGATTACGTTAAGAAAAAAAATAATTCAGATACTAATAAAAATGAAAATAAACCTAAAAATAAAAAAGAGAAAGTAGTTAATAAAAATAATGAATGATTTTGGCGAAAAAATAACTTTTGAAAATGAAAAAATTAATGTCCCAGAAAATCCAATTATTCCTTTTATTGAGGGAGATGGAATTGGTCCAGATATTTGGAAAGCTTCAGTAAAAGTTTTTGACTCTGCAGTTTCAAAAGTTTTTCAAAATAGAAAAAAAATTTTATGGAAAGAGTTAATGGTAGGAGAGAAATCATTTAAAGAAACTGGAGAGTGGTTACCTCAAGATAGTATTGATTCAATTGAAGAATATAAAGTTGCAATTAAAGGGCCATTGACTACTCCTGTAGGTGGTGGAATAAGAAGTTTAAATGTTACACTTAGACAAGTTTTAGATTTATATGCTTGTGTTAGGCCAATAAAGTGGATTAAGGGAGTACCTTCTCCTGTAAAAAACCCTGAAAATGTAGACCTTGTTGTTTTTAGAGAAAATACTGAAGATGTTTATGCAGGAATCGAGTGGGAAAGTTCAAGTAAGGAGAGTAAAAGAATAATAGAATTTTTTAAATCTAATTTTAAAAAAAATATTAGAAAAAATTCTGGTATTGGAATAAAACCAATTAGCGCTTTTGGTACTAAAAGAATCGTTAGAAAATCTATTGATTATGCATTAAATAATTCAAAAGAATCAGTTACATTGATGCATAAAGGTAATATAATGAAATTTACTGAGGGTGCATTTAAGGATTGGGGTTATGAAATAGCAAAAGATGAATTTCCTCAAAAAACAATAACTGAAGATAAATTATGGAACGATTTTAATGGAGTTGTACCAAAAGACAAATTAATAATAAAAGATAGAATCGCTGATAGTATGTTTCAACAAATTTTATTAAGGCCAAATGAATATGATGTTATAACAACTCCAAATTTGAATGGTGATTATATTTCNGATGCAGCTGCCGCACAAGTTGGAGGTTTGGGTATGGCTCCTGGTGCAAATATGGGGGATGAGATTGCANTNTTTGAGGCAACACATGGTACTGCTCCAAAATATGCTAANNTAAATAAAATTAATCCAAGTTCNGTGATTTTNTCTGGGGTAATGATGTTTGAATATTTAGGATGGAATGAAGTTTCTAAAATTATTGTAGATGCAATGGAAAAAACGATTACACAGAANAAAGTTACATATGATTTAGCAAGACAAATGGATGGTTCTATTAAGTTGTCTACTTCAGATTATGCAGAAACTATAATTTCAAATTTATAAATTGCAAATTAAANNNTTTNNAGAAACTTATTTGNTTCGCTTNTATATTTTTCTTTTGTGATATTNTCTTTTTTATCATANANTGTTACCATCATTTTCATTCTGGGGTTTTTATTAAAAAAATCTCTNTTATCATTAATAAAATTCCAATAGAGTGAATCCCAAATTATTGACCATTTGTCGCGTTTAAAATNACTCATCTTTAATATGTAATTTGAACCACTGATATATGGTTTAGTAGAAAAAATACCACCATCGGAAAATTGACTCATTCCAAAAACATTAGGAACCATGACCCATTCATATGCATCAATATACATTTCCATAAACCATTTATATACGTTGTAAGGTGAAAACCTACATAAAACCATAAAATTTCCTATTACCATAAGTCTTTCAATATGATGAGAGTATCCATTTTTTAATGCATTTTTAATACAGTGATCTAAAGGAATAATACCTGTGGTTCCATCATAAAATGATTTTGGAATACTTTTGTTAAAACTCCAAAAGTTAGATTTTTTTTCTTTTTCACCATGAAAGAAATAAACCATTCTTATAAATTCTCTCCATCCAATTATTTGCCTTAAAAAACCCTCTGATGAATTAATTGGTATTTTGTTATGTTTTAAAAAGTATAATGTTTTTTCAACAACTTCGTGAGGGGTAATTAATCCTAAATTCAGATATGGAGTAAGTATTGAATGAAATAAAAATTTATTATTTGATGAAATAGCATCTTCATAATCTCCAAACAGATGAAATCTTTTATCTAAAAAATCATCAAAAAGATCTTCTGCTTGTGCGAATGATGTTGGGTAGTTAAATGAATTAACTTCACCTAAGTTGTTTCTGTAAGTTTTTTTAATTATTTCTACAAAAGGATGTATTTGATCATTAAAATTTATTTTTTTTATTTTTGGTATTACAAAGTTTTTAGGGATAGGTTTTCTGTTTAATTTGTCAAAGCTCCATTTTCCTCCAATAGGTTTATTATTTTCTAGTAAAACATTAAATTTTTTTCTTTGATAAATATAAAAAGATGACATTCTTAAGTTTTTATTTTTTACAAAATAATCATTTAATTCATTTTCATTCAGTAGAAATTTTGGTGAATCATACCAGAAAATATTAAATTTGAGTTTGCTAGCCAAATCAGTTAATTTTTTTTCTAATATTTTATTATCAACTTTACAAAGATGAATTGATTTGATTTTATTTTCAATAATAAATAATTCATAAAAATTTTTTTTTGATAAAGCTTGGTAATTAACTAATTCAACAGAATATCCTAATTTTTTAATATTATTTATATAATTTTTCATTGACAGTAAATGAAGTAAAATTTTTTGTTTGTGAGGTTTAATATTTTCAATATCAAAATTTTCAAACATAAAAATTTTTCTGGATTTAGAAATTGAAGGATTATTTCTGAATAGTTGATCTGGAAATATTAATGTAGTATTCATATATTGTAATTTAAAAAAATAAGATTAATTATAAAATATTTTCTTAATATCGCTCAAAACGTGCAATTATTTATTGCATAATTATAAAATTTATATTAATATATTGTTATAACACAGAGGTATTATGTACGACAAAATTGAAAAAGGTTTAATTGATAGAGTAGGTGTAGGAGTTTTCATTTCTATATTTATATCATTGTTAGGAACTGTACTTTTCCAAAATTACGTTATGCAATATGTTTCTCAATTCTTGGGATTGTTTGTTGCTCTATCAATAATTATTATTGGTATGTTAATAGTTTGGAATTTGAAAGTTGAATTAGAAAAAAATGAATCTTAACAACTTAATTGATAAAATAGTTTATGTTATATTGGATAGTAAATTTATATTTTTTTTGATCATAACTGCTTTGGTTTTAAAATTATGGGTTTTCTAAAAATTATAAATCTTTTGTCTAGTTCTATTTTATCTTTGATAGATTCTAAATATGGTTTTTACTTTGCAATTTTTATATCATCAATTGTTTTTATCTTCATTACAATTAAATAATAATATATAGGAGAAACTTTATGAAATCGAATAACTGGTATTTAGCTATGATAATTTCTATATTTATAGCAGTTCTTGCCTTTGTTTTTGGAACAAACTTGTTTAATTATGAGTCCACCCATCAAGCAAGGCAAGTGGGCATATTTATAGGATTGTGGGCTCCAACTTTCGGGGCACTTGGAATAAGGGCTCAACTTTTAGAAAGTTCTAGGCCACAAATTTATGATAATTAAATATAAAGGGGATTTATAATGTCTAATTTCTTACAACCTACAGATATTGTAGGATTCACATATTTTGCCACTTTTATGGCTCTTGTAGCAACTACTGTCTTTCTACTTTTTGAAAGAACTAATGTTAATCCTAAATGGCAAACATCACTTACTATTGCAGCGCTAGTTACAGGTATAGCTGCTTTTCATTATTATTACATGAAAGAAGTTTGGGTTGAAACTGGAACTTCTCCAATTGTATTTAGATATATAGACTGGATTATTACTGTACCACTTCAAATCGTAGAGTTTTACTTTATTCTTGCTGCTGTTTCTGCTGTTAGCGGTTTAATATTCTATAGATTACTGATTCCATCAATTATAATGTTGCTCGGTGGATACTTTGGTGAAACCGGAATTCTTGACCCTACAGTAGGTTTTGTTATTGGTATGATTGGTTGGCTTATAATTATATATGAAATTTTCGCTGGTGAAGCTTCTAAAATCAACTCCAGCAGTGCTAATGAGTCTAGTCAATATGCATTCAAAACGGTAAGGGCAATTGTAACATTTGGTTGGGCTATATATCCGATAGGCTACGCTCTTGGATATTTTACACAAGGTGATTGGGAAAATACATTAAACATTGTATACAATGTTGCAGATTTTGTAAATAAAATAGCATTTTCATTAGTTATTTATCAGGCTGCAAAAATGGACACAAAATAATACTATATAATTGTCTTTAAGAAAGGTGAGATATTATTTTATCTCACCTTTTTTTTTTTTAAAAAATAAATTTAAATTAGAATCAAATGTTTATAGACTTTGCTAAAATATATGTTTCTGCTGGATCTGGTGGTAATGGATGTGTAAGCTTTAGAAGAGAAAAATTTATACCTAAAGGAGGTCCTGATGGAGGAGATGGTGGGAACGGAGGCAATGTAATAATAGTCGTTGATTCAAATCTAAATACATTACAAGATTTTAAATATAAAAAAAAATATATAGCAGAAAATGGATTAAATGGTTCAAATAGCAATAAAAAAGGTGGAAATGGTAAAGATATTATAATAAAAGTTCCAGCTGGAACAGTCATAAAAAAACATGGAATGGATGAAGTTTTTGCTGATTTAGTTGATATTAATTCTAAAAAAATAATTGCCTATGGAGGTAAAGGGGGAAAAGGAAATGCTAAATTTGCAACATCAACCAACCAATCTCCGCGAAAATTTGAAAAAGGAATTAAAGGTGATTTTGATAATTTTGAATTAGAATTAAAATTATTAGCAGATGTTGGTTTAGTAGGACTTCCAAATGCTGGCAAATCAACTCTATTAGCTAAAGTGACGTCTGCAAAACCTAAAATTGCTGATTATCCATTTACAACTATTAATCCAAATTTAGGAATAGTAAAATTTGAAAATTTTAACTCATTTTTAATGGTTGATATTCCTGGTATAATCGCGGGTGCAAGTAGTGGAAAAGGAATGGGTATTCAATTTTTGAGACATATTGAAAGAACATTATTTTTATTAATTATAATTGATATCACAAATAATAATCCTAAAAAAATATTAAATACGATATTAGATGAATTAAAAAAACATAACCCTCAGCTTATTAAACGTCAAAGAATAATAGTTTTTTCAAAAGTTGATCTAATTAGTAAAAACTTTAAACTACCAAAAATAAATAATGAGGAAGTAATTAGTATTTCTTCTGCAACAGGTGAAGGTATAAAGAAACTAATATCACTTATATCAGCTAAATTAAAACATTAATTTATAATAGTGTTTTAGAAAACTTANAAACTTAAATTTTGTATTAATAATTATGAATAATTCAAAAAATAGATGGCNAAATATTGATAATTTAATTAATAATTCAAAAAATATTTTATTATCAACACATGTGAACCCAGATGGNGATGGATTAGGTTCTCAATTAGCATTNACTAATTATTTGAGAAAAAAAAATAAAAAATACAAAATTTTAAATCCTTCTCTAGTACCAAATGATCTTTCATATTTAAATGATTATGAAAAGTTTCATCAATATGACGATTTTACNCATAGAGANGAAGTGAAAAATTTTGATTTGGCTATAATCCTTGATATTGGTGATTTTAAACGTTTAGGAGAATTAGCAAATGAATTATTAAATACAGAAAATAAAATAATTTCAATTGATCATCATCCGCATAAAGAAGAGCATTATTTTGATGAATTTATTCATGACACTTCAGTGTCCTCTACAGGATATTTGATATACGAATTTTTAAATTTTAAAAATGAATTAGATATACAGTCTGGAAATGGATTGTACCTTGCAATCATGACTGATACTGGTTCTTTTAGTTATAGTAATACTGATTCAAAAACTCATTTAATGGCTAGTNACTTAATTGAATTAGGTGTAGACACAAATGATATCCATAAAAAGGTATACCAATCTGTACCTTATGAAAAATTAAAATTAATGGGTGAAATACTTCAAAATATAAATTTTAACTTAAATGGTAAATTAGCTTGGTTTATAATTGATCAAGACATGCTAAAATTATCAAATTCAAATATTGAACATTTGGGAGGGTTTACTGATACGATTAGGTCAATAAAAGGTGTAGAAGTTGCTATAATGTTACATGAATATTCTCAATATAAAACACGAATAAATTTTAGGTCAAAAGGTAATGTTAAAATTCATAAATTAGCTCAGAGATTTGGTGGGGGTGGTCATCCATTTGCTTCAGGAGCGATGATCAATCAATCTATTAAAATAGTNAGAGAAGCAGTNGTTTCAGCTACCGTTTCNGAAATAAATNAACAAATTTATGGTAAAGATGTNATATGAAAATTACTATAGCTAAAGATGCNGGATATTGTTTTGGTGTTAGAGACGCAGTAAATATNGCTTATGATACATCTAAAGTTCAAGGAGATGTTTATATGTTGGGAGATATTGTTCANAATGAAAAAGTTGTTGNAGATCTTTCAAAAGTTGGTACTAAAGTTGTTGAATCAATCGANGATATTCCAAATGATAAACCAGTTTTATTTAGAGCACANGGAACATCNGAAAAAATATGGAAAGAAGCTAAAGATAAAAATATNGATATAATTGATGCTACCTGTCCATTGGTAAAAGAAATTCATGAAGAAGTTGAAAGATTAGAAAAAGATGGAAGACAAATTTTTATTATTGGTGATCATGGNCATGATGAAGTGGTAGGAATTGAAAGTCATTCTAAAAAGCCAATTGTAATTTCAAATACAAAAGAAGCTGAACAATTAAGAAGATATAAAAGGGCAGGAGTGGTTAGTCAATCAACTCAAACTATTGAAAATGTGCAGAAAATNATTAATATTTTAATGACAAAAGTATATGATCTTCATTTCATCAACACAATATGTTTTCCAACAAAAAGNAATCAAANNCAAATTAAAGAATTNGCAAAAGATAATGATTTAATGATTATAATTGGTTCTTTTACNAGTGCTAATTCAAAGAGGTTAACTGAANTATCTATNAATATTAATCCAAATACATTTCAAGTAAATNGNGCNAAAGATTTGAAACAAAAGTGGTTNAGAAATGTTAAAAGTGTAGGAATTTCAGCTGGAGCATCAACACCAGATTATCTTATCGATGAAGTTCAGGCTGAAATTAATAAAATTTCAAACGGTAAAAAGGAGACTAACCTATGAAAAAGAAATCATTTGAATTAAAAGTAGGTTTAGCTGAGATGCTTAAGGGTGGCGTCATCATGGATGTCACGAATGTTCAGCAAGCTAAGATAGCTGAAGATGCAGGAGCTGTTTCAGTTATGGCATTAGAAAGAATTCCAGCAGACATTAGAGCAGATGGTGGTATTGCAAGAATGTCGAATCCTAAAATGATAAAAGATATTCAAAATGCGGTTTCAATTCCGGTTATGGCAAAATGTAGGATTGGACACTTTGCTGAAGCTCAAATTTTAGAATCATTGAAGGTAGATTTTATTGATGAAAGTGAAGTTTTAACTCCAGCTGATGAGCATAATCACATTAATAAACATAATTTTAAAGTACCATTTGTTTGTGGATGTAGAAATTTAGGAGAAGCTTTAAGAAGAATTGGAGAAGGTGCTGCCCTAATACGTACTAAAGGTGAGGCTGGAAGTGGAAATATAGTAGAAGCAGTTAGACACATGAGACAACTCCAATCAGAAATAAAAAGTTTAACAACTCTAAATGATGAAGAACTAATGGCAAAAGCAAAAAATTTAGGAGCGCCCTATGAATTAGTTTCATCTATTTCAAAAACAGGTAAATTACCTGTTCCAAATTTTGCTGCTGGTGGTGTTGCAACACCTGCTGATGCATCATTGATGATGCAACTTGGAGCTGAAACTGTTTTTGTTGGGTCAGGAATATACAAGTCTGAAGATCCTNCNTCTAGAGCAAAAGCTATTGTTTCNGCAGTNACTTTTTTTAATGANCCAAANAAATTAGCAGANGTNTCAAATGATTTAAAAGATGCGATGGAAGGAATTGATATATCTGAAATTCCNAAAGAAAAAAGACTTCAAGAACGTGGTTGGTAGTGNTTGTAATNGGAATATTAAATCTTCAAGGTGCATTTAATAAGCATAGAAAAATTTTAAATCAAATTGGTGTTGAAAATATTTATGTNAATAAAGCTNCTGAATTAAAACATTGTTCTGGTTTAATAATTCCTGGNGGTGAATCAACAACTTTATCAAANTTAATNGANAANGAAAATNTATNTAACNCAATAAAAGATTTTTCAANAAAATTTCCTATATTTGGNACTTGTGCAGGGTTAATNTTAATGGCAAAAANAAATAATGATAATCGTATTAAATCTTTAAANTTAATTGATGTTGAAGTTTCAAGAAANGCATANGGAAGNCAAATTGATTCATTTATCAACAATATAAAACTTAATCTTGAAAAAAAAATAATTTCTACAAAAGCAATTTTTATTAGAGCTCCTAAAATTGATAAAGTTGGAAAAAATGTAACAATTTTATCTTCNTATAAAGGNAATCCTATNTTTGTNCAACATGGTCATCATTTTGCTTCAACATTTCATCCTGAACTTACTGAAGATAAAANAATTCATGAATTTTTTGTATCAAAAGTGAGGANATTTACTTTTGANTAATAAAAATAAAATTTTAGATCGNATTNANTCACCTAAAGATTTAAAAAAATTAAATAAAAAAGAAATTAATNCATTATGCAAAGAAATAAGAGAATTAATAATTNAAGTAGTTTCTAAAAATGGTGGACATTTTTCTAGCCCTTTAGGTGTTGTTGATTTAACTGTATCCTTACATAAAGTTTTTGATGCTCCAAAAGATTTGATTTTATGGGATGTAGGTCATCAAAGTTATCCCCATAAAATACTTACTGGAAGAAAAAACGAATTTAATACATTGAGGCAATCTGATGGAATAAGTGGGTTTTGTAAAATTGATGAAAGTGAATATGATGTATTTGGAGCTGGGCATGCGAGTACTTCTATATCAGCAGCTGTAGGAATGGCTAGAGCAAGAGATTTAAAAAAACAAGANCATAAGNTTNTAGCTNTCATAGGTGATGGNTCGATGACNGGTGGTCTTGCATACGAAGGTTTAAATAATGCAGGAATTTTACCAAGTCAATTTTTATTAGTNTTAAATGATAATCAAATGTCAATATCNCCAACTGTTGGATCATTATCAAAATATTTAACTAGGGTNGTTACNAANCCTATATATAATAGAGTTAGANAAATAATTTGGGATTTNACNGGAAAATTACCANATATCCCAAAAAAAGTTTTAAGAAGATTTGCTCATTCTATTCAAGATAGTTTAAANAAGTTTTTGGTTCCAGGAATGATATTTGAAGAGCTTGGTTTAAGATATTTTGGACCAATTGATGGACATAANATTGATGAAATGAATGAAACTTTTGAAAATTTAAAAAAATCAAATTTTCCTGCNGTAGTTCATATCATAACTAAAAAAGGTGTTGGAAGTGAAAATTCAGAATATGATCCATTAAAATACTATTCATTATCAGGAAAGAAATCTTCAAAAGTTAAGGATTTATGCCCNGANTATAGTAACGTATTTGGTAAATCTGNTATTAANTTAGCNNAANATGATGAANAAATTGTTTGTTGTGTTGCAGCTATGAGAGAGGGTACGGGNCTTAAAGAATTTGCTGAAAGATTTCCNAACNNTTTTTTTGATGGAGGAATTGCTGAGGGTCACACAACAACATTTGCTGCTGGATTNTCATATTCAGGTATAAAACCAATTGTAGCAATATATTCTACTTTCTTGCANAGAAGTTATGATATGATTATNCATGATATAGCTCTTCAAAAACTTCCTGTNCTATTTTGTATTGATAGNGCTGGAATAGTNGGNCCAGATGGACCTACTCATCATGGTGTTTTTGATATATCTTATTTAAGAACNATTCCTAATATTATTATTTNTGCACCAAAGGATGGAAATGAACTTAAAAATTTAATGTTTACAGGTATTAATCATTTAGANGGTCCATTTGCAATTAGATATCCAAAAACNTCNAGCATAAACTATAATGAATNNTTATCCCCTCAAAAAATAAAAATTGGAACTTGGGAAACAATAAAAAAAGGTAANAAAATTGCAATTTTAGCTGTAGGAAGTATGGTTNGAGAGNCTGAAAAAGCATTGNTNAAAAANANAGATAAAACATTAAATCCAGAATTAATAAATGCAAGATTTNTNAAACCAATTGATAAAATNAAATTAAATGANATTTCTAAAAAATTTTCTTCAATTTTAACTATNGAAGAAGGAAGNTTAGAAGGTGGTTTTGGNTCAGCAGTATTATCATATTTAACAGAAATAAATTANAAAGGNAATTTTTANAAATTGGGAATTCCTGATAATTTNATTGAACATGGGGATAGGAATGAATTATTGAATAAATTAGGTTTATCTTCNTCTAAAATTATTTNAAAAATTCAACAAATTTCAAAAANAACTTAATTTGAATTCTTCACTATTATTAATANCAGGAATATTTNCTTATATAATTGCATATTTTTTTTATTCGAANTGGCTTTCAAAAAATTTATTNCATTTNAAAGAAAACTTTAAAACTCCTTCTCAAGAATTCAATGATGGAATAGATTATTTTCCNACACCNAAAAGAATTTTAATTGGTCATCATTTTACATCAATTGCTGGTGCCGCNCCCATCATTGGACCTTGTATAGCAGCATATTGGGGTTGGTTNCCTGCTTTTCTTTGGATTGTGTTAGGTACAATTTTTATTGGTGCAGTTCATGATTTNGGTGCATTAGTAATTAGTCTAAGGGAAAAGGGAAAAACAATTGCTGATATTAGTAGTTTTGTTATAAGTAAAAATGCACGAATTATTTTTTTAATTTTCATCATGATGTTAGGATGGTTGGTATTATCTGTTTTCGCGATGGCTATTTCTGATTTATTTGTGTCTGTTCCTACAACTGTAGTACCAATTAATATTCAAATCATTTTAGCTGTCATTGTAGGTTTTTTAATTTATAAAAAAAATGTAAATACTTTTTTAATTTCAATTATTTCGTTAATAATTGTTTATTTTTTTGTTTGGGTTGGTACTTTCATTCCAATAAGTTTTGAATCTATTGGATTTACAAAATCTGAATCAATTAGTATATGGATATTAATTCTTTTTTTGTATTCAGCTATTGCTAGCTTATTACCAGTATGGGTTTTGCTACAACCAAGAGATTATATCAATAGTAATCAACTTATTCTAGGTATAATTTTTATTTTTATAGGCGTTTTTTTGTCTCAACCATCAATAGAAGCTCCAGTTTTAAGAATTGAGTCTGATAAAGGAGCTCCATCATTATTTCCATTTTTTTTTATAACTGTTGCATGTGGTGCAATAAGTGGTTTTCATGGTTTGATTGCTTCAGGAACTACTTCGAAACAAGTAAAATACTTTAAAGATGCAAGAGATATTGGTTTTGGTTCAATGTTGGGTGAAGGCTCTTTGGCTTTAGCATCATTAATTGCTGCAGTTGCTGGAATAACACTTGTGTCTGAAGCAAATTTACCTTCACATGGTTTAGTTGAAAACTTATCTTGGCATATTTATTATGATTCATGGGCACATGCATCAATGAATAAAGCAACTGCTTTTGTCTTGGGTGGAGGTGCTTTGATTCAACAGCTTGGATTCTCAGCTAAAGTTTCTAATACAATTATTGCAGTTTTAGTTATTGCATTTGCTGCTACTACCCTTGATACAGTTACAAGAATTCAAAGATTTGTTCTGTCTGAAATTGGTTTTGCAACTAATTTAAATTTATTAAAAAATCGATTTTTTGCAACTCTTTTAGCTATAATTCCTGCTTTAATTTTATCATTACTTAATTTTTATAATCCAGAAACAGGTTCTTCGATGAAAATTGGATGGATATTATGGCCGATATTTGGAATGAGCAATCAAATGTTAGCTGGTTTAACATTAATGGTTTTAAGTATCTACTTTCACAAAAAAAATAAATCAATTTTACCAGTTTTTATTCCAATGATTTTTATTTTTTTTATAACATTTATGTCATTAGTTCTCAAATCAATTGATTTCTATTCAAGTAATATTATTTTGTTCTTTATTAATGTTATTTTGATTTGTTTAGTTTTATGGATGATTTATGAAGGGTTTAAATCTCTAAAAAAAAATCTTAATTAATTTATTTTTGGGAACATTCTTTGAATATTTTTGTTGATGTTTATATAGGCAGAAATTGTAAATTTGTTTTTAGTATACTTAGGATTTAATAGTGAATAAAAAATTTTCAATAGTTATTATAGTTTTTTCCCTATTACTCATTATTTGGTTGGGAATGGGAGTTGGTAGCAATGAATTGCCCTATGTGACTATCGATGAATTATCAGAAGATTATTCAGATAAACCAGGAAAAAGATTTAGAATTGGTGGAATTGTTTATGAAGGCTCTGTTATTGTAGATGAGAAAGATCCATTGTTAATAAATTTTATACTTGAGCAGGAAAAAAAATTTATGAAAGTATCTTATCATCAAATTACACCTGATATGTTTAAAGATGGTTCCGAAGTTATAGTTGAGGGTATTTATGATGGGGAAATTTTTTTTGCAGATAATTTAATGACAAAATGCGCTTCTAAATATGAGGGTGATTTAAGAGATGCTGCGCAAAGTTCGGAAAAAATTTAGTTTAAAATGCCTATATTTGGTGATTTAACATTAAGTATTAGTTTAGGGCTGTCTTTTATAACCATATTTTTGTCAGCAATATATGTTTATACTAATGATAAGCGATTTTTTTTCACATCAGAAAGAGCTATCCTTTCCGTTTGTTTTTTAGTTTTTTTATCTACTTTTAGTTTATTTTCAAGTTTAATAAATAGTGATTTTAATGTTGATTACGTTGCAAGATATTCAAGTATTGAGACACCAATTATATATAAATTTACAGCAATATGGGCTGGTCAATCTGGATCACTATTGTTTTGGTTATTTATTTTGTCTGTTTATGTTGCTATAGTGGTCATTCAAAATAAAAATAAACATCAGAAACTTATGCCTTTTGTAATTATTACATTATCATCGATTCAATTATTTTTTCTCATTTTAGTTAATTTTGTTGCAAATCCATTTATGCCAGCTGAAGCAAATTTTGTTATAGAAAATGGTCTTGGTTTAAACCCATTACTACAAAATCCTACGATGGCTATTCATCCTCCAATATTATATCTTGGTTACGTAGGTTTTTCAGTTCCTTTTGCTTTTGCAATTGCAGCATTATGTTCAAAGGAATTGGACACTTCTTGGTTGCAGACTATAAGAAGATGGACTTTATTTACCTGGCTTGCACTTGGAATTGGAATATTATTAGGTGGATGGTGGGCTTATAATGAACTAGGTTGGGGAGGATATTGGGCATGGGATCCTGTGGAAAACGCATCTTTAATGCCTTGGTTAACAGCTACAGCTTTTATTCATAGCATAATCATCCAAGAAAAGAAAAATATGTTAAAAATGTGGAATATGATATTGATATTAATAACATTTACATTATGCATTTTTGGTACATTTTTAACTAGAAGTGGAATTGTTTCATCGGTCCATTCATTTACTGCATCTTCATTAGGTCCAATTTTTCTAACTTATGTATTTTTAATATTATTTGTTTGCATTTATCTTTTAATCACTCGTTCAAAGTATTTAAAAAGCGAAAAAAAACTTGAATCTTTTGTTTCGAGAGAAAGTGGTTTTTTATTTAATAATGTTATTTTTGTAAGTATTTGTTTTGCTGTTTTTTGGGGTACGATGTTCCCAGTTTTTTCTGAAGCATTTACTGGTTCACAAATAACAGTAGGACCTCCTTTTTTCAATCAAATAATTATTCCAATAAGCTTAATTTTGCTCTTTTTATCAGGAGTAGGTCCATTATTAGCTTGGAGAAAAACTTCTAAAGAAAGTTTAGTTAGAAACTTTTCTATTCCTACAATATTGGCATTAAGTATTGTTTTAATATCAATTTTAGTAGGTTTAGTTGGTTTATATCCAATTATAACTACCTTTTTATGTTCTTTTGTTTTTTTTACAATTGCTATAGAATTTTGGAGAGGTATTAAAGTTAGAAGAAATAAATATAAAGAAAATATTTTAATTGCTTTATTAACTATGATTAATAAAAACCGCTCAAGATATGGTGGTTATATTGTACATTTAGGTATTGTGGTCATGTTCATTGGCTTTATAGGTAAAGCATTTGATATCGAAAAAGAATCTTCTATACGAATTGGTGAATCAATTTTACTTTCAAATTATAAAATAACACTTTTAAATCTTAGAGAAAACGAAAGACCTAATCATTATGCTTGGATAGCAGATCTTGAGGTACAAAAAGATGGAAAAATAATTTCTACTTTAGCACCTGAAAAAAGAGTGTATTTTCATAAAAATGAAAATCCTGATAGAAGACAGCCTCATAGTGAATTATCAATTTTTTCAACTTGGAGAGAAGATGTTTATTCAATTTTTGGTGGTATTGATACTGAACAAGGTTTATTATCAATTAAAATAATGATTAATAGATTAGTAAAATTAGTTTGGTTGGGAGGATATTTTGTTCTTTTTGGAACTGTCATAGCTTTATGGCCAAAAAAATCTTTAAAGAAAATATAAAATTATGTANGAATTAATNNAAATTATTCAAAANTTTNTACCTCANATGATGATTATTTNNACATTTAGTCTTGTTTTAATTTTTTCAATTCAGCCTCTTTTTTGGAANATTAACAAANTAAACTTTAATGATTCTAATAAAATTGATTCTCTTGAATTGAGAAAGTTATCTATTTATGAACAAATAAAAGAACTTGAACTTGAATTTGATATGGGAAATATTTCNAATGATGATTTTAAAANCAATNGATTAGAATTAATCAATGAAGTTTCANAAATAATAGAAAAAATAAAATAATTTGTTAAGAATTGAAAACNTAAGTAAGTCCTTTGGTTTAAAAAATATTTTAAACAAAGTTAACTTTCAAATAAATCGAAATGAATCTATTGGTTTGTCAGGTAANAATGGTATTGGAAAATCAACATTTTTAAAAATATTNGTNGATTTAATTAATTATGAAAATGGNACAATNTTTTTNAATGAAAANCAAATCAAAAATCAAATTAATTTTAAATCAAAAATATTATATCTAGGTCACCAACCAACTTTTTATCCTTCATTAACTGCAAAAGAAAATTTATTATTTATTTCNAGAATNTATAAAATAGATAAAAANAATATATTTGATNATATAAAAAACTCATTAAAAATTGTAGGATTATCAAAATCAATAAATTTACCTGTTTTTCATTTTTCAAGTGGAATGCTAAAAAGATTGTCTNTCTCTAAAGCAGTTTTACTTGAAAATATTTGGAAAATATTACTNTTAGATGAACCAAATGATGGTTTGGATTTTGAAGGACAAGAAATGTTGTCTAATTTGATTTNATCTTGGAGAAAAAATAAATTAAATGATTTTAAAAGTNTATTAATTGTTTCTCATGATGANNAGTGGNTAAAAAATCATACTGATAGAGTNGTGAATTTNATTGATGGTAAAATTAATTAATTAGAATATGGTCAAGTCANTAGTTTTAAANGATTTGTTAATNGAATTTAAATCNAAGGAAATTATTACNTCTATGNTTTCTTTTGGAGTTAGCGTTATATTATTGTTTTCTTTNTCATTTAGAGCTTCTCCANNTCAAATTAATTTTTTTGCACCTGGTTTATTATGGATGATTTTTATTTTCATTTCAATTATTTTATTGAATAGAATTTATAATNTAGAAATGGAAAATAAATCTTATGAAATTCTTTTTTCTTCACCAATTGATAAAAGCAATATATATTTNAGTAAATGTATTTCAAGTTTAATTTTTTTGATCTTTTCNCAAATAATTGTAACACCAATTTTTTTTCTTTTTTTACAAATTAATTANCCAGAAAATTTATTTTATTTTTTAATGATTATATTTTTTGTTGATTTAGGAATTTGTAGTTTAGGNTCTATTATTTCTGGTTCAATTATGAAAATAAGGGCAAATGAAATTTTATTACCAATATTATTNTTTCCTATGATAACTCCGNTAATAATATCTGCGGTAAAGTCAACTGATTTNATTTTTAATAATCATNCATTTATTGATTGGAAGATTTGGTTTCAATTAATTTTAAGCTTTAGTATAGTTTTTTTNTCTTCAGGTTTTTTATTATATCCCTATGTTACAAATGAATAGTAAAAATAAATTTTTTCATCAAAATAATTATAATAAACTTTATGGTTTATTGATAATTTTTTTATGGTTATTACTNAGTTATTTAGTTTTATTTGTTACTAGAATTGATCCTANTCAGGAAATGGCTCAAAAAATTTTCTATTTTCACGTACCATCTGCTTGGATTGCAGGTGTTTCATATTTNGTGGTNATGATTTCAGGTGTNAATTATTTAAGAACAAAAAATAATTANTGGGATTATGTAAGTTATTCTTCTGCAGAAATTGGAACAATATTTTGTGCATTAGTTTTAATAACAGGACCAATTTGGGCTACTCCAATTTGGGGNACNTCTTGGTCATGGGAACCAAGATTAACAACAGTTCTTATTATGTTTTTGATTTATTTGGGTTATTTTTCTGTTAGAAATTTTGGTAAATCTTTAACAATGATTAANTCTATATGTGCAACTATTGGTATTTTAGCNTTTTTNAATGTTCCTATTATATATTTTTCAGTAAAANTTTGGGCTGAAGAGGTTCAATTNCATCCTCAGCCTGAAATGTTAGANCAGCCNACNGATATCTATTATACTTTTATTTTTTCNTTAATTGTATTTTTTATGATTTATCTGTANTTNCTAAATTATAGNATACATATTTTAAAAATAAAATCAAAATTTGAAAATNTNTTAGAAAACNATTGATGGAAATTTTNTATTATAAATATTTTNCTTTTTTTTTAATGGCGTATTTAGTTGTNTTNATAACTATAATTATTTGGTTTATCTATTTAAGATTTGAAGAGAAAAAATATTTAAAAAAATATAATGAAAAATTTAACTGATATTTTTACATCATTCTTAAATGAAAATCCAATTTTTAAAAAAAAAACTAAAGGATTAGTCGCTGTCTCNGGTGGTGTTGATTCTGTTGTTTTATTACATTTATTTAATAAATTAAAAATAAAATTTGATTTTCAAATTGCGATAATCCATTTAAATCACTCTACNAGAGAAAANCAATCAGACATTGATGAGTTATTTGTAAAAAATCTAGCAAANATNTATAAAAATAAATTTTTTTCTAAAAAATGGNAATGCTACAATAAAATCAAATTTTGANGAACTTGCAAGAAACGCNAGATACGATTTTTTTTTTGAAATTCAAAAAAAGGAATCTTATGATTGGNTTGCAACTGGGCATCATTTAAATGACCAAGCAGAAACAATTTTAATGAGATTTATACANGGAAACTCATANCGTGGTTTAAATGGTATTCCTAAATCGCANAATTTTTTGGTTAGACCTTTGTTAGAAGTTTCAAAAGATATGATTATTAAATATGCAAAAAAAAATAGTTTAAATTTTATGGANGATGAAACTAATAAGGATTTAAAATNTTTNAGAAATAAACTTAGAAATANAATAATTCCTAAAATAAATGAAATTAATCCTAATTTTATACAATCTATTCAAAATTTAAAAAATAATTTTAATGAAATATCGAATTGGGTTGATTATAATATTGATANTTTTAAAAAAAANTTTTCTTTTATCGATGAAAATAATAATATTATTATAGACCAAAAAGAATTATCAAATCATCCAATTTTTATTCAGCAAGAAATAATTAAGTCTTTTATTTCATTTAATAATAAATGGAGAAAACATATTTGGGAAAAATTGAAAAATTTTTTGTTGTTTTCAAAAACTGGAGAATATTTAATTTTAGATAAATCATTTCAAATTTTAAAAGACAGAAAAAAAATAATCATTATTCCGATTAATAATAAACCATTTGATTTATCTTTAAAATTTAATTTAGAGAATTCAATTTCCAAAAAAATCGGAAATTATAATTTTAATCTTAATAAATTAAATAATCTTAAAACTTTTACTTGTAATAGTTCAAAAGAATTAATTGACTTTGATTTAATTGAAAAAAACTCATTAATACTTAGACCTTGGAAAAATGGAGATAAAATGATACCACTTGGTATGAATAATTTTAAGAAAATAAGTGATATCTTAATTGATAGTAAAATTAATAGATTTGAAAAAAGAAANAAATATCTACTTTGCTCTAATGATAAAATTATTTGGTTATGTGGTTTAAAACTTGATGAAAGATTTAAAGTTACTTCTAAAACAAAATCNTTTGCTGAAGTTAAGTGGAAGAATGATTTTTATGATTGAATTAATTTCCAAAAAAAAAATTNAAAATTCTNTTAATAAGATGGCAATAAAGATTANTTNTGACTTTAAAAATAAAAANCCATTATTCATATCAGTNTTNAGTGGTAGNTTTATTTTTTTATCTGACTTAATTAGAAAAATTAATATTGATTTAGAAGTTGACTTTATTAAAGTNAATAGTTACGAAAATTTGGAATCNANAGGAAAAATAAATTTTAAATTTGATNTTTCATCAAGAATAAAAAATAGAAATATTATATTAATTGAAGATATAATTGATACAGGTTTAACAATAAANTCACTTTATGATTACTTTAATAAATTAANACCAAAGTCAATTTCAGTAGCAACTTTNCTTTTTAAAAAAGGTAAATCTCAATTAAATTTTAATGTTGATTATATTGGTTTTAATATTCCATTAGAATTTGTTGTTGGATATGGATTGGATTATAACCAGAAGCTAAGAAATTTGGATAGCATTTTTCTTTTAGAAAAAAAGGACTTAACAACTTGACAAATAATAAACCTAAAAAAGAAACTCCCTCAAAAAATAAAAATGATAATAATAATTTTCAATGGAAACAAGCTGGAAGAACATCATTTATATGGATATTAATTTTTATTTCAGCAATTTTACTATCTAATCTTTTTAGTTCACGAAGCAGAGGAGAACAAAAAATACAATTTTTTGAATATAAAGAGTTTTTGTATAATGGTATAATTTCTGAAGCTGAAATTATTGGTAATGAATTTCACGGAAAATTAACTGAGCCTCAAGAAGTTTTTAATAATAATCAAAAAGTATCTGAATATTCAAAATTTGTTGTAACCTTACCTTTTATAGATGATTCAGTTTTATCGGAGTGGGATCAATACAATCTTAAATATAGTTTTCAAGAAAGAAAAGTTGATTGGACTAGTTATTTATTAAGTATGGCACCTTGGTTGCTTTTGATTGTTTTTTGGTTGTTTATAATGAGAAGAATGCAAGGGGGAATGGGTGGTGGAATTTTTAATTTTGGAAAAAGTAAAGCTAGATTATGGGTTGAAGATAAACCCAAGATAACTTTCAAAAAAGTTGCTGGATGTGAAGAAGCGAAATTTGAATTAAGTGAAATAATAACATTCTTGAAAAATCCAAAAAAATTTCAAAAATTGGGTGGTAGAATTCCAAAAGGAGTTTTGTTGCTTGGTCCCCCAGGAACAGGAAAAACATTACTTGCTAAAGCTGTAGCTGGTGAAGCAAAAGTACCATTTTTTAGCTTGAGTGGTGCAGACTTTGTTGAAATGTTTGTTGGAGTTGGAGCTTCTAGAGTTCGAGATTTGTTTGAGCAGGGAAAGAAAAATGCACCTTCAATTATATTTATTGATGAGATAGATGCCGTTGGAAGGCATAGAGGAGCAGGATTAGGCGGTGGCCATGATGAAAGAGAACAAACTTTAAATGCATTACTTGTCGAAATGGATGGTTTTGAATCAACAACAAATATTATTTTAATTGCTGCAACAAATAGGGCTGATGTGCTGGATTCTGCATTGTTAAGACCTGGTAGGTTTGATAGACAAGTTGTTGTTGATATACCTGATATTAAAGGAAGAAAAGGAATATTAGAGGTTCATACTGCAGATATCCCATTATCTAAAGATGTGGATTTAGAGATAGTAGCTAAAGGAACACCAGGTTTAGTTGGTGCAGATTTAGAAAATTTAGTAAATGAAGCGTCTCTTTTAGCTGCAAGAGATGGAAAATCTAAAGTCTTTATGGAAGATCTTGAATCTGCTAAAGATAAAGTTATGATGGGTGTTGAAAGAAAAAGTATGATCCTTAGTGATGAAGAAAAAGAATTAACTGCATATCATGAAGCTGGACATGCTTTAATTGCGAAAATATTACCTAAAGCTGATCCAGTTCATAAAGTTTCAATTATTCCAAGGGGTCGTGCTCTTGGAGTTACAGCTCAATTGCCTATGAATGAGAAACATAATTATTCCGAATCTTATATTAATGCAAGATTAAGAGTTTTATTAGCTGGAAGGTCGGCAGAGCAGTTAATTTTTAATGAAGTAACAACTGGTGCTGGAAATGACATAGAAGTTGGAACTGATATGGTAAGAAAAATGGTTTGTGAATGGGGCATGAGTAGATTAATGGGACCATTAAAATATGGTCAAAAAGATCAAGAAGTTTTTCTTGGTAGAGATATAGCCAAAAATAGAGATTATAGTGATGAAACTGCTAAAAGAATTGATGAAGAAATTCATAGAATAATTAATGAAGCAGAAAAAGATACAGATAAAATTTTAAAAGAAAATGAAAAAACTCTTCATGAGATTGCAAAAGCTCTCCTAAAATTTGAAACAATAGATGGAAAAGATTTAGATAAAATTTTTCTTGGAAAACAAATTAGAAGAAAAACAAATAAAATAAAACAGGTTTCAAAAAATAGTAAAGTCAAAAATTTGAAATCAAATTCTAAAGATAAAGTATTGAGCTGATTTTGATAAATTAAATTTAAGTTTTTGAAAACAAGTACAATATCATTTAGAAATTCTTCAATAATCATGGGGATATTAAATATTACCCCCGACTCTTTCTTCGATGGTGGTAAATATTTTCAGTTGGATAGTGCAATTGCTCAATCTAAAAAAATGATAGATGAAGGCGCTACAATTATTGACGTTGGAGGAGAGTCTTCAAGACCTTTTTCAAAATCAATCTCCGTTCAAGAGGAAATTAAAAGAGTTGTTCCTGTAATAGAAGCATTAAAATCTGAAACAAAAATTACTCTATCTATTGATACATCTAAATATGAAGTAGCAAAAGAGTGTTTGAAAGCTGGTGCAACAATTATTAATGATATATCAGCTCTAAGAAGTGATGATAGGATGTCATCTCTAGTTGCTGAAAATAATGTTCATGTAGTTTTAATGCATATGAAAGGTAGTCCTCAAAATATGCAAATAAATCCAATCTATAAAAATTTGATTAAAGAAATTAAAAGTTTTTTAAAGGATAGAATTTTATTTGCTAAAGAAAAAGGTATATCAAGTGAAAAATTAATTATAGATCCTGGTCTTGGTTTTGGTAAATCAGTTAAACATAATTACGTTATTTTAAATAAATTATCTGAATTTTTAGATTTAAATTGTCCTATCCTTATTGGTTCATCAAGAAAATCATTTATAGGTAAAACACTGGGGTCGAATAGTAATCGGCTATTTGGGACTGCAGCTACAATTGCAATAAGTATTTTAAAAGGTGCTAAAATTTTTAGAGTTCATGATGTAAAACAAACTCAAGAAGTTATTGCAATATCAGAAGCAATTACTTCAGCAAAGGAATAAAATTTGATTTTATTTAAAATTGGTTTTTTATCAATAACAATTATTGATTTAATTGATATTTTATTGGTTACATGGCTTTTTGTAAAATTATATAACTATTTCAAAGGAACTAGAGCTGGTCAAATGTTGCTAGGGTTAATAATTATATTAATTTCTTCTTTTGTTTTTAGAGCAATTGGAATGAGTGGAATGTCATGGATAATTAATCAAATTCAAACAGTGTGGGTTGTTGCATTTGTTATCTTATTTCAACCAGAATTAAGAAGATTATTAATTTATGTTGGTACTTCTTGGTTTTTTCAAAGGTTATTTAGGGTAGGCAATTCAAATACTATTGATTCAATTGTTGATGCTGCAATGAAATTAAAACAAAAAGGTTGGGGCGGAATAATTATTTTGCAAAGAGATACAGGTTTAAAAAATATAAAAGAGAAAGGTACTCCTGTTAAAGCAGAGGTTAGTTCGCCATTACTAATTTCAATTTTTAACCCTGCTTCTCCTCTTCATGATGGCGCTGTCATTATCCAAAATAATATTATTGAATCTGCTCAATGTATTTTACCATTAACAGAAAGTGATATGATTGATCCTGATATGGGTACAAGACACAGAGCAGCTTTGGGTATTAGTGAAGAAACAGATGTTATAGCAATTCTTATTTCAGAAGAAAAAAAACAAGTTTCTGTTGCTATCAATGGAAGTTTTAAGCTTAATTTTGACAAACTTTCGTTACAGAGATTTTTAAATGAAAATTTATTTTTAAGTTCTGGTGAGTAAAAATGGAAATTTCCGAATTAAATGATTTTTATTACCAATTAGAAAAAAGGCTAGATTCTCTAAGGGGGTATCTTTGACTTTGATGTATTAAAAAAAGAATTGAAAAATTTAAAATTAGAAACAACAAATACTAATTTTTGGNAAAATAATNCTACTGCTCAAATTATTTTAAAAAAAATTTCAAAGATTGAAAAAGAAATTGAAAATTGGAATTTAATTGATAAAAANAAAGAAGAATGTGAAATTTTATTTTCTTTTTATAANGAAGAATCANCNGAATNAATTCTAAATGANTTAGAANNTGAGTTAAATAAATTATCATCTCAAATAGATGAAATNGAAATAAAAATAATTTTAGGNAATGATGANGATATNAATGATGCTATACTAACTATTCATCCAGGNGCAGGTGGNACAGAATCNCAAGATTGGGCTGAAATGCTNTATAGGATGTATATTAGATGGGTTGAAAGAAAAAATTTTAAATTTTCAATTATTGATTTTCAACCTGGTGATGAAGCTGGAATTAAAGATGTAACAATTGAAATTAATGGAGATTATGCTTANGGANTGCTNAAGGCTGAGGTTGGNGTTCATAGATTAGTTAGAATTTCTCCTTATGATTCTTCAAGTAGACGACATACATCATTTGCTTCAGTTTTTGTTTATCCATCTACAAATGATGATGAAATTGATATAAATATNAAACCAGATGAGATAAGAATAGACACTTACANAGCAAGTGGTGCTGGTGGTCANCATGTTAATAAAACGGATTCTGCAGTNAGAATTACTCATATTGAAACCAAAATAGTAGTTCAATGTCAAAATGAAAGATCTCAACATAAAAANAAAGCTACAGCTTTAAAGATATTAAAAGCAAAATTAAAACAAATCAAAATTGAGGAGCANTCAGAATCTATTAANGAACTGGAAAANCAAAAAACAGATATTGGTTGGGGAAGTCAAATAAGNTCTTATGTNTTTCATCCATATACATTAGTAAANGANCATAGAACAAAATTTGAAGTAGGAGATGGNAAAAAAATNTTAGATGGTGATTTAGATCAATTTATTAAATCTTATTTATTAGCTAAGTCATCATTTGAATATAAAAATTGAGGGAAAAAAAATGATTGAAGATAAAGAACAAAGTTTAAAGCAAATAATAAATTTTAGATTAGAGAAATTAAATAAAATAAAAAAAATGGGAATTAATCCATTTCCNTATGAATTTAAAATATCTCATTTTTCTGATGAGATTAAAAACGGTTTTGAAAAATTAGAAAATAAAAATGTAAATATATCAGGAAGAATTATNTCAATNAGAAAAATGGGNAAAGCTTCATTNTTCAATGTTCAAGACAAAAATNAAAAAATTCAAGTATATATTAAAAAAGATTTAATTGGTGAAAAAAATTANGAATTGTTTGAACTATTAGATATNGGNGATATTGTCGGAATAAAAGGAAAAGTATTTAAAACTAAAACTAAAGAAATNAGTATTAATTGTTCTGAANTTNCATTGTTATCAAANAGTATAAGACCTTTACCTGGAAATAANGAAAAAAATGGTGANGTTTTTCATGGNTTNAGNGATAAAGAGCAANGATANAGACATAGATATTTAGATTTGATAGTAAATCCTGATGTNAAAGATGATTTCAANAAAAGGTCTAAAATAATTTCTTCAATAAGANATTATTTAGATAANAATAATTTTNTAGAAGTTGANACTCCTGTATTGCAGCCACTATATGGAGGTGCCTCAGCTAAACCATTTAAAACTAAACACAATGCTTTGAATCAAAANTTATTNTTAAGAATTTCAGATGAATTATATCTAAAAAGATTAATTTCNGGTGGATTTGATTCAGTTTATGAAATGTCNAAAGTTTTTAGAAATGAAGGTATGGATAAAAATCATAATCCAGAGTTTACAATGTTGGAATTTTATAAAGCAAATGTTGATTATTTNTTTTTAATGGATTTTGTAGAGAATTTGATNAGGAGTGTTGCAANAAANAATTAATGTTAAAGAATTAGAGCTTNCNAATAAAAAAATTGATTTAAATAAACCTTTTTTAAGACATAATTATATGGATCTATTAAATGATGCCGTAAATGAAGACTTAACAAATTTTCAANTAGANGANTTAATTGTTTTATGTNAAAAACTTAAAATAAAATTAGAANCNAAACCTACTTTAGGTAGAATTTATGATGTTCTTATGAGAGAGTTAGTTGAACCTAANTTAATAGAACCAACTTTTGTTTTNAACTANCCNAAAATAATTTCTCCTCTAGCAAAAATATCTAGAGAAGGTAATAAGAATATCGTTGAGAGATTTGAATTGTTTGTTGGTGGNGATGAAATTGCAAATGCATTTTCTGAATTAAATGATCCAATAGATCAAAGAAATAGATTTGAGGAACAAGTTAAATTTCAAAAGTTAGGTGATGATGAAGCACATAATCTTGATGAGGATTATTTGNATTCAATGGAAATTGGTATGCCACCAACTGGAGGTGTTGGAATTGGTATTGATAGATTAGTGATGTTGCTTTTAAATAAAAAAAATATTAAAGATGTGATTTTATTCCCAGCAATGCGTTTTGAAGATTAATATTTGAAAATGAATCGTTTATCATTTATTGCTTCTCGTTATTTAACATCACAAAACAATCTTAAGTTCATTTCAAATATAAATTATCTAAGTATTTTGGGATTATCTATTGGGATAGCAGTCTTAATTATCACCATGGGAGTTTTAAATGGATTTGAAAACGAGGTAAAAAAAAAAATTGTAAGCTTTGATGGTCACATTAGAGTTAATGGATATTTTAATAATCCAATATTTCAAAACTCATCTCAGCTAGATTCAATAATTGATAATAATAGTGAAATTGTAAATAAAATTGAATTTATTAATCATGCTGCTACCATAAGATTTAAGAACCAAACTGAGCCTGTATTTATTGAAGCATTTGGTCAAATTAAAAATAATAATTTTTTTGAATTAAATAAAAATATGGTCCTAGGTAATTTTAACCTTAATACCACAAACTCTTTTAAAGGAATTGTAATTGGTAAAGTTTTATATGATAGATTAAATATTAAGCTAGGTCAAAAAATTACTTTAATGGATTTAAAATCGCTTGGGAACCCAGGCGTTGCTCCTAGAATATTACAATTTGAATTAAGAGGCGTTTATGAGACAGGTTTATCAGAATATGATGAATCTATTGTATATATAAATCTCAATGATGCTCAGACTTTATTAAAATATAATAATTTAATTTCGGGTTATATATTATCTTTAAATCAAATAGATGATACTAAGAAAATTGGTAATGTATTAAATGATAAGCTTAATTATCCATTAACATCATCTACTTGGATTGAGAGACATAGTAATTTATTTGAATGGTTATCACTTCAAAAGTATCCAATAACAATAGTTTTTGCGATGATTGCTTTAGTTGGAATATTAAATATTAGTTCATCATTGACAATGATAGTTATGGAAAAAACAAAATCAATAGGAGTAATGAGAGCAATTGGATTATCAGAAAATGATTTATTAAAATTATTTTTTTTAAAGGGAGCTATTATTGGAGTTTCTGGAGTGTTTTTTGGTTTAATTATTTCTTTATTTTTGGCATTTTTTCAAACGAAGTTCAATATTTTATCAATACCTCAAGAAGTATATTTTATGGGATCACTTCCCATTAAAATTGTTCCTATAAATGTTTTAATTGTTGGGAGTATAGGAATAATCCTTGCAATAATAGCAAGTATTTATCCTGCTAGAATAGCTTCAAAAATTGAACCTTCAAATGCAATAAGGTACGAATGAGAAGTTTATATTTTTGGTTAGCAATAAAAATGCTATTATCTAAAAAAGAAATTGTTCTCATATCATGGGGAGGATTTATATCAATAATTGGTGTTTCAGTTGGATTTCTTGCTATAGTAATTTCATTATCTGTATTAAATGGTTTTGAAAAAAAAATAAGAAATAAAATAATTAATTTTGAAACTGATATTAGATTAATTAATAAGAAAAATCTGCAAAAAGATAAAATCTTTGAAGAGAAATTAAATAAGTTGAACGAAATAGAATCTTTCTCATTTTTTATAGATAAAAAAGCAATTGCAATAAGTAATGAAAAAAGATCTTTATATAAAATTAAAGCAATTGAGATGAAAAAATTAGAATCAGTATATAATTTTCTAGATTTATCACTTTCTGAAGAAAAATTAAATAATGGATTTATTTTAGGAAGTGGCGTAGCTAAAAGATTAGGTGTAGATAAAGGTGATAAGATAAAATTAATGAATCCATTTGATAATCAAATTTATTTTAACTTACCTAAAATGATTTCAGGTGAAGTAATAGAGATTTTTGAAACTAGAATTTTGGATTTTGATCAAACTTATATTTTTATTTCATTTCTAAATGGCCAAAAATTATTTAATAAAAATAATTATTTTAATGGAATTGATATTAGATTGAAAAATAATGAAAATAAATTTTTATTTAAATCTAGAATCAATGATGTATTAAATGAAAATTTTGAAATAAATTTTTGGGAGGATATTCATAAAACTCTTTTTCAAGCAATGAAAATGGAAAAGTTAGTTAGTATATTAGTTTTAAGCCTTGTAGTAATTGTTGCTTGTTTTAATATAACTTCTACTCTTACAATGCAAACAATTGAAAAAATTCGAGAAATTGGAATTCTAAAAACAATCGGTTTTTCTAATTATTCAATTAGGAATATATTTTTTTTCCAAGGAATTTTTATTGGAGGAATTGGAATTTTATTTGGAAGTGTCTTAGCCTATATAATAATTCTTTTTCAAAATAAATACGAAATTATAAAATTGCCTGAATCAGTATACTTTATAGATTCATTACCTATGTATATATCAAATTTTGATTATTTTCTAATATCATTAATTGGTATATTAATTGTATTAGTTTCAATTTATTTTCCAATAAAAAATTTAAGAAAAATTACTCCTAATGATGCTATTCAATACGAAAAATGATTCTATCTGCAAAAAATATTTTTAAAAGTTATAAAAATGGAAATAAAGTTTTATCAATTTTAGAGAATGTAAATTTTCATGTAAAATCAGGTGATTTAATTTCAATTANNGGACCTTCNGGATGTGGTAAATCAACTTTGTTAAATTTATTAGGAACTTTAGATANGCCAGATTCAGGTGAATTAATAGTGGGNGATAANAANATTTTAAATTTAAACGATAATAAATTATCACTNNTAAGGGCTNAATATATNGGTTTTGTATTTCAATTTCATCATCTTCTTCCNGAATTTACTATTTTAGAAAATTTGATTATTCCTCAAAGATTGATTGGTGTNTCCGAAAATNATTCAAGAATNCATGCAAGTNAGTTATTAAAAAAAGTAAATNTATTTGAAAGAAAAAATCATAAGCCAANCTCAATTTCAGGTGGAGAACGTCAGAGGGTTGCNGTTNTAAGNTCNTTAGTAAATAAACCTAAAATTGTTTTAGCAGATGAACCTACCGGAAATCTAGATCAAAAAAATACCGATATTTTAATATCAATGATTAAATCATTAGCATCTGAATTTAATCAAGCTTTTATTATTGCAACTCATAATGAAAAAGTTTCTAAAATTTGCAAAAAACATTATACTATTGAAGGTGGAAAAATTATTAAATTAACTGATAAATTTTAGAATCATATGAAAGAAAACTTTTCACAAACTGTTCAAAAAATTATGAAAAATGCTAAGGAAGAAGCAATTCAACTTGGTCATAGTTATGTTGGATCTGAACATCTTCTGTTAGGTATTCTAAGAGAAGTAAACTGTAAAGCCAAAGAAATTTTAGAACAAGTAATTTCTGATGTTGAAGAAATTCGTATTATGATTCAAGAAATGTTGAAAACTTCAACTTCAGGAACTCTTACTTTAGGACATTTACCTTTAACAAGAAGAGCAGAGAGAATATTAAGAAATACATTTGCAGAGGCTTCAGTTTTAGAACAAAAAACTGCAGATGATGAACATTTACTTCTGGCAATTCTAAAAGAAAAAGAAGGTATTGCCATTGAAGTTTTGAATGCTTTTGAAATTAATTATTCAACAGTTTTTGAATTGATTAAGGAAAGTAAAAACTTATCATCATCAAATATTAAATCAAAAAAAATACCAAACACTCAAAAATCTAAAACTCCTGCTTTAGATCATTTTAGCAGAGATATAACACAACTTGCTAGAATGAATAAGCTTGATCCTGTCATTGGTAGAAAAAATGAAATTGAAAGATTAGCTCAAATACTTTGTAGGAGAAAAAAAAATAATCCTGTTTTAATTGGAGAGCCAGGTGTTGGTAAAACTGCTATTGCTGAAGGTCTTGCACAAAAAATCACTACTTTTGACGTTCCAAGGTTTTTGTATGGAAAGAGAATTCTTGATTTAGATTTAGCAGGTGTTGTATCTGGTACAAAATATAGAGGTCAATTTGAAGAAAGAGTAAAAGCTATAATGAATGAGATTGAGTCCTCGGATGATATTATACTTTTTATAGATGAATTACATACTATTATTGGTGCTGGTAGTGCTTCAGGTTCTTTAGATGCGTCTAATATGTTTAAGCCTGCATTATCAAGAGGGGAAATTCATTGTATTGGTGCAACAACTTTAGATGAATATAGAAAACATATTGAAAAAGATGGTGCTTTAGATAGAAGGTTTCAAAAAGTAAATATTTTACCTCCTTCAATAAAGGAATCCATAGAAATATTAAATGGATTAAAAATAAATTATGAGAAACATCACAATGTAAAATTTAATTCAAATGCAATTAAAGCTTGTGTTGAATTAAGTGAAAGATATATTTCAGATAAATTTTTACCTGACAAAGCTATTGATGTGATGGATGAGGCTGGTTCAAAACTTCATATTCAGAATTTAAAGGTTCCTGATTCCATAATTGATTTAGAATTAAAAATTGAAAAAATACGTTCAGAAAAAGATAAAGTAATTTCTTCTCAGCAATTTGAGAAAGCTGCTAGTTTAAGAGACAAAGAAAAACTTTACATAATGGAATTGAATGAAGAGAAAAAAAACTGGTCTAAAAATGTAAAAAAGAATATTTCGGTTGTTTCAAAAAATGATATTACAGATATTATTTCAATGATGACTGGAATTCCACTTTCAGATATAGCTGAAAAAGAATCTCAAAAATTACTTAAAATGAATGAAACTATTAAAGAGTTTATAATTGGACAAGATTCAGCTATTGATTCTTTAACCAAAGCTATCCAATTGTCAAGAACTGGATTGAAAGATCCCAATAAACCTATAGGTATATTTCTTCTTTTAGGTCCTACAGGTGTTGGTAAAACAGAAACAGCAAAGATATTATCAAAACAATTGTTTCCTCATAATGATTCGTTGGTAAAAATAGATATGTCAGAATATATGGAAAGATTCGCAGTTTCTAGGTTAATAGGTGCCCCTCCTGGATATATAGGTTTTGATGAAGGGGGTGAACTTACTGAAGTTATAAGAAGAAAACCATATTCATTAATACTTTTTGATGAAATTGAAAAAGCACACCCAGATGTTTTTAATATATTGCTCCAATTATTCGATGAAGGTTTTTTAACTGACAGTATGGGAAGAAAAGTTGATTTCAGGAATACAATAATTATTTTAACATCAAATATTGGCACTAGAGAATTTGGTCAATACAAAAACTATGGATTCGAAAAAACAATAGCTAAAAATAATTTTGAATTAATTAAATCTGAAATACTTAATCAGGTTCAAAAAATATTTAGTCCTGAATTTATTAATAGGTTAGATGAATCCATNGTTTATAAGCCTTTAAATAAAAAAGATATTTTAAANATCGTTTCNTTACAATTAAATGACTTNTATNNTAATATTAAAGCAAAAAAAATNAAACTTTTTATTTCTATTGCTGTTAAAAATTTTCTTCTTANANAGGGATATAGNGAAAAATATGGCGCAAGAAAAATTAGAAGAGTAATTAAATCTTTAATTGAAACACCAATATCTGAATTAATACTNAANGGTAANCTTAGTTCAGGNGATTATTTAAAAGTTGACTTGNTAAATAATAAAATTATTTTNAACAAAAATAAAATAAAACTTACTCAAAGAAAAAAAAAAAATCAAAAAATAAATAAAATTTAATGACAAATTGTCAATANTTTTATNGTCGTNAATTNTTAAAAAGATGACATAATTTATNTATATTTATATTGGCATGTTTTTTGCNNTATATATGNGTGAAATTAATTTAGGAGTCATAAAATGTCAAAAATTATTGGAATTGATTTAGGTACAACTAATTCATGTGTNGCTGTCATGGAAAGTGGAGAACCAAAAGTTATNACTAACCCTGAAGGAGGNAGAACAACNCCATCTATTGTTGCTTTTTCCAAAGAGGGNGAGAGAATGGTTGGTCAGCCTGCTAAAAGACAAGCTGTAACAAATCCAAATAATACTATCTATTCGATAAAAAGATTTATGGGAAGAGAATTTANTGAAGTAAGCAATGAAATNTCTGAAGTNCCNTATGAAGTNAAGAAAGGAAAATCTGGTGCTGTAGAAGTTAAGATTAATGATAAAAACTATCTTCCTCCTGAAATAAGTGCAATGGTTTTACAAAAATTAAGACAAACTGCAGAGGAATATCTCGGTAACAAAGTAACCGAAGCTGTAATTACGGTTCCTGCATATTTTAATGATTCCCAAAGACAAGCAACTAAAGATGCTGGTAAAATTGCCGGACTAGAAGTTAAAAGAATAATTAATGAACCTACTGCGGCAGCATTAGCTTATGGTCTTGATAAAAAAAATGATCAGAAAGTTGCGGTTTTTGATCTTGGGGGTGGAACATTTGATATTTCAATTTTAGATATTATGGATATTGATGGAGAAAAATCTATTGAAGTTAATGCTTCTAATGGAGATGGTCATTTAGGAGGAGATGATTTTGACCAAAAAATAATTGAATGGATGGCATCTGAATTTAAAAAATCTGATGGTATAGATTTGAAAGAAGACCCTATGGCATTGCAACGATTAAAAGAGGCTGGAGAATCAGCAAAAAGAGAATTGTCTTCATCAAAAAAAACTGAGATTAATTTACCTTTTATTACCGCTGATTCTAATGGTCCCAAACATTTAAATTTAACTTTAAGTAGAGCAAAATTTGAGGATTTGGTTGATGATTTGGTTGAAAGAACAAGAAAACCATGTTTAGATGCATTGAAGGACTCAGGTTTAAATCCAAGCGAAATTGATGAAGTTATTTTAGTTGGTGGATCTAGTAGAATTCCTAAAGTCCAAGAGGTAGTGAAAAATATTTTTGGAAAAGAACCTAATAAAGGAGTAAACCCAGATGAAGTCGTTGCTATGGGAGCAGGAATTCAAGGTGGAATACTTGGAGGTGATGTTGAAGATGTATTATTATTAGATGTAACCCCATTGTCATTGGGTATAGAGACCCTAGGAAATGTTTTTACTAAACTTATTGAAAGAAATACAACAATCCCAACTAAGAAAAGTCAAATCTTTTCAACTGCTGCAGATAATCAACCATCTGTTGAAATACATGTTTTGCAAGGGGAAAGAGAGTTGGCTGCATATAATAAAACAATAGGGAAATTTCATTTAGATGGTTTACCATCCTCGCCTAGAGGTGTCCCTCAGATAGAAGTTACTTTTGATATTGATGCTAATGGTATTTTAAATGTAGGAGCAAAAGACAAAGCAACAAATAAAGAGCAAAGCATTAGAATTGAGGGTTCAAGTGGATTAAGTAACGAAGAAGTAGACAAAATGGTTGATGATGCTAAAAAACATGAATCTGAAGATAAACAAAAAAGAGAAGAGGTTGATATTAAAAATCAAGCTGATCAATTAGTATATCAAACTGAAAAAAATATTAAAGAGTTTGATGATAAATTGACTGATGAAGATAAGAAAAAAATTGATTCTAGTTTATCAAAGCTTAAAGATGTTTCAAAGGGCAATAATCTTGATGAAATTAAATCATCAACTGATGAACTAAATTCTACATGGAACGAAATTTCTAGTAAAATGTATCAACAAGCAAAAACTGAAACAGAAACTAATTCGAATGATAAAAATACTTCAGAAAAATCTAGTAAATCTAATGAACAAGAAATTAAAGATGCTGATTTTGAAGTTGTAGATGAAAAATAACTGTCTAAATAATAATTAAATCTTTTTTTTTGTATTTATACATTAAAAGTTAAATTTAACTAACTGTATAAAATTATGAAAAGAAGAAACAAGGCTATATTATTACTATTAATTATACTGGCTTTATTGTTTGGAAGTGTTGCTTATATAGTAATTTCTCCAAATAAATGGACTAAAGAAATAGTAAATTATATTAATCAATCATTAATAAAGGATAATTCTTGGAATTTATCTTTGGGCGACATTAATGGTTCCCTTTTTTCTGATATTGAACTAAAAGATATTTATTTTAGAAATCAAGATGGAACAATATCTTTATTTTCTGAGTCAGTAAAATTGAATTTAGATTACAGTTCAATTTTTACTGGAAGTTGGGGTTTATCAAATTTGTTTTTTAATAATGTATTATTATCAATTGATTCAAAAAATGAACAAAAATTAGATGATATTAATTTTATAGGAAGACTTGCAAAAAAGGAACTGAAAAGTAAAAAAATAGCTATAAGTAATTCTTCTCTGATATTAAAAAATAAAAATACAGAAAACATTTATAAATTTGAGACAGATGGTAAATTGATTTCTCAGAATGATGTACTATCTTTTGAAATAAATAATTTTTTTGCAAAAGATTATTACAGTGATAATATTATAAATTTAAATCGTGGAAAAGTAAGGTTAAGCTCTGATAATATTTCATTAAGAAATATTAATGGAAAGTTTAATCAACATACAATTTCATTAAATGGAGTTAGAAATTTTAATTTAAAAAAAAATTCTAATTTTTGGGTTCAAATCAATGATTTAAAAATCAAAAAAAGTATTTCAGAAAAAATAAAATCTGACTCTTTAGCTTTTATTGATTTAAATATTGATTATTTAAATGATAAAATTAAAATAGATGGATCAATAAATGAGGTTTCATCAAGTAAAAAAATTGCACTATTCAGTACAAATATTAGCCAAAAAATAAATGGTTTTAACTTTGAAAATGTTATTTTTCAAATTAAAAATTCAAATCTAAACGGTACAGGTTTTCTTAATTTCAACAAAAAACTAGATTTTAATTTAAAAATTGAAAATTTTGATTTGAATACATTTGATTTTGTTTCAGACGATTCTAAAATCAATGGTCTGATAGATTTAAATATTAGATTTAATGATTTTTATAAAGTTGAAAAAGTTGAATCAAAAATTTCTCTTCAAAACAATAATTTTGGATCTGATAATTTTTTCTCTTCTTTTGGAAAAGTAAATTATGAAAATTCTCAAATATTTTTAAATGATCCTTTTATATTTAATGTTGGTTCAGGTTCATTTTCATTATTTGGAGATTATAATTTAGCTAAAGAACATTTGAATTTAGAAATGACACTAAATGAAGTAGAACTAGACAATTTTTCTGATTTACTTGATATTTCTTATTTACCTAAAAGTAAAATTAATGGATCAATGCATTTATCTGGGCTGATAGATAATCCATCTATAAGGGGAAATCTTAATTTTAAAAACATAAAATCAAAAAATTATACTTTGGGAAATTTAACTTCAACTTTTTCTTTAAATTCAATTAATAACTCAAGGGATGGTTCTTTATTTTTAAATGGTAAAAATATTAATTTCCAAAATATTAACTATGAGGATTTAGAAATGAATTTTTATTTTCTCGCTGATACTATTTACATTGCTAAAGCTAATTTATCAACTAAAAAAGAGAATACTATTTTTTCAGGTGAAATAATTAATTTTAATAAGTTAAATATTGAACAGTTAAGGTCAAATATTAATGGTCAGCAAATTCATATTCTTGAACCATTAAGAATATCATTTGAAAATAATAAATTTAATTTAGGGCCATCAAAATTTAAAGTTAATGATGGGAATATGGAAATTTATGCAAAGTTTAAATTTCAACAAATTCTTGAAGGAAATCTTGATGTAAATAATCTTGAAATAGATATAATTAATTCTTTTTTAAAAGATGAAATTCCTGTTTCAGGAATTTTAAATGGAAAGTTAGAAGCAAAGCATATCAATAATAAAATAAATATTGATGGTAAAATTGAAATTGGAAATGGTAATTATGAAGATTTTATTTTTAAAAATTTAATTACAGACTTTAGTTTACATGAAAATCAATTTTATCTTGAAAAATTAAAAATTTATTCTGATAAAGAATTAAAATTAGATCTTTCTGGATATTACAATATGATTGATTCAACCAAAGATTTATTTAAATTAAATCAAAATTCTGAAATAGATTTCTCTGCTTATTTTAATAATTTTGACTTATCATCTTTTTCCGATTTTCTACCTGATTGGTGGAATATTAATGGTTTTATTACAGGAAGTTCAATTTTGTCAGGAAAATTAGATTCTTCAAACTTAAAATTTTCACTTAATTTAAAAAATCCCACCTTTTCCCTTTTAAATGCAGATGAATTAAATATTAGTGGAACATATAATGATAAAAGACTTTTTTTTGAAAACATTATTGGATATACAAAAAAAGGTCAATATTATGCTGAAGGTTACATACCAATAGATTTAGATATTATTTCAGAAAATAAGAATATATTGATTTTAAATGATCCTGTAAATTTAAAAATCCATGGTAAATCTAATTCATTGGAATTAATTACACCTTATTTTTCAGATGTTGACTCTTTAAATGGAAATATAAATTTTGAATTAACATTAAATGGAACTCTTAATAAATTAATTAGAAATGGTTTTATCAATCTTTCCAATGGCAATTTATTTTATTCACATTTAGATCTACCTTTAAGTGGTCTTAATGGTTATGCAATATTGAAAGAAAATATGTTCATAATTAATAATCTTACTGCAACTTCAACTATTCCTGAAGATACCAATTGGGGTAAAGATTTGAGATATAATATTTCAAAAGTCTCGGGAGGAAGAATTTTTAAAAATAAAATGACAAATGAAATTCAGAATAATTTATCATTAACGGGCACAATGGATATGACTTCTTTTTTTAATCCAAATTTGGCATTTATTTTAAATGGTAAAAATATATATTTTAGAACACTTCTCGGGGAAATTGAAGCTATAGGTGATGTAAATCTTGCTATTACTGGTAAAGATACAATAAACATATCTGGTGATTTAATACCTGATGAAGCTGTTTTGAGAATGGAATTTTATGATGAAAATATTTCTAATCGTCAAATATCAAATAATGGTACAAGTATTAATTATAAATTAAATATTCCTATAAATGATAATTTATTTATACAAAATTCTCAAATTGATGCAGAAGTATCTGGTAATATGTCAATATTTAAGAATGGTACAGAGCCATATAGATATGCAGGAGAATTAGAAGTAGTTGATGGAAAATTTTATTATTACTCCGATGTTTTTGATGTTCAAGATGGGAATTTAATTTTTGATCCTACTCAATTGAACCCAAAACTAAATATTAACGCATCTACAACAATATCTGGTGAACAAATTTTAGTTAATTTATCTGGTTTTTTAGATGATCCTGTTTTAATTCTTGAACATTCAGATAATTTTTTCAGTCAAGAGGATCTTCTACAATTATTAACACTTCAAAAAACATTTAATGGTACTGCAGATGAACTTGGAAGACAGTCTGCTTTTATTTTCGGTAAATTTTTAGAAAATGAAATTGAAAAAAATATATCGAGAAGTAATCCAATTTTTAATGAATTTGATATTGAAGGTTCTTCTGCTATTATAGATCCTTCCAACAGTTCAGAAGTAGCAGTTAAACTTGGTACAAGAGTAACATCAAATCTTTCTTTAAGTTATAAGAGGAGTTTTTCTCTTTTAAAAAATAATGAATTAGGTGTTGAATATAGACTTAATAGAAATGTTTCTTTAGTTGCATCATATGATGAAGATGGTCAAGTTAGACTTAAGTATAGAAGAAAATATAAGTTTTAAATTGTTTATTAAAAAAAAAATCTATTTTTTTTTATTTTTTTATTTATCGATAAATATTTCTTTTTCTCAAAATATTAATAATAAATATATTGTTGGAATTGTTTCATTTTATGGAAATGAAACAATAAATAACAGTGAGTTAAGAAATATAATCAAACTAAAAGATACAAGTTTTTTTAGTTCTGTCCAGTTTAATAGAAGATCATTAAAAATAGATTCGTTTAACATAAGAAATTTTTATACTTCAAAAGGGTTCTTAAATGTAACAGTAAAGGATTCTTTTAATATTAATAAAGATAATTCAGTAAATATTTTCTATAAAATAAATGAAGGTTTAAGGTCAACTATACAATCAATTGAAATATCAGGAAATAAAAGTTTTGAAAATAAAGAAATTGAAAAGATTTTGAATTTGAGGGTTGGAAAGCCTTTCAACATAGTTGATTTAGGAAATAAATTTTCTGAATTAGAATTTGAGTATCATAAAATTGGAAAGCTATATTTTAACTTAGAGAAAGAATATTTTTCTAAAGAAAACATTGAGCTTAAATTAACTGTTGATGAAGGACCTGATGTTTTTATAGATAAAATATTTTTGAGAGGTTTAGATGCAGTAGACTCTTTATATGTTTTTAGAGAAATAGGTTTTAAATCTGGAGAAAGATACAATTCTGAAAAAATTATTCTTACTGAAAGACATATTTTTGAAACTTCATTATTTTCAATGGTAAATATTTTACCTGAAAAAAGTAGTAGAATGGGAAATTGGGTAAATGTAATTATTGATTTAAAAGAACTTGAAAAAAGAAATTTATTAATAGAGCCTGGATTTGCTCATATACCCTCAAGCAGTTCTGGAGGAGAACCTATTTCAGGTCTTGAGGGTTCATTTAATTTAGTAGATAGAAATTTATATAATTTGGGTATTAGAATGAGATTTAATTCCGCTCTAGATTTTCCAATAGATTTTTTAAATAATAATTTTTCCGTTCCAATAATTTTTAGATCAAGTTTATCTTTGGATAATAATTGGTTATTTAAATTAAGAGCTCCTAATACTTTTAGATTTTTTATAGATAGGTCACCTGAACTATTAAGAGTAGATAGCCCAATATTGAGATATGGTTTGGAGTGGTCTGGGTTAAGAAGATTTTCAAGAAAAACTATTTTAAGAGGTGGCTTAAAATGGACACAAATTTTTTCAGAAAATAATTTTACATTAATTCAAAATAATGAAAGTCAACAAGAAAGGAGTATTAATCTTAAATTTCAACATAGAGATTTAGATAATTTAATTTATCCGACTTCAGGATGGACATTTTCAATAGATGGTGAAGTTGTTGGATGGTTATTAGGAGGTTCACAAGATTACTATAAAGTTGAAATGGATTTAAAAAAATTTACATCATTATCAAATGGAAAAGTATTAGGGTTTAGAGGTAAAGTTGGAAGAATGGAAAGATTATTTGAATCTGCACCATATATTCCCTCTTACGATTTATTTTATCTTGGTGGTAGTACTAGCTTAAGAGGTTGGTCCTCACAAAGATATCTTTCTGAAGTAGATGACAATGGAATTATAAGACCAGTTGGTGGTTTGATTAAATTACTTTTTAATTCTGAGATTAGAATACCTATTTACAAAATCATAGGGGCTAATTTATTTGTTGATGGAGGTGCTTTAGCAATATCTATAGAAGATTTAATGAGTCAAATTAACAATTGGAATAAAGGTTATGGTTGGAATTATGGAGCAGAATTAACAATTAACACTCCATTAGGTCCAATAAGGTTATATTATGCAATTCCGTTAAGTAATCCTAAAAATAGTATTATAAATTTAGGTGTTCCTTTCGCTTTTTAATTTGGAACTTTTAATATAAAATTACGTAGTAAATATGAGATTATTTAAAGGGAAAACTCAGTGAAAAAATATTATAAAAATAATTTTTTTATTATTTTATTTCTTATAGGTTGCAATTCTGAATCTTCTATTGAAGTTTTAGAAAAAAGTAGAAATCTTATTAATGAGCAAAAATATTCTGAAGCCATTTCAGAACTTAGTTCTTTAATAAATAAATTCCCAAATTCAATTGAAGCGTCAGAATCACAATATTTGATAGCTGACACTTATGCTTTTTTGAATAATTATGAAGATGCTATTATTGCTTATAAATTAGTGGTTGAAAAATACTCTTCATCTAAATCTGCAATTAATGCTCAATTTATGTTGGGATATATATATGCAAATTTTTTATTTGATTATGATTTGGCTAGAAATGAGTATGAAATTTTTTTAGATAAGTTTTCATCAGTGGCTGACTCTAATCTAGTTGAATCTGTAAAATTTGAACTTAAAAATCTTGGAAAAGATTTAAGGGATATCCCAGCACTTAAAGAAATTTCTTAAATTGTTTTTAAGGTTATGATTATTAGTGAATAATTCTGATTTAAATAAGTTAAATGAAAAAATTATAGAAAAATCAAAATTTATTGATTCAATTCTAGTAGAAATTTCTAAAACCATAGTTGGTCAAGATGAAATTATTAATAAAATATTAATTGGATTGTTTTCTAATGGCCATATTTTATTAGAAGGTGTACCTGGTTTAGCAAAAACTACAATTATTAAAACCTTATCGAACCTTATTAGTACTAAATTTCAAAGAATTCAATTTACTCCTGATATGCTTCCAGCTGATTTAATAGGAACATTAATTTTTAATCAAAAAAATGGATTGTTTGAGACAAAAAAAGGACCAATATTTTCTAATATTATTCTTGCTGATGAAATAAATAGATCTCCTGCAAAAGTTCAAAGTGCTCTACTTGAGGCTATGCAAGAAAGACAAATAACTATTGGAGAAAATTCATTTCCTCTTGATGATCCATTTTTGGTATTTGCAACTCAAAATCCAATTGAACAAGAGGGAACATATCCCTTACCTGAAGCACAAGTAGATCGGTTTATGATGAAATTAACAATAAATTATCCAAATAAAGATCAAGAGTTAGAAATTTTGAAGAGGAATTCTTTATTAATCAATCAAACCAAGCATAAAACTGTTATAAAATTATCTGATATAAAAAATACTAGAAAATTAATTAATGAAATTTATGTTGATCAAAAAATTCAAAATTATGTTGTTGATATTATTTTATCTTCTAGAAATCCTGAAGAATATAAAATCGGGGAAATTTCAAATTTTATTAAATATGGAGCTTCACCCAGGGCAACAATTTTTTTAATTTCTGCAGCAAAAGCAAGAGCTTTTATGAAGGGTAGGGGATATGTTATACCTGAAGATATTAGGTATATCATTTATGATGTTCTTAGACATAGAATAATTCCTACATTTGAAGCAGAGGCTGAAGAAGTAAACTCGGAAGATATTATTGAAAGTATTTTATCTGAGATTGAGGTTCCTTAAATATGATTTCAACAGAAGTTTTAAAGAAAGTAAAGAAAATTGAAATAAAAACTAGACATCTTGTTAATAATTTATTTGGTGGCAAATATCAAAGTGCCTTCAAAGGGCAAGGAATGATTTTTTCTGAAGTAAGAGAATATCAACCCGGTGATGAAATTAGATTAATTGATTGGAATGTTACTGCTAAAAATAATTTTCCTTATGTTAAAATTTTTGAAGAAGAAAGAGAATTAAGTGTTTTTTTGGTTGTTGATGCTAGTTTATCAGAATCCTATGGTTCAAAATTAAAATTAAAATCTGAATTGGGAGCTGAAATTGCTTCAGTTTTGGGTCTTTCAGCTCTTAAAAATAATGATAAGGTTGGATTGTTAATTTTTACTAATATTATTGAAACTTTTTTACCACCCAAAAAAGGAGCATCTCATATTTTGAGAATAATTAGTGAATTAATAAAAAAAAAACCATCGCAAAAAGGAACTGACATCTCAAATGCTTTGAATTATATCCTTAAAGTTATTAATAGAAAGAGTGTTATTTTTTTAATTTCAGACTTCATAGATAATAACTTTGAAAAATCATTAAAAATTTTAAATAAAAAACATGATGTTATTTGTATAAAATTATTTGACGAAAGTGAGAATAATTTAAATGATATCGGGTTAGTTAAATTGCATGACTCAGAATCAGATGAGGAATTTTGGCTAGACACATCAAGTCAACTTGCCAGAAATCAATTTCAAAAATTAAGAAATGAAAAAAATATCGAATTTCTTAATTATTGTAAAAAAAATAATTTTGATATAATTCCTATTTCCACATCATCTGATTTTGTGAAACCCATAATAAATTATTTGAATAATCGAGATAAAAAATGAATTTAAAATTTATTATTATTTTTTTTTTTTTGTTTCATGTCAAAATAAAAACAATCAAGAAGAGATTTTTGACTCATTAAATATTTATAGTGAAGTAGATACAAATGAAGTTTATATTGGAAATAATATTAAATATAGAATCATTGCAACAGGATTAGATAGTCAAAAAATAATATTCCCTAAAATTTCCTTTAATAATCCAAATATTTCAATAGTTGAAAAAAATAATAATAACAAAAATTATAAGTTTGTTGAATATGAATTAACTTTTTGGGATACTGGTTATTTTACAATTCCATCAAATGATATCAAAGTGATCAGCAATCAAAATGATACAGCTCAAATAATAATTTCAACAGATTCAATTAAAATTAATGTTATTTCACTTATTAATAATAATGATTATTCAATTAAAGAAATTAAAGCAAAAGAACCACTTCCTTTTTCAATTTATTATAAGCTTATTTTTTCTATAATTAGTATTTTAATATTATTATTAATAATTGTTTGGATGTTCAGTAAAAGAAAAATTGATAATCAATTAAAAAATAACTTCAATAAAAATATTCATCCTTATGTAATTGCAAAAAATAAAATTCAACTCCTAAAGTTAAAAAAACCTAAATCTCAAAAAGAAGCTGGAACTTTTTACTCAGATTTATCATTTATAGTTAAAGAGTTTATTGAAAATCAATTTTTTATAAAAACTATTGAGATGACAACAAATGAAATAAAAAAAAATAAAAATATGATTGGTTTTAATAAAAATGAGATTAATGAAATAATTAAAGTATTAGAAAGAGCAGATTTAACTAAATTTGCTAAAGTATTTCCATTAGAAAATCAGTTGAAAAGTGATTTAAACGTTATTCAAGATTTTTTAGATAATCAAAAAATTGATTTATAAATATTAATTAAATGGGGGTTTAATGATTCAAATAAATAATTTAACAAAAAGGTATGGCGAATTTTTAGCTGTTGATGATATATCTTTTAATGTTGAAAAAGGAAAAATTTTAGGTTTTCTTGGTCCAAATGGTGCCGGAAAAACAACTACAATGAGAATAATAACTGGATTTATGCCACCAAGCGAAGGTTTTGTTACTATTTCTGGTCATGATGTTTCTAAGGAACCCTTATTAACTAAGAATAAAATTGGATATCTCCCAGAAACCCCGCCTTTATATATGGATATGACCGTTGAGGAATATTTAAATTTTGCTGGTTTATTAAAACAAGTTCCAAATAAAAAAATAAAATATGCTGTTGAAAATGCATGTTTAAAAGTTGATATAAATGATGTGAAAAATAAAGTAATAAAGGCACTATCTAAAGGTTATAAACAAAGAGTAGGACTTGCTCAAGCTATAATACATGAACCAGAGGTATTAATATTAGATGAGCCAACAATTGGTTTGGACCCCATTCAAATTCGAGAAGTTAGGGACCTTATTAAATCTTTAGCTGGTAATCATACAATTGTTTTATCAACTCATATTTTACCAGAAGTTGATATGACATGTGATGAGGTTGTAATTATTAAAAAAGGAAAAATTATAGCTCAGGATACTCCTAAAAATTTATCAAAAAAAATGAATAAATCATCACTTGAAGAAATTTTCATAGATTTAATTTCAGAATCTAGATCGGAGGAAAAATGAAAAATATTATTACAATATTTAATAGAGAATTTCGATCTTATTTTTCATCACCAATTGCATATATTGTAATTGGTTTATTCCTAGTTTTAACTGGAGTTTTTTTCTATTTATTGACATCTTCATTCTTGCAATATTCTGCTAATTTGCAATGGCAAGCAGCTAGAATGCGTCAAGCAGTTCCTCCAATGAATGTTAATCAGATGATAATAAGACCTTTATTTTCAAATATAAGTGTTATCACTCTTTTTGTTGTACCAATGATAACAATGAGAACTTTTTCTGATGAGAAAAAATCGGGAACTTTAGAGTTGTTGTTAACCTCTCCAGTGACAACGACTCAAATAGTTGTTGGTAAATTTTTAGCATCATTTTTACTTTATGTAATAATGGCCTTACTTACATGGGTTTATCCATTAGTAATTATAATATATGGTAATCCAGATATACTCCCAATTGGTATAGCATATATTGGAATTATCGGGATGGGAGCTGCATCAATAGGAATTGGATTATGGATATCATCTATGACAGAAAATCAAATCATATCAGCAATGGGGACGTTTGTAATTTTATTATTTTTATGGCTAGTAGGATGGTTTTCAAATTTTACTAGTGGAGGATTTTCTGAATTTTTTAAATATTTGTCTATAATTGAACATTTTAATGATTTTTCAAAGGGTATTTTTGACACAGGGCATTTAATGTATTATGTTTCTTTATCAGGAATGACTTTATTTTTAGCTCATCAATCAATTGAAAGTTTAAGGTGGAGATCATGAAAAGTAAATTTAGTTTATGGAAAGGTTCTACCTATGATGGTATTGTTATTGCTTTTTTAGGATGGTTATATGGCACCTCAATAATTACCTTTGATGCTCTTTCATGGTTGTTAATTATAATTGGTCTGATTTTATTTATTTTACCAATAATTTTTAATTATAAAAATGTCATAAATAATTTAAAATCTAAAAGAACTCAATTAGGTGCAAATACAATAACAATAATAATTTTAGTTTTTGTAATAGTTGGTTTATTAGATTATTTATCAATAAGAAATTCTTGGAGAGTAGACACAACATCTAAAAAGGAATTTTCGTTATCAGAACAGACTATCAGTATTATTAAAAATTTAGATAGAGAGGTTGATTTAACAGCTTTTGTTTCTGAAGTTGAAATGAGTCAAATGGAGGATAGATTAATTGAATATTCTCATTATTCGGGTAAATTTAATTATGAAATTGTTGATCCAATTAAAGACCCTGATAAAGTTAGAGAATTTTTTGGCCCAGATCAACAATACTTAGATTTACCTTCAATTATAATTACAACAGACAATAAAAGAGAAGAAATAAAATCTATTCTTGAAGAAGATATCTCAAATGCTTTAATTAAAGTTACTAGAGATCAAAAAAGAAAAATTTATTTTACTCAGGGTCATGGTGAAAAATCTATTTTCCCAGACCAAGCTGGAATTTCAACAAATGAATTAATTAAAACAGAACTTATTAATCAATATTTTGAGGTTGATGCACTTAATTTATTTCAAAAAGATAAAGTTCCTGAAGATACTGATGTTCTAATAATTTCTGGGCCAATTAAAAAATTTGCAAATAATGAAATTAATTCTATTAAAAATTTTTTATCATCAGGAGGAAATATTTTTTTAATGATTGACCCTGAATCTGAATCAGGATTAAAACCAATATTGGAAGATTGGAATATATCTGTAAATGATGACCTTGTTTTAGAGACTAATTCTAGTTTTGTTTTAACATCTACTGGATTAAATCGACAAAGTAGTGTTAGTGCAGCACCTTCAGCTGCAGAATATGGAGATCATATGATAACTAAAAATTTTAGGTATGCAACCACATTTGTTCAGGCTAGTTCAATTTTAAAATTAAATGAAAATGAAGATAAAATCCAAACGACAGGCCTTGTTTTTACTAGTCCTAACAGTTGGGGTGAAACAAATTTATCATTACTATTTGATGAACAAATTGCAGAACAAGATGAGTCTGATTTTTCTGGGCCAACGACTCTTGCAATGGCTATAGAGAAAAATGATTCATTAAAAACACGTATGGTGGTAGTTGGAGATTCTGATTTTGCATCTGATGTTTATGTTTCTCAAGCTCCAGGAAATATGGATTTCTTTTTAAATATAGTTAGTTGGTTAGCTGAGGAAGAAGATTTAATAGCAGTTCGCCCAAAAGAACCTGAAAACAGAACCATTTCATTAACTATGAAACAACAAAATTTGGTTTTATTTTTTTTAATAATTCTTCTTCCTTTAGTTTCAGTTAGAATTGGTATTCATATTTACATGAGAAGGTCATAGATTATTTATGAGAAGAATTTTTACTTTATTTATTATTGCAATTTCATTAGGATTATTTGTTTATATCTATGAAATAGAGGGTGATAAAAAAAGAGAAGAAAAAAAGAATTTTAACGAGTCTTTATTTAAGATTAAAAATGATGACATAAAATCAGTTACTCTAAAAAATCATTCTCAAATAATAAAATATATAAAAGATGATAATTTATGGAAAATAACTAAACCATTTAATTTGTCAGTTGATAAAAATAATATTGATCTACAGATAAATACTTTTGTGAATTCAAAGATCAAAAGAAAAATTGGTTTGGCTGATGAATTAAACTTAATCAATTATGGTTTAGGTTTATCAAATATTGAATTATTAATTGAAACTTTTGAAGGTCATAAAATAAATTTTGAAATTGGTAACGAATCAGCATCTAAAGGTGATTTATTTGTATTTAATAAAGATTCAAATTCTGTGATATTGAGTTCAAATGAATTAAAAAATCAAGTTTTAAAAACTTTATTTGAACTTAGAGATAAAAAAATCATTCATTTTGATAAGTCGAATGTGAATCAGATATCTATAATAACTGAAAACGATAGTGTAGTTATTGAAAATCAAGATAAAATTAATCAACTCTGGAGAATAACCAGTCATAATCTTTTTGCAGACAATTCTCAAATAGATAATTATCTTAATTCTCTTAATAGATATAATGCAATCGATTTTATTGATAATCCAAGTAAAAATGAAAAATCTTATTTTAAGAATTCAAGCGTTAGTATAATTTTATATTTAGGAACTGATCTTACAAAAAAAACATTAACTATTGGAAAAAATAAAATTATAGATTCTGATACTAATCATTATGGTTTTGAGTCTGGAAAGTCAAATATTTTTTTAATTTCTGATGAAAATAAAAAATCCTTAATGAAAGATCATTTTTATTTTCAAGATAAGAAACTAATTAATTACAATGAAAATGATATTAAAGAAATTAATATTTTAGGGGCGCATAAATTATCAGTTATCAATGAGGATAGTTTAGGTTGGTATATTTCATTAGATTCAACAATTAAGTTAGAAAAATCAGATATGAATAGACTTTTTTCTGCTATCAATGGTATTCAAGCAGTAGAATTTCTTCAATATGAAGATCAAGAATCATTTGGTTTTAATGAACCTTTTATAGAAGTATTGATTAATAATAGTCAACAAAATGAAATGGGTTTAAGAATTGGAAATTCTGATAACAGTCTAAATCGATATGTAAAATCAATTAACTCTGAAAGAATATATAAAGCAACTAATAATTCTATAGAGAGGTTAACTAATTTAATTAATGAACTTAAAGGCGTAGAAAATACAGAAGAGCTATAAGAATTATCCCACCAAAAGCTGAGCATAAAAAATTGACTAAATTATTTGTGAATATTTTTATTCCACTAATTAATTCAGAAGATTGATTGCAATGAAATCCAATTTCATTGTTTTGACCACATTTTTTGCACTTATATTTTCCTTGTAATGTACTTCCAAGAATTGAGTCAAAATAGCAAGCTAAGAATCCTGAAACAGATATAATAATAAAAATATTTCCGTATTCAATTGAAAAAATAGATATAATAAAAGCTCCTCCAATTCCACCTATAATTCCAAGTAAAGTAATACCACCTGATTCACCTTTCTTAATTTTTTTAAAATTTATACTATTGATTGGATTTTTTTTTGAGAAAGATCCTATTTCAGTAGCCCATGTGTCTGAATTAACTGCTGAAATACTTGCTAGAAAAGAATAAAAAAATAATTCCATTGATGTGTAAAACCATATGAAGCTTAACAATAAAGGTATTGATCCATTAGACAAAACTTGGGTAAGGTTTCTATTTGATTCTTTTTTCTTTTTATTTAAAAAATAGGATGAAATTTTTGATAAGATTGAAGATGTTATAAAGAAAATTGAAATAGGAATTAAGAATTTCCATTTACCAATAGAAAATAAAATAATTCCAATTAAAAAAGCGGCGAGAGCTCCATCTTTTTTTAAAATACGAATTTTTATAAATAAATAACATAAAATACCTAAAAAACAAACATAACTTATTGTTTGAATAATAAAATTTTCTAAAATTATTTTTTGTGCTAAATCTATTGATATAGCGGAAAAAATTGGAACAGATAAATTATCAGAACCATTAATTGATATGGCTTCTGAAAAAGTTGAAATTAAAGATACAAAAAAAGCAATAAATAATAAATTTGATAATATCATTTCTTGATTTAAATCTTTTGAAAACAAAAGTCCAAAATAAACTAAAATAAAAGAACTTAGAGCCATTGTAATAGTTCCATTAACAGATTTTTTATCTCTCAAAAGTATATAATGTTTTGAATTAGGTAAAATATTTCCAACTATTGAAGCTGCGCTATCACTTACAGTTAGAATTGTTAATGACAATTGAAAAACAAGTGTTTTTTCCCACCAGAAAAGGCATAGAATTAAATATGCTATTGGATAAAAAAAAGTACCATAATTTTTGTTTTTTGTATAATGGATAGATTTAAAAATATTATATTTAATAAATATTAAATTAATTATTGCAAATAATATTGAAAGAATTATTGGAATTAAATTACTATCAAATAAATAAGGAGAAAAAATTAGCAATAATCCTGTAGAAAAATGTAAAAATTTTCTAGTAATAAAACTTTTAACATTAAAAAAATTAAATAATATTTCACTTACAGCAATAAATAAACCCACAATAAATAAAATATATAATCCAAACGATGTATCTTTTGTTAAAAAAAAATCAAAATTCATCCAATTAAAATAATATCAAAATTATCCATACAATAATAATAATTAATTTTTATTAAAAATTAAAATAATCATTATTATCTTGACATATGGATATAACTTATTTTTTAGTTTTTGTACTAGGTTTTATTTTAGGATCTATAATTGTGTATTTAATTTCATTTCAATTAAGAAATTCATTTTCAAATGATTCAGATAAAGCATTTAGAAAATTTCAAGATTTTGCATCAGAGAAATTGAATGATAAAATTGAAAAAGCAGACTACCGATTTGAAGAAAAAAAGAAACTTATTGATAACAATCTTGAAAAAGTAAGTAAATCTTTAAATGAATTAATGTCACAATCAACACTCTTAAAAACAAAATTAGACGAAAGTCAAAAAGAAACAATAAATCTCAGACAAACTACTATTGATTTAAAAAATATTCTTTCAAATTCACAATCAAGAGGTCAATGGGGTGAAAGAATGGCTAAGGATATTTTAAATATGATGGGTCTGATTGAAAATGTTAACTATACTTATCAAGACCCTGTAATAAGTGGAGAAAAACCCGATTTCACATTTAATTTACCTAAAGAAAAAAAATTAAATATGGATGTGAAATTTCCTTTAACTCATTATGAAAAATTCATTTCTTCTAAAACGGATTTTGAAAAAGAAATTGAAAAAAAAGCATTTTTAAATGATGTTAAAAATCACGTTAATTCAGTTGGGAAAAAAGGGTATATAAATTCAAATACTGTTGACTATGTATTATTATTTATTCCTAATGAATCTATTTACTCATTTATTCTAGAAAATGAGAATACTGTAAACATACTTGAAATTGCTTTTAGTAAAAGAATTGTGTTGTGTTCTCCAATCACTTTATATGCAGTTTTATCTTTGATTAGTCAAGCTATAAAAAGTTTTTCAGCTGAAAAAAATGCATTAAAACTTCAATTAATGGTTGATGAATTTTATAAGCAATGGAGTCTTTATTCAGAATCAATGAATAAGATGGGAAGAGCTTTAAATTCAGCTAAGATGGAATATGAATCTTTATCTGGAGCTAGAACAAATAAATTAGATATTTCATTAGAAAAAATAAAAACAATGAATTTATCTAACGAAAAAAAATAAATTAAATAAATAGAAAGGTTAGAAGGAGTTGAAATGAAAAGAAGAGATTTTGTAAAAAAAGGAGCTTTAATATCGTCATTACCTTTTTTAAATAATATATTGTATTCAAAAACTAGGAAGATAAAACTTTCGAGTTCGAATTTTAATCTGAATTATGCTCCTCATTTCGGAATGTTTAAACATCATGCTGGAGATGATTTAATTGATCAAATCCAATTTATGTATGATAATGGGTTTAGAGCAATTGAAGATAATGGAATGAAATCAAGGTCAAAATCTATTCAAGAAAAAATTTCAAAAAAATTAGATACTTTGGGAATGTCAATGGGAGTTTTTATAGGAAGTTCAATTGACTGGGAAAAACCTACACTAACAACTGGAAGAAAAGAATTTGAAAATGTTTTTTTAAATGATTTAAAAAAATCAATAGAAGTTGCTAAAAGAGTTAACGCAACTTGGATGACAATTGTACCAGGGGTAATAGACTTAAAACAAGAAATTGGTTATCAAACTGTAAATCTTGTTGAAACTCTAAAAAGAGGGTCTGAATTATTAGAGCCACATGGTTTAATAATGGTATTAGAGCCATTAAATTGGTGGTCAAATCATCCTGGTCAATTTTTAAAAAAAATCCCGCAAGCTTATCAAATTTGTAAAAGTGTAAACAGCCCTTCATGTAAAATTTTATTTGATATTTATCATCAGCAAATATCTGAAGGTAATATTATACCAAATTTTGAAAAAAGTTGGACTGAAATAGCTTACATTCAAATAGGAGACAACCCTGGAAGAAATGAACCAACAACTGGTGAAATTAATTTTAAAAAAGTTTTTGAGTATCTATATAATAAAAATTATAATGGAATTTTAGGTATGGAACATGGAAATTCAATTAAGGGTAAAAAGGGAGAAAAGAAAGTCATTGAATCATATATAGAAGTTGATAGTTTTTAATTAAGAAATTTTAAGTCTCTTTATTTTAGAAACTTTTGCATATTCTTCTTCTTTTTTAATTGTTTTTTTAACATCATTTCTTAGTAAAGATCTATTTAATTTTCTTTCAGTTTTAAAATAGCGATCTGGAATTTTATTTTCATCTATTAATTCTAATGGACCATCAGTCTCGTAAATAGTATACTTTTTATTATCTGTTTTAAGTATTTTATTTCCATTTTCTTGGTTTACGCCAATTTTATCAACTACAGTCATAATCAATTCCTTCATTTTATCTTTTGATCTATCTATAGTTAAACGTTTTTTTTTTAATTTTTCTAATTCTCTTTGGTGAATTTCTATAGTGCTATTAAGTTTATTTTCTTCAATATCTATTTGGGTTAAAAACCAATGAATAGAATCTGATTTATTCATAATTTCATTTGTAATCAATTTTTCCTGTTCAATTAATACGTTTTTATACTCATCTGGACAATCATCTAATGATAATTGCTCATGAGTTTCAATAAGAGCCTGGATTAATTCTACTGTTGAGGGCATAATTTTTTCTCCAAATTAAATAAATTATGATTTAGTAAAACTTAATTAAATTGTTCTATTATAAAAAATAGGAATTTTATCGTTCTATTTAACTTTTTTTACTATGACTGCGTCTAATATATGAAAAACAAACAGAATAAAGTTTTAAAATTAATAGAAAAATTTAAAAATGGTGAAGAAAAAGCGTTTGATGAAATTGTAAAACTACATTATGAACCAACATTTAACTTATTATTTAAGTTGGTAGGAAATAAATTAGATGCTGATGACTTATGTCAAGAGACATTTATTAGAGTTTATAGATATGTTAAAAAATTTAAAGGAAATTCCAAATTTTCAACTTGGCTATATAGAATTGCCTATAATGTTGCAAATACTTATTTTAGAAAGCAAAAAATTAAACAAATTTTTTCATTTGATCTTAATCAAGAAATACTTTTATCCAAAGATCCAGTTGAAGATGATGAAATGAATTCAATTTTAATGAAAAATATTAATTTATTACCAAAAAAACAAAAAGCAATTCTTATGTTTAGAGTAATCGAAGGTTTACCCTACAAAGAAATTTCAAAAATAATGAATATATCTATTAATGCTGCTAAAGTTAATTATCATCATGCAATTTCATCATTAAAAAAGAAAATANGNAATTAGAATGTCTATTGAAAATCAAATAGAAAAACTTTGTGATTTAAANATNAATAANAATGATAAAAATAAATTTATTTATGAATTAAGAGANGAAATTAATTTTAGAAAAAAGAAAAGTAAAATTAGAGTNATNTATTCATCTATGTTNATTTNTTTGTTTATACTTTCNTTTTTTTCATTTTATATTCTATCTATTGAAGNAAATAATANTTATTTTTTTTCTGAAGAATTTAATNTTCANCAAAAAGAAAATTTTGATTTAAATAATCATAANATTCATTTTGAATCTATTGATTATTTGATTGAAAATTCNGATTTAATTATNTCAGAGTGTCTNTTATCTTGTNATNNAGTNAAANATTCTAATANTTGCATAGTAAATTTTACTCTTGGGATATGATNNAAATTTGANAAATATGAGGTTTTAAAATTGAAATTATTTAATATAATATTTTTGTTATTNATTACTTTTTTANATTCAAATCAAAAACAAGAGAATATCAAGAATATGAAAATTTGGCTTCTGACAGATAAATTGTCTTTAACTGAAATTCAAGCAGAAAAATTTTTCCCAAAATATAATATTCATGAANAAAACATAAATAAAAATAAACTTTTAATTAAAAAATTATATCAAGAAATAAATAGTCTTGATNCAATTTCAAAAANCAAATTTCAAGAATTAAAATTAAAATTATTTGATTTAGAAAAAAATAATTTAATACTAAGACAAAATTTTATTTCGGATATGGATAATATTTTAGATTTGAAACAAAGAATAGAATTAATAAATTTNGAANCATGGTTTAAAGATGAGCTTAAAAGAAAAGCNAGAAAAATGCATGAAAGAGAACATCTTAANAATCATTCACAAAATGATATACAAAAACGAAAAAAANATAAAAAGTTAAATNAATATTGAAATTAAATANATTTTTTTTTTCACACCTNTTACTTTTTTCTATAATTTTTTCTCAAAATAGCTCNTGGNAACCTAATCAAAGCAAAANTAGTCNAAAAATTGGTGAACTTTCTGGAACTATTATTGATTCATTAACTTTAGANCCAATCCCATATGCATCAATATCAATTGTAANTAGTAGAANCAATACTATTATATCAGGNGGTATATCAAAAGAAGACGGTGNCTTTGAAATTAAAGAAATTCCATTGGGTAAACACTTAATNGTTTTTGAATTTATCGGTTATNAAAAGAAAATTATTGGTCCATTAATTTTTTTACCTTACGGTGATAATAAAATTTCTCATCAATTTCCAAAAATTCTTATGGTTCAAAAAATTTTAGAGTTAGGGGAGNTTAATGTAGAAGCTGAAAAACCTATTTTNATTCAAACAGCTGAAAAAAAAACATTTAATATTGATAATAATTCAATTTCNTCTGGAGGTTCTGCAATAGATGTTTTGAGNCAAATTCCTGAAGTAGAGGTTGACATGGATGATAATATAAGTTTGAGAGGAAATTCTCAAGTAAATATTATGATTGATGGTAAGCCATCTGCAATGTCTGGTGATATTAAATCTCTTTTACAAAGTATTTCTTCAAATAATATAGCTGATATTGANATTATGACTAACCCTGGAGTTAAATATGATCCTGAGGGATTAGCNGGAATTATTAATATTAAACTTAAAGAAAATAAATTTTCTGGTATGAATGGTAATTTTAATTCAAGTGGTACATCAATAGGTGGAAAAAATTTTTCCTCACAATTAAATTTGAGAAGAGATAAGTTTAATACTTATGTTAATTTTGGATTAAGAGATGGTATTAGACAATCTTCGGGTGACTCATATAGAATATACGATTTNATTGAATATAAAGATATTTTAGATCAAAAAAACAATAATAATAGAACTAATAGTTCGTTTTTTTTAAAAACAGGTTTTGAATATTTTATAAGTCCAAAACAAAATATCGGAATTTCAATATCAAAAAACGATGGAAATTCATTAAANAAAGAGGATATTAATTTTATTAGGACNTATACTTTNTATCAGGAATATGATAGATTTTTAGATAATAAANATAATTTTAATGGAAATGAATTTCTTTTTCAATATGATAGGAATTTTACTAATNCCAAACAAAAATTGAATGCTTTTATTCAATTNTCAAATGGTNCTAGTGATAATAGGTTTGAATATTGGACAAATCCAATTANAGGTTTTGAAAATTTNTTTGATATTTCTGAAGAAATTGATCAATCATTAGATCAAAATTNAAATANTAGAAGTGATTTAAACATTAAAGCTGATTATATTCATCCACTTAAAAATNAAAATACTTTAGAAATTGGTTTTGATTCAAAGTTTAGAAATTTTGATCAAAATGTTANTGCTTTCTATTTTGATAAAATTTCATCTAATTATTTAAATGATGAAAGATATTCAAATCATTTTATTTATGACGAAGAAATTATTTCAGGATATGCTCAAATTTCTTCTATTTTTAGAAATATAAATTTTAATTTAGGTACAAGATATGAAAATGTTTTGATGGAATCTAGGTTGGTAGATTTGAATCAAAAAATTAATAACCCTTATAATAGTTTTTTTCCATCTTTTTCTTTTTCATTTGGTTCTCCACAAAAAATTCAATTTCAAGCTAGTTACTCAAAAAGAGTTAATAGACCTAGAAGCAGGCAAATAAATCCATTTGAAGATAGNGTTGATGAATATAATATTCGTAAAGGTAATCCTTANTTAAAACCTGAATATTCAGATTCNTATGAGATTAATATTGGAAGATATTCTAGAGGAATATCTTTTAATATTGGACCTTATTATAGATACACATCTGATAAAATTTCAAGATTTAAATCTNTAAATGATTTAGGTGTTTCTACTGCAACATATGCTAATATTGAAAAAGAGGTTTCAAAAGGAATATCATTAAATCTAAATTTTACAAACTTACTTGATAGAAAATTAAGATTGATATTTTCTGGAAGTTTATTTTGGGATGAGATNAATACTGACTTATTTGGAAATAATGAATATGATAAAACATCACAGGGTCAGAGGTTTAGAACAAATGTTATGTTTAATATGAACGAAACTACTGAATTTATGTTTTTTATGTTNTANATGCCAAAACGTGACATAGCTATTGGGAAGATGGGAAGCATGTCATGGTCAGCNTTATCAATTAAGAAAAAACTTTTTTCTAAAAAGTTAGATTTTTCAGTTAAATACGGAGANCCATTTAATCTAACTGGATTTCATTTTGAAACTTATGGAGAAAATTGGTCTCAAATTAGTAATCGGGATTTTAATTCTCAAATTTTCACTATTTCTTTAAATTATCGATTTGGTAAAATGGAAGATAGAAGNAGATACAATTCNNGGAGAAATAATGAACAAANTCAAAATGATTTTGAAATATTTTAAAAAATGAAAAAAATTAATTCAATTTTAGAAAAATGGGATCCAATTATAGGTTTAGAAGTCCATGCTCAATTATCAACAAAAACTAAAATGTTTTGTGGATGCATAAATAAATATGGAGATTTTCCTAATAAAAACACTTGTCCAACTTGTCTTGGCCTTCCAGGTGCNCTACCGGTTGTAAATAAAATAGCAATTGATTATGCAATTAAGCTTGGTTTATCTGTTGGAAGTAATATCACTAAATTTTCAAGATTTGCTAGAAAAAATTATTTTTATCCCGATTTAACAAAAGGTTATCAAATTTCACAATATGATGAGCCGATATGTGAGGGAGGTAAAATTATTATTAGATGTNATNATCAGATAAAATCAATAGAATTAACAAGAATTCATTTAGAGGAGGANGCTGGTAAATCTATTCATTCAAATAATAATTTAGGAACTGAGGTTGACTTTAATAGATGTGGAGTTCCATTGGTTGAGATTGTTAGTGAGCCAGTTATNAAATCTGGNGAAGAAGCAAAGAGTTATTTAACAAGACTTAAACAAATTTTNGAATATTTAGATATATGTGACTGTAATCTTGAAAAAGGNAATTTAAGATGTGACGCAAATGTTTCTATTAGGCCAAAGGGACAAAAAGAGTTTGGAACAAAAACTGAGCTTAAAAATATGAANTCATTTAGAGGAGTTGAAAGAGGTATAAATAGTGAAATCGAGCGACAGGCTGAAATTTTAAATAATGGTGGTAAAATAAATCAAGTTACTTTACTTTGGAATGAAGTTGATCAGGTTGCTGAAGTTATGAGGTCAAAAGAGGATGCTCATGATTATCGATATTTTCCCGACCCAGATTTAGTACCAATTTCANTNNAAGATAATGATATAAAAAAAATAAAATCAGATTTAATTGAGTTGCCTTTTGATAAAGANCAGAGGTTTGTGAGTGAATATAAAATTCCATTAAAGGATGCTTTAATATTGAGTTCTGATATTAACCTTTCGATTTATTATGAAAATTCAATTTCTGAAGGTGCTAATCCAAAAGTTGCAGCAAATTGGATAATTGGTGAAATTTTAAGTATTNTAAATGAATCGGATTTAGAAATATNAAGTTTTCCAATTTCACCAAAAAGGTTTTCAGAATTATTAGATTGTTTGTCTCTTGAATTAATAAATGCTTCGACNGCAAAAGAAGTTTTAAGAAAAATGTTAANAAATAATTTTACTGCAAAAGAAATTATTGAAAATGAAAATTTAGCTCAGGTTTCCGATGAAAATCAATTATCTAATGTTGTAAAAACTATAATCAAAGAATATCCTGAAGAAGTAGAAAAATATAAAGCTGGTAAAAAAACATTNTTTGGTTTTTTTATGGGAAAAGTGATGCAAACTTTAAAAGGTAAATCTAATCCAAAAATTTTAAAAAATGTTCTAATTGAAATTTTAGAAAATTAATATTTTTAGGAACTTATTTAGTTCATCGTAGTATATATGTTGTATGTTATTTTTAGATCGCTACAAATTTTTGCTTTAATAATAGTAATTTCTGGTTTATACATAGGAATTCGCGATAGAAATTTAATTTTAGAAGTTCAAGCANTAAGTTCAGGAGCAATATTATTCTACATTGCTAATTGGGCAAACGAAAAATTTGTTAATAAAAATTAATTANTNAGGAGNNNATTATGGCTATTTGGGANGATNTGAAAAAATATGGAAACGTAGCTGCTGNAAAAGCAGANGANCTNNGNAAAGTTGCTGCTTCGAAAACGGAAGAATTNACTAANATTGGAAAAATTAAGTTAGAAATTCATCAATTGGAGAAAGATTTANTTAGTTGTTANTCAGAANTAGGACAATATGTNTTTNATTCTACTGAAAAAGAAAATGTTTCNAATTTTTCAGGAAGTGACAAATTTTTTAAGTTAATNTCAAATNTNAAAGATTTAAAAAATAATATATNANANAAAGANGATTTGNTTAANAATATAAAAGATTAAATTTTATTTTAAGGAAAAAATAATTGATNAATAAAAATNCAAANACATTAGGAAAATCTCTCACATTATANTTTAGTGAAATTGAAAANACAAAACCTCTAGANCCTTCNGAGGAAATAAGATTAACNAAATTAGTGAAAAAAGGAGATAGAAANGCNCTTAATANNATAATTGAGTCAAATTTNAAATTTGTTGTATCNGTTGCCAANAAATATAGAGTAACTGGAATACCTTTAGAAGATTTNATTAATGAAGGTAATATNGGTCTTGTNAAATCNGCTTTTCGTTTTGATGAGACAAGAGGTTTTAAGTTTATATCTTATGCTGTTTGGTGGATAAGNCAATCTATTCTTCAATTTATTGCCGATCANGGAAGAGTAGTAAGATTNCCAGCAAATATTGCTAATAGTATGACAAAAATGAAAAAAAACTCAGAAAAATTNGAAAACGCNCTTGAAAGATTACCNACAATGGGAGAAATTGCTGAATTGATGGAAATTTCTGAAAAAGAAGCTGATAANTTAGTTCAATTTAANGCAAGAAGTTTATCAACNGATCATCCTNTNGGTGANGATGANAAAATGTCNATGAAAGATTTACTGCAATCTNAAGATTCTGATCCTGATTTAGANCTTATGGAAGATTCTNTATCNAAAGANATTAAAACAATTTTAAAAACCATTCCNAATAGAGAAGCTTATATNTTAGAAAAGTATTTTGGAATAAATTTAGATAGACCNTTTACACTNGAAGAAATTGGTGANGAATTAAGTTTGACTCGAGANAGAATAAGNCANCTTAAAGAAAGAGCAATNAAAAGACTTAAATCAACAAAAAAGTCTAAATCTTTAAGNTTATTTTTAGATTAAATCATGTTGTATTTTTAAAGTTAAATTCTAAAATTTCATGGTATTAGATTTGATNTCATGAAANCTTTTAATAATATATTAAAGAAATCAAAAAACTTTCGTTTTGTNATNATNAGNGATGATAATGATGTAAACGTAAATCAATGGTCNATTTCCAGTAANAAATTATTTATTTTATCATNAATNATNTTTNTTCTTTCATTAATTTTNTTTTTTGTTTCAGCTGATTATGTNACAAAATATTTATATAATGAAAAATTAAANAACNTAAAAAATAAAAGTAATTCNATGTTANCTCTAATTATTGATCTTCAATCAACANTNGATGANATGAGTCTNGAGGTAAATNATATTGAGGAAAAAGATAAAGCNTTAAGAACTTATGCTAATTTACCATTAGTTGATAAAGATGTNAGAAAAGTTGGTATTGGTGGATCTCAANTAAANTTTTCTCAAGATTTTGAATCATTAATTCCTGGNGTAAATTNTAAATTATCAAATATTGAAATGAATATTGATGAGCTTCANAGAAAAATTAGACTTGAGAAAGAAAGTTATAANATNATTTANAATACAATTAAAAATAATTCTCAGAAATTATCATCCATTCCTTCTATAAGACCAGTTGAGGGTGGTTATCTTAATTCAGGTCTTGGNTATAGAAAAGATCCTTTTACTGGAGAAAAAAGATTTCANCATGGTTTAGANATTTCAGCTAATAGGGGAACTGCTATNTATGCAACAGCAGATGGAAAAGTNGTTTCAGCTGGTAAATTAGGTAATTATGGAATTACAATTAAAATAAAGCATGGTTATGGTTATGATACTTTTTATGGTCATTTNCATAAAATTTTTGTAAAAAGAGGTCAAAATGTAAANCGTGGTGAGNTAATTGGTCAGGTTGGAAATACAGGTAGGTCAACCGCTAGTCATNTACATTANGANGTNCATTATTTAGGTACTCCTCAAGACCCAGAACATTATTTTTTATCAAGAAACCTAANATAACTAATAATNATTTTTTTNATTTTTAAATGAAAAANTATTGCTAAATCTTAANAAANAAACTTAACTTTATTTANNATGAATTTTACACAAAACAAAAAATATTATATTGAAACTTATGGTTGTCAAATGAATGTTTCAGATTCAGAAGTNGTGGCTGGNCTTTTAGANAAAAGTGGNTTTTCTAAAACTGAATCNGAGAAAGATGCAAATATNATTTTTTTAAANACATGTGCTATTAGAGAACATGCTGAAGATAAAATACATTCCCGATTAGGTAGATTAAATAAAATTAAAAAAAATAAACCAGATACTATTATTGGAATTTTGGGTTGTATGGCTCAGCATGTTAAAGATGATATCCTTGAAAATAAGCCATACGTTGATTTTGTTTTAGGACCTGATTCATACAAAAGAATTCCTAAGCTACTTGAACGTCAATCAATATTANAAACATCAATAGTTGATACTAGANTATCTAGATATGAGGTGTATGAANATTTATTTCCATNTAGAAATAATGGAGTAAATGCATGGGTGTCAATTATGCGAGGATGTGATAAATTTTGTACATTTTGCATTGTTCCTTTTACTAGAGGAAGAGAACGAAGTAGACCATTAGATAGTATAGTTAATGAAGTAAAAAAAGCTGTTGATATGGGTTTTATTGAAATTACTCTTTTAGGCCAAAATGTTAATTCATATAATCATAATAATATTTTATTTCCAAAACTTATTGATACTGTAGCTAAAATATCTGGAGTTAAAAGAATTAGATATACCTCTCCACATCCTCAAGATATTGATGAAGAGCTTTTATTTGTTATGAGAGATAATCATAACATTTGCAATTCGGTTCATTTACCTTTACAAGCTGGGTCAAATAAAATTTTGAATAAAATGAATAGAACCTATACAAAAGAAAAATTTATGATTTTATCAGATAAAATTAGAAATATTTTATCGAATTCNTCCATNACAACAGATATAATTGTTGGNTTTCCAGGTGAGTCTGAAAAAGATTTTAATGAAACATTAGATGTGATGAATTATGTTAAATTTGATTCTGCNTTTACTTTTAAATATTCATCAAGGCCTGGTACTAAAGCTGCAGANTTTGATAATCATATTTCTGAAAAANTNAAACNANANAGATTAAGTAGATTAGTAGANTTACAACAANAACATACTTTATATAGAAATAAATTAGAAATNGGAAAAAAAGTTAATGTTCTAGTTGAAAAAAATAGTAAAAAATCAAAAAATAAATTATCTGGAAGAACAGAAAATAATAAATGGGTNATTCTTCCGAAAACAAATANAAAAATTGGTGAAATTATACCNGTGAAAATTATTGATGCTAAAGGTATTAGTTTNTTTGGTGAAANAANAAAAAAGAAAGATGAAAATTNTGCGATTATTTAAAACTATTTTTAGTATAATTATTCTTATATCTCTTTTGGGAGTTTTAAATCAAAATATGCAACCTGTCTCAATAGATTTGTTTTTACAAAAATTTTCNAATGTACCATTGTCAACTGTAATACTTGNAACACTCGGATCCGGNATTTTTATTGGNTATGTGTTANCAATNTCTTCAATAATGGGTAGTAAAACNGAGGCTAGATTACACANAAATTTAAATAAAAAACTTACTGATGAAATTAATTCTCTAAGAAATATTTCAATTAATGATGAAAATGATTTTGNGNATGAAGATGAGAGNNCATAGTGAATCTATTAAATAGATTTTTCCCNAAGAAGAAAGATTCAAATAAATTATATACTGAAGCATTAGAAGCTTTGCTNGAGGGTGATATAGANAATGCAGTTTTTAAATTAAAAGATTTGGTTCAATATGATACTAATAANATTAGAGCTTATNTTCGACTTGGAGACATTTTTAGAGAAAACTTAAAAGTTGAACAAGCATTAAAAATTCATCAGTCATTAATTCTTAGAAAAAGATTATCAAAAGCTCTTCAGTGTGAGATTTATATGAGCTTAGCNAGAGATTTTTTTGAANTTAAAAANTTTGAAAGAGTTCAATATTATATTTTAGAAATATTAAAAATAGATAANAAGAATATTAATGCATTAAATTTTATTTTAGATATTTATATNTTACAAGAAAAATGGGATGAAGGNATTAAAATTNTAAAAAAAATTGAAAAATTNNAAGGTTTTNCAACATCTAAGAAACAATCAGAATTAATAATTAAAAAGGCAAAAGAAAGTGAANAAAATAAANTATTTAATGATGCAATTAAATATTATAAAAAATCAATTTTAATTGATTCATCAAATTTCTTATCTCATNTAAAAATNGGAAATATTCATGAGAAAAATAAAAATNTTAATGANGCATTGGTTGAATGGAAAATTTTTGCTGAAAAATCGNTTCAAGATGGAAAACAAATNTATAANAAAATAGAAAAAGTTCTTTTTGAATTAGGTAGATTTGGTGAGATTGAAGAATTTTANAGAANTTTGCTNAAAATAAATTCCCAGAATTCTTATGCTTTATTAGGGTTNGTAAATGTTTTAATNTCAAAAGGTGAATTTGATAAGTGTTTATCTTTAATAGATGATTTGNTTCCAGATGAAAAAAGTTTTTTATTAGTTNAATTATTAAAAATCAAAATTCATTTAAAGAAAAAAAATGAAGATAAATTATTNTCAATCNTNGATAATATTNTTNCTTCTNTAAAAGATTGATTTTAATGAAAAGCTTTTATTTAATTTTANTAATAATAAATNTTGTTNTATCTCAAGATTTAAGCAATTATTTTGANGATGTTGANCNAGGNAATGTTGATAANGTNAAATCTGAAATTTCAGATTTATTGATAAATTNNCCAGAAAATGATGGNGTTCTTTTTTTATCNGCNCTTTTAAAAGATAGAGCTGAAGAAGCTGTTATTANTTATAAGTCAATANTACAAAATTATCCTAATTCATCNTATGCAGATGATTCACTAATAAAAATTGGAGANTATTTATATGCNAGAGGTCTTTANACTCANGCAAGNGNTGAATTAAGAAAAATTCCTNNAAAANATTCTAAGTCTGAACATTTNCAAAGANGTATTGATNTNCAAATTAATTCATTGCTTGCTATTGGAGAAATTGATAGTGCAAAATTTTATATTAATAAATATTCAAATNANTTNACATCTTTAGATTTTANTTATGATTTTTCTTTTGAAACACCATTAATTAGTAGACCATTAAGCTCNAATTTTATTTCNAAATTAGCAGAAAGAGAAAAANCCCCATTNNTTTCACCCNCTNNAAATAACATNAANAAAACAAAATCAAATCAATCCNCAAATNAAATNTTNAAACCATATGTTGTTCAAGTTGGTGCTTTTGGTTCTAAANAAAATGCAATAAAACAATCTCAATTAATAAATGAGAATGGATTTAATGCAGAAGTNTGGCCAATANCNGTTAATANCAAAGATCTCTTTGCAGTTCAAATTGCAAGGTTTNCTACATTTGAAGAAGCTAATTTGATAGNGGAAAAACTTAAAGATAAAATGAAATTAAGCTTCTTAATAATAAATAGGCCACTAAAGTAAAAANTAATTTTTTGGGAATGATTGTGTGGCTGGTGCTCACCTCGGTCTTCAAAACCGTTGTCTCATTTAATAGATGAGAGGTAAGTTCGATTCTTACGCGTTCCCGCAAANTATAAAAAATGAAAAANAAAATANNATTTAATTTTTTTAAAAANTATTATNTAATNNATNTATTNATAATTTTTTCAGTTTTGATNTATTTNAACTTGAANAAAGAAAAAATAGATAAATCTTTAATTATTTTACCATTTTTAAATATACAAAATAATGCTAAATCAAATTATTTTTCAGATGGATTAACTGAGGATATAATAACTAAATTATCAATAATTGACGAATTAAACATAATTTCCAGAGAGATTTCATTGCAATATGAAGATACAAAAAAATCCTTTCAGGAAATTGCTAAAAAACATGATATAAATAATATTTTGATTGGTACAATACTAGAAAAAAAAGATAGTATTTTTATAATATGTGAATTTCATAATCTTCAATCAAATAAATTAAATTGGAAAAAAGAATTTAATGGTGATAAAAATGACATACTTGAACTTCAAAGTAAGATAATTAAACAAATAGCAAATACACTGAATATAAAATTAAATTTAAGTGAAAGAAAAATAATTAATTCTTCGCAGTTTATTAACTTTGAATCATATAATTTTTATTTAAAAGGAAATTTTGAATTTCATAAACATACTTTTGAAAATTATGATATATCAATTAATTATTATAATAAGGCATTACAATTAGATCCATTTAATTCTAAAATTTATTCTTTAATTTCAAATTCATATGCTCAAATGTTTGGTTTAAATAGAAGTGAAATTTATAAAGATCTCGCAATTAGCGCTTCAGAAAGAGCAATAAAGATAAATAATAAATTTCCAGATGGTTATTTATCAAGAGCAAATATTTTAACTCTTTTGGGAAAGTTAAATGAAGCTTATGATTTTAATAAAAAAGCAAGTGAAATCAATAGTTTGGTAGGTGGTAATGAAAATAATGCATTGATTGCTCAATGGAAAGGAAATTTAAGTGAAGCATTAAATTGGTATAAGAAAATACCCAAAAAAGACAATCAACATGAAGGAAAAGCATTGGTTGAATTATCTAATATTTATTATTTATTAGGTAAAAAACAAAAAGCAAAAGATTTAATGGAGTTTGGATTGAAAAATCAACCAAATTCATTTCATTATAATAAATTTTTTGTAGTTCATGAATCATTTTCCAAAAATAAGAATAATGCAAAAAAATTTATTTATAGACTCCAAATGTTACGACCTAATGATAGTAGAGTAAATACAATTACTGGTTTATTTTACTTGTGGTTTAGAGATTATAATAAGTCATTGAGTTATTTTCAAAAAGTAAAGTATCCATCTCTTGAGGATAAAATAGCTATTGCATTTATTTTAAGACAAAAATGGGGTAAAAAGTGGTCTAATACGATTCTTAAAGAGGTTTTAGATGAATGTAAAATCAGAATTAAAAATGGTGACGAAATGGCATTAACCAGTTATTATATTTCAATGATATTTGCTATTCAAGAAGATTTTGACAAAACTTTTAAATGGTTAAAAAAATCAGTTGATCAAGGTTTTCTATGGGTTGATTATTTAAACATTGACCCAAGATTTGATATAATTAGAAATGATAAAAGATTTAATAGTATTCTACAAAAAATAAATTTAAAATTAATTGAGGAAAATAAAGCAATTGATTTTTTGTAAATTTAAAATAAATGTTTATTAACAATAGGTTATAAAATAAAAAATTAAGGAGAAATAAATGATTCCTACAATTATTGGTGCAACAATAGGTTTAGTAGTATGTTTAATTTTAGTATATCTTACTAAGTTTTTATCAAATACTGTTGAAAATGCTGATGAATCATCAACAAAAAATTAGGTTTTAAATATTGAAGAAACTTTCAATAATATTATTTCTAATCCAATTAATTTTTTGTCAAGAAGAAAAATTTTTTTGGGATGGTAAAAATTGGAATTCATTAAATAAAAAACAACTTTCAANTGAAAATTTATTTTTNTTAAAAAAAACTTATATTAATGGTTTGCAAGATGGAAGATTGTATGATTATTTTAAATTATGGTCAGTAGATTCATTGATTGTTAACAAAAGTTTGAAACCTGAATTAGATGATTATCTTTCCTCTTCTGAATTAGTAAGATTAATTGATAATTTTTATCTTGAACCAACCAATACCTATATACCTGTTATATCTACAATATTAATTCTTAATATGCGTGCAAGAGGATTNTCTGAAACTCAAATCAATCAATATATTAAAGAAAGTAAGGATTGGATAAATTCTCTTACATTAGAATCAAAAAAAAATTATTTTGACATGATGTTAAAAAAAATAAATAAATAAATTAATTAATTCTAATTAAACCGTCATTTTTTGTCCAAATAAATTCTCTTGAATCATTTTGAAAAACAATTTTACTTATATTATATCTAAATCTATGATCTAAATTTTTCTTAAATGGAAAAGTTAAAGCTCTAATTGTTGATTGATTTGTTGTTAATAGTGGGCCTTTATTATTTACATGAATAATTTTTTTTTCACTAATTATATCACCCTTGTTATTTAATTCTGTTAAGAAGCCTTTTAATTGTGATACTCTTCTTCCTGATTTATTATCTATTTGAATGACAACATATAATGTTTTATCATTCACAACTCTCATTCTAGTATCTATTTCAAAAAGGGGATTTTGTTGCGAAAAAATTATATTTGTTATAAAAAAGACAATCAACAAGAATTTCATTAAATTAACTTAATATATGATACTATTCTTAGCAACTTTTAGTTAGAAATATATGTAAAATAATATAGATAATATGAAAGATATTTTTAGAAAAATACCCTATATAAATATATTTTTATTTTTTATAACTTTAATTACAACTCTGTTAGCAGGTGTCTATATGGAAGGTGGAAATATTTTATCTTTTAGAGATATAAAATTAGGTATTCCATTTTCTTTTACACTTTTAACTATTTTGGGTTTTCATGAATTTGGGCATTATTTTTATGCAAAAAAAAATAAAATTAAGGTTTCCTTTCCATACTTTATACCTGCTCCTACATTTATAGGAACATTTGGAGCTCTAATTAAAATTAAAAGTCCAATAACAACTAAAAAAGCCCTTCTTGAAATCGGAGCATCAGGGCCAATTGCCGGTTTTGTTGTGACGATTCCATTATTAGTATATGGTTTGACAAAGTCAATTGTTGTAGAGATTTATCCTAATTCTGGTATAATATTAGGTGAACCTATTTTAATGAAGTTCTTTACGTTTCTAATGTTTCCAAATTTATCGGAATCTCAAGATATTATATTACATCCAATTGGGTTTGCTTCTTGGATAGGTTTACTGATAACAATGCTTAATTTATTACCTATAGGTCAACTTGATGGTGGTCATATAGCATATGCAATTTTTGGAAAACATCACCATAAAATATCTAAGATTGTTTTTATATTTTTAATTCCTTTAAGTTTTTTATCTTTAAATTGGATTCTTTGGGGTGTTCTTATAATTATTTTAATGAAAACTTTAAAGCATCCTCCTATTTTAGATGTTAATACAGCATTGACATTTAGAGAAAAACTAATTGGTTTTGTTTGTTTATTAATATTTATAGTTTCTTTTATTCCAGTACCTTTTGAGATTTAATATTGAGCTATTTAAAAATTATATTTTATTTATTTTTTAATGCCGTTTTAATTTCACAAAGTAGAGTTGGTGATTGGAAATCTTATCCATCTTCAATTGATATTAGACAAAGTTTGGTGATTGATCAAAAAATTATTTCTACAACCTCAGGTGGAATTTTAATTTTTGATAAAGACTCTTCTTCATTTAATTTAATTACAAATATAAATGGTTTGGTTGAGACTGATTTAAATTCAATTGATGTAGATATAAATGGACATATATGGATTGGTTCAAATTCACCAAATGGAGTTGTGCAGATTTATGATTATAAAAATTTACAATCAATTAAAGTTTTTGATTTTGATGTTTGGGAAATTTCATCAATTTCAATTTCAGATTCAAATAGCTTCGTATCTTATTCAAAAGATGGAGAGTGGGGTATTATGGAGTTTTTCTTGGATGAAAAAATTTATAATTACAAGCAAATATTTAATCCATCTGAGAATCAATTAGAATTTATTTATGATATTGAAATTATAAATGATGAAATATATACTGGATCTAATATTGGTTTATTTAAAGGAAATTTTATTGAATATATACTTAATTACCCAAATAATTGGACTTCTTTTACTGATTATTCAAATAAAGTAGTTAGAAAAATTCTTAATAAAAATGACATTATATATGTTTTATCTGAAGATGAAATTTTCTCTTTAGATGAAAATGGAATTTTACAAAAAAATATTTTTTCTTATGAAGATATTTCCGTAGTTGATTTTATAATTGATGTTAATGAAAAAAATTATATTGCTTCTAAATGGAAATTATATGAGTCTAATAAAAATGGAAAAATACTTAATAGTTGGCAAATAAAGTATGAACCAAATTCTATAACTGAANTAGATNATGAAAATTTAATTATTTCCTCAAAATCTGGTTTAGGTATTTTTAATAAAATAAATCAAAAATTTAAATGGTATACACCAAATTCTCCTTATTCAAATGTTTATACATCCATGGTGGTTCTTGATGATGGTAGATTGTTTGCTGCAGGTCCAACAGGATTTTCAGTATTAGATGAAAATGGTTGGTATAATTTAATTACTTCTCAGGAAAAATGGTCAATAAGGAATCATAGTCCGGATGAATTTAATTTTTTTGTATCTGATAGTAGTCAATATATTTCTTCTAGGGTTTGGTCAGTTTTAGAGGATTCTAATGGAGTTTGGATATCAAATCAAGGAGTTTTTCCAATAAATGATGAATTTAAAAATCCTATTTCTGGTGGAGTGATTTTTATGCCTTTAGATAATCCAGGAGGAATGGTTGTGTTTGATACTACATCAATTAATCCAACTAATTCTTTAGGTTATATGAATGTAAGAGGACTTAATATTGATAAAAGAGGAAATATATGGGCATCAAACTTTGGNTCATTAGATCCTGATAAAAAAATTATTGTTTTCGATAAAAACGAGTATAATAAAAATAATTTGTCTTTTTGGCATAGTATTAATCAATCAGGACTGGGTTCAAATTTTAATATTTTAGATAATCCCACAGATATAATATTTGCTAATGATAATACTGCATTAATAGGTTCAAGTAAAGATGATGGTTTATTTATTCTTAAATATAATTTAGATTCTGATAATGATGGTATTCCAGATGCTATTGATATTGATAGTGATTCTGATGGTATCCCTGATATAGATGATTGGGATGATGATGGTGATAATATTCCTGATAATCAGGATATTATTTCAGTTGATTGGAATAACTTTTCAACTTTACATGGTTTAGAAGATAATACAATTTGGTCTTTAGCAAAAACAAATGAAACAAATTATTGGATTTTAACCTCAAAGGGTTTACAGCAAATATATTTTAATAATGATTTTGCTGAAATAACTCCTTTTTATTTTACTTATTTTTCTGGTGTTTCTTTTGGAGAGGGTTCTAAAATTATTCCAGATGTAAAGAATAATTTATGGATTTCATCCATTGATAAAGGTATCTATGTTTTATTGAATAATGGTGTTCCATGGCCTGATTGGTATGGTTTCAGAAAAGATAATAGTATGTTGTTATCAGATGAGGTTACATCTATTGCAATTGATAATAAAAGAGGAATAGCATATATAGCAACTTCAAAAGGCATAAACAGTCTTAGGATTCCTTTTGCTGAATCAAAATTAAATTTTTCAAAAATTAAGATTTTTCCAAGTCCGTATATTATACCATCTGAATTACCAATGGTAATTGATGGATTAATGGATGAATCATCTATAAAAATAATTACTCTATCTGGGAATATAATTAAAAATATTAATTTTTTAACAGATGATAATAGTGGTTATCAGGCCTTTTGGGATGGTAAAGATGATAATGGAAAATATGTAAGTTCAGGTATTTATTTAGTTGTAATGTATTCTAAAAATGGTAAATCATCAGTCGAAAAAATAGCTATAATAAGAGAATAATTATTGGATTGATGAATTACTTTTTTATAGTTGAATTATAAAACCAAAATAAAATTGAAAGAAATAAAATACTTCCTAAATTTATTATTCCAAATTCTGGAAAGTTATTATAAGATGGCCACCAATTTTTTTCACCTGAAATGAAAATTGGCAATGCAATTAATATTCCCATTAAGGCTTCTCCTGTAATTAATCCAGATGCTAATAATAGTCCACGTCTTTGTAATAATTTATCATTCATTTTTTTTATGCTAAAGTAAGAAATTACTCCGCCGATGAAAACAGGTAATGTTAGTTGAATGGGTAGGTAAATTCCAACCGCAGCAGCTAAAACTGGAATTCTAAATGAAGAATTTCTTTTTTCCAAAGAAACATCAATCATTATTATTATAATTCCAATTATTGATCCAATAATTAACATTTCCATTGGTAAATTTCCTAAAAATACACCTTCAGATACTGATTTCATTAATGTTGCTTGAGGTGCTGACATTTCTGGTGATCCTATTGTATAGGCTGAATGTAGAACGTCTAAAACCAAACCTAAGACTAACGATGATGAAAGGACTCCAATTACTTGCATGATTTGTTGCTTTAAAGGAGTAGCTCCTAAAATATATCCTGTTTTTAAATCTTGCATGTTATCGCCACCAATTGCAGCTGCGCAGCAAACTACTGCACCAACCAAAATTGCTGCTGCTGGACCATTAGGAGAGTTTTTTCCTAAAAGTCCTAACAATAAAAGGGAGGTAAATAAAATTGTAGCTATTGTAACTCCAGAAATCGGATTGTTTGAAGAACCAACAACACCAGCCATATAACTAGCAACGGCTGAAAAAAGAAAACCAAAAACCATCATAATTAATGAAAGTATTATAGCAATTCCCAGTGAATCTAAAATATTAAAATACAAAAGAATAACTGGAGGAAATAATGATAATAATAAAATTAAAACCACGTTAATTGGAAGATCTTTTGATTTATTATTGCTTGAGTTATTTAAATTTTCAAAACTTGTTTTTATTCCGTCAATTAAAGGTTTTGCGAGTTTTATCAATGACCAAATACCACCAACAACCATTGTTCCAACGCCTAAATATCTTATTTTAGAGTTCCAAATATTCATCGCTGCGTCAAATGGATTACCCTCAAATCCATTTATAGAGGTATAAATTGGAATCGCAAATAACCATGAAATTAATCCTCCTGAAAAAACAACAGTTGAAATATTTATTCCTACAATATAACCAACAGATACTAATGCTGGGGATAAATCACATCCAAATCCGAAAATAATATTATTAAAATTTTTTGCTCCTTCAATTGCACTTCCCCATAGTGAAAAACCACTTTGACCAAGTTTCATTAAAGAGCCAATCAAAGATGAAATACCTATAGTTTTTAAACTTGACATTGATTCACCATCTTTAGAGTCATCGTTACTATGGCCTGCTTTTAATACTTCTGCAGTTGCTATACCTTCAGGATATAAAAGTTTTGCTCTTACAATTAACACTTGTCTTAAAGGAACAGTAAATAAAATTCCAATTAATCCTCCAATTGCAGATATTTTTGCAATTTCGAAATAATCAAAACTTTCCCAATATCCCATTAATACTAAAGCAGGTATGGTAAAAATGACACCTGCAGCTAATGATTCTCCAGCTGATGCAGCTGTTTGAACAATATTATTTTCTAATATATTTGAATTTTTAAATAATCTTAATACTCCCATTGAAATAACAGCTGCAGGTATAGAAGCTGATACCGTCATTCCGGCAAATAATCCTAGATATGCATTTGCAGCAGCTAAAATTGCTGACAATAAAATACCTAAAATAATTGCTTTTAAAGTAATTTCAGTTTTTTTGTGTTCAAAATTCATTATTTTTATAATAGAAGATATTTAACTATATATAAAAAGGCAAGAAATAGAAAATTGTATTATTAAAAAAAAATAATTAATTTTTTATTAGAATCGGGGTGCTCTTAAGGATAAGAGCTGAGATAAAACCCATTTAACCTGATCTGGATAATACCAGCGTAGGGAGGTATTCATGAATTTTTTCTTATTTTTTTTAAAAACCTTTATCATAATTTCTTCATTAACTGCACAATCTGCAAAAATTAATTTATCTGGAAATATTGTTGATTTTGATACAAAAGAATCAATTGTTGGAGTTAATATATTTAATCTAAGTAAAGGTACATCCTCTGATGAAAATGGTAACTTCAATTTAGATGTTAATATTGGTTCAAATTTAAAATTCACTCATATAGGGTATGAATCCCAAATGATAGTAGTATCAGATAATAAATTAATGATTGAACTTATTCCTGTTATAATTGAAATTAATGATATTATTATTTCAGCTGAATTGTCAGATGAATCTCTTCAAAATACTTCCTCAAGTATTAAAGTTTTTACTAAAAATGATTTAAAAAATCAAAATGAAAGTCACATTGAGGAAGTTTTAAATAAAATACCTAGTCTTACATTTGTGGGTGGAACTTCTCGCCCCAGATATTTTCAAATTCGAGGTATAGGTGAGTTAAGTCATTATGCTGGTGAGGGGCCACCTAATTTTTCAGTTGGTTTTCAGATTGATGATATCGAATTAAGTGGTTTGGGAATGATTGGATTCTCAAAAGATATCGAAAGAGTAGAGGTTTTTAGAGGGCCACAATCTTCCGTTTTTGGTTCAAATAGTTTAGCCGGCCATATTTCATTAAAATCTATTGAACCATCTGAAAAATTAATGATATCAAGTGAATACTTAATTGGAACAGATAATATTCAAGAATTGAATTTTGGTATTAGTAGTTCCATATCTAAAAATTTATCTTATAGATTATCTTATTTTGGTGGATCGGGAAATGGATTTAGAAATAATAAATTTTATAATTCAAATAATTCAAATCAAAGAAATGAAAAAATGTTAAAAGGTAAGTTAAAGTTTTTAATTTCTGAAAATTCAAATATTATAACATCATTTATTCACGCTGATTTAAATAATAAATATGATGTTTGGTCTCCGGACAATAATGAAAATTATTTAACTTATTCAGATGACCAAGGTGAAGATGCTCAACAAACAAATGCATTATCCATTAGAAGTAATTTGAAATTAAAAAATAATTTTAAATTGACTTCAATTTCAACATTTTCAAATAGTGAATTAATCCATAGTTATGATGGTGATTGGGGCAATAATGACTTTTGGATGAAAGAACCTTATAACTTTAATTCTGAAATAGAAGGATATGAATATAGATTCTTTGATAGAAACTTTAAAAATAGAGAAGTAATTACCCAGGAATTAAGGTTGTCTTATAACAATAATGTACTTGGTGTTTACGTAAAAGACTTAATTGAAAGTGATGAAGCAACTGGTTATTTGTTTGGTGGTGATGCAACAAATCTAAACAGTGAATTTAATTTTAATATTTTTTCATTATATGGAAAATCTAAAATAATTATTAATGATAAATTATTTTTTTCAACAAATATTAGAATTGAAAATAACATAATTAATTATGATGGAAGAGCAAAAGGTTACAATTCATTGTTTGAAATTGTTGATTTGAATTCTTTAAGTAATTCATTGGATAATCAAATGTTGGGTTGGAAAGTTTCATCTAATTATATCAGCGAAAGTTCAAACTTTTTTAGTTCATTTTCACAAGGTTTTAAAGGCGGAGGTATAAATCAAAATCCTTATTTGACTGAAAATAGTAGATTCTATAATCCTGAATATATAAATAATTTTGAATTTGGATTAAGAAGAATTGGTTCATCTAATTATTTTAGCGTTGTAGGTTTTTATGGACTTCGAAAAAATCAACAAATATCAATTTCAAGACAACAAAAAGCAGATGATCCAAATAGTTTTATGTATTTTACTGCAAATGCAACAGATGGGTATCTCTATGGTCTTGAATTTGAAAGTAAAATAAGATTCTTTGATTCTCATTTTTTTGAATTGAATTTTGCTTATTTGAAAAGTTGGGTTGAAGAATTTGATTATGAATTAGACCTTGGAACAAAACTTGGTGGAAGAGCCTCGTCAAATTCTCCTGAATTTTCATATAATTTAATGTATAATTTTGATCATATTTCGGGTTTTTATGGTAAAATTGAATTTATAGGAAAGACAAATCACTATTTTTCTGATAGTCATGATCAAATTAACAATGGTTACAATTTAATTAATACTTCGATTGGGTATAAAAGAAATTCATATTTTATAAAATTTTGGGTAAACAATCTTTTAGATGAAAGATACTCAACAAGAGGGTTTTACTTTGTGTTGGAGCCTCCTAATTATGAAAACAAACTTTACCTTTCATGGGCAGATCCATTTAGGACTGGAATAACAATTGGTTATGATTTTTAATTTTGAATCAGATTAAGTTTTTTTAATTTTGGTAAAATGATATATTGACAATAAGGAGCATTAGGGTTGTTNTTAAAATAATCTTGATGATAATTTTCTGCTTCATAGAAAACTTTCAATTTTTCAATAGTTGTAACAATTTTCTTTTTAAAAGTTTTAGAAAAACTTTTTTCTTTTAATGATTTCTCAGCAATTAGTTTTTGAGTTTCATTGTGAAAAAAAATTACAGACCTGTATTGTGTTCCAACATCATTACCTTGTCTGTTTAGAGTTGTCGGGTCATGAGATAGCCAAAAAATTTCAAGAATTTCATCATAGCTAATTTTAGTGTTGTCAAAACTAATTTGTGCTGTTTCAACATGGCCAGTTTTCCCAGAAATCACTTCCTTATACGAAGGGTTTTTTGTTTTGCCTCCTGTATATCCTGATACAACATCTAAAACCCCATCAATTCTTTCAAAAACAGCTTCAACGCACCAAAAACATCCAGCACCTAATGTTGCGATTTCAATTTGATTCAATTTTTCCTCACTTTTTAATGAATTGAATGATATAATTAAAGAAATTATAATAAATTTATAAATTATAGATGAATACATAATCAAAAAATATGTTAAAAAAAAAGATTTTCAAATGTTAAATCAATATTTTGTTGTTTGAATAACAAATATTAAATTTTANNAATTAAATAAAATCTATTATGTCNAGAATATGCAAATTATGTGATAAAAAACCTGGCTCAGGNAATAATGTGAGTCATGCAAACAACAGAACTCGNAGNAGGTGGTTACCGAACTTGCAAACCATGAAGGTAAANCTTAATGGAGTCACAAAAAAAATGAAAGTCTGTACTTGGTGCATTAAATCTGGCAAAGTAATTAGAGCTATCTAATTTTATTTCTCAAAAATTCATAAAAATATAATTCTTTAATTCTTCCCTAAGTTTTTCTTAATGAAAAGAAAAAAATTATAAATTTTTCTTGACATAAGTGGGTTAAAAGGGTAATTTGTGGGGAGCAGTGGGTAANATGCCCAAAGGAAAAATGACAATTAAAGATAATACATTTACTGGAGAGTATAAATATAGTTTGGATAATAAAGGCCGAATAAACATACCTTCTAAATTTCGATTGTCATTATCTAAAATCAGTAATGATAATTTTGTTATTACTAAAGGTATGGATTCTTGTATTGTAGCATATCCTTTAGAGGAATGGCAAGTTAGAGTTGAGGCTGGATTAAGAGAACTTTCGTCAACCTCGTCTAAAAATAGAAAATTAGTAAGATCGATTACTCGTTTCGCTAATACAGTTAAGCTTGATGCTCAAGGAAGAATTCAAATAACGCCCAATTTAAAAGAATATGCTAACCTAGAAAAAGAAGTAACAATTATTGGTGTTGTAAATAAAATTGAAATATGGAATCCAATTCATTTGTCTAAAATGGAAGATGTAACGCCTGATGACTTTGATGAATTAGAAGATAAGGTAATACTTTAGAAAAGTGAATAATAAATGGGCCAATACAAATTTTCATGTGCCCGTTTTAAAAGATATAGTTATTTCAAATTTGTGTGTTAAGCCAAATGGGATTTATTTAGATGGTACATTGGGTTTTGGTGGTCATACAAAATTAATTATGAAACAATTTACTAATCAAGGTGGAAAAATTTTAGGTTTTGATGGTGATATTGATGCAATAAAATTTTGTAAAATAAATTTATCTTCATCATGTATTATAATTAATGATTCATATAGTTCATTTCAAAAATACTTACCTGAATTCGGGGAAAATAAATTTGATGGGATGCTTTTAGATTTAGGAATTTCTTCTTATCAGATTGATAATCCCAAAAAAGGATTTTCATATCAAAATGATGGTCCTCTTGATATGAGATTTAACATCAATCAAAAAAATACTGCCAATGAAATACTTAATAATTGGAATGAAGAAGATTTAATTAATTTATTAAAAAGGTATGGTGAGATATTAAAACCTAGAAACATAGTTAGGGCTATCATTCAAGAACGAAAAAAAACAAAATTAGTTTCAACTTTACAAGTGAAAAAAATAATTTTGAAAATAATAGGAAATTATAAATCAAATAAAGTGTTATCCAAAATTTTTCAAGCAATAAGAATTGAAGTAAATAAAGAATTAAAGTGTTTAGAATTTTTCTTGAATCATTTTATTGATTATTTGAAGGATGAGGGTAGAATAGTAATTATTTCATATCATTCTCTTGAAGATAGATTGGTAAAAAATTTTTTTAAAAAATATGAGAAAGGGTGCATATGCCCAGCAAACTTTCCTAAATGCATGTGTGGTATTAAGCCATCATTAAAATTAATTAATTCTAAAGTTATTGTACCTGACCAAAATGAGTTAAATACTAATTCAAGAGCTAAGAGTGCTAAGCTAAGAGTTGCTGAAAAAATATAATGTCGAATAATAAAAGAAAAAGAAAATCAATGAGAGAAAAAGAATTTATTAATTCTNTAATTTTTTTTATTACAGTTATTACTCTTGTATTTGGTTCAATAATTTATTTGTGGGTTCATAATGAAACTAAACTCATAGAAAGAAATAATATTGTTTTAATGAAAACCAAACAATTATTAATTGAAGAAAATAGAAAGCTTAATGGAGATATAGCTAGNTTGATGAGNGCTGATAGAATAACAAAAATAGCGGANGANAAACTAGGTTTAATAACTCCATNACCTGAAAAANTTGTTGTTTTNATTGATNNTGAANTTTATGAAAGNATNAAATGACNAAATCTTTTTCAAAATATAGAAATAGAATTTCATTNTTATCTGGCGTATTTATTTTAGNTTGGTCGGTTTTAGTTATTCGTTTNTTTCATATTCAAGTTTTAAATGGAGANGANTTTANANANAAAAGCATAAAACAATCTACAACAAAACGNTTNATAAATCCATCNAGAGGTTCNATTCTTGATAGAAATGGATATGAGCTTGCTTCAACGGTAACACATTATAGTTTTGGTATTCAATCAAAAGATATTGAAAATAAAGAAAATTTAATAAATGTATTTAGTTCTGTAACAGGAAAATCAAAAAAATACTATGAAAACAAATTCAATTTAAATGGTTTTCAGTATTTAGAGAGAAATATGTTATCTGAAAAAGTTAAAAATATTTTAGAATTAAATGATAAGGGTTTAATTATAGAGAAAAATGGTTATAGAACATATCCACATAAAAATATTGGTTCTCAAATTATTGGATTCACGGATACAGATAATAAAGGGATTGAAGGAATAGAAAAGCAATATAATAAAGCTTTGTCAGGTGAACCTGGTTGGGTTCTATTAGAAAAAGATGCAAAGCAAAAAATTAGAAAAAATCGTTCATTTCCACAAAAATTAGCAATAGATGGATCCAATATAAAATTAACTATTGATTTGCAGTACCAAGGAATTCTTCAAGATGAATTAAATAAAAGAATGTTGAAAAGTAACGCTAAAGGAGCAATGGGAGTTTTAATTGAACCTGAGTCAGGTAAAATATTAGCTATTTCATCAATACCTGATTTTGATCCAAATGAACCTGCAATTTATAAATCTGAAACATATAGGAATAGACCAATAACTGATCAATTTGAGCCTGGTTCAACATTTAAAATTGTTCCAGCTATAGCTGCATTGAATGATAGAGTAGTTAATTCAAATGAAGAATTTCATTGTGGGGATGGTTCTTATTTAGTNGGAAATCATGAAGTAAANGATTGGAAGAAATTTGGTTTATTAACATTTGANCAAATTATTGANAATTCAAGTAATATAGGAACNGTNAAAATAGCACAGCTNGTCGGTNAAGATAGAATATANGANTTTGGGAATAAACTAGGTTTCGGTAAAAGAACTGGTATTTCTTTNCCNGGNGAAGCAAAAGGAGTCTTTAAAANNACAAGCAAATGGAGTTCNATTTCTTTAGCTGAAATATCAATTGGTTATGAAGTTGCAGTAACATCATTGCAATTAGCNATGGCATATGGNGCNTTAGCNAATGATGGNTTTTTAATGAAACCACATCTNGTTGAGGAAATTATAANTTCAGANGGNAAANTNCAATATAAGGCNAAACCAAAAGTANTNAAGAAGGTTGCATCTGATGATGCAATATTAAANTTAACAAAAATGTTAGAAATGGTNGTATCAAATGGAACTGGAGAAAAAGCTAGTTTACCNGGATGGAATGTAGCAGGTAAAACAGGAACAGCTAAAAAATATGAAAGTGGTGGATATTCATCAAAGAATTATATAGCATCATTTGCAGGTTTTTTCCCATCAGAAAATCCTCAAGTAGCTGGTGTAATTATACTAGATGAACCAAAGAAGGGTTTAGTATATGGAGGCGAAAACTCTGCTCCTGTTTTTGGTTCTATTGTTAAGAGAATAGTGCAAACTGATGATAACCTTGTTCATTTAAAAAAAAATAATTTTAAAAAGGTTAAAAAAAGAAAAATCAGATCGATGAATCTTGAAAAACAAATAGTTGAAAAAAATAATTTTAATTCAAGTTTAAATATGTTATCAACAAAAGGTGAAGCTTTTGAAAAATCAAAAATCAATGAAAAGTTAGATGAAGGTTATGTAAGGGTGCCTGATTTAAGAGGAAAAAGTATGAGAAAAGTTATTAATATATTAAATGAATTGAATTTGCAACCTAAAATTCAAGGTTCAGGAATAGTTTTTTGGCAATTTCCAAAACCAGGTCAAATTGTAAAAAAAGGTATTGTTTGTAAGGTTGGATTAAAATAATGATTTATTTAAAAAATTTAATTGAAAATATTGAAATTTCAAACTTACCTAAAAGTCAAATTAAAATTAGTGATATTACCAATGATTCAAGAAAAGTAAAGCCTGGTTCAGCTTTTATAGCAATTAGTGGATATAATAAAAATGGAAAAAANTATATTAATGAAGCAGTTNANAAAGGTGCTTCNGTNGTTATTACAGACCATACTGATGAGAAAATAAAAATTCCTATTTTAAAAGTAAAAAATATTAGAAAGGCAATGTCAAGAATTTCTGCTAATTATTATGATAATCCATCTAAAAAAATGTATGTTATAGGCATTACTGGTACGAATGGTAAAACAACTACAAGTTTTCTTTTAAATTCAATAATTAATTCTTCAAATAAAAAAAGTGCTTTAATCGGAACTTTAGGTGTATTAAATGAAAAAAATCTTTTTAATACGAATTTAACAACACCTGATTCAATTGAATTGCATAATATTTTAAATAAATTTGTAAATGATAAGATTGAATTTACAATTCTTGAGGTTTCATCTCATGCATTATCATTAAATAGGGTAGATGATATTGATTTTGACATGAGTGTTTTTACAAATATTTCNCATGANCATTTAGATTTTCATGGAAATATGAAAAATTATATTTCTTCTAAANCNAAANTATTTTCGAAGACTTAAANATAGTGGATNTTCTATTATAAATAAAGATGATAAAGAATGGAAAACAATTCAAAAATCAACTAATTCAAAAGTAANAACATTTTCAGTNGATAAAAAAGCAGATATAAAATTTATTAATTGGGAAATGTCACTTGATGGAATAAAAGGAANTGTAAAAAGAAAAAANGATATAATTAATNTTGATTCGTCNTTAACNGGATATTTTAACTTAGAAAATATTTTGACTGCTATAGCTTGTGCCACAAATTTAAATATTCCTAAAGAATCAATTGAAAAAGGTATTAAAAAATTAAAGAACGTTCCTGGGAGAGCAGAAAAAATAAAATTACAAAATGGATCTATGGTTATAATTGATTACGCACATACACCTGATGCATACAAAAAGTTATTTTCATCTATTAAAGAAATAGTCTCAAANAATTCAAGGTTAGGAGTTTTATTTGGATGTGGTGGTGGAAGAGATNTTGAAAAANGATCAATAATGGCNTCTTNTGTTGAAAAATATTCTGATATGATTTTTGTNGCTCCAGANAACCCAAGNTTNGAATCTCAAATNAAGATTAATAAAGATATAAAAANTGGTTTTAATAAAAATAATCATATTTTTTTTGAANATAGAAAAATTGCAATTCGTGATTCAATTAATTGGTTAAAACCNAATGACGTNCTTTTGATAGTTGGTAAAGGNNTTGAAAATTATCAAATAGTAGGNAATGAAAAAAAATATCATTCTGATTTGGATTCTGTNTATGAATTTATANATGNAAGTNTTAAAAATGAGAATTGATCTTCCAAATCCAAAAGAATTTTCAGGTTTATTCGCAAAACTTTTAAAAATTGAAAATAATTTTTTNATAAAAGGAATTTCGATTGATAGTAGAAATATTAATAAAGGAGATTTATTTATTGCATTGAAAGGAGATAAAGTTGATGGTCATAATTTTATCGATCAAGCAATTTTGTCTGGATGCTCCGCTTTATTATTGTCGAAAAATATTAAGGAAAATATAAAAATTCCTAAAATAATATTAAAAGAACCCAAAATATTTTTAGGTCAAATTGCCAAGAAGTGGAGAGAAAAATTTAAATTAGATGTTGTTGGCNTTACAGGTTCAAACGGAAAAACCACTACAAAAGATTTGCTTGTGAATATTTTTTCATATCAAAAAAATGTACATTCTACTCTTGGAAATTATAATACAGATTTAAGTTTACCTTTGACATTGTTACAATTAAACAATTCTCACGCAATTTCATTCTTAGAAATGGGTGCTAACAAAGTTGGTGATATATCTTATTTGTGTGATTTAAGTAAACCTAATATAGGTGTTATAACAAACATATCATATGCTCATTTATCAACATTTAAATCTNTAAATAATATAAAAAAAGCAAAGTTGGAATTNTTTGAATCTATTGANAAAAATGGAATAGTTTTTTTAAATAATGATGATAAAAATATTAGTCAAAATTTTAATATTTTAAAAAAAATTACTTATGGTTTTAATAAAAATTCAAATTTTAATTGTGAGAAAGTTATTAATGATGCAGGTGAAATTAGTTTAATAATTAATAATCAAATAATTAAAACCAAATTTAAAAATCCAATTTTATGCAATAATATTTTAGCTGCAGTAGCAATTTCTTTGTCATTAGGTGTTTCTTGGGAAAATATTAAAAGAGGTGTTTTGTCTTTTAAACCTCCTTCTGGAAGATGTGTTACTTATATCAAAGAGGGAATATTAATAATTGATGATACATATAATGCAAATTTAAGTTCTACATTAGCTGCTATTGAGTATTTATCAAAACTAAAATCAAAAGGTAAAAAAATTATGGTTTTTGGTGATATGCTCGAATTAGGCTCAAAAAGTAAAGATCATCACACTAAAGTTGGTAAAGAAGTTTCTAATTCATTAATACAACAACTTATTACTTTTGGGGAAAATTCTTTGATAACACACAATAATACAAATCATATTATTAAAAATCATTTTACAAATTATAAAAAATTATTAAATCATTTAAAAGATCAAATTAAAGATGGGGATGCGGTCCTTTTTAAAGCATCAAGAGGAATGAATTTTGATTTATTAATTAATAAGGTATTTGAAAGTTAATGTTTTATCATTTATTATATCCGATGAGTGATCAATTTACATTTTTAAATGTATTCCAATATATAACATTTAGAGCTGCAGGGTCTGCTATTACTGCTTTAATAATTAGTTTTTTAATTGCACCTTTTTTAATAAGACAACTTCGTCAAAGTCAAATAGTCGAACAAACAAATAATAGAGGTCCAATTTCACATAAATCTAAAGATGGTACTCCAACAATGGGAGGAATAATTATCTTAATTGCATTGATTTTACCAACACTTCTTTGGGCAAACTTAATGAATAAATATATTCATTTAATTCTTTTTTCGACTCTTTTTATGGGAATTGTAGGATTTATTGATGACTATTTAAAAAAGATAAAAAAAACAAAAAAAGGATTAGTTGGAAAATATAAAATTTTAGGACAATTAATTTTAGGATTTATAATAGGTTCAATTCTTTATTTCGCTGATGGTTTTAGGGAGCTTGGTCCTATTACTTCTGTTCCATTTTTTAAAAATTTAGAAATTTCATTTGGTCTTTTATACATCCCATGGGTCGCTTTAGTAATAACCGGTTCCTCAAATGCTGTAAATTTGACAGATGGTTTAGATGGTTTAGCATCTGGTTTGTTAACAATTTGTGCAATTTCATTAGCTTTAATATCATATATTTCGGGAAGAGTTGATTTTAGTGATTATTTAAATATTATTTATTTACCTAGTGCTGGAGAACTTACAGTTTTTGCAGCAGCGTTGGGAGGAGCATGTTTAGGTTTTCTTTGGTTTAATGCATCACCTGCACAAATTTTTATGGGAGATACTGGCTCTTTATCAACTGGTGCAGCTATAGGTACATTATCAATTTTATTGAAAAAGGAACTGATTCTGGTGATATTAGGTGGAGTATTTGTAATAGAGGCTCTATCTGTTATGATACAGGTTGGTTATTTTCATTTATCAAAAAAATTATATGGTGAATCAAGAAGATTTTTTTTAATGGCTCCAATACATCATCATTTTGAATTAAAAGGTTGGAAAGAGACACAAGTTGTGATACGATTTTGGATAATTGGAATTATTTTTGCGATTTTAACATTTAGCACATTCAAGATAAGATGAATTTAATTTCTCTAAATAAATCAATGAAAAATAAAAAAGTAGCTGTTCTCGGAGCAGGAAAGAGTGGTTTGTCAGCTTGTAAGCTTTTAAAAAAACTTGAAGCAAAAGTATTTTTAAGCGAAAAGAATAAAAATTATAATATTAAAGAATTAGAAAAAAATTCTGATAGATTTGAATTAGGAGTACACTCCGAAAAAATTTTGGATAATGAATTAATAGTAATTTCACCTGGTATTTCAAAAAATAAAGATATTTTTAAAAAAGCAAAAAATAAAAATATTCCTATTATAAGTGAACTTGAACTTTCTTCTTGGTTTACTCATTTTCCAATAATTGCTATTACAGGTTCTAATGGTAAAACAACAACTACAAAAATATTAGAAAATATTTTTAAAGAAACAGATTTAAATGTTTTTATTAGTGGAAATATTGGAATACCATTCTCAGAAATAGTTTTGAATAATATTGAAAAAAATGTAAAAAATGGATTACATATAATTGAAGTAAGTTCTTTTCAGTTAGAAGATATTTTTGATTTTTCTCCTAATATTGCAATTATATTAAATATTTCAGAGGATCATCTTGATAGATATCATTCTATGAAAAACTATATAAATGCAAAAATGAATATTGCAAAAAATATGGAAAAACATGACAAATTAATTTTTAATTCTGAAGATGGTTTGATTTTAGAAAATATTAAAACAAAAGCGGAATTAGTTGGTTTTTCTTTGAAAAAAAATATTGGTGAAGTTTTTTTTATGAATAAAAACAAAATATATAATTCAAAAGAAGAAAAACTTATAAGTATTGATGAAATAAATTTACTTGGAGATCATAATATTCTAAATATTCTTGCTGCAGCAACTGCAGCAAAAGTTTATGAAATATCAGAAAAAAATATTAGAAATGGTATTCAAAAAACTTATCCAGTTGATTATAGATTGCAAAAAGTAAATGAAATAAATAAAATTTCATTTTTTAATGATTCTAAATCTACAAATGTTGATTCCATTATAGTAGCTGTCAACTCTTTTCATGAAAATTTAATATTAATATTAGGAGGAAGAGATAAGGGAGGTGATTTTAAAAAAATCATTACTCATTTAAAAAATAAAGTTAAGCAAATTATTATTTTTGGTGAGTCAAAGAAAATTATTGAAATGCAAATAAAAGAACGTATTCCTATTTATATTGCTAATTCTATGAAAGATGCGATTCATTTTAGTTTTAAAAATGCTAAAAGTGGTGATTCTATTTTGTTATCTCCTGGATGTACTAGTTATGATATGTATGATAATTTTGAACATCGTGGAAAAGATTTTAATATTGAAGTTAGTAAATTGATTTTGAGTAAAAAAAAAATAAAAAATATTAATTATGAATTATAATTTATTAAAAAATGTAAAAAGAAAATGAAATAGGTTTATATGTACATAAATATAAGTTCACAAAAATATGACAAGCCATTATTGTTCATAACAATTGGATTGATTTTCATTGGTATAGTTATGGTATTTAGTTCAACTGTAGATAGATCGTTCAATAAATTTGATTATAGTACTTTTTATATTTCAAAACATCTTATAAGAGTATTTATTGGAGCTTTAGCTATGATTTTTGGTATGATGTTAGATTATAATTATTTAAAACGTTTAGCAGGTCCATTTTTAATATTTTCGATATTTTTATTACTATTAACTAAAATTCTTTATTTAGCTGAAAATGGAATCAATTCAGACCCAGCAAGATGGTTGAATATTGGTATTTTTAGCATTCAAACTTCCGATATTGCAAGATTATCTGTTATAATATATTTAGCAAATTATATTGACAGAAAAAAAGATAATATTAGAGATTATATAGATGGTTTTTTACCTCCTTTATTAATGGTTCTAATTGTTATGATATTAATAATTATTCAGCCTGACTTTAGTACAGCTGCTATGATTGGATTTATTTTTTTGATTATGTTATTTATTGGAAGAGCAAAATTTCTTCATTTAGTAAGTACAGTTTTTTTTGGTTTAATATTTTTAATTCCTGTTATGTATTTTAGAGAATATAGAGTTTATAGAATAACTTCTTATTTTGATGGTTTTTTTGATTTATCAAAAGCAAGTCATCAACTTCAACAATCTTTTTATAGTTTAGGAAATGGAGGAATTAATGGAGTTGGTTTAGGTTCTAGTTCAGGAAAAAATTTATTTTTACCCGAAGCACATACAGATTTTATATTGTCTATCATAGGGGAGGAAGGTGGTTATATCTCTATTTTAATTATTTTAACACTCTATTTAAGTATTTTTCAAAGGACAATTAAAATATCAAAATCCTGTACTGATATATTTGGAATAATGTTATCTATTGGATTATCTATTCAAATATTATCTTATGCTTTTTTACATGCAGGTGTTGTAACTGGTTTAGTTCCAACAACAGGGATTCAAATACCTTTAATTAGTTTTGGAGGAAGTGGTCTAATAATAAATCTTTTTTCAATTGGTATAATTCTTAATATTTCTCAAAATAAGAAAAAAATTAGAAGAAATAGGAGTTTTATATAATGCCAGATTTCGGAAAAAGATTCGTAATTGCAGGGGGTGGTACTGGAGGACATCTTTTTCCAGCACTTGCTATTGGCGAAGGTTTGAAAAAAAGATTTCCTGGGTCAACAATACATTTTATTGGTTCAAAACATGGTTTAGAATCTAAAATATTACCAACGCAACAAAATGGATTTACATTATTACCAGTAAGAGGTTTCTTAAGGGGTTTTAATGTTAAATCCTCACTAAGAAATATATTGTTTCCAACAAGATTTATTTTATCATATTTCAAATCAAAAAAAATATTAAAAAAAATTGATCCATCTGTTGTAATTGGAACAGGGGGATATGCTAGTGGGTTACCACTTATAGCTGCGATAACTAATGGAATACCAACATTAATTCATGAACAAAATTCATTTCCAGGAATAACAACTAAATGGCTTTCATCTAGAGTTGATAGAGTATGTATTAGTTATGAAGATTCAAGAAGACATTTGAGAAATAAAGGAGGAGTTGTTACTGGAAATCCAGTCAGAAAAGAAATTATTGGTAGAAATAAATTGCAATCTCTTCAAAAATTTGGACTAACAAATAATAAACCAACTATATCAATTTTAGGAGGAAGTCAAGGTTCAAAAATTTTAAATGAATCAATTGATAATATTATAAAATATTTGAGTGAATTTCAGATAATTTGGCAAACTGGCAATATTCATTTTGAGCAATACAATCATTATTCTAAGGAAAATATTAAAGTTGTTCCATTTATAGAGGATATGGGAGCGTTTTATTCTTCTTCTGATTTAATAATTTCAAGAGCAGGTGCATTAGCTTTAGCTGAAATAGCAGCATGTAAAAAACCATCAATATTGATTCCTTTTGCTAAAGCAACGGATGATCATCAATCAATGAATGCTGAAAGTTTAAGAGTAGCAGGTGCAGCAAAAGTTCTTAGTGAAAGAGATCTATCTTCAAAATTATTATTACGAGAAATTATAAGTTTAATTAAGAATAAAACTTTATTAAAAAAAATGTCTGAAGCAGCTAATTCTGTTTCAAAGATAGAAGCAATCGATTTAATTATAGATGAAATTGAGTTTATATCTGAAAGTTAACTATGATTTTAGGTAAAATAAAAAAAGTGCATTTTATTGGAATTGGTGGAATCGGTATGAGTGGAATATCTGAATTATTATTAAACCTTGGTTTTAAAGTATCTGGCTCTGATATTAAAATTACACCAATTACATCTCAATTATCCGAAAAAGGAGCTATAATTTACGAAGGTCATAATAAAAAAAATATTTTGAATTCTGATTTAGTGGTTTATTCTTCAGCTATTGATAATGAAAATGTTGAATTGGTTGAGGCAAGAAAAATTCAATTACCAATAGTAAGAAGAGCAGAAATGTTGGGTGAATTATTAAAATTAAAAAATACTTCAATTGCAGTTTCAGGAACTCATGGTAAAACATCCACAACATCTATGATGGGTTCAATTTTAACTGAAGCTTTATTTGATCCAACATTAATAATAGGTGGAGTAGTAAAAAATTTAAATGCTAATGCTCTTTTAGGAGAAGGTGATATTATCGTTGCAGAGGCTGATGAGTTTGATAAGAGTTTTTTGCAACTTTCTCCAACTCATTCTATAATTACAAATATAGATTCTGAACATCTGGATTGTTATGGTTCAAAAGAAAATTTAGTTAAAGCATTTAATGAATTTGCAAATTCAACTGCATTTTATGGTTCAATTATTTTGTGTATTGATGATTTACTTTTAAAGAGTATAATCCCTAATATTTCACGTCCTATAATCACATATGGTTTTTCTGGGGATGCGGAGTTCCAGGCCGTTAATAGAAAATTTAGGGATTATCACTCTTTTTTTGATGTAAAGCATAAAGGGAACTTATTAGGATCGATAGAATTAGAAGTTCCAGGTGCACATAATATTAAAAATGCTCTAGCAACCATTGCATTATCAATAGAGCTTGGAATAAAATTTAAGGAAATAAAAAAAGGTTTAAAGAATTTTAGTGGAGTAAAAAGAAGATTTGAAATCAAAGGGGAAGTTAATAAAATAATTGTTATTGATGATTATGCACATCATCCCACAGAAGTTTCAGCAACATTAAAAGCAATACAAAATGGATGGGGAGAAAAAAGAATAATAGCAATATTTCAACCACATTTGTTTTCACGAACAAAAGATTTTTTTGAAGATTTTGCAAGATCTTTAATGATAAGTGATATATTAATTATTACAGAAATTTACGGTGCTAGAGAAAAACCAATTTCAGGAATATCTGGTGAATTGATATCAAATGTTGCCAGATCAATTGGTCATGAATCAGTTTATTGGATAAAAGATAAAAATAAAATTTCCAATAAAATATTATCTCTTGTAAAAGAAAATGACATTTTGATTACTATGGGAGCAGGAGATATATATAAAATTTCAGATAAAATTTTAAATGAATTAAATAAATATTATGTTAGAAACTAAAAAAATAGTTCAAAATTTTTTTAAAGGTAAAATTTTATGGAATGAACCTATGAAGAAGCATACATCATTTGGAATTGGAGGACCAGCTTTAGCAGTTATGTATCCAGAAGATGAGTTTGATTTATCAAATTTGCTAAAAACAGCAAAGAAAAAAAAAATAAATATTTATTTTACAGGATCTGGTTCTAATATTTTAGTTAATGATAAAGGTTTTAATGGTTTTGTAATAAGTTTATCAAAATCATTTAAAAAAATTGATATTTTAAAAAATAAAGTATTTTGTGAATCAGGAGTCATGATGGGTAGTTTTGTTAAAAAATGTACATCAAATAATTTAACTGGTATGGAAAGTTTAATAGGAGTTCCAGGAACTGTTGGTGGTGCTATCAAAATGAATGCAGGAGCATGGGGAATGGAGATTTCAAATTATATTAAAAAAATAAAAATGATGAACTCAGATGGTGAAATTATAGAATTAGAGAAAAATGAAATTGAGTTTGGGTATAGATTTTCTTCAATAAAAAATGATTTAATTATATCTTCAAATTTTGAATTTAAGAATTCAAATCCCGAAAATATAAAAAAACTAAAGTTAAAGGCTAGTAATAACAGAAAAAATTCTCAACCATTAAAATTTAGATCTGCTGGTTCAGTATTTAAAAATCCTAAAAATTTTTCTGCTGGATATTTAATAGATAAAGCAGGGTTAAAAGGTATGAGGGTTGGGGATGCTGAAATATCAAAAAAACATGCTAATTTTTTTTTAAATCTTGGAAATGCATCATCAAATGATATTGTAAAATTAATTTTGTTAACAAAAAAAAAAGTTAAAGAAAAATTTGACATTAATTTAGAATTAGAAATTAAAACTATGGGATTTAAAGAGGATTTTTTTAAAAATGAAATTATTTGAGAAAATAAAAAAAATAAATTTTTATTTTATCATTTTTTTTATTTTTTTTGTTGGAATAAAAATTATTTTATTTTCAATACAATGGAGTGAAGATGGAGAAAAATTATTGCCAAAAGTATTTAATATTAATGGGAATAAAATTTTATCTTCAAAGGAAATATTAGACTTAATAAACATATCAAATAATAATTCATTATTAAACATAGATCTGAAATTAATTCAATATGAAATTGAAAAACATCCATATATAAAAGTTGCTCAGATAAGTAGAAAGTTTCCAAGTCAAATAAATGTAAATATCAAAGAGAGACAACCTTTAGCATATTTAAATTTAAATGAATATTTAGTAGTTGATGATGATGGATATATTTTACCTTTAAGAAATGGAATTATTGAGTTTAATATTCCAACATTAACAGGTTTCAATAATGAAAAATCACTTTATCCATTAGGGTTAAAATGTTTATCTACAAAGACTTTAGAAGCTGTAAACTATCTTAATTCAACAAAAAAAATTTTCCCGGAACTTATATCAAATATTTCTGAATTTAAAATTAATCAAAGTGATTATTATGAAATGATTTTAACAGAAAAACCAACAAAAATTATTTTTAATAATTCTTATTTTTCTAAACAAATATTTTTGCTGAAAAAATTTAATGATACAATTAAGAATGAAAAAGTTTTAGAAGATTATAAATATGTTGATTTAAGATATAAGAATCAAATAGTAGTAAAGGAAAGAATTTGAAAATTAAAAATACACTATCAAATAATATTTGCGTTGGTATTGATATAGGAACTACAAAAATATGTTGTGTCGTTGGTGAGGTTGATTTAGATAATATTGAAATTTTGGGAATTGGCGTTTCAAATTCAAATGGAGTAAAAAAAGGTTCCGTTATTGATATTGATAAAACAATTAATTCAATTGAGGATGCAGTTAATAAAGCTGAGAAAATGTCTGGAAAGAAAATATCTGAAGCAACTGTTGGAATTTCAGGCGATCATATAAGTAGTATGAGTGCACAAGGTGCAATAGCAATTTCAAAAGGTCAACCTATCTCTGATGAAGAAGAAATATCAAAATTAGAAGTTGAACAAGTTTTAAATCAAGCAAGATCGGTTTCTCTCCCATCAGATAGACAGATTTTACATTTAATTCCGCAGGAATTTGTGATCGATCAACAACATGGTATTAAAAACCCAATTGGTATGGTTGGAAGAAGATTAGAAGCAAATTTCCATTTAATTTCATGTGATACTTCTGCTTCAAAAAATATAAAAAAATGTGTTGAGGAGGCAGGTATTAAACCTCTTAGAATAGTTTATCAATCACTTGGTTCTGCTGCATCTGTTTTAGAAAAACATGAAAAAGATTTAGGAGTAGTATTGATTGATATTGGGGGAGGTACAACTGATATATGTATCTTTTTTGAAGGCGAAGTTAGACATTCTGCTGTAATTGGTTTGGGAGGTAATAATATCTCAAATGATATTGCTGCAATTACTCAAATATCAAAATATGAAGCAGAATTAATTAAAAGAAATTATGGGTCAGCTAAAGCAAATATGGTTTCTGATGAATTAAATATTGAATTAAAATCCAAGGGTGATGAAAAATATAGAAAAGAAAGCGAAAGACAAATATCAAACTATATTGAAGCAAGAATGACAGAAATATTTAATATGGTAAATAATGAAATTCAAAAGGCAAATATAAAGTCTCCATATCCATTGAAAATTGTTTTAACAGGAGGAGGTTCATTATTAAAAAATTCATCTATTTTAGCTCAAGAAATTTTTAATTCAAAAGTGAAAATTGGAATTCCAAAGGGTTTGAATAAACTAGATGAAATTAAATCGAGTCCTATTTATTCAACAGGTATTGGTTTAATAAATTATCCAGAACTTGTATTTGATGATAGTAAAATTAATAGAAAAATTGTCCCAAATGGAATTTCAAAAGGTGTTACTAATATTATTGAATGGTTCAAGGAGTTTTTTTAGTCAAAAAAAGCAATATTTTTTTATTGCATAAATAAAGGAGTACAGCATGCTGTTCGAATTCGATTCATTAGAAGATCAAAAAGCTAAAATAAAAGTCATTGGTGTCGGTGGGGCTGGAGGGAATGCTATTAACCGTATGATTTCATCTGGTTTGAGTGGCGTAGAGTTTGTGGCAATTAATACTGATGCTCAAGATTTAGAAAATAATAATGCTTCAACTAAGGTTCAAATTGGAAAAAATTTGACAAAAGGTCTTGGTGCAGGAGCTAAATCTGATATTGGTAAAACTGCAATGGAAGATGAAAAAGATGCTGTTGCAAATATAATAGAAGATGCTGATATGATTTTTGTCACAGCTGGAATGGGAGGGGGAACTGGAACAGGCGCGGCTCCCATTGTTGCTCAAATATCAAGAGAATTAGGAGCTTTAACTGTTGGAATAGTTACTAAACCATTTAATTTTGAAGGTCCTAAAAGAATGAATAGAGCTAATTCAGGCTTAGAAGAAATGCAAAAAAATTGTGATACAATAATTGTAATTCCTAATCAAAAACTAATTAATATAGCTGATAAAAACACAACTTTGGTAGAGTCATTTCAAATGGCAGATAATGTTTTAAATCAAGCAACTAGAGGTATATCAGATTTAATAAATGTCCATGGTATAGTTAATCTTGACTTTGCTGATGTTGAAACTATAATGAGAAATAAAGGGGACGCAATAATGGGAACTGGTGTGGCATCAGGTGATGAAAGAGCTGTATTAGCAGCTCAGCAAGCAATTTCTTCTCCATTACTTGATGATATTAATATGCAAGGTGCTCAAGGTGTATTGGTTAATATTACAGGTGGTGATAATTTAACCCTCATGGAAACAAATGAAGCTTGTGAAATTATTTTTGAGGAAGCTGGAAAGGATGCAAATGTTATTTTTGGAGCAGTAATTGATCCAAATATGGGTGATGAAATGAATGTTACAGTAATTGCAACAGGATTTAATTCAAAAACAATTAGTGAAAATAACGATGTATTAAATAATAAAAATTCAATTTCAACATTTAAAAAGGATGCGGATACAGTTAATGATAAAAATAATATTCCAACTTTTGCAAAAAAACATGATCATGGTAATAATGACCCTAATGAAATTGAATTGGGTTTAAATGAAAAGAGAGTATATGATTCAACTGAAGATGATTTGGAGAGCCCTGCTTATTATAGAATGCAAAATTAAGTTACCTTTTTAGATATGTAACAATAATTAATTCTTTAGAAATTGCGTTATAAATTAAATCTTTAGGGTTATTACTTTTAACTATATCTATTAATTTATTATTAATTTTAATTTCTATACCTTTAGTTTTTTCAAGACGTAAAAAAAAATTTTGATCAAAAGGTTTTACTATTTCATTATCATCATTTAATAGAGTAAGTAATTGATCATTAGTATAATCAATTGTTAATTCAGTAATAATATTTTCAGAAGATTTAAGAGATAATTCAAAAGGAGAATTTAAATCTAAAATAGAAATATTATTACTTTGTATATAGTTGGAAGTTAAAAATGAATCATTAATTCTATTTGGTTTATATAAACTTGATTCTGATGGAATTTCATTTTCTAAAATTGAATTCTCATTAGTATTATTATTAATATTATTTTTTGAAATGTTTCTTGCAATCCAAATTCCAAAAAAAACAATCAATAATAAAAATAAAAGATTTGAAAGATTTTTTTTGTTAAAGTTGGAAAATTGTAAGTTTTTAAAATTAATTTGAGAAATTGAGTTTGAAGTTGAACTTTGAGTTATATTTACCTTTGGTTCTTCTTTTTTAATGTGAGTTGTAATATTCATTGTTTTATCAAGGTTATTAAGACAATCATTAATATCTGATCCAATTTCTAAACAATATGCTTTTAAAAATAATCTTATATAAATATAAGGAAGAAAATCAAAATCACCTTTTTCAATGAGCTCTAAATATTCAAGATTTATTTTTGTACGGTTTGATATTTCAATTAATTCAATATCTTGAGATATTCTTAGTTTTTTTAATTCTTCAAAGAAAAGTGTTGATTCATTAGTTTTATTCATATTTTAATATAATACTTGATTTATTTTTGAAAAAAGAAATTAAAGTTATATTGAAATTGATTCAATTTTGGGAAAAGTTCTTAAAACATTTAAAAATTTTGATATAGGAAATCCAACAACATTATAGTAACAACCTTCGATTTTTTTAACAAAACCGGCTGAATAGTCTTGAATTCCATATGAACCTGATTTATCATATGGAGATTTTGTATTAATATATCTTAAAATTAGTTCTTCGTCTAATTTATAAAAATAAACTTTAGTAATTTCAACAAAATTAAATATAACATTATCTTTTTTATTAATCAAACATACTCCAGTTAAAACTAAGTGTTCTGTATTTGATAAAAATTTTAACATTTTAAAAGCTTCAATTTTATTTTTTGGTTTGTTTAAAATTTTATTTTTGACATTAACAATTGTGTCTGCTCCAATTACATATGAATTAGGATATTTATTACTTACTGCCATTGCCTTTTTTTGAGATAATTTTTTAACTATTTGTTTTGGGCTTAGTTTTTTTTCATAATTTTCATCAATATTACTAGGTATAACATCAAAATTTAATTTGACCATTTTTAAAATATCTTTTCTTCTTTCAGATGATGAAGCAAGAATTAATTTACACATAAAAATTATTTATATTTAGCAAGCTTACCAATTTCAGATATTATTTTTTCACTTACAATACTTTTAGCAGTAATTTCATAAATATAAACTCCATTTGCTATTTCATTATTATAGAAATCTTTTCCATTCCATGAAATTCTTGAATATCCATAAAATATATCAAATGGATCTAAAATATTTATCAGTTGTCCTGATAAAGTAAAAATTTTAATCTCAATATTCGATTCCTCATTTATTTCAAATCCAAAGTTAGTATTTTCTGCAAACGGATTCGGATGGTTAAATAAGTTTGATAATTTTAAATTATTACCATCATTAAAATTAAAAAATATTTGTTTTTGAGATAAATTATTGGCGTTATCCCATGCTTCAGCTGAAATATTTATATTTCCAAAATCAATGTCTTTAAGTAAAATTTCGACTGATCCACTAGTAAAACTATTTTCATCATATAAAAATCTATTTGTTATGTTCACCTTATTTAATTCATCATCATCATACCAGATCATTATTCCATGTCCTATATCATTTGTTAAGTTAATACCCAGAGGATCAGATAAATTTAAATAAATAGAATTCGAATTATAAATATTATCACCAGTTTCAACTATTCTTCCATTATTACTAAAAGATATTAATGGTCCATTTTTATCAATTGAGCTTGAAGTTGAAGGTGTAAAAACTACATTTTCATTTGATCCCAAACCTTCCCAACCATTTTGATCGTATAAATAAACTGAAACTTTTCCTCTTCCATTAATAGTGATATCTTTTGGTACAATAAATGAGCCAGAAAATTTTTTATCATCAAATGAAATTTTTCCTTTGAATAAATCCTCACCAGGAATTTTGTAAGTAATAATTTCTTCATAATTATCATCAACATAAGTTTTATTTATTATTTTAAAGGGTTCTTTCACATTTATGAATCCTTTTCCAGAGTTTGGTTGTTCATTAGATAAAAAACCAGAAAAACTACCTTTTGATAAAGAATTTACACTATCCGGATTAATTGTGTTAATTTCAACTTGATTAGAAGGAATGGCTATTTTCATTCCAGGATCACCTAATAAATGAAACATTTCAGATGATTCTGAACCATTTTTAATAGATGAATAAATTGAACCAATTGGAAGGTTTGATACTTCTCCATTTGGAAAAAAAGATTCAAATAAGTCTATTAGAAAATTTCTGTTTGCATTAAATGAAATTAATCCATTTGTTGAAATTACTGCAATTGCACCATTATTATTTGATTTTAATAATTCTTCACTCATTGAATTAGTATTTAATAAATCATATTTACCCCAACTACATGTTCCAGCAATCCATATTGGTAATTTCTCATTAGTTTGAATATTTAGAATGTCACCTCTAGATGATGATAGTAAATTTTCTTGGGACCATTGATATTCTGAACCATGTCCAATATAATTTATTAAAGATGTTCCATTGTTTAAAATTTCAAATAAATTTTTTGTAGCACTAGGCTTGACTACTCCGAACTGTGAACCATCATTGATTTCCGGATAATCTTCAAGATAAAGCTTTTTTATATCTAAAAAGATTGGAATTAAATTGGATATGTATTCAGAATTTTTGGTATGAGTTAATTCAACTGGACCAAAATTAGGTCTAGAAAAATCATCAGCTATTAAAGTTAAATTTTTTCTCCATAAACCAATATTGGGATTTGATTCATAATTTATAATTTTATTAATCATTATTTCTGCTTCTTCTAATGTACCTGCAGGTAATCTTCCAATAGAAAATTCAGGAGTATAAGCATCTAAGTAAGTGAATCTATCATCTGATGATGTCCCAGAAATATAATTGGATTGATAAGTAGGAATTTTAATATTTGAATTTCCTGTAATATTTCTATAATCATAATCTCCATCTCCTAGCAAAAGAACATATAGTGGAAATGTTGTTCCAGATGATGCTTTCCAATTATTTTTAACATATTTTAAAAATATTTTTATTGCATTTGGGTTAGAATTTCCTCCAGAAAATTCATCATATATAGATTCAATTGAGGCAAAAAAAGAATTTTTTCTGTGATTTTTAAGGTTTTGGGCTGGTTCTAAAAATTCTTCAGGAGCAATTATTATGTGATCTATACCTAATTTAGAATTTCTTAAATTTGAAAAATTATGGTTTTCAATTTTAACTAATTCAGATACTTTAAGTAATTCATTTTTATTAAAAACTATAAACTGTTTTTTTTCCGAGTTTGAAAATTGTTTTTCAAAATAACCAGTATCACCGCTTAAGGTTATTTCATGTTCAATTGGTGAATTAAATGATGTAATATCAAAAATATTTACATCTGAATTAATTGATTCAACTCCAAATCTAGTTGAAAGCAAATTATTTGGCGACCAAAAATTAAATTGTTCACCGTCCCATTTTAATGACAAAAAATAATTAATTACAATATCATCAACATGAACTTTTGAAGATTGGTCTGAAGAAATATTTTTAAAGGAAATTAAATTGAGTCCATCATTTAAAAGATTTGAATTTAAATCAATTGATGTTGAATTTAAAGTTTTACCTACCCATGATAAGTTTTTTAATGAGTTGTTTTCATTATCTGTTTGTGAAATTTCAACTAAATGGGATGGAAAAATTGATTCATTTGAAGTAGAATTCCCCATTAAATTTATATAAGCTGTAGATTTTAATTCTTTTAGAGGGTGATGTAAGCTTATTGAACTTAAATGAGTTTTAGATGTATTTATTCCAATATCTACCCAATTTAAACCATTTTCAAATGGATTAATAATATCATTGTCTAAAAATGAATATCCTATTCCATAATTTATTAAAACTGGATCATCAATAATTTCATTTCTTCTCTCAATTCTTTTTCCTTTTAAATTTTGATCAAACGGTATTAATAGCCAAATAATATTATAGTTTGAAAATGGGTTTTTTTTATAAAAAATATTTTCACCTAAATTCTCAAATCCTCTTGCACCCCTGGCATAAAAAATTATTTCATCTTGATTATCAAAGTTTCCGTCATTTGCATCGTTAATTTTGATTGATATTTGTGTTAAATTATTTGGTATTTCACTTCCAATAGAAAAATCTATTGGTCTACCACCACTTAGACTTGTAAACATATGAATTGACTCTGGATTAAGACTTTGAGTATTAATTCCAGCTTCATTTAATTCATCTATTCCAATTTTATATACACCATCATTGTCAATATATATTTTATACCAATCACCATCAATATTTCCTTCTTCAATTGAAGTATCTTCTGATTTTTTATTTATTTTAAAAATATTATTGTTAATCCAATTTTGAGCAGTATTCCAATTTGATATTTTATTTTTATATATTTCAGATTGAAGGGTAGATGATACAGAATTATTTGATTTTAAATTTTTTTCAAATTCAATATTAATATTTAATTTTTTAGCATAATTATTTGTATTTAAGTTTTTTGTTGGTGAAATAATTAATATTCCAATGTGTAAATCTCTATATTTTTCAATTCTTTCCCATTTAGCATAAGTTTCAATAGGTTTATAAAATTGATTAAAATTAAAATGATTATTTTCAGTAATTAAAATAGGATTTACAGTAATTTTAGGGGGTTTATTTGAAGGTAATCCTATTGTTAGAATAATATTTTCAATTTGATGATTTTCTGATGGATCCTCAAAAAAAACATTGAAGTTGAAATTTTCTATATCTTCATTTACAATTTTTATATTTTTTGATAGTAAAAAATTTAAATTAGCTATAAATATTAATAAAATTAGGAATGATAATTTTTTATTTAAATTCAATTTTTATTTTTATGTTTTGAAATTATTTGAAATATTATAGTGTTAAATGTAATTTTCATAATTGTTTTGTTAATAAAAATAATAATAATAAATCAAAAAGGTTAATCTTAAAATGGCCAGTAAAACAAAATCAAAGAATCTCAAATTAATGAAAAAATTTTACAATAATTTTGAATTATTGATTTTTACAAAATTAATGCGAAAATATCTAATTCTCATTGAAAAACTTTTATTAAACCATATTTTTTCTCTTTATAAAATTGAATATTTTAAATCTTTTTTAGTTTTAAAATATAACTTTATTTAAATAATATCAAATTGAATAAAAAAGTTGCAATTATAACTGGAGCTTCAGAAGGTTTGGGAAGAGCAATTGCTGTTAAGCTTGCCACAAAAAAATATATTACAGTACTAGCATCTAGGGATATAAAAAAATTAGAAAAAACATCTAATGAGATAGGAAAGGTTAATGGTCAATATTTAATTATCCAAACAGATGTAACTTCAGAAAAAAGTGTTAAAAAGTTATTTTCAAAAGCTGCAAAATTAGGTCAGTTAGAATTACTAATAAATAATGCTGGAGTAGGAACATTTAATAAGGTAGAGGAAATAACATTAAAAGAGTGGAAAACAATGATTGATGTCAATTTAACAGGATCATTTTTATGTTCAAAAGAAGCTATCTTATTAATGAAAAAACAGAAACATGGTCATATTCTATTTATTAATTCTTTGTCTGGTAAAAGAGTTTTACCATGGGGAAGCGGATATTCAGCATCAAAATATGGTTTNAAAGGTTTTGCTGATTCTATAAGATTAGAATTAAGGAAATCAAATGTAAAAGTNACTTCAGTTTTTCCNGGTTCAATAGATACTACTTGGTGGGATAAGATGAATATGAATTTTCCTAGAGATAAAATGCTTATTTTAGATGATGTAGTTGATGCAATTTATAATTCAATAAGTTATAAGGGACGAACTGTTATTGAAGAAATTGATTTGAGNCAAGTTGGNGGGGATTTTTAAAATTTTCATTTTACAGTAAATTAAAAACACTTAAGTTTGCAAGCTAAAACAANATAAATTTAATATCAATGGAGGAATAATATTGGCTGNTAAAATTAGAATGANACGTCAAGGTCGAAGAAATAGGCCTTTTTATAGGATTGTAATTATTGATTCTCGAAAAAGAAGAGATGGAAAGCCAATTGAAGAATTAGGCTGGTANAATCCAATTCAGCAAATAGAAAAAAATTATGAAATTGATANTGAAAGAATAATGTATTGGATTAATGAAGGAGCACAACCATCTAATACAGTTAAAAATCTTCTTAAAAGAGAAGGTATATTACTTCGAATTCATCTCATNAAACANGGTTTGAATGAAAAAGATATTGAATATGAAATTCAAAAGTGGGAAATGGATAAGGAAGAGAGANTTAANAATAAAAAACCTAAAAGTAAAAAATCAAAAAAACAAAATGAAATAAAATCTGAGGAACCTGNGNAGGAGGAGAAGCCATCTGAGGAACCTGTGGAGGAGGAGAAGCCATCTGAGGAACCTGTGGAGGAGGAGAAGCCATCTGAGGAACCTGTGNAGGAGGAGAAGCCATCTGAGGAGGAGCCTGTGNAGGAGGAGAAGCCATCTGATGAGGANCCTGNGAAGNAAAAAGTTTNAAAGGAATCAAAGTCAAATAATACTAAAAAAAGTAAATCATAGAANTAAAATGCCTAAAAAATTAAAAANAGTAGGTAAAGTGGTCAAAGCCGTTGGATTAAAAGGTGATGTNAAAATATTTCCANTNGATTCNTANATTGACCATATTCNTAATCAAAAGTTTTTATTTATCGGTGATAGCCCTGAAAAAGCAAAAAAACATTATGCTTCATTTGTAACNAAATCTGGTAAGTTTTTAAGATANAGGATTCATGATAATGTTGATAGAAAAGANGCTGAAAATTTAGTNGGAAAATTAATTTTTAGGACTGTTTCAGATAATGANNTTTTAAATGATGATTTAATTGGTTTNTTAGTANTAACTACNGAGGGNNTNCCAATNGGNATCTTATCAGATATACTTTCATTACCAGGTCAGGAAGTTTTAAGTATTGATTCTGGAGAAAAAGAAATATTGATACCTTCAGTNCCAGAAATTNTNAAAAAAATTGATCTTAAAACTGAAAGTATATTAATTTTTCCAATGGAAGGTTTATTAGATTTATAATGCAAGTTTTTATAGTAACACCTTTCCCAGAATTTCTTACTATATATTTAAATTCAAGTATTTTAGGAAGAGCAAAGAAAAAAAAAATTGTTGAATACAATATTATTGATTTAAAAGATTTTGGTAAAGGTAGGCATAATCAGATTGATGACCATCCATTTGGAGGAGGTCCAGGTATGATCATGTTAGCTGAGCCTTTTTTCAATGCTTTAGAAAAAATTAAAAAGATTTATAATGGTTCAAAAAAATTAAAAATAATTTTACCATCTCCAAAAGGTAAAATCCTTTCTCAATCTATTTCAAAAAAATTATCTAATTTTGATGGTTTAGTCTTTTTTTGTGTTCATTATAAAGGTGTTGATGAAAGAGTAATTGACAAATTAGTTAATTATGAGCTCTCGATAGGTGACTACGTTGTAACTGGAGGTGAACTTCCATCATTAATAATTATTGATTCTATTGTCAGATTAATTCCAGGAGTAATTGGTGATCAAGAGTCAGCTAATCTTGATTCATTCTCACACGATTTATTAGATCATCCTCACTATTCAAGACCACGTAATTTTAAAGGAATGAAAGTACCTGATGTTTTAATGTCAGGTAATCATGCTAATATTGAATCTTGGAGAATGAAACAAAGAGAAATTACAACAAAAAACAATCGTCCTGATTTATGGGATACTTTTAAAAATAAATTATCTAAGTGAGGTATAAAATGGCACAACCACATGAGTTTTCAAAAGATTTAGAAAAAAATGATTTACCTAATTTTAAATCTGGCGATACAGTATGCGTTAATGTTAAAGTTATCGAAGGAGGAAAAGAGAGAATTCAAAAATATGAAGGAATTGTTTTAGCTAGAAAAGGAACAGGAACAAATTCAACTTTTACTGTAAGAAAAATTTCATCGAATATAGGTGTTGAAAGAATTTTTCCTCTTCATTCTCCAAATATTGATAGTATTGAACTTCTTAAAAGGGGGAAAGTAAGAAGGTCAAAAATTTATTATCTTAGAGATCTTAAAGGGAAAGCTGCAAGAATTAAAGAAAAAAGATAAAAATTTAATTATTTTTAAAGACCAAAAAATAGTTCTATTACTAACGAGTGTTTCTCATTTTACTGTACATGCATCAATATTATTTTTTCCAACTTTAATTTATTTATATGTTGAAGAATTTGACGTAGATATAAAATTTCTTGGATTTATTTATATGATTTCCAACTTTGTATTTGGGTTTGGATCTTTATTTACTGGATACATTGAAAATAGATATGGAGAAAAGAAACTTTTATTATTATTTCAGATAGGTTCATTTTTTTCATGTTTTTTTATAATATTTTCACAAAATATTATTTCATTTGCTTTTTTTCACATTTTATTATGTGGATTTATGTCAATTTATCACCCAGCTGGTTTAACATTAATTTCTAGAAGAACTAGTTCCTTAAGTAAGTCGATGAGTTATCATGGAATTGCAGGAAGTTTAGGATTGGCCTTTGGTCCAATCCTATCTTCAATATTGACTACATTTATTAACTGGAGATATGCTTATTTTTTAGTAATGATAATTTTTTTAATTCTTTTTATTGCAACTTACTTTTTACTTGAATTAAAATTTTATAATTATAAAATTAAATCAAAAAGGAAATTATTTAATAAAAAGTTAATTATTTTTTATTTAATTAACTGTTTAGCAGGTATTGCATTTTCTTCTTTTTTAACATACATGCCAATTTTTTTTAGTATTAAACTAATCAATATAAATTTAATGCCAATCTTAATAGGAGGTTTCTTTACAACATTAGTTTTATTAGCTGGTATTCCTGGTCAAATAGTTGGTGGAATAATTGGTGAAAAATATAATAAAAGTTTAATAATCATGATTTTGTGTTTATTACATATTCCTCTTTTAATTATCATTCCATTATTAAAAGGATATGTTTTAATATTTTTTACATTACTTTTAGGTTTCATAAATTTTATTTTTCAACCAATTGGAAATTCAATTATTGCTGATTATACTGTTTCAAGTCAAAGAGGTATTGCCTATGGCTTATCGTTCTTCTTGGGTTTTGGTATTGGTTCTTTTGGTTCTGGAATTGGGGGTATATTACTTTCAAATTGGAATATTTCTTTAGTATTTTACTTCGCAGCATTAGTAATGATTTTATCAATTATTCCATCTTTATTTTTGTTGAAATTTGATAAAAAGAATAATTAAAATTTTATTTATGGAGTTTTAAATGGAAAGACGTGAAATTCCCTCAGTAAATTCGATTTTAGAAAAATTAGATATTGAAGAAATTAATTTACCTAGAGAATATTTATTATTAATTATTAAAAAAAAACTTTCAGCTTTAAGAAAGCTTGATAAAAAAGATTTAAATCTTAAATCAAAAAAAGAGATATTGAATCAAATTTTAAATAAAATTAAATCATTAAACAAAAATAGTTTATCAAAAGTAATTAATGGAACTGGAATAGTTTTACATACTGGTTTAGGAAGAGCTCCAATATCAAAAGATGTTTTATATGATATTGTAAACGACTTATCTGGATATGCTAACTTAGAATTTGATATAATGGATGGTATTAGAGGTGAGAGATTAAACCATGTTTCAGATTTAATTTCGTCAATTGTTGGATCAGAAAGCTCAATTATTGTAAATAATAATGCAGCAGCAGTTATGTTGGCAATCAATACATTGTCCCAAAAAAAAGAAATAATTATTTCTAGGGGTCAATTAATAGAAATTGGTGGTTCATTTAGAATTCCTGATGTAATAAATAAAAGTGGAGCTATTTTAAAAGAAGTAGGAACAACTAATAGAACTCATTTGGTTGATTATGAAAAAGCATTAAATAAAAATACTGGTGCAATAATGTATGCTCATACTAGTAATTATAAAATTGAAGGTTTTACAAAAGAAGTGGAAATTAAAGATTTAGTTAAATTATCAAAAAAAAATAATATTCCACTTATTGTAGATTTGGGTAGTGGAGCTCTTTTAGATTTTAAAAAATTAAATTTACCAACAGAACCTTTAGTTAAAGATATTATTAATTTAGGAGTTAGTTTAGTTACTTTTTCATCAGATAAATTAATAGGAGGTCCACAATCCGGTATAATTTCTGGTAAAACAAATATCATTGATAAATTACATCAAAATCCAATTTACAGATCTCTAAGGTGCGATAAGTTTATTATTGCTATCTTAGAAAGAACTCTAAGACAACATAATTTTGATAATCCAAATTTTAATATTCAAACTCTTAAACTTCTATCAGCTTCAAGAAAAACACTTAAAAAGAAGGGAGTTGAAATTTTAAATAAAATTTCAAATCAAACATTAGAAGAGTTTAATATTGAATTAGAGGATTCTTTAGTAGAGGCTGGTAGTGGATCGCTTCCAATAAAAAGTATAGAAAGCGTATGTATTAAAATTAAATCATCAAAATTTAAATCATCTGAAATTTCTAGAAAATTTAGAAATTTTAATCCTCCTATCATCGGTTATATTAAAAAAAATCATTTTTATATTGATTTAAAAGCTATTTTAGATGATGAAATAAAATATATATCTTCTTCAATCAATAATATTTAAATGAAACAAATAATAATTGGAACAGCAGGTCATATTGATCATGGTAAAACAAGTATAGTAAAAAAATTAACAGGTGTAAATACAGATATTTTAAGAAATGAAATTGCTAGAGGTATGACAATAGATTTGGGATTTGCTTTTATGTCAAATGAAATAACAATTATTGATGTGCCTGGGCATGAAAAGTTTATAAGAAATATGGTAGCCGGAGTTAATTCAATAGATATAGGATTATTAGTAGTATCAGCTGATGATGGAATAATGCCCCAAACAAAAGAACATTTTGATATTTTATCATATTTAAAAATTCCTTATGGAATAGTTGCTCTTAATAAAATAGATTTGGTTGATGACGAAGATTGGTTGAATTTAATTGAGCATGACATAAGAAGACTTTTAAAAAATTCCTTTATGGAAAATGCTCCTATTATTAGGGTGTCAACAAAAAATAATTTTGGGATTGAAAAATTAAAAAAAAATATAAATTTAATTTCAAAACAAAACTTTAATAAAAAAGACAGAGGCTTTTTTAGGTTACCAGTAGATAGGGCTTTTTCATTAAAAGGTTTTGGAACAATTGCAACAGGTTCTGTATCAAGTGGTAAAATTACTGTTGGAAAAAATATTCAAATATTACCAGTTGGAGTTCAATCTAAAATAAGAGGTATGCAAACACATAAAAAAGAAGTAAAGACAATTAAAATTGGAGAAAGAGTTGCTATAAATCTATCCAATATTGATAAAGAAAATATAAAAAGAGGTAGTCAAATAATTGAAGAAGGATATGTAAAAAATTCACAATTGTTTTTAGCAGAAATAACATTAAATAAAAAAAATAAACGATTTATTAAAAATAATCAAAGATTAAGAATTCATATTAATACTGATGAAGTCTTGTGTAGGGTTCAATTAATTAATAAATCGAAAAAAATCTTAGCGGGTGAAACTAATAAAGTATTAATTAAACTAGAAAAAGAAATACCAATAATTATTGATGATTTATTTATTTTAAGATTTTATTCTCCACAAGAAACAATAGGAGGAGGCAAAGTTTTAATAACAATTCCACAAAATGAAAAAAAAATATATTTTAAAAATTTAAAAACAATTCATTCTTCAAATAAAGATAATAGATTGAAAATGTTATTTACTTTGTATAAGAATAATCCTAAGAAAATTTCAGAATGGATAAAAATTTGGAATATGTCATCAAATAAAATTAAAGAATTATTTAACCAATTTGACTCGGTTTATTTCGGCTCAGAAGAAAATAATTATGTTACTCTCAATTCAGAAATACAAAATCAACAAAAAGAATATTTAGATTATCTATCTATAAATTTAGAAAATAATAAAAACCAAAAATATTTTTCAAAAGCTGAAGTTTTTAAGAATTTGAACTACAATGAAAGTTTATTTAATTATATTACTTCTATATTAGTTAAAAAAAATAAAATTAAAATTAAAAATGGTAAAATAACTTTATTTAATTATAAACTTAACTTAAATCCACAAGATGAGAAAAATCTTAAAAAATTGAATTTAATAATTAAATCTTATAATTTTTCTCCACCAGAAATTAAAATTTTATCAAAAGAAATTGATATTGATTTTAAAAAACTAATTGATTTATTATTTATACTTTTAGATCAAGGTTCAGTTGTTCGTATTACAAATGATATTTGGATAAATAATAATAAAATTGAAGAATTAAAAAATAAAATTAAATTAAAATATCAAAACAACCTAGAATTCACTGTTTCTGATATAAAAGAAATGGCTGGTATATCTAGAAAGTATGCAATACCAATTTTAGAATTTTTTGATAAACAAAATTTTACTATCAGATTCAATAATATTAGAAAATTGAAATAAAAAAGATGTTAAAAAGTTCTCCAAAAAAACAAACACCATTAATGAAGCAATATTATAATATTAAAAAAGAGTATTTAGATAGTATTCTATTATTTAGGATGGGTGATTTTTATGAAGCTTTCAATTCTGATGCTGAGCAGCTTTCAAAAATTTTAGGAATCACTTTAACTAAAAGATCAAATGGTGCTGCATCTGAAGTTCCTTTAGCAGGATTTCCTTATCATTCCTTAGATAATTATTTAATTAAATTAAGTAATGCAGGTATAAAAATAGCTATATGTGAACAAGTTGAGGATGCTAAAGATTCCATTGGAATTGTAAAAAGAGAAGTTGTTGATGTTATTACTCCTGGAACTTCAATTTTATTTAATTCAACTGAAAAGAAAAATAATTTTTTAGGTTGCATTCACAATAAAAAAGATATTTATGGATTATCACTTATAGATATTAGTACTGGAGAGTTTTTGATAGTTGAAGGTTCTGAAGCTCAAATTATGGAAACTTATCTTAAGTTTAACCCCTCAGAAGTAATTCTCTCAAACAAAAACAAAATTTCTCAAACAAGCTGGTTAAATAAAATTAATCCATTCAAGTCAATAATGGATAATTGGATTTTTGATTATGAATTATCTTATAATGCTTTAATTGATCATTTTAAAATTTCATCATTAAAAAGCTTTGGATGTGATTCAATGGATATTGGAATAATATCAGCAGGGGTAATAATAAGATATTTAACTAATAATAATTTTAATGAAATAAAACATATCACAAAATTGAGAAAATATACTATTCAAGACAAAATGGTGTTAGATGATTTTACAATTAAAAATTTAGAATTATTTAACACAACTTCCTCAAAAGAATTTGGTTCATTTATTTCGATTATTGATAAAACTATTACTTCGGGTGGATCTAGATTGCTTCGTCAAAAAATAAATTCACCTTCCGTTAATCTTAAATTCATAGAAAGCAAACTAAATTTAGTTGAAAGTTTTCTTGAAAATGAAAATTATGCTAATGAAATGAGAATGATTCTAAAAAAATCATATGATTTAGAAAGAATTTTAGGGAAATTAGCAAAAAAAAAAACAAATCCAATAGATTTATTATCTTTAAGTACAACTTTATCAAATGTTAAAATTTTAAAAAAAAATTTAATAGCATCAAATTCTAAATTTCAAAAATTAATTTCAGAAAGGTTTATTGACACTAGTATTATTGAAAAAAAAATACAGTCAAATATTTCTGAAAATAGTTCAGCAAATATTATTAATGGTGATATAATTTTAGATGGAGTCGATTCAGAACTTGACGAATTGAGAAAAATTTCAAATTCAAGTAAAGAAACATTGTTAAAAATCGAGGATAGAGAAAGACAGTCAACACAAATAAATTCATTAAAAATAAGATATAATAAAGTTTTTGGTTATTATATTGAAATTTCAAAAGCACATAAAAATAAAATACTTCCAAAAAATTATATTCGAAAGCAAACGCTAATTAATGCTGAGAGATATGTAACAAAAGAATTAAAAGATTATGAAGAGAAAATATTATCTTCAGATCAGAGGATTGTTGAAATAGAAAAGAAAATTTTTGAAGAAGTATCTAATTTTATTTTAGAAAATTCATCAATTATTCAAATAAATTCACATATTATCAATGATTTAGATGTTTATCTTTGTTTTGCATTAATTTCAAAACAAAATAATTATGTAAAACCTACTTTTGTAAATGATACAATAATTAAAATAAAAGATTCAAGACACCCTGTTATTGAAAAAATTATTTCAAATGATGAAAAATTTATTTCTAATGATTTATTTTTATCTTCAAATGAAAGTCAAATCCATATCATTACAGGACCAAATATGGCTGGAAAGTCAACTTTTTTGAGACAAATAGGTTTAATAGTCATTATGGCTCAAATAGGATGTTATGTTCCTGTGTCATATGCTAAAATTGGAATTGTTGATAAGCTTTTTACTCGTGTTGGTGCAAATGATAATTTGATTGAAGGAGAATCAACATTTATGGTCGAAATGATTGAAGCAGCTAATATTTTAAATAATGCTACTGAAAAAAGTTTGATTTTATTTGATGAAATAGGTAGAGGCACTTCAACTTATGATGGAGTTTCTATTGCTTGGAGTATTGTAGAGTATTTACATAATAACAAAAATTTTCAATCAAGAACTATTTTTGCAACTCATTATCATGAATTAACTGAATTAGAAAGTAAATTAGATAGAGTTTTTAATTTTAATATATCTGTTAAAGAAATTGAAGAACAAATAATTTTTTTAAGAAAAATTAATCAAGGATCTTCAGATAAAAGTTATGGTATAAATGTAGCACAAATGGCAGGCATTCCTTCTGAAATTGTTGATAGGTCATATCAAATTTTAAATAAACTAATAGAAAAAAATTCATTTAACATTAATCTTGTTCAAAATAAAACAAACAAATTGAGAAAAAAAAATACTATTATCGAAGATAAAGTTTTAAGTGAATTAAAAAAAATTAATCCAGATAAATTATCTCCAATTGAAGCTTTAAAATTTATCTANAANATTAAAAAAAATATTGAATAANAAATTAANAATNATNATGTTTTTATTTCCATTNTTTCTNANTGGAGAATCCATATGGGTAAAATATGGTAATCAAGTTTTTAGAGGTGTAGGAGATGCAAAATCNATTGCNCTTAGTGAATCTGAAATTGCCTCAGCAACAGGNCCTTTNTCAATTTTATATAATCCTTCTTTACTTAATAANTCTAAAACAAAAAAACTTGTTTATTCNCANCAAGAACGTTTTTCAGGAACAGTAATNTTTGATGTTTTTGGTATAGATTTACAAAAAAAAAANNATAATANTTTTTCANTTGTTTTTATTAGGGAATCCGTTCAAGGTATACCNAANACAAACAATGCNTTATTAAATAATTCTTTATCATTAAATGATTTNAACCAAAGGNTTTTAGCATCTAAAGTNACTTTTTTTAATCAATCTCAACTAGCNACNATAATTGGNTTTTCNAAATTATTTTCTNAAGNNAGTTTTGGTGGAAATATTAAATTNTTAAATCATAANATTGGTAATTTTAATGGTTGGGGAATTGGTTTTGATATTGGAACAGTTTTTAATATTTCTGANAAGAATAGAATAGGATTNTCAATAAAGGATGTTACAACTTCATGGATAGTTTGGGATTCNGGAACAATTGAAAGAATTTTNCCTGAANTTAAATTTGGACTTACAAATAATTCNNAATTAAAAAAATATTTNATTCAAATTAATTCAATGTTNTCAACNGGTNTTAAATTATCTGGAAAAGAATTATTAGATGATTTTACTATTGGNGATTATGGTTTTGAANTTAGAGCTGGATTTGAATTAATATATAAGAAAAAACTTAAAATNAGATTAGGTAGAAATCCAATAAACGGAAAATCAATTGGTNTTGGAACGAAAATTAAATTTGTNGATTTAGATTATGCGTATGTTCCATCACCAAATGGTACAATTCTTGGAAATAGTCATTATATTTCATTTAATATTGGTTTGGATGATTTATCAAAACTTGTTTTAAATTAGTCAATATTTTTTAGTGGTATAAAATGATTAAAAGCATGACAGGTTTTGGAAGCGCATCATTATCTAATGAGTTTTTTAATTTATCAATTGATATTAAGTCAGTTAATAGTAGGTATCTTGATTACAAAATAAAATTACCCAAAGAAATTGAAAAATATGAATCTGATCTTATTTCAAATATTGTAAAAGTTTGTAAAAGAGGTAGAATCTCAGTAATTATAAATTTAGATTCTATGAATTCCGAATTAAATAATTTTCCAGAAATTAACAAATCTTTATTTAAATCTTATAATACATTTGTTGACAAGTTAAATAAAGAATTTAATTTAAATTTTAAAATTAATGATTTATTTGAAATTAAAGATTTTATTCTTAGAAAAAAGAAAATTAATGTATCAAAGAAATCTTTACTTTTTACATTTGAGAATGCTTTAAAAAAACTTGAAAAAATGAAATTAAATGAAGGTACTTATTTGTTTAAAGATATTAAAAAAAGAATAGTTCATTTAGATAAAACTATTAAAAAAATAAATGATACATCAAATAAAAATTCTTTATTTATTAAACATAAATATCTTAAAAAAATTAAAAAATTTGTTAATGAAATTCAAATTGATGAATCTAGATTAGCAATGGAAGCTGGAATTTTATCTGAAAAAATTGATATTACTGAAGAATGTGTAAGATTCAATAGTCATCTTCAGCAAATTTTAAAATTAATAGAAAAAAATAACCCCATTGGAAAAAAATTAAATTTTATACTTCAAGAATTACTTCGTGAAACAAATACAATTGGTTCAAAATCCAATGATATAAAAATTATAAATCTTGTTATGGTTTTAAAAGAAGAAATTGAAAAAATTAAGGAACAATCTCAAAATATTTTATGAAAGGTAAATTAATAGTAATATCTGCTCCATCAGGAGCCGGAAAAACAACTATTGCTAGAAAACTACAAAAAATTAATATAAATTGGGANTTTTCAGTTTCATGCACTACTAGACCTAAAAGAAAANATGAAGTAAATTTTAAAGATTATGANTTNATCAGNGAAAATGAATTTAAAAGAAGAATAAATAAAAAAGAATTATTGGAGTATGAAAATATTCATGGTTATTTTTACGGTACTCTAATTGAAAGAATACAACAATCTCTAAATGAAAACAAAACAGTTATTGTTGAAGTTGATGTAAATGGTGGATTAGCAATCAAATTAAAGTATCCAAATAATGCAGTATCAATTTTTATTCATCCTCCAAGTATAAATATTTTAAAAGAAAGACTAATAAAAAGAGGTTCTGATTCATTAAATAATATTAATAAAAGATTAAAAAGAGCGAGTATGGAAATAGATAAAAGTAATAACTTTGATATTCAAGTTGTTAACATTGATATAGATAATGCAGTAAATGAAATAGATGAAAAATTAAGTGTAATTATAAATAAGGAGATGCAATAATGTCAGAAAATAAAATTAATTTGAAAAAAATTGATGATAAATCCGAAGATATTTTTGAAGCAGCAATCATAATTGGTAAAAGAGCTAGACAAATAATTTCTGAAAGAATTATGAAAAATGAAATTCATTCATTTGAAAAAGATTCNGAGTTNAATGAAGAAGAGTTTAATGANATAAAAGATGAAATNGGTATGAATTATGTTGAAATGACAAAGGCTACATCAGTTGCTATTGATGAGTTTTGTAATGANGAAATAGATTGGAAATACGAAGAAAAAGATATTAAAGAATAGATTTGCATTAATAATTTTATTTTTTTTATTATGAATAAAAATCATACCCTTATAAAATATTTTAAACAATTACATGATTTTTATGGAAATAATAATAAAAAAACACTTTTTGATTTCCCTTTTATTCAAGATTCAAGTCAATTATTTCATAAAATATTAAATACAATTAATTTGAATAGAGATGATGTTTTAATATATATTTTTTCAGAATCTTTTAATTATCAAAATATAAATCTTCAAAATAATAAAAATCAAAAATGGTTCTCTTTTTTTCTAAAAAAAATTAAAGAAATTAAACCCAAGATTATTTTTTTATTAGTAGAAAATCCTGTAAATAAATTATTATTTAAAAAATTATTCATAGAAAATTGGAGATTAATGAATTCTTTCTGGAAAAAAATTAATTTAATAATAACTTATAAATCTTTTGATTTATTAAAGAATCAAGATTTAAAAGAATGTATTAAAAGATTTTAAACCAATAATTTTTTTTTGTTAGATTAATATAAATGGTAAAAAAAGAAATTAAAAATTTAAAAATTCAACCACAGTCAATTGAAGCTGAGCAAGCTGTATTAGGATCCATGTTAACTTCTTCTGAAGCTGTAAATAAAGCTCAAGAAATTTTAAGTGCTGAATCTTTTTACGTTGATGCACATAAGAAGATTTTTGAAGTGATGATTGAATTATTTAATAATAATGAACCGATTGATGTCTTATCAGTTGATAATAAATTACAACAAAACAATCAAATTGATTTAGTTGGAGGTTCTTATTTTATAACTGGTTTGCCAGATTTAGTTCCATCAACAGCAAATGTTGAATATTATGCAAAAATTGTTTTAGAAAAAGCATCATTAAGAAAATTAATAGAAGTATCAAATGAAATAAATTTACAAGCTTATGAAAATAGTGGAGATTTTGAAAATATACTTGATGATAGTGAACAAAAAATATTTGCACTATCACAAGGTAAAATAAAAAATAAATTTCAAGCATTAAAACCTGTGCTTCAAAAGTCGTTTGAGAGATTAGATGAAATTTCAAAAAATCCTGGTTCAGTTACAGGTGTTCCCTCAGGTTTAAAAGATTTAGACAAACTTACATCTGGCTTTCAACCAGGAGAATTAATTATTGTTGCAGGAAGACCAAGTATGGGGAAAACTGCTTTAGCATTAACTTTTGCTAGAAATGCCGCTATTGACTATAAACTTCCCATTGGAATTTTTAGTTTAGAAATGTCTAACGATGCTTTAGCAATGAGATTATTAACAGCTGAATCAAGAGTAGATTCACACTTAGTAAGATCTGGTATTTTACCAAAAGAACAATGGAGAAATCTTTCGATGTCAGTAGGAAACCTTGCTGATGCGCCAATTTTTTTAGATGATACTCCAGCCATGGGTATAACTGAATTGAGAGCAAAATCTAGAAGATTAAAATCTGAAAAAGATGTTAAGCTTCTTGTTGTTGATTATCTTCAATTAATGAAGGGCCCTCANAATGTTGAAAGTAGACAACAAGAAATTTCTCAAATATCTCAATCTTTGAAAGCACTTGCTAAAGAGATAAATGTACCTGTTTTAGCTTTATCACAGTTATCAAGAGCTCCTGAAGCCAGAAGTGATCATAGACCAGTTTTATCTGATTTAAGAGAAAGCGGTGCAATTGAGCAAGATGCTGATCTTGTAATGTTTTTATACAGAAAATGGGTATATTCAAGGGATGAAGAGGATAAAAGAAAAGCAGAAATTATAATATCTAAACAAAGAAATGGACCAACTGGTACTATAAATGCTACATTTATTGATAATTATGCTAAATTTGAAAATACTACTCTTATAGATGTTCCATCAGAACAATAATTTTTTAATATGAGAATAGCTGATTTAATTCCTACTGTAACTGGATCATTTCCAAGTGATTTTAATGAGATTATCAAAAGTATTAATAAAAATCAAATATATAAAAATAATAAACCAGAAAAGTTATTATGGCCAGCTTATCAGTTTAGTAAACATTACCATGATGGTCAAAAAAGAAAATCAGGTAAACCCTATTTTGACCATTGTATAGCTGTTGCTCAATTATTAGCTGATTGGCATATGGATGTTAATACAATAATTGGAGGAATTTTACATGATTGTATTGAGGATACGCCTGTTTCATTTGATGATATATCTAAGGAGTTTGGAGGTGAAGTAGCATCATTGGTTGATGGTGTAACAAAATTAGGTGGAATTGAATATGATAGTAGGAAAAAAAAACAAGCTGAAAATTTAATGAAAATGTTTTTGTCTATGGCTAAAGATCTTAGAGTAATAATTATAAAGTTTGCTGATAGACTTCATAATATGAAAACTATTGAATATTTATCATTAATTAAACAAAGAAGAATAGCAATTGAGACAAGAGATGTATATTCTCCTCTTGCTCATCGATTGGGAATGTTTGAATTAAAAAGTCAATTGGATGATCTTGCTTTCAAAACTCTTCAACCTGAAAAATATAAAATTGTGGATAAAAATTTAAGATCAAGAATATTAAATAGGAGTAAGTCATTAAAAAAAATAACTAATAAAATTAAAATTAATTTAAATGAATTGAATATTAATTATGAATTAAAAACAAGATTTAAATCCCATTCATCTATTTATGATAAAATGTTAAATACTAATAAAGATTTTGCAGAAATTTATGATATATATGCAATAAGGATAGTAGTCTCNACTAAAAATGATTGTTACTCCACATTAGGATTATTACATCAATTTTTTACTCCAATAGCTGAAAGATTTAAGGATTTTATAGCTACACCAAAAATGAATGGATACCAATCTTTACATACAACTATAATAAGCTCTTCAGGTGAAATGATTGAAATTCAAATAAGAACTCAAGATATGGATAGAAAAGCTGAAATTGGAGTTGCTGCTCATTGGAAGTATAAAGGTGAAGATGCTTCTGAGAGTATTGATAAACATGTAAAATGGTTAAGAGATTTGCTAATGATATTAAGTGATGAATCCTCCGACCCAAGTGAGTTTATGAATTTATTAAAGATAGATTTGTTCCAAAACGAAGTTTTTGTATTCACTCCTGATGGTGAATTAATTCAATTACCATTAGGATCTACTCCAATCGATTTTGCTTATGAGGTGCANACTGAAATTGGTGATCNNTGTATAAGNGCTAAANTTGATGGAAAAATTGTTCCTCTAAATTCACAATTAGTTAGTGGNAGTACAATTGAAATTATNACTTCTGATTCTCAAAAACCCAGNNCTGCATGGTTAAAATTTGTTAAAACAACAAAAGCAAGAACACTTATTAGAAAATCATACAGGAAATCTGAGAAAGAGAATAGTGCAACATTAGGTAAAGAAATTCTTGAAAAAACTTTAAGAAGATTAAAAATGTTAGATAGACATAAAATCCTTTTAGGAAACCCTAGTTTATCTGGATTTGAAAACAAAGAATCTTTATTAATTGCAATCGGAATAGGAGAAATCACAGTTAGAGAAGTTTTGTTAAAGTCATTTCCCTCAGATCAAGAGGTTGATATTGAATTATCAAAACAAAAAAAGACTAAATCTTTTTTTAATTTAGCAAGAAATAATGTTCTTGGAATTTCAGTTGATGGAATTGATAATATTTTAATTAATTTAAGTAAATGTTGTAATCCAATTCCTGGAGATGAAATTCTTGGGTTCGTTACAAGAGGAAAAGGTGTTTCAATACATAGATCTAAATGTAATAATCTTCCAATTCTAAGTAAATCTTCTGATAGATTTATAGAGGCAGAATGGAAAGTTGGTGATAAAAAAGAATTTTTATCAAAAATAAATATTATTTCTGAGGATAGAAAAGGATTGCTAAAAGATATAACTGAAGCAATTTCAGGAAATAAAGTAAATATAAATAGTTTAGATACTAAAACTCAGGATTCATTAGCTTCAATGATTATTATTGTTTCAGTTTCAAACGTGAAAAGATTAAATCAAGTGATAAGAAAAATTGAAAATATTAAGGGTACAATATCAGTCCNAAGATTTAATAAAAATTAATAATATGAAAGTTAATAATCAAATTCCAAAAGTCGGCAAATTTTTGGGTATTGATTATGGATCAAAAAGAGTGGGAATAGCAATTTCAGATCCATTAAGAATTTTTGCTTCTCCTTATGATACAATAATCGTTGATTCACAAAATAATCTTATAAAAGAAATAGAGAAAATTATAATAAATGAAGNTATTGTTTATATTGTANTTGGTTTACCNATAGGAATGAATGGTAAAAATACATCNCAAACTAATGAAGTAAATGATTTTATANTNAAATTTAAAAATAATNATAAATTACCATTNTCAACNATTGANGAGAGATTGACNTCAATTCAAGCTATGAAATTATTAAATGATCAAGGAATTAAACATTCTAAAAACAAATCTTTAATCGATTCAACAGCTGCATCAATAATTCTTCAAACATTTCTTGACAGCATAAAGTGATTAATAANAAAANTAAAATTAAGTTATCAATTTTATCCTCTGTTTTAATAGGATTGTCATTTCAACCNNTAAATTTAGGNTTTTTAGCATGGTTTGCTTTGNTNCCATTTATCATAATTTTATTTAATTCATCTTCATTNGAAGGNATGNTTTTTGGTTTTTTANTTGGTTTNATNTCAAATTTNATATCTTTGTATTGGTTNTCNGNAAATATAGGAACAACATTTGTANTTGGANTAATTTCTTTGATNAGCACTGCAATTTATNTNTCAATTTTTTGGTCANTTTTTTCATTAATATTTTGNTTTATTAATAATAATTCATCAAAGGGAATTTATTTTTTNCCTTTTGGATGGGTCATTTTTGAATATTGTTTTTCTACTGGAATAATGGGTTTCCCCTGGATGTCATTAGCAACAACTCAAACTNATTATTTNCCTNTTATTCAAATNGCTGAATTTACAGGAATTTTTGGAATTTCATTTTGGATAGCTTGTNTAAATATTATTNTTTTTAAAATTTTTTCATCTAATTNTNAANTTAAAATAAAAAATTTCAANANTTTCATNTTTTTNTTAGT
>NZHL01000009.1:203751-239243 GCA_002691365.1 Fidelibacterota bacterium
TATGGTTGTTTGGATATNTNAGAATATTTAGTTTGAAAGATGANTATTCTAATANNTTAGAAATATTAGTTGTTCAACCAAATTTAAATCCAAATGAAAAGTGGAATAAAAAAATAAAAGAAAAAATATTTGATGATTTAATTGAANTATCNAAAGTTAATATNAATTATTCAACTGATTTAATTATATGGCCNGAAGTAGCNACTCCTTTTTATATTTTTAAAAATNATTCTAAATTAACTCAAATTAGACAAAAATTGCTTAAANANAATTCATATCTTTTAACNGGATCGTTAGATTGGTCAAATGAAGAAAATAAAATTAATAATTANAATAGTGTTGGNTTAATTGGTAAAANTNAAAAAATTTCAACNTATGATAAGATTAAACTTGTTCCTTTTGGNGAATTTACNCCTTTNTCNNTTCCATTTTTAAATAATTTAAATTTAGGTAANTATACGCCAGGGACTAAAAATACTNTTTTNNANNTTAATAATTTTAATTTCATTACNAAAATATGTTTTGAATCAATTTANCCTTTAATTTTTTCAAAAAGTGAAGATAAAAAAATNAATATAAACTTTTTGGTNATCATTGTTAATGATGGATGGTTTGGAAATTCTGCTGGACCATATCAACATTTTGGNATTTCAAAATTAAGAGCAATAGAAAATAGAATTCCTGTNATTAGNTCTGCAAACACAGGTGTNTCAGCAATAATAAATAAAANAGGTGAAGTNGAAAATAAAATTGGAATTAATNAAAAGGNTGTTATNTTANGTAANATTNNACCTGNNAATTCAAATACTTTTTACTCAAAACATGGAAATTGGNTNGTAAATTTATCCTTATTTTGTTTTATATATTTTTCATTTTTAGCTATTAAAAGAAAAATCAAATGANATTATTAATTTTTATATTATTATTATTATTTACNTTTTCTTTTTCTGAGACAAAAAANTANAATNCAAAAAAATATATAATTCAATCTGCTTTTTTCCCTGGNTTNGGTGAATATAAAATGGGAGAAATTAAAAGAAGTAAGAAATTTATTTTCNTTGAGTCAGGATTAATTTTANTAGCAATTGAAACTNATTTAAGAAATCAAAGNAATATAAAACAGATAANTTCATTTTCTGNTAATCANGCAGGTGTAAATATTTCAAATAAAAGTGAGAAATTTATNTTAGATATTTCTAATNATTTATCAACAANNTTATATAATCAAAATCAGCAGAGATTAAGANATTCAANTGANATTTATANTAATGAAAATTATCAATGGGAATGGGATAATATATCTAATATGNAAAANTTNAATTCTTTAGTTTCAAATAAAAATAAATNAAANAAATTATTATTNTTTACGTTTGGTNCTATGNTTTCNAATAGAATANTTTCTATNATTNATGTTAATTATTTAAATAATTTAAANAAATTAAAATTAAGTTTTNTTCCTATNTATAATNAAGAATCATCTTTACAATTAATTTTAAATTTTTAAAANCATTATGAATAATTATCAAATTTTAATTGAATATAAAGGGACNAATTTTTTTGGTTGGCAANATCAAAATAATAAACGAACAGTNCANGGTGAAATTCAAAATGCTTTAAAAAAAATTAATAATAATANAGAANTNAAAATAATTGGTTCTGGAAGAACTGATACNGGAGTNCATGCTATTGNTCAATCAGCAAGTTTNGAAATTGAAAANNAATGGNATCAAAATAAACTAAAAATGGCNATNAANGGAAACNTATCTAATGATGTAAGAATTTTTGATTGTNAAAAAAAANTCAAAAACTTTTCATGCAAGATTTTCTGCAAAAAAAAGAAAATACATATATAAATGTTTTCCNGGNAAATCNGTNATAAANNGAGNTTTGGTTTGGGAAATTTCNGANAAAATNNAACTTGATATTTTAAATGATTGTNCACAATATTTAAATGGAAAAATTGATTTTACTACTTTTTCAAAAAATAATCCTGAAATTAAAAATAGATTTTGTAATATTTGTTCTTGTCAATGGATAAATAATTATCCATTTTANATTTTTGAAATTGAAGCAGATAGATTTCTNCATCATCAAGTTAGAATTTTAGTAGGAACTATGATTAAAGTTGCTGAAAATATNATATCAAAAAATTATTTNATTGATTTATTAAATAATANGNTTNNGAACCCTAAAATTTTTAAGGCNCCATCANATGGNTTGTATTTNAAAAAGGTAANTTATTGATTCTCATTTAGAAAATATTATTTNTTNNTATTTTTAATTACAAATTTNTTAGCAAATGTAANTGAAAATAGAAAAAATGCAATCACAAAAGCTGTAAANAAAATGGGACCAACAGTNGCAAGNATTAANGTTGTNAAAATTAAAGAATTTTCTAATCAATATTATTTTAATGATCCATTTTTTAGATATTTATANCCNACAATGATNAAAAAAATACCAAGTTTGGGTTCTGGAGTTATTATNAGTCCTGATGGTTATATTTTAACTAATCAACATGTAATTGAAAANTCTATAGAAATAATAATNACACTTTCTGGAGGTAAACAATATNATGNTGAAATAATTGGNGAAGATAGAAAANCAGATCTTGCTCTTTTAAAAATNGATGATTCAGAATTNCCNTNTGCAAAATTTGCTGATTCAAATGAAATTTTAATTGGAGAATGGGTAATNGCTCTTGGAAATCCATTTGGNTTATTTGCTTTAAANAATCAACCTACAGTAACTGTNGGNGTNATTAGNTCNAAAAATTTAAATTTTGGTACTTTATTAGATGGAAGAGAATANAAAAACATGATTCAGACTGATGCNTCAATTAATTCTGGTAATAGTGGAGGTCCTCTTTGTAANGCTGANGGTGAAGTTGTTGGNATNAATACTTTCATTTATAGTGGTGAAAATAATGATCAAGGTTCAATTGGTATTGGTTTTGCAATACCAATNAATAGAGCTATCAAAATAGCTGAAGAATTGAAAAAATACGGTAGAATGGAATTTTAAAAACAATTATATTNAGTAGTATNAATAATGAATAANAAACGTNAAATTTGGATTATAGTACTGATTTTGTTTGTTGGGTCAATGATTGGAACTNTNTTTGGTGATTTAATAGCNTTTATTTTACCTGATGGAGTTGTTAAACAATTTTTTNTACAAAGCACTAATTTTTCATTATCAANTTTTTTTNGTNATGATGATTATATTTTTCTTAATTTAGGTNCTATTGGGATTGTTTTTGGANTAAAAATAAAATTAAACTTTNCTTCAATAATTGGATTNTCTNTTTCTTATTATTTTTTAAGATATTTTCGTTAAATCTTGGAGGTTAATNATGANTTTATTANATATTCATTTTTTAGTTAGTATTGGTGGNTGGGANGTTTTATTAATTTTTTTAGTNGTTTTATTATTGTTTGGTGCAAAAAAATTACCTGAATTAGCTAAAGGTTTAGGAAAAGGNATTAGAGAATTTAANGGAGCTGTTGAAGGTATAGAGAAAGAATTTGATGATGCCGTTGATTCAATTGATAAAAAAGAAGANGATAAAAATACTTAATTAAATCGTGATTNAAAATTCTAANAAATCTAATTCTATTNTCTTTANGGNTAATCCTTTATTTATTAAANATAAAATAGATAATAGTATTTTNAATGGTGCAACGTTTACAATTAAAGATAATATNTCAATAAAAGATTGGCAATTATCATGTGCATCATTCNCATTAAAAAATTANAAATCTTTATANAACGCAACTGTTNTAGATAAAATTTTAAATAANGGTGGTGTAATTATTGGAAAAACNAATCATGATGAATTTGCAATGGGATCNTCTTCAGAACNTTCAATTTTTGGNTCTGTAAAAAATTCTTCTAATGATAAATATGTTGCNGGAGGTTCTAGTGGTGGNTCAGCAGTAANNGTTGCATTAGAAATTTCTGATTTTTCNTTAGGNTCTGANACAGGTGGTTCTATNAGNCAACCAGCTTCTTTTTGTGGNGTTTTTGGTCTAAAACCAACATATGGAAGAGTATCTCGATATGGTTTAGTAGCTTTTGCCTCTTCATTTGANCAAATAGGTCCATTTTCTAGATCTACTNTTGGTTTAGCTAAATGTTTGGAAGTTATATCTGGNTATGATGAAAAAGATTCAACTTCCTCAAAAGAAAAAGTNCCTNCTTACTCAAAAAATATTGAAAAAAATATTCCNAAAAAAATTGGAATTCCNTGGGAATTAATAAAANCAGGAACAAATAAAGAANTTTTAAANAANTTAAATATTTTAATTGATTTCTTAAAAAAAAATAATTGTGAAATTATTGATATNAAATTACCAAATTCAAAATATGCAATTGCTGCATATTANATTTTAACTATGGCTGANGCTTCTTCAAACCTTGCAAGATTNGATGGTGTNAGATATGGATTTAGAGATAGTTCTAATGAACTTGAGTCAATGTATCTTAATACAAGGTCAAAGGGTTTTGGNGANGAAGTNAAAAGAAGAATAATATTGGGAACATATGTTCTNTCTTCNGGTTATTATGATGCTTTTTTNAAAAAAGGACAACAAGTAAGAAGATTAATTAAAAATGANTTTGAAAATGTTTTTAAAAATGTAGATGTTATTTTNCTTCCNACATCTCCNACTCCTGCNTTCAANCAAGGNGAGAATTTATCTGACCCGTTAAAAATGTATTTATCAGATGTATTTACTACCCCAGTAAGTTTAGCAGGATTACCTGCTTTAAGTTTTCCAGCAGGAAAAACAAAAAATAAATTACCAATTGGATTACAATTAATCGGAAATTATTTTAAAGAAGAAACAATTTTAAATTTTAGTCATTATATAGAAAAAAATTTTAANTTTGATTAAATGTTTAATTTTTCTAATCCTTGGNTTTTAATATTTTTAATTTTTNTTCCNNTATTATNTTTTTTAAAAAAAAGNAAAACTNTTCTTAAAGATGGTTCAATTCAGTTTTCTAATATTTCNCATTTAAANAAAATAAAAAATTTAAATGGTCAGAAAAAAATNAATTTCCTATTATTTTTTCAATTATTTATTATNTCAACTTTAATATTTGTTTTANCTGGNCCAAGATTAAAGTCTAATTTNTCNGAATCTATTTACAATGTTNTNGATATAAATTTANTTTTGGATATAAGTAGTAGTATGNGAGCAGANGATTTTAANCCAAATAGATTNGAATCAGCAAAAGAAACTGCAAAAAAATTTATTGAATATAGAANAGGTGATAGAATTGGTTTGTTAGTTTTTGCGGGTGAAAGTTATATNCAATGNCCATTAACTTTAGATTATAAAGTTCTTTTGCGTNTNCTTNANAATGTAAAAATAGTAGATGAAAAAAATGATGGAACAGCNATTGGAATGGCTATTGCTCATGGAATAAATAGATTGAGAAATAGTAATTCTAANTCACGAATTATTATATTGTTATCAGATGGGAGTAATAACGCTGGTGAATTGGAACCNGTCACTGCTGCAAATTTTGCTAAAGANTATGGTATTAAAATATATGCTATTGGTGTTGGTGCNAATAAAGAAGCACCTTTTCCATATATTGATCCTTTTGGAAATAANTCTTATGTAAATGTAGATGTNAAAATTGATGAGAAAACTTTGAAGGATGTNGCNCATGAAACAGGTGGNTTNTATTTTAGAGCAAAAGATGAAANNGAACTTGAANAAATNTATGATGAAATAAATAAAATGGAAAGATCAAAAATAAAAATTAAGGATTATACAATGTTTACGGANTTATTTTCATTTATTTTAGTTCCATTAATTATTTTATTAATATTTATTGAATTTTTATATCAATTTNTTTTTAAAAAAAGAATGTAAAATGATTGAGTTTAAATATCCATATGTTTTATTATTATGTTTATTTTTGNTAATATTTNTNATATTTAAAAAANTTTTTNATCNACNTCAAANNAATNAGTTTTCACAATGGATTGATGANAGATTAATGAAAAANCTANNTTTTAGATTAAATANTANAAATATTAAATTGAANAATAATNTAAGAATAATTGGAATNTTATTTTTGATATTTTCAGCATCNGGTCCTCAAATTGGTAAAGGGTTAAAAAAAGTTGAAAGAAAAGGTATAGATGTTTTATTTGCTTTGGATATTTCATCAAGTATGTTNGCACAAGANATTAANCCAAANAGNCTAGAAAAGGCAAAATTTGAAATTAATAAGATGATTAANTCTATGTATGGTGATAGAATTGGTTTAATTATTTTTTCAGGTTCTGCACATTTATATTTACCATTTACNACTGATTATGATGCNGCTAATCTTTTTATTAATTCAGTAGATACAGAAATGATTNGAACTAATGGAACTTCNATAAGTGATGCAATTGAAGTTTCNAAAGAATCATTTTATCAANCANATAATAATAAAGTTTTGATTCTTATNAGTGATGGTGAAGATCATNATGGAGAGNCATTGGAATTAGCAAAGGAATTTAAAAAAAATAATATTATTATTCATTGTGTTGGTATTGGNACNAAAGAAGGTTCATTGATTCCAATTTATGATAANAACTCNAATTTTATNGATTATAAAAAAGATATNNATAATAANTTAGTAACCTCTTCACTTAATGANGAGGTNCTTTTAGAAATTGCTAATATTTCTGGAGGAAATTTTTTTAGAATTGATAATANNAACTCTAAAATTAATGATTTATATCAAAAAATAAATATTATGAAAAAAAATACATTAAATACNCACGAATATTCTCANTTTGTTGANAGATATCAATTTTTTNTAATTTTTTCAATTATTTTATTTGTNNTTGATTTTTTANTTCCAACATCAAANAAANTNAAAGATNATGAAAATTAAAATTTTATTATTATTNAATATATNTTTGTTTGCNCAANCTANTNAAAATGATTCTNTAATAGAAATTGATAGATATTTAAGNATTTTNAACGAAAATCCAAATGTTCATGAAGCGAANTTAGCAGTTGGTAATATTCTTTATGATTCTNAAAAATTTAGTGATGCTGAGGTTTATTNTNAAAANTCTANTGAATCAAATAAATTAAAATTAAAACATAAGTCATTTTATAANTTAGGAAATTCTCAATTTGAGCAAGGTAAATATGAAGAAAGNCTANANTCNTATAAGAANTCAATTGAATTATTTCCNAANGACTTAGATTCAAAATATAATTATGAGTTGNCNAAGANGATGGTTNANAAAAATAAAAAAAATTCTGATCAAAANAATNCAGATGANTCAAAAAAAGATGAACAAAATAAANATCAAAATGANTCTANNAATCAAGNNTCTAATGANGATAAAGAANAAGAANCTAAAAATCAAGANNCTAATGATAATAAAGAANAAGANTCTAATGANGATAAAGAAGAAGAATCTAAAAATCAAGATTCTAATGANNATAANGAAGAAGANTCTANAAATCAAGACTCTAAAGAAAAAAATAATGATAATNCAAAAAGANTTGATNAAAAAAATNAAGAGATATCACCTAATGCCGAAAGCATACTTAATGCATTAAGAGCGAATGAAAATAATTTAATTAGACCTCAAATTGAACAAAATAAATCTAAGACAATATTAAAAGACTGGTAATAATGTTAAAAAATTTAATTTTAAACATTTTTTTAATAAGTTTTCTTTTTGCAAAAATTGAAGTTTCTACTGTAGTTGATTCTAAAGAGATTTATAATTATGAAAATATAAGTCTAAAAATTATTGTAAATCAGTCTGATGGTTTTCCAATTATTGAAAATTTTGAACTAAATGATTTTGAAGTTTTATCTGGACCTGCTCAATCTAGTAGCTTTCAATGGATTAATGGGAATATGTTATCTAAAAAATCTTTATCATGGACCATTTCTCCTAAAAAAACTGGTGATTTGATAATACCTGAGTTTGAAATCAATGTGGATGGGAAAAAAATAATTACTAATTCAATAAAAATAAAAGTTTATGATAGTAATAATCCTAAATCATTTAAAGAAAATTCTTCTGAAAAACTACCTATTATATTTATAGTTGCTACAGCAGAAAAGAAAAAATTAATTAAAGGAGAGCAAGTAAATATAGAATATAATTTATATTCAAAGGCAAATCTTAGGCAATATTCATTTAAATCAAAGCCCAAAGGACAAGGTTTTTGGAAAGAAGAACTTTATGAGCCAAAACAACCAACTTTTAAAGAAATGAATTATAATGGAGAAAAATATAATGTATCAACAATTTATAGAATTGCACTTTTCCCAACAAACATTGGTGAATTGAAACTTGATCAACTTATTTTAAATTGTTCTATAGAAACACCCTCATCTAGAAGAGATTTTTCATTATTTGATGATTTTTTTACAGATTCTTTTTTTTCAAGAACTCAAGAAAAAATAATTAGTTCTAACTCTTTAACGTTTAATGTTGAGGATTTTCCATCTAAAAATAAACCAGAGAATTTTACTGGTGCAGTTGGAACCTTTACTATATCATCAAGTGTTGACACTAACCAAGTAAAGATTAATGAACCTTTAAGATTTAATTTAAAATTATCTGGAACAGGAAATTTAGATCTTTTTGAAATTCCAGAACCTGACTTTCCATCTGGATTAGAAGTTTTCCCGCCTAAATCCAATTTTTCAAAAGATCCTTTTAGAGATAAAATTTCAGGAATAAAAAATTGGGAATATATTATCATTCCTAGAAATGTTGAGGAAATAAAGATTCCCTCAATTGAACTTCCATTTTATAATCCCATTACTTCAAATTGGAATACAACAAAAACAAATATTTTAAAGATCAATGTTCTTTCAGATCAAAATCTTTTTTCTAGAAGCAATTTTAAAACCAATCAATCTGCAATTATTAATAAAGAATTAAGATATATTAAAGAAAGAAAAATTACTTTTACAAAAGATAGTTCATCAAAATTAATTCCAAATATTTTTTGGATTATAAATTTTATTTCAATTATGATATTGACAATGCCTTATTTAAGTATAGATTTCAAGAATTTATTTTTTAGAGAAATATCTTTTTCAAAAAAAGCAAAAAATTCTATATCAATAATTAAAAATGAAGATTATAGTATTTTACATAATATAATTATTGAGTTTTTTTCTAATAGATTAAATATTCCAATAAATAAATTAAATATTCAAATAATTAGGACAAAACTATTGAAATTGCTTGAAGAAGAAGAAGTAATAGAAATTGAAAAAATTTTAAAAATATGTGAAGAAAAAAAATTTTCAAACAATAGTTTTAAAAATGAAAATTTTAATAATATTTCAATTAAAATTATTAATTACATTTCAAAAATTGACAAAGTATATGATTAAAATAATATTTCTAAAAATTGCATTGTTAGGTTCAATACTTAATGCAGAACAAAATATTCAAAATCTCTTTGATGATGGAAATAAATTTTATTTTAATCAAAATTATTCAATGGCTATTCAAAGTTACAATAAGATATTAAATCTTGGATTTTATCATGAAAATCTTTTTTTTAATTTAGGGAATGCATACTATCAAAATAATGAATTAGGAAATGCAATTTGGAGTTATGAAAAGGGATTAAAAATAAATCCAATTGATAAGGATTTGGTTTATAATTTAAGTTTCTGTAATTCCAAGTTAGTTGATAATATAATTAGACCTAAACAATTTTTTTTATTTAGTTTTTACTTAAATACAATTAGGTATTTAAGTTTTTCAAAATGGTTTGTTTTATTTAGTCTTACTTTCTTTTTATGGTGCTTATTAAATAGTATTATTAAGGTTTTTAATTTTAAAAAAAATATTTTTTTTAAGACTTTTAGNTCGTTTTTATTATTTAGTTTACTAATAATATTATTATTTCTTTATGATATAATTTTTAATTTATCAAAAGTTAATAATGGAATTGTTGTTGCAGAAACAATTGACATCTTATCAGAACCATCTAAAAATAGTAATTTGGTTTATAAAATGAATGAGGGTTCAAAATTAAAGATAATAAATTTTAATGATTTATGGTATGAAATAGAACTTTTGGATGGCAATAAGGGATGGGTATTAAAAAATAATATCAAAGAATTATAAATTATGAATAAAATTTTATTTTTACTATTTTCATTTGGAAGTCTATTTAGTCAAAATACTAATATTTTTGATGAAACTTTTGATCCATCAAATCTAGTCGAACCAAATTTAAAACTCCCCTTAATTATTAAATCTAATGATGAAAACCCAGAATTTTTAAATAATACCATTGTTGATTCAATAATTGATGGATATAGAATTCAGGTTGCTTCTACTAGTGATTTAGATTTTGCAAATTCATTATCAAATAATATTAAAAATAAATTTAATTATGAAACTTATATAATTTTTGATTCTCCTAATTACAAATTGCGTGTAGGTGATTTTATTTCGAGAAAAAATGCTGAAACTATAAGAGTTAATTTAATTAAAAATGGTTATGATAAATCATGGATCATTCGCACAAAAATTTATAAAAAATAAATATGGCCGGTCACTCTAAATGGTCCCAAATAAAAAGAAAAAAAGCCATTCTAGATTCAAAAAGGGGTCAAATTTTTACTAAAATAATTAAAGAGATAACAATTGCTTCAAGAATGGGAGGAGGAGATGAGGATGCAAATCCAAGACTTAGGCAAGCTATTACTAATGCAAAAGGTGCAAATATGCCTTTAAATAATATAAAAAAAGCTATATTAAAAGGTACAGGTGAATTACCTGGGGTATCGTATGAAGAAATTATATTTGAAGGATATGGTCCAGGAGGAGTAGCAATTATGATTGAAGTTGCAACTGATAATAGAAAAAGAACGGTTGCTGAGTTAAGATATTTGATATCTAAAAATGGTGGTAATTTGGGTGAATCAGGATGTGTATCTTGGATGTTTAAAAGAAAAGGAAATATTATAATTAATAAATCAAATATTAATGAAGAAAAATTAATGGAACTATTTATAAACTTTAATGTTTTAGATTTTACTGAAGAAAATGATATTTTTATTGTTGAAACAAAGCCAGAGGAAATGAATAAATTTTTAAAAACTTTAGAACAAAATAATTATAAAATTATTTCTTCTGAAATTTTACAAGTTTCCGATAATACAGTTTCAATTGATGATGATATTTATAATAAAATAATTAATTTATTTGAGAAATTAGATGAGCATGAAGATGTTCAAAAAATTCACTCTAATTTTGAAATTAAATAATTGAGGATTTAAATGTTAATTTTAGGTATAGATCCAGGCATTTCAATTACTGGTTATGGTATTTTAGATTATAGTTTAAGCAAAATAAGTTTAGTTGATTATGGAATTATTAAAACTTCTGCAAAAGAAAAAAACAATGAAAGATTATATTTTTTATTTAATAAAATTAATGAATTATTAAATAAATTTTCACCAGACCAATTTGCAATTGAAGAAGCTTTTTATGCTAAAAATATAAAATCTACAATGGTTTTATCTCAAGCTAGGGCGGTGATATCTCTTGCAGTTACAAAAAACAAAATTCCTCTTTTTGAATATTCACCAAAAAAAATTAAAATGTCAGTTGTTGGAAATGGTAATGCATCCAAGGAACAAGTTAAGTATATGGTTTCATCAATTTTATCTATGAAAGAAAAAAAAGAAAAATTTGATGTATATGATGCTCTTGCTATTGGAATTTGTCACATTCATCAAATTTAAGGGAGATTATTATTGATTTATTCAATTAAGGGTAGAATAAGAAATAAGTTTGAAAATTATATTGTTGTTGATTTAGGTTCTTTCTCAATGACAGTAATAATGAGTACAAATTCAATAAATTCTTTATCAAAATTATCCGATGAAAAAATAGAAGTATTAACTTATTTAAATGTAAGAGAGGATGCTTTAGAGTTATATGGTTTTTTAGATAATAATGAAATTGATTTGTTTAAGCAATTAATAAATATTTCAAAAATAGGTCCTAAAATGGCTATTTCTATTTTATCCTATACAAGTCCAAATATATTTATAAGAAATATTAAATCTAATAATATTGATGAAATAACAAAAATTTCAGGAATTGGGAGAAAAACAGCACAAAGGATTATATTAGAATTAAAAGATAAATTGGAATTAAATATAAAATCTGAAAAAGATCTAATTGATATTGAAGTTGATAGTTTGCATTTAGATGTATCTAGATCATTAATTTCTTTAGGAATTAATAAAATTGATGTTGAAAAAGTAATAAAAGAAATGAAAAATGATGGTCAATTCAATGGTAAATTAGAAGTGGTAATAAAAAAAGCTCTTAGCAGATTATGATTTTAATGAAAAAAACTGCTTTATATAATTCACATATAAAACTTGGTGCAAAAATTTTACCGTTTTCAGGATATGAAATGCCTATTCAATTCTCAGGCATTTTAAATGAATGTAATGCTGTAAGAAAAAATGTTGGTATTTTTGATCTTTCCCATATGGGTGAAATAGTTATAAAAGGAAAAGATGCTTCAAAATTTCTTCAACAAATAACAACCAATAATGTTGATGCTTTAAAAGTTGGGAAAATACAATATACTTTAATATGTAATTATAATGGTGGAATAAAAGATGATTGTTTGCTTTATAAGTTTTCAGATTTGTATATATTGGTTGTAAATGCTACTAATATTGAAAAAATTTTTGATTGGTTAAATAAAAACTCCTTTGGTGAAGTAATAATCGAGAACAAATCAAATTTTTATTCATTAATTGCTATTCAAGGACCAAAATCTTTAGATCTAATGTTTGATGTAACTAATAAAAATAAAAAGTTAAAAAAATTAAAATATTATTCATTTATGAATTTAAATATTGAAAATGTGGATGTTTTTTGTTCACGTACTGGCTATACTGGAGAGAAAGGTTTTGAAATTTACGTTCAAAATAAATACGCAAAAAAAATATGGGATATATTTTTAACAAGAGGTAAATCATTCAATTTAGAACCTATTGGTTTAGCTGCAAGAGATACTTTAAGAATTGAAATGAAATATTGTTTATATGGAAGCGAGATAAATGAACATATAAATCCAATTCAGGCCGGTTTAAAATTTGTAGTTGATTTAAAAAAAAATGATTTTATTGGTAAAAATGAAATTTTAAAATTTTATGATAATAACCAAAAGAAAGTTTTGAGAGGAATTGTTGTAAATGGTAATGCTATTCCACGAAAAAATGCACTTATTTTTAAAAATAATGAAAAAATAGGTTATGTTACTAGTGGTACTTATTCACCTGTATTAAAAAAATCAATTGGAATAATATACATTATGGAAAAATATAGTCTATTAAATAAAGATATTGATGTTGAAATAAGAAACAAAAAATTCTCAGCAAAAATTATTAAAGCCCCATTTTTAAAAAGTAATTGTGTAACTTTAAATTATGAATAAAAAAAATGAAATAATTGGAATATTATTAATATTGATATCAATATTTGTATTTATTTCACTTTTTAGTTTTAATGAGTTTGAAGAACCCTCAATTTCACCAAATATTGAAATTTCAAATAGAGCTGGTATAATAGGTATTTATATTGCACATTTTTTAATTAAAATGCTTTTTGGTTTCAGTTCTTATATAGTTCCAATGTTTGGGATATTCTGGGGTTGGATTTTTTTTAGTAAAAATTTTAAACAATCATTTCTAAAACTATCAATCCATGTTCTAATAGCTTTTTTTATTTTTTCAATAATATTAGGTTTTATTGATCTAATTTTTTTCACTTCTTTATCAGGTTTATATAGTTTTTTAATTGCAAGTTTATTGAATGATTTTTTAGGTAGTTTTGGATTGGCTATTTTTATAATAGCAATTTTTTTAATTAATATTAGGGCTTTTTTTTCTTGGAATTTTTATAAACCGATTGAAAAGATTTTAAATATTATACTAAAATTTTTTAATCCAAAAGATAAAAAATTGTCTGAAAATGAAAATTTAAAAAAAAATAAAGACTTAAATAATTTTTCAAAAATAACCAATAATGATATATATAAAAATCATGATGAAAATGTTTCTGAGAACTCAGGAAATATTATTGAAGAGAATATTAAAAAATCAGATTTAAATAATGATTTAAATCTGGAAAATAATAATTCAAATTTAACGGATTCTTCAGAGTCTTTTTTTGATTTTAAAAATGAAAAATCTATAAAAAATAAGAATGAAAATGAAGAACAAAACGATTCTATTCTTGATTATAATATAAAAGAGGAGATAGTTGAGAATGAAATTGATTACAATAAAAATATTAAAAAGGAATTAAAACAAAAATACAAATTGCCTTCTTCAGATTATTTAATCAATCCAGATGATTCATCTCCAAGTATTTCTGAAGAAGAATTAGTAGAAAAAGCTGATTTTTTAGCAAAATCTCTTCTCACTTTTGGAGTTGATGGTAATGTCGTAAATATTTCCCCTGGTCCAGTAATTACATTATTTGANCTTGAGCCAGCTGAGGGTGTTAGGGTTAATAAGTTTGTTCAACTTTCTGATGATTTGGCTAGAGTAATGAAAGCTCCTCGAGTAAGAATAATTGCTCCAATACCTGGAAAATCATCTGTTGGAATTGAAATTCCTAATGATAATCCTTCTACAGTTTATATGAAAACTGTAGTTAATTCTGAAAAATTTATTGCTTCAAAATCTAATTTAACTGTTGCTTTAGGAAAAAACACTACTGGAGAAAATTTTATTATAGAGTTAGATAAATTACCTCATTTATTAATTGCTGGGACAACTGGTTCTGGTAAATCTGTATGTATCAATACTATTATTTCATCTTTGTTATATCGGTCAACACCTGATGAGGTTAGATTTATATTAATAGATCCTAAAAAGTTAGAGATGGCTGCTTATCGAATTTTAGATAAGCATCATTTAATAACAAATGAGGATGTTGATGAGCATGTAATCACAACTCCTGAAAATGCAGTTCTAGCTTTAAAAGCAGCTGAAAGAGAAATGTCTAGAAGATATGATATTTTAGCAGATGCAGTAGTGAGAAATATTGCTGAATATAGAGAAAAAGCAAAAAATAATAGCGATTTAGAAACAATGCCTTATATTGTATTAATAATTGATGAGCTTGCAGATTTGATGTTAAGAGCACCTAAAGATGTTGAGCAATCTATAGCAAGATTAGCACAAATGGCAAGAGCGGTTGGAATTCATTTGGTTTTAGCAACTCAAAGACCTTCTGTGGATGTTATAACAGGTGTTATAAAAGCTAATTTCCCGGCTAGAATAGCATTTCAAGTTGCAACTAAAATTGATTCAAGAACAATAATTGATATAAATGGAGCAGAAAAATTGTTGGGTAAAGGAGATATGCTTTTTTTACCTCCTGGATCTTCAGATCCGATTCGTCTACATAATTCATTTGTTACCCTTGATGAAATTAATAAAATTGTGGGTCATGTAAAAAACCAACCTATTTCAAATGAAATTTTATTAGAGGGTACTAAATCAAATTTATTGAATGAAAATGGTTTAAATGATTCCGACAATGATCAAGATGAACTTATAAATGAAGCAATTCGTTTGGTAATTACAAATCAACAAGGTTCAATTTCATTATTACAAAGAAGATTTAGAATTGGTTATTCAAGAGCTGCAAGATTAATTGATCAGATGGAACAAATTGGAGTTGTAGGTCCATTTACTGGAAGTAAAGCTAGGCAGGTTCTAGTTGATGAAAATTATTTACAAATACTTGATAGTAATGACTCCCCTAATTAAAAAATTTTTTTCTATTTTAATATTTATATGTTTATGTAGTTCATATTTGCATCCTAAAGATAATTCAGAATTTTTATATAAAATATCAGATAAAATTTTAGCAAAAAAAGGAAATTCTTTTGAAGTGCTTTGGTATTATAAATTAAATAATAAAGATTGGAAAGGTCAGGGAGATTTAAAAATTTTTGGAAAAAATTACCTTTACTTAGTTTTGCCATATATGGAAGTCCTAATACAAAAATCCTTGATATCAATAAAATACATTCAAGAAAACCAGGTAATTTTAGATTATTTTAATAGAACAGATTCATCTAACATTTTTTCAGTTTTGCTGAATGAGTTTGATGATTTTTCAATTTACGAATCAAAAATTGATAATAATCAATTGGTTTTTTCACTGATTCCAAATAACGAAATAGGTTTTGATCTCTTAGAATTAAATGCAGATGCAGAAAATTATATACCAAAATCAATAAGAGCTATATCTGGAAATGAATTAGAAATTAAAGTTGAAATATTATCATACTCTGATCTAAAAAAACCTTTTTTATTGAAAGATAAAATATTACAGGCAAATGAAATAATTGATTTGAGAAAATAAAATGAAAAAAAAATTATTAGGATTTTTTGTTAGTGTTTTTGGGTTATATATAGCATTTGGTAAATTAAGTTTTAATGATTTATTTGATGTATTAAGATCGGTTAATTGGCCATTAATATCTTTATCAATGTTTATAATGATTTTAAGTGTTTTGGTAAGATCTTTTAGATGGAAAATTTTGCTTAAACCTATAAATAATTTTGAAATTAATAATTTATTTTCCTCTACTATGATTGGATACTTTGGAAATTCAGTATTACCTTTTAAGTTAGGTGAATATTTAAGAGCTAATGCATTAAATAAAATATACAATTCAATATCAGTTTCTACTTTTTTTGCAACTATAGCCATTGAAAAATTTTTGGATTTACTTGGAGCTTTTTTTTTAATTATTATATTAATAATAACAAATGATATTCCTATTTGGTTTAGAAATTCTTTTATAGTATTAATTTTAATAATGTCCTTTTTATTTATTTTTATTTTATTTTTTGGAAATATAAAAAAAAATTTTTTTGTTAAAAGTTTTTCTTCATTTAAAAAAAATAATTACTTAATAAAAATTAATTTGATGATTAATAATTTTATTGATGGCTTATCTACTATTAGAAAATTACATCAACCATTTTCTGTAATGTTTTACACTTTTTTACTTTGGTTCATGTATTGGTTTTCAGTTTGGTTTTGTATAATTGCAACAGATATAAATATTTCATTTTTGGAAGCTGGAATTGTTCTTTTTGCAACAGGAATGGTTATTGCAATACCATCTGCTCCTGGATATATTGGAACATTTCATGCTACAGCTGTATTGATACTTACTGATTTTTTTTCAATCTCAATTGATAAATCACAAGCTTTTGCTATTTTAAATCATTTTGTTGGATTTTTTCCTATGGTTATAATTGGAGGTGTTTTTTTTATAAAAAGTTCTATGAGTTTATNTTTAAAAAATACTAGTGATTCAAAAAGTTAATAAAAAATATATTTTTTTTGATAGAGATGGAACTTTNAATNTTGATCCAGGATATATTTCNTCTGTTGAAAATTTTTTTCTTTATGATGATGTNCTNGAATCTTTGAGTTTATTNTCTNAAAAANAGTTTNATTTTATTTTAACAACTAATCAATCAGGAATTAGTAGAGGTNTTTTNAATATTGAAGAATTAAATAAAATTCATCAAAAATTNGATGAGTTNTTATTAAAAAAAAATATAAAATTTAAAGACAAATTTTTTTGCCCTCATTTACCNTTACATAATTGTAAATGTAGAAAACCTGAAANAGGAATGTTTTTAGAGGCTGCANAAAAATATAATATNGATTTGAAGCAATCAGTTGTTATTGGTGATTCTGATATTGATNTAATTGTTGCTAAAAAAATTGGTGCTTTATCAATTTTAGTTAAAACNGGAAAAGGAATNTTGTCAATTAAAAAACTAGAAANNNANAATATAANACCTGATTTNATTGGTAAAAATTTNTTAGANTGCGCATTATTTTTAATCAANGGAATNAAAAGTTGAANATAATTGTATTAATGGGAGGAAATTCNTCTGAAAAAAATATTTCTATTNTGACAGGAAATGCTGTANTNAANGCTCTTAAAGATCAANAAATTNATGTAAAAAGTTGTATTTANAATGGNNNAATTGAAAATTATATAAATCAATTAAAAGATTCAGANTTAGTGTTTTTAGCATTACATGGNGGTGATGGTGAAAATGGAAAAATTCAAGAATTNCTTGAAAGAGAAAANATTTTATATACNGGGTCAAATTCANNAACTTCAAAAATNGCAATAAACAAACATCTNACAAAAAAAATTATGTTAAAAAATAATATTCCTACACCAGANTGGAANTTTTTTCCAGGATCAACTTTTTTTGAAAAATATAATGAATATAATTTTAAATACCCATCAGTCATAAAGCCAAATGAAGAGGGGAGTACATTTGGTATTTCNATAGTTAATTCTTNNGAAGATGTTTTANATCAAATNACACNATTAANAAAATTTGTTAAAAAATCAGGAATTATTGTTGAAAATTATATAAAGGGNAGNGAACTTACNGTAGGAGTTTTGAANAATATNACGTTGCCNTGNNTTGAAATAAAAACTAAAGGTTCTNATTATGATTACAANGCNAAATATGTTGATNATAANACTAAATATATNTGTCCTGCAGAATTAAATGAAATGGAATCATCNTTAGNNTCAAATTATTCTATATTGTTAAATNATGCNTTAGGTTGTTTAGATTACTCTAGAGTTGATTTTAGGATGGATGAAAAAGGAAAATTTTATTGTTTGGAAATAAATACTCTTCCTGGTTTGACTTCAAAAAGTTTATTACCAAAAGCAGCAAATGAATATAAGGTCAATTTTAATGAATTAGTTTTAGAAATTTGCAGTTTAGCTTTTAAAAGAAAATGACACTTAAACTATATAATTCTCTTTCAAAAAAAAAAGAAGACTTAAAGCCTCTTAAAAATAAAATTAAAATGTATAGTTGTGGTCCTACTGTTTATGATAACCCACACATAGGAAATTTTAGATCTTTTGTTTTTTTTGATTTATTAAAAAAATATTTAAATTTTTTGAATTTTGATGTTCAGCATGTAATGAATGTTACAGATATTGATGATAAAATTATAAATAAATGTTGTGGTAAAATTAAAAACCTAGAATTAATGACGAAAAAATATTTTGAAAGTTTTAAAAATGATGCTAATAAATTAAAAATTGATTTGCCGAATCAAGTTCCTTTTGCAACAGATCACATTGATGAGATGATAAATTTAATTGAAAAGTTAATTTTAAAAGGTCATGCATATAAAACTGAAGATGGTTCAGTTTTTTTTAAAATAGATTCATTTAAAAATTATGGTATGCTATCTAAAATAGATTTTTCACAATTATCAAAGACTGACAGGATAAAAAATGATGAGTATGATAAAAATTCAATTAATGATTTTGCTTTATGGAAATCTAGAAAAGTCAATGATGGAGATATTTTTTGGAATTCTCCATGGGGAAATGGTAGACCAGGTTGGCATATTGAATGCTCTGCAATGTCTTTGAAATATTTAGGAGCTCAATTTGATATTCATTGTGGTGGCATAGATTTATTATTTCCACATCATGAAAATGAAATTGCTCAAAGTGTTTGTGCTACTAATAAAACTTTCGCAAAATTATGGGTTCATTGCGAGCATTTGCTAATAAATGGTTCAAAAATGAGTAAATCTTTAAATAATTTTTACACTTTAAATGACATAATAAAAAAAGGTTATAATGTAAATACAATTAGATTTTTTTTAATTTCATCCAGCTACAGTCATAAAATTGATTTAAATGATGTTAATTTGAATTCTTCAAATAGTGCTTTAAAAAGAATTCAAGATTTTTATAATAGAATATTTGAATTATCAAAAGGTGATGTTGAGATAGATGATAATAAAATTATGAATACCCAATTAATAGTTGATTTTAAGATTGCAATGAATGATAATCTTAATATGTCTAAAGCTTTAAGTGTAATATTTAATTATATAAAAAAAATAAATATCAAACTTGATAAAAAACAAATGACCTATAAAGAATCTATCTTGACTTTGGCTGCTTTAAATAAAATTGACGAGGTTTTAGGTGTAATAAGATCTTCAGAAATAAAATTAAGTAAAAATGATAAAAAACTTATTGAGGAGAGAAATTTAGCTAGAAAAAATAAAAATTGGGATCGAGCTGATGAAATTAGATTATTTTTTAAGAAAAAAGGCATTGATATTGATGATTCAGAAGCTGGAATTATTATTAAATAAAAAAAAATAAAAAAAAATAACATTATGTTTGACATATTGTTATTATCTATTTAATTTTCGGGGCTATGCTAAAAGCGTGTCATCGAAGATATATCACCTCTACCTGTATTTCCATGTTAAATGGTATGCAGATAATTAACATTCAGCAAGTGGTAAAAAGTTCCGCCACCGTAGCTCAGCTGGTAGAGCAGCTGATTTGTAATCAGCCGGTCGGGGGTTCAAATCCCTCCGGTGGCTCAAAACATATTAACAGCTAATTATTATTTGAAATGAATTTTATAATTAAATATTCGCAAAGTATTATGAGATTTAATTTAATTTTGTTTGCATCTGATTTATTCATCACACTAAAAGATCATTATTATTTTTTGTATAAGCTTTTGGGGAGATGGCAGAGTGGTCTAATGCACCTGACTGTAAATCAGGCGGCGAAAGCCTTCGGTGGTTCAAATCCATCTCTCCCCACATTTTTTAAAAAACTTAACTATCAATATGTGAGGACAATGATTAAAAGATACTTTGCGGTGGTAGCTCAGTTGGTAGAGCATCAGCCTTCCAAGCTGAGGGTCGCGAGTTCGAATCTCGTCCGCCGCTCTTTCAAATTTAATTACAGCTATTCGGCAATCAGAAAATTTGCCTGCGTAGCTCAGTTGGCAGAGCACGTCCTTGGTAAGGACGAGGTCATCGGTTCAATTCCGGTCGTAGGCTCAAAAATAAATTTCACAAATAAAAGGAGATATTTCAATGGCTAAGGAAAAATTTGACAGAAGTAAACCTCATTTAAATGTTGGAACTATTGGTCACGTTGACCATGGAAAAACTACTTTAACTGCAGCGATTACAACAGTTTTATCTAAAAGAGGGTTGAGTGAGTTGCGTGATTTTGGAAGTATTGATAATGCTCCAGAGGAAAGAGAACGTGGTATTACAATTCAAACAGCTCATGTTGAATATGAAAGTGAATCGAGGCATTATGCTCATATAGATTGTCCTGGTCATGCTGACTATATAAAAAATATGATTACTGGAGCAGCGCAAATGGATGGTGCTATTTTGGTTGTAAGTGCAGCTGATGGACCAATGCCTCAAACAAGAGAACATGTGCTTTTAGCAAGGCAAGTAAACGTTCCTAACTTGGTAGTTTTTATGAATAAAATTGACCAAGTTGATGATGAGGAGTTAATTGAGTTGGTGGAACTTGAATTGCGTGAATTGTTAAATGAATATGAATTCCCTGGTGATGATATTCCTATTATTAAGGGTAGTGCATTAAATGCTTTAAATTCTCCAGAGGATGAAGCTCAGTCTAAATGTATTATCGAATTAGTAGATGCTATTGATAGTTATGTAACTGAGCCTCAAAGAGATGTTGATAAACCATTTCTAATGCCAGTTGAAGATGTTTTTAGTATTACTGGTAGAGGTACTGTAGGTACTGGTAGAATTGAAAGAGGCATTGTTAAAGTTGGTGAAGAAGTTGATATTGTCGGTTTAGGTGCTGACAAAAAAACTGTTATTACTGGCGTAGAAATGTTTAGAAAAGAACTTGATGAGGGGCAAGCTGGTGATAATGCTGGGCTCTTAATGAGAGGTATTGAAAAAGAGTTTTTGAAAAGAGGAATGGTATGTGCTAAACCTGGTTCTATTACTCCGCACACAAAATTCAAAGCTGAAGTTTATGTGTTGAAAAAAGAAGAAGGTGGAAGGCATACACCTTTCTTTAAGGGTTATAGACCTCAGTTTTATTTCAGAACAACTGATGTTACTGGTGTTGCAACATTGCCTTCTGGGACTGAAATGGTTATGCCTGGTGATAGTGTTTCACTTGAAATTGAATTAATATCGCCAATTGCAATGGAAAAAGAGCTTCGTTTTGCCATAAGAGAAGGTGGTAGGACAGTAGGCGCTGGTGTTGTTACTGAAATTTTGGAGTAATATTGGGTTCTAATAGTAAAAGAGATTTGTTAACGCTAGAATGCCCAGATTGTAATAGAAGAAATTACACTATGACTAAAAATAAGCGTTTGCATCCTGATAGGGTTTCTTATAAAAAGTATTGTCCCGATCCTAGGTGTAGGAAAAGAACAATGCATAAGGAAACTAAATAGAGGTGTTTTGTAGTTGAAAAGGTTAAAATTGAGTTCTATGATAATTTTGAGAAGATTAGGTGAGTAGCTCAATTGGTAGAGCATCGGTCTCCAAAACCGGGGGTTGCGGGTTCAATTCCTGCCTCACCTGCTAGAAAATTATGATTAATAAGATTAAAAATTTTTTTGAAGGTGTCCAGTTTGAAATGCAAAAAGTTTCATGGCCTTCATGGGATGAATTAAGAGGGTCAACATTTGTGGTTCTTGGTTTGTCATTAATTTTAAGTATATTTTTGTTTTTTATTGATTTCTTTTTGTCAAGAATTGCAAGTGTGGTGTTGTGATGGAGTGGTATACTTTGAGAGTTCTTTCAGGTAAGGAAAAAAAAGTTCGTGAAACTATGATAAGTGAAATTGGTATAGGTGAAGAAGAAACTGATAAAATTTCCGAAATTTTAGTACCATCTGAAAATGTAGTTGAAATGAGGGCTGGTAAAAAAATTGTTAAAGATAGAGTTTTTTATCCAGGATATATTTTGGTTAAAATGAATTTAGATAAAGAGTCAAGACATCAGGTTGAAAATATAAATGGTGTTATGAGTTTTGTTGGACCTAAAGGTGAGCCAGAATCACTTAAAACAGATGAAGTTAATAGAATTTTGGGTGAAGTTGAAATTAAAACAGGTCGAGAAGTTGTAGCCGCAAGATTTAATTTAAAAGATTTAGTAAAAATTAATGATGGTCCTTTTATTGATTTTGAAGGAACTGTAATTGAGATTAATGATGATAAACAAAAAGTTAAAGTTATGGTATCTATTTTTGGTAGATCAACTCCTGTTGAGCTTGATTATTTGCAAGTTGAGCATGTAAAGCATACGGATTAAAATGGCAAAAAAAATTACAACAGTTATAAAATTGCAAGTTCCAGGAGGTAAAGCTAATCCAGCTCCTCCAGTAGGTCCAGCTTTAGGCCAACATGGAATAAATATAATGGATTTTTGTAAATCATTTAATGACAAAACTCAGGACAGTATGGGTACAATAATTCCTGTTGAAATCACTGTTTTTGAGGATAGATCTTTTACATTTGTAACAAAGTCTCCTCCCGCTGCTGTTTTATTAAAAAAAGCAGCAAACATAAAAAAAGGTTCTGGAGAGCCAAATAAAGAAAAAGTTGGTAAAGTTTCAGAATCAGATTTGAGTGAAATTGCAAAACAAAAAATGGATGACTTAAATGCAAACTCTATAGAGTCTGCTATTGAAATGATTAGAGGAACAGCAAGAAGTATGGGCTTGAAGGTTAAGTAATTATGAAATCTTTTACAAAAAGGAAAAAAGAAATTTCAGATAAAGTTGATTTCAATAAGGAATACTCTATTGATGAGGCTATAAATCTTATTAAAGATTTGAAAACATTGAAATTTGATGAAACTATTGAGATAGCGTTAAATCTTGGTGTTGATCCAAGGCATGCTGATCAAAATATTAGAGTAACATCATCTTTGCCAAATGGGTCAGGAAAAAAAATTAAAATTCTTGTTTTGTCAAATGAAGCTGATATTAAAGAAGCTATTGATGCTGGCGCAGATTATGCTGGAAATGATGATTTTCTTAAAAAACTTGAATCTGGATGGTCTGATATTGATGTTATTGTTGCTCATCCATCAATAATGCCAAAACTAGGAAAGCTTGGAAAAATTCTTGGACCAAAAGGGTTGATGCCAAATCCAAAAAGTGGAACTGTATCATCTGATGTAGTTGCTTCTGTGAAAGATATTAAATCTGGACGAATTGAACTCAGGGTTGATAAAAATGGAATTGTCCATGCCCCAATAGGAAAAAAATCTTTTTCAGAAATACAATTGGTTGAAAATTTTAATTCTGTTTTAAAAACCATTTCAAATTCTAAGCCACCATCTTTTAAAGGAACTTTTTTAAAGAAAATTACAGTCTCTTCAACAATGGGTCCTGGATTAAAAATAGAAAGAGTAAATGTTTAATGCCAAATAAACAAAATTTGGAAATAGTTGATATATTTTCTTCTAAATTTGAGAAAGCATCTGGTATTTATTTTACCGATTATTTAGGTTTGTCTGTTAAAGATATTACTGAATTAAGATCAAAGTTTACTTCATATGGTGTAGAATTTTGTGTTGTTAAAAATAAATTGGCAGAAATATCTTCGAAAAATGCTGGTTTTAAAGAACTTGAGAATATTTTAAAGGGTCCAACAGCAATCGCTTTTTCATATGATGACCCTACTGCTCCAGCGAGAATTTTAAAAGAATTTAAAAAAAATCATGAACTGCCTGTTGTAAAGGCTTTTGTATTCGATGGTAAAGTTATGGATCAAAGTGCTTTTTCTGCTGTTGCTAATTTGCCAAGCAGAGAAGTGTTATTGACAAAATTTGTTTCTGGGCTTTCATCACCAATGTCAAAATTTGCTTCTACACTTCGAAGTTCTATGAGTGGTTTGTTAAATGTGTTAAATAGTATTAAAGAAACTAAATCGAGTTAATTGAAAGAGAGGGATTATAATCATGGCTGAAATATCAAAAGCTGACGTAATGTCATATTTGGAAAAAGCAAATATGCTAGATATATCTGAACTTATTTCAGAAATTGAAGAAAAATTTGGAGTAAGTGCTGCTGCCCCTGTTGCAGTTGCTGCTGCTACCCCTTCTGGTGAAGCTGGTGCTGAATCAGAAGAAAAAGATTCATATGATGTTATTTTGAAATCTGGGGGTGATAAAAAAATACAAGTAATTAAAGTCGTAAGAACAATTACTGAGCTTGGTCTCAAAGAAGCCAAAGATTTGGTCGATGGAGCGCCAAAATCAATTAAAGAAGGTGTGTCAAAAGCAGATGCTGAAGATATGAAAGCTAAGCTTGAAGAAGCTGGAGCTGAGGTAGATCTAAAATAATTACCATTTTATGTGTAAAACTTATAATATTTGATAGGGGATAATATTTTGACAAAAAATAATTCTTTTGAAAGAAGCTCATTTTCTAAAATTGAAACTGATTTGCAGATGCCAGATTTATTAGGTGTTCAGATTGATTCTTTTAAAAATTTCTTACAGATAGGTGTGGAAGAAAGTGATCGCAAATTAATTGGTCTTAATGAAGTTTTAGNAAATATTTTCCCAATTGAGGATAGTCACAAAAACTATACATTGGAATATAAGGGTTATTTTTTTGGTAAGTCAAAATATAGTCCTGAGGAGTGTATGGATAGAGGGGTTACTTACGCTGTTCCTTTGAAAGTGCGTTTGGTTTTACATATTACTGATGAATTTGATAGATCAAAATATGCTCATTCGATTGAGCAAGAAGTTTACTTTGGTAATATTCCTTATATGACAAATAGAGGTACATTTGTAATAAATGGAGCTGAAAGAGTAATAGTAAGTCAGCTTCAAAGATCGCCTGGAGTATTTTTTGATGAATTTACTCATCCTAATGGAACAAGGCTTTATCAGGGTAGGGTTATACCATTTAGAGGTTCATGGATAGATTTTACTACAGATATCCAAGATTGTCTTTATGTAATTATAGATAGAAGAAGAAAATTCCCTGTAACTACAATGTTAAGGGCTTTAGGATTNTCAACAGATTCTGATATATTNACTATNTTAGGTCTNTCTAAAAAAATAGTTATTAATGCTAAAAATTCAAAAAAATTAATAGGTCAAGTTTTGGTTAATGATGTGATTGATGTTAANACTGGNGAAATCTTAGCTGAAAGTAGAAGTGTTATTAATTCAGATNCATTTAATTTATTAAAATCATCAGGNATTAAAGATTGTGAAGTTGTTTCGTCAATGGATGATTTAGCTGCTGAATTAATTTTAAATACAATGCAAAAAGACCCAACTCAAAATACTGATGATGCGCTTACCCTTATGTATCAGCATTTAAGATCAGGTGAGCCACCAAATTTAGAAACTGCTCAAAAATTTATTGAAAGGATGTTTTTTAGTCCTAAAAGATATGATTTGGGAAAAGTAGGTAGGTATAGAATAAACAAACAATTCGATTTAAATGTTGATTTAGAGCACACTGTTTTGACTACTGAAGATATAATTAAAGTCATTGAATATTTAATGGATATGAGAAAAGGAGTTAGGGGGCCAGATGATATCGATCATCTAGGTAACAGAAGAATGAAGACAGTTGGAGAGCAATTGACCAATCAATTCTCAATAGCATTTAGTAGAATGGCTAGAACTGTTAGAGAGAGAATGAATTTGAGAGAAGCGGAAAGTTTGACTCCACAAGATTTAATTAATTCAAGAATTTGTACTACAGTTATAAATACATTTTTTGGTACTAGTCAATTGAGCCAGTTTATGGACCAAACTAACCCTCTTGCTGAAATTACCCATAAAAGACGTGTTTCTGCTTTAGGGCCAGGAGGTTTAACTAGAGAGAGGGCAGGTTTTGAAGTTAGAGATGTTCATTATACACATTATGGAAGATTGTGTCCAATTGAAACTCCTGAAGGTCCAAATATTGGTTTAATTTCATCTTTAGCAACTTATGCAATGGTTAATGAGTTGGGATTTATTGAAGCTCCCTACAGGATCGTTCAATCTAAAAATGGCTCTGCATTTGTTTCAAAAAAAATTAAATACCTTTCAGCAGAAGATGAAGATAGGTCTAAAATTGCCCAGCCATTGGAAAATTTAGACCAAAAAGGTGAAATTAATATTGATAAGGTAAGAGTTAGAATTAGAGGAGACTTTCCAGTTGTTGATGTGAAAGAGGTTCAATTTATGGATGTTGCACCTCATCAAGTTTTGAGTGTTGCTGCAACTTTGATACCATTTTTAGATCATGATGATGCCAATAGAGCTTTAATGGGTTCTAATATGATGAGACAATCTGTTCCTTTGATTAAGCCAGAGGCTCCAATTGTTGGTACTGGTATGGAAAAAATTGTTACTAGAGATTCTAGAACATCTTTATTTTCTCCTGTTGCTGGTGTTGTAGAATCAGTAGATGCAAATTCCGTTGCTATTAGAACAAAAGATATTCCAGAAGATCTTGCAATGACTTCTGACCAAAATTTATTAAAAATACCTATGATTAAATATTCAAGAACCAATCAAGATACTTGTATGAATCAAAGGCCTGTTGTAACAGCTGGTCAGAAAATAAAAAAAGGTGATTTAATTGCAGATGGTCCATCTACTCAGTCAGGTGAGTTAGCTCTTGGAAGAAATTTAATGGTGGCCTTTATGCCTTGGAGAGGTTATAATTTTGAGGATGCAATTATTTTAAGTGAAAGATTGGTAAAAGATGATGTTTTTACATCTGTTCATATTTCAGAAATTGATTTAGAAGTCCGTGATACTAAAAGAGGTGAAGAAGAATTAACAAGAGAAATTCCGAATGTTGGTGAAGAGGCTACTAAAGATTTAGATGAAAATGGTATAATTAGAGAGGGAGCAAGAGTAAGGTCTTCTGATATACTTATAGGTAAGGTTACTCCAAAAGGTGAAACTGACCCTACTCCTGAAGAAAAATTGCTTAGAGCAATTTTTGGAGAAAAAGCAGGTGATGTTAAAAATGCATCAAAAAAAGCTTCTCCGGGAACAAATGGTGTTGTTATTAAAACTCAGCTTTTTGAAAGAAAAACTAAACAGTCCAGAGCTGTAGAAAAAAAAGAAATTGAGATATTTCAAGAAGAAACTAGGGCAATTAAGAAAAAAATTAAAAAAACTAGAGATGAAATGTTGTTTGAGCTATTATTAAATCAAATAAGCAATGGTTTGAGAGATATATCTAATGGTAAAACATTAATTAAAGCTTCTACTAAATTATCTTCTAAAAGATTAAAATCATTAGATTTAGAACGAATATCTAGAGATCATTCTTGGGTGCAGGATAATAAGGTTTGGATTCAAATTCAGCAAGTATGGAATTCATTTGATCGTGAGTGGAGACAGGCAGAAGAAAGATTGGAAAGAAAAATCTTTAAATTACAGGTTGGTGATGAATTACAACCAGGTGTGTCAAAGCTTGCAAAAGTTTATATAGCAAATAAAAGAAAAGTTAAAGTTGGTGATAAAATGGCTGGTAGGCATGGAAATAAAGGTGTGGTTGCTACTATAGTTCCAGAAGAAGATATGCCATTTATGTCTGATGGTACTCCAGTAGATATCGTATTAAACCCATTAGGGGTTCCATCAAGAATGAATTTAGGTCAGCTATACGAAACAATGCTTGGTTGGGCAGGTATGAAGCTTGGTAAGAATTATGAGACTTCTCCTTTTGATGGAGCGTCTCCTAATGAAGTTCAGGAAGAATTAAAACAAGCAGGTTTGCCAACAAGTGGTAAGGCTGATTTATGGGATGGAAGGACAGGTGAGAAGTTTCATTATCCAGTTACGGTTGGTTGTATATATGTTATGAAGTTAGCGCATATGATTGATGATAAGATGCATGCTCGTTCAACTGGTCCTTATTCATTGATTACACAACAGCCTTTGGGTGGAAAAGCTCAAGAAGGTGGTCAAAGATTAGGTGAAATGGAAGTTTGGGCTCTTGAAGCATATGGTGCTAGTTATACTCTTAGAGAATTATTAACTGGAAAGTCAGATGACGTAGATGGTAGATCTAAAGTATATAATGCTCTTGTAAGGGGTGATAACATTCCTGATTTCTCAATTCCTGAATCATTTAATGTTTTAGTTAAAGAGCTTCAAGGTTTAGGTATAGATATAGAATTAAAAAGTTAAAGGTGGTTAAAATTGGTATATATAAATCCGCAAAAAGAAGATAATCCGAATCANTTTAAATCAGTAACTATAGGTTTGATGTCNCCTGAAGATATTTTAAGACGATCTTATGGTGAAACTTTAAAGCCTGANACTATAAATTATAGNTCATATAANCCTGAAAAAGATGGATTGTTTTGCGAGAAAATATTCGGTCCAGTTAAAGATTATGAATGNCATTGTGGAAAATATAAAGGNATTAGATATAGNGGAATTATTTGTGANAGNTGNGGTGTAGAGGTAACNAGAAAAAAAGTTNGAAGAGAAAGAATGGGNCATATNACTTTGGCTGTTCCTGTTGTTCATATTTGGTTTTTACGTTCAGTTCCNGGAAAATTAAATCANTTATTAGGAATNTCAACTAGAGATTTAGAAAAAGTAATTTANTATGAANCATATATTGTAATAAATCCAGGTTCTTCCGATAAAAAAAGAATGGANCTCATNGATGAGANTGAGTATCGTGANCTTGAAAGTAAATTTGGTAANCATACTGTTTCTGAGGAGGATCAAGACGAGGATAANTATTTCTATGCNGANATGGGTGGAATGGCNGTNAGAAATNCTTTAAAAACNATGGATATNACCTCAACAATGAAAGAATTNGAATTATTAATTAANGAGACTGGTTCAAAGCAAAAAAAAGCTGATGCACTTAAAAGGCTTAANGTNGTAAAAGCATTTTANCCATCAAAATTAAAAGCAAAATTAAATAANCCTGAGTGGATGGTAGTAACTGTTCTNCCNGTTATTCCNCCAGAATTAAGGCCTTTAGTNCCTTTGGAGGGTGGTAGGTTCGCAGCNAGTGATTTGAATGATCTTTATCGNCGAGTTATTATTAGAAATAATAGATTAAAACAATTGATGGAAATAAAAGCNCCAGATGTCATTTTAAGAAATGAAAAAAGAATGTTACAGGAAGCTGTAGATACATTATTTGACAATTCAAGAAGGGGAACTGCTGTAAGTAGTGGTACNAGAAGACCTTTGAAAAGTTTGAGTGATATGCTAAGAGGGAAGCAAGGNCGGTTTCGTCAAAATTTATTAGGAAAAAGAGTTGATTATTCAGGAAGATCNGTAATTGTAGTTGGTCCAACTTTAAAATTACANGAATGNGGGCTTCCAAAGGATATGGCTGCTGAATTATTTATGCCTCAAATTATTCATGAGTTAATAGCTAGGGGTATAGCTAATACTCCAAGAAGTGCAAAGTTGATGGTTCAAGAAAGAGCTCCAGAAGTGTATGAAATACTAGAATATGTCATTACTGACCATCCTGTTTTATTAAATAGAGCTCCAACTCTTCACAGATTGGGTATTCAAGCTTTTCAACCAGTTCTAGTTGATGGTAAAGCTATTCAAATTCATCCATTAGTATGTTCTGCATTTAATGCTGATTTTGATGGTGATCAAATGGCTGTCCATGTTCCATTGTCTGTTGAGGCTCAAATGGAAGCTAGAATGTTAATGCTTGCTAGTCATAATATTTTACATCCTGCTCATGGATATCCATTGACAATACCTTCACAAGATATGGTTTTGGGTGCTTATTATATTTCTAAATCAAAAAAAGGTGATTTGGGAGAAGGAATGAGATTTTCTTCTATTGATGAAGTTTTGATAGCATATGAAAATGAAAGGGTGGGTCTTCATGCGATTGTAGATGTTAAGTATTTGGGTGAATGGCAAAACAAGACAACTGTAGGTCGCGCTATTTTTAATTCTATAGTTCCCGATGAAATGGGTTATCTTGATGAAGTATTAAACAAAAAGAAAATTGAAAATATTATTTACAATATTTACTTAACCGTTGGAAATCAAAAAACTGTCAAATTTCTTGATGATTTGAAAGATTTAGGATTTAAGTATGCAACAAAAAGTGGAATTTCCATTGCAATTTCAGATGTATTAATCCCAGATGAAAAAGAAAAAATAATTTCTAAAGCTGAAAATGAAATCAGCTCCATTCAGGGAAAATTTTCTAGACAAATTCTGACTGAGGGTGAAAGATACAATAAGGTTATAGATGTATGGACTCATGCAACTAATGATACATCTCAGGCTATGATGAATAGAATTATGAATGACAAACAGGGTTTTAATTCAGTTTATGTAATGGCAGATTCTGGTGCTAGGGGTAGTCAAGATCAAATTAAGCAATTAGCGGCCATGAGAGGATTAATGGCAAAGCCAAAAAAATCTATGACAGGTAGTAAAGGTGAGATTATTGAAAATCCTATAACTTCAAATTTTAAAGAAGGTTTGACTGTTTTAGAATATTTTATTTCAACACATGGTGCTAGAAAAGGTTTAGCAGATACTGCTTTAAAAACTGCTGATGCTGGATATCTTACTAGAAGGTTGGTTGATGTTGCTCAAGATATGGTGATTGGAGAAGATGATTGTGGAACTATTAATGGTGTATGGATTAGTGATTTAAAAGAGGGTGAAGAAATTATTGAGCCGCTAAGTGAAAGAATTAGGGGGAGAGTTTTACAAGAAGATGTTTATGTCGATGGAAAAAAGATTTTAAAAATAGGTACTTTAGTTGATTCTTCAGTTGCTGAAATTTTAACTAAAAACGAAATCGACCGAGTATTTATTAGGTCTGTTCTAACATGTGAATCTCTTAGAGGTGTATGTAAGTTTTGTTATGGTATAGATTTAAATACAAATAAGCTTGTAAGTATGGGTTCTTCTGTTGGAATTGTTGCTGCTCAAAGTATTGGAGAGCCTGGAACTCAATTAACATTAAGAACTTTTCATATTGGTGGTACAGCTTCTAGGATCATCGAAGAGTCAGAAATGAAATCTCGTAGAAATGGAACTGTCGAATTTTCTGATAATTTAGAATTTGCAAAAGTCAAAGACGATGATGGTTTTAAAGAAAATATTTCTAGAGTTTTGGTAAGGAATTCTTCCATCAAAATAAAAGATAAAAAGGGTGGTATTTCTGTTTATAATGTTCCTTATGGTTCATCTCTTGAGGTTAATGAAGGAGATCAGATAGAAGCAGGTCAAATTTTATTTACTTGGGACCCATACACAGATTTTATTTTAGCTAGAAACTCAGGAATAGTTGATTTTGTTGATATGGTTGAAGGTGAGACTTATCACGAAGAGGCTGTTGAAGGTGGAAAAAAACAACTTGTAACAATTGAGTCAAAAAATAGAAGATTAGCTCCTCACTTAGATATAGTTGACAAAGATAAAAATATTATTTCAAGTGGAACAATTTTACCTGTTAAGGCTGTATTGATGGTCAAAAATGGAGAAAAAGCTGATGCTGGACAAATTTTAGTGAAAATTGCTAAAGACATAGGTAAAACTAGAGATATAACTGGTGGTCTTCCTAGAGTGGCAGAGCTTTTTGAAGCAAGAAAGCCAACTAGTCCAGCAGTGGTAACAGAAATAGATGGTTTGGTGAAATTTGGTGAAGTAAAAAGAGGTATAAGAGAAATTAGTGTTAATGGGCCACATGATGTTACAAAAAAATATAAGGTTCCTTATGGTAGGCATGTAATTGTTCATGAAGGAGATAGGGTAAGTGCTGGTGATAGGTTGTGTGAAGGTTCAATTTCACCAGATGATATTTTAAGTATTCTTGGTCCAGAGAGAGTTCAAGAATATCTAGTTAATGAAATACAAGAAGTATATAGACTTCAAGGTGTTAGAATTAATGATAAGCATATAGAAGTAATCGTTAGGCAAATGATGCAAAAAGTTGAAATTGATGATTCAGGAGATTCTGATTTTCTTGCTGCTGATCGAGTAAATAGAAATGAACTTAATAGAGAAAATGATAAAATTATTAAATCTGTTATTGTAACTGATGTTGGAGATTCTAATTTTTCTGAAGGTGAAATGATATTAAGGACTGAGCATCTTGAAATTAACAGAAAGCTCAAAGAAGATGGTAAAAAAGGAATTAAAACTAGATCAACTAAACCTGCGACGTCACGACCTTTGTTATTAGGCATCACTAGAGCTTCTTTAAACACTGAAAGTTTTATATCGGCTGCCTCATTTCAGGAAACAACTAGAGTATTAACAGATGCATCTATTGAAGGTAGGGGCGATAAATTGTTAGGTTTAAAAGAAAATGTAATACTTGGAAGACTTATTCCAGCAGGGACAGGTTTTAAAAGTAGTAAAAACCCAATTGTTTCAAAATTAGATAATTCTGAAAATGATTCTGAAATAATTGAAAAAGAAATAGTAGAAGAGGAGACTAACAATGCCAACAATTAATCAATTGGTAAGAAAAGGTAGAAAAAGAACTACTAAGTCTACAGGTGCTCCAGCTCTACAGTCAAATCCACAAAAAAGAGGTGTATGTACACGTGTATATACAACTACTCCCAAAAAACCAAATTCAGCTTTGCGAAAAGTAGCTAAAGTTAGATTAACAAACTCTATTGAAGTTATTGCCTATATTCCAGGAGAGGGTCATAATCTTCAAGAGCATTCTTTGGTTTTGATAGAAGGTGGAAGAGTTAAAGATTTACCTGGTGTTAGATATCATATTGTTAGAGGAACAATGGATACTTCTGGTGTAGATGATAGAAAAACTAGTCGCTCTAGATATGGTGCGAAAAAACCAAGGGAATAAATGAGAAGAAGAAGACCTGAAAAACGTGCAATTTTACCTGACCCTATTTATGGTGAATTAATGGTTCAAAAATTTATCAATAACTTAATGAGAGGTGGCAAAAAAAGTATTTCTGAAAAAATCTTTTATTCTTCTTTGGATATTGTTAAATCGAAAACTAAATCAGATTCTTTGGAAATGTTCAAAAAAGCAATGGAAAATGTTAAGCCTTTAATTGAAGTAAAGAGCAGAAGAATTGGTGGGGCAACTTATCAAGTTCCAATTCAAGTTCCTACACAGAGAGGGTTTGCTCTTGCAACTAGATGGATCATAACTTATGCTACAAGCAGAAAAGGTAGAAGTATGTCAGAAAAATTAGCTGCTGAATTTGTGGATGCTGCTAATAATGATGGTGGTGCTGTTAAGAAAAAAGAAGATACACATAGGATGGCAGAGGCAAATAAAGCTTTTGCTCATTACAGGTAAAAAATGCAAGAAATAACTTTAGATAAAGTAAGAAATATTGGTATTATGGCTCATATTGATGCCGGAAAAACTACCACTACAGAGAGAATTTTATTTTATACTGGAAGAGTTCATAGGTTAGGAGAAGTTCATGAAGGTGCTGCAACGATGGATTGGATGGATCAAGAAAAAGAGAGGGGTATTACAATAACTTCTGCTGCTACAACAACCTTTTGGAATGAAAATCGAATAAATATTATTGATACACCTGGTCATATTGATTTTACTGCTGAAGTTGAACGTTCTTTAAGAGTTTTAGATGGTGGTGTAGTTGTTTTTTGTGCAGTTGGAGGTGTTGAACCACAAAGTGAAACAGTATGGCGTCAGGCTAACAAGTATAAAGTTCCTAGGATTGCATTTATAAATAAAATGGATCGTATGGGAGCTGATTTTTATAATGTAGTTCAAATGATGAAAGACAGATTGAATGCAAATCCTTTGCCTATTACTCTACCAATAGGTGCTGGTGATATTTTTAATGGTGTTGTTGATTTGATTGAGATGAAAGCAATAATGTACAATGAAAAAAGTTTTGGTGCTGAATACGAATATGTTGACATACCTGCTGACATGCTTGAAAAATCAGAAAAGGCAAGAAATCATTTGGTTGAGGAATGTGCATCTCATGATGAAGGATTATTAGAAAAATATTTATCTGAAGAAGATATAACTTCAGAAGAAATTAAAAATGCCTTAAGAAAAGGGTGTATAGAAAATTCATTTATACCTGTTATGTGTGGTTCTGCTTTTAAAAATAAAGGTGTTCAGAGGTTGTTGGATTGTATCGTTGAATATTTACCATCACCCTTAGATATTAAAGAAGTTGTTGGTCATTCTATAAAAAGTAAGGATGAAGTACTTAAAAGATCGCCTTCAAATCAAGATCCATTTAGCTCTCTTGCTTTTAAAATCATGACGGATCCATTTGTTGGAAAATTAACTTTTTTTAGGGTTTATTCTGGTTCATTAGAAGCAGGACAATTTGTTATGAACTCCGTTTCGGGTAAAAAAGAGAGAATTGGTCGTCTTTTGTTAATGCATGCGGACAAAAGAGAAGAAAGAAAAAAAGTTACTGCTGGTGAAATTGCAGCAGCAGTTGGTTTAAAAGAGACTAAAACGGGTCATACTTTATGTGATCCCGGTAATCCAATAGTATTAGAACAAATGGATTTTCAAAAACCTGTAATATCTGTTGCAATTGAAGCTTCAAGTAAAGCTGAGCAGGAAAATTTATCTGAGTCC
>NZHL01000010.1 GCA_002691365.1 Fidelibacterota bacterium
CAAATCTTTTATTTCAAGCCTGCGACCCAACTCTTTGTTATCCTCCAACGAATTTTTCTGATACACTTTTTATTGAAATAAAAAAAGGGTCGGTTCGTTCTGAAAAAACGAATATTGTAAAATTATCAGAAGAAAAAATCAATTTTTTTTCCGATGATCAAAATATCGATCTAGATAATGTAATTTCTTCAGGATTTTGGTCTTTTATTCTACTATCAATTTCAATGGGATTTTTAGCTCTTCTCACACCATGTGTTTTTCCCATGATTCCAATAACTGTTTCTTATTTTACGAAGATTGGCGAGGATAAAAAAACAAAGCCCTTTCAACAGGCCAGTATTTATTCTATAGGTATTATAATTACTTATACATTTTTAGGTCTCTTATTAGCTATAACTCTAGGTGGTTCAGGTGCTAACCAATTAGCATCTAATCCATGGGTAAATCTATTTATTGCTGCAATTTTCATCTATTTTTCTTTATCTCTTTTTGGAATGTATGAAATTCAATTACCTTCCGCCTTGAGGCAATTTTCTGTAAGTCAAGAGGGAAGAGGTGGTGTCATTGGTACACTTTTTATGGCATTTACCTTCACCTTAACTTCTTTCACGTGTACAGTTCAATTTATAGGTTTGTTATTAGTTAGAGCTATACAAGGAGACTGGTTATGGCCATTTATTGGAATGTTATTTTTCTCTGCGGCCTTTGCTTTACCTTTTTTCTTTTTAGCTTTATTTCCTCAATATTTAAATAAACTTCCAAAAAGTGGAGGNTGGTTAAATTCTGTTAAAGTTTCCATGGGTTTTTTAGAAGTAGCTGCAGCATTTAAATTTTTAAGTAATTCTGATTTAATTTGGGGATGGGATATATTTACTAGGTCTTTTGTTTTAGCTGCATGGGTTGTAATNTTTTTTCTATGCGGAGTTTATTTGATTGGTAAAATTAAGCTTCCTCATGATTCCGATTTAAAATTTATTAGTGTACCAAGGTTAATCATTAGCATTGTCTTGTTTTCCTTTTCTTTATATATGGCACGAGGTTTGTTTGGTCAACCAATTCATGGTTTAATTGAATCTTATTTACCACCATCTAATGAAAAAACTGTCTCTAATAATGATAGTTTTAATAAAAAAAATATAAGTTGGATATATGATTTTGACGAAGCTATAGCTGTATCAGAAATGACTGGAAAATCAATGTTTGTTAATTTTACTGGATATACATGTACTAATTGCAGATGGATGGAAACAAATATATTAATTTTGCCTGAAATTGAAGATTTATTAAAACAGTATGTTCCCGTTGAATTATATACTGATGGTGGGCCAAATCATAAAGAATATCAAAAAATGGAAATTGAAAGATTTGGAACAGCTGCTCTTCCTTTTTATGTCATTATAGATTCAAACAGTAATGAGATTGCAAGGTTTCCAGGNNTGACGAGAGATCCTCAAAAATTTATTGAATTTTTGCAAAAGGGAATTAATTCAAANAATGATTTAATTACAGAAAGATAATTATTATTAAAAAAATCATATTTTTATTTTTATTTACTGTTAACATCTATTCACAACAACTTCCTAATTTAAAGTTTAAGCTTGAGTCTGGATTATCAACTAATTTATATCAACTAGTAAAGGATGGTCCAGTTTTAATCAATTTCTGGGCTTTATGGTGCAGCCCTTGTCTTAAAGAGCTACCTCATTTAAATGATCTTCATAAAAAGTACCAAAATAAAGGTTTTAAGGTTTTAGCTATAAATGTTGATACTGATAGATCAAAATCAGAAATTAGAAGTTACATTAAAAGAAATTCGTTAGAAATGTTGATTTCAATTGAACCTGATCTTAATTCTTTTAAGAAATTAAATGGTAAAGCCATGCCTTATACACTTATTGTTAACTCTTCTAATAATGTTATTTACAAACATAATGGATATGTTCCTGGAGATGAAATTATTTTAGACAATAAAATTTCAAAAGAATTCTTAAGCAAATAAATATGTTTAGAAAAATTGTTTTTTTTTCATTTTTTTTTCAATTTTTAATTGCTCAAAATAATTTCTCTTTTGGTTTATCTTCTTATTTCGGAAAAGGTTTTACACCTATAAGAGTACCTGGTCAAATTGAATCTAAATTTTATGATTATAATTATATTGAAAATCTTCTTGATATTTCATATTGGAAAGAAAATTGGTCTTTTACATCTACTCTTGAATATAGTTCTCCGCCTAGAATTGGTCAAAGTTTTATAGGTTTAAATGAATTTTTAATTCAGGGTGATTATGAAAATTTTTCAATNTTTTTAGGAGATATAAATAAAAGAGTAGGTAGAGGTCTTGGATTAAATACACTCAAAAATGAATCTATTAATTTTAATTCAAGTATAAGAGGTGGTCTTCTCAAATCTAATCATTTTAATCAATTTGAATTAAATTTTCTTTTTGGAAAAATATATGCTCCTAGACATTTAAGTTCTGGAATAGACGTAGACCCAAGAATTGTTGATTTTTATGAAGATGAAACAATTGGAATGATTTCTTTAGATTATAATAATATTTTACCCAATTTAAATTTTGGAACNTATTTGATATTTAATAATTCTAATTCTCCATGGTATTCATATAAAAATTCAACTGATTATTCTAATGTTAAAACCAATTCTTTATCTCCAGGAATTTATTCTGAATATATGATCGAAAATTTTGATTTCTATATTGAAGCTAATTTTAGAAATCAAAATCTTAATGTTGATTCAATATTATCTGATAGAGCTGGATGGATGTATTATAACACTAATAAAAACGATCGATCTTATTATCTCTCAGCTTCATATTTTCCGGGTAGTTGGAGTTTAAGTTTAGAACTTAAGGATTACTTATATGATGCTAGTTCTCCTGATATTAAAAATCATTTTCCATTTAGATTAAAAAGAAATAGTATTGCTTATAATCCACCATCAGTATTTAAAATTCATAATTCAACTTTACTATCAAGAAACCCGCATCTATTTGATATGTATGACGAACTAGGTTTTCAAGTTAATTTTAATCTAAATATGAATGAAAATCTTCAATTTCAATTTAATTTTTCAAAAAGTAGCAGGCATAAAAAATATTTTAAATATATAGGTCAGGACTATGCATCTAATTGGAGAGATGAAAGCTTAAAATTATTATTTAATCCTTCTGAGGATTATGGATATTTTCCCTATCACGAAGGTTATGTTGAGCTTAAATATAATCAATACAATAACTTTTATTTAAAATCTGCTTTTGTTCAATCAAGTGAGATTATTGGATACNCAGGTTATCGTTTTTTTCATAATTCACCAGAAGGTTTTGAAAGATTTACTGAAATTTTTGAAAGAAGGAATTTGGTAACTTTTCCATTTGAATTGATGTTTTCCTTAAATGATAATTATAGTATTTCATTTAATGTTGAACATCAATGGGAGTCATTAAATTTTGGTTCAAAAGAATCTTTTTTAACTCTTATTGATTCACAATCTGATAGTATAGGAATCATTGATATTGATGTTTCAAATTATTATTATAGATATTTTGGATTAAATATTAGTAAAGCATCAAAATTTTCTTTTGGATTTATTTTTGATTATACTTCAAAAACTAAAACGGGAGATCTTTATAATGATTTCGCAGATGAAGATAGTTGGTTAGAATCTTTTTTAAGAAGGAATGATTTTAATCTTTTAAACAGTTGGTATGGGATACAAGGTTCATTTTATTTAAACACATCAACATTAGTTAATTTCTTTTATGGATCAATACAAGGTGGTTTAAAGTGTGATACAGGAGTTTGTGTTTATGTTCCAGGTATTGATGACGCTTTAACTTTTACCTTGACTACGAATTTTTAATTTATATATACAGTGAAATAATATTATAATGTAAATTATCACATAATTTTATGTTTTTAATTTAAAAAAGGAGCAGTTATGTCATTAAATGTTGGAGATAAAATTAAAGATTTATCTATTTATGATAGTGAAAAAAAATTAAGAAATTTGAGTGAGTGGTCTGGTAAAAGAATTTTGATAGCATTTTTCCCAGGTGCATACACTGGAGTTTGCGATGATGAATTATGTACTCTGGATGAATTTAGAGGTTTAGAAGATTTAAATGTAGAAATTCTAGGAATTACAGTTGATTCTCCTTTCGTTTTAAAAAACTGGAAAAAGCAAACAAATACTAGTATAACATTGTTGAGTGATTTTAATTATGAATTCATAGAGTATTTTGATTCTCAGTTCACAGGTTTGGGTGGTCTTGAGGATTATCAATCTGCTAATAGAAGTTTATTTATTATAGAGCCAGATGGTGCTGTTTCTTACAGATGGGATGCTGATAGTCCAGGTAACTTACCCGACTTTGATGAATTGAAGTCAAAAATTACTGGATAATTTTAAAGTTATATGAAAAGTATTCTTTTCATATTTTTAACATCTTTTTTTACATATTTTAATCAAGACTTGGGTTCAATTTTTTACTTGGGCCCAATTTCTTTTAAAGTAGTTGATTCTGGAAAATCCAATAGATTATATGTTTGGTTGCATGGTGATGAAAAAACTGCTGAGATGGCCCTTGATTTTCATATAAACAATTATAAAGGAAAAGCTTTATATATACAAAGTGATGAAAGAGTATTTAGAATTAATGGAAATAGAATTGATCCAAATAGGATATTTTCAAGACATGGAACAAGAAATTCTTTAATTAAATACAACACTAATTTAACCTCAAAAAGAATTAATGATATTTTAGATGAAATAGATTTTGGAAGAGATAATTTCTTAGATCAATTTTTACCAGATTCAAATGGGCTAGTTATTGCATTACATAATAATTCAAGAGGTTACACAATTAAATCAGAAATTGAAAATTCATTAAAATATTCAATAAAAAAAAATCAGAAAATTCAAGATTTTTACATTTGTACAAATTTTAATGATTATAAATTGCTTGANAAATCACCCTTTAATGTTNTATTNCTAAAGNATAACATACAAGATGATGGTTCTTTATCATTTTTAATGCAGAAAATGAATATTAGATATATTAATGTTGAAGTAAAATTAGGATGGTTATCTAAGCAAAAAAAAATGTTGGAATATATTGAGGAAAATTTGCCATAAATTTAGTAAAATGTAATAATGAAGAAATCAACAAAACTACAAGAATCTACTGTTCCTGAAAAAATTCAAGAACAAGGAGGTTTAAATTCTGAAGTTGCAAAAAATGTTTCTTTAGAGACTGGCGTTCCTGCTGCTGATGTTTATGGAGTCGGTTCTTTTTTTGACCTACTTTCAAAACCACATTTAAAAGTTAGAGTATGTACAGGATTGAGTTGCATCATGAATGGTTCAGAAGAATTGCTGGATCTTGCAAAAAAAGAAAANCTACCTGCAGAGTCTTGTTCATGTTTAGCCGCTTGTGATAAGCCAGTTGCTGTTTTAAAAGATAGATTTGTTTTNCCAAANGTCACTAAAGNAAATATTATATCCTCNAATGGAAATTGGAAGAATTTAAAATCANANCATTTAAATNAAGATGGTAATTGGTTTGGCCATATTGGTGTTTACAAAGAAAAACCCCTTGCTATTAATCTTGGCAATGATCCTACTTTTAAAAATAATGCTTTCAAAAAATCAATTAAAATTGGTTCGGAAGGTATATTGTCTGAACTTGACGCATCTGGTCTTCAAGGAAGAGGTGGAGCAGCTTTTCCAGCTGGTAGAAAATGGCGTTCATTGTTAGATCAAAAAGAAAAGGTTAGATACGTTGTTCTAAATGCTGATGAAAGTGAGCCAGGAACATTTAAAGATAGAGAAATTATTTTAAGAAGACCTGATAAAGTTTTAGAAGGACTTGCAATTGCTGCAAAACTTATAGGTGCATCTGATGTTTATTGTTATTTAAGGGGTGAATTTCAACTTCCAATTAAAATTTTATCTAAAGCTATTAAAGAACATAAAAAAAAGGGTTCATTTCCTGGAATTAATTTTCATATTCATGAAGGGCATGGTGCATATATCTGTGGAGAAGAAACTGCATTATTGGAAGCTCTTGAAGGAAGAAGAGGAATGCCAAGATTGAAACCTCCATTTCCTACTGAGGTTGGATTATGGGGTAAGCCTACATTAATACATAATGTTGAAACTATAGCTTGCATACCAGCAATAATAAATAATGGAGGAGATTGGTTTAATAATTTAGGTATAACAGGTCCAGGTAGTAAAGTTTATTGTATTAGTGGAAATGTAAAAAATCCTGGAATTTATGAATTACCNCTTGGTGTTACCCTCGATAAGTTGGTTAATTATGCTGGTGGGTATTTAGGAACTTTAAAGGCATTTTCTCCTGGAGGTGCTAGTTCTGGTTTTTTACCTGCAAAAGAAAGAAATAGACCTTTAGACTGGAAATCTTTATCAGAAGTAGGCTCAAGCTTAGGTTCTGCTGGAGTTGTAGTTTTAAATGATTCAAATAGCATGAAAAAAGCTGTTAGAGAGACTTTATTGTTTTTTGAAAATGAAAGTTGTGGTCAATGTGCTCCTTGCAGAATTGGAAGTAGATTCCAAAGAGAATCAATTGATAGATATATTGATTCTAATTCCTCAAATGATTTAAATTTAGTTGATGATGTTGCTTGGGAAATGGAACAAGGATCAATTTGTGGTTTAGGTCACGTTGCTTCTGTACCTTTAACTAGTGCTAGAAAATGGTTTCCAGAGGATTTTGAATAATGTCAAATAAAAATATAGCTAAAATTGATGGAATTGATGTCGAAATAACAAATGATAAAACAATTCTTGATCATGCAAAATCTCTAGGNAAAGATATTCCTACATTATGCCATGATGATCGCTTAGATCCTAATGGTTGCTGCAGAATGTGTTTAGTTGAAGTTGATGGTTGGCCTAGAATGGCTCCATCATGTGCAACTAAAATTTCTCCTGGAATGAATATAACTACAGAAAATGAAAGAATTGACCGTCACAGAAAAACTCTTATTTCTTTGTATTTATCTGATCATCCAGAAAATCCTAGAGAAAAAGAAACTGGAGCACCCAATCAATTATTGGATTTTGCTGATAAATACGATGTTTCAAATGGTTGGCCACATTTAGAAAATAAAAGATTTGAAAGACCTGATGACCCAAACCCTTTTATTCATTTTCATGCAGATAAATGTATTTCATGTGCGAGATGTGTAAGATATTGTGATGAGGTAGAAGCAGTTAGCGCAATAACGTTAGCTGGTAGAGGTTCAAGTACAACTATTGCAACTGCTGATAATGTTTCTTTATTAGACTCAACATGTGAATTATGTGGGGGTTGTATAGATGTTTGCCCTACTGGAGCAATGGATGAAAAAATACCATTACTTGCAAAAGCACCTCCTGAAAGAGAATTAGAAAAAGTAAGAACAACTTGCAACTATTGTGGTGTAGGATGTCAGATGGATCTTAATGTCGACCCCAATGCAAACGATGGAAAAGGCAAAGTAGTCAAAATTACTTCTCCTGACCCAGGCACAACCACAAATGACGGAAACCTCTGTGTTAAAGGAAGGTTTGCTTATGATTTTATTGATCACAAAGATCGAATAACTTCACCCTTAATTCGAGACAAAAATGGTATACTTCAGGAAACATCATGGGAAGTTGCTATTGAATATGCTGCTCAAGGTTTAAAGAAAGTAAGAGAAAAATATGGAAATGATGGTTTAGGCTTTATTTCCTCATCAAGATGTACTGGCGAAGAAAATTATTTGATGCAAAAAATGTCTAGAACTGTTTTCCAAACAAATAATATTCATCAATGTGCTGCCACCTGACACGCTCCAACTGTAGCCGGTCTGGTTACTACAATGGGTGCAGGAGCGATGACAAATTCTATTGGAGAAATTAGAGACGTAGATTTTCTCTTTGTTATTGGAAGTAACACAACTGAGGCTCATCCTATTATTGCAATGGAGATGAAAAAAGCAGTTCAAAGAGGTGCAAAGCTTGTTGTTGCAGATCCAAGGTCTATCTGGTTAACNCAGGTTGCTGATAGGCACTTGCAATTAAGACCAGGAACTGATGTCTGGCTTTTAAATGCTATGGCNCATGTAATTCTAGAAAATGATTTAGCTGATAAAGATTTTATTGAAAATAGTACAGAAGGTTATGAAGAGTTTAGTAAGAAAGTTTCNGAATACACTCCTGAAAAAGCTGAAAAGATAACAGGTGTTCCTGCTCAATATATTAGAGATACTGCTATTGAGTACGCATCAACAAAAAAAGCTGGAATTTATTATACACTTGGTATAACAGAGCACTCTCATGGCACTGATAATGTTTTTGCTCTTTCCAATCTAGTGTTAATGACAGGCCATTTAGGTTTTCCTTCAACAGGAATGAATCCACTTAGGGGGCAAAATAATGTTCAAGGTGCTAATGATGCAGGAGCTACTCCAATATTTTTACCAGGTTATCAAAGAGTTGATGACCCTAAAGTTCACGCAAAATATGTAGAATCATGGGGTGTAAATTTTCCTTCTGACCCTGGCTTAAACTTAAATGAAATGATGAAAAAAATTGGTAGTGGAATACACGGATTATTCATCATGGGTGAGGACATTGTTTTATCAGAACCAAATGCTTGTGAATTAGATGAACATATGAAAAGTCTTGAATTTGTTGTAATGCAGGATATTTTTTTAAATGGTACAAGTAGATTTGCTGATGTTATTTTACCTGGAGCATGTTTTGCTGAGAAGGATGGAGTTTTTACAAATTCTGAAAGAAGAGTTCAAAGAGTAAGAAAAGCTGTTGAACCTCCTGGAAATGCTAGAGCTGACTGGGAAATTCTTGTTGATTTTGCAAATGCGTCTGGTGCTAATTGGACATATAAGTCAACAAATGAAATTTATAATGAATATGTTAAAGATGCCCCAAAATTTGCAGGATTGAGTCATGAAAGATTAGAAAATGAAGGTGGTCTCCATTGGCCATGTTATGATCATGAAGATTCTGGAACACCATTTTTGCATAAAGATGGTATTATGAGAGGAAAAGGTAAATTAGTACCAGTTGATTATCGTCCATCATTAGAATCTGGTGATGAAGATTTTCCAATGATTTTATCTACAGGAAGAACTTTATATCATTATAATGCCGCTACTCAAACTAGATTTTCTGGAGGAACTTCAATTAAACAACCTGAAGCTTTTTTACAGATTCATCCAAGAGATGCAAGGTTTAGAGATATAATTGATGGTGATTTTGTAGAAGTTAAATCAAGAAGAGGTGCTTTGACCTGTAGGGCTCATATCACTCGAGAGGTAAATCCAGGTTATGCTTGGATGCCATTTCATTTTATTGAAGCCAGAGCAAATGTTTTAACAAATGATGAGGGTGATCCAGTTACAGGAACAGCTGAATATAAAGTTTGTGCTATCGAAGTTTCAAAAAATTAATTTTAAATTAATATATGACTCAAGACAATCAAGATAAATCGAATTTAGTCGGTATTCTTGATCGCCATCATCATCATTATTCCAAATTATCTAATTCTAATTTTAAAATCACTAAAAATAGTTTAGATAAAGTAGTTCATGAAGAACCATTGCAAATTAAAATAAATGATAAAATTCTTTCTATTACAATGAGAACTCCAGGTCATGATAATTTATTAGCAATTGGTTTTTTGTTTTCTGAAGGAATTATTGAAAATTTTTCAGATATTTCTAATCTTCATCTTTATGAAGATTCAAATATAGTAAATGTTATTATAGATAAAAATAAAGTATCATTGCCGGACTTAAATTCTCACTCTAAAAGAGGTACTATCACATCAGCTTCATGTGGTGTTTGTGGTAGAGAGAGTATAGATGATATACTTAGTATTTGTAACCCCCAAGAGATTTATCCTACTATAAAAAAGGAATTTATTCAAAAGTCAGTAAATATATTAAGAGAGAATCAAACTATTTTTTCACATACTGGTGGATGTCATGGGGCTGCAGCAATAAATAATAATGGTGATTTGATTTCTGTTTTTGAAGATATCGGAAGACATAATGCGGTTGATAAAGTTATTGGAAGTTTAGTTAAAAATGATTTTGTTAACAAATCGAAAAAATTAATTCCAAATAAAACCTCTATATTAGTTGTTAGCGGTCGATTAAGTTTTGAGATTGTTCAAAAATGTGCAGTTGCTTCAATTCCAGTTATTTCAAGTGTTTCTGCTCCAAGTTCTTTAGCTGTAGACTTGGCTAACGAATTGGGTATAACTATTACTTCTTTTGTTAGAAGTAATGGTTTTAATATTTATACTCATAAAGAACGAATTCTTTAAAAAAATAGAAAGTAATAAAATATTATGTTTTTAAAAGACTATGATGTTAATAGAAGTCAATTCTCTTTCTTTACTGAGATAAATACCAGATGGAGAGACTTAGATGCTTTTAATCACATAAACCATGCAATGTATCTTACTTATCTTGAAACTGGTAGGTTTGATTTTTTAAATGATATTAAAGAGATTAAAAAATCTCTTATAATGGCATCAATTAGCATTGATTATCATAAGCAAGGATATCATCCAAGCAAATTATTTATTGGTCAGAAGATTGTATCAATTGGAAATACAAGTTTTAAAATGTTGGCATCAATTTTTAATAATGAAGAAGATTTACCGTTAGTGTCTTCATTGACAGTATTGGTTTGTTTTGATTTCAAAAAACAAAAATCTTTTCCGGTTCCCGAAATAATTAGAAATAAAATAAATTGATTTTTGACTCTTATTCAATTGTTGATAGTGAAGTCACCAAATCTCTTATTTCTTTTAAAGACAATATGTTTTTCACTGATGGCATACTAGACATGTGATTGATTTGGTTTACGATTCTAGAATTTAAAATTGGAATAATTTCTTTATTTCCAATATCTACAAAAGTATTATAATTATTTGTTTCNATTATTTTTCCATATATTTCTGTCATATCTTCTAAATCAAATGTTGCGGTACCATATCCAGGTGAAATTTCTTTGCTTGGTAAAATTAAAGATTCTAAGATTTGAATCTTAGACAGCCTATTGGAAACATTTTTTAAATTTGGACCAACTAAATCTTGATTATTTCCACCAATTGCATGACATCTTGTGCATTGGGCTGATATATTGTTGAAATATATATCAAATCCTTTATTTTCATTACCACCAAAAAGAGTGTAATAATAGGGGGTAAGAGAATCAGTCAAAACATTATCATACTTAAATTTTAGATCTGGAAAATATTTTAATGCTTCATATGTTTCTAAACTTATTTCAGGAATTATTGTATTATTGATCAGACTGTCAGTTAGTTCTTCAAAAAAGGATTTTGTTCGTTTGTTATTAATTAGCTTTAATTGATTAATAGATTCTTGTTTTTCTTCATATGAACCTTTTTTATATATATTNAACAAGAAAGAAGTTTTTGTTTCATTGGGAAATGAAGTATTAGAAATATGCTTTAAAAGTTCTGTCCTAACTAGTCTTGAAGTATCATTTGATGTTATATTAAAAATAATTTCTGAATTATATGAATTATTCTCAAGTAATGTAATAAGTGATTGTTGTCTTATATAATTTGAAGTGTCTGTTTTAAGAAATGATATTAAAATTGTATCTGTAGTACTAATTTTTAAAGAGGATAATGCTTTGATTGATGCAATTCTTACTGATTCAGATTTATCATATAAAAGCTTAGAAACGTTTTGAGAAAATAGGTCACGAACAGATTTATTATTTCTATTTATTTCACCTCTATATCTACCATCGACACGATCATGTGATGATGGTGACTCCCAGTTTGATAAAATATCAATTGATTCTGTTCTCATAAATTCATCATTTGTATCATCAATACTAAAATTAATTAAATTTTGAATATTATTTAATTTTCCAACTCTTAAATTTGCGTTTAGAGATCTCCTAATAAGTCCTTCATCATCAAATTCTGTATTATTAATTAAATTGGCTAGAGTTGGTAATGATTTTTCAATTGAATAATCATCATTAATTGCTCTTGAGGCTTCAGTAACTATGAATTCATTATTATCTTTGAGGTATACTTCAATTAATGAGCTATTTAATCTTCTTAAGGCAACTACACACGCTATTTTTACAGCATCAGAATGATCAGAGTAATATTGAGCCAATTCTTGTGGGGTTGCAACTCTGCTTAAAGCAATAATTGCTGCATGTCTCAATAGAAGGTCTTTATTATTGTTGATTCTTATATTTTCAATTATATCGTGAACTGTATTTTTTAATTTAATTCTTCCAATAGCTTCAATAGCATGTAGTTGAACTCTTAAAGATTTATGTTTCAGAAATGGAATTAAATCATCTGATTTAATTTGGTATTTTACATCTCCAATTATCTTAATTGTTTGTGTTATAATTTCTTCATCTTGATCTTTTAAATATGGTTTAATTTTTTCAATAATTTCAATGTTTTGTCTTCCTAATTGACCTATTCCCCAAATAGAATGGATTCTGGCTAATTGATTTGATTCATCATTTAATCGTTTTAAAAATACTTCAAAACCAAAATCACCTCTTTTTGCTAATTCAAATTGACTTTTTTTTCTTACTCTCATATCATGATTTGATAAAAGATTATATAATGAATCAAGACCTAACAATTCATAATTTTGTTGCAAAGCTTTCTTAGTTAAAATTCTTTTTTTATTATCTTTTTCAATGGTGTCAATTTTCCATATTCTTCCTTTTTTATTTGTATTCCATCCTAAATCCCAATCACCGAAATACATACTTCCATCTGGTCCAAAATCTATTCCTGTTGGTAATAATCCTTTAACAATTTCAGTTGAGTTTTTAAGTTTAAATGATGAACCATTTTTTTCTAGTTCAAATGCATGTATTGGAGAGTTTGATGGAGATCCTCTGAACTCAGAAACAAAAAAATTATTTTCCCATTTTGAGCTCAACGCTGACCCTGGATTATATGCAAGACCAGTAGGTCCATTTATATAATTGATAATTGGGGGTAAAAAATACGCAGCTTGACCCTCCCAATAAGGAATGTGCATTTTTTCATCAATCCAAACTTTATAGGAATTATTTTTTGGNTCANTATACTTTCCAAATTGCCAGTTTATTCTCCATCCACCATCAGATCCATTTATTAAATGTACTAAACGTTCTCTTTCTCCATCATGNTCNGCATCATTNTCAATTGCAATTAAATTACCAAATTTATCAAAGTCAAATTCATGAGTATTTCTTAGTCCTGCTGAATACACTTCAAATCCAGTACCATTAATTTCTGATCTTACTATAACTCCTTGATTTGGATATTTCCATCTTTTGTTATCTTTATCAATAACATTCATACCTATATCACCAATCGACCACCAAATTCTTCCATCTGGTCCAATTTTAGCACCTGACATACCATGAGCACCAAATCCTATATGAACACCATATCCTCTACTTAATGATTCTTTAAAGTCAGCTTTTCCATCTGAATTTGTATCTTTTGTTCTCCACATATCAGGAGCAACTGATATAAATACTTCACCATCATAAAACTCTACACCATTAGCTAAATCTGATATTTCTTCATTAAAATCTTCAATATAAAGCAATGATTTATCTGCTATTCCGTCAATGTCAGNATCAGAGACCACCCAAACTTGTTCTTTTTCGATGGTTAAATCTTTCCAGTTTAATTTCCCATCATTATTTAAGTCTTTTAAAAATTTTCTACNTTCTTCATTTTCCTGTGAAAAATTTNCTCTAAGAAATTTTTTTCTATCTTCAATTGTTTCCCAAGAAATGGATTTAGTCATCCAGTTGGGATGATCTCNTATATCAAACTCAGAATGAGTTATTCTTTTACCCCTTGTATAATAAATATTTCCCGTAGATTGATCTATACTTAAAGCTATAGGNTCCATTGCCAGTGAATCATTAGCCCACAACGACAAGTNAAAGTCTNTATGTATTTNAGTAGGGGGTAAATTACTATTNTTTTTAAAAGATGTTAAAAAAANAGGATCATCATTTTTTTTATTTAATGAATCTATTGTTGTTAATTGATTGCATGATAAAAAAANAAAAAAACAAAANAAGACTATTTTATTATTAATACTCACATTCATTATCATTTGGATTAACATAATAATCTTTGTAATTCTTAGCTTTTTTATCCATGCAGCCTGATAAATTTAATACTTCAATGTATTCAAACTGAGTTGGATGAGTTTCTGCTTGAATCCCTATATAGCCATCCATTACTCTACTTCCTGAAGGGTAATATTCAAGAGAACCATAATCGCCTGTAACTGTAGGTTTTGAATATTCAATTACATTTTTTCCATTTTCATCAAAATGTTTAAAAAGTGAATCGCCAAGAACTAAAATTTCAACTTTTACCCAATCATCTCCATGATATGTTTTTGAGGAAGAATTAGTGCAATGATCGGTATGAAATTGATTTTTATAAATTACATCGGTTCCACAACTGCACAAATTAAATGTGTTTCTTTGGTCAACACCATTTCCACCTAATAATTGTGCTTCAATTGAAATAGGAAATTCTTGGTCATTAAGTATAGTTTTTGGATCTTGACAATGGAGCATTAATCCATTATTTCTGTAAGCCCAATCTGGACCGTTTTTAAGCTGATTACCAAAAAATTTATATTTTGCTCTTATCTTATAATGAGAAAATTTATCCTTGTAGAATAAATGGCCAAATTCGCCATTAAATTCATCCCAATTTTCATAATTTATTGTTAATAAATTATCTTCAACTCTAAAAGTTGATTTTAAATTTAAACCTAATTCATATCCTGTAAATTTTGGTGTCCATTCTTTTAAATCTTTTCCATTAAATAATGATATCCAATTTTCAGTAGAAATCGTATTTTTTTGTGAACAAGATTGTAAAAAAAAGAAAGCAATTATAATATTAATTAAAGCAATTTTTTGAAAATAGGTTGATTTTTTCATTTAGCCCTCAGATTTGCTAAATAATGTATAAAATTTTATTTAGTTTTCAATAAAAAATTTGATGAAATAATATATAAAGTTTTAATAAATTGTAAATTATAATGAATTATACAAGTAAGGTCATATATATGAAAAAATTAATTATCGTTCTTTTCCTTTTAAATTTTAACATTTCTTTTGCTTTAATAAACGATTCCACTGCAACGAAATCAGATTCACTTTATTTTAAATTTGAACCTGATTCTCTTGTGTTAAATGTAGGTGACTCAGCAGTTGTAAGAATTTCAATTTTCAATAGAGACGAACCTTCAAACAATCCATTTTATGTATATGGTCTTGATAGAGGGTCATTAAAAACTACCCCAAGAATGAGTGGTGGAGAACATTCTGTAAATGTTAAAATAAATGCAGTTAAATCTGGTGATTTAACACTTAACGTTAGAAGTATAACAGTTAATCGTCCTGATAGAAAATACGATAAAATAAAAATTACTGTTCCATTCCCTGAAGTTGATAGGGTTGAAATTAACACACCTAAAACATTGTTTTCTGGAACTACATTAATTTTAAAACCTCAAGTAATTGATAAGGCTGGTATTTTAAGGGAAGATGTTATTGTTAAATTAAAAACTAATAATAAGAAAATTGCTAATATAGATGATTTTGGAAATTTACATCTATTAAAAGATGGTAATTTGACTATCACAGCTACAGCTGATAATATTCAATCAAAATTAAAATTAAAAATATTAAAAAACCCAATTAATAAGATTGAATTAACCTCATCGAAAAAGTTGGTTAAGACAGGTGATGTTGTAAGTTTTGATGTTAAAGCTTTTGATGCAAATAAAAAATTAATAGATAATGTTCCAATATCCTTTTCATTTAACGGAAGAATTCATTTTTCAAGAACACCNGAAATTCCATATGGTAAGGATTTTGCAAAAGTTAATGTTTTAGGTGATGAATATAGATTTGATGCNNTAGATTTNGGTTTGCCTGCTTCAGCTGAAATTTCTCATGATGGAAAATTTGTTGCAGAAACTCCTGGNGTATANACAATTTANGCAACAACTGGTGGTGTTTCATCCTATNCATCAATAAATGTTCTTCCTAGAAATATTCGATCTGATTTAGATCTAGTTGGAATCGGTTTAGTGCCTGATTACTTTACATCTGATCTTTGGGTTTGGCCTGGAATTGGAGAGCATGNGGGTAAAGATTTTGCANTTACTGGAACATGGTCTGGTGATGGTCATGCATATTTTTGGGATGTTACAGATCCATCCAATATAATTTGCATAGATACAGTTAAAGTTGATGCNAGGACTGTAAATGATGTTAAAATTTCATCTGATGGTAAAATTGGAGTTATTACTAGNGAAGGAGCTTCAAATAGGAAAAATGGGTTTGTAATATTAGATGTTATTGANCCCTTTAATGTCAAAATTCACTATGAATACGATGATGATATGACTGGTGGAGTACATAATGCCTTTATTTATGAGAATCATGTTTATTCAGTTAATAATGGTAGAAAATTTGATATNATTAATATTGANGATCCTAAAAACCCAAAAAGAGTTGGTGTTTATGAATTAAATACTGCTGGCCATCATATTCATGACGTTTGGGTGATTGATGGTATTGCCTATTCATCGAATTGGCTTGATGGTGTCCATGCAATTGATATCGGAGGACCTAATTTAGGAGAAATTGATAATTCATCTATNAANAACCATCCTNTNTTATCATTNTCTGGNAAAGGAAGNCCTTCAAATCCNAANCCAATNGCNNNNCTNAGNGANCCTTCNAANAGAAATCATGCNGCATTTCCTTTTTTAAGNNAATCAACNGGNAANTTTTTTATTNTTGGNGGNGATGAAAANTTTCCTNGAGGAAANATTGGAGCTCCAAATATTGAACCNTCNNATCCATCTGGAGGTTTTCATTTTATTAATTTTGATGACCCTGAAAATCCGATAGAAGAAGCAATTTATCAAGTACCTGAAGCCGGAACTCACAATTTTTGGATTACGGGTGATACNTTAATNGCTGCTTATTATCAAGCAGGNTTAAGANTNCTTGATATTTCTGGNGAATTNATGGGTGATTTNTANAAGCANGGNAGNGAAATTGCNTCNTTNNANTCTGGNCANNTNGATGGNAAGGTTGCNTGGTCTCCNATGGCATGGGGTGCAATGCCATANAAGGATTTGATTTTTTTCTCAGATATGAATAGCGGTCTTTATGCAGTTAAATTTAAAAGCAAAGATGANGATGAAGATAAAGANAAATAAATNAATTTTAGTTTTTTTANTAGTTCAATCAATAATCTTTTCAAAAAATTATTTCATTTATGCAACTGCAGAATCTGAAGATGAAGTGTCATTNNTAAGGTTTGATGGAAATAAAATTNATTTACATGAAAANATAAAAGTTGGTGTTAATCCTGTTGAAATTGAAGGTCCTCATGGAATTAATATTTCCCCGGATGGNGATTATTGGTNTTTATCAATGGCTCATGGCGTTGGTTCACCTAATGGTATATTATATAAATACTCAACTAAAACTAATAANATTGTAGGTCAAGTTGAGTTAGGTTTTTTCCCAGCAACATTAGAAGTTTCAAGATCTACAGGTTTATTATATATTGTTAANTTCAATCTTCATGGTGGTCATGATCAGATAAGTTCAGTTTCNATTGTAGACCCTGANNTGATGATNGAAATTGAAAGAGTAGAAACGGGTNTTATGCCACATGGATCTAGATTGCTTAACAATGGTTTAAAGCATTATTCAGTTGCAATGATGTCAGGTGAATTATTTGAATTAGATGCTGCNGAAATGGTGATAACTCGAAAATTAAAAACTTCAAATTCAAAGATGTNTCATCACTCAAAAATGCATCATAATCATTCAAATCATACCATGGATAACTCAATGCCTACTTGGGTTTATCCTAGTCCTGATGATAAATTACTTTATGTTGTAAATAGTGGTACAAATGAAGTTTTAGAGATTAATATTAAAAGATGGTCTATTCAAAGAAAATTCTCTACATCAAAAGGTCCTTATAATTGTGAAGTATCAAATGATGGAAAATATTTGGTTGTTACTTATAAGCCTGATGGATATACAGGTATTTGGGATCTTAATAAAGGANTTGAATTAGCAAAAATTAAAAATTCAAGAAAGGTATCACATGGTGTGGTAATTTCTCCGGATAGTAAATTCGCATTTGTGACAGTTGAAGGAATCGGNGNTNANCCTGGTACTGTTGATGTTATTGATTTGCANAAATTAAAATTAATTGATCAAATAGATATCGGTAAACAAGCNGGTGGTATTGCCTTTTGGAAAATGGAAGATTGATATAATTGTCTGAAAATGAAAAAAAAGCTACAGGTTTTGCTAAAAAAACAGACTTTACATGGTTGGGTATTGGAGTTTTNCTTTTTTTATTTTTGATATTCATTCCAACTCCACAATCCATGATAGATCAAGCATCTNTTGTATTTAATAATTTATCTATTGAAGCACAAAATAATACCTCTGTTGATAAAATTTCATTTAATATTCAAGTAATNATAGCGCTTCTCTCAATGTGTGTTATTTTTTTTGCAACTGAAGCTGTACCNTTACCNGCTGTTGCCTTATCTATTGGTTTGGTCCAATTATTTTTTGGTGTAACAGAACCATCAAAAATAGTATCAACATATGCTCATGATGCAGTTTGGTTTATTGCTGGTTCTCTTGCTTTAGGAGCCACCTTTATTAAATANGGTATCGATAAAAGAATTGGAATGCTTGTTTTAAGCTTGTCAGGAACTAATATAAGAAGAATTNTAATTGGATTGTTAATTGGAACATCAATTCCTGCTGCATTTATTGGAGAGCATGCTGTAGCAGGGATGTATCTTCCAATAGCAGTTGCTTTATTTACTTTAACTAGCAAAGATNTCAATTGTCCTAACTTGGGGAAATTATTAACTCTTACAATAGCTTTTGGATGTATGATAGGGGGNCCAATGTCTCCAACTGGTGGAGCAAGAAATGCAATCATGATTGGTTTTTTATCGGATGCTGGATTTGATGTTTCTTTTGTTCAATGGCTTTCTATGGGAGTTTCTTATACNTTATTTATGATTATAGTNATGTCNTTAATACTTCCATTATTATTTAAGCCTGAAGTAAGTGATCTTTCAAATGCTGTTTCTNTNTTAAGGTCAGATCTNGAAAAATANGGTAAAATGACCTTTAAACAATGGTTGGTTATTTTTATTATGGCAATTGTCATTTTTATGTGGATAACTGATAAAACTGTTATAAAAAATTTATTTGGATTNTCATTAGGTTTAGGTGGTATTGCCATTACAGGAGCTGTGACATATATGCTTCTNGGTCTTACNACCTGGAAAGATTATGAAGAGGGTATAAGTTGGGGNGTTGTGGTTTTATATGCAGGTGCTATTTCCCTNGGTTCAGTTTTTAAATCTACAGGTGCTGCTGGTTGGTTAGCTTCATCAATTATTNGTTTNGTGGAACCATTGGGTATGGATTCAGGTATTCCATTAGTTGTTCTTGTGGTTTTGGTTGGAGCAAGTTTAACAAATTTAATGAGTGCAGGAGCTACTGTTGCAGTCATAGGACCTGTNATAATTGGAATGGCAGAAGCTTCTGGAACAAATCCAACTTTGATTGGAATAGCTCTTGCAATTTCTACATCTGCTGCTTTTTGGTTGGTTATTGGTACNCCTGCAAGTTCTATTGTTTANAGTAGTGGTCTNCTTGGAGCTAAAGANTTTATGAGAGGTGCAACATTGGCTTGGCCATTGGCATTGATTGTAATTATTTCAATGATATTATTTTACTGGATGCCAATCTTGGGAATNAATCTTTCAATATAGGAGTTNAATATATGGANTTAATATATTTATTTATCCCAGTATTAATATTTNTTTCGATATTTTATTTTGTAACAAAGAAAAATATTGAAAANATTGATNAAGAGAAAAANNTANCAAAAGATAAAAAACANTCATGGGNNGATGAAAAATATGTTTCTTATGGAGAAGTTCAAAAAGTAAAATCAGAACTACTAGAAGAAGTAAATAAAAATTTTTCTGAAGATAAAAAAAACATTATAACTGAAATAATTAANGAATGGGCAGATTTAAGAATAAAAGTTTTTGAAGAGAGAAGATCTTGGATNAGNAATCCTAAAACAAAAGTTGATGATTAATATATATAAAANGATTTTGAGATATTNTTAAACTNNNCAATTTNATTTANNTGTGTTTTTNTAGAANATATATTGANTTTTTCTAAACCTAGTAATTGACTCATTCTCTTTTCATTGATAATAANATTATCTGGAAATAAATNATTNATTGTTTTTATTAAATTNAAATTNATAAAAACAGGATCNTAANTATATTTATCTGTTATAGTTATTTCTATTCCAAAACATTTACTNTTTAAATATTTAGGATTAACNGCTTTTCCTTGAATTTCAATNGGAGTAAAGNTAGTTTTTTTAAACTTTACAGATTTTANGTTTAATTTATTTANNTCTNTTAATAGTTTTTTATTATCTATCCATGGTGCCCCGAAAGTTTTGAAGGGTTTTGATGTACCACGACCTTCAGAAATATTTGTTGCTTCAAATAATACGGTAGCTGGATAAATAATGGCAGTTTCCAGACCCGGAATATTAGGTGATGGAGGAACCCATAAAAGTTCAGTATCATTATAGAAAAAATTTCTTGACCAATTCTTCATTGGAATAACGGTCAAATTTGGAGTTTTTTTTATCCAGCACATATCAACTATCATTTTAGCTAATTCTCCGATTGTTAGACCATATACAGAGGGAATTGGATACATTCCTATAAAAGATGAATATTTCATATCAAGAATAGGTCCTGAAATTAAATTTCCTGAAAGTGGATTTGGTCTATCTAAAACAATAAAATCAATATTCATTTCCGCTGCTTTTTCCATGCAATAACCTAAAGTAGAGATGTAAGTATAAAAACGTGCTCCAACATCTTGAATGTCATAAATAATTAAATCTAAGTCAGAAAACATTTCTGAAGTTGGCTTTCTTGTTTTCCCATAAAGACTATAAAGTTTTGGTAATGAATCTATTTTGACATAATCTATTTTCTCGCCATCAGCAAATTCACCTAAAAAACCATGCTCTGGTGAAAAAAGTTTACTTATTGTAATATTATTTAAATCATTTAAAGCTTTCCAAGATTTTTCACCTTCTTTAGTTAATCCAGAATGGTTTGTAATAAAACCAATGTTTTTATTTTTTAATAAATCTAGATTGTTGTCAATTANATTGTTAATACCAGGAATGGTTTGNGANTAAGTATTAAAAGGTGNAAAAAATAANAATAAAAAAACAATCTGATTTTTCATCAGAAAGTTTTTAATCAAGTGAAATTATATGAGCTGATATTACTTCTTCAAATGCNATTATCTGATCAAGAATAGATTGGTTTGGATTAGAGTGAATTTTAACGAGACCAATAGCGCTTTTNTTTTCCGTATTTTTATTTGTAGAATTGTAATATCCATCAATATTAATGTTTAGCTTTCCTAAAAGNGAACCAACTTTTCCAATAACNCCNGGTACATCNCTATTATACATGAGTATGAATTTTCCATCTGGAACAAGATCAAGATCAAANCCATCTATCTGNACGATTCTTGGTAAAGAACCATCAAANAAACTTCCTTTAATTGTAATTNTATTATTTATTGTTACAGAGATTTCATTATCATAGTTAATTTTTTTATGACTATATGTTTCATCAAAAAGAATNCCTGCTTTTTCAGCTACAGCTGAAGCATTAATATAGTTTACATTNTCATCATGAATATTTTTAAAAAAACCTTTTAAAAAAGCTAANGTTATAATATTNACATCTTTTAATGANCCACCTGTCGATATNGACATTGTNTCAATTGGNGGATTTGCTAGTTGTTGCATAAANATTCCAAGTTTTTCTGCTAANTTTAAATGNGGNTCTAAAGATTTTAATATGCTCATATCAGTTATTGGAATNTTAATAGCACTACCAATCTTTTGTTCATTTAGATAATCTCTAATACTTTCGCAAATAGTTGTTGAAACTCCCTGTTTAGCTTCTTGTGTTGAAGCACCTAAATGTGGTGTATAAAGTATATTTTTAGCCTTTAACAAAGGAATATCTTTGACTGGTTCCTCATTAAAAACATCTAGAGCNGCACCGCCAATTATATTATNTTCTAAGGCTTCAAAAAGGTCANCTTCATCAATAATGCCTCCCCTAGAACAATTGATTATTCTAGCNCTAGGTTTCATTAATTTAAATTTTTCTATGTTAAACAAACCTGTTGTTTTCTTAGTTCTAGGAATATGNATACTAATGTAATCACTCTCTTTGCATAATTCATCCANTTCTTCAATAATTTNTACGTAATCTAATTCNTAGCTTCCTTTTTTAACATATGGGTCATAACCCAAAATTTTCATATCAAAAGCGTGTAATCTTTTAATTACTTCAGTTCCAATTTTACCAAGCCCTACAATACCTATAGATTTATTTTGTAGCTCTGAACCNATAAATTTATGTCTATCCCATCTTCCATGAACCATAGCATGATATCCTTCATGTACATTTCTTGATAAAGATAATAATAAAGCAATTGTATGCTCTGCAGCAGAAATTGTATTTGCATCAGGAGTATTCATTACTAATACGCCATTAAGAGTTGCAGCATTAATATCAATATTATCAACACCAACTCCTGCTCTACCTATTACTTTTAAATTTGTTGCTTTTTTTATTAAATCGGATGTAATCGTGGTTCCACTTCTAATAATCCAACCATTTATTTGAGTTAAATCAANATCTTCTAAATTTTTATCTGAGNCATCAATTACTTCAATTGAAGATTCAAGAAGAATTTTTTTTCCTTCTTCTGATATTGGGTCAGTTACTAAAACTTTATTCATTANATTTCCTCTAATGTTTGGTCCATAACCTCTATAATTTCATTAACATCTTCCATATTAATATCTCCCATATGAGAAACTCTAAAATTTTTACCTTTAAGAGGTCCATATCCACCTGATATCATATAACCTTTTTCTAAAAGTTTTCTTTGAAAATCATTCACATCNATATTTAAATCATTCTTTATNCATGTTANTGTTTCTGAATAATANCCTTCTTNAGGAAATAATCCGAAACCTTTATCAATAGCCCATTTCCTCATTTTATTAGCCATTTGTATATGTCTTGAAAATCTATTTTCTAAACCTTCTTCAAATATTTTTTTAAGTTGGGTTTTCATAGCAAACATATGTGGNATAGATGGGGTNGAAGGNGTTTGAGATTTTAANGCATATTTTTCAAAAACTTCAAAGTCAAAATAATAACCNTTNTTTTTACATTTNTTGCTNNCTTCTAATAATNTATNAGAAACTGTNCAAAATGAAAANCCAGGNGGAAGNGAAAANCCTTTTTGAACACTTGCAAGAATNAGATCTATTCCNANTTTATCNACTTCAATTTTTACAGACGTAAGTGANCTTACAGCATCNACTAAAAATAAAACATCAGGATATTTTTTCATTACNTCNGCCACATCTTCTAATGGATTCATTAGTCCNGTTGAAGTTTCATTATGAACATAAGTCATTACATCNTATTTACCAGAAGATAATGCATCATCTACGATTTCAGGTGTTATTGGTTTTCCTAAATCAACTGAAATCATATCAGCTTCTAAACCCGACATTGTTGTGATGTCATGCCATTTTTTAGAAAATGCACCACATACAAAGTTTACACATTTTTTTTGCACTGAATTTCTTACAGCTGCTTCCCATAAACCAGTAGCNGAACTTGTGCTTAAATATATTCTANTANTAGTAAATAATAATTCACTGAGTGGTTTCATTATTTCATCATATANNATTGAAAATTCTTTAGATCTGTGTCCAATNGGATAATCACTTAACGATGATAATACTTCATNTTGAACATGGGTTGGTCCTGGTATATAAAGTTTNGGTTTTTTTGACATAATTATTTCTCCATAGATCTCATTACAAGGCCTGTTGGTGCTTTTGGATAAAAATATGTTGATTTTTGAGGAAAAATTGCTCCAGATTTTGTTACTTTAAAAATTTCGTCAACTGACAAGGGAGGTACGGTTATAGCATAATTCCAATTNTTATTATTTAATTCTTTGGAGCAAAGATTTTTATCTTGAAAGTATTTTAGGTTTGTTCTNTGGCTAATATTTTGAGAATTCATTCCGGTAATTTTTTTTAAAATTATTTCTTCTAAAATTACAACTGGAATTTTTGATAAAAATTCATTTTTAACAATTGANTCAACAAGTTTAATAGTATCTTGGGTTGGTGTTAATTTAATTTCACCTTTAAGTTTAGTGTGAATAGAAAATGATGAATTAGTTAAATCAGAATCAATTGCAAAAAATTNATTAATGTTATTTATAAATACTTCTTCATCAAAATTATTTAATTTAAATATTGCNCTATGAGTGGCTTCAACAATTAAACCTGGNGTTGANGAAGGTACTAGGTAACCCATTAAAGATGATGTGTNAATATTTGGAGAAGTATTTTCTTGNTCNAGTATTCTAGATGCTGCATATCTATGGTGACCATCAGCGATCAATGCATATTTACCCTCAAATGAATTACTAAATTTTTTTATNAAATCAATATCTGAAGATCTCAATAGTTCNAAATTAACTTTNCCNCTATGATNNAAAATAGCNGANTTTATATTCATTNTATTAAAGTGATTTATAAACTCTTTTGTTTGTTCTTGATCATCTTGGTAAATAAAAAACAAAGGACTTAAATTTGAAAGAGTTGATTTGTATAAATTTACNCTGTCCATTTTTGGAGCCTGATGTGTTCTCTCATGNCTTAAAACAAATTTATCTGAGTCATNAGNAACATCTAATGATGCNATGAAACCAGANCTNGTTAAATNTTCATTATTTTTTGAAACATATGATTCTTTAAGTAGCCATATTGATGGTTNGGATAGNGAAATAATATCATTTTTTTTCCANNTATTCCATCTTTGTTTTGCTTCAGAATAAAATTTCTCATTGGAACTATTGCTTGGATCATAATTTGANGGAAGAGTCATTTTTATAAAATTGNATTTAGATCTATTAGCTAAAACTTCTCTTTCTTCTTTGTTTACGACGTCATATGGGGGTGCTATTACATCTGATAAATTTTTAATTATATTTGNATTATAATAATAACCTCTAAAGGGNCCAATCTTAAGCATTATTTAACTCCAAATTAATTTATTGAATGATTATCTATTTTNTAGCTTCTTCATTAGAAAACTGCCAGCGACATTTTCCACACCACCATGGTTTTCCTTTGTAATCGCTTCTTTTTATATTGAGAGTCAATNGATTATCACATTTTGGACAATCTAATTCTGTACCCTCTTCAGGCCAATCGTAATCAGGATTAAATTCTATCGGTGTATCAAAAGTTTCAAATTCTTTCATACTATAAATTACGAATTAAATATTATCTACTGAAAGTTGTATTTTTAAGAATTTAAAATAATTAAAATTGAAATTATNATTGAACTAAGGCCNGTTCTAATCCATTTCATTNTTTTTCTATTTTTTATTTTATCTTCATAAGTTTTCCACCAAAGATTGACAAAAACTGTTTTATTTTTAGACACATATATTTTTTTTGTTGATTCTTTTAGTAAAAAATTTATTTCATCTTCAGAAAAATGTTCTTTAAGAGCAGTAATATAATTCGGTTCAATATAAGTTACATTATGAAATCCTGTTTTTACTGGAATTGGATCATTTAATGGAGATTGTCCCACTAAAATATCATCGATGTATAAATTAAGTCCAATTGAATCTGTATTGATTTGCACATATCCAGTATCATTATTTGAATATGAAATAGNATCTGNTTCTTGTGAAAACAGAAAATTNAATNTTAAAATTGTTAAAATAAAATAACTTTTCATTAGTTTAAGTTTTAGGGGTTAATTTATGTTTAGTTTTAGACAAAAATAATTATTTATTTAGAATTGATTAATTAATTTATTAAAAATGACAAAAAAATTTATTTATTTAAAATTAATTTTAACCTTTTATCTTATAATCTCTTCAGGTTGTGCTTATTTTAATTATTTTNANAATGCAAATNAATTTTATGATCAAGCACAATCTCAAATTCTTGATTTAAAAGATGGTGAAGANTTATCAAGTTCAATTATTGATTTATTTAACAAAACTATCGAAAGATGTAATATTGTTATTGAAAATTANCCAGAATCAAAATTTGTACCATCCGCTNTATTTTTAAAATCTAAAGCTCATTTTTATAAAAACGAATATGTTTTATCAAAATCAACACTCGAAAAATTATCTTCTTTTAANTTGAATAATTTACAAATTATTGAATCTGAATTATGGAAGCTTAANTCAGATTGGTATATTCTTAATGACAAGAAAATTATTAANGATATAAAAGAGATAATTTATAATTCAAAATCTCTCAAAAAAAATGAGGAACAATCTATTTTATTAACAGCTTATCTTTCTTTAGCAGAAATATATCAAGAAACAAATATTATTGATTCTTCTCTNTATTATTTAAACCAACGTGCTCTAATTGCAAAAGATAGGTCTAGTAGAATGAAAGCTAGTTATTTAATAGCAGAAAAAGCTTACAATGAAAAAAAATATGATATAGCTCTTGAAAATTTTAAGAAAACTGCTAACTTTCATCCTTCAATAAAAATTAATNAATATTCTAACNTTATGGTTATAAGGATTCTCAGAGAATTGAAAAAATGGGATGAAGCAGCNNTTATAATAGAATCTCTTGTTAATAATGAAAAATTCGAATCTATCAATGCTGAACTACTTCTAGAGTTANCAAATNTNCTTTTAACTCAAAATAAATTAAATGAATCCATTGATGTTTTNCNGCAAATAACTGAAAAATACCCTAAAACAATATTTTCAGCCGAGGCATATTTCAATATTGGNAATTACTCTTTAGATANTGAAAAAAATTATTCTAAAGCAAAAAAAATGTATGAAAATGTTGAATTAGAATTTCCATCTTCAATTTATATTTCAACATCAAAGTCAAGAATAAATGAAATTAATTTAGTTGAATCTTATAATGATTCAATAAATATATATAAAGCTTTTATTNAAACNGACTCAACTAATGTTAAAAATNTTNCAAATGAAANAANTNATAATAAAATATCTTTTTTTTATTANAGTATTGCTGAAATTGAAGCTTTTAGATTTAATCATATTAATGATGGGATTAATTATTTTAATATAATAGTTAATGATTATCCNAATTCATCCTNTTCACCAAAATCTCTTTTTTCTTTGTATNATTTATATCAAAAAANTTCTAATAANAAACTTAGAATTGATATAAGAGATAAATTATTAAAAGATTATTCTGATACAGATTATAGTAGNTTTATATCAAATTCAATTGGCTNAGAAATANAAGACTTAGCAGGAGAAAGAATGTTAAATGCTGAAATTTTTATAAANCAAAATCCANCTGAAGCNATNNATCTTTATAAAAAAATATTGGAAGATTTTCCAAAAACTTCATATTATTCATCAATTATTTTATCAATTGCATATATTTATGATTTNAATTTAAATGATTTTCANTCTGCCTATTCTTANTATAAACAACTTAAAGAAAATCACCCTTTATCTGATCANGCTATTTTTGCATCAAAACGATTGGTTGNAATGGATAAAGCTTNTANTATTTTNCCAGATTCAATATCTATTAAAAATGATTAATTTGTTATGAAATTTTTTATTGCAGCCCCGTTTGGAAATTATTTAAAGTTNACTGGAAAAAATAATGTNATTCCTGTAACNGGCACATGGACTTTAGATAGTAGNGCAACTTTNTTAAANAGAATTTATAAAATNATAACAACATTAAGATATGANTTTAAAAAAGATGGTTGGGTAAATAAATTAGGACTTCCTAATCCAGGAGTTAAAACTGGTTTGAGNAAAANTGTTAGNAGAGAAATTTTATCTATAGCAGCAATTAATAGATCTGATTGGTCNAAATTATATCAANTAGTTGGGGATGATATAAATGTTGAAATTAATTTGAGTTGTCCTAATCTTGATGAAAAATCAAATTTATTTACTTCTGANGATTTAAAACTTTTTACATCTAAAAAATCAAAAAATAAAAATTGGTGTATTGCTAAAGTTTCTCCTCATACTACACTTGATGAATTNAAATACTTGATTAATGATCTTGGTTTCAGTCAAATTCATTGTTGTAANACATTACCTGTTNTTNATGGAGGTCTTTCAGGAAAANCATTAAAACCTTANGTTCAAAAATTAATTANATTGATAAGGAAAAACTGGGGTGANAAAATTGAAATTATNGCTGGTGGTGGAGTAGANTCAATAGCTGATGTAAATAATTATATAAATTTAGGTGCAAATCATATATCACTTGGAACGGTATCATTTAAACCTTGGAAGATTGGTANNATTGTTGATGAAAATTTTTAGTGAAAATAAATATTTTATTTTTAAAATAATTTTAATTTTATTTTTTTTGAGTTGCACTTCCTCACCAAGATATGGTTCTGGAAATTATTTACCAAAAAATAATTCATCTTCAAAATCCCCTAAAAATTTCAAAAATAAAAAAGTTATNATAGGNGAATCTTCTTATTATGCTGATGATTTTCATGGAAAAATTACCGCTAATGGNGAAACATATGATATGTATGGNCTAACAGCAGCTCATAAAACATTACCTCTTAATACTATTATTAGAGTTACAAATTTGACTAATAAAAAAACAGCCACTCTTAGGGTTAATGATAGGGGTCCTTATGCTAAAGGAAGAATTTTAGATTGNTCTTACGGAGCTGCNATAAAATTAGNTTTTTTAGAACAAGGTGTTGCGAGAGTAAAAATTGAAGTAATCGAGTGGGGTGATAANAAATANATGAAACGTAAAGACCAATAAAAATGATAAAATTTTCAAAAAATAGAAGTATTGTGAATTTAATAGGTATCCCATTAATAGTTTTTTTGATATTTATGGGAGATTATTTTTTCCTTTTTTTTATATCTGTGGTAAACTTTTTTTGTTTGAGAGAATTTTATCTTTTACCTAAGCTGGAAAAAATTTATCCCCAATTTTTAACAGGATATATAATTTCATTTTCAATATTATTAATAAATTTTTTTCATAATGATAAAATATTTTTTCTCAGTTTTTTTGATTTTTTTATTTTAACTGTACTCTTTGTAATAATATTTGAATTGTTTAGAAATAAAAACAACCCTTTTTTAAACATTTCAATTACCTTAACTGGTTTATTATATATTCCAACTTTATTATCTTCTTTATTTCTATTAAGAAATATTAAAACTCAATTTACAGATTTTTATGACTTAGGAATGGTTATTACTTTTATTATTTTTATATCAACCTGGTTTTGTGATGCTGGAGCATTATATTTTGGTAAATTTTTAGGTAAAAATAAATTATTTCCAAGAGTTAGTCCAAATAAAACTATAGAAGGGTCTTTTGGAGGTTTGTTTGGTACTTTTCTAATATACATTTTATTTTATTTATTATCATTTGATGAAATTTTTAATGACTTTTTAAGTCATTTTGATATTTTATTTATTTTTTTAATTATATCTATTGGTTCACAAATTGGAGATTTAGCAGAGTCTCTTTTAAAGAGAAATTTTGGATTAAAAGATTCATCTTCATTATTAGCAGGACACGGTGGTTTTCTTGATAGATTCGATTCAATATTATTTTCAGCTCCTCTAGTTTATATTTATTTTAGATTTTTCATTTTGATTTAATTTGAAAACATTATTTATTATAAGTACTCCAATTGGTAATATGCTTGATATTACCTATAGGGCAGTAAATGTTTTAAAAGATTTAAAATTTCTTTTAGTTGAAGACACTAGAAGAACTAGTAAATTATTAAATGAATATAATGTTTTTCCAAAGATGATAGTTTATAATGATATTAATAAAGAAAAAGTAATACCAAAAATTATTGATATTCTTCAATNATATGATGTTGGAATAGTTTCTGATGCTGGNACTCCTTTAATTAGTGACCCAGGTTATAAGCTTGTAAGAGAATGNATTTTAAATAAAATTAAAATTATATCTATTCCTGGNCCATCTTCATTATTAGCTGCAATTACAAGTTCTGGTCTTCCTACCGATAAATTTATTTTCGAAGGTTTTTTACCAAAAAAAAAAGGAAGAAATACAAGATTAACATTTTTAAAAGATGAAACCCGAACAATTATTATTTATGAGTCTCCAGAGAGAATAACAAAGACTTTAAATGATTCTTTTAATTTTTTAGGAGATAGACCTATTGTAATTTGTAGGGAATTAACAAAATTGCATGAGGAGATATGGAGAGGTAAATTATCTGAAGCATTAATTTATTTTGAAGAAAAAAAAATCAAAGGAGAATTAACATTGATTATTGGTAAAAATTCAGTCAAAACTAATTTTACCAATTGAAATCTTATTTTTATTATGTTTATTACTTTTGAAGGAATTGACGGNTCTGGNAAGTCTACTCAAGCTAATTTTTTGAAAGATAAATTAACTAGTGATGGTCATANTGTTNTTTTATTAAGAGANCCCGGTGGTACTAAANTATCAGAAAAAATTAGAGATTTNGTACTTAATNATAGAGATTCATTGATTTCACCANAAACTGAAGCATTATTGATCGCTTCAAGTAGATATCAATTAGTAAATGATATTATTTTACCTAAATTAAATAGTGACATTATTGTGATTTGTGATCGGTATATTGACTCTACGATTGCTTACCAAGGTTATGGAAGAGGAATTAATATTTCCTGGTTAAATGAAATAAATAAATTTTCATTAACTCATGCTAATCCCGATCTAACTTTTCTTTTTGATTTAAAAGTTGAAGATTCGATGTTAAGAATGAAAAATAAAAATAAAGATAGAATNGAACTTGAAGGTAAGGAATTTTTNATTAAAGTAAGAAATGGATATTTAGANNTTGCAAAAAATTCANAAAGATTTCATTTATTAAATGCAATGGATTCACCAGAAAATTTAAAATTAAAAGTATATAAAAATTATTTAAATCATATAAAATGAAAATATTCACCTNTTTAATAAANAAANTTTTTANTAAAAAAATTATCTTTTCAANATTATCCTTAATTATACTNTTAAGTTTTGCAAAATCTGATTTATATAAAGATGTTTCATCAGGTTGGAGGGATATTTATGATGTTTATAAAAGAATTAATATTAACTACTCTGATAATTTAGACCCTGAAATTCTTTCTAAGGCTGCTATTGATGGAATGCTCTCAAAGCTTGACCCTTATTCTACTTATTTAATCGAAGATGATAATCATAATTTAAATATAATAACACAGGGAAATTATGGTGGTGTTGGTATTCAATTAGGTGTAAGAGATGATACTTTAACTGTAATATCACCTATGGATAACTCTCCTGCTCAAAAAGCTGGAATCATTAGTGGTGATAAAATAATTAAAGTAGATAGTCTTTCTACTTTGGAAATGAGAATAGATAATGCAGCCAGTAAAATTAGAGGTCCTGAAAATACAAATGTTAAATTAACTATTTTAAGATGGGGAAGTGAAATTATTGAATTTGACTTAACTAGAAGTAAAATAAACATTAAGGATATTAGTTATTCAGGACTAATTAATCCACAAACAGCATATATTAGATTAAATAGATTTTCTAGAAATTCTATTAAGGAAATGAGATCAGAATTATCTTCTTTCAATAATCTTGAAGTTGAAAATATCATTATAGATTTTAGAGGTAACCCAGGTGGATTACTTGATTCTGCAGTTGATATTCTAGATTTAATCATTCAAAAAGGGAATTTACTTGTTTCAATTTCTGGAAGAACTGAAAGATCTCAAAAAAAGTTTTATTCACAAAATGACCCTATTGTAAATGTTAATACTAAAATTGCAATTTTGATAGATGGTGGTTCTGCATCTGCAAGTGAAATTGTAGCTGGAACTATTCAAGACCTTGATAGGGGAGTAATCATTGGAAGTAATTCTTTTGGAAAAGGTTTAGTCCAAACTGCTTTCCCAATAGATTCTGATAGAACTCTTAAAATAACAACTGCAAAATATTATATTCCATCAGGAAGATTGATTCAAAAAAAAGGTTACATAGATGAAAATATTAAGAGTAAAACATCCTCACCTATTGAAGATGACTCAGTTTTTACAACAATAAATGGTAGAGAAGTATTTTCAAATGGAGGTATTTCTCCTGATTATTTTATTGAAGATAAATTAGATTATGGTATGCTAACTAAAAAAATATGGCAAAAAGGTTATTTTTTTCAGTTTGCAACAAAGCTTAAAAACGAAAACTCCGATCTAAATTTTTTACAGATAAATGATAATATAATTTCTGATTTTAAGAACTTTATTTTATCAAAAAATATAAACTTAGATACACCTATGGATGATAATTTAAATTTATTAAAAAACAATCTTAAAGATGAAATTGAATCTGATATTTCTTTAAAACACTCAATTGATATCATAAGTAAATATTTTGAAAAAAATATTGAAGAAATGTTTGATAGTGAAAAAGATGATATAAAATTATTATTAACGAGAGATATTATTTGGATATTTGGAGGTTTGGAGAAAAGAATTGAATCATCTTTTGAGAATGATCCTGTAATAACAAAAGCTTTAAATGTCTTTAATGATGAAAAAGAATATTATTCAAAATTAAATACTAATTCAAATAGTATTAAATGAATAAAGAAGTAATTATTTTTTCAGATCTTGATGGAACGCTTCTTAATCATAAAAACTTTTCATTTGATGAAATATTAGTTTTTTTTAAAAAAATTTCAAAAAAAACAATTATTGTACCTAATACTAGTAAAACATTTAGTGAGGTAAAAAAAATATGTGAAGATTCCTTTTTAAACAATCCATTTATTGTTGAAAATGGTTCGGCAATTTTTATTCCAATTAATTTAAAATTAACCTTATCTAATAAATTGGAAACTCAGGAAGGTTATTATAAATTGGTTTTAGGTTCTGACTTAGAGGACCTAATTAAATTTACGAATTTAGAAAAGTGTAAAAAATTTACATCAAAATGTTCATTTTTATACAAAATGAATATAAAAGAATTAAAAGAATCAACTGGACTCTCAAATTCTATTTTGATGAATTCAAAAAAAAGAGATTTCTCTCTTCCTTTTTTATGGAATGGAACTAAAGAATTATTTGAAAAATTTAATTTTATAGCTAATAGTCACAATTATAAAATTTTAAAAGGAGGTAGATTTTATCATCTTATTGGAAATGTAGATAAGGGAAAAGCTTTAAAATTGATTTTAAAAATTTATAAAAATACTTTTAAAAAAAAATTTCTTTCAATTTCTTTGGGTGATAGTCCAAATGATATTGCAATGTTGGAAAACACTGACTATTCTGGAATAGTTAAAGCCTTTTCTAATAAAAAATTATATTTAAAAAAAGATAAAAATGTTTTTTACAGTTCAATTGTAGCTCCAAAAGGATGGGAGCAAGTATTAAAAATGATGCCACCAATAAAAAAAATAAACTAAAGGAAAAATAATGTCAGATTTTCACCAAAATGGTATAATTACTACCTTTCATAATTTTAGAACAAAAAATTTAGATTATATTGAAAATGAACTTGAGAATTTTTCTAAACAAAGACCCATGCAGCTAATTTTACCTTCATTATACTCTGAGTTGTCAGGTTCAGCTCTTCCAGATATTGTTAACAAGCTAAAAAAAGTTAAATATTTAGATCAAATAACTATCGGCTTAGATAATGCAAATGAGGATGAGTTTAATCATGCAAAATTTTTTTTTAGTCAACTTCCTCAAAAGGTTAGAATTATTTGGCATAATGGACCCAATATGAAAGCAGTTTCAAATTTATTAAAAGAAAATGGATTGGATGAATCAGTTCCAGGAAAGGGAAGGAATGTTTGGTATTGTATGGGTTATATATATGGTTTAAAAAATTGTGAAGCTGTTGCTCTTCATGATTGTGATATTTTAACTTATGATAGAGAATTATTAGCTAGACTTTTCTATCCAATTGCTAACCCCGCATACAATTTCTACTTTTGTAAAGGTTATTATTCCAGGATAGCAGATGGTAAAATGAATGGAAGGGTTGGAAGATTATTAGTTACTCCTTTAATTAAAGCTTTAAAACAAATGAGTAGTGATTATTCTCCTTTTTTAGATTTTCTAAGTTCATTTCGTTATCCACTATCAGGAGAGTTTTCATTCAGGAGAAGATTAATTAGGGATGTTCGTATACCCTATGATTGGGGTCTAGAAGTTGGAATGTTATCTGAAATTCAAAGAAATTTTGCCAACAATATGGTTTGCCAAGTTGATATAGCCGATAAATATGATCATAAGCATCAAGATATATCTTTCAATGATCCTGAAAAAGGTTTATCCAAAATGTCAATTGATATTAGTAAGACTTTAATTCGAAAATTAGCTTCACAAGGAATTGGGTTCAATACTGATGCTTTAAGGGCTTTAAAAGCAACTTATTATCGAACTGCTCTTGATTATATTTCTACTTATAGTTACGATGCTTCTATGAATGATATTGATGTTGATATCAATAAAGAAGAAAAAAATGTTGAGTTGTTTGCTGAAAACATTATTAAAGCTGGAGAGCAGGTATTAGATAAACCAATGGAAATGGCACTTATGCCAAGCTGGAGTAGAGTAAGAAGTGCAATTCCCTTTATCTATGAAAAATTAATCGATGCTGTTGAGAATGATAATAAAAAATAATTTTTTTATATGAATGCTAAAGACTTTAATACAAAACTTCTTTTTTTGTTAAAGAAAGTTTATAAAAATAACGAATTTGTTTTAAATCAAATTTCATCTGATATAATATCCATATTAAAACCAATTTCAATTGCGAATAATAAAGTTCTTAATGTTTGGGATCAAAAAGACATCTTTTTAATAACTTATGCAGACTCTATTATAGATAGTAAAGAATCTCCATTAAAAAGTTTATATCATTTTTTGACCCAATTTAATCCCTTAATTAATTCCATACATATTTTGCCATTTATGCCATCAAGCTCAGACAAAGGTTTTTCTGTGAAAGATTACTATAAGATAGATTCAAACCTTGGAGANTGGAAAGATTTATCTAAAATATCAACCAAATATAATGTTATGATTGATATGGTTCTAAATCATGCATCTAAAAAAAGTCAATGGTTTAAAAATTTTTTAAATGAGAATGGACATGGCTCTGATTTTTTTATTAATGTTAATAATTGGGATGGAGTTCCTCAAGTTGTAAGGCCGAGAACATCAGACTTATTTCAAACCGTAAAAACCAGAAGTGGAGAACGTGAAGTTTGGTGTACTTTTAGTCATGATCAAATTGACCTCGACTTTAGAAATCCAAAGGTTTTAATTGAGTTTATCAATATTTTCAATTTTTATATTCAAAAAAATATTAAAATTTTTAGGCTAGATGCTGTTGCATATATATGGAAAGAAGAAAATACAAATTGTATCAATAGGCCTGAAACCCATTATTTAATTAAAATTTTACGATTAGTATTGGANTATTTGAATGAANCATCNGTATTGATAACTGAAACTAATATTCCNAANAAAGAAAATTTAACATATTTTGGTGACANAGATGAAGCTCACTGGATATATAATTTTACACTAGCNCCATTAATTCTTTTTACTCTCACAAAAGGNGATAGTAGTGAGCTTAGAAAGTGGTCGATGACAATGCCTCCAGCTAAAAATGGAAATGCATATTTTAATTTTATTGCATCACATGATGGTATNGGCTTAAGACCTATTGAGGGNTATATCGAAGAAAATGAAATTGTAAAATTATTAGATTTGATGAAATCTTTTGGTGGTAAAATATCATATAGAACAACCCAATGGGGAGATAAAACTCCATACGANATAAACATTTCTTTTTTTGATAGTATGAGAGGAACNTTCGATGGNGAAGATGAATATTTATTCCAAAGATTTATATGTGCTCATACAATTATGTTTGCATTTGAGGGTGTCCCAGCAATATATATTCATAGTTTGTTAGGAACAAAAAATAATTTAAATGGAATTNAAAANGGTGGNGAAAATAGAATTATTAANAGATACCAATGGAATAAAGANGATCTATTTAAAATTTTNGATAATTCNGATTCAATAAATTATAAAATATATAAAAAAATTAACGAATTATTAGAAATTAGAATTAATCAACCTGCATTTCACCCAAATTCAACTCAATTTACATTAAATTTAGGAAATAAAATATTTGGTTTATGGAGACAAGATCTTGATAGAACTCAAAGTATTTTTTGTATTTCAAATATTACTAATGAAAAAATTAAATTTCCCCTTTCAAGTATTAATTTGATAGAAACAGAAGATTGGTTTGATATTATAACTAAAAATAAAATTTCTTCAATAAATGGAAAAATCAATATGAAACCTTATGAAACATTTTGGATTTCTAATAATGTGATTTGATTATATGTTAATTAAAACAAAAATAAGTTTTAATGATTGTGCACATATTTATGAGCTTAATAAAAATGATTTACAATCTTTAGCAGATAAAAAAAATATAAAAGAATTAAACAAAGATTTTTTAATCAATAATATAATTCCGATTGTATTGTATATATCAAAGCAATTAAAAGAAAATAATGTATTTAAATTTTATATTTCNGGAGGTCAAGGTTCTGGAAAATCAACAATATCAGATTTCATAAAATTTTTACTNATTAATCACTTTAATTGTAAAGTCGCATCTTTTTCAATTGATGATATTTATTTATCNAAAAAACAAAGAATAAAACTNTCNAATGAANTTCATCCTTTGCTTTCAACAAGAGGTGTTCCTGGAACACATGATATTTCTNTAGGTTTNGATANAATTAATTCCTTAGAGTCTGATNCAGATAAAATTTCATTAATTCCAAAATTNTCTAAAAAATTTGATGATTTGCTACCAAAATCAATGTGGAAAAAATTTGAAGGAACTCCAGAAGTTATAATTTTTGATGGTTGGTGTGTAGGAGCAATCCCGGAAGCTGCTGAAAATTTAAAAACTCCAATTAATTCCCTTGAAAGAGAATTTGATCCTAATGGTATTTGGGTTAATTGGGTAAATGATAATTTATCTGGAATATATCAAGATCTTTTTAATTTATTCGATTTAAAGATATATATTAAATCTCCAAGCTTTGAAAAAATANTGGAGAATAGATGGCTTCAAGAAAAGACTGCTATTGAAATGGATAAGAGCAGANGNAAGTCAAAATACATGACNAAACANGAGGTATATAATTTNGTTATGCATTTTGAACGTATTACAAAGGATATGGAAAAATATATGCCAANNAATTCTGANATTGTTGTNGAAAGAAAAAATAAATTAGATTTTGAAATTCAAAAACCAGACTTTCTTAATTTTAAATAATATCTTTAAATTAAATCTTATTATGGGCGATTAGCTCAGTTGGTTAGAGTGCTACGTTGACATCGTAGAGGTCACCGGTTCGAATCCAGTATCGCCCACGTTTTATGAAAAATATTATAATAATAATACTCTTTTGTAATGTTTTAATTTTTCCTCAACAAAATTCAGTTGGTCTAATTTCTAAAACTGATGATGTTTCAGATGGATATATATTATTAAATCCTATATCTCTCAAAAAAACTTATCTCATTAATAATAACGGTGAAAAGGTTCATGAGTGGAACAGTGAATATAATTCATTAATTAGTTATCTACTCCCTAATGGTAATCTTGTTAGGTCAATATTTCTTAATAATGAAAATTTTGATGGTGTTGGTGGTTCAACTGGAGGGATTGAAATATTGTCATGGAATGGAGAAGTCATCTGGAATTATGACCTTTCTACTCCAAATAAAATGTTGCATCATGATATTGAAATACTTCCAAATGGAAATATTTTAGCAATTTCTTGGAAAAAAATAGATTTAGAAAGAATGTTGAATCTTGGAAGAGATCCTGAATTATATTTTAATCATGATGGTAATATCCAAGAAGAGTTGTGGGGTGAAGAAATTGTCGAAATAAATCCATCAAATAGTGAAATAGTTTGGAAATGGAACGTTTTTGAACATGTAGTTCAAAACTTTAATGATACTCTAGAAAATTTTAATTCAGTAAGTGAAAACTATCAATTAATTGATATTAATAAAGGTCACACTGGAGATTGGTTACATTTCAATTCATTAGATTACAATGAATATTTAGATCAAATTTTAATAACATCACCTTTCTCAAATGAAATTTACATTATTGACCATAGTACAACAAATTTAGAATCATCTTCTCACCAAGGTGGCAATTATGAAATAGGTGGTGATATTCTATATAGATGGGGTAATCCTTTAATGTACGATATGGGTGATATTGATGATCAAAAATTATTTTTTGCTCATGATGCTCATTGGATAGATGAAGAAAAAGGAATAGTTAGATTTTTTAATAATGGTGGGGGATTTAGAAATTTCTCTACTATTGAGACAATTCAAACTCCATTAAATGAAGATGGAAAATATGANATTGATTCTTCAGGNGTTTTTTTNCCNNTNGAATCNANAATAGATTATAATGAAGNNANNTTNNNNACTTTTTTTTCAGCTGGNATTTCAGGNTCTCAACNNCTTTCNAATGGAAATATTTTAATTTGNGAAGGAGTAAAAGGTAAAATTTTTGAAATTGATAATAATAAAAATATTGTTTGGGAGTATGTTAACCCAGTAAATAATTCAGGAATTCTAAATTATAATGAATCACCATCAAGAAACCCTCTTTTCCAAGTTAGAAAATATCCTTTAGATTATGGAGTTTTAAGTGAAAAGGAATTAATCCCATATGGGCCTATTGAATCTTATAATATATTAAGCTTAGATGGTGATAATAAAAATAATGACCAGGATATAGTAATAAAAAACTATCCAAATCCTTTTAACTCCTCTACTAAAATTGATTATTTTATTAAAAACTCTTTAAATGTTGAAGTTAGTATATATAATATTTTAGGTAAAAAAATTAAAAATATTCACAATCAGTTTTTAACAAAAGGATCTTATTCTTTTAATTGGGATTTAAAGAATGATAATGGGGAAAATGTGGAATCAGGTGTCTATATATTTATTTTAGAGTCTAGTGATTTTAAAATTTCTCACAAAATGTTATTAATGAAATAACTTTAAATACTTTTCTAATTGTTGCTATTTTTTTATAAATTCGAACTCATCAATGTTAATTATTTATACAACTGATAAGGAATTTTTTTTATATCATCATTTTTATGCACATTAATTTTGATAACTGATTTTTAATTAGATGAATAATTTTGTAGTTACATTTAAAGATCTATCCGAAAAATCTTACCCTTCTAACTTAACTTTTTTTGATATCATTTCAGATAAATATAAAGATATTTCTGATGTGATAGCAGTTAAAGTAAATAATAATATTAAAGATTTAAAATCAACTATTAATGAAGATACATCTATTGAANTAATAAGAATTCAATCTNTTNATTCTCATGAAATTCTTTTNCATAGTACTGCCCATTTAATGGCTCAGGCAGTAAAAATTNTNTTTCCAGAATCTAAAATGACAATAGGNCCACCTATCGAAAATAGATTTTTTTATGATTTTGATGTTGAAAATCCTTTTTCAGANAAAGATTTAGAGCTTATTCACAATAAAATGATTGAACTTTCAAATGATNATTATCCAATTGAAAGAAATGTNATTTCTAGGGATGAGGCNCTAAAAATATTTAAAAATAATAATGAATCCTATAAGGTTGAGATTATNAATGAACTTCCACTTAATGAGGAAATAACAACCTATACTCAAGGTGATTTTGTTGATCTATGTAGAGGTCCTCATGTAAAGTCCACTGGCATGATAAAAAACTTCAAATTACTATCTACTTCAGGTGCCTATTGGAGGGGNGATGAAAAAAATAAAATGCTCCATAGAATTTATGGAACATCTTTTTTCAACAAAAAAGAATTAAAATCATATTTACAATTTATCGAAGAAGCAAAAAAAAGAGACCATAGAAAGCTAGGTAAGAATTTAAGTTTTTTTATGTTTGATTCTATGTCACCTGGCAGTCCATTCTTTTTGCCTTCTGGTGCAATTATCTATAGAGAATTAGAAGGATTTATTAGAGAAATTTATAAGCAAAATGACTTTAAAGAAGTGATTACTCCCCAGGTTTTTGATATAGAACTTTGGAAAAAATCAGGTCATTGGGACTTATTTCAAGAATTTTTATATCATGTAAAGGTTGGGGAAAAAGAATATAGTTTAAAACCTATGAATTGTCCAGGTCATACAATTATTTTTTCATCTGAACTAAGATCATATCGAGATTTACCATATAGAATTGCTGATTTTGGAAGATTACATCGATTTGAAAAAGCAGGTGTCATTTCAGGTTTGACTAGAGTTAGAAGTTTTGCTCAAGATGACGCGCATATCTTCTGCACATCAGATCAAATATATGAGGAAATGAAAGTTAATATAGGAATGATTAAACATGTTTTTGATGTATTTGGTTTTGATCAAATTAAAGTTGAATTAAGTTTAAAGCCTGATAAAGCTTTAGGTGATCCGAAACTATGGGATAAATCGGAAGCTATTTTAAGAGATATTCTAACTGAACAAAAAATTGATTTTACTGAGGAAGAAGGAGAAGGGGCTTTTTATGGTCCAAAAATTGATTTTAGAGTAAAGGATGCTTTAGGAAGATATCATCAGCTTAGTACTATTCAATTAGATTTTAATTTGCCTGAAAGATTTGATTTAAAATATGTTGCTGAGAATGGAGAATATGAGAGACCAATAATGATTCATAGGGCTATACTTGGTTCGTTAGAAAGATTTTTTGGTGTATATCTTGAGCATACTGGTGGCGATTTACCTCTATGGTTAGCTCCAGTTCAAGTAATAATTTTGCCTATATCTGAAAAATTCAATGATTACGCATATGAAATTTTAGAAACTTTAAACAAAAATAATATGAGAGTTAAGGTTGATACAAGATCCGAAAAAATTGGTGCAAAAATTAGAGATGCAGAATTGAATAAAATCAATTATATGTTAATTGTTGGTGAAAAAGAGTTTGAAAAAAAAGAAATATCAATAAGGCAAAGATTTAGAGGTAATATTGGTCAAATGAAGTTAGATTCATTGTTGACAAAATTGCTAGATGAGGTTAATAATAAAAGGAGAAATGAAAAATCGCAAAAATAACTGATATAAATATTAATGAAAGTATAAGGTCTAGAGAGGTTAGATTGATTGGAGCTACTGGTGAGCAATTAGGTATTGTATCCAAATCAGAGGCCTTAAGATTAGCAGAAAATTCTGGTTTGGACTTGGTTGAGGTTGCATCTAAAGCAACACCAGTTGTGTGTAAAATAATGGATTTTGGAAAACTTAAATATGATCAAAAAAAGAAAGATCAAGAAAATAAGAAAAAACAGCATGTAATTAAAGTAAAAGAGGTTAGATTTCGTCCTCGAATTAGCGATCATGATTTTGAAATTAAAATCAACCAAATTAAAAAATTTATTTCTGAAGGTAGTAAAGTGAAAATTACAGTTATGTATAGAGGAAGAGAAATTACAAGACAAGATTTGGGTGAACAGCTTTTTAATAAAGTTTCTTCATCCTTAAGTGAGGTTGCTGACATTGAAAAGAAAGGTGACTTGGAAGGTAGAAGAATTTCTATTATCATGTCACCAAAATAAATCGAAGGGGATGAAAAATGCCAAAAATGAAAACTAGAAGTAGCGCTACTAAGCGTTTTAAATTAACAGCCTCAGGCAAAATAAAAAAAAATAAAGCTAATAAGTCACACTTGCTTAAAGGTAAAAGTATGGATCGAAAAAGATCATTAAGAAAAGGAACTGAAGTAAGCAAGGCTGATACTGGTAGAGTAAAATCAATGATTGGAAAATAGGAGGCAAAAATGCCAAGAGCAACTAATTCTGTAGCAAGAAAAAAGAAACATAAAAAAGTTTTAAAACAAGCCAAAGGTTATTATGGTGCTGCGAGCAAACTATATAGAACTGCAAAACAAGCTGTTGAAAAAGGTTTGTTATATAATTATAGAGACAGAAGAAAAAGAAGGATTGAATTTAGGGCATTATGGATTGCAAGAATAAATGCAGCTGCGAGAATTAATGGAATAACATATTCAAAATTTATTTCTTCTTTATTGAAAAATAATATTCAATTAGATAGAAAAATGTTATCCGAATTAGCTGTAAAGGATCCTAACGCTTTCACTAAGATTGTAGAGGATATAAAGTAATCTTAAATTTGATTTAAATGACTTTAAATAATGAAATTGATAATTTAATAATTGAATTTAATAAAAATATTAAATCAATTGATAGTAATGATATTGATTCATTAAATGAGTTAAAAAACAAATATCTCTCTAGAAAAGGAAAATTATCTGATTTATTTACCAAATTAGGAACAGTTGATTCTTCTGAACGTCCTATTGTTGGTAAAAAAATTAATGACTTAAAACAATCATTTTCAAAATCAATTCTAGAAATAGAAAACTCTTTTGATTCTAATCCAAATAAATCCTCAAATGATCTAATTGATCTAACACTTCCTGGAGATTCAATCTCCTATGGTACAAAACATCCAATCACAAAAACCATTAATGAAATAAAATCAATCTTTTCGCAAATTGGGTTTTCTGTTGCATATGGTCCTGAAATTGATGACGACTATCATAATTTTGAAGCTTTAAATATTCCTAAACATCATCCTGCTAGAGATATGCAAGATACGTTTTATATAAATACTAATGATGTTTTAAGAACTCATACTTCAAATACACAAATTCATTTAATGGAAAACAGTGAGCCGCCTATTAGAGTGATTTGCCCTGGTAGGGTCTATAGAAATGAAGCTATAAGTATTAGAAGTTATTGTCTTTTTCATCAAATAGAAGGTCTTTACATTAATAAAAATGTTTCATTTTCAGAAATGAAAGGAACGATTGAGTATTTTTGTAAACAATTTTTCGGTGAGGATGTAGTTGCTAGGTTTCGACCAAGCTTTTTTCCTTTTACAGAGCCAAGTGCTGAGGTTGATATTTCATGCATGATGTGTAAAGGTAAGGGTTGTTCAATGTGTAAAAAAACTGGTTGGTTAGAAATATTAGGTTGTGGATTAGTTGACCCAGAGGTTTTAAAAAATGTTGGTTATGATCCTGAAATATGGTCAGGGTACGCATGGGGTATGGGAATTGAGAGAATGGCAATTTTAAAATATGGAATTGATGATATTCGATTGTTTTTTAATGGAAATGTTAAATTTTTGAGACAGTTTTAATGATTATTTCTATAGAATGGTTAAAAGAATTTATTGAATTTCCATTTTCTGATGATGAATTATGTGAAAAATTGACTATTCTTGGTCTTGAGTCATCTTTAGAAAAAAAATCAAGAATTTTAGATATAGAGTTAACACCTAATAGACCAGATTGCATGTCGTATTTAGGTGTTGCTAGAGAAGTTTCTCTTTTGATAAACAAAAAAGTTAAACTTCCTCAAATATNAAANAATNTTANTAAAAGTAATANTAAAAAATTAAANATTTCTTCTGATTCGCTAATTGACTGNCCAAGATACTCTGGTGTNGTAGTNAATGATGTAAATGTTTCAAAATCACCAAATTGGTTAAAAGATAAATTAAAAAAAAATAATATTCAGTCTATTAATTCAATTGTAGATATTTCTAATTTGGTTTTATTAGAATTTGGTCATCCTATTCATATTTTTGATTTAGATAAATTAGAAACTAAAAATATTAATATTAGAAGAGCTTTATCTAAAGAGAAATTTTTAACACTAGATGGCAATAATAGAGTTTTAAATAAGAATAATTTGCTAATTTGTGATTCAAAAACACCAATTGCAATTGCCGGTGTAATGGGTGGTAAACATACAGAAGTTACTGAATCAACAAAAAATATTTTAATCGAGTGTGCATATTTCGACCCAGTATGTATTAGAAAATCTTCTAAAGGATTAGGTTTGTCTACAGATGCATCAAAAAGGTTTGAAAGAGGTGTTGATTTTGATGATCATGATAAGGTGATTAATAGAACTTTATCATTAATCAATGATTTGACAGAAAAAAGTCTATCTAATATTGAAGAGAATGATTTTTATCCTCAAGAAATAATGTTAAAAGAAATATCTTTTAATAAGAAAAAGGTTTCAAATCAAATTGGAATTGAATTAAATGATAGTTTTATAAAAAAGACTTTAATTGGTTTAGAAATAAATTTTTCTGAAAAAGGTGATGATTATAAATGTATTATTCCTTCTTTTAGACCTGATATTGAAAGACCTATTGATTTAACCGAAGAATTTGCTAGAGTTTATGGATTTGATAAAATACCCAATAAATTTTCCTACACTAGTGATTTAAACTCAATATTTATTGACAAAGAAGATTATATCGATAGGTTGAAAAGTTATTTTTCTTCTGTTGGTTTTAATGAAATCATGTCTAATTCACTGATCAATCCAGAAAAGGAATTCTTTTTTCCTAAAAAGGAATATGTTGAAATATCAAACCCTCTAAGTTTAGAGATGTCATCAATGAGAACAAATTTAATAACAGGTTTGATAAACTCAGTTTCATATAATATTAGACATGGAGAAAAAAACCTCTCATTTTATGAATATGGTACTGTATTTGAAATGAAAGATAATAAAAGAAATGAAGAATTTAATTTTTCAGGAATCATAACAGGTAAAAGTATTGAAAAGGGATGGAGGCAAGCTGAATCAAAAAATGATTTTTATTTACTTAAAGGGTGTTTGGCTAATTTTTTAAAATATTACAATATTGATTATTCAATTTCTAAATCAAATATTCATGAATTTTTAAATAATGAAATATCTTTTTCTAAAGATGATAATGTTTTATTTATCATTGGCCAAATTAATAAAACTATTTTAAAAAAATTCAAAATTGACCAAGAAATATTTTTGTTTGATTCTAAGTTGTCAACTTTGTCAAAATTAAATTATTTTTCTAAGTATAATAATATACCCATTTATCCATCTATAACTAGAGATCTTTCATTAACAGTATTAAAATCTCTTGAGACAGAAAATATCATATCTAATATTAAAAAATTCGGGACTGATTTATTGGAGAATATTAGACTGTATGATATTTATGAGGGTGATCAAATTGATTCAAATTGCAAAAGTGTAACTTTTGAATTAACGTTCAGATCTGTTGAAAGAACTTTGGTTGACGTTGATGTTGATGAGATAATGAATAAAATTATTTTAGAGACATCTTCAACTTTAAATGCTAAATTAAGATAATATGGACACAGAATTACCATTTCTTTCATCGTTAGAGGATAAAGTAAAGAACGCAATTGTTGAGATTAAAAGGTTGCGAGCAAATGAGACCACAGTCTCTACTTCTCTAAACAATTCTTCTAATGATGATTTAAAAATTAGTATTAAAAAGATTATTGATTTAATTGAAAATAACGAACATTTTATTGGAGATAAATAATGGCTACTGATGGGAATTTAGCAAGAGTATCTATTTTTGGGCATGAATATACTGTTAAAGCTGAAGCTGATGGTAGTTATATTGCTGATGTTGCCAAATATGTTGATCAAAAAATGAGAGAAGTTAAAGAACAACTACCTTCATCTCAATCAACATCAAGAATTGCAATTCTTGCTGCTATGAGTATTACAGATGACTATTTTGCTGAAAAAACTAAAATGAATAATTTGGTCAATGAAGTTGAAGAAAAAGCTCAAACGCTTTCTGAGGCTTTAGATGAAAATATTCCAGTATATTAAATTTTTAACTCATCATTTATTATAGGGATTATTTAATAAATGAAGAAAACACTTATCTTATCTGGTGTTGAAGTAGCAAATCATTTTTACAATTCTGTTCCTGAACGAATTCAATCACTATTAAATAAAAACATAAAACCTGGATTGGCAGTAATTTTAATTGGAAGTAATCCTGCTTCTAAAATTTATGTTAGAAAAAAGAGTGAAAAATTTAAAGACTTGGGTATTCATTCAGAAACTTTTTCACTACCTGAAAAAATTCAGCAAAATGAGCTCCTAGAATTAATTGATTCATTAAATAAAGATTCTCGATTTACTGGAATCCTTTTACAATTACCTCTACCAAAACATTTAGATTCTAATTATTTGTTAAATAAAATAGATCCAAAAAAAGATGTCGATGGTTTTCATCCAGAAAATATGGGTCTTCTTTTCTCAGGGAATCCAAGATATATACCCTGTACACCAAAAGGGATAATTAAGATTTTAGAATATTATAATATTATTACAGAGCAGTTACATTCTGTAGTCATTGGTAGAAGTAATATTGTGGGAAAACCAATTGCTTCTTTATTATCTTCAAGGTCAGATAAAGGTAATTCAACGGTGACTATTTGTCATTCAAAAACATCCAACTTATCTTATTTTACACAACAAGCTGATATTTTAATCGCTGCCGTTGGAATTCCTCAAAAAATAAAAGCGAATATGGTTAAAAAAAGTGCCATCATAATTGATGTTGGAATCAATAGAGATAAAAATGGTAAAATAGTAGGGGATGTAGATATAGACTCTGTAATTGATAAAGTGGGAGCCATTACTCCAGTTCCAGGTGGTGTTGGACCTATGACAATTGCTATGTTAGTTGAAAATACTATTGAATCAGCTGAGAAATTACTATAATAAGCGCCTGTAGCTCAGCTGGATAGAGCGCTAGCCTCCGGAGCTAGAGGTCACAAGTTCAAATCTTGTCAGGCGCACTTAAAAAAAGGATATCATAATGTACAATTCATTAAAAACCATCATTTGTATTTTTATAGTGACCTCAATTCTTTTTTCTCAAAGAGAAAATGAGGTATTTAAATATGTAGATCCGTTAAAAGTTGACATGAATGTAATTCATCTTCAGAAAATTGACGATTTAATTAAAGATAGAATTGCAAAAGGTGAGGTGGCAGGAACTGTTGCATTAGTCATCAAAGATCAATCTATTGTATATGAAAAAGCATTTGGGTTTGCTGATATTAAAAATCAAAAAAAAATGAACAAAAATACTATTTTTACTTTAGCAAGCATGTCAAAATTAATGACAACCGTTGGTGCTTTAATTCTACATGACAAAGGTATGTTTTTCATGGATACAGAGTTAGCTGATATTCTACCTGAATTTTCAAATCCAGATGTTTTTGTTTCTTACAATAAAAATAATGGAAAAATTAAAACTAGAAAAGCTACAGAGCCAATATTAATGAAGCATTTGTTTACACATACTTCTGGAATTCCCTATCCAATATTTGTTGATGATAATTTCGGAAGAGATGTTTATTTAAAATCAGGCGTCCAGTCTGCTTTTCCTGACTTTTCTATCACTCTTGAGGAAAATATAAAAAAATTATCTAAGCTTCCTCTTTTTCATGAACCCGGTGAAACATATACTTATGGATTAAATATGGATGTTTTGGGAAGAGTGATAGAAGTATTAGATGGTAGACCTTTTTCAAAGTTTATGGAAGATGAGTTGTTTGGACCATTAAAACTTGAAGCTACAGGCTTTGGAATTGATTCATCACAATGGGATCGAATCGCAAGCATTTATTCATATGATGAAAAAGGAGAACTCATTCTTTTTAAGGATTTACAAGATTTTCCTGATTCAGATCAAAATGAATTAATTAAATACCCACATTTACGTTTTAATCATGAACATTACAAAAATGATGTTAATAAAATAGCTATGGGTGGAGTAGATATTATGAGTACTGCATATGATTATGGAAAATTTTTACAAATGATATTAAACGATGGTAATATGTATGGAAAACAGATTATTAGTAAAAAAACGGCAAGAATGATATACAAGCCATTAGAAGTATTTTATGGTGGAGAATTTGTTATAGGATTGGGTGTCAGTGTTGTTCAAAATGAGGAAACAAGTTATTCTAGAGTATCTAATGGCACATTTGGTTGGGGAGGATATTTTTTTACTGAATGTTGGGCTGACCCAGAAGAAAATATGATTGGAATTTTAATGAATCAAGTTGCACCTTCAAAAGACGAATCTTTCTATAATTATTTTCAGCATCTTGTTTATTCTTCATTGATGACGGAAGATTAAATGTTAAAAAAACTTTTCATTATTTTATGTTTTTCTAATCATCTTATTTCTCAAGATTATAAAATTGAAGAATTGATGAATGTTAAGTGGCATTACCAAGGTTCTTATTATTTTATGGAAGGAAATGAAGTATTTGTTGATAAAGAAAAAAAAAGAAAGAATGATTTTTTTATATTAAGAGAAAATAATTCTAAAGAAGAATTGATTTATGGTAAAAAAATAAAGAATCAATGGGAACATGCTCCTCATGGTAAAATTTTAATGTTTTATGATAATTCAGATGAAAAGATAAGTGCTATCCCCTTAAGAATTTCAAAAATAGATAGAGATAAAAGTGGTAAAATAAAAATGATCTCGCTTCGAATTTACATTATCGAAACAAGATCATTTTTCTATGGTATTTATACTAGAAAAAAATAAAGTATATTTATTTCATAAAAGTCATTCTTTTGTTGATGACCTTATCTCCAGATCGAAGTGAGTAAATATACATTCCAGTACTAACAGGCATTCCCGCATCATTTGTTCCATTCCACATAACTGTTTTATAACCAGCGTTTTGTTGGCTATTAATTAAAGTTTTGATCTTACGACCACTTACATCAAAAACTTCAAGCGTAATAAAGCCAGCTTCTGGCAATTGATATTGGATACTTGTGCTTGGGTTAAAAGGATTAGGAAAATTCTGCTTTAAATTGAAGTCTACAGGTAATTGGCCATCAGCTATAGCACTTAATAGATTTCTATCTATTATAACAGTATATGAGCCATTTAAAGAAGAAGTGTTTAATTCATTATCCTTTGAATAGATATCCCAATCAAAATACGTTACATCGCTGTTTAAAGTTTTTTGTTCTGTGATTAATCTTTCCANTGGAAAGTAGAAATTAGTATCAGCAGTTGAAAATGAATCTTCTATGAATACCGCATCTTCATCAGTGGAATGTTTGTATTTTAATTCATAAGTGATATCATCATTTTCAACGTCAATAGATTGATCCCAAATGAAGTGAATGAACTTTTCTGAAATAAGTCCACCAACAAGACCTACAGCAACACTATCTCCAGGAACTTGTAGAGCGGATGCAGTTGGTGCATCATTAACTGGGTTCACTGTTACTGTAAAATGTGAAGTGTCAGGTGTTGTTTTAAAGTCTGTAACAAAAGCCATTATTGAAGTTGTACCATACCAATCTTGTTTTGGAGTTACCTTCAATGCATTATTATGAACAGTTACTGTGCTATTGGTATCAGATGTTCCAAAATAATAAAGGAAATCGTTGTCAGTATCAGCTGCTGATAAATTAATTATTACTGGAATGTCTTCGTTTGTTACCATATTTGCAATACTAGCAAGAACTGGTTTATTCCCACCGCCTGCAAGTTGTTCACCAGAAACCAATACATTCAATTTTGCTGTTGTAGTTGCTATTCCATCTGTTGATGAAATAGTTATAGTTGAAGCACCTGTCAATCCAGTTGCTGGAGCAATAACCAAACTATCATTTGAAACTGATGTAGCTATACTAGAGTTTGATGAAGAGGATGTGGTTGTAAGTGCATCACCATCAACATCAGTAATAAATAATTTTATCTTTTTGTTTGAATTTGTCATCATAACCACATCTGATAAAGTAGGAATATTAGGTGCGTCATTGACTGAGATTATTTGAAATTTCATCTGAGCTTCTGATGTTGAGTAATTTTTTCCATCACTTACTTTATATCCAAAATATGTTTCACCAAATATATTTGGACCAGGATAATATTTTAATTTATTTGCTCCAATATCAGTGGCTGAAATGACTTGATCGAGTGTTACAATTTCTGAAGCTAGAGCTGCTTGATTGACACTCACTTCTAATAAACCATTAAATTCAGCATAATCATCATCAGAAATATCTATCTTCGTCAAACCTATTTTTTTCGTTGTAAAACTCAAATAATTTCTATCCCAAGTAGATGGATCACCTGTTTGATTGTTACCAGAGTTTCTGGCAACGATGGTATAATTAGATGTATTTGAAGGAGCTTGAGAATATGTTATACTGCCATTTCCATAAAATTGAAATACATCTACAGTATTATCATTGTAAGTAAATGTAACATTACCCCTACCATTCGGATGTACATCAACATATCCAATTTCAACGTTATAAAGATGAGATGGGCTGGTTTGAATTGATTTAGAAGCATCTTTTATTGAAGATGCTTGAAATAATGAAAAAGGAGCAGAGGTTTCATCGAATGAACCATTTAAATTCGAATCTAAAAATAAATTTCCAATTTGTGGTAATGTTGTAACTCTAATCTTATTTAAACTTTTTGTAGAGGAATAGTTTAATTCGCTTGTTGCTACGGTAGCTATAGCATCTTCATTCAAACCCTTATAGGTAGATGCTGTCACCGTTGGTCTTGTGTTCGTATTATTATGATAAACTTTATAATCCTCAGGATCGGGAGTATTACTATAATACATTCCACTTGAAGATGGACCGATATAGGCCATATAATCCGTTCCTTTTTTTGAGCCAGCAAGCTTAACATAATTACGTCCCACATCTTTTATGACTACAGGATCAGACCAACTACTTGAAGCATAAGTATAAGTTTTAAACGCAATGGAACTCTCACTGGTATTATACATCAATATTAAAGAAGTTTTATTGTCTAAAATATCATTGGCATCATTACTACTAGAATTAACCACTCCTGGAAGTTCTGTGGGTGTGGTTGACCAAGATCCTGCGGATACATCAAATTGACTTAAATAAAAACCTCTATCGCCATTTTTAGAATACATTACAGTTGCATCACCTGTAGTGTTGTTTATTGAAGCGCTTATGTTATATTCATGTGATGCTGGTGATGATGTAAAATCTTTTTGAGCTGACCATGAGTTATTCGAAGCAGTGTAGTACTTTGCATGAGCTACATATGTTGTACCATTATATCTTGTCCAAGCAGCAATCATATTTCCATTATCAGCCATATCATAATCCCAATTTTGTACACTTTGCCCAGTAGCACTTAAACTTGCTTCTGTACCCCATTGACCAGTTGCAATATTATAAATGTTGTAATATGCTACTCTTCTATTGCTCACATTTCGTACAAACATATGTGCCACTTTATTGGCGGTTGAATTATAAACCAAATCAGCCCAATTATAGGAATTATCGTTTGCAGCTCCATGCAATGCTGCTGTGCTCCAGCTTTTACTTGATTCGGTGTACTTTGTCCAATACTGTCTATATCTGTTGCCGGTATACCATGCAAATACTGCTAAAGCATCTCCATTATCAAACATTACCACTCTATTATACTGTCCATGTTGAGATGTATTGCTGAGAGTATCTGTTTTACCCCATGTATTGGCAGAAGAGTCATATACTTTTGATAAAACCATCCATTTGTTTCCAGCAGAATAGCTTCTCCATGTAACAACTGCATCATTATTTTCCGAAATGCTCACAGCAGTTTCTGAAGATATTGATCTTCCGGCAGGGTTAGTATGAAGGGTTGTAGGATTAGACCATGAGTTTGAACTGGAATCAAATAAAGAAGCATGTATAGCGTATGGATCGTATTGTGATCTAAATGCCACAACACCATTCCCTTTGCTATTCATTTCTAGAACTTCACCGTTTCTAGCATTGGCATATCCATATATAATTTCGCTTGAAAGTGGAGCAAAAGATACAAAATTATCAACTTCTTGAGTTTGAGCTGATAAAAAGTTATTAATAATAAATATTGAAAAGAGAACTTTTATAAAATTGAACTTCATTGGTGTGTTTCATCCTTTAAGTTTTTTAAAAAATAATAAATAATTTTCAAATAAGATGTGATTTCAGCCACATTAAGTTTTTAAGTACAAAAACTTACATAATTTAAATTATGAATTAAAATTAAACAAATATTTAATAATTTTAATAATAGCAATATTTTTATCTAAAATATTTTTTTTAACTATATAATAAAATATGATAAGTATATAGTAATATGTATTTATATAAAATTTTAATTCAATTTATTTAAAATTTTTTATTTATTAATTTAATGATATGAATAANGAATTTTCATGGTCTTCATCAAGAGCCAGATCTTTTTCAACATGTAAGCGAAAATATTATTTTCAATATTATGGTCATTGGGGNGGATGGCTATCNAAAAGTGATGATTTAACAAAAAAAATATATCTCTTAAAAAAAATGACTTCAATCCCTCAATTAATAGGTTCTATTATTCATTTTCAGATTGAAAACATACTTAAAGAATTAAAAAAAGGATCTATNGTTTCTAAAGATAAAGTNTTNAAAGAATCNCTTAATAGTTTTAANAGATCTTGGAATGAATCAAAAGAAAAAAAATGGAAACAATCCCCTAAAGATTTTACTAATTTATTTGAACACTATTATTCTGTAGGTCAATCTAGAGAAGATTTATTAAAAGTGAAGGATAAGATAGAAACATGTATATCTGGTTTTTTTGATTCAGATTCTTATAAATTTATTAAACAAGTTNCCAATTCTGATATTTTGTCAATTGAACAGCTTTCTTCATTTGATTTTGAGAATACAAAAGTTTATGTAAATCTTGATTTTGCTTTGAAGCANGATGGTAAAATATACATATACGATTGGAAGACTGGACAAAAAGTTCAAGAAGATGAAAGACAATTATCNATATATGCCATGTATGCAAATCAACGATGGGATAAAAATTATGACCTNATTAGAATCTTCGATGTCTANATATATAGCAACTTACCGGTAAAAGTTAAACTAAATATTAAATCTATACATGATACTAAAAAATATCTCAGAAAAAGTATTAAAGAAATGAAATCAAGTCTTGTTGATAATGAAAAAAATATTGCAAATATTGATAATTTTCCAATGATAGAAAACGTGAATATTTGTAATCGTTGCCAATATAAAAGTCTTTGCTATCCTGAAAATTGGAAAAATCTCAAATAAAATCATAACAACCTATTTAAAAAATCATTAATTTAAACTTCTTGGAAGGGTAATTCGTGAATAGTTAAGGGCGATACAATGAAACATTCTTATTTAAAATTTATTTTTTTATCACTTATAACATTAAATATTTGGTCTTGTTCTAATTCAGATTCACTTGAATCTAAAGTATGGTCANCCGACAAAGCAAATGCTTGGTATGCTGANCAAGATTGGATGATTGGAGCTAATTTTTCACCAAGCACTGCAATCAATCAAATAGAATTTTGGCAAGAGGAATCTTATGATCCCGAAACTATNGACCGAGAANTAGGTTATGCTCATGATATAGGNATGAATGTAATGAGAGTTTATCTTCATTATTTGGTTTGGGTAAAAAATCCAACAAAGATGAAAGAAAGAATCGAAGATTTTTTATCAATTTGTAAAAAGCATGATATAAAGATCATGTTTGTATTCTTTGATGATTGTTGGGGTAATAACTGTGCTCCTCATCATCCTGGAATAGGTGAACCTATTTTAGGTAAGCAGCCGGANCCTGTTTTTGGTACTCATAATTCAGGTTGGGTAGAAAATCCTGGAGCTGAAGTTGTTGATGACAAAGCCTTATTTCCGGTATTAAAAGCTTTTGTGCAAGATATTATGATTCATTTTAGATCACATGAGCAAGTTTTAATGTGGGATCTTTATAATGAACCTGGTAATAATATGTATAANGCTGATAATGAAGAATTACCGAAAGAAGAGCAAATAAAGATTTTAATGCGAACTTATCCNCTTCTTACAGAATCAATGAAGTGGGCGAGAGAAGCTAATGTNGAACAGCCTATTACAGTTGGCCTTTGGCAGTGGAATGAAGACTTTGAAATTTTTAATGAATTTCAAGCTGCCAATTCAGATATAATCACTTTTCANGATTACAATTCAATTGAAAATTTTAAAGAGGAGCGATTACCAAATCTCCTTTCTTATGGTAGGCCATTAATTTGTACTGAATATGTGGCAAGAACTCGTGGAAATACTTTTGAAACACATCTACCTACTTTCAGAGAATATAATATTGGTGCAATTAATTGGGGATTGGTTAAGGGTAAAACAAATACTGTCTTTCAATGGGATTCTCTATATACTACGGATGATCCCGACCTATGGTTTCATGATATTTTTAGGAAAGATGGCACCCCTTTTGATCAGAAAGAAATAGATTTAATAAAATCACTTATCAATTTAGGGGGGTAGATAATGTTTACAATTGATTCATATATTTTCGCAGTTATAATGTGCGTTGTGACAATGATATGTTGGGGNTCATGGGCNAATACACAAAAATTAGCGAGTAAAGATTGGCCTTCTCAATTATTTTATTGGGATTATGTTTTAGGGTTATTAATAATATCTTTGATTTATGCTTTTACATTAGGTAGTAATGGTGGTTTGGGTAGGGGATTTATAGAAGATCTTAATCAAGCTTCAAGCGATAGTCTTACTAGCGCATTTATAGGTGGTATTATATTTAATTTTTCAAATATCTTTCTTGTCGCTGCTTTAGAAATTTTAGGGATGGCTGTTGCTTTTCCAGTTGCAATAGGTCTTGCATTAGCTCTTGGTGTCTTGACTAATTATATTTCAGCCCCTAATGAGTACGCTACTATTTTATTGTTTAGTGGAGTAGGTTTTGTAATTGTTGCTATTATTATTGATGCATTAGCTTATAATAGATTGCCTTCTTCTAATGATTCTTCAAAATCATTTGGTAAAGGTCTTTTATTGTCCGTTGGTGCAGGTGTGCTTGCAGGAAATTTCTATAGGTTCGTAGCTCAATCAATGTCAGTTGTTCCAACTGAATCAATTGCTATGGAAGCTGGGAAACTTTCTCCTTATACAGCAGTAGTTATTTTTACTCTTGGTATTTTTATATCAAATTTTGTTTTAAATACATTTATTATATATAAGCCTATAGTAGGTAAACCAACTACATACTCTGCTTATTTCAATCAGGGTAGTTTAAGGCTTCATATGATTGGTGTTTTAGGTGGNTTTATATGGAATACAGGAATGACNTTTAATATTATAGCTTCTGGAGTTGCAGGACCTGCTATTTCTTTTGGTCTTGGTCAAGGTGCTACAATGGTTGCAGCATTTTGGGGTGTGTTCATTTGGAAAGAATTTAAAGAAGCTCCAAAAGGAACTAACAACATGATTGCAATGATGTTTGCTTTCTTTTTAATTGGTTTAATTTTAATTATTNCATCAAGACAAGGGTAAAGNATGTCATTAATAACAGTTATTGGCAGTTCAAATACAGATATGATAATGCAATTGGATAAAATACCATTCCCTGGAGAAACTCTAATTGGAAATCAATTTTCAACAGCTCCTGGAGGAAAAGGTGCCAATCAAGCAGTTGCTGCTGCTAGATTAGGGGGAAATGTTTCATTTGTAGGTTGTGTTGGAAATGATCAATTGGGTGATAGTGCTACTGATATTTTAAAAAATGAATCTATTGATATTAATTATGTTAAAAGATCAGATAAAAATCCATCAGGAGTTGCATTTATCTTTGTTGACAAAGAAGGGCAAAATAGCATAGGAGTAGCTTCAGGTGCAAATTTTGATATAAATGTTGAAGATATTGTTAATTCAGAAGATTTATTGTCCAAGTCAAGTGTTATACTAACGCAATTAGAAACTCCAATGGATGTTATTGAAAAAGCTGCAAGTTTATCAAAAAATTATAATTCTTTATTTATATTAAATCCAGCTCCATATCAAAGTTTATCTAATGATTTAATTAAAAACATTGATATTATTACGCCAAATAGGACAGAGGCTCGTCAAATGACTGGAGTAGATGTCGTTGATTCAAAGTCTGCNGNGGAAGCCTCTAATATTTTGCATAANAAAGGAATTGAAACCGTTATTATTACTATTGGTAAAAAAGGCTCATTTTTTTCTAGAGCCAATGGACAAGTTT
>NZHL01000011.1 GCA_002691365.1 Fidelibacterota bacterium
AAGAAATGACATTAAATACATTCTTAGACCTATTGAACTATAAAAACCGAATGTAGAATTTTTGATTTCAGCAGTTGTTTTACCTTCTATCCCAAGTTTTTCATCTGTAGCTGTTAATTTATTATTTATAAATTTCGCATTTCCTAGCATAGGAGAAAGACCAAAATTAATTTCAAATTTTTTTCTAAATGTAAAAAAAGATTCAATGTTTATTCCATGAAATATAATAGGTAAAATATAATTATTTGAGGACCTATTATATGTTATTAGCTTAGTAGATAATTTCTTATAACCAATTCTTAATGATGGATAAATATTAATTGATAAATCATGATGTATTGGAAACCAAGTAGAACCAATTTTTGATAATTCAATTGATGATAACGATGAATTAAAGTTATCTGGTTTTGTGAAACCAATACCTAATCCTAATCTATAACTTATTTTATATTGCCCCTGAACTGATGAGGTGAAAATTAAAATGAATATTATATGACTTAATTTTTTTATCATAATTTTATTTCAAACCAAAGTATTAAAAATTAATATATTAAGTGTAATTTATATTATGAATATAAAACAAAAAATAGAGCATTTAGTATTAATGTTTTTAATATTATCTTCATTTTCTAAAGGAGAAATTAATCACGAAATTATTTTAAAAAATGGTAGTTCAGAAAATGGATATGTGTCAAAAATAACACATGATTCGGTTAATATTGTTTTGCGATCTAATGTGGCAATATCTCTTCTATTAGATTCTATTTTATATATTCATAATACGAAAGGGAAATTGTTTTATATAGACCCTCAAATAAATACTTTTTTTAAAAAAGCTATTGGAAGAGGAGGTTTTATAAGAACAGTCAAAAATGATACTATTCATTACAGGGAATTTCAAAATCAGTTATTTATGTATAATCCAAAAGTTGTTTATGAAAATTCATCAGATGGTTTAAGAAAAGAAATACAACTCAGGGATATTAGATCAGTACATTTAGATAATTCTATTTCTGATTTAGCAGTAAAAAAAGGAGCTTTAATAGGTTTAGGAATTACTTCCTTAGGTTTTTTATTAAATTACAGAGCAATAAAAGAATTTTATAACTTTAACAAAGTATTTCGTACTGGAGTTACTGCTTACAGACAAGGAGTAGGGTTTATTCCTTTAAGTTCGGTAAGTTATGTTATATATGATTATTTTAAGGGTCGTAGAGAGATAATAATTAATCCTCTTGATTTTAAAGACTAATACTTATGTCAAATGTTAACTTAATAGGATTGACTCGAAATGAATTAAGGAGTTTTGCTGAATCTATTAATGAAGAGTCATATAGAGGAGATCAAATTTTTTCATGGATTTACCAATATAATGAAATCAAATTCTCTCGAATGACAAATCTCTCAAAAGGATTTAGATCAAATATTGAGAATTCAGCTTTTTTGAACCTTCCTAAGATATCTGATAGTGTAATATCAAAAGAAACTTCTTCAATAAAGTTTTTATTTAAATTAAATGATGGATTATCTATTGAAACAGTTTTTATACCAGAGCAAAAAAGAAATACAGTTTGTTTGTCTTCACAAGTGGGCTGTGCATTAGATTGCAAATTTTGCGCTACAGCAAAAATGGGAATATTGAGAAATTTGACAGTTGCAGAAATTATGGGACAGCTTTTATCTGTTATAAAAGAAACAAAGCAAAAGATTACTAATATTGTTTTTATGGGTATGGGTGAACCTATGATGAATTATAATAATGTAATTAAAGCAGCTGATATCATTCATGATCAAAAAGGATTAAATATAGGAGCAAGAAAAATTACAATATCAACTGTTGGTATGGTAAAAAAAATTAGGCAATATACAAAAGAGAAACATCCATACAATATTGCCTTTAGTCTTAATGCTACAAATGATTTTGAGCGAAGTAAACTTATGCCAATTAATAAAAAGTACAATCTCAAATCATGTTTAGATGCTTTGAAAGATTATAGTGATAAGTTGAAAAGACCTGCGATGATTGAATATGTGCTTATATCAGGTGTAAATGATACTTATGAAGATGCTATAAGGCTTGCTAAAATTATTAAATCATTGGATTGTAAACTTAATGTAATTCCTTACAATCCTATCAAAGGAGAGAGTTTCAAGAGGCCTACAGAGTATGAGATTAATAATTTTATCAATAATATTAGAAGCAAAAGTACTATTATAACAGTTAGGTGGAGCCAAGGAAAAGATGTAAATGCTGCTTGTGGACAATTATATACAACAAATGAAAAAAAATAAAAATGAACAAATAATATTCTATGGTAATAAGGGTGATATTTTAAAAAAATTACCTATATATGAGGGTGGTGTTTCTGCAGGTTTCCCCTCACCAGCAGATGACTATCTTGATATGGATTTGAATTTGCATAAATATTTAGTAAAAAACCCAGTTGCAACTTTTTTTATTATAGCAAAAGGCGTTTCTATGGAAAAAGCTGGAATAAATGATAAAGATTTATTGGTTGTAGATAAATCATTAAATCCTAAAAATAATGATATTGTAGTCGCTATAGTTAATGGAGAGTTTACAGTAAAAAAATACATTATTAAAGATCAAAGAATTTGTCTGAGAGCTGAAAGTAAAACAGAGAATTATCCTGATATTAATATAACTGATGAAATGGAATTTGAAATTTGGGGAGTAGTTACACATACTATTCATAGTAATCGATGATAGCATTAGCGGATTGTAATAATTTTTATGCTTCTTGCGAAAGAGTTTTTAACCCGGTTTTAAATAATAAGCCTGTTATTGTTTTGTCTAATAATGATGGTTGTGTTATTGCAAGGAGTAATGAAGCAAAGAAACTTGGAATTAAAATGGGAGTTCCTGTTTTTAAAGTTAGAGATATCATTATTAAAAACAATGTTTACGTTTATTCTACGAACTTTGCTCTTTATGGTGATATGTCATCTAGAGTAATGTCTTTGTTAAGTAAAATGTCTCCAGAAATAGAAATATATAGTATTGACGAAGCATTTATGAATTTTACAGGTATTAAAAATCCTACAGCATTAGCTTTAGATATGAAATCAACTGTAAAAAAATGGACTGGTATTCCCATATCTATTGGTATTGGGCCTACTAAGACATTAGCTAAAGTTGCAAATTATATAGCGAAAAGAAAGACTAATTCTGGCATATTTGGATTGTTTAATTATAATGATACAATTCATTCTTTAAAAAATTTACCAATATCAGAAATATGGGGTGTAGGATCACGTTATTCTAAAATGTTATATTCAAATGGCATTAAAACAGCTTATGATTTTATTTGTTTGGATAAAAATTGGGTTTTAAATAATATGACTATTGTTGGATTAAAAACTCAAGAAGAACTTAAAGGTCATAAAAAAATATCTTTAGAAATATATAAAAACAGAAAAAAAAATATTTGTACTTCCAGATCATTTGGAAAAAAGATTAAAGATTTTAAATTAATTAAAGAATCAATTGTTGCTCATGCAACAAGATGTGCTGAAAAACTTAGGAGACAAAGCAGTTGTGCAAGATATATAAGTGTTTCAATTCAAACTAATCGATTTGATAATCCAAAATCATATTACCATGGATATCAATCAAAAATTATAGATTTACCAACTAATAATACAATTTATTTAGTTAATATTGCTGTTAAGATTTTAGAATCAATTTATATTAAAGATTTAGAATATAAAAAATCTGGTGTTATAGTTGGAGATATTGTACCTGCGAATCAAATTCAATTAAATATTTTTAACAATCATCAAATAACAGAAAAACAACGAGTTTTATATGATGCTGTAGATTCTATAAATGATGCTATGGGAAGAGATAAAATTAGACTATTAGGACATGGTATCAATAGAAAATGGAGCTTAAAAAAAGAAAATCTATCACCTAGATATACAACGGATTGGAGCGATTTGCTTAAAATTAAAGTTTAAGAGTAAAATTATTATGATGAAAATAATTATGTATACAACTAGTTGGTGTCCTTCATGTATTTATGCTAAAAGATTTTTTAATGAAAGAAATATTCCAATTGAAGAGATTGATATTGAAAAAATAGATATGAGTAGAGACCAATTAAAAGAGATTACAGGTGGTTTAACTGTTCCTCAAATTGTGATTAATGGTAAATCAATTGGAGGATATGATAGTTTAGTAGAATTATATTCTTCAGGTGAGATTTCATTTGATTAATGTAATTTTTTTTGAAATACTGTTAGTTTCTCCATCAAGTTTAAAAAAATAAATACCAGATGTTAAATTACTTGTATCCACTTTTAATTCATTATAACCAACTTGAAATCTATCTATAGGAATATCTTTAACTTTTCTTCCATTTATATCAATGATTGAGAGAGATATATTTTCATATACTGGAATGAAAAAACGAATCCAAGTAAAATTATTAAATGGATTAGGAAAATTATAATCTATATAAAGTGAAGTGGGAAATTTAATATCAGTTTTTAATTTGATTGAATAATGATAATCAAAATAACTTACAGAATCAGTAGTTAAAATAATGGATAATAAATTATTCCCTTTATATATAGGAACTGGAGTAGAGCTTCTTATTCTGTGTATGTTTAAATTATTTGAAGTTCTATTTGAAATTAAATAAGCACTCATATTTGAATTTTCTAATGTGGAAAAGTCTATTTCTAAGTTATTAATTTCGTTATTTAAACTTAGGTTGATATAATGTGAGGAATTGTGCATAAAAGATGGGCCAAAATATTCAATCAAAGTATTGGTTGAATTAATTCCAAGAGATTGATGAATGTGAGGTTCAATTCCATATTCTCTGTATTGATCGGCTTCTTCATAATTAAATTCAGTTAAGTTCGAATTTGAAGTTAGTAAATAGTTTGCAATTGACATTTTGTTTAATATCTCACGAAAAGAAGAACCTTTGGATTTTAAAATTTTATCAATTGTTTCCAAATTGAAATTATCTATAGAATTGTCATCTACTATGCTTTGATTAAAAATTTCTCTTATAGTTTCAGGACCACCTAAGTGTTCAGAAATATATCTAAAAAAAATCCAACTCCCGTACCAATATGGAGATCTATGTTTGTCCAGTGCTACATGCGGTATTTCCATCCAGAATTTTAAATATTGGTAATTATCATTAATTTCATCAAAAACCTCATCTTCGACCCAAGTGGCTGTTGCTTCAAGAAACCAAAGTTGATCTCGTGAGTCATAACCTAGTTGAATTGCATGAAAAAACTCATGTGCAAAAGTAGTTTTAACACAATCAAAATTTTCACAATTCATTGATTCTAAATCATTATTAATTACGATATAACTGGTTACCGAATTTTTTTCATTTTGTGGAGAATTTTCATTATCACCATTAAATGAATTGGATAAATTTTCTGGAGTTGTGTACCCATAAAAAACAAAATTTAAATCATTGACGTATATATCATAAGCACCACTTCCTCCATTGTTTTCTTGCCAACCATCAGATGGAGGTTTGTTGTAATTTAAGTTATTAATTAAAACTTCATATGTGTAATCAGCAGCATTTGCTAGATTATCTATAAAATCAGGAATGTCATTGAAATTTTCATCAGTTGGATCAACAGCGTTTGGTCCATTTAATGCATAATGAATTCTAAAATATTCAGTATCTAAAAATTGGTTATTATTTTGTGGGCGAATTTGATTTATAAATGAATTGCTAAAATTTTTGTAGAGTTTTTTATCTTTTTTTTCTACATGATTTAGATTTTGATTAAAATGAAAAAAACCACATTTATTGTCTTTTAAAAATTCAGATTTAATTTGACTTTTATTATTTCCATCTAAAAAGTTAAAGTATAATAAAAAAAAGATGATGAATGATTTATAATTTATTATCACGTATTTCTCTATGACTTTTTGCATCTTCTTTAATTTTTTTGGCCATTTCAGAATATACTTTTTTATTAATTTTTTTATTTTTTTTAATCTTTGTTTTTATTCTTAAAAAAAAAGAAAAAAATATAATTCCCAAAACATAAAAAAAACCATAGTAAATATATTCACTCATTTTAATTCAAAAATATATAATTCATCATTGTCAAAATTAAACCTAGAATGATTTCTTTATCATTAGACCTAATAATACCTTTTGAAATTAAAGTTGAACCTAATAATAAAAATGTAAATCGATTTTGACTAAACCATTTATTTTTAACTCTAGTATCAAGGCTTGATATAATTCCAATGTCAGAGGTTATACTATCAATAATAGCAAGAGTTTCTGAAAGTGGATATCTTAAAGATAGGTTCATTTGATTTTCATTCAAAATAAAAAAATCAAAATCTTCAATTTTATTTTTCAATTTAAAATCTATTTGGGATGATTCCCCGATTTGTCTTGTTTGAATATTTAAAATATTGCCAGTTTTTTTAAAAGGCCATCTTTTAGTTGAGTCTAAATTAACATTGTGAACTGTTACATAAAACCAACCTGAGTCTTGAAACCATGCAGTTACATCATTTTTTTTAATTTTATTATCAAATTTTAATATTATAAATGTGCCATTTTCTTTTTCGCTAAATTCCATTCCAATTAAATTTGATTGACACTTAACTCCATATGTAAGAAAAGCTATTAAAATGATTCCTTTTTTTATAATTTTAAATGACATAATATTTATAGTTGTAAATTAAAACTTTTATACTTAATAAATGTATATTTCGTAAGGTATTTAAAATAATGAAGCAAATCATCCGAGGTTTTGTTTTTACTTTTTTTATTTTTCTGTTATTTGGTGCTTTTTCAGATGTTTCCTTTGCACAAAATTCGAAAAAAAAATCGTCTTCAAAATCTAAACAATTAAAATCTTCAACATCCTCTTCAAATAAATCAAGAGCAGCAAAATTTATTGCTCGTGGAAAATCTAGAATTAAACAAAAAAAATACTCTGAAGCGTTAAGTGACTTTAGAAAAGCACATAAATTATTTCCATCAAAAACTTCGCAAAATTATATTAAGAGATTATTACCAATTGTTAAAAAACAACAAACTAAGTCCACAAAAAATAAAAATGCTAAATCTTTAGCTTCAAATAATAAACCTATACCAAGCCCGTATAAATTGTCTAAAGAATTTTTTCAGATTTCTAATGAATTTGAATCATCGATGAGAAAAATGAAAATTGCAACTATGAATTTAAAGCCTGTCAATGATAAAACCCCAGATGAAAAAAGAAATGAACGTTTAAAATCAATTAATATTAATATTGTTAATAAACCTGAGGATAGAAGAATTCAAAGAGACTTAGCTATTGAGTATGAAAGAAATGGAGATTTTTTAGAAGCAAAAAATATCTATCTTGGAATGATAGAAAAAAATCCAGAAGAGCCAGATTACCATTATTTTTTAGGCACTCTCTATTCTAAAATGGGTCAAAAAAACAATGCTGGATTTGCATTTAAAGAAGCACTTAATTTAAATCCTAATCATAAACCTACACTTGAAGCTTTATCTATTTATGGAAAGAATTCATTACCACAACTTTTAGTAGATGATCTTATAAATCATTCAATTGAAAATAACCCTGATGGTTCAGCACAAATATTAAATAAAACTAGGGAGTTTTTTAATAAAGAAGATTTTCCAGGTTTGATTGAATTTTCGATAGAAAATCAAAAAGAATTTTCTGAAAGTTCATCTTTGACCTATTACAAAGGAAAATCACTTGAAGCTTTAGGTAAGATTGAGGAAGCAAAAGTAGAATATAAAAATGCAATTAAAATAGATAAGTCTGATATAAGACCGTCAATTGCATTAGGTGACATTCATTTTGCAGAATCTAATTATGTTTATAGTTCTATTGTATATAATTCAATTCTTGAAAATGACCCAATGAATGTNTCTTTAATTAATAAAATAGGATTAAGCTATTTCAATGGTTTTGAATGGGCAAAAGCTGCAACAGTTTGGGAAGATTTACTTAAATTATCTCCTAATCATACTGAGGTAAAAAAATTATTACCTGAAGTTTATTATATTTTAAGTTTAGAATATGATAGAAAAGGTTTTAGTGATTTAAGTAGGCGTTCATTCTCAAATGCATTATCTGTTAATTCAAACAGTTCAATTTGGCTTCCNAGTGCTCTTAAAACTGCTGCAAANTATTATACTGAGAATGGTTTCTATAAACTTGCTATTAAATCTTATCATGATGCGATGGATATTATTCCCAATGATTATGATTCATACAATGGTTTAGGTGCTACTTATTGGTATATGGGTGAAAAGCAAATGGCTATTTCTGCTTGGGAAAATAGTCTTCAATTAAATTCTAGTCAAAATGCTGCTAAAGGTTGGCTCTTACTAGCAAATAAAAGTTCTAATTAAGATAATNATAATTCATGAAGAGTTTAATCCTCTTTATATTTTTTTCTTTAACTATATTGTCTTCAAATAATGGAAATGATAAAGTTTGGGAGGGAATTAATGCTTTTTACAATTATGAATTTAATAAATCTGTAAAAATACTCGATGAGGCTAAAAATGAATTTCCATTTCACCCATCTGTACATTTTACATGGGCAGTTTCAAAATGGCTTCATTCCAGAGCATATGACGGTATAGACAAGAGTTATAAAGTTTTATCCGAATCTTTAGAAATCATTGTTCCAACATATGAAGTTTTAATTGAACAATTTCCTAATGATAAAGAAATTCATCTTTATTACGCTTCTACTTTAGGATTAAAGGCAAGAGTGCATCTTGGAAAAAAAGAGTGGATAAATGTTGTTGTTGAAGGTATAAAAGGGTATTCATCTATAAAGTCTCTAAATAGTAAATACCCTGAATACAGTGATGCACTTTTCCCAATAGGTATTTTAAACTATTTTGCTGGGAAAATGTCTGGTTTTACTCAATTTTTTGCGAAGATTGCTGGTATTGAACCTGATGTGAGTTTAGGTATAAGACAAATGACAAAATCGGTTAATGATGGGGATTTTGCAAAAATTGAATCAAGTCAAACTTTAGCATATATATATCTGTGGATGGATCAAGATTTTGAAAAAGCGAAAAATTTATCCCAAAAGTTAAGAGATGAATTTCCAAATAGTATATATAATCAATTTATGTATACAGAAAGTTTAATTCTTTTAGGTAGATTAGATAAAGCTAAAATTAATCTTGAATTATGTCGTGAAATATTAATTGATTTACCTGAATTCACGAATATTTATTGGCATCCATTACTCGACTATCAAAAAGCTTTAATATATTTTATAAATGGTGATTTAGATAAGTCTTTAGAATTAGTAAATGATTGTATTTTAAATTATAGTGCAGAGTTGGACACTCAACTTGGATATGCGTTTTTATTAAGAGGAAATATTTTGGATTTAAAAAATAAAAGAAGTTTAGCAAAATTAGATTATAAAGAAGTTATTAAATTGGATAATTATACAATGGCTATAGAATTGTCAAAAAAATATCTACAAGAACCATATTTAAACTTAAAATAATTAGTCATTTCTTTGTTTTTCTAAGAGGATGTCATAATTTTAGACTGTATGGAATCAAAAAATCCAATAATTAGACGTAAAACTAGAAAAGTGCAGGTGGGTGATATTTTCATTGGAGGAGATGCACCTATTTCTGTTCAATCTATGACGGTTAATAAAACATATGATATTGAAAAAACATTAAAAGAAATGGACTCATTAATTGAGGCTGGTTGTCAAGTTGTTAGAGTAACAGTTCCTGATGAAAAATCCGCCAAGGCAATAGAAGTATATAAGAAAAAAATCGATATTCCAATAGTTGCAGATATTCATTTCAACTATGAGATGGCATTATTAGCTGTTGATTATGGAGCAGATAAAATAAGAATTAATCCAGGGAATATTGGTAATCGAGAAAGAGTTGAGACTGTTTTAAATAAAGTAAAAAAACATAATTTACCTATTAGAATTGGAGTTAACGCAGGAAGTTTAGAAAGAGATCTTCTTGAAAAATATGGATATCCAACTGCGGAGGCTATGGTTGAAAGTGCTGAGAAACACATTAAAATTTGTCAAGAATTTGATTTTAATGATATAATAGTATCATTAAAAGCATCTGATGTAAGATTGATGATAGAATCTTATCAACTGTTTTCAGAAAAATATGATTATCCTTTACATCTAGGTGTTACTGAAGCTGGTCCTGCAAAAAGTGGTAGTATTAAATCATCAATAGGTTTGGGTTCCTTATTAAAAGATGGTATTGGAGATACAATTCGTGTTAGTTTAACTGATGATTCTGTTGAGGAAGTCAAAGTGGGTTTTGAAATATTAAAATCATTAGGTTTAGCTAGTAGAGGTGTTACAATTATTGCTTGTCCAACATGTGGAAGATTAGAGGTGGATTTATTTAAAATAGCTGGAGAAGTTGAACAAAAGTTAGCTCATATTAAAAAACCCATGTCTTTAGCATTAATGGGTTGTGCTGTTAATGGTCCTGGTGAGGCTACTCATGCTGACCTNGGAGTTGCTTTTGGTAAAGATGGTGGGCTTTTGTACAAAGATGGGAAAAAAGTTGGTAGATTAAAAGAAGATGAAGCAATTGATAAACTTGTAAGATTAATTGAAAAAGAAGAAGAGGAAGCTAAAATAAATGAAAATAATTAAGAATTTTTTAGTGATTATGTTTTTCGTTTCAATTGGATTTTCTCAAGCAGATTATTCTCCAATTCCGCTTTATTGGAAAACATTGGATAAAAAAGATAAAGAAATTTATCTTTTTGCATATCTTACACAGGTCTACGACACACACAAATTTCTTATTGATGATGTTGGAAGAGGTGGTTTTTCAAAATATTATTATGAGGAAAGAGCTGAACTAGCTTACAATATTTTTGATTTATTAGATTCAACTCCAATGTCAAAATTTATCATATGGATTGATGATTTTTATTCTCAACCAGAACTAAGAGAATTTCCTTTTCCAGAAGCTTTAAAGTATGCTTATAAAAGATCTCAAATTAAAGAAGANGATAAGCTGCTTGAAAAATTTAGAAACAACCTTTTAGATGATTGAAAACATTTATAAATAATGAATTTTTTCTCAAAAATAAATAATGTTTTTGATGAGTTAAAAAAAATATATAAAGAAGGTGGTATTAGACTTCTTTTTAAAAAAAAAGGCTTCTTAATTGTTCTAATTATTTTTTTTTATTATCTTATTAGAGATGGTTTCTTATATATAATATTACCTTTTTTTGTTTTTAAGAATTTAACAGGATGCTTCTGAATAAATCGTCCATATCGTTCTTTTTTTATTTGGAATATTAATTTTTTTTGTGTAATATAGCTTATGAACCGTAGAGTATTTATAAAAAAATCTTGCCAGTGCGCTGCTGTCACNGCAGTCCCTCTAAGTATATTAAATATGACTGCATGTTCTGATTCTGGAAATCCTGTTTCAGAAGCCGAAATTGAAGAAGTCGTTGTTAATGATAGAATCTCATTTATATTTGATTTAACCAATGAATCTTTGTTGCCACTACAAACTGTTGGTCTTTCTGTAGTGACTTCTGGAAATGAAATTGATTCTTCTGGTTTGCTTATCCTAAGAGTTTCAGAATCTGAGATTGTTGTTTTTTCAAGAAGTTGCACTCATTCCGGTGCATCTATTAATTCATTTCAAGATGGTATTTCATTATGTTCTAGTCATGGTTCTGAATTTAACACCTCTGGAGAAGTTGTAACTGGGCCAGCTACGAGATCACTAAAAAAATATGAATCTTCCCTTGATGGTACTGATTTAACAATTTTTGCAGGTTAATAATTTATATATTTTAACTTGTTTTAATTTTTTTTAGATTTTCTTATGGATTTTTTCAATTCATTTGACCTTTCATATTTAATAAATATATCCCCATCTATATTACCGCTTATAGTATTACCCCTAATAGGTTTAATTTTTAAAAAGTATATTCATTCAAAAGTAAAAAGATTAGTAGATAAAACTAATTGGAAAATTGATAATATAATTTTTGATTCATTTGAAAACTCTATTTTATTTTGGTTTGTATTGTTTGGTATATATTTAAGTTTATCACAACTTCCATTTCAAAGTAATATTTTAGATTTTGCTTTAAATTTAAACATAGCTGTTATAGTTTTGTCAATTTCTATTTCAGTTTCAAATGTTTCTGTAAAAATATTAGAATTATTTGCCTCAAACAATAAATCTTTTCCTTCAACCACAATGTTTTCTAATTTATTTAGAATCATTATTGTTTCAATGGGTTTATTGATTGTTTTTCAAAATTTTGGAATTTCAATAGCTCCTGTTTTAACTGCTCTTGGTGTGGGTGGTTTAGCAATTTCATTAGCTTTAAAAGATACTTTGTCAGATCTTTTTGCGGGTTTACATATTCTTCTTTCTAGAAAAGTAATTCCTGGAGATTTAGTTGAACTTGACACTTTACAAAGGGGAGTAATTGAAAATATAACTTGGAGAAATACAACTATCAGAGACAGGACAAATAATATGCTAGTCGTTCCTAATTCAAAATTATCCACAGCAATAATTACAAACTTTGATGTTCCTGTTAAGCATTTAACTGCAAGAATTTCATGTGGAGTAAGTTATGATAGTGACCTTGATAAAGTAGAAAGAGTTGTGATAGACGTTGCAAAACAAGTTATTAATGATGTTGAAGGAGCAAATAAAAATTATAAACCTGGTGTTACATTTCTCAACTTTGGAGAATCAAGTATTGATTTTAGAGTATTTATCGGTGCAATTGATTATAGTGGTCAGTGGTCAGTTACTCATGAGTTCATAAAAAGATTACACAAAAGGTTTAAATTAGAAGGAATTGAAATTCCTTTTCCAATCAGAACAATATACAATAAAAATGAAAAATAATTTTTTCAAATTTAAATGAAACTAAAAATTAAGCCTTTTGATAATGATATTAAGAAATATTATTTGAATCACGGTCATTTTCATAAAGGTGATGCTGGTATAGATTTATTCATTCCCAATAAAATAGTTTTTGAACCAAAGCAAACTCTACCAATTCATATGAATGTATCTTGTGAGCTTGAAGATAAACCATATTTCTTACTTCCCAGATCAAGTATTTCGAAAACACCTCTTCGATTATCTAATTCTATTGGTTTAATTGATGCAGGTTATAGAGGCGAAATAATAGCCTGCTGTGATAATATTTCAGAAAAAAAATTTGAGTTAGAAAAAGGAAGAAGGCTTTTTCAAATAATGTCAATCACTGGAGATCCACTCGAATTGGAAATTGTTGATAAATTATCTGACTCTTCAAGAGGTGAAGGAGGTTTTGGAAGTACAGGTTCATGAGTAAAATAAAAGACAATAACTTAATCAATGATGGCATAAGCGCAATTCAATGGGCAAAAGATAATATGCCAATATTAAAACGAATAAGAAAAAAGTTCCAAAAGGAAAAACCATTTGTTGGAATAAATATTGGGGTGTCAATGCATCTTGATTCTAAAACAGCTGTTTTTTTAAAGACTCTTCAAGCTGGTGGAGCTGATATTTCTGCTAGTAGCTGTAATCCTTTGAGTACTGATGATGGAGTAGCTGCCGCTTTATCAGAAAATATGGAAATTTTTGCATGGTCAAATGAAACTGATGAGGAATATTACAATTGTCTTGAATCTGTTATTAGAACTGTTCCAAAAATTACACTTGATGATGGAGGTGATCTGCTATATCGAATGCATTTTAAATTTCCTGCTTTATTGAAAAATTTTATTGGAGGTTGTGAAGAAACATCTACTGGATCAATTAGATTAAAAGCAATGAAAGAAAAAAATGAATTAAAAGTACCTGTGATTGATTTAAATAATGCTTATTCAAAATATTTGTTTGATAATAGATATGGTAGTGGTCAAAGTGTTATTGAAGGTATTGTTTCTGCTACTAATATTTTAATAGCTGGTAAAACTATTGTAATTGTTGGTTATGGTAGAGTTGGTAGGGGCCTAGCAACGCGATTTAGAGGAATGGGTGCAAGAGTTATTGTTGTTGAAACTACTGGTCTTTTAAATAACAAAGGTAAGTCAGGGTATCATAAGGGATTAGAGGCTTTATATGATGGTAATTGGGTATCATCAATGGAAGATGCATCTAATGAAGGAGATATTTTTATTACAGCAACAGGAAGTAAAGATGTGATTTCGAAACATCACATTAAAGATATGAAAGATAATGCAATTTTAGCTAATGCTGGACATTTTGACCATGAGATAGATGTGGTTTCATTAAAAAATATGAGTAAATCACAAGAACAGGTTAGTCCAAACTTAGTTAGGTATAAATTAAAAAATGGTAAAAGTATTTTATTATTATCAGAAGGTAGGTTGGTAAATTTATCTAGACCCACAGCTCATGGGCATCCTATAGAAATTATGGATGGTAGTTTCTCACTTCATGCACTTTGCGTTGAATATTTAGTTAAATCAAATTCAAATATATTATCTAAAAATTCATTTAAAATACCAGATGTTTATTCTGTTCCTAATAATATTGATGAGATGGTTGCAAGATATGCTTTAGAAGAAAATGGGATTATATTAAAAAGTTCTACATTTGAACAAAAAGAATATCTAAAAAAAGCAGACTTAGGAACTTAGATAAAACCGTTGTTAGACAGTAAAAAGATTGTTAAATTTCCAAGCTTAAATCATTTAGTAATTTAAAAAGGAGAAAGAAAAACATGGCACTTAAGATTCAGCCTTTGTCAGATAGAGTTGTTATTGAGGCTGCTCCTGCAGAAGAAGTATCTTCTGGGGGTATAATTTTACCAGATACTGCACAAGAAAAACCTCAACAAGGAAAAGTAGTAGCAGTTGGAACTGGTAAAGTAAGCGATTCTGGTACTCTCGTTAAACCAACTCTCAAAGTTGGTGATTCAATATTATATGGAAAATATTCTGGAACTGAGGTTACAATTAATGGTTCGGAATATACAATTATGCGTGAGAGCGATGTTCTCGCAATACTTTAATATCAAATAAAATCTAGGAGAAAAAATTAATGGCTAAGCAAATTGAATATGATTCCGATGCAAGAGCTAAACTTAAATCTGGAGTTGATAAGTTAGCAAATGCAGTTAAGGTTACTTTAGGACCTAGGGGTCGTAATGTTGTTATTGAAAAAAAATTCGGTGCACCAACATCTACTAAAGATGGTGTTACTGTAGCAAAAGAAGTTGAGCTTCAGGACAGTGTTGAAAATATGGGAGCTCAAATGGTAAGAGAGGTTGCTTCTAAAACTTCTGACGTTGCTGGTGATGGTACTACAACAGCTACAATCCTTGCACAAGCAATAGTTCGTGAAGGAATGAAAAATGTAACTGCTGGAGCAAGCCCAATGGAAATAAAAAGAGGTATTGATGCTGCTGTTCAAGTAGTTGTTGATGGTTTAAAATCACAAAGCAAAGATTTACCTGGAAAAACTGAAATTGCTCAAGTTGCATCAATTTCTGCAAATAATGATCCTGAAATTGGAGACTTAATTGCTGATGCAATGGAAAAAGTTGGTAAGGACGGTGTTATAACTGTTGAGGAAGCGAAATCAACAGAAACGACTCTTGAAGTTGTAGAAGGTATGCAATTTGACAGAGGTTATTTATCACCTTATTTTATCACTAACTCTGATAATATGGAGTCTGATCTTGAGGACCCTGCAATTTTAATTTATGATAAGAAAATAAGTGCAATGAAAGACTTACTTCCAATTTTAGAAAAAACATCACAAGCTGGGAAAGCATTGCTTATTATTGCTGAAGATGTTGAAGGAGAAGCAATTGCTACCTTAGTTGTTAATAAATTAAGAGGAACTTTAAAAGTAGCTGCAGTTAAGGCTCCTGGTTTTGGTGATAGAAGAAAAGCTATGCTTGAAGATATTGCTGTTTTAACTGGAGGTACTGTGATTTCAGAGGAACAAGGCTATAAACTAGAAAATGCAACAATGGCATATTTAGGTTCCGCTAAAAGAATAGTAATGGATAAAGATAATACTACAGTAGTATCAGGTGCAGGTGATCTTGATAAAATAAAAGCAAGAATAAATGAGATTAAAGTGCAAATTGAAAAAAGTTCATCTGATTATGATAAAGAAAAACTTCAAGAAAGATTAGCTAAATTATCTGGAGGTGTTGCTGTATTGAATGTTGGAGCATCTACTGAAGTGGAAATGAAGGAAAAAAAGGCTAGAGTTGAAGATGCACTTCATGCAACTAGAGCTGCTGTTGAAGAAGGTATTGTTCCTGGTGGAGGCGTTGCTCTAATTAGAACATTAGATAAGGTTTCAAAAATGAAATTATCTGATGAACAAATGGTAGGCGCTAATATAGTTTTAAGAGCTTTAGAAGAACCATTAAGACAAATAGCTGGTAATGCTGGACATGAACCATCAATCGTTGTTCAAAAAGTAAAAGANAGTAAAAATGACGAAGGNTTTAATGCTTATTCTGAGGANTATGTNCAAATGTTTGAAGCAGGNATNATTGATCCAACTAAAGTAACTAGAGTTGCAGTACAAAATGCTGCATCAATTTCTGGTCTTCTTCTTACAACAGAAGCAGTTATTTCAGANATNCCTGAAAAAGAAGCTCCTATGCCNCCAATGCCTGGTGGTGATATGGGTGGAATGGGTGGAATGGGTGGAATGGGTGGAATGATGTAANNATTGATTTTCCACACGNATCTAATCNATCTANTAAGGCTTCTAAATTTAATTTNGAAGCCTTTTTTAGTTATTATTGTCTTAATAGAGATATCCTAGTAAATTATTAATCATCATGACAATAATTAGAATGAAAAAAATAAGATTTTTTGGAAAACATGGGGTTAGTATTTCTGAAAAAAAAAGAGGCGGAACTTTTGAAATAGATTTAGAATTTCATTCTGATATTGACAAATCTTATTTAACCGATGATTTAAATCATACTATAGATTATTCTAAAATTTATAAAAAAATTTATGATTCATTTTATTCTTCAGATTATAATCTTATTGAAACTCTAGGATATAAAATTTGTGATGATTTGATTTCTTCATTTCCTATAAAAGAAATAAAATTAATAATAAGAAAAATTAATCCTCCAGTTAATGGTTTAATTGATTCTGTTGAAATAGAAATAAATAAATGAAATAAAATTATAATTTTGAAAAATAATGTTTATTTAAGTCTCGGTTCAAATATTGGAAACTCAATTAATATTTTAAATTCCGCAATTCATAATCTTAATGTAAATAAAAATTGTAAAGTCAATAAAATATCTTCATTTTATGACAGTGAACCAATTGGTTTTATTAATCAAAAAAATTTTGTTAATTGTGCTATTAAAATTGCAACTAATTTATCTCCTATAAAATTATTAGATTTATTGAAAATTATTGAATTAAATCATGGAAGAAAAAAAAATAAAAAAAAAAATATGCCAAGAATTTTAGATATTGATATTATTTTTTTTAATAATTTAATTATGAATTCAAAAAATTTAATAATTCCTCATCCAGAATATTTTAAAAGAAGATTTGTTTTAGAGCCATTATTAGAAATTTCTTCACAAAAAAAATGCCCTAATCATGGAATTCCATTGATAAATAAATTAAATAAATGTAAAAATCAAAAAATTACAATCATTAATTCATGAATAATTTATATTATTTAGCTATTGAGGGTGTTATAGGTGTAGGAAAGACTAGTTTGGCTAATTTATTAGAAGAAAAATTAAATGCAAAACTAGTTATGGAAAAATTTGATGAGAATCCTTTTTTAAGTGAATTTTATAATGACCCTGAAAGATATGCTTTTCAAACTCAATTATTTTTTTTATTAAGTAGATATAGACAACAAAATGATTTAAGACAAACCAATGTATTTAATAAATTAGTAATTACAGACTATATGTTTATTAAAGACAGATTNTTTGCGTCTTTAAATTTAGATGATAAAGAAATGTCNTTATATGATTCAGTTGCAAAAATTTTAGAGAAAAAATATAATTCAACCTGATATTGTAATATATTTACAAGCTGATACTTCAACNCTAATNAAAAGAATATCAAAAAGAGGTAGAGATTTTGAAAANAAAATTTCACCAGATTATATNGAAGCTNTAAATGAAGTTTACAATGAATATTTTTTTAGATATCAAAAAAGTCCNTTATTAATNATTAATACAAATGATATTGATTTTGTTAATAATAAAAAAGATCTNGAAGAATTAATTTCTTANATTCGTCAACCAGTAAGTGGNACAAAATTTTTTAATCCTAGTTCTAACTTNTAGTTATGAATTTATTTATTNTTTTTTTAATTGGNTATTTATTTTATAGATTAATAAAGGGNAGCTTTCTTTTTTATAAGGTTTAATAAAAAAAATGATATAAAAAAAAATANTAANAAANTTTTTATTAANANTGAAGATTTAATTGAAGCTGATTTTGATGAAATTAAAGAGGGGGATAATGAAAATGAATGANANTTTTGAAAAAATCATTAANAANCGTAATGATTTATATNTATTGATTCTTAGAATATTTACNGCATATTTAATGTTTTTTTANCATGGATTAGGAAANGTNNTTGGTGGNCCTGATAGATGGAAAAGTCTTGGAGGNGCCATGGAAGTTTTTGGNATANATTTTTTTCCAACTTTTTGGGGNTTTATGGCNATGTTATCAGAGTCAGTTGGTTGTTTATTTATTTTGCTTGGTATTTTNNCTNTTCCAAGTTCTCTAATACTTTCTTTTACTATGTTTGTNGTATGNGTTGGTGATATNGTTGAAGGAGAATTNCCNGAAAAACCAATGCTTTATATTTTGATTTTATTNACATTNGTAATTTTTGGTTCTGGTAAATATAGTTTAGAACGTTATTTTTNAAAAAAATGATTTATGATAAGCATATTTTNGTATGCACAAATTATAGAGAAAAANAATCTAAATGCAGTTGNGGAANAAAAGATAGTGATCAAATTAGATTTAAGTTTGTACAACTNTTAAAAGAAAATAATTTGAATGATCAAATTAGGTCAAATAAATCAGGTTGTTTNAACTTATGTGAATTTGGTCCANTTNTTGTGATTTATCCAAAAGGNATATGGTATGTTAATGTNANAATTAGTGATGTTGAAGAGATTTTTAAAAAGTCAATTTTGAAAGATGAAATTNTTAAACATTTGCTNCCAAAAGAAAATATTTTANANCAAATAAAANAAATTAGNNANGTTAAAAAGAACTAAGTTTNCCTCCATCAATTGGCAAATTTATTCCATTTATNTAGCTAGCATATTTTGAAACTAAAAAAGCAGCTANNTAAGCTATTTCNTCAGGTTCAGCTATTCTTCCCNNCGGTATATTTTCTGTCCANTTTTGTTTAATATTTAAATAATTTGTATTTTCATTTTTTGCCATACTTGNAAATAAATTTTTNAATCTTGAAGTATTAACACTGTTTGGTAAAATNTTATTAACAGTTATACCATANTTACCGATTTCTTTAGATAAAGTTTTTGNCCAACTAGCAACTGCTCCTCTNGTTGTATTGGANAAACCTAAATTTGGAATAGGTTCNTTGACAGATGTNGAAATTATATTGATTATTCTNCCAAAATCATTTTTTTTCATATTTNTATANACNGCTTTAAATAAAATATGATTGCAAATTAAATGTTTATTAATAGAATCTAAAAAATCTTCATTTTTAATATCTGATATTTTNCCAGGAGGTGGTCCGCCAGTATTATTAANAAGAATAGAATAATAGTTTTTATTAATTTTGTTTTCNNTAATTTTTTTTTGCAATTCATTTGGATNACTAAAATTTGCGCAAATGAAATTATGATTATCNCCATAAAGTGATTCTTTTGTTTTTATTAATTTATTTTTATTTCTNGCAATAAGTGTTATTGTTGCNCCAAGTTCAGAAAATTTTTGAGCTATTGAATATCCAATNCCATTTGTACNACCACAAACAATTGCTTTTTTATTTTTAAGACTTATTTTCAAATTATTATTATTTCTTATTATAAATTATATAATCTAATTTCTATAAAAATATATAGTAATATTAATTGAAAATGAAAGAAAATTCAAAAATTATTTCAATAAATAGAAAAGCTTTTCATGATTATGAAATAATTCAAAAATATGAAGCCGGATTAGAATTGCAAGGTTCTGAGGTNAAAAGTATTAGGGAAGGTAAAATTAATTTAAAAGATAGTTATGCAATTTTAAAAAAAAATCAAATATTTATAATTGGAATGCATATTGGTCAATATTCTCATACAGGTTTTTTAGGTCATGATCCATATAGAAATAGAAAATTATTGTTGCATAAAAAAGAAATTTTAAAAATATTTAATCAAGTTAAATCAAAGGGTAAGACATTAATTCCATTGAAATTATATTTTAGTAANAAATATNTAAAATTAGAGATTGCTATTTCTAGAAGTAAAAAAAATTANGAGAAAAAAAGGGTGGTTTCAGAANGAGATCATTTGCGAGATTTNAATAGNGAATTAAAAAATAAAAAAACAATNAAATGATAAAATTTCCAAAAATTTCAGAACAAATAGATNTTATTTCAAGNGGNACAGAAGAAATTATTTCATTAGATAACTTAGAAAAAAAAATAANTTTATCTTTTAAATCAAAAATTCCATTNAATATTAAATTAGGTTGTGATCCAAGTAGACCAGATTTGCATATTGGTCATTCAGTTGTATTAAATAAATTAAGGGATTTTCAAGANNTNGGTCATTCTGCAATTCTTGTNATTGGTGATTTTACAGCCCTNATTGGAGATCCATCAGGTAGAAACAAAACCAGGCCTAAACTTTCTATAGATGATGTTGANAAATATTCANAAACCTATATAGATCAAGCTTCAAAAATTCTTGATATTAAAAAATTAAANATTNTGAAAAANGCACAATGGTTAGGAAAAATGAATTTTTATGATATTATTAATTTATCNTCTAATTATACTGTTGCAAGGATGCTTGAAAGAGATGATTTTGAAAAAAGATATAATAATCAAATANCAATTTCAATNCATGAATTTTTATACCCTNTAGCTCAAGCAATGGATTCTGTTAAATTNAACGCAGATGTTGAATTAGGTGGTACAGATCAAAAATTTAATTTATTAGTAGGTAGAGATCTTCAAAAANATTATAATCAAGATCCACAAATTGTAATCACTAGTCCNATATTAGAAGGAACTGATGGNAAGAAAAAAATGTCNAAATCCTATGATAATTATATAGGNATTACACAGTCTCCTTCTGAAATNTATGGNAGNACAATGTCAATTCCTGANAATCTAATTTTNTCATATTTTAAACTCGCAACAAGAGCAGANGAAAATGAATTAATTGAAATAAAAAATCAACTTAANGANNATAAAANAAATCCACGAGATNTAAAAAGAAAATTAGCTAGAAAATTAATTACNATTTATTATNANGAAGNAAAATCAATTGAAGCACAAAATGAGTTTGATGATATTTTTATNAGATCTGAAACNCCTAAGAATATTGATGAATGGAAAATTAAAGACAATCAAAANAATATATTAATTATTATGATTGATTCAGGATTAATAAAATCTAAAGGTGAAGGTAAAAGATTAATTAATCAAGGNGCTGTNTCAATNNATGGTGAAAAAATAAATGATATAAATTTTACTATAAATGATAATTCAGAAGTAGTGTTNAAAGTTGGAAAAAGAAAATTTTTAAAAATCTTTTCTTAATTTAAAAAATTAAAATGTTTTGTTTTCTTTATTCATAAGATAAATTAAAATAATTATTTAATAATATTNATTGGAGTTTTTATATGTCAGAAAATGTTGATCAGATAATTGATNTAAGTTTTGATGAAGTAGTTTTAAAATCAAATATTCCTTTTTTAGTTGATTTTTGGGCTGAATGGTGTGGTCCATGTAGNATGGTTGATCCAATNGTTAAAGAATTATCAAATGAATATNANGGTAAAATNAAATTTGGAAAAATGAATGTTGATGAAAATCCAATTGTTCCNCCTAAATATGGAATAAGAAGNATTCCAAGTTTACTTATATTTCATAANGGTAATGTTTTTGAGCAAATTGTAGGAGCTGTNCCGAAAGAAAATATNAAATTAGCTCTTGATAGAGTTCTTACCAAAAATGATTAATAATGTAATTATTATTGGTTCTGGACCNGCTGGTCTTACTGCTGCAATTTATTGTGCNCGAGCAAATTTAAATCCTATAGTTTTTGAAGGAAATCAACCAGGNGGNCAACTTACGATNACAACAGAAGTAGAAAANTTCCCTGGTTTTCCAAATGGTATNCAAGGCCCTGAATTAATGAATNTATTTAGAAAACAAGCTGAGAAATTTGGTGCAAAATGTTATTCTAAAAATGTTGANAATNTAGANTTTTCATNNAATCCATTTGTTTTAAATGTAGGTAATGATTCCTATAAAACTCATTCAATAATAATTTCCACTGGTGCATCTGCAAAGCTTTTAGGTATTGANTCAGANTCAAAACTAATGGGATATGGAGTNTCAGCATGTGCTACATGCGATGGATTTTTTTTNAAAGAAAAAAAAGTGATCGTAATTGGTGGTGGTGATTCTGCAATGGAAGAAGCTTTNTTTCTTACAAAATTTGCAAAAAATGTTACAGTNNTTCATAGAAGAAATAAATTAAGAGCTTCTCAAATAATGCAAAAAAGAGCATTTGAAAANCCTAAAATAGATTTCATTTGGGATTCAACAGTTGATAAAATTCTAGGNACNACTACTAANGGTGTTNAAGAAGTAGTTTTGGAGAACTTAANAACTAATAAAAAAATTAANTATAAATGTGATGGAGTATTTTTAGCTATTGGTCATAAACCTAACACTAGTATTTTTAAAAATAAATTAGANTTAAATGANAATGGTTATATAATTACANAAAANAGTTCAACTCTGACTTCTNTTAAAGGTGTTTTTGCNGCAGGAGATGTACAAGATTTTACATATAGACAAGCTGTTTCAGCTGCTGGATCNGGATGTATGGCAGCAATGGATGCTGAAAAGTATNTTGAAACTATCATTGAANAAAANTAAGTTTTATTTTAATGAGTNATCCTAATCAACCAATTTATACTTTAAANGACATNAAGGTAAATTTTTCAANAAAAGTTACTTTAAATATNCCAAACTTTAAATTNNATNGAGGAGCAATATATGGAATAACAGGTCCAATTTCATCTGGAAAATCCACATTNTTAAANTTATTATCATTTAATCTTAATAATTTTTCAGGAGTTTTACTTTTTGAGGAAAATTTATTTAAAAAAAAATGGTATAAGCNAAANNCAACTCCTGAAGGAATATTATATGCAGGTTCTTATCCAAANCCTTCAAATGAAACAATTAAAGAATTTTTAACAAGGGTNTTTAAAGAAAAAATTAATNTCATAAAAAAACAGTATTTTTTAAAAGAAAATTTTTCATCTTTTTGGGATACACCTTTAAAAAATTTATCAACNGGACAAATGAAAAGATTAAGTTTGATTTATGCTATAGAAATGGATCCAAAAGTNTTATTAGTAGATAATTATGGAGATTGTTTNGATAGAAANACAATAATTGAATTTAATAAAAAATTAAAATATAACNCACGTTCNAGAGGAACTACGATAATTTTATCAACTAGTANATATAAAGATGTCATNGATATATCTAATATTNTGTTGTTTCTGGATAAAGGACATTTATCCAAAATTAGATCTCAAAAAAAAATTAATCATAAAAGAAAATAAATGGAGTTTTAGATNNATTTGTCAAAAAAATTTATTCTAATCATTGTTGATGGTGTTGGAATNAGAGATAAAATNGAAAATAANGCTTTTAANCTNGCTAAAACTCCAACTTTTGANAAACTTTTTTCTAATTCGCCTTGGTCTACATTAGGTGCTTCTGANCAATTTGTGGGTCTTCCCAAGGGAATATCGGGTAATTCTGAAATTGGTCATATGACNATTGGNTCCGGAAGAGTTTTAAAACATGATTTGGTNNGAATTAATGAATCAATTAGTAATGATAATTTAAAATTAAATGTTAATCTTATAAATTATTTTAAAGCACTAAAATCTAGAGATGGAAATTTNCATTTGATAGGTTTNGTNTCAGATGGTGGTGTTCATAGCAATTTAAGTCACATAATTCCAATTATTGAAATTGCTCAATCTTATAATNTCAAAAATATTTACCTNCATGCTATAACTGATGGAAGAGATACATCTCCATTTGATGGAGTAAACTATATTAAAGAATTGGAAAAAAATTTTAAAAAATATCANAATGTTGAGATNGCTACAATTATTGGTAGATATTTTGCAATGGATAGAGATCAAAGATGGGANCGGACTGAAAAAGCTTATAGATTATTTANTGAAAANAAAGGAAAAATTTTTANTTCTTCAATAAATGCAATTGAGGAATCATATAANAATAAAATAACTGATGANTTNATNGAACCAATNGTTTTAGAGAAATATAAATCTAATAGAATGAANNCAAATGANGGAATTTTATGTTTNAATTTTAGATCAGATAGAATGAGACAAATTTGTCCATCTTTNTCTGANNCTAATTTCAATTATTTTAAATTGAATCAAAAACCAATTCCTTTAATAACTATGACACCATATCATGAAAATTTTAATTTTCCTGTAATTTTCCCAAGTTATGAAATTGAAAGAAAATTTGGTCAAATTCTTTCAGAAAATCATTTTAAACAATTAAGGTTGGCTGAAACTGAAAAATATGCTCATGTAACGTATTTTATGAATGGAAAAGATGAAGATCCATATGATGGAGAAAAAAGAATTTTAATTCCTTCACCTAAAGTTCCTACTTATGATTTGCAACCTGAAATGAGCGCAAAAAAAGTAATGAATATCGCATTAGATGATATTAATAATAATATTTCAGATGCAATCATTATGAATTTAGCAAATCCTGATATGGTTGGACATACTGGTAAGCTTAATGCTGCAATTAAAGCTGTTGAAATATCAGACCAAGTTTTAAATAAAATAACAAAATTATCTAAAATTAAAAATATTCCCGTTTTTATTGTATCAGACCATGGTAATTGTGAGCTTATGGTGAATGAAGAAACTGGATTAGAACATACAGCTCATACATGTAATAGGGTGCCATTTATAATTTATAATGGTCCAAATAATTTGAATTTAAAAAAAGGTTCAATTTCTGATATTGCACCAACAATTCTGGATTTAATGAATATTGATATTCCAGATCAAATGACTGGTATTAGTTTGGTTAAATAAATATGAATCATTTATCCAAGATAGATAATTTTTTAAATAAAATTAATAAGCTCAATATTTTGGTAATTGGTGATGTTATGTTGGATAAATATATTTGGGGTGATATCAAAAGAATTTCACAAGAAGCACCTATACCAATTATTGATGTTAAGTCAATTTCGCATAATATAGGCGGTGCTGGAAATGTTGCATCAAATTTAGTTGGTTTAGGGTCTAAAGTTTCAATCGCCTCAATAACAGGTATTGATAAAGAATCCGAAATCATCTCTAATATTTTAAAAAAAAATAATGTTGATGACACAATGTTACTACATTTTTCAAACAGGAAAACTACTCTTAAAACTAGATATTTATCAAAATCACAACAAGTTTTTAGAGTTGACTCTGAAGACTCTAATCCGTTAATATTTGAAGAAAAAATTAAATTATTTGAAAAAATTAAATCTAATATCGATAAATATAATGGAATAATAATTCAAAGTTATGATAAGGGATTAATAGACATTTGGTTTATTAAAGAACTTTTAAAACTATCTAAACAAAAACAAATACCAATTTATGTTGATCCCAAAAGAAAAAACTTTTTTGATTTTTTAGAAGTAAAATTATTCAAACCTAACTTAAATGAAGTTTCAAATGCTTTCAATATAAATGTGAATAAAAATAATATTGAAAAAATAGGACTTGAATTGAGAAAAAAAATTAAATGTTCTGTTTTGTTAATCACACAAGGCTCGGAAGGAATGTCATTATTTGATGAAAATGGATTTCATCAGATTCCTACTAAAGCACAATCTGTTCATGATGTTTCAGGAGCAGGTGATACTGTTATTTCTGTTTTTATATTGGCAAATTTATGCGGTATTGATAATAAATTCGCAACAGAATTATCTAATTTTGCTGCCGGGAAAGTTTGTGAACACATAGGAGTATATTCTATTAAAAAAGAGGATTTCAAATCTTTTTAGTATAGGTATTAATTATAAATTTTCTATCTAAATCATTTATTTTTTTTATTTTTATTAAAAGTATTACTTTTTCTCAAAAAGATATAAGATTTCATCCCTGGGATTGGGTAACATTTGATGAAACAAAAAAAATAAACTCTATTTCAGACGGAAATGAATATATTTATTTTGCTTCAAATGGTGGTATTTTAAGATTTCATCTTTTTGGAAATTATTGGGATTATCCAATTTCCACATCTCAAGGTTTAAATTCAAACTTAATTAGTGCAGTTTATTATGATTTAAATACAAATATTTTGTGGGCATCATCTAATAACACTTTAAACTATTCACATAATCAAGGAGAAACATGGAATAAAATAAATAATGTTAATTTTAAAAATATTATTAGAATTGGAGCTGATAATGAATATATATATTGTATAAATAATTATGAAATAATAAAAATCAATAATTTAAGTGGTGGAATTATTGAATATATGAATAAAATTGATGAAACTAACGAAATTAAATGGTCTAGTCACTTATCTTTAAATTCATTTAAAAATAAAATTAATGAATTTAGTTTTTCTGGTGGTTGGTATATGCAAAACAACGATCTTGTTGGGCCAAAAATTTCAGATAATCATACTATTTCAACATTTTATTTAGATAGGTTCGGTGATTCATGGGTTGGAACAAATAAAGGTTATATTTTTAAGGGTTCAAATCAATTATTAAACATGGAATTAGTATTTCAGGGATTATCAAATTCAAATATAAATGATTTGAAAATATGGGAAAATAAACTTTGGGTATCTGGTAATACAAATTATAATTCATCATCTTCAATAAGTTTATTTGACTATAATAATTTTAATTTTGAAACATTTACTTCAGAAGAACAAATTAATTTTAATTTCAATTCTATTTATAAAATACAAAGAGTATTGAATGAATGGTATTTTCTATCTTTTGATGGTATAAAAATATTTGATCCAAAAAAAGAAAATTGGTTTTATTTAAATAAATCTCAAAAATATTTTGAGTATAATTATTTTAATTCGATAACAAATGATAATGAATATATATATTTAGGTACAAAAAATGGAATAAATAGATTTTTAATTAATTCTTTTGATTTTAATAATTGGTCGGTATCTCAAAAGATTGGGAATATTCCAATTGATCATGTTTTTTGGGATGGAAGAAGTTTATGGATATGTTCTGGATTAAGAATTTGGAGATGGGTTAAAGATGCTAACTTTTTATCTGAATATGGTTCTAATAATAGTATTGAATCTGATTTTTTTGGTTTAGAATCTTCAATACAATCATCAACTTTATCTGATGATAAAATTTTTTTTGCTGAAAAAACAAGTTTGTTGATTTTAGATAAAATAAATTTTACTTGGAAAAGAGTAAAATATAATAGGAAATTGATAAGTGCTCAAATTTTTGAAATTGAGTATTTTAAACTTAATGGAAATGAAGAATTAATTTGGTTCGCTACTAATAAAGGAGTTTTTCTCATTAATATATCAGAAAATTATCAATTAGATTTCAATCATGACAATGGACTTTCTTCTAATTTTGTGACTAGTATAGAAATAAATGAAAATGAAATTTGGTTTGGAACTTCTTCTGGTATTTGTAGATTTAACTGGTTAAATCATTTAAAATGAAATTTATTTTTACTATTATTATAATTATTGTTTTTAATTCATTATCTTTTTCACAACCAAAAAAAAATAATGATAATTCAGGTCCTTTTTTCTATTTGAACTTATCAAGATATCCAACAAATAACATAGATTCCACAAAAATAGATCTTCATATTAATATCCCTTATAGCTCGATTCAATTCTTAAAAAAGAAAGATAATTTTGAAGCAAATTATGAATTAACATATACCATTCAAAGTCAAGATGATATTCCTATTACTAGGTTAAGTAAGGAATATATTGCTAAAGTTGATGATTTTAATGATACATACTCCTCATTAATTACTGATATGGTTAAAGAAACAATTATTTTATTTAACGAAAACTCCAAATTGTTTGTTGAGTTGATGGATTTGGATACAAGAAAAATTTTTAGAAAACAAATTGACATCAGTTTAGAAGATTTTAAAAAAAATGATATTATTAGTGATCTTATTTTAATTGATATAAATAAAAAAAATTCTCTATTTGAAAATGGTTTTCCAATTATTCCTCCTATGATTTCAGATATTGATTCATCAATTAATATCTTTTACGAGGCAATTTCCCGTAATACATCTTTCAATTTCATCTATTATAGAATTTCATCTTTAACAAACGAAACTATAATATCAGATTCAATACAGATCGCTAATACTGATTTGGTTTTTAACAATATTTTAAACATACCTATATCCGATAAAATAAAATCAAATTTTAATGTTCAATTATCATATGAAAGAATTTATGATGATTCATCAAACGAAGAATTTATTTCAAGTATAACAATTAAATCAAATTTTATGGGAATGACTTCTTTTGTGAATGATATTGATGAAGCAATAGAACAATTGAGATATATTGCATTTACTGATGAATTAAAGAAAATATTTAAAAATAAGAATATAACTAAAGAAGAAAAATTAAAAGAATTTTGGGAAAAACGAGACCCTACGCCTGAAACTAAACAAAATGAGTTAATGAATGAGTATTATAGAAGAGTCTCATTCGCAAATAATCAATTTCAAACCTGGCAAAAAGGTTGGAAAACCTCAATGGGAATGATATTTATTCTTTTTGGACCACCTGATAATATTGAAAAAAATATGAGTGATATAAATGGAAGAGAATATCAAAGATGGAATTACATTAGAATAAATAGGTCATTTACTTTCTTAGATTATAATGGATTTGGAGAATTTGAATTATTAGATCCTTATAATTCTACATATGGAACTAGATGGCGATAATAAACTAAGAGATTATTATTAAAATCTAATCATTTATGAAAGGTTTATTAACTGCAGGTGGTCACGGTACTCGTTTAAGACCTATAACTCACACCAAAAACAAACATCTTATACCAATCGCAAATCAACCAATGTTATCTTATGCAATAGACTATATGAGAAAAGCACAAATTATAGATATAGGTATAATTATAAATGAGAATGATAAAGAAATTGAAAATATATTTGGAAATGGAAAACAATATGGAGTTAATTTAACTTATATTCATCAAAATTCTCCTTTAGGTTTAGCTCATGTTATCAAAATTTCAGAAGATTTTATTGGAAAAGATAAATTCTTATTTTATCTAGGAGATAATATTTTAGTAGGTGGCGTTAATAGATTTATTGATGAGTTTAATAAATTAAAAAGTAATTGTCATTTAGTTTTAAGTAAAGTCAACGACCCTGAGAGGTTTGGTGTTCCAGAAATTAAAAATAATAAAATTATTTCTATTTCTGAGAAACCTAAAAATCCTAAAAGTGATTATGCAATAACAGGAATTTACTTGTATGATTCTTCTATTTTTGAAGCAGTTAATAATATTAAACCTTCTGAAAGAGGAGAATTGGAAATTTCAGATGCACATCAGTATTTATTAGAAAAAAATAAAAAAATAACTTTTTCTGAAATAACAGGTTGGTGGAAAGATACAGGGAAGCCATCTGATTTAATTGAAGCAAATAAACTTGTTTTAAAAAATATGGTTAAAAAAAAGAATTTTGATTATTATGACAAAGTTGAGTTCAATAATAAAATTAATGGTAAAATTATATATGGAAAAGATTCAATAATTAAGAAATCAATTATTAATGGACCAGTAATAATTGGTAATAATGTAGTTATAGAAAATTCAACAGTTGGTCCTAATGTTTCTTTATCAAACAATTGCAAAGTGATTAATTCTAGAATTGAAGATTCTATCGTAATGTCAGGTACTTCCTTTTTAAATATTAAAAAGACCATTAAAAATTCTCTTTTGGGAAATAATATTCAAATTAATCAAAAGAATGAATTTTTTAACGAAATAAATTTAATTATAGGTGATCAAGGAAAAATAGAAATTGGATAATGATATAAATAAAAAAGTTTCCTTTTATACTTTAGGTTGTAAATTAAATTTTTCTGAGTCTTCAAAAATAATGGATGATTTTATTGACCATGGTTATAAGATTATTGAATTTTCAAAAAAATCTGACTTTTATATTATAAACACATGCTCGGTAACAGAAAATGCAAATAAAAAATGCAGGAAAATTATTCGCCAAGTTAAAAAATTAGCTCCTAAATCTAAGATAATTATTATTGGATGTTATGCTCAATTAAAACCTTTCGAAATTTCACAAATTGATGGAGTTGACTTAGTTTTAGGTGCTGGTGAGAAATTCAATATAATTAAACACTTAGATTCTTTAGATGCAAAATTAAATAAAGTACATTCATGTGAGATTGATTCAGTAAAAGAATTTGTAACATCTTATTCAACATCACAGAGGAAAAGATCTTTTTTGAAAATTCAAGATGGTTGTGATTATCCTTGTACTTATTGTACAATACCAATGGCTAGGGGGAAAAGTAGGAGNGATACAANTGANAATATATTAAAAAATGCAATTAAAATTTTAAATAAAGGTATAAATGAAATTGTTTTAACNGGTGTNAATACAGGNGATTTTAAAAATAATGGTTTAAATTTTTTCACTNTAATTAAATCNCTTGATACTATTGGAGCTAAAAGAATNAGAATTTCATCTATTGAACCAAATCTTTTAACTAAAGAAATAATTAATTTTATATCAAAATCAAATTCTTTTGTTCCACATTTTCATTTNCCTTTACAATCTGGTTCTNATAAAATTTTAAAACTGATGAAAAGAAGATATAATTCATTANATTATATTGAAAAAATAAAAATGATTAAAAAAATCATACCTTATGCTTGTATTGGTTCAGATGTAATGGTTGGTTTTCCTGGNGAAACATTANCAGATTTTAATNNAACAAAATCANTAATTTTAAANAATGAAATATCATANTTACATGTTTTTAGTTATTCNGATAGAGATGNTACAGAGTCTTCAAAAATGTTAAATAAAGTATCCTTNAAAGNGATAAATAATCGAAGCAGGATTCTAAGAAATATCTCTAAAGTTAAAAAAAGANATTTTTATGAATCATGTTTAGGGAATNTAGATTCTATTTTAGTAGAAAATGTTGATAATAATTATTTTNTTGGATATACTTCAAATTATATTAAAGTAAAATCAAAAATAAAATCAATAGATTTAGGTCAATTAGTAAACGTTAAACTAGATTATGTAGAAAACGATTATATGGTTGGAAAACAATTTTTTAATTAAANATTATATCTATATTTTTAAAATATGAAAAAAATAATCATTTATCTTTTATTTNNNANATCAATAATAAATGCAAAATTTTCCATACCTTTTTCAAATTATGAATTATCATTAGATACTTTANATGGTAATTATATTAGGATAGATAAACNTAATCATNTTGNAANTTTTAATATGAGTATTTCTTANGATTCTAATTTTATAAAATTNGGTAANCCTATTATTGAAGATTCAAANNANCAGTATGAAAATTTTATTTTTAAGGATGGTTCACTAATTATNAAATCAAATATTNAAAATAAAAAANTAAATAAANANGANTTTGATGAATCAATTTTAATTCCNTTAACTATAAATAACAGNAATAAATCATTTTTTTTANCTTTTAAGGATTTNATGTTTTCTGGAGTAAATGATAAAGTNATAGAACTAAGAGTGTTAAATGGTAAAATTTTTATNAAANANAATATTCCCTCAANTTTTCAGTTGAAAAATAANTTNCCTAATCCTTTAAGAAAAAATTTTGTTATTAGATTTGAATTGCCTGTNGCATCAATTNTTGATTTGATTATTTATGATTTAAACGGTAATAGGGTNAGGATTTTAGAANTAGAAAANGATTTACCTGCAGGATTTTATAATAAGCCATGGGATGGTAAAAATGATATGGGAGCAAATGTATCTGANGGTGCTTACGTTTGTTCAATNAAANTAAATGATAATTATCATTCTATGAAAATGNTATTGTTAAGATAAAAAATATGAAAATAATTATTATTGGAGCAGGTGAAGTTGGTTTTCAATTGGCCAAATTATTAAGTCAAGAAGATTATGATATAACAATAATTGANCCTGATAAACAAAAAATTTTAAGAGCTGAAGATAATATNGATGTAAATGCAATCCANGGNAATGGTACAAATCNCACAATATTATCAAATGCAGGTATTGANGATNCTGATGTTGTTGTGTCTGTAACNGGNATGGATGAATCAAATTTAATTATATCAAAAATATCAAAGAANNTNGGTTGTAAAAAAGTAATTGCNAGGTTNAGAAATATTGATTATTCAAATAAAAATTATATAATNAATCCCNANAATTTCGGTATTGATGAAATAATTCANCCNGANATGGAAGCTAAATCTGAAATAAATAGATTGGTTATACAAAATTCAGCAAACTATGTNTATGATATTGANGAANATTTAAAATTATTAGGTGTTAAAATTAATGATANTTCTAGTTTGATTAATAAAAACCTTTCATTAATTAANTCAAATAATAAGTCTTTATCNTTTAATATAATTGGTTTNACGNGNNATGAAGAAACTATTGTACCAAANGGTGAAACTAAAATTNAAAAAGGTGATGAGGGATATTTTTTAGTTAAAAAAAATGATATNGANCATTTAATGTATATTTTAGGTAAACAAGTTAANCAAACAAAAAATGTTATGATTCTTGGTGGAGGTAAAATAGGAAGAGCAGTAGCTAATGATTTTCAAGATGATTTAAATGTAAGACTTGTTGANATAAATAAAGATAAAGCAGATNTNATAGCATCANAATTTAATATTACNGTTCTTAATGATGATGGAACNGATATNGANTTTTTGAGATTAGAAAATCTTGAAGAATTAGATAGTTTTATAGCTGTAACNGAAAATGATCAAACTAATTTAATGTCTGCNCTTTTAGCTAAACATCTTGGNGTCAAACAAAATATAATTCATGTTTCACATACTGAATANATACCTGCAATGACTATGATTGGNTTAGATGCAGTAGTNAGTAANAGTATATGTACNGTNAATAAAATAATTTCATATATAAAAACAGATGATAATCATGAAATTGAAAAAATTGGTAATACTCAACTAGAATCAATTGANTACAAACCCAAAAAAGGTAGTAGAATTACTTTCTTTAAATCATTAGCATCAGAAAAATTTCCTGAAAATTCTATTATTGGTTGTATTCANCANAAAAATGGATCATTTTCAATTGCTAATGGTGATAGTATTGTTANNTCAGATGATATAGTAAAGGTNTTTGCNTTGCCAGAAGCTATTAAAGAGGTAGATAAATTTTTTATATAATTTAATGCATTTAAAATCTATTCTAAATGTTGTTTCACGAATTNTTTTTGNNCTTGGTTTAACAATGATTTTTCCTATAATNATTTCTNTATTATATAAAGANTCTCAANCTTTATNTTTTCTNTTATCAGGTTTTANTNCAATTTTAATTAGTATTCCTTTATTTNTTTTNACCAGAACAAAAATAAAATTTTCAATNAAAGATGGTTTTGCAACAGTTAGTTTAGCTTGGTTTTTTGCAGCATTNTTTTCAAGTCTTCCTTATTTGTTTGCTGGNGTTNTAGATAATTTTACTGATGCTTTTTTTGAATCTATGTCAGGAGTAACTACTACAGGAGCAACAATAATTCAATCAAGTGTNAATNTACCTGATGGAATTGAGAGTCTTCCTAAAAGNATTTTATTNTGGAGAAGTTTTACNCAGTGGATTGGTGGNATGGGTATTATTGTTTTTAGTNTTGCAATTTTACCTCTTTTNGGTGTNGGTGGNATAAAGCTTTTTAAAGCAGAAGTTCCTGGNCCAATTACAGATAAAATAAAACCTAGAGTTCAAGAAACAGCAAAGATTTTATGGATGGTATATATAGGTTTCACTTTTCTTCAAACNTTATTNTTGTTNATTGCTGGAATGACNCTTTTTGATTCTATATGNCATGCGTTNACAACTATGCCAACTGGAGGATTTAGTACTNAGAATGCAAGTATTGGAGCTTATCCAAATATAATAATTCAATATATAATTATNTTTTTTATGTTTATTGCTGGTGTGAATTTNACATTACACTTTAAAGCTTTGTCAGGTAATTTAAAGGGTTATATTAATGANTATGAATTTAAAGTATATTTTTTTATNATTATTTTTATTTCNATTTTAATNTTTTTTAATATTTCAAATTCAAATTCAGAATTATCTCATAATAATTANATAAAATCTCTTTTTCANACAATTGCAATTTTAACCGGAACTGGTTATTCTAATACNGANTATGAAATTTGGCCGTTTTTTTTCACAATTATTACTCTTTTTTATGATGTTTTTTGGAGCNATGGGTGGTTCAACAAGTGGAGGTATGAAAATTTCGAGAATTGTTCTTTTAATAAAGTTTTCTTTAACTGAAATAAGAAGAATGATNCATTCTAGAGCAATAATACCAATTAAAATTGGNAATAGAACTATTAATGANGAAATCATAAGAAATACAATTGGTTTTTTTCTAATTTATGTATTTATATTTGTTTTAACATCNTTAATNCTCACTTTNTTTGATTTAGATTTTGTTTCTGCTCTTGGTGCTTCTGCTTCNGCAATTGGTAATATAGGTCCAGCTTTTGGTGANTTTGGTCCTACTGATACTTATTTATCACTTAATGTAATTGGAAAATGGATGTTAAGTTTTTGNATGTTATTAGGNAGATTAGAAATTTTTACAGTTTTAGTTTTTATAAATTCAATTATATCTAAAAAATAAATTTTAATATTTCTATTGAAAAAAAACGATTATATAAAAAAAAAATTAATTTTATTNCCTAAAAAACCTGGTGTTTATTTTTTNAAGGATATTAAAGGNAATTATCTNTACATCGGTAAAGCAAAATTATTAAATAGAAGAGTACGTTCTTATTTTCAAAATAACTCAAATTTGTCTTTAAAAATTATATCTATGCTTAAAAGAGCCAAAGATTTTGAATGGATTGTAACTAGNACAGAAATTGAAGCTTTACTTACTGAGGCAAANTTAATTAAAGAGCATGGACCTCATTATAATGTTTTATTAAGAGATGATAAAACNTTTCCATANATAAGAATTACAAATGAAAATTATCCTAGAGTTTTTATTACAAGAAAATTAATAAANGATGGTTCGAAATATTTTGGTCCATATACTGATGTAAAACAACTTAGATTTATATTAAAAGTTTTACATAAGTTATTTCCAATAAGNAGTTGNGATTTCAATATTAATAATGATAGTATATCNAAAAAAAAACACTCTATTTGTCTTGANTATCATATAAATAAATGTAATGGTCCTTGTGAAGGNCTTATTNNTCAAANTGATTANAATAATATAATAAGAAATGTAATTTTTTTTTTTAAATGGTAATAAAACTAAAATAATTAAAGAAATATCANATNAAATGATTAAAGCATCAAATGTGATGGATTATGTAAANGCTGGAAAGTATAAANATCAAATTGATTTGATAATNAATTTTACTAAAAANCAAGGTAANAGTGTTGCATCNTTTGATGATAGAGATATAATTGCAATTTCATCAAAAAATAATTTAGCTTGTGGTATAGTAATTAGAATTAGAGAGGGGAGAATTTCAGGAAGAGAAAAAATNATGTTAAANGGTGCAATGAATGAAAAGNAATCTANNNTGATTTCAGATTTTATTAGANAGTTTTANTTGATTACNAATTTTATACCAAGTGAAATTATATTGAGTGAAAAACCTGATTTTTTTNNAACATTAAAACTTTGGCTCGAATCTAAAAAAAATAAAAAAATNAAAATAACAACTCCANTAAAAGGAGAAAAACTTAGATTATTGAAAATGTGTCAACAAAATGCTGATCTTNTTCTAAAACAAGAATTTTTGAAGAAAAGTGCAAGAAAAGAATTAATTCCAAAAATGNTTAATCAAATTAAAGAAGATTTAAATCTAGTTAGTCCTCCTNGNAGAATTGAAGCTTTTGATATTTCAAATATTCAGGGAAATCAACCTGTTGGAAGTATGGTTTGTTTTGTAGATGGTAAACCAAGAAAAAAAGAGTATAGAAAGTTTTCNATCAAAACGGTTAAAGGAATTAATGATTTTGAAATGATTAGAGAAATTGTTTTAAGAAGATATAAAAGAATNAAAAATGAAAAAGGGATTTTACCTGATTTAATTATTATTGATGGTGGAAANGGTCAATTAAATATGGCAGTTTCTGCACTAAAGGAATTNGGGTTGAATTATATNCCAATTGCATCAATAGCAAAAAGNTTAGAGGANGTATTTTTGCCTGGTTTNCAAGAACCTCAAAATATNCCTAAGTTTTCNTCAGGTTTGATTTTAATTAGAAGAATTAGNGANGAAGCTCATAGATTTGCTATTTCATTTCATAGAAAAAAACATANTAAAGCTTCAATAAATTCTATTTTTGATAATATTAACGGTTTTGGACCTAAAACGAAAATTAAACTTTATAGTAAATTTTCTGANATTTCAAAAATNGCAAAAAGNGAACCNAATTTNATNANNAAAGAGTTNTCAATTAATTTATCTTTAGCTAATGAAATAATTGATGTTGCAAAGAACTATAAAAAAAATAATGAATAAAAAAAACNTAAATTCAAAGATTTTANATAGCAATAAAANTTCAAAAATANATAAATTAAAAAAAAATAATTTTGTAATNGAAAATGATTATATAATGNTATTAGGTAATCTTAATAAAACANATAATNTAGANAAAAAAAAAATAGTTGAATTTCTTAATTTATTNANTAANNATAAAAAAATAAAATATTCAGNTTCAACATATAATATTGGCATAGCAAATGCTTTATTAATTGCTCTTTTANCTTNCAATAATATTAANGGTATTAAAGNACATATAAGTAGCTCNAATGATATTGAAGATTTATTATTTTATAAAAANTTTAGTAATTATATTATATTTTTATCTGAACAAAATATTTTTGATNTTCAAAAAAAATGTAATTCTCTTAAGATTAGCTGTTTAGCAATTGGAAGAGTAATNANTGNAAAATATTTAATAATCAATGATGGGTTAATNAATTTNAATATTNATAAAGAAAATGNANTNATACTAACNGAGCGTAGTATNTGANANATNAGCTAGTAGTAAAAATATTAATTAATTAAGTTTTTTTGAATTTGAGTGTGAATTATTCCATTAGAAGAAAGTATTTCTCTATCATCTAAAGTAATTTCATCNCCATTGACTTTTGTAGCTAACCCTCCAGCTTCTTGAATTATAATTATGCCTGCNCCAATATCCCAAGCATTTAGATCTAATTCCCAATAACCATCTAACCAACCTCTCGCTACATGACATAAATCTAGTGCTGCAGAACCAGCTCTACGAACACCTTGTGTTAAATGAGTNAGNTTTNTATGTAAAANCATATTTTTTTCCCATATTTCNTCATGTTTATATCCAAAACCTGTTGCTAATAAACTTTTTGAAAGATTNTTTATTTTTGAAACAAAGATTTTTTTATTATTACANAAAGCTCCATTGCTTTTAGTNGCNTAGTAAATTTCATCAGTGGAAATATGCTTAACTATACCTAAAANAGGTAATNCTTNATAAAACAAAGAAATTGAAATTGAGTANAATGGATATCCATGNACAAAATTNGTTGTACCATCTATTGGNTCNATTACCCAACAAAAATCAGAATTATCAGAGATTAACCCAGATTCTTCAGTTAAAAATCTATGANNGGGGAATGCTTTTGTGATTTTATCAANTATTATTTGTTCTGATTTAATATCTGCATTAGTTACTAAATCAGAAATNCCTTTAAAATNAATACTTAAAANTTCTTTANTTTGAGTTTTTATAAAATCAGATGCATTTTCAGCAGCTTCNANACCTACTTTTAAATATTNAGATAAATTCATTAANAAGATTATTTATTATACTTAGTATGTTTTCTTGAAAAATAATCATTTGTNAAATCTTTCAAGATNTTCATTAATAAAATGATAGCTAATAAATTAGGGATTGCCATTAATGTCAGTGCAATATCTCCAAAATTCCAAACAAAATTAACTGGAAGTACACACCCTAGAAAAACAAATAAAATATAAAAATATCTATANATATTTAATTTTGTAGNTCCAAATAAATATTCAACNCATCTGTCTCCATAATAACTCCANGCTAACATTGTAGAATATGCAAAAAGNAAAACNGAAAGATTTATAATTGTAGCCCCAAGAAATGGTGCAAAATAAAACCCTCTTGTAAAAGCNTCTTTNGTTAAAAGNGCNCCTTCATAATTTGAATTTAATGCNNCTGTTGATAAAATGATTAATGCAGTCATAGAACAAATAATTATTGTATCAATAAATGGTCCCATTAATGCNACAATNCCCTCTCTAACAGGTTCCTTNGTTTTTGCTGCAGCATGAGCAATAGGAGCAGANCCTTGACCAGCTTCATTTGAATATAATCCTCTTCTTATACCCCACATNATTACTGTAAATAATCCACCTATTCCAGCTTTTAAAGAAAATGCTTCTTTTAAAATTAGTTGAAATGAAGGAATNATTCTGTCATNAAAGAGAATTAAAATAAANATTGCGCTTAAAACATAAACTAAGGACATAGTAGGAACTAATTTTTCAGCAAATATTGAAATTCGTTTTATTCCACCAATAATAACTAACCCAACAAAAAAAGATAAAATTAATCCTGAAACCCAAAACGGGATACCAAAATTATCATTATATGTTTGAGCTATGGTATTAGCTTGATTCATATTTCCTGAGCAGAATGATGCAATNATNGTAAATGCTGCAAAAAAAACAGCTAACNATTTCCATTTTTTACCNAAACCCTTTTCAATATAATACATTGGTCCACCTGAAGCTTTTCCATCTTTATCAAAAATTCTAAATTTTAGAGCTAAAGTAGACTCAGCATATTTNAATGACATACCTAAGATTGCTGTCATCCACATCCAAAAGATAGCNCCTGGACCTCCTTTTTGAATNGCAAATGCTACTCCAGCAATATTACCAATACCAATNGTAGCTGCAAGAGCAGTTGATAAAGCTTGAAAATGAGTAACATCACCTTTGTCAGCTGGGTTGTCATATTTNCCTGTTAAAACATCAAAGCTATGTTTTANTCTTCTNACNTGAATGAATCTTAGGGAAATTGTAACAATTAAACCTGACCCTANAAGAATAGGTATTAGAGGAGTTGCAATTATGTTACTAATTTGCGAAGTTAATGNNTCGAGTGATATAATGAATTGTTCCAAAACTTTCTCCTTTAATAATTTATATATAATAACATTAATTTGTAATAAATAAGAATGATAAATTAGAATATAAATATATATTAAAAAATNATATGAATATTAAAAATATAAGAAACTTTTCAATTATAGCTCACATAGACCATGGTAAATCTACTCTTGCTGACAGAATACTTGAAGCGACTAACACGTTAGAAAAAAGAGAAATGATGAATCAAGTTTTAGATAGTATGGATCTTGAAAGAGAAAGAGGGATTACAATAAAAAGTCATCCAATTCAAATGCATTANACTAATGAAAATGNTTTAGATTATGTTTTTAATTTNATAGACACNCCAGGNCATGTTGATTTTTCCTATGAGGTNTCAAGATCATTAATAGCTTGTGAAGGAGCTTTATTNTTAGTAGATGCATCTCAAGGTGTNGAAGCTCAAACTGTTAGTCATGCTTTGCTAGCACTTGAAAATGATTTAGAAATTATTCCTGTTCTTAATAAAATAGATTTNCCCACATCNAGACCTGATGAAATTTCTCAACAAGTAATNGATTTAATTGGATGTAGANAAGATGAAATAATTCAAGTTAGTGCTAAAACTGGAGAGGGNGTNAATAAATTATTAACTGAAATTGTAAATAAAATACCACATCCAAAAATATNAAACGAAAACTCAACTAGAGCTTTAATATTTGATTCAAATTTTGACNCTTACAGAGGTGCAATACCATATGTNAGAGTGTTTANTGGTAAAATTANNCCTGGAATGACAGCTAANTTTTTGTCTAATGGAAANGAGAGAGAGATTACTGAAGTTGGAAATTTTGTTTTAAAAAGAATNCCTAGNAATTCTATAGAAGCTGGGGAAGTAGGATATGTTGTAGTTGGNTTAAANGATGTTAAAGAGTTNAAAGTTGGGGATACAATAACAACTAAAGAATTAGAATCTAANAAACCTTTGCCAGGNTANGAAGAAATGAAACCTATGATTTTTTCTGGTCTTTTTCCTACAGTTAGTGAAGATTATGAAAAACTCAGAGATTCTATTGAAAAATTAAAACTTAANGANTCCTCTTTAACTTTTGAACCAGAAACATCNACAGCTTTAGGTTTTGGNTTTAGATGCGGATTTTTGNGTATGTTACATATGGATATTATTAAAGAAAGATTAGAGAGAGAGTTTAATCTTAGTNTAATTACTACTATACCTAATGTAAGATATGAAATTCTGAAAACTAATGGTGATATNATTGAAATTGAAAATCCAACTGAACTTCCAGAAAATGGATTAATTGATGAATTAAATGAGCCTTATGTTTTNGCAGAAATTATAGCTCCATCAGAATTTATGGGTTCATTGATGAAATTATGTCAAAATAGAAGNGGAATATTTATTGATACTCATTATTTNTCAAAATTTAGAGTTCAACTAAAATATGAAATACCTNTNTCTGAGATAGTTTTTGATTTTTATGATAAGTTAAAATCTGTNTCAAAAGGTTATGCATCATTTGATTATAATCATATTGGNTATAGNTCAGGTCCATTACAAAAATTAGATATTNTGATTGGAGGAGATGTTGTTGATGCNTTATCAATAATTACNGATAAAAANTCNTCATATTTTAAAGGACGTGAATTGTGTAAAAATCTTAAAGAAGTTATTCCAAGACAAATGTTTGAAGTTATNATTCAAGCTGCTATAGGATCAAAAATAATNGCTAGAGAGACNGTTAGNCCTTTTAAAAAAAATGTAACTGCAAAATGTTATGGTGGTGATATAACACGAAAAAGAAAATTATGGGCTAAACAAAAAGAGGGTAAAAAAAGAATGAAACAAATTGGAAAGGTTGAAGTTCCACAAGAAGCGTTTTTAGCATTNTTTAAAGTAGAAAAAAAATAATTTAGATTNAAGTTTTGTTNAAAAAAACTTCATATTGGATATTATCAAAATCCCCTTATTATAGTTTTATATTTATAATACCTTTTTTGATTATTTATGAATTNATGGTTCTTTTCTTAAGTAGAAATGAGGTTTCTACTTTGCGAAATGGTGCTGATATTTTATTGAGACAATTCATGTCATTNTTTGGTGATATTGGNCTATATATTATTAGCANTTCATTNTTTTTAATATTTTTAATTATATTTTTATTGCAAAAAAAAAAAANATAAATGAAACATCAATTAAAAGNAAATATTTNCTTTTTATGTTNTTTGAAGGNTTNNTNTGGGGAATTGTCCTNTATTTTTTTATGTTNTTTTCACAAANCCTTTTAATGTTTCCAACNAGTAAAGAATTAATTTCTCAAATTATTTTATCAATTGGAGCTGGACTNTANGAAGAATTAGTATTTCGTGTTTTANTNATAATGTTTTTAACCAANCTAATTAAAATAATTTTTTTGTGGANTNATTTAATNTGCTTANTGNTTTCAATGACATTNAGTGCAATAGTATTTTCTTATTTTCATTTCTTNGGACCTTATGGTGANCCATTAAGTTTTTCAGTTTTTATTTATAGGTTTCTAGGAGGATTTTTTTTAGGTTTTTTGTACATTTTAAGAGGATTTGGTATTACTGCATATGCTCATATAAATTATAATTTGATTATAATTTTTTTTTTAACAACTAATGAATAANAAATCNAATNAAAAATNTTAATGAAGAAAATAAATAATATTNTAATAACNTTANTNATAATTATTAATAATCTTTTTTCTCAAAACTCACCTTTTGANAATTTTGTTNTTTCTTTTTGGCCNGAATATGACAAANAAGGNGTNCTTNTTATTTTAACTGGNCAAATTAAAGAAGACAACCTACCTTTAAATATTAAAGTACCAATACCNAATGAAGTTGANTCNGTTTTATCTCTTGGTCATGATACNTCTTCAAATGATTTAACTTTAATTAATNTTACATCTAATTCAAATAAATCNATAATTGATGAATTNTATTNTTCAAAAGANTTTCAAATAGAATTTTATTATAATCCATTTGATGANACTTTTTTAAGNAATTTTAATTATGAATTTAGAATTAATCATTATTTAGAAGATTATTTNTTAGCAATTCAAAANCCACTAAGNTCAAAAGATTTTGTTTTTTCAGAAACTGGATTTGATACAATCTCTGACCAACATGGTTTAGAATATTTTAGAAAAAGATTATTTAATTTAGACGTTAATGAAAAAAAATTAATTTCCTTAAGNTATTTAAATGAANANNAAAAGTTGAGCATTGATATTTTGGAACAATCTTTAAATAATTTTTCAAATAATGATGTNAATAATATTAATAGTAATGTTTCTACGATGATTAAAAGATATAAACTTCCAACATATGAACCATATNTTTTANTNTTNNTTACTTTTNTTATTATTTTTATNNTNTTTTATTTTTATGAAAAAAATAAAAAATCATTAAAATTAAATATNGATATTAATTTCTGTCATAGTTGTGGAAAAAAAATTAAATCATCAGTTAATTACTGTCCTTATTGTGGAGAAAAAATAAAATGATGCCTTACCTTTTTGAATTTGGTCCAATCAAAATNCCCTCTTATGGTGTAATGTTAATGACTGCATTTCTATCTTGTTATTATTTNCTTAATCGTGAATTAAAAAAGAAAGGTAAAGACCCAGAAATGGCNAGTGATGCAATATTTTGGGCAGCATTNGGTGGTATTCTTGGTGCTAAANTATANTATTTATTNGAAAATTATAAATTANTAATTGCTGATCCTNTTGGAATGATTTTTAGTGGATCTGGTTTAGTTTTTTGGGGTGGGTTAGCAGGNGGAATGNTTGCTGTTTTATNCTATTTAAGATATAAAAATGAGGATTGGATAGAGTGGACTGATTTTATTTCTCCATTATTAATATTAGGTTATTCNATTGGAAGAGTNGGATGTACTCTAGTNGGTTGTGATTACGGATTACCCACTAATTTACCTTGGGNGATGACATTCCCAAATGGAGCACCTCCAACTTTAATANCTGTTCATCCNACTCAAATTTATGAAACTTTATTAGGTTTAATTATTTTTTCNATTCTTTGGAANTTAAAATATAANCTTAAAAAAGGTTATTTGTTTTCATTNTANNTNTTTTTGGCTGGAACAGAAAGATTTTTTATAGAATTTATTAGAACTAATCCAAAATATNTTATTGGTTTATCAGGAGCTCAAATAATTTCGATTNTAATGATTNCTATNAGCTTAATNTTATTTTTTACATTTAATAGATTGAACATTANGGATACTAAAAGATCTTAATTNANNANTTATTTATAANAATTTGCAATTATTAAAATTAATATTACTTACAAATTTTTTATTTGGTCAATATNTAATAAATAATTTAAATNAAGTNCAATNTCCTGTTGATNTAAAAATTGAAGAATATTTTTTTTCAAAAATTGAACTGAATAATTTTAATGATATTTATNTGCTTGATAATTTTTCATCTAAAATTNTTTCATTTAATAAAAATAATAANAATATTTTTCANTCNAAAGGTTTGGCATTATCTACTCAAATAAATGCTTCTTTCNNAGATATTACTTCTANTCGAGGACTTGAAGTNTTTGTAACAGATTATGACAATCATAAAATACATTATTTTGATAAAAAATTAAATTTTATNAATTCAATTAATTTNTTTGANTTAGAAACTCCNATNGAATTNCCTANTAATATTAAAAGAAATTCNTATGGTTATTTATGGNTTGTTAGTGAAAACCTTTTTTCTTTAAATCAAATTAATTTGAATGGAAAATTAATTAATAAAATTGAAGGTANTACTTTTAATAGTTTTTCTGGAATTAAAGCTTTTGATNTAAATAAAGAAAATCAAATTGGATTAATAGATAACAAAAANATTTTTTTTAATTTTACTGAGAATGGTAANTNTTNATGGAAAANAAAANTNGATNATAATTTAATTTCTGTAAATGCNTNTANNAATGGTTGGATTATANCTTCTGAAAAAAATAAATTCGTTTATATAGATAATGANCATTTAAAACCAATTTTAATAAGNAATAATTTTNANTTTGAAATNTTAGATTTTAAAATNAAAAANAATGANATNTNCATCTTANCAAAAAANAACTTAATTTTTAATGGTAAAATTNATTATANNCCAAATTAAGTTAATAATAATTTTNTTAATNTTTATTGACTTCATAGAAGCNTCAANCCAAATATTAAANATAAATAAATNTTCTGAAGAANTAATNATATCTCCAANTGATTCAATTTTANTATTATCAAATAAGTTTATAATTAGTGGTTCAGAAAANATTTATATTNAATCTAAAAAAATTGAAAATTATAAACTTGATGAAATNGATGGTAAAATTTANTTATATAATATNAATCTNAANTCAANNGAAAAAGTTTTTGTTTCNTATGANTATTTATTTGGATTACCNAATAAAATTGAATCTATNNTTTCNANACTGGATACAATTNAAATAGANAACTCTGAAANTAATTNAAATATAGATAATNCAANTGANAANANNNAANNAANTTCATTTCCAATNGCNATAGATGGTACATTNTCTAGNAAAATAGATTTNTCTTCAAATGCCTCAANTTCATTAAACGGNGGNTTNAAATTNAATATTCAAGGAAAAATATTAGATGANATGATTATAAATGCTGTTTTNTCAGATCAAAATATTCCAATTCAACCNCANGGAAATACTAAAAATTTAAATGAATTTGATAAATTATTTATTGAGATCATAACACCTAATTCNATANTNAAAGCAGGNGATGTAGANTTNAAAAATTCAAATTCAAATTATCAAAATNATTTNAAGAGGTTAGAAGGAATNAGTTTTTCATCTNATTTTTCAAATTTNAAAATTAATGCTACTACAGGAACAGCTAGAGGAAAATTTAACTCAATTAATTTTAATGGAATTGATCAAAATCAAGGNCCATATCCTCTTTATGCTTTAGATGGNTCAAGAAAAATTTTAATAACACCAGATTCTGAATCAATTTGGATTAATGGTTTAAAAAAGATAAGAGGTGAATCAAATGATTATTTAATTGATTATAATAATGCAGAAATAATTTTTACTCCTAAAAATATTATAGATATTAATTCTCGAATATACGTTGAATATGAATATCATGATTTTGGATTTCAAAGAGATTTTACATCAACTTCTTTAGAGTCAAATAATGAAAAATTAAATTTTAAAATCAACTTTATTGATGAAAAAGATAAAGCACTAAGTAATAATCCTATAAATTTTAATAATTTTCAATCTGAATATTATGAGTTAAATAATTCGCCACTTAATGATAAAAACTTATCTCAAATTGATTCATTAGGTACATATATAAAAAAAATAAATCCTGATGATTTAAATGATTCAATATATTTCTATTCACCTAATTCTTTAAATGATAAATATAAAGTAACATTCATTAATTATGGTATCAATGGTCAATATTCAAAAAAAGTATCTAATGAAGGTAATATTTATTTCGAATATGTGAATATGTTGAATAGAACTGATTTTATTGAACTTTATTCTCCCTATGTAAAGATTATACAACCTCAAAAACACAATGTAACAAGTTTATCAACTAATTACAAAATTAATGATTTTTCAGAACTAAATTTTGAAATTGCTACCTCTAAATTCAAAGAAAACCTTAATTTAAGTATTAATCCATCAAATGGTATTGCTTCTAATTTATCATTTAATACAAAATTTATACTTCCATTTGATATTGGTGATTTGTTATTTGAATCAAATATTAAACGTTCTGGAGAAAATTTTTTTTCACATCAAAATAATAATAATATTGAATTTTGGAGAGAAAGAAATTTAAATAAAAATACTTGGGATTTAAATATTAATGAAGGTTTAGGTTATAAATTCAATGATTTTAAAATCACATTAAATAAAGATAAAAAACATGTTTCATCAATAATGCTTGGTGATTATTCTGATTTTTATCAAAAATCAAATAATTTTGATTTTAATTCTAGTTATAAAGGACAATTTGTTAGTTTGTTAAAATTAAATTATACAAATGCTAAAAGTAGTTCAAAATTATTAAATAATTCAGTTTGGGATAGAAAAAAAATTGATTTAAAATTTTTTAAAAGTTCTCTAAGTCCAGTCTTTGGTTATAATGAAGAATCAAGAACTAATAATATTAAATTCAATGAATCATTATTCGGTTTAGAACTTGAAAGAAAAAAAATAAAATCAAATATTGGTTTTATTAAAAGAGATGATTTTNATTTTGTTAATCAAGNATTTAANCAAGTNAGTAGTGGTNTGCTTTCAAATCTNGAAATTAAAACAATTCAAAATAAANANATAAATGCTTCTTTAATTTTTAAAAATCAAATTAAAAAATTCAATAATNATAAAGATGATTTGAACTATAATTTATCAAGAGGTTTTTTAAAATATAATTCAAAAAATANAAATATAAATTCAAGTTTAGATTTTCTTTTAGAAAGAAATCTATATGAAGAAAAAATAATAGTTTATGAATTTATAGGTAAAGGTATGGGAACTTATAGATATGATTCTAATTCGAAAATATATTTATATGATCAATTTGGAGATTATTTATCTTATAGCTTGCCTTCAGGAATTAAGACTCCATCTACTCATTTTATATCAAGTTTCAGGTTTAATAAGAAGTTTTCAGGTTTAAAAAATAAATTTTTACAATCTACATCTTTAAGATTTTATTTTAAAACAGACTATAATGGTAGTTCTATTTCACATAAAAAAATACTTAACCCTAGTCATGAAATTAATGATTTAAAATCATCTAGATTAAGTATGCAAACTGATATAAGGTATATTCCTAAAAGTTCTTTTCGAAGAATGGGTTTTAAAATTTTAAAAAACCACCAGGTAATAGCAAATTCTTTACAGCCATTTAAAGATGAGTCGAATATCGAAATAAAGTTTAATATTGAAGAGCCAATAACAAATAAAATAATTTTTAATTCTGAAATGACTTACTTTAATGTTGATTATAAATCCTCTCAAATTTCATTAACACGTAAATCTTTNGGNTGGTATATNGATACNGGTTTTAATTTCAAATTACTNAAATTGATAAATTATGGAATTGATTTTGTTTACGGACATGAAAATGGTAGTTTTGGTTTATATAATGATGATATCAAAACTTCTGGATTAGAATTTACTTCTGTTATTTTTCTTAAAAAAAATGCACGTATCGATGGAAATATATTTTTATATAATATTGGTTTTAATAATGAATCATTTAACTCATTACCTCCAGAATTAGCAAGAGGATTTCAACCAGGTTTTAATACTAAATCATCAATATCAAGCATATTTAATATTAATAAAGAATTAAGTTTTAATTTTAATTTATCTTATCTTGATGATATTTATCGTAATAATTTCTTTGTTTTTTCTGGGGAAATTCGTGCAATATTATAAATTTATTTCATTAATTATTTTAATTTCTAATCTTTTGATTTCTGAAACAGATACGTTAAAAATTAATTATGATAATTTTTCATCAAAAAAAAATAATTTAAAATATTTTATAGAAAATTGGAGGTCTGAAAATTTTTATAATGGAGAACTGAGAAAAGAATTATTGCTAAAATCAATTAAACATGATGAAAAAAATATTTTTCTTATTTGGTCAGATACTTTATCAAACCCTTTATTTATAGATACTGTTATTTATAAAAATTATAATTCCAATGATTTAATCACTAAAATCATTAATTTAAATTATTTAGGTAAAAAAGCAACCAAAGAAAATTTATTTGATTTAAAGAAAAAATTTAATTATCCATTTATTAAATTTTTATCAGATCCTAATTATATGATTTATGACAAAAACAACTTAGCTTTATTTATACCAATAAAAATAAATTTTCAAAATTTTTTTTCAGGTATTGTTGGTTTTACTCCTGAAAATGGATTTTCAGGAAATATTGATTTGTCATTGAGTAATATTTTTGATTTATCAACAACAATGGATTTTAATTGGATGCGTTTAAATGACAAATCACAGGATATTTTTTTTCAATATTCAATACCTTTTATAAAAAACTTTAATTATGGTATTATATTTAATTTTTCACAATCTCTTCAAAATAACTTTTTTGTCAAATATTCAAATGAATTTCAATTAACATCTATCTATTCAAAGTATGGTAAATATTCATTTGGAATAAAAACTTCAAATAATAATCCAACTAATATTGGTTTTGATAATGGTTATAGGCCATACAAAACTAAAAACATATTATTGACAAATTATTTTGAGCTTAATCAAAATTTTTCATTTAATCAAAAAATAATTTTTGGAGATTATTTACAAAATTTTCAAAATCAANTAATATTCAATTATTCATTTAATGGATTATATAAATATAAAATAAATAACCTTTTTAATTTAAATTTTTATTTAAANTATGGTAAAGTTTATATAAATNATGNNATTTCAATTCCTGATGGTGAAAAATTCAGGTTTGGAGGAGCAAAAACATTTAGAGGTTATCAAGAGTTCTTNTTTATNTCAGATGAATTTATAATTAATCAGATNGAATTNATTTATGATATTAATAAAANNTCNAAANTATTTTCTTTTNTAGATNTNGNAAAAGCAAATATGNAATTNANTAATATTTTTTCTTATGGATTAGGTATTANTCAACCNATTTCATTAGGTTATTTAAAATTAGAATATGCTGTTAATNAATTTGATAAAATATCAAATGGTAAAATTCANATNACTATATTATCCAATATAANATGAAAACAAAAATNATAGAAACACTTAAGAATAGTAGAAAAAAATTTTTAAAAAAGCGAGAGATTGCTAAGATTTTAAAAATAAATCAAAATCAATATAGAAGTTTTAGAATTATTTTAAAAAAACTTTTAAATGATGGAATGATTGCAAAAAATAAAAAAGGAAATTTTTTTTTATTAAAATCAAAAGAGAAAAAAATTGGTTCTTTATCATTAACTATTCATGGTTACGGTTTTGTTTCATTTGAAGATCAAAATGAAGATGTTTATGTAAATCATAAAAATTTATTCGGTGCTTTAAATGGAGATATTGTTGAAGTTTTAATATTACCTTCAACCAGACGACATAAATCTGAGGGTATTATTAAATCAATAGTTAAAAGAAAATCAAATGAGTTTATAGCTCAAATCGTTGAAAACAAAAATAAAATAGAACTAAATATAGAACCTGTTACTCCTTCTAGGGGTGTTAAATTAGAAAATAAAAATAAAATTTTAAAGATAGGAGATGTGTTAAGAGTTAAGGTCATAGATTGGGGGAGTCAAAATTCTCCTTTGATCGTAAATCATACAGAAATTATAGGTTCAATAAATGATCCTAATACTGATATGAATATAGTTTGTCAAAAATATGATTTAGAAAACAAATTCAATGACACAGTAATAAAAAATTCTGATAAATGGTCAAAAAATGATATAATAAAAGAAAAATCTAAGAGAAAAGATTTAACTTCTTTAAATGTTCTTACAATTGATCCATACGATGCTAGAGACGTTGATGATGGTATTTCAATTTCAAAAAATAGTAATAATAACTTCGTCCTTGGAGTACATATAGCTGATGTTTCTTTTTTTGTAGAAGAAGGTTTTCCTGTAGACCTTGAGGCACAAAAAAGAAGCAACTCCATTTATTTTATTGAAGGTGTTATTAGAATGATTCCAGATAATTTATCTGCAAATATTTGTTCATTATTACCAAATGAAGAAAGATTAGCTATGTCTTTATTTATTGAGATAGATGATAAGATGAATATATTAAATTCAAAACTAGAAAAAACTGTTATAAAAAGTAGAAAACAATTCACATATAGTGAAGTTCAAAAAATTATTGATAATAAATCTGGAGAATATTTTGAAGATATTAATATTTTAAATCAAATTACAAAAGAATTAAGAATTCAAAGAGAGAATAGGGGAAGTATAGATTTTAATATTCCAGAGCCATTTATTAAACTTGATACAAATGGTGTGCCTAGTGATATTTTTCAAAAAAAGAGATATAACAGCCATAGGATAATTGAAGAATTAATGTTGCTTGCAAATCGTCTAATTGCTGAAAAAGTTTTAATTGCAAAAAATAATAATAATGATGGTTTCATTTTTAGAATTCATCCAGAACCAAAACAAGATGATATGGATAATTTTTTTAATACATTAATTAGATTAAATTTATTAAATAAAATTCCTTCCAAAATCACTTCACTTTCTTTAAAAAAAATTCTTTCAAAGGTTCAAGATTCTGAATATAAAAACCTTATAGAAAAGCTTGCTTTGCGAAGTATGTCTAAAGCTATTTATTCAACTGAGAAAAAGGAACATTTTGGTTTAGCATTTAAACATTATTGTCATTTTACATCCCCAATTAGAAGATATTCAGATATATTAGTTCATAGATATCTAAAAAAACATTTTTTGGGTGAAAATAAAAGAATATTACCTTTTAAAAAAGCATCAAAAATTGCTGAAGAAATTACAAAATCTGAGATCAAATCTTTGGAAGCTGAAAGAGAATATTTAAAATTAAAACAATTAAGATGGTTATCTCTAAGACTAGGTGAAAAATTTTCAGCAATTATTTCAGGTGTAATAAGTTCTGGTTTCTTTGCAGAAATTAATGAAACTTTTGTTGAAGGCTTTATCCCAGTAAGCAAATTAAAAGATGACCAATACTTTTTCGATGAGGTTGAAATTTCTATTATAGGAAGAAATTATTTAAATAAATTTTATTTAGGAAAAGAAATACAAATTGAAGTGATTGATGTTGATTTTAAAACTAAAAGAGCTGAGTTTGCAGTTTTAGATTAGATGAAAAAATATCTAATTTTTATATTTTTTTTAATTATTATAAGTTGTGATTTTAAACCTAGGGCTGAGGGTGTAGAAAATCAAATTAATGTTGTAGTTTCTTTTGAGGACTTTTCTGAAGCAAAAGCAATTGTTGATTCAATTTTTTCACAAGCAATTTTAACTCCAGAACCTGAATCTTTTTTTGATGTCAAATATATATCTCCAGATGAGTTTAATAATATTAAACATTATCATAATATTTTGGTTGTATCAATATTGGATATTCCTGATTCAACTGGTGATAAATTAATTTATAATCTTCTGCCAAAGAATAATTNNCAANTNGAAAATAATAAAATATTTTCAAANAANGATGTTTTTGCTAGAGGNCAAGTTTTTTCNATTNTTTATGGNAATNATNNTNAAGATTTTAAAAATACNTTAAGNNTAAANTCTAANTGGATNTATGAAAAATATTTTAATTTTTATANANANCGTCAANAAAAATATTTATTTAAAAGAAGAGAACAAAANGATTTATCNGAAATNTTGTTTAANAAATATGATTGGAAAATAAGAATTCAACAAGACTNTACTATTNTNAAAGATGATTCNTTAAATNATTTTATTTGGTTNGGAAGAGCATTTCCATTTAGATGGTTGTCTGTTNATTGGANTGATTATAATTATTCATCANCTCTTGAATCNNTAAATTTTGATAAAATTTTANANAATTATTCNAANTTTTATAATGATGATATTTATTTTTTAAAAAANTATAGAAAAATTNNTANNGATAAAATTGGAAATTTTAAAGCATTAAAANTTGAAGGATTATGGGAGCATAANNCTGATGTAAAGGGCGGTCCATTTATATCTTATTTTTTTTATGATANAAATTTAAANAANTTTTTTCATATTAATTTATTAGTTCATAACCCNGGAAGAAAAAAATTACCTTCTTTATTACAACTTGAAATAATGGCAAAAACTTTTAATTCAAGATTNAANTAGAATTAATANAATTTTTTAAATTCNTCNATTAAATTATAATNNAATTNTATCTAATAAATATATTAAATGAGTAAGCAAATTTTNATAACTGGAGCGTTTGGNCAATTAGGAGAATCAACTCTCTTAGAGTTNCANCCTCATTTNGAAATTATTGCATCNGGAANAAAANTTCCAAAAATAACAAANTATCCTTGTAAATATATTAANTTAGATATTACNTCAAAAAAAAAATGTTGCTGAANCAATTCAAACTTATTCTCCAGANGTAATTGTACATCTAGCAGCTATTACTNATGTTGATTTATGCGAAACCAATAAAGAATTAGCATGGAATCATAATGTCAAAGCTACAGAGAATATATTAAATAATATAAGNGGAACTAATTGNAAANTAATTTTTATNTCAACAGATTATGTNTTTGATGGNTTNTCTGGNCCTTATTCTGANTCTGATCAATCCTAATCCAATTAATTATTATGGAAAAACTAAATTAGCTNCAGAAAATATNATTAGAGGTAGTAGTCAGCCNTGGGTAATAATTAGAACAAATGTNCTTTATGGAAATTCATTNATTAATAAGGCAAGTTTCGTGAAATGGGTTGTTGACTCATTNTCGNAAAAAAAACAAATNAATGTAGTTAATGATCAATTTGGAAATCCTACTTGGACAGCCGCTTTATCTGAAGCAATTAAACTATCAATGATAATGAATGTTAATGANNTTNTTCATTATGGTGGTTCAGAATTTATTTCAAGATTTGAATTTGCNAAAAAAATTGCTAAAGTTTTTNATTTNGATTCATCTTTAATTANNCCTATTAAAACNNCTGATTTAAATCAAGANGCAAAAAGACCTTTAAAATCNGGTNTNTTTACNTCAAAAATTGAAGATNTTCTTGGAATAAGAACTTTTNCATTAGATTATTGTTTGACTAAAATGAAAAATGGTATAATTGTATGAAAATATTTGTTATTACNCCAACTTATAATGAAAAGAAAAATATNCAAGAANTAATTGANAAAATTNATAATGTTAACAANCAAATAAATATTTTAGTTGTTGATGATAANTCCCCTGATGGAACGCATAAAATTGTNNAAAATTTAAAAAAAACATNNAANAATTTACATTTACTNAAAAAGGTTGAAAAAAGATGGATTGGGTTCAGCNTATATAGCAGGTATGAANTATGCNTTAAANGAGNATGCAGATATTATTATACAAATGGACGCAGATATGTCCCATGATCCTGAAAGCATTAATGATTTGNTTAATAANTCTAAAAATTATGANTTAGTTATNGGTTCTAGATATATTNCNGGAATTAATGTTGTTAATTGGCCAATTCATAGATTGATAATTAGTTATGGAGCAAATTTATANTCAAGAATNGTTACAGGNTTGCCAATTAAAGATGCTACTGGNGGATTTAAATGTTGGAAAAGAGAAGTTCTTGAAAATATNAATATNCATTCAATTCAATCACAAGGATATTCTTTTCAAATAGAAATGACATATAGGGCTTGGTTAAAAAAATATAAAATCTGNGAGGTNCCTATAATTTTTATTGATAGAACAGTTGGTCAATCNAAAATGAACAAAGAAATTATGATTGAAGCTTTTTTTATGATACCNAAATTAAGATTTTTNAAATTTTTTGGGAAGTTTAAATAATTGTTAAAATGAANTCATTGATTTCAATTATAATTGTCAACTATAANGTAAGAGANTATTTAGCTAATTGTTTNAATTCAATTTATTCATCNAAGTATACTAANAATATTGAANTTATAGTTNTTGATAACAATTCAAGNGATAATTCAGTNCAAATGNTTAAGGAAAAATATTCCAAAATTAATTTAATNGAAAATAAAATTAATTANGGATTTTCNNNAGCAGTAAATCAAGGNATTAAAATTTCTAAGGGTGAATATTTATTNTTATTAAACCCTGATACTGTNNTTGAAAAAAATACATTAGANATTTTNAANAATTATATGGAANAGAATAAAAANGTTGGNATGTGTGGNCCTAAAATATTNAATAGTGATGGAACNCTTCANCTTTCATGTAAGCGTAGTTTTCCAACACCAATGGTTGCATTTCCAAAATTAATAGGTTTAGATAAATTNTTNCCAAANAGCAAATGGGCAGGTAAATATAATTTAACTTATTTAGATGAAAATAAATGTCATTCTGTTGATGCTATAAGTGGTTCNTTTATGTTTATTAGAANAGAAATTTTNAAAACAGTTGGATTNCTTGATGAAAANTTTTTTATGTTTGGAGAAGATTTAGATTTATGTTTTAGNATTAAAAAAAATAANTTTGANATTCATTATGTTCCNCAAACTCAAATAATTCATTTTAAAGGAGAAAGTGTAAAATCAGTTCCACTTGAAAGTATTAAATGGTTCTATAATGCTATGGATTTGTTTGTAAATAAACATTTNTCTTCAAAAACATCANTNTTATTTACNCTTTTNCTNAAAATAGGAATTTTTTTAAGAANAATTTCCTCNATTTTTTCATCTAATTTANTAATNTTATTTCCGTTNATNTTAGATATNATAATGATTNTNACATCTTTCGTTATAGGTATNTCAATACGTTTTAATAGTTATGAAATAATTNTACAAAGTTATATACCNATTTTANTTATTTATTCGATNATTTGGNTTTTTATTATTTTTATTTTTGATTTATATACAAANTTTNTTCTTTCATATAATAGNGCCTTGATNGCATCNTTTTTGGGTTTTTTATTTTGTGTAACATTTACGTATTTTTTAAAAGATTTTGCATANTCTAGAGCAGTTTTAATTTATTCGAGTTTTTTANTTTNTATTTTAATACCTGNNTGGAGGTTAATATTTAATATTTTAAGATCTCGAGGATATATNAATTNTTTAATTGANGGNGATAANCCTATTTTTTCTAGACCTGCNATTATTGTNGGAATAGGTNNAGAGGGNATTAGAATTTTAAATAAAATAAATAATAGACCTGATACTGGAATATATGTAATTGGTTTCGTTGAATCAAATATNAANAGCTTAAATTTATTTGAATTAAAAAAAAANAATATAAATATTTTAGGACCAATTAATAAATTNTCAGAGTTAATNNAATTATATAANATNAGAGAGTTNATTTTTACNTCTGATAATCTTGAANTAAAGAAGATGGTTGAAATAATGGATAGTTTAAAATCTTTAAGNTTAACCTATAGAGTTGTTCCNAAAGATAAGGATATTTTGCTTGGAAAAGCTTCTGTTGAGGATATAAGTGATATACCTTTTTTAAATATAGAATATACNTTATATCATAGAATAAATTTNTTTTCTAAAAGATTNTTTGATATATTNTTTTCTACTTTTTTAATTTTANTATTTTCACCAATTTTAATTTTATTATTTACAATATNTAAATCTAANGAATTATTTATTTGGGGATTAGAAAATAAAAAAATCAAAATAAGATTAATAAAAACAAACATAATTTTTTTTAAAGAATTGCCACTTTTATTTAATATTTTTTTTGGTNAAATTAGCTTTGTTGGAAGTGNNATGGTTTCAGTTCAANCAAAGNAAAAAAATATGATTTGCAAGCCAGGTTTAACTGGAATATATAGAATAAAAAAATTTAAATTNGGNGATAATGATAAAANCATTTATGATCATTACTATGTNCAAAATCAATCCATGGCTTTTGATTTGGAAATTTTAATTAGAACTATTTTCTTTTTTTAAAATGACAGAATANCANCTAGACTTCGAGAANCCAATANTTGAATTAGATAATCAAATCAACGAATTGATTGAATTAAANTCNAAANATGANAAAGANNTTTCAAGNCAAATNTTAAATCTCAAAGAAGAGAAGAAAAAAATATCAGAAAANATTTATTCAAANTTAACGAGATGGCAAAGAGTTCAGTTAGCCCGTTTNCCAAANAGACCTTATACTTTAGATTATATAAATCGAATTTCAAATGATTTTATAGAATTNCATGGAGATAGAAAATTTGCTGATNACCAAGCATTAGTTACTGGAATTGGTTCTATTGATCAAACTGAAGTTGTATTTATTGGACANCAAAAAGGTAAAAATACAAAAGAAAATATNAAAAGAAATTTTGGNATGGCAAAACCTGAGGGCTACAGAAAAGCTCTTAGAGTAATGAAATTAGCTGTTAAGTTTAATAGACCAATTGTNTGTTTCATAGATACGCCTGGAGCATACCCTGGAGTTGGAGCTGAAGAAAGAGGACAAGCTCAAGCGATTGCTAATAATCTTATTGAAATGTCTCTAATTCCTGTTCCAATTATTGTTATTGTTATTGGAGAAGGGGCTAGTGGAGGTGCTTTAGGAATTGGAATTGGTGATAAATTTATAATGCTTGAGAACACNTGGTTTTCAGTAATAAGTCCTGAAGGTTGTGCATCAATTTTATGGAGNGATGCAAGTAAAGCTAAAGAAGCTGCAGATGCAATGAAAGTCTCATCTCAAGATTTATTAGAAATGGGTATTTGTGATCAAATAATTCCAGAACCTTTGGGTGGTGCTCATAACGATTACAATCTTATGTCTGAAAGAGTTAAAGAGGTCATTTTAAAAGAAATTAACACNTTAAATAAAATTAATTCTAGTGCTTTAATTAATCAAAGAATTTTGAAATATGAAAAAATTGGTTCATGGGAAGAAAATGATTGATTATGTCTAATGAAATCATTTTTTTAATTCAAACAGTTATTGGTCTTTTTTTTACATTAATTGCTTTTAAATTAGGNAAGATTTGGATTTATGCNTTTATTGCATCCTGCGTTATNTTAGCTAATATATTTGTTAANAAACAAATTACTCTTTTAGGTTTAAATGCAACTGGCGGTAATGTGGTTTATGGCGCAATTTTTTTAGCTACTGATTTNTTNTCTGAACATTATGGTAAAAGAGAAGCTAGAAAAGGTGTTTTTATTGGTTTTTTTGTTTCTTTATTTTATCTCTCTATGACTCAGATGATTTTATTGTTTAAAAAGAATTCTGATGATTGGGGTGCATCTGAANCTATGGAAATAATTTTTTCAACATCTCCATCTATAGTTTTTGCAAGTTTAATTGCATATTTGATTTCACAATTAAATGATATANGGATTTTTCATTATATAAAGAATAAAACAAATGGAAAGTTTTTATGGNTTAGAAATAATATAAGNACGTATTCAAGTCAGTTAATTGATTCAATTATTTTNAGTTTTTTAGCNTTTTATATATTCCCTTTTGTATTTANTACTGAAAGTCTTCCCNTAAATGCAATAATTCAAATTGTGATAACAACATATTTAATGAAGTTAATTGTTGCAGCAATAGATACACCATTTATCTATTTGAGTAAGAAGATTTAATTCTAATTAAAAATAAAATTTTCTATTATCAATAATTTTAGCTTCTTTTTTAAGNCCTTCTACCCATTCAGTTATTGTTTGATTTTGTTTTGTATTTAATAAATTATTNTTTATTAAGTCTTTTTTNATTTTCCAATCATCTTCATTNAACTTTTCTTTAGAAACTANTTTAATTATAACAGTGCCTGATGAAAAATTTATTGGTTGTAAGATTTCACCAGGTTCTGCAGCAAGTAAAGAACCAATTATTGATTGTTCTTTNCCAATAATTTCAAATGAGGAATTTAATTTTGATTTAATTTGATTTAAGAATTTTGAATTNTTGTTTTTAATTGATAGNTTTTCCATAGANTCATTCTTATCAATTATTTCATCGTATAAAANTAAAGCTAATTCTTGTGCTTTTTCTTTTTGTTTATTTGTTTTTATTGTATTTCCAATTTCAAATTTAACTAAATCAATTTCTTTTGTTCCTTCAGGGCTTATTGAATCTAGTTTTAACACAACAAAACCTCTGTTTGCTTCCAAAACTTGACTTATACTCCCAGNTGTGCTTTCAAATGCAAATTTAGATGCTTGTGGGAAATAAGCTAANCCNGGTACAAATGTTGATGATTTTAATAAAGGGGGTAATTTATTNGATTTAAAATTAGGATTTCTATTTAAAGCTTCATCGAATCCAAAATCTTCAACATCAAATATAAATTGAGTNGCTTTATTTTTAATAAAATTACGAGTANTAGGTCCAATTTCAATTTTTAANAATATATGACTTGCTAAGATTTCATCTTCANTATTTTCATTTTTTCTCTTNTCATTGACTTTAATAATATGAATTCCAAAATTAGTTTGTANTGGGTCACTAATTTCACCTTTATTAAGGCTAAAAGCTGCATCTTCAAAAGATTTAACCATTTGACCTTTACCAAACCATCCAAGATCACCATTATTNCCAACTCCATTTTGCAATAAATTACCAGGNTCTTCAGAAAATTCATTTGCTAAATCTTCAAATTTATCACCAGAATCAATTCTAGATAAAATTTCTTTAACTGTTGACTCTGTTAATGATGTATCATTTTTTGANGGTTTATTTTCCCATAATATATAACTTANAAATCTTTCTTCATTTTTTTTGAATTCGTCTTTGTTGAGAAAATAATAATCTTCAATTTCTTTATCTGTAGTTTTNAANCTTTCATCATTAAAATTATTGTTATTAATGATTAGNGCATNAATTGTAAAATCAATATTATTAATAATATATTCATCCATTATTTCATTTTCAGAAACTAAAACTTGTGATCTTATTTCATTAAATAATTTTTGTCTNGGCAAATATTGTCTTATATATTCTTCAACTGGCTGCCATTCATCACCCTGTGGGTTTTGTAATGCTAGTTGGTATTTAGCATCATCAAATTGACCATTNGTCATAAAATCAGGTATTGTTTTTATTTCTGATGGAGGGTTATTTAATAATTCATAGTAAACTTCATCATCTGAAACAGTAATTTTTCTATTCTTTAGNTCATGATCAATTAAATAACTTTGAATTATTTGATTATAAACCTGTTCTCTTTCAATATCTATTCTACNTTGGTCATATTCAATTCCTTGNGANCTGGCTTGTTGTAACCTTTGGTCNACTTGGGAAAAAAATAAATCTGGGGATATAGAAGATCCATTTACAACAATTATNGCNTTCGATGGATCAACTCTTCCAAATAATTGATTTACAATATCAGCTCCACCTACTAANCCACCAACACTCATACTTCCAATAAATAGAATTAAAAGTATCCATAAAATTACTTTCATTCTNGTTCTCATTGCATTCATAATTCCCATAGCAATTATAAACCTTTCAATTTTTTAATATATAATGTTAAAATTTAAATAGATTATATAGCTTCTACAAGCTGAGAANCTTATANTTAATATANNTAAATAAAGGAAANATATTATTAAATCAAAACTTTCAATTCAAGAACTTAATAAGNNNATTGTTGAATGTATTTTGTGTAAAAGNTTAGTTGATTTTAGAGAAAAAATNGCTAAAGAAAAAAGAAAACAGTTTTTATCTTGGGATTATTGGGGAAAACCAGTACCTGGATATGGATCNTTTTCTTCTGAATTATTACTTGCAGGNTTAGCTCCTGCAGCCCANGGNGGGAATAGAACTGGACGAGTTTTTACTGGAGATAAATCAGCTGATTTTNTAGTGAAATGTTTAAAAAAAGTTGGAATTGCAAATCAATCATTTTCNNATAANNTCAATGATGGATTAATATTAAAAAATACTTATATGACNGCTGTNTTAAAATGTGTNCCACCNNAAGANAAACCTAAAAGAGAAGAANTAATNAANTGTTCAAAGTATTTATCAAATGAATTAAAATTATTAAATAATTTNAAGTGTATAATTGCTTTAGGTAAAATTGCATTTGATTCAACCTTAAAATTCTTTAATAAAAATAAAGAATATAAAATAAAAGATTTCCCTTTTGGTCATGGCAAAAAATATNTNTTGAAAAATGGAATTTTNTTAATTGGNTCATATCACCCNAGTCCTAGAAATGTTAANACTGGTAGACTTAATGAGANAATGATGATTGAACTTTTTGANNANGTNAANGAAATTATAAAATAAAATGAAATTGTTTTTAATTATTATNATTATNTCAAATCAATTTTTGATNTCTCAAAAAAAATTATCNATANAGCAAATTTCTGATAANTCACCTTTTAAAGTAGCATCAATTCCAAATTTAAAGTGGTTAAATGATGAAGANTCNTTTACATATTTATCAAAATCCAAATCTATTTATAAAGTAAATCTAGTATCTAATGACACTACAATTTTTTTAAGTAGANAAAATATAAAATTTAAAAAAAATNAAATACCTATCGTTGATTATCAAATTAANAGTACNAATAGGTATGTATTAATTCAATCNGAAAAGANAAAGATNTGGAGAAGNTCNTTTTATGGNACTTATTTTATTTATGATNATCAAAAAAAAGAAATGATNAAATTAACTGAANCNAATGANTCTTTAAGAAATGTAAAATTTTCTCCAGATGGAAATCAATTNAGTTNTGTAAGAATTGATAATAATTTATATAATTATGATATNAAGAAAAAAAAACAATATCAATTAACCAAATCAGGCTCTGAAAATTATTTAAATGGTATTTTTGGATGGGTCTATGAAGAAGAGTTTTCATCATATGATTCATATANGTGGTCACCNAATAGNAAGAAAATTATTTTTTGTGAAGAAAATCAATCAGATGTTCCTGTTTATACANTAATTGATGAATTAAAATTATATCCNCAACTTAAAAATATNNGATATCCTAAAGCAGGTCAAAATAATCCTAANATAAANGTNGGNATTGTTGATGCNACAGGTGGTTCNATTAATTGGATTAATTTAAANGANAATAATGATTACTATATTCCTAGAATTTATTGGGAAAAAAATGGAAAAATATTTCTTGTGAAANTTGATAGANCTCANAAAAATATNACTTTATTAGNNTATGANANTAAATCAGGTAANNTTTTTGAANNNATAAAAGATGAAGATNCNNTAGGATGGGTTGATNTAAANGATGATTATCAATTTTTAGATAATGATAAATTATTATGGATATCTGAAAAATCAGGATTTAGACATATTCATTACAGCGATATTAATGGCAACTTAATAAATAGTGTAACAAAGGGTCAATGGGAAGTAAATAGAATTTTGAATTATAATCAAAAAGATAACAAAGTATATTTTACTGCAAATAGGGGTTCTGTAAAAGAAAGTCACCTTTTTTCAATTAATTTAGATGGTTCAAACTTAATTAAAATTACAAATGAAGAAGGGTTTCATAGAATAATGATATCTCCTTCAAAAAAATATTTTATCGATTCTTTNTCTTCAATTAAATCTCCTCCTNAAATANTTTTGAAAAATATGAGAGGTAATCCAATTAGAATATTAGATAAAACTAATTTAAATCAATATAAAGAATATAATTGGTCATTTCCTTTTTTTGTAAATTTTTTATCTAATGATAAAACTGTTTTACTTGATGGAATATTAACTCTACCAAATGATTATGANAAAAATATAAAATATCCAATGATAGTATATGGCTATGGTATGCCAGGGACACAAATTGTTTTAAATAAATGGGGTAATCTTATAAATCAATTTNTNGCTCAAGAAGGATTTATTGTTTTTTCAATGGATTGTAGAGGTATGGGAGGAAGAGGAGAGAATTTNAAAAATTTAAGTTATGGAGATATGAGTAAATATTTAGTTAAAGATATAAAAGCAGGTGTTAATTATATTATTAATAATTATAGTGTTAATGCAAATAAAATAGGTGCTTGGGGTTCAAGTGGAGGNGGTTACTTTACTGCATTAATGTTAACGAGGCTTTCATCAATGTTTAGTGTTGGTGTTTCAATATCACCAGTTGTTGATTTTAGGTTNTATGATTCAATTTATTCGGAAAGATCAATGGGTAACCCAAATTTTAACAAAGCTGGNTATGATTCAGTATCAATAATGTCTCATGTTGATAACTTTAAAGGAAACTTATTAGTTATGCATGGAACAGGTGATGATAATGTGCATTTTCAAAATACAACACANTTAATAAATAGTTTTATANATAAAAATAAAATGATNGATGTNTTTATTTATCCAAACAGAGATCATTCATTNTCAGGAGGAACTACCCGANATTATNTTAATANTAAACTATTTAATTATTTTAATGAAAAACTAAAAAATTAGAGTGCAGTGATGCACTCTAATTTTAGAACTATATTTAATAACTTAATTCTAAGTTCTAGGTCTAGCTTCGTTTACAACTAATTGTCGTCCTTGAATGTCTTTTCCATTTAACTCTTCGATAGCTTTTTTACTTCCATCTTCTGAGTTAATTTCAACAAAGCCAAATCCTCTAGAACGACCAGTGAATTTGTCTTTAATGATCTTTACTGATGTTACTTCACCGTACTCGGCAAATGTATTAGAAAGGTCATCTTCAGACATTTCATAGCTGATATTTCCAACATATAGGTTCATTTTTATCTCCAGTTAATTAATTTTTAAGTTTATTTTGNATAATTTTGTATGAAATATAATAATAGTAAGTAAGTTCTAAGTGTGAAATAAGGTAGGTATATTTATCTTTTGCTCATATATAATACGTTATATTAAGAAGAATAATTGAAAAAGTATAATATTTTTTTTTATTTTTAAAATTATTTCAATAGTAACATTTTTTTCGCTACTGAATGATTTTGTGTTTTTAAAACATAAAAGTATGTACCAGAAGATAATTGTTTGTTGTCTTTGTCTTTTCCATTCCAGATTATATTATAATTGCCTGCATATTGTTCTTCATTAACTAATGTAATTATTTCTTGACCAATTAAGTTATAAATTTTTAGAATAACCATTTGATCTAATGGGATTTGATAATTTATTGTTGTGATTGGGTTAAATGGATTAGGATAATTTTGACTTAAATTAAATTCATTTGGTATTGATTGAATGATTTCATCAACTTGATCTTGAACCCATTTTTCAGGACCATGAATTAAAGAGAATCTTCTCCCTAAATTTTTAGCANGACCTTTTTTAATAGTAAAATTATTTTTATTCAACAAATTAAATGTTTCACCATTGTTTCTATCAACTAAAATCAATTTTTTATTTTGGTAGATATTTTCAAGGTTAGATACAGTTAATTGNAAATCAGATTGATTTTTAGAAGTTTTTAATATTCCATCCCAAATAAAAGTTGAGTCAGAACTATTTTTGATATCCTCTAAAAGATATTTATTAAAACCATTTATATCTTTTAAAACCCAATCAAATTTAAATGCATTTTCATTATTAGGTAATGGTGGTTCACTTATATTATCATATTTGTCAAATGATNCAGATGCATTTTTATTGTATCCAAAAAAATTATTATTATCTGAAAATTTAGAGCTTTTAAAACTTATTTTTCCTCTAAAAAAACTTTTTTCATCATTATTCTTATTATTTGATAAAAAAGATCTAGATAAATTTAAATTGGAATNACCTGACGATTTAAATACTATTGTTGAATCAGTTTTATTGCAAATTATATATCCTCCAAATGGTGAAATAGTATCTTGATGATCGGACCAACCCATATTAGAACTAAATTCTAGTGGGCCACAATATAGAGTATGATCAATTTCTCCCATATTAAATGAAAATGGATAAGGATTACCAACTAAATTCCATCCTGGTTCCAGTTCCCATTCAAGTGTATCAATTTCTGTAATTACACCACTTCCTAAACTGAGATTACATTCTTCACCAATTTTTTGATAAATCCAATAACTTAACCCAGGTTCAATGGTTGAAGGTTCGGTNTAATTACCNTTTTCAAATTTCCAAATTACAAATTTTTCTTTGTCAATATTTCCAAAGCTGTTGTAAAAAACATCATTAATTCTGTTTTCTTCTAAATCAGTAGGAATTGAAATTAATATCCATTCATTAGGAGGAATACAATCAGGAAATTTAATTAATCCATTTGAGGTTTTAATAGGAATAGTACTTATTTCTGAATCTGAGGCATATCCGAGAATATCAGATGCAAAATAATAAAATTTAATCCCTCTTTCATCCAAATTATCAATAGTTATGGTCTCCTCAGTTTCTAGCATTCTAATACCATTTTCAAAATCTATTGGGTAGGATAAATATTCATTTGACCCTCCCTTTCCAACTTTAAGAATGACTGACTCAAGAGGTAATGAGTCTTTTATTGTGGCCTTTATAGTAATNTCGTTTGAAGATGAGAGACGGGCTAATGTATTTTCTANTAATAAAGTATCTTTATTTGTCGAAATATTATAAACCCCTGGTGGAATATCATCTTGATAAACATTTATGTATACACTAGAGGTATCACAAAGTTTTTCAAAATCACATATTGAATAATAAATAGAATCTATACCGGTAAACATNAGTAGGTTTGAATAATCAAATTTGATTGAAGAATCCTGAACCGTTGCAATTCCACCTTTATTTGTGGGNGTTGTTTTAAAAGATTGNTTNCTATTTTTATCTTTAAAAATTAAAAGAGTAGAGTAATCAATATCATTTTCAGGGTCAGTATCATTTAATAAAACATTAACTCTACCAATACTATTTTGAAAAACTTCTATTGAATCATTATTTGCTATAGGAAATTCAGGAACATCTACTACAGAAATTATAACTCTTGCTTCAGCAATGTTTCCATCTTGATCTTCAACACAGTATCTAAAAATATCATCTCCATAAAAACCTATTTCNGGGGTAATATTAATTTTTGGAGATTCAATTGANCTAACTAATAGAANATCTCCATTTTTTAAAGTATCAGTATCAGAAAATTGAGTTAATATTGAATTTGAAGCTTCTTGACATAATGTGTAAATAAGTGTATCNCCNTCAGCATCAGTTGCATTTAAAATAAGATCGTTCAAAGGTTCTCCCTCTTCAATAAAAACAGTAATCGGGTCAACAACTTCAGGAGGATCAGGAGCAGGGTTAACTAAAATATATACTTTTGCTTCNGAGCTTAGTCTNGTATCATCAGAAATTCTATAGGTTAAACTATCATTACCATAAAAATTTGATGCCATAGAAATTAAAATAGTACTATCAGTATTTGCCTGACTTTGATTTTCTGAATCATCAAAAGAACCTTTAAAAGCAGATATAATTTCTAAAGATGAAATATCAAGATTATTATCAAGATCGCTATCATTTCTTAATACATTNAAAGATCTGGGGTCTGCATCTTCNTCTATAGTAAGCGTATCTGAAATTGCAATGGGTTTTCTTCCTTCTGTAATTGAAATTTTTATTTTACCAGAGTCACACAGATTAGTATTATCGCAAATTTGATAAANNACTGAATCTGTTCCTGTATAATTAAGATTATCTGTATAATCAAAAACTAAAATAGATGTTGTATCACTTGGAACTCTATACTGACCACCACCATCTGAGCTTAAAATTGAAAGACTCGATAGATCCAAATCATAATCAGGATCTGAAATTTTATTTGAGAGATCATAATCCCACTCAAGNCCTTGAGCAATTACAATTTCACCATCTTCAGCAATTGGGTTNTCAGCCACAGGTGAAATAATTACAATTATTTTTTCAGAATCTATAAGTTCACCATCAGTGACTGAAAATGTTAGACTGTCAGTTCCAAAAGCGTTTTCCTGTGGTTCAAAATATATTTTATTTTGACTGTTTATTACATTNTCACCTGAGTTAATTAAAGTTGTTTTGTTGATACCATCATTTGATTGATACAAATCACCTATATTTATTTTTAAAGATATGGAATAATCTAAATTATTATTATCAATATCAGTTCCATTTAAAGTTATTATTGCGGCATTATCTTCAAGAATTGAAATTGTATCTCTAATTGCAACAGGGGAGTCGTTTACATTATTTACAGTTATTATNAATAAAGCGTTTTGACTGTCATTCGTTCCATCATTAACTTTNAANANTAGAGTATCNTTACCAACAAAGTTGATATTTGGAGAATATTTTATTTGATCNGTATTGCTTGANACTGTAGTGTTTGCAGNATTTATTAAAGTTTCATCCATTTGANNNAATACACCATTTTTAGGAAGAGCTGTAATNACATAAGATAATGAACTTCCTTCTGGATCACTTCCTTGAAGTGTTAATGTTTTAACAGTTTCTTCATTAGTGGTTTCAGATAAATTTGTAGCTAATGGAGATTCATTAATATCATTTAATGAAATAACAACAGAACTTTGATTGGATGTATTATTTCCATCAGACACTCTTACTATTAATGTATATGATGAATTGGTTTCATAGTCAAGCAAAGAAGCACTTGTAATCACACCAGTAGAACTATTAATTAAAAAATGACCATCAGTATTGCCACTAACAATTTCCCAATTTTGAAAAGTAGTTGTAGTACCAGTTGGCCAAACATCAGGATCTGTTGCATTTACTGTTCCAACAGTTGTTCCAATATCAATATTTTCATTAATTTGAAATGTTTGGTCGCTACCTACAATTGGTGATAAATCATTAATTGGGTTTACATTGATTGTAATATTTACAACGCTTGAAAATTCATTTCCATCAGATACTTTTAAACCTAATGTATAATTTCTTTCATTAGCATCTTCATAATTAAGAATTTTTGAAGTTACTATTTCTCCAGAAGTACTATTAATTGAGAAATGATTTTTATTAACTCCTGATTCTATTGTCCAATTTTGCAATGTTTCTCCATCGGCATCTGATCCTTGGACAGTACCAACAACTGTACCTGAGCTTTGATTTTCATTAACATTAAATGATTGGCTTGATGTAACTACGGGTCTTTGATTATTAGGGTCAGATGCATTTATCGTGATGGTTTCATCGTATGTTGCTCCAGCACTATCAGTCGTTCTAATAATTATAAAATAATTTTGTTGAACATGATAATCAATTGTAGCATTTGTAACTAAATTAGAATTATCTATTGTAAATTTTGAAGCATCTGCTCCACCTATTATCGAATAGGTATGTGAATCTCCTTGATCAACATCGGTTGAAGTTAAACTTCCAACAACTGTTCCTGAATTAGAGTCATCAGCAATACTTGTACTGGAAAGACCAATATCGGTTGGTGCATCATTTACGGGGTTGATAGTAACACTAAATGTTTCTGAAACAGTTAAACCATTAGATGTCCCTGTAATGGTTATGTTAGCTGAACCATGTTTATTATCTAAAAAATCCAATGTAAGATTATTACCGGAAATAGAAGCTGTAACATTTGAAGAACCATCATTTGCAGTAACTGATTTAGTAATATCACTATTATTATTATCAACATCATTAAATGTATTTGAAAGATCAATAATTGAATTAGAAGCATCTTCTGAGACTGTTATATTATTTATTTGGTTTGCAACATTAGGAGCGTCATCAACAGGTTGAACATATATATAAACATTTCCTGCACTTGAGCTATAATTTGAACCATCATTAGCTTCAAAAGTGATGGACGCAAAATGTGTAGAAGCATCATTATCGTTTGTATTGGGATAAAATCTGAGATGACCATTTGAAAGATTTGAGGCTGAAACAACTTGATTCGTTGAAATTTGCTCTCCATTATCAAATGAATCGTTATTGTTGGCATCAAGGTATAATGTACCTTGATGGCTGTTATTTAATGAAAAACCAAGTATTCTAATACCACTTATTGAACTGCCTTCAGTATCAGAATAATTTAAATTTGATATTGAAAAGGCAATTTCAGTATCTTCGTTTGTTGAAACATTTGAATTCCCAACAACAGGTGGGTCATTAACTGCTAATACATTTAATGTTATAGAAGCAACATCAGAATCAGATGTTCCATCGTTTACTTTAAAATTAAAATTACCATAATTAGAGCCATTTTCATTTAAATCAGGAACAAAAATTAATCTGTTATTACTATCAGTTATGGTGGTTCCTGTTGAGGTTATTGCATTTCCTCTTGTGGATCCATCTGATGTTTGATATAAAGTTCCATTTGAAGGTATGGAAGTAACTATATAAGATAAATTATCATTATCACTGTCTGAACCAGATAGAGTTATTGTTTGGTCAGTATCTTCATTTGAATTAATGGTTTGAGCATTTGCAACTGGGGCATTATTTGATGAAACAAAATTTTGAATTGATGAGAAATATCCTCTTTCTCCAGCACCCATTCCAAACCAAACATATAATGGACCAGCATTTGAGATATAGAAATCATTATCTCCTATATTCCAATCAAGCTTTCTATATAATTCCCAAGTTGTACCGTTAACTGTATAATTTTTAACAGATTGATTATCCCAACTAGATGAGGTTTGACTATTATTATTGTAAACAAAGGATCCTGTGTTTCCAGTTTTGAGTACATAAAAGTTTGCTTCACCAGATTGACCTAAAATATCATCAAGATCGTCACCAAAATGAGCATGATTATAACCTGAGGCTGTACTTGAACTGTTAAGTGGAGCAAGAATAAAAAGGCCATGATTATTTTTTATATCATTTTGATCAGTTGAATATCCTTGATAATAAACTAATGAGGGTTTAGAAGTGTTAATGTGATCTAATGAATTATTATTATTATTATCTAGCGACCATGCATAAAATTCTCCTGCATCTAGGTCTGCATCTCTTACAGTGCCATCAACTGTTACCACAGTATTATTCTCTGTTGCAACAATTATTGCATTTACTCCTTTATGAGTTCCAGATTCACCCTCAATTATCAAATAATCATTACCAACAACATCAACTGGGACTAACTGATCAACACCCATATCCCTCTTTGCACCGCTACTCGTGTTNATTGAACCAGACCATGTTCCTGAATTAACAACTATATTNTTGTTTGAAGNAATTAAAGTTCCAATTACATCTTCATCATAGGAGGATATTGTATTATTAATNCCAACAACATATGATTCACCCTTNTCTACAGATACTGACCATGGNANGGTATTTGATCTACCTAAAAAATAAACACCAGANTTTGGGGTAATTGTTATTGTTGTNTTATCTTCTGTNCCCATCATGGAAATAAAACTTCCAAAGGTNTTTTTTGCATTATAGCTTATATTNGACTGATAAAAATGAGCTGANCTNAACTCAGTACCCATTCCTTGTTGNCCTTTTGAAGAAATTGAACCAGTTTGAGAGCCGGCTCTAATATCAACTCTCATATAAAAAGGTTTACTTGCTTCAAAATACAAACCTTTATTACTATCATTGGTGCCATAATCATTTGCATATAAATAGTTAGTAGATACGGAAAAATTATTAGGTGATCCTTTTGAAATTGATTTTGTGTATAATGTTGAACCAGCACTGTTTTTCATTAACACATTGAATGATGATCCCTCTTCCATAGTTGAAAGATCTATTCGAATTTCATCTGGAGCATCACTTGAATTTTGACCATAAAATAAAGGAGGCATATAGTGATTTGTAGAATATTGTGAAAATAAACAGCTAGAAAAAGTGATGAATAATATAAAAACTTTTTTAATCACAACAATCCTCTGGTAGAGAAGGAGGAGTTCCTATTAAATTTTCATTATTTTCAACTACCTCAGTATAGGCATAATATCCTGCAGCTCCACCTCCAACAATAATTATAGGGAAAAGAATAAAGCCTAATCCAGCTCTGCACTCATTATAGCTATAATTAGTTAAAATTTGAGTTCCTAAATTTTCTATTCTTGAATTTANATCTTCACTTGATCCAATAAAGTCATCTTGTATCTCTACAGAAACAACATTTTTATCTAAATTATATAATATCAGGTCAATACTTCCACCTAATAAATTATTACCTATGTCATTTGATATAAATAATTCGGTTCTTCTATTTAGTTCATGCGCTATATCTCTTTTTTCTTTAGAATCTAAACTATTAATAAATAATTCAGTTAGAATATCTCCTTCAGTTAAAAAATTATAAATTTGTTCTTGTTGCCTTGTNACAACTGCCGGTTTTCCTTCTCCATANCCAACTGGATTAAGTCTATTTGAATCAATTCCGTTATCGATTAGCCAATTTTGAACTGAATTTGCTCTTAATTGAGATAAATTAAGATTGTATGATTTTGCACCTCTGGAATCAGTATGAGATGCAAGTTCCATTGAAATATTTGGATTATTTTCCATTAAGCTTAAAATTGTTAGTAATTCAATTTCTGCTTCNGGTCTTAGTTTTGCNCTATTAAAATCATACAATAAATTTCTCATAACAATACCCTTATCATCAGAAATAGCATTAACAGAATTTCTTATAACAAAAGCATGATTTGCTTTAGTATTACCAATCTCGTTTTGGATACATTCAAGATTAGTACAACTACCTTGGGTATAACTCTTATGAATTTTTAGATTTTTTTTATTTTTTTTTAAGTTTTTAGCTAAGACTTTAGCCATTTTTTTCGATTGAGATCTTTCAATATTTGGGTTCATAATATATACAGAGCTTTTACATATATCATCAGCATATGCAATTTTGGATAAAGAAGAATTTATATTAATGAATAAAGAATCTGAANTTTCATTAGTATTATCTTGTGAAAATAATAGATTGATTAAAAAAAATAAANNTAANAATTTTGTAAATNAAAANTTCATAACTAANAGTGGAGCCGATCAGGATCGAACTGACGACCTCCTGAATGCCATTCAGGCGCTCTCCCAACTGAGCTACGGCCCCAATAATTTGCNAATTAACATCNTAATTTAAAAATACATTTTTTTTAAAAAAACTTTATAATTTGNNCTGTTGACAAGATGTGAAGTCGAAAGTAAATTATACTATGTTATTTAAATCATTAATTTATGTNCCTAAAATTTTTCTAATTTTCTTTTTGATTTCATGTAATGCTGATAATAAAAAAAATGGTCTTGCAACAATAGTTATTACTGGTAATGTTCATAGTCAATTAGACCCCTGTGGCTGAAAAAACAACCCTACAGGCGGTCTGTCTCGTAAATCAACTTACATAAAATCAATGAAAAATGATGGTATCCATCCAATTATAATCGATGCAGGAGATTTATTCTTTAGTAAAGATGACCCTGATCCTTTAGATCTAGCTCAGTCTAAGATAAGAGCAAAAACAATTATAGAAGGCTATAACTCTATAGGATGTGAAGTAATGAACATTGGTTCAAAAGATTTAGCAGCTGGAATTGAATTTTTGAATCAATTGAAAAATAAAGCAAATTTTCCTTTTATTTCCTCAAATTTAGTAGGTAGCAATGATTCTTTATTATTTAAATCTCATGTAATTGTTGAATCAAATGGTTTTTCTTTTGGTATAACTGGTGTAACAACACTTAAGAAATTATCTAAAAACATTAAAACAAAAGATGTTATATCTAGTGTAAATAATATTTTAAATGTAATTGATAAATCAACTGATTTNAATATTGTATTGTTTAATGGTTCTTACAAAGAAGCAATGGCTTATAGGCCTAAATTTGAAAAAGCTGATTATATGTTTTTAAGNGGAGATTATCAGAATCCTATTGGAAAACAACAGAACCCAAAAAATGGACCAAGAATGTACAGGCTAGGACAACAGGGTAAATCATTAGGAATACTCAATTTAAAAATTAATGATTCAAGTATTCCATTNATCGATATAACTGAATTAAAAAGAAGAGANGCTTTTTTTAAAATTCAGCTNGATAGATTAAATAAAAAAGANCCAACAAAAACTCTAGAAGAGTTATATTCAAATGATAATGCTCAACTTGGAAGAATAGAAAGAATTAAACAAGGCCAGACTCAAAATAATTCCAAATTAATAGGAATTAAAAATACTTCTCATTTTGATTTTCCTCCTATGAATAAAGATTTGAAAGATGATTCTAGAATGTTGACTTTAGTAAATAATTCATTGAATGAATGTGAAGAGTTAGCTACTAATTTTAAAAAAGAAGATTTATAAGTAAGTGAAACTTAAAAGTTTTATCAATCAGTCATTAATCATTGTNATTATATCGATTTTTGTTTCTTTTTTTTTTAACTATGTACGTTCTTCAAATTCACTCCAAATAATAGCAAATAAAAATATTATTTCTGGAGATATTTCTACTGTTGATTCATTACTCTCGATTGAAACAATGTTGTTTGAACCTATGTTGGTAAGTTTAGAAATTGCAAAGTCGATGTATGATAAAAATATTGTTTTTATTGACTCAAGGGATGAATTGGAATATAATAAATCACACATATTGAATGCAAAATTAGCCCCAGCTAACCCAGGTGAAATATTAAGATGGGTAAATGAAGATGATCCAATTGTAACNTATTGTAGTGGTGGAGAATGTGATNTAAGTNTAGAGCTAGCCAGAGTTCTTATGGGTGAAGATTGGGCTTTTTCTAAAGTTTTTGTATATGATGGAGGAATTTCTGAGTGGAAAAATGCAGGTTATCCNATATCTAAGTCAAATGAATAATTTATTATCAAATAAATGGTTAATTTTAATATTTAGGTTGTATATAGGAGCAGTTTTTATTTACGCTGGAGTTATAAAAATTATAGATCCGGTTGATTTTGCATCTCAAATTCAGAATTATCAAATATTACCATATTCAACAACACATTTTTTTGCTATTCTTTTACCATGGGTAGAGGTTTTTACTGGAACAGGTTTGATTCTTGGTATTTTTGTTGATGGGTCATCTTTTATTATCTCTGGCATGATGTTTGTATTNATTTTGGCTATATCTCAAGCTNTACTAAGAGGTTTAAGCATAGAATGTGGATGTTTTGGGAAAAGTGGTTCCATGGTTGGNTTAAATACCCTTTTTAGGGATATTTTTTGGTTTTTACTATCAACATTTATTTGTTTTAGAAAGAATAAAAGTTTTGAAATTTTACCTAAATCAGTTTGACAGACCGATTTTCTTGAGGTAAATTCGCAAGCGTATAATTGCGAGAGTAGCTCAGCTGGTAGAGCATCACGTTGCCAACGTGAGGGTCGCGAGTTCGAATCTCGTCTCTCGCTCGTAATTTAAAATGAATCATTTTACTATTAAAGATAGAGATGGTATTTTATATAAAATACCAAATATAGATGTTTTTATACAGCATATCCTTGATTTTCATTCAAAAGATGTAAGTATACATGAAGAAAATGGGCATTATTTTGTTGTTGATGATAAATTTAGAGAAATGATTTTTTCTTTAAAGAAATAAATTTAAGTAAATTACTATAAACTATAAGACCTTCTTTTTAAAGAAGGTCTTNTNNTTTTTNAAATATAATTTTAAGAATGTAAAATTATTAATTGAGCAGTTAGATAGGCAATTGAGATCAATACAACAAACCCTCTTAAGAATGNAAAAGGAGTGTCTTTATATCCCTTCAAATGCATTTGTTTGCTCATTTCATNATCTATGTCATCTGCACATTCCCCAAGACCATTTAATTGCCTTTCAGTGTAAAGTGTGCTTCCAAGAAACAAAGCAACAAAAAATATAGTTANAGGAGTCTCTAATCCTGTTGTATTTNAAAATATATTTAATGCTAGTAGGCCCAATTGCATAAAATTTAAAAGGATTAGACCTNCTCTAAAATTAGATGATCTTATATCTATCATTTTAAGNAGTGATTCGTGATTGTTCATAATGTTTACTCCTTAGTTTTATATTAGAAAATTNAAATATTGAGGTTTAACCTTGTTCTTCTAGTGCTCTCATTATTGCAGGGTCCATTGGAAAATGTAATTTAATTTTTGGTAAATATTTGTTAAACATTTCGACAATATCTGCATATTCTGACTCATCAACTTCAACTACATGTGTTGCTTTTTTTTCATCTACAACTTTTGTATCNTCGAAACGATCAATATCAACTATCTTTAAATATAGATTAGGCATTGTTTTTCTCCATATATGCTTTGTCAACATTACAAATTAATTATTGAGATTGTCAATAAAGCATTTATTGTATTCATAAAAAAAACTATTAAATTTGATATCTAGTTTTACACTTAAAATGGCGACGTACCCAAGTGGTTTAAGGGATCGGTTTGCAAAACCGCTATTCGTCAGTTCGAATCTGACCGTCGCCTCAATGATTTAAAAATGTTTTAGGTTAACTTGTTTAATTGCAGGTAAAAGGTGGGGAGTTAATAAGTCCCATTATGAAANCTAGTCTTGATTATTATTACTAGAAGACTTTCTTATTGATATTAGTTGTACTTCAAAAGTTAAAATTGAGTTTGCAGGAATCGGATAAATAGCTTGATTGCCATAACCCAAATGGGGAGGTATTATTAATTCTCTTATACCTCCANCCTGCATACCTAAAATTCCTTCATCCCATCCTTCAATAACCTGACCAATTCCTATTGTGAAAATGAATGGNACACCTCTATCTATTGAAGAATCAAATTGAGTTCCATTTTCGAGCCATCCTTGATAATCAACTGTTAAGGTATCTCCGTTTTCAACAATTTCACCTTCACCNNTGACTATATCTCTGATTTTTAATTCGTCTAAAGTTTCTTGATCTTTAAAGCAATTGGTAGTGAACATAAAAACACTGAAGAGCAATGAGAAATAAATTAATTTGTTGTATTTCATTGATATTTAACTAAATNCTTGATATAAGTTAGTATTTTAATTATTTATATATCAANNGAAAATAGATGAACAAATTTATTTCTTTTAANTAATTTATAATTTTGGAAGTTTCCATCCATTATTATAGGTTGGTTTTATTAATTTATTTGCTTTATCATTATTGATAAATAGTTTTTTATCTTTGTCCCAGTAAACTTTATCACCTGTTAAGTATGATACATTACCCATATGTGCATTTATGCAGGCTACGCTACCACTCTCAATACCACAATTAAGAGACTCAGGAGAGTTGTTTTTAATGGCATCTAAAAAGTTTTTAGTATGAAGAGATAGCGGACTTGGATTTTGTTCATAATTAGCTTCATATGGAATTGCNTCCATAAATCTATCTTCCTCAGAAATAGAATAATCAATTTCTGGTATTACTTCCCAACCACCTCTATTCACNACAAGAGTNCCCTTGTTTCCAATAAAAGCTATACCTTCATCTTTGCCATAATTTCCACCATCAATTCCTTGAGCATGCTCCCATATCATTGTAAAATCATCATATTTAAAAATTGTTTGGAGAGTATCAGGTGTTTCAATGTCTTGATTTGGATAACCAAAATTTCCACCAGATGCAACAACAGATATAGGATCTTTTGCTTTCATTCCATATAATGCTATATCAATTTCATGAACACCCCAGTCCGTCATCAGTCCACCTGCATAATCCCAGTACCATCTAAAGTTGAAATGAAATCTATTAGGGTTAAATTTTCTTTTTGGAGCAGGGCCTAACCACATTTTNTAATCAACACCCTTAGGAGGTTGAGAATCAGGTTGATTAATTACTTTTTTCATCCAACCCTGATATGCCCATACTTTAACAACTCTAATATCTCCAAGTTTTCCAGACCATAAGTAGTTAAGAGCTTCTTTGTATTGTTTTCCACTNCTTTGCCATTGACCAACTTGAACAATTTTATTGGTTCTTTTAACAGCATTTAACATAGCATAGGATTCGTATATTGAATTAGCTATAGGTTTTTCACAATAAGCATGTTTTCCAGATTCTACAGCATCAATTAAATTTAAACAATGCCAATGATCGGGAGTTCCAATTACAACAGCATCTATATCTTTNTTTTCTAATAGTTTACGATAATCTGAATAAACCTTTACTTTATGTCCAGTGATATCTTCAAAATCTTTTTTTCTTTGATTTATAACTGTTTTGTCTACATCACAAATAGCTAAACAATCTGCTTCNTCATATTGTAGTAAATTTCTCATATCAGCCGAACCCATTCCTTTACATCCAATGAGCCCAAAATTAACCTTTTCATTTGGGGATATATTTTTTCTCATTGCTGATAAAGTTGAAACTGGTAAAGAGTTGAATAAAACTCCTCCAAGTGTATATGTTCCAGCTGTTTTTATAAAATTTCTTCTTGTTTTTTTCATTATGAATTCTCCTTTAGCCCTTGTAAGATTCTACGATATATTTTTACTTTTTTCAATAGAATATTCATTGTTATTAAGTTGATATATTTTTTAAGGCANTTATATATTTAAAGGAATAGTTTATTATGGCTGAGACACCTTCTTCATTCACCCTAAAACATAACGATAAAGCACCAAATTTTAGATTAAATGATACTAATGGGAAAAGTACCCAATTAAATGATTTTGTTGGTAAAAAAGCTTTAGTCATAATGTTTATTTGTAATCATTGCCCATTTGTTAAACATTTAAAAAACGAATTAACAACTCTTGNGAATGATTATATTTCGAAAAATGTAGGTTTNGTAGCTATAATGTCAAATGATGTTGCTAATTATCCATCAGACAGTCCAGAATTAATGGCAGAAGATGTTAAAAACTTTAAATATCCATTTCCATACTTGTATGATGAAACTCAAGAAGTCGCTAAATCATATGGTGCTGCATGTACACCAGATTTTTTTATTCTTGATTCACATCATAAAGTTAAGTATANGGGTCAATTTGATGATAGTAGNCCTGGTAATTCTATTCCTGTTTCTGGTAAAGACTTAAGAAAAGCTTTGGATTTAATCATAGATAATAAAACTCTTAATTTTAATCAAATCCCAAGCTTGGGATGTAATATAAAATGGATTCCGGGAAATGAACCTAAGTATTATGGTTAATAGTATCTATGATAAAAAATAATTTCAGAAATATTGCTATAATTGCTCATGTTGACCATGGGAAAACAACATTGGTTAACGCAATGTTAAAACAAAGCGGTACTTTTCATATAAATCAAGAAGTTGAAGATAGAGTAATGGATTCTTTNGATCTTGAAAAAGAGAGAGGTATAACCATCACTGCNAAAAATACTGCAGTTAAATATAAAAATATTAAAATTAANATNTTAGATACTCCTGGNCATGCTGATTTNGGAGGTGAGGTAGAAAGAAGTTTAAATTTAGTTGATGGNGCATTANTATTAGTNGATTCAAGTGAGGGTCCNCTTCCTCAAACAAGATTTGTTNTNAAAAANGCNTTAGATAAAAATTTACCAATNATTTTAGTAATTAATAAAATTGATCGCTCTGATTCTAGAATAAATGAAGTCATAAATGAAGTTTATGATTTATTTATTGATTTAGATGCNAATGATGATCAAATNGAATTTCCTATTATTTATACAAATGCTAAAGCTGGTATNGCATTAAAAAATCTTGAAGATGAAAAAAATGATTTGGAACCTCTTTTTGAATCNATACTAAAAGACATTAATGGTCCAATNGTTGATGGNAGTGANACNCCACAATTTNTAATTACAAATTTAAGTTATGACCCTTATGTTGGCCAGCTTGCGATTGGAAGNCTTAATAATGGNGANTTAGATATATCAAANTCTTATTCTTTNTGTTCTGAAAATNAGATTACAAATGGCCATAAATTTTCTGCATTATATACATTTAGTGGTCTTAATAAAATTAAAGTAAATGATTTAGAAGCTGGAGATATTATAGCAGTAGCTGGAATTGAAAAAATAAAAATCGGTGATACNATTTCTTCAAATGAAAATCCAAAACCTTTACCTAGAATTAAAATTGATGATCCAACNGTGTCAATGTTATTCTATGTTAANTCAAGTCCATTNGCAGGAATNGAAGGTGATTTTCTNACTACAAGNCATATNAAGGAACGNCTTGATAAAGAATTGCTTAGTAATGTNTCTCTNGAAATTCGCCTAAGAGAAAGAAAAGATGTTTTTGAGGTTAGGGGAAGAGGCGAACTTCAATTAGCAGTTTTAATTGAAACGATGAGAAGAGAAGGTTTTGAATTTATGGTTTCAAAACCAACTGTAATTACTTATAAAAAAGATGGTAAATTAATGGAACCAATGGAAAAGGTGTTATTAGATATTCCTGAAGATAATGTTGGAGTTATAACTGAAAAATTATCCAATAGAAAAGGAAGAATGAGTAATCTTCAAAATAATGGTCACGGAAGAGTAATTTTAGAATTTTCTATTCCCTCAAGGGGTTTGATTGGTTTTAGGAGTCAATTTTTAACTGATACAAAAGGTGCTGGAATAATGAATAAATTATTTGATGGATACCAACCATGGTTTGGGGATATTCCACAACGAATTAACGGTGCTATAGTATCTGATAGAGATGGAATGGTTACTACATATGCTTCACATGCAATGGTTGATAGAGGAGAATTGTTCATCAATGTTGGTTCGAAAGTTTATAATGGAATGGTGATTGGTGAAAGAAACAAATCCGGTGATTTATCTGTTAATATTACAAGAGAAAAAAAATTAACAAACATGAGAAGTTCTGGGTCTGATGCAACTGTTACTTTAAGGCCACCAAGAAATTTATCATTAGACCAAGCTTTGGAGTTTATTGCTGAGGATGAATTAGTAGAGGTAACACCACAATCTGTAAGATTAAGAAAAATGGAATTAAATGAACAAAAAAGATTAGCAATTTCTAAAAAAATAAAATTTCAAGCAAAATAATGAAAGAGGTAAACATGAAACTTATTTTAAAATTTTTCGCAATATTTTTTATTATTATTAATATTCTTCAATCAGAAGTTATCAGAGTTCCGAGTGAGAGATTTAAGACAATTCAAGATGCTATAGACTTTTCTTTTGAGGGAGATACAATTATTGTTAAAAGAGGAAAATATAATGAGGGATTAGCTTTTTATGGAGTTTCTGTTACTTTAGCAAGTGAATATTTTTTTTCAAAAGATAAAAAAGATATTGAAGAAACAATAATAGGTACTGAGGGTACTGCTATTAATGTGATGGGTGTTGATAAAGAATTGAATGTCACGGGTTTTACTATTTCTGGAGGAGCTTCATGGGACGGAGCTGGAGGAATTTCAATTGATAATTCAAATACAAATTTTCAAAATATGATAGTAAAAAATAATTTAGGTGGAATAGGTGCAATCAGTGTTGAGGGAGGGTCTGCTAAATTCAAAAATTTATACATTGAAGGAAATATTGGTATTGGTACAGTTATATCAATTAATGATTCTGCAAATGTTCATTTCGATAATGTCTATTTTGCAAATAATGCAAATCTTTTTGGTAGAGGAGGTTTTATTGCCATATCAAATTTTTCATATGTTGAGTTTGAAAATTTTAGTTATTTGAATAATTATAATCTTCATAATACAAAACTTAAAGATATGCCAGTTCCAGGGTTTTTAATGAACTACTTAAAAAATGTAAAAAAGAGTGATATACCAAGAAAAACTGCAGAGGGAATTCAATTATTTAATGGCTCATCCTTAATATTTGAAAAATCTTTAATATGGAGTGATGATAAACAACAATTATATTTTCCTGTTGAACTTTTGCTTGAAGAAGAAGAAGAGGATGAAGAAGAAACTGATCAAAATGATTTCATTCTTGAGAAATCAAAATTTTCAATTATGAATTCTTCATTTAAAGGCAATGAGGAATCAATTAAAATTAATGAGTCAAATAGTATTATTGAGTTTGGTGATGATGTTATAAATTCACTTAGTAACGATTTTGGGTATATTAAATAAATGGAGTTTATATGGGATCTATTTTAGAATTATTAGTTTCTAATATTTTTAGTGTACTTCAAATATTATTAGTTGTGAGAGTGGTTATGAGCTGGATTCCTCATAACTCAAATACTGATTGGGCAAAAACAATTTATAGTTTAACTGATATAATCTTAAAGCCAATTCAGGAGAATTTACCTACTAGGAATATGGGTTTTGATTTTTCTCCAGTAATAGCTTTCTTTTTGTTAGGGGTTATAAAAAATATTATTTTAAGTATAGCTGTTTAAAATTTTATTCATCTTCATCCTCTTCATCATCCCACCAAAAACAATTTTCTTGAAATTGATATCCCATTAATCCGTCAAGACAACTTGGATTATTACATATCCAATTATTATCAATGTTGAACCATTCCCATTTTAAATCACAAATCCTCCAAGTGATCCATCCTGTTATTTGATTATTGCTAAGATCCATATGGACTAAGTTTTCAAGATCATCAATGCTATCAGGGAAATCACCTGAAAGATTATTATCTCTTAATCTAAGGTATTGTAAATTATTCATTCCCCAGAATTCCGGAATTTTATCTGATAATTGATTAAAACTTATACTTAAATATTCCAGATTTTTTAATTTTCTGATTTCATTAGGTATTTGATTTGTTAATTCATTTGTGTCAAGATTCAACCTTATGAGAGAGCTTAAATTAACAATCGAATCCGGAATTGCGCCAGAAAGTTCATTGTTTGTAATAAGTAAATTTTCAAGACTTGATAATTCACCAAAGGAGGGAGGTATTGTTCCATTGAATTTATTTTTTGATAAAATTAACCATTCTAATTTCTTGAAATTGCTAAAGTGGGTTGATAAAGTATCAGTTATTCTATTATTACTTAAATTTAAATATTCAAGATCAGTTAAATTAAAAAATTCGACCGGAAGCTGACCATTTATTTTATTGTCTGAAAGATCTAAATATTTAAGGTTATACAGTTTTCCTATTTCATTTGATATTTGGTTATTTAATTTTTTATTTTTTAATATAAGAGTATCAGTTTCTTCAATTGAATAATAATTATTCCATAATTTAACATGGTATTCATCGTTTTTTGATTCAGTAGGGTTTTCACATTGATTTAAAAAAATAAAACTTAAAATTATAATTATTTTAAATTTAAAGTATATTGGTTTTTTCATTTTAAAATTTTTATTATTTAAATTTAATTATCATATTTATTTATTAATTATCTTGTAATTATTTATCAATTATAAGATAATTTATATTTTTTTGTTTATATTATGAAATACTTAAGTAATTTATATATAATTTTTCTATTTTTAATTTTTTCTTTTAATTTTTCTCAATCTCAGAATATACCAAGTCTTAGAGGAATAGTTTTAGATGCCAATACTGATTTACCACTTATTGGGGCAAATATATTAATTGAAAATTCCTTAATTGGAACCTCTTCTGATAATGATGGACATTTTGAATTATTTAATCTTGATGATGATATTTATACTCTTAAAATTGCATATATGGGATATATGACACATATGGAACCTGATGTTATAGTTAGGTCAAATACATCAGATTTTTATACTATAAAGTTAAATAGAAATGTTTTGGAGATGAATTCTGTTGATGTTGGTGTTTCATTTTTTACAAGATCAAACATGCAAGACTATGAAAATGTATCGTTTACAAACGAGGAAATAAGAAGGGCTCCAGGATCAGCTTCAGAAATATCAAGAATACTTAATAGTTTACCTAGTGTAGCAAGCGTTGGTGAAAACAGTCAAGATTTAATGGTTAGAGGTGGAGGGCCAACAGAAAATGGATTTATTATTGATAATATTCCAATACCAAGCATTTCACATTTTAATCAAACTGATGGAAGGTCTAATGGCCCAATTGGTTTAATTAATACTGAAATGGTTGAAAATATTGATTTTTATGCTAATGGTTTTTCTTCTATTTATGGAAATAAATTGTCTAGTTATGCTGATATATCATATCGTGAAGGAAATAGAAGTAATTTTGAGGGAAATTTATATTTAGGTGCTGGAGGCCTAGGGTTTTTGATTGAGGGTCCATTATCTAAAAAAATAACTTTTATTACATCTTTAAGAAAGAGTTATTTAGATCTATTAGCAGATTTTTTAAATGCAGGAGGTTTCCCAGCATATAGTGATGTTCAAGGTAAAATAACTTATAATTACAATACAAAAAATAAATTTACATTTTTGTCTGTTAACGGAAATAGTTTATATGATAGAAGCAAAGAAGATGCAATAGAAATTAATGATGAATTTTTTGGATCCAATATTAATGTTCAACAGACTCTTGGTTTTAATTGGCAAAGAAATTGGCTTAAAAGAGGTTATTCCAAAACTTCAGTTTCATTTTCTATGCAAGAACCAAGTGCTGAATTTTTTAATTTAAATACTGACACCACAACATTTAGATCCATCAATATAATTAACTTTATTTCATTTAGACAGGTTAATCGTTTGAAAATATCAAATTTTCTAACAATTATGTTTGGATTAGATATTGCCAATTCAAATTATGATTATAATTTTTTGATTAACAATATAGATGTAAGAAAAAAAATTGATCTTTCTAATCTGGGTATTTTCTTTAATTACAAATATATATTTAAAAATAATTTTTCTCTTTCTAATGGATTAAGAGTAGAATATAATGATTATGAGGATGTTTTTAATTTATCTCCAAGATTTAATCTAGAATATAAATTTTCAAAAAAGAGTAGCATAATTTTAAATTCTGGAATTTATTGGCAATCTCCTCCTGCTTTATATTTTACAGTTACACCATTTAAAACATTAAAAAGCGTAAAATCAATTCAAAACTCACTTTCATTTGATTATTTACTTTCATCAAGTACTAAATTTTCCATATCTATTTTTATGAAAAACTATTCTAATGCACCTATACTTGATCAAGCTTTTCCTTATTATGATCCCATATATTTATTTGATGAGTTGAGACTTTACAATGGTATAGTATCTAAAGCAAAGTCAACTGCAAGTGGAATAGAATTTTTATTAGAAAAGAAAAGAGCAAAGAATTTTTATGGTTTGGTTGGAGGTTCAATTTTTGATGCAACATATATAGATTATGATGGAATTAAAAGAAATAGAAATTATAATTATAATTATTTAATGAATATAATTGGTGGTTATAAACCATCTTACAAATGGGAGGTTTCACTAAGATGGTCAATTTTTGGTGGAAGACCATACACACCAATTAACCCTTTAGATTCTGAGTTTTCTCAATCTCAGATATTAATTATTAATCGATTTAACGATGAAAGAACTCCTGTGTATCATTCATTATTTTTACGATGGGAGCGAAGATACTCTTTAAAAAATACAAATCTTGTAACATTTTTTGAATTTTGGAATGCCTACAATAGAAAAAATGTTGAAGGTTATTTTTGGAGTAATACAGCTGGAATTCAAGAAATTAATTTTTTTAGTTTTTTACCAATAGGTGGATTTGAACTAGAGTTTTAGTTCTTGGCTTAGAATTTATTAAATTTTATTTATGAAAAATAAGCACTTGAATGAAAGTTGGAATTTTGATAACACTTATGTTGACTTACCTAATTCTTTATTTTACTCATGTAAACCTATTTCAGTTAAGAATCCTCAATTAGTATGTTTTAATAATTCACTTGCAAAGTCGCTTGATTTGGATTTTTTGATTGGAGATTCAAAAACAAAGGAATTTTTATCTGGAAATTTAATACCTGAGAGTGCTCAACCTATTGCTCAGGCATATGCAGGACATCAATTTGGTCATTTTACAAACCTTGGAGATGGAAGAGCAGTTGTTTTAGGTGAACATTTAAATAAAAAAAATCAAAGATTTGATATCCAATTAAAGGGTTCAGGAAGAACACCATTCTCTAGAAATGGTGATGGAAGAGCAACTTTAAGTTCTATGTTAAGAGAGTTTTTATTTAGCGAAGCAATGTATCATTTGGGAATTTCTACAACAAGAAGTTTGGGTGTTGTTTCTACTGGAGAACATGTTTTTAGAAATAAAATGGAAGATGGTGGTATTTTAACAAGGATTGCTTCAAGTCACGTAAGAATTGGAACTTTTGAATATATATCTAATTTTTGCGATTCTAATGAAATGCAAACTCTAATATCTTATGTGGTAAATCGTCATTTTCCTGAATTATTAAAATCAGATAATTTTTCATTAGAATTATTAAAAATCGTACAAAAAAAACAAATTGATTTAATTGTAGATTGGACTCGAGTTGGTTTCATTCACGGAGTAATGAATACTGATAATATTAGTATCGTAGGAGAAACAATTGATTATGGACCATGTGCATTTATGAATTCATACGATCGTTCAACTTGTTTTAGTTCAATTGATAGAAATGGAAGATATGCATTTGGTAATCAGCCTCAAATTGCATTATGGAATTTATCTGTTCTTGCAAATTCATTATTACCATATATATCTTCTAGTAAAGATGAGTCTATAGCATTAGCCAAAAAAATACTTGATTCATTTCAAGATACATTTAATGAAAAATGGTATGTAATGATGAAAAAAAAGTTAGGTTTATTTGATAATAGAGAAGAGTATTTAATTTTAATTGATGAGCTTGTCACTATTATGGATGAATTGAATTTAGATTATTCTGATACATTTCATAATTTGGCTCAATTAACAAATAACACATCTTATTATAAAAATAAAAAATTCTTTAATTGGATGAAAAAACTTTTAAATTTTAAAAAAAAAGAAAATAGATTNGANGAATCAATNAAATTAATGAANAATAATAATCCANNNATNATNCCTAGNAATCATGTTGTNGANGANGTNTTAAATNANNCNGTNAATGGNGATTTTGAACCTTTTAAAAGTTTCATGAATTTATTATCTAAACCTTATGAAAGTAATGAAATTGATGATTATTATAAATTTTCTAAAGTTGGTTTTGATAATACATATAAAACTTATTGTGGTACATAATTAATATGAAAAAAAATCCTATTCAATTTTTTGATGACTGGGCCAAAGAAAATAAAGATTCTGGAATGGTTAAGAATCATTTTCAACCTGTGAGCGAAATATTGAAGTCATATCTTCCTTCTAAAAAAAAATTTTCTTTCATTGATGCTGGTTGTGGTAATGGTTGGCTTGTTGAATATGTAAATCAAATGAATAATTGTACATTTTGTTCTGGAGTAGACGGATCTAATTCGATGATTAAAAAAGCAAGATTGCATTACCCTGAGAATATTTACTTTAAGTCAAATATAGAATCATGGATTCCCGAAAAAACTGTTGATTTTGTATTTTCAATGGAAGTTATATATTATCTAAATAATCCAAAAAAATTTATTAAACATATTCGTGACCAATGGCTGAACAAAAATGGAGTATTTATATGTGCTTTAGATTATTATTTTGATAATAAAAGTTCACATGACTGGTCTAAAAAATATCAAATTAAAAACATGACCCTTCTTAATAAAAAAGAATGGTTTGAAATTTTTTCAATATTTTTTCAAAATATAGAGATTTCACAAATTAATATGAAAGAAAACTGGCAAGGAACTTTAGTTTTTAAATGTAAAAACTAATTTTATTCTTTGAAAATTTTATCATCAATACCTTTATTAATTTTATAATTAAAATATTGTACTTGAATAAAACCTCTTACTATATCATTGTTAAATTCAAAGTTTTCTTCACTTCCCATAACAGCATTCAAATCTCTATTAATCCATTTTGTAAGTCGAGCATCCTTTACATAATATTCTACTTTTGATTCAATTGGCATAAAATAGGTATTTTTTATTAATTCATATTTATTGTTGATTTCAATTAGCTTAAGTGTGTCAATTTTCGTAGTAACATTCGTGATTACCCAATTATTTGTGTCAATACTTACTTCAACAGTAGGTTTAAATGTTAGTTTAGCATATTCATTTGGCATATCAAGAGCTAAACTGTCAACTATTAGATCTCCATGAATTATTATGTTATCTTTTTTTACGTTTGGATTTTGACCCATAATTTTCATATTTTTTAAATTATCAAAATTCTCTAGGGGGGATGTAAAAATTCCAGTTTTGGGTAAAAGTCCAAAACCTTTTGTTTTTAGTTTAATTTTGTTTGGCTGTTTAAAAAATACTTTGTATTTTTTTTTAGGCATTCTAAAAGCTGGTATTTTAACTGAAATTTCAAGATCAACTTCATAATCTTTTATTGATCTATATTTTTGTTCAGTTAAATTAATGATCTCAGAATAATCTCTAACATTCTTTCCAATTAATAAACAATTAATAAAAATAAACAAAAGTATAAAAAGATTTTTTTTTATCATGATAAGATTTCTTTTCTATTAAAAATTATAAATGCAATTATTAAAAAAAATAAAGACCAAAACAAGCATACTCCAAATGAGATGAAAATAGTATTCCATGGAACCGGATCATGAAATGAAGATAGAAATAAGTCTAAGTAGCCTGTGAAAAGATAGGGATTAACACTTTCAAAAAGTTGTAAAGGAATAAAACTTATTATTGACCCTATAAACACAACGCTTATTGTAATAATTATAGGTGTGACACTATTTTTTGACATGGTTGATAACATTAAACATAAAAAACTTGTTGTCAGCATAACCGTTGTAGATATTATATAGGCTAGAAAAAACCTCCAAATAATATCATCCTCAGATAAAAATAAAAGTCCCTTGTGAAAAACTGCTAAATCACCAGGTCCTAGAAATAAATAACTTACTAATAGAGTATAGAAAACAAAGAAGAACATTAACAAGATTGTGTAAAAACAAACTATTAGTAATTTTGATATCAAAACTTTTGATCTTGATACAGGTCTAGTTAGATACATTCTAAAAGTACCATCTGAGTATTCTCTTGAAAAAATTTCAGATGCTACAATTGTTGATAAAAATGGCATTTGAGTAATTAAAATTCCTATAATTAGGTAAGTTGATAAATAACCATTTGTTAAAGTTCCGACAATCATAAAAGAATCCCTTAATTGTCCATATATTTGTGATTCAAGATATTCTGCTCCATCACCAATCGCTAAAATAATTAATGGAACAAGAATGAATAATAAGATGAAACCTATATAAGTTCTTTTTTTATTAACTGCTTTAATAAATTCATTTATAATTAATGATTTAATCATAAAAATATTCCACCAAAGATGATTCTTTTGTTAAAGATTTAACAGATTTAATTTTTTCAGAAATTAAAACTTCATCAATTGGTTCTTCTTCTTTTTTTTGACTAATTAATATTGAATTTTCAAGGTTGTATATGATTTCTATATTTGTAATTTTCTTTAAATCATTTAAAGCAGTAGTGGAATTATTAACTTCAATCCTATAAAAACGTTTTTTTCTTGTAAGTTCATTTAAATTTCCCGAAACAATTAATTTGCCTTTATTTAATATAGCTACATCAGTACACATCCTATCAACTTCACCTAATAAATGTGTTGATATGCATATAGTTTTTCCCATTTGTTTTAATTTGAATAAGATGTTAGCCATTTGATTTATACCAACTGGATCTAGACCATTATTTGGTTCATCTAAAATTAAAAAGTCAGGATTGTGTAACATTGCTTGAGCGATACCTAGTCGCTGTTTCATACCGTAAGAATACTCACTTACTTTACTATTTTTTCTATCATTTAAATTAACTAGTTCAAATAATTCATCAATTTTTTTTTGATTTGTATTTGTTAATCTTGCAAAAATTTGAAGATTTTTTTCAGCACTTAAATATTCATAAAACGAGGGACTCTCAATAATAAAACCCATTTTCATCAAATGATTATCTGAATTGATAATTGAATTTTGTTTAAAAAGTATTTCACCATTCCAATTTTTAATTAATTTTGCAAATATCCTCATAAGAGTAGATTTACCGCTTCCATTTGGACCTAAAATTCCAAAAATAGAATTTTTAGGTATTGTAAACGATACATTATTTAAAACTTGAAGGTCCCCAAATTTTTTGTAGAGATTATTTATTTCTATGATTTTGTCTATTTTCAATTTTTAAAAAAAGTATATTTAAAAAATTACTTTAAAATTCAATTAGTGCTTTTCCATCAAGGTTAAATTTATTCACTAATTTTGAATCAAAAAAACTTAATATTGTAGGAACAATATCTACAATGTAGGTTTGACCTGTATTATGTATTCTATTAATATTTTTACCATATAAAATAATAGGAATTAGTATTTCTTCATCAGTTTGACCGCCATGAGTACCACCTAATAAAAATTTTTTTCTTCCACCATGATCACTTGATATAATAATTAACCATTCTTCATTTTTATATTCTTTTCTTAATTTTAAAGATTGAGTTAATGTTCCCACATAAGAATCAATTTCTTCAATTGCATTAATGTATTTTTTTCCTTCTATACTATATCCATATAAATGACCAGCTAAATCAGCATTATCAATATGAACAAAAATTATATCACTTTTAGTATTTAAAATATGTTCTTTTGACTCACTTATTATTGAACCATCGTATGTATCCACATGAGATGTAAAAAAAAGTTCTTTATCAAAAATTTTAGTTATAATTGGGTTCCACATTGTTAGAACTGATGTCTTTATATTTAAACTTGATTTAGTTAACAATTCATCAAAAGTAACAATTTTTGAATTATCAACATTTTTAAAAAGATTATCTTTAACACTATGTTTATCAAACCAAACGCCTGTAAGTAAAGAAGTCCAACCTGGTCCACTTCTTGTTGGCTGATTATTTATAGAAGACAAAGCGTTGTCAAAAAAAATTCCGTTATTAATTAACTTATCAATATTTGGAGTATTTGCAATTTTTAATACATCTGGTCTGCAACCATCAATTCCAATAAGTAAAACTTTTTTTGATGATGCTAGCATCATATTTAAAAAAATAATCAAAATCATCAAAAAATAGAATTTTCTCATTTAGGAAATTTATAAGAATTTTGGATTAAATATTAAAGTTATATAGGATTACTAAATTTCGTCCTGGTTCAGGCATAATATCTTTTGTCCTGGACAAATGATTATATGATAATTGATCAAAGAGATTATTAATTTTTACTGAAAGATCACCTTTGCAACATGCATTTTTACATGCATTTAATTTTTTTGTAAAAATTAAATCTGTTGTCATGCTAGAAGGTGTAAATGTTTCAAACTCACCTAATCTATTTTGAGAATTTAATTTTATTAAACGAACTTTAAGATTGGAATTTTTTAATGAAAAATCTGTTGAAAAAATGTGTTTTGTTGGATTCATATATGATAATGGAATATTACTATTAAGGTTATCACCAATAACATTTGAAAAATCATAGGATAAATCGAAAAATCCATATTTCATTTGGAAATTTATTTCTAGACCTTTTATTTCAGCTTTCTTTTCATCAATTTGATATTTATATAACCATCCAGACCCACTACCCCATTCAATAAAATCTTCACCTGCACATGGGTGTGAATAACCCAAAATAAATTCTTCGTCACATAAACCCATTTTATCCATTTGAAAATAATTATTACTAAAATTATAAAAAGGATTAATATTTATACTAAAATTTTCAGATTTATATTCTAATGAGGTTTCAAATCCAATAGTACTCTCAGTATCTAAATCTGGTTTACCAATTTCATATGAATAAATACCTAAATGTGGTCCATCGGAATATAATTCTTCTATACTTGGTCCTCTATTAGAATTAATAAAAAAAGATCTAATTGTAAAATTGTCAATTTTTTTTCTAACTCCTAAAGAATATGATATGAAAAAATAATTTCTATTTTTTATTTCATTAATATCGAGATTTGAATATCTCGTCATTTGTGGATTAGGAATAATATTTAAAAAATCTGTCCTTATCGATTTTAATAGATCAAAAGATTTTAAATTTGTTTCATTGAAAGCATATAAAGAAAAATTATATCTATTTGTTAATGGTGTCCATACAAAACCATCAGGCATTAATTTTTTATAATTGAATTCTGTTCCAACAATTGTTTGATTTGATTTAAGTTCCATCTCAAAATTATGAGTTTTTTGTGCTAATCTAACATCATAATATGGTGCATCATTTTCAAATTCTTCATGAGCATAATCAATAAAAAGATATTTAACATGAAAGTCATCAAAGTTTAGAAAGTTTATTTCTTCATGAAGATGAAATTGGTAGTAATTACTAAATAATTTTATATCAACTCCATAAATATGACCTGATTGAGTAGGGGGTATACCATAATTCATATTTAATTTTTCAAATATAAAATTTCTAAAACCTTTTTTTGTAAAATTGGTTATGCCAAAGTCAAAAATAGTATTATTTGATGAAGTATTGATCAATTCTCCTAATGGAGTAGTTTGATTTCCTGTATTTCTTGAGTTTCCACTAAATGATATTTGATTATTTTTATAAGGTAAATCAATTTTAATCATTCCAAAATAACTATTATTATATGATTCGCTTCCAGAGTAAAGTCTTACTGCTGGTTTTTCTTGAGGATTTGGAATGTAATCTACTGTGGTATTTATAACACCCCCAACAGTGTTTGGACCATATATTAGTGTTTTAGGACCTCTTATTAACTCAATAGCATCAATTTGCAATAAATCTAAAGTGATTGCATGATCAAGTGCAGTTGATGATAAATCACCAAATTCGTTACCATTTTTAGAAATGAAAAATCTATTTCCAGAATATCCTCTTATGACTGGCTTTGTAGCATTTTGACCAAAAGAAAGAACATTTATATTAGGTAAATAGGATAATGTAGTAGCAAGATCTGTAGATAATTTTTCAGTTAATTCATTTGCTTTAATTTCAAGTTCAAAATCATCTTTTTCAGACAAAACATTTACTTCTTCAATTTGAATAACTGAAGGATTGAGAAATACATCATCCAAATTTCTGTTATCATTAACATTATAGTTAATTTTGGTTGATTCAAAACCAATATGGTCAACAATAATAGTAATTTCGTTAGAAATATCTTTTAAATCGAAAATGAGTTGAAATTCACCTGAAGAGTTCGATGTAGAGCCAAAATTTGTTTTTTCAACAAAAATATTAGCATTTTCTATAGGTGAATTATCAGTAGAAGAGAAAATTTTTCCATTTAAAGTGATAGTTTGGGAAAATAAATTCATATTCAAACAAATGAAAATGAATATTATACGAAAAGGAATATTTTCCCAAACTTTCACAAATAAACTAATACGTTATATTAGTTTGAAGCTAAGGTTGAATCTGAAGTCACAGTAACAGCAACTGGATTTGTGCTAGTATAATCTGCGTGACCATCATGCATAAGAGTAAGAGTAAAAGAAGTTGAGCCTGCAGATACACCTGTTATCGCAACCATATATCCTTCTTCATGTTCTTCATGCTCCTCTTCATCTTCATGTTCCTCTTCATCATCATGTTCATCTTCATGATGCTCAGTTGAAACTATAGCAATAGCTGCATCATTTCCACTTACAACTACTTCTGGTGAACCTTCTTCATGTTCTTCATCATCATGGTCTTCGTCACCATGATCATGATCATCATGACCTTCATCAGAATGTTCAATTTCATTGCCTTCATCATCTAGAAAATGAACTGCAAGTTCAATTTCTTGACCAACAGCAACAGTAACATTATTTGTTACAATCGCACCGGCAAACTCTCTATATACTTCTTCTTCATTATATTCTAGAATAAAGCCATCTGCATCTGTATGTTCTTCATCAACAATAACTTCTTCAGATTCACATGATATTAGAATAAATGAAAGTAAAAATAAAAAAGCGTTTTTTTTCATTTTTTCTCCTAAGGGGTTTTTTATTAACATTAAAAAAAAGTAACACAATAGATTATTAGACTAATGATTATTTAAAAAGGTTAAATTTTAAAAAAATTATTATTTACTTAATGTAGTAAAAATGTATACTATAAAAATAATTACTGCTAGAAGTTGAAAGCGATCGTCAATTTTTTTCCCATTTATAGTGCCTACTCTAGCATTCCAGTATATCAATCCACAAACCACAGCAATTGCAATTGTTACCATCCACTGACCATTGTTTAGTAATTGTTCCATACTCTAATTTATATAAAATATTTTTTTATAGTAACATAGAAACTATTAAATAAAATAAAGTTGATTTTAATTAAAATGATTAATAAGTTGTATAAAATTGGAAAAAAATTATTATGATAACAATGATAATAAATGCATTTTTCGCTTTATCTCTTTCCGTTTCTGGTGGACATATAATTGATGCTAAGTTTGGATTACATCATTACAGTGATAAAGATTATGAGGAATTATTTTATTTAAAAAAGAAAGTTACAGTTTCTAAGAAATGTATTAGACATAATGAAAATGAGAATATAAAAAAATTAGTTCTACATCATACTGCTGGTGGTGAAACTGCAAGAAAAACTGTTTATGTTGTTACTAAAAATAAGGAAAAAGACTCCTGAAATCCTTTAAGATACATCTATCATAATTCCTTGCAGTTACAGTAAAGTGGTTTCTAGAAGTCAATACCGTTTAATTTTTCCTGTTCCTCCATTAATTCTAAATACTCATCTTCTAAACGATTCATAATTCCCATTGCTTTTTGCAATAATTCATAGTCATCTCCAATGGATGGATCTTGAGTTATCTCACGCTGTTCATTAATATCTTTTTCAATGACCTTAAACCGTTTCTTAATCCACGCCAGTCTATTGCGGGTTTTCTTTTTTTCTCTATAATTAGAATTTCCTTTGCGTTGGACTTTTACTGTTGAAGAGAAAGTTTCTTCTGATTTTTCTTCCTGTTTTTTCCATTCGTAATATTCATAATTTCCCTTAAATAGGCGAATGTTTCCACCCCCAACTTCACAGGTAAGATTTGTTACATTGTTTAAAAAATGGCGATCATGGGAAACGCAAACAATAGACCCAGAGAATTGTATGAGTGCTCGCTCAACCACATTACGAGTCATCATATCAAGATGATTTGTAGGTTCATCTAATAATAGTAAATGGGAAGGTTTTATCAACATCCTTGCTAAAGCCACCCTTGCTTTTTCACCACCAGAAAGCACTTTAACATATTTTTTAATTTCATCTCCAGAAAACATAAAGCTACCCAAATAAGTTCTCATTTCCGTCTCGCTCCAGCCGGTACTTACTTTTTGAATGGATTCAAAAACGGTATCATTAGGATCTAATGTTTCCAATTGATGTTGAGCATAATAGGCTCTATCTGTATTTGAGCCAATCTGAATTGCACCGGAAGAAACGGATTCAACACCGGCTAACATTTTTAATAGTGTTGATTTTCCTGCACCATTATGTCCAACCAACCCAATTTTTTCTCCACGTTCCACTAACATATCCATATTATTAAATACTTTGATATCTCCATAATGCTTGTTCACATTTTGGCACGATATGACATTCAAGGGCGATCGTTTTACCTGAGGTAATCTCAAATGCATGTTATGTTTTTCTTCAATAGGAGCTTCAATTTTTTCCAATTTATCCAGCATTTTTACTTTGCTTTGAACAAGAGTTGCTTTGCTGCTTTTAGATCGAAATCTATCTATGAAGCGTTGTGTATTTTTAATCTGTTTTTGTTGATTGCGATATGCATTCTTGTGCTGTTCTATCCGCAATGCTTTTTCTTCAGTAAACTTTGTATAATTCCCGTAATATAGCGTAATTTTTTTTAGATCAATTTCAAGAATATTATTTATGGAACGATCTAAAAAAGATCTATCATGACTAATCATAACCAATCCACCTCTCCAATTGGATAAAAATAATTCAAGCCAAATGGTAGCCTCCAAATCTAAATGATTAGTAGGTTCATCTAAAAAAAGTATATCTGGTTCTTGTAAAAGAATAGACGCTAGTGCCACACGCATTCTCCAGCCTCCACTAAATACATCCATAGGCTGTGTAAATTGTTCATCAGAAAATCCAAGACCACTCAATATTTTTTTTGCTTTGTCTTCAAGATTCCAACCACCCAAGGATTCAAAACGATGCTGTGCATCACCCAGCTTATTTATTAATTCCATATTGTTATGATCTTTGGAAATAGCTTC
>NZHL01000012.1 GCA_002691365.1 Fidelibacterota bacterium
ATTAACATTTTCATCAGGAAAATATATTGAAGCATAATTAGAAAAATTTTTCATTTTTAAAAAAATTACAACAATTCTTAAATTTCTAAACTTTAATGTGTTTACAATATCTAAAATTTTACTTGGTATTTTTGGTTCTAAAATATTAGCTATAATATTTATTGGAAGAGAATTAATTATTTGATCCACCTCTATTTTTTTATTGTCGTTTATTTCAATAGCATTAATTTTATTATCATTATGAAATATTTTTGTAACATTTGAATTCAAAAAAATATTATTGTTTTGAATTTCTTCTTTTATTTTATCAAATATCATTCCAAACCCATTTTTAGGATAATAAAAAAAACCTTCAAAATGTTTTCTATTTGAAAAAATATTAATTATTGAAATAATATTTAAATTTTTAAGTCTACCACCAGAAATTTTTGGAGATAGTAAAGTTGTATCTATTCCCCATAATTTTTTTGAATAGTTATTTATAAAAAGTGTTGAAAGTGTTGAACCATATCTTTTAATAACTAAATCATTAAAACTATTAATTTTATTCTGATTAAAAATATTTATTCCATTTTCAATTAATATTTTTAAAATGATTTTACTATCTAATTTTTTTAAAAGATTTTTAAATTCAATAGGAAAAGTGATCATTTTACCTTTGTAAAAAATCTTGCTTGGGGTACTTACTAATTTTAAATCATCATTTAATAAATTTCTTACAATAGATGTAACATACTTATTTTTATCATGAAATCTATGAGCTCCTAAATCAAATTTAAAATTTTTATGTTCAACTGTCTTACAATTTCCACCAATTTCACTATTACCTTCAAACAACTCAAACTTCAATCCATTTTTATGTGCAAAATAAGCTGATGCTAAACCAGCAGGACCTCCACCAATAATAGATAATTTTTGTATTTTATTATTTCTTTTCACTTAAGGTATAAACTTTTATTTCAGACCACATTTTATTAACATAAGGATTATGATAAAAAGTTGTATCTGATTTTGAATATTGTTTTTTGTTTTCGATAACATTTAAAAATTCTCCAATTAATATGATATTATTATGATCATTTTTTAGTTGAATTTTATTTTCAGAGTTTTGATCATCAATATCAATAAAATTAGAACTAATTCCATGTGTTTTTAAATAAAAATTAATTAGGGGAATACTAACAATTGTAGTTGTATTTGAACTATTAGAAATAAACTCTTTAACTTGATGAATTGAAGAAGGTTCTTTATGTTGAATACTTAAGATAACAGTTAAAATTCCTTGTAAAATCAAAAACAATGATAAAAGAAAAACTCTAATTTTTTTATTCATTTCATTAAAATGAAAAACTGATAAAATCAGTACTGGAATCAAAAACAATATAATAGGTAAAATATGTCTGGATTTATAAATTATATTCTGAAAAAAAAATATCCAGATAGAATAAATTATTATAGAAGCAAATAATATTTTAAAAACATTTTTCTCATATAATTTTTTTCGGGAAATAAAAATAATAATTAAAAAAAATGATAATAAAGCAGAAATCATCAAGCTAAATATTGATCTTCCTTGAGTATATCCACCCATTCCATCAGCCCAAATACTTCTAAAAAAATGAATTCCTCTATCTGTAAAATTATTATTTGAGATTATTGTTCCACCAAAATCATTAAAATGACCATTGGTCTGATTCAAAGCAATTCCAAAAAAATCATTTATCCCAGTCAATAATATTAATGGTGTAAGCCATATAAAAATTCCAAAAACAAACATTAAAATAAATTTATTTTTAAAAGGATTTTCTTTAAAACTTTTTAAGATTGGAAAAAGCAAGAAAGGAATATATGATAATCTTAACCCAGATAATAAGCCAAAAGTCAAAGGACCTAAAATATGATTATTTTTAGGAATGTAGATATAATAAAAACTTAATGACAAAACTGCTAATCCTGCTATATCAGGCATATACCTATTACTCATCAACCAAATCAATGGATTGAAAAATATAAAAAAAGAAATGAAAATTCCCTCTTTACTTTTTAAAGATATTGAAAAAATTTTTAATATGTAAACAATACAAATATAAATTGAAAATCCACCTACAATTGAAAAAGATAAACCTATATTTGATGTAAGTAAATAAATTGGTTTGATTATTATATGATGAACAAAGTATCCTGGAAAATGCGGTTGTAATTTTGAAATATCATAGTCATTTAAACTTAAAGCAAATCTAAGACTATCAATATCCTCAATATAAAAAATACTTGTAAAAACCCTTGATACAATACAAGTTATGAAAAGCAAAAAATGATAAAAATAAATATTTTTTGTCAAAATTTTTTTTTTCAAATTAGGGTGATTATCGGTAGACCTGAAAAGTGTTTGTGCTTCCTCCTTCAGGACTTTTATTGTGTGTGTTTATTAGCTTGTGGGAGATGTAACCAATAATCACCCCTTATTATTTGAAAGTTTCTATACTACCAACCAGCTACATCCTCATCTGAAAAGCCATAAGCTTCTTGAAAAGTATTTCTAATTGTTGATAATAAAGCTCCATGATAAGCATAGAATTCTGTATATCCATCTTCAGGATAAACAGGAGATGTTCCCATTGCTAATGATACTTCTTCAAGATCTGCATCTGAAATCAGAGCAAAATCATTGTATTGAAGAGCAATTGTAAAACCTCTCATCTCACCCCAATGCTTGTTAAGATCAGCTACGAGTGGACTTAGTGGTCCAGCAGTTGAATCAGCAGGGTAAAGTGCTGCCATATCAGCTGCACTATCATTGATATAGTGAATAACTGTTGCAGCTATAACTTTTTCCCATGTGTTAACAATTATATCACGTTGAGCTAAAATTTCTGAGATATCAGCTTGATTGTGAATTAAAGTTCTTCCTTCTAAATATGCATCCATAATTGTTTTGGTAAAATCAACAGTACCACTTGCGGCACCTATATCTCTTTTAGCTGCATTTTTAGAAATTCCATGGTTATATTCTGAAATAAAGTCTATGGAACCATCTTCATTTGAATCTTTATATCCTGGACTTTTAATTTCATCATCAGTATAGAAATTATAGTCTACAGCGGCACCAAAATAACCAAATGATTCATCCCAATGATGTTCCATCTCTGTATAATTTCCACCTTCGGAACTAGCTTCTGCATTACCATCATCCTCTAAACTTCCTAAATAATTTGAAGTTCCTTGAGAATATGGAACAGCACCTAATAATGTTTTGTTTATCATTTGAGATAAATCTAAACCATCATCACTAGTAAAAGCTAAATTTGACTCTAGGTTACTTGCTTCAGCACTTTTTTCAGCTACAATTGCAAACCAATCAGTCATTAATTCATCAGCAGTTTTATCAAAACCATATACTACTTCATCATCTATCTTACCAATAAGGTTTTTCCCAGTTGATATACTTGAATATTTAGCTTCAAGAGGTGCAGGGTCTGTAGAAGTTTGAGATGTCAAATCTAAAAGATCATCATAATTATAAAGATTAGTTAGGTCTTCAACTGTTAGAGCTGATGCTCCTTCTGATGATAAACGACTAGTAAGAACCTTAATGTCATTTAATAACAGATTTCTTACAACTTGACCAGTATATTTTACACTACTTTCACCTTCATTGAATCTACTATCAAACGCATATGAAGTAGGGGTTTCAATTGCAGTTGGCTCATCATCAGTTGTATCTGTTGAGTCAACTTGATCAGTTGTATCACCAGTATCAACTACATCTTCAGATTCATTTTTATCATCTTCACATGCTGTGAAAAGAATAAAACCAAAAAGAAGATATATTATCATTTTATTATTTATTGTGTGTTTTCCTTTTTAAAATAAATATTCAATACCAAAGTTAATTTGCCTTCTTGGTCCAGGAAGGATACCTGAACTTAAATTTGCTGATTTTTGGCCAGGATTTGAATGAAGCCTAGAACCAATATAAATTTCATCAGTCAAATTCTTACCTGTCAAAAACATTCTATAGCTTGTACCTAAATTATAATTGAATGACATATTATAAATTCCATATGATGGAATAGACCCTGATATTCCTAAATTATCTGATTCAATAATATTTTCAAAATCTGTAAATACACTACTCACATATTTATANTCAAACATAATATCAAGATTATTAATAGGACTTANTTCNAAACCAATTATTAGAGTAGATTTNGGAGAATATGGTAATTCATTACCATTGATTGATATTGTTGANCCATAAGTNCCAGATACATAAGAAACNATTTCNCCATCTAGAACCTCTGTTTGNAAATANGTATANGTTGCAAANANNTTTGGNATCATTTNATTNANNTNNGANAANNNAAACATAGNATTNAATTCTANNCCATAAGTTTGNACTTTNCCTAAATTTTTAAANGCAGTACCTCTNCCAGCNGCAACTAAATTTTCNANATCAAGATGAAAACCTGNTAATTCAAAATTNANTAANNTTAANTCNCCNCTNATNCCNATTTCTTTATTCCAACTTTTTTCNGANTCCAAATCTAANCCACCNCTNGATATATTNTCTCCAAAATTAAGAATTTTTAATGCTCCACTNGATGGNGGTGTAAAGCCTCTGTGTANNCCACCNAAAAGATTCATTCCAAATAAAGANTTNCTNAANCCTATNCCAGGTAAAACAACTANTAAATTCTTATCTTGATATAAAGATCCNGATAATCTATCNACNCNTTCNTGTTCNAANANNTCNANNCTTAANCCTGGACTTANTNNAATAANTTCAAANTCAANTTNTTCAGAAAAATATGTNGAAAGTGCCATAGTNTGATAATGATGACTTTGACCTACNATTTCNGGNGAATCNGTNTCATTTTCAGGNTCTATNTAGTANATCCCATCCCTTGAATCAACNTTCANACCTGTTTGTTTATCATCAATAAATCTGTCCCAGTAAATTCTTGCTCCAATATCTAAGTTAGCNTTATTTCCTAAAATTGAATGTTNGTATTTATAATTTTGATCATATCCAATTACATAAAAAGTTCTTAATATTCCAAAATTATCTANACCCCCACCNACTCTTACTAAATCGGCATTACTATAATANGGTTGAGGTNTTGGATTATCTGTTCCATAATCAGTTTCTTTAATAAAGATATCATTTTCTCTCCACCATCTTCGATCAAAATAATTTATAAATGCAGAACTAGTCTTTGTTAATTTTGAATTTATGTTAGTTGTTTCAATCAGATCAAATGAAGTCCTAACAATTTTAAAATTATCATGGTTTTTAGGGTTAAAGTTTGGATTGTTATCAAATGACCATTGAGTTAGTCCAGTATAAGTTGCATTTGAGTTTTCGTAATTCAAATTTGCTTTAAAATATATATTTTTTTTCTCTGAAATTTGATTAGTTAGTTTAAAAGTAGAATTGATCTGTTCAAAATTATTATTGTCTCTAAAACCGTCTCCTCTCTTATATAGAAGTTGTAACTCAGGACTTAATTTTTCAGTACCCCATCCTCCAATCTCAGAAAATAAGCTTAAATAACCATTTTCTCCTCCTGTAAATCTAAATAGTCCACCAAAACTATTTCTCGGACGTTTTGTAAAATAATTAATTACACCGCCCATTGTTTGTGGTCCAAAAGCAATAGCACCACTTCCTTTGATTACCTCAACTCTATTAATTCTCTCAGAAGGTGGATTATAATACATGTTAGGATATATATATAATGCTGGCTGAATTGGAATACCATCTTCCAAAATTAATGTTCTTGAACTTCTTCTTGGGTTTAACCCTCTTATTCCAATGCTAATTCTTGAATTTCCAATCCCATCATCTGCAAAACCTGAAATTCCAGGTATTTTTTCAAGAATTTCTTGAGTACCTATCGGACTAATCATTTTCATTCTTCTTGAATCTATGATTGTAGCAGCACCTGGTAAATTATCATAAGAAGATTTTGAATCACTTATAATATTTAATTTTGTCATAACTATCGGTTCTATTGATAAGAAAACTTCCAAATTATATGTATTGTTGATTTCTATGTTGATAGTCTCAGAGTATTCCTCATAACCAATAAAGCTAAAAACTATATCATATATCCCGGGAGTTATAGAATTGATAAAGAAAAATCCATCTTTATCACTGCTTGAACCATAATCAGAACCATCTTTAGATTTTAATATTATGTTTGCACCTGATAATGGAATTCTTGAATCAGATTTTAAAACATACCCTTGGATGGTATTTTCAGAATCTTTATTTATAACTTTATTATAGACTACAGACTTAACATTAATATTGAGTCCTAATACATATGACCCACAAAAGATAACTGTCAAAAAAAGATTTTTTAAATTGTGCATTTAATTTGTTAGAAAATTTTAGGATTTTCGGTTTTGATATTTTCTTCATTTGGAAGCGAGAGATTTCCGTAACTTCCTTGTTCTTCTTGTTCTGTTTGAGGTTCTAGGATTGCATCATCCTCACATCCAAAAAAGAAAAATATAATTATTGTTAATAAATATCGTTTTATTTTCATATCACAATATTAAAAAAGAGTTATAATATATGTCAAGAAATAAATACGACAATTTTAGTCTTATTGGTTAAAAATTAACTTATTTGACTAAAAACATCTTATATAATAAATATTTGTAGTATTATATTTTTAATTTATNAGGAAAATAATGAAGAAAAATTAAATTGAACTCTAATTTTTTCTTTTTCGATTTACAGTAATACCTAATTCTTTGAGTTGCTTTTCTCCGATATCACTTGGGGAACCATCCATTAAACTAATTGCACTTGTTGTTTTAGGAAATGCAATCACATCTCTAATTTGCTTAACCCCAGCTAAAATCATCACTAATCTATCAAAACCAAAAGCAATTCCACCNTGAGGAGGAGCTCCAAAGTTCAATCCTTCCAATAGAAATCCAAATTTTTCTTTTGCTTCTTTTTCAGAAAAACCTAAAACTTTAAAAATTTCAACTTGTACTTTAGGATCATGATTTCTTATTGATCCTCCAGCAATTTCCCAACCATTAATAACTAAATCATAAGCTCTTGAACCAGCTTTTCCTGGATCATCTGAAAATGAGTATAAATCTTTTTCTGATGGAGAAGTAAAAGGATGATGAACAAATGTCCATTTATCAGTATCTTCATCTTTTTGAAATAAAGGATAACTTTCCACCCATAAAGGTTTAAAGTCATCATGTTTGATCAAATCATTTCTTTCAGCTATTTTTAATCTTAAAGCTCCCATTGTAGACAATACAGTTTCTCTCTCTCCTGCTCCAAATAAAATCAAATCATTTTCATTTAATTTTAATGATTTGATAATTTCATTTTTTAAGTCTTGATCAAAAAATTTAGAGACTCCACCAACAAGGTCTGAGTCAGAAAATTTCATCCATGCTAAACCACTTAACGGTGTTTTTTTTGATTGGGATGAAAACTCTTTCACAAAATCAATTAATTCATCAATAACTTTTCTCGAATATCCCTCTGCATTAGGAACAACAATTGCTTTGACTGTAGATAAATCTTTCACTGCTGAAAAATTTGATTGGGATGTATATTTTATAAAATCTACTAATTTTAAATCAAATCTTAAATCTGGTTTATCACTACCATAAGTTTCCAATGCTTCATTATATGANATTCTAGGAAATTTATTTTTTAATTCGTAATTAATTACATTTTTAAAGATACTGCAAACCAATTCTTCAACAGATTTTTTTATATCCGATTCATCAATAAAAGACATTTCAATATCAATTTGCGTAAACTCAGGTTGTCTATCAGCTCTAAAATCCTCATCTCTAAAACACTTTACTATTTGAAAATACCTATCAAACCCTGAAACCATTAAAATTTGTTTATACTGNTGAGGTGATTGAGGAAGTGCATAAAATTGACCTTTATGAAGCCTACTTGGAACCAAAAAATCTCTTGCTCCCTCAGGAGTTGCTCTCATTAGAACAGGAGTTTCAAATTCAATAAAATCATTTGATGATAAATATTTTCTTACTTCTTGATAAGTTTTATGTCTGATAAGCATATTTTTTTGCATTTGGTCGGTTCTTAATTCCAAATATCTATATTTTAATCTTGTCTCTTCAGATGCACCTTCTCTATCACTAATCATAAATGGCAATGGCTTAGATTCATTTAAAATAATTATAGATTCAATATTAACTTCAATTTCACCGGTTAAAAGTTCTTTATTGATAGCTTCACTATCTCTAGAAACCACAGTTCCTTTTACCGATATAACATCTTCAATAGAAAGAGCTTTAGCAGTTAAAAAAGCTTCTTNCGAATCATTTTCATCAAATTTTATTTGTGTTATACCATACCTATCTCTTAAATCAANAAATATAAGTCCGCCATGATCTCGAGTACGATAAACCCAACCATTCAATGAAGTAGTTTGATCTACATTAGATGATGTTAACTCTCCGCAAGTATGTGTTCTTTTAAACATATTAATTTATTTGATTAAATATATAAAATTATCTTGAAATAATTTTTAATCGATTTTGAGCTCTTATTAGCGATGCTTTTGCTCTAGTTTCGTCCCCTTCATTGGATTTTAATCTTTCATTTGCTCTTTTTAAAGCAGCTTCAGCTCTAATTTTATCAATTTCACTTTTAGATTCAACAGTTTCAAGCAATAATAATAATTTATTATCTTTAAACTCAGCATATCCACCACTTGTTGAATAAAATGAAGAAGATTTTTTATTATCGACTTTAATTTCACCAATGTCTAAAGCAAAAATTCCCTTTTGATGATTTGACATTATGCCAAATAATCCCTTTAATCCTGGACATCTTACATAATTTACTGATTCAAAATCAATGGATTTTGTAGGAGTTACAATTTTTAAATCAAAATAACTCACTCAGAATTCATTCCTTTTGCTTTTTCTACTACTTCATCAATAGTTCCAACATACAAAAATGCTTGTTCAGGAAGGTCATCAAATTCACCTTTTATAATTCTATCAAAACCATCTACACTATCCTCAAGCTTAACATACCTTCCAGGAGTACCAGTGAATTGTTCTGCCACGAAAAAAGGTTGNGATAAAAATCTTTGAATTTTTCTAGCACGAGCAACAATTATCTTATCATCATCAGATAATTCTTCCAATCCAAGAATAGCTATGATATCTTGCAATTCTTTATATTTTTGTAANATCTTTTGAACTTCTCTTGCAACATTATAATGTTTATCTCCTACTACATTTGGATCAAGAACCCTTGATGANGATGTTAANGGATCTACAGCAGGATAAATTCCAAGCTCAGAAATCCTTCTATCAAGAACTGTTGTAGCATCTAGATGTGCAAAACTTGTAGCAGGCGCTGGATCTGTTAAATCATCTGCAGGAACATATACTGCTTGAACTGAAGTCACAGAACCTTTATTAGTTGAAGTAATTCTTTCTTGAAGTTCTCCCATTTCTGTTGATAGAGTTGGTTGATAACCTACGGCAGATGGCATTCTTCCTAATAACGCGGAAACTTCTGAACCTGCTTGAGTAAACCTAAAAATATTATCAACAAATAATAAAACATCTCTACCTTCTTGGTCACGAAAGTATTCTGCCATTGTCAATCCAGTTAAACCTACTCTCAATCTTGCACCTGGAGGTTCATTCATTTGACCAAACACCATAACTGTTTTATCTATAACCCCAGACTCAGTCATTTCTCTAAATAAATCATTTCCTTCTCTAGTTCTTTCACCTACACCAGAAAAAACAGAATATCCTCCGTGTTCAGTAGCAATATTATGTATTAATTCTTGAATTAAAACTGTTTTACCTACACCAGCTCCTCCAAAAAGACCNGTTTTACCACCTTTTGTATATGGCTCCATTAAATCAACAACTTTTATTCCCGTTTCTAAAACTTCTCTTGATGTACTCANATCTTTGTGTTCTGGAGCTTTACGATGAATTGGAGAATTTATCTTCGTTTGAGGAGGTTCCTTTCCATCAATTGGATTACCAAGAACATCNAAAAGTCTACCAAGTGTTTTTTCNCCTACTGGTACAGTNATAGGTTTGTCAGTATCAATTACTTTTTGACCACGTATTAAACCATCTGTTGAATCCATAGCAACAGTTCTTACAATTGAATCACCAAGATGTTGAGCTACTTCTAAAATTAATGGTTTGTCATCATTTCTTTCAATTGATAATGCATTTAAAATATTTGGCATTTGTCCATCTTCAAATGACACATCAACAACTGCTCCCATTATTTGTGAAATTTTTCCTATTTTTTTCATTTTTTTTTACCTTAATTTGTTGCCAAGGCTTCAGCTCCACCTACAATTTCTAACATTTCTTTAGTGATAGCTGCTTGCCTAGCTTTGTTAAAATCTAAAGTTAAATCTTTAATCAANTCTTNTCCATTTTCAGTAGCATTATCCATAGCTACCATCCTTGCAGCCTGTTCGCTTGCATATGACTCTAAAAGATATTTCCATATTTGAAAATTTAAATGTCTAGGTATTAATGATTTTACAATCATTTTTTTTGAAGGTTCAAATAATTGATCATCATTAGAAAAATTTGATTTGTTTTCAAAAGCGATAGGTAGAAAATTTTCTAACCTAGCTTCCTGAACCGCAACATTCCTAAACCAGTTATATACTACATTTACTTTACCTATATCACTTTCTAAAAATTTATTAATTACATCAGATGAAAATTTCATAGCATCAGCAAAGTTAAGATCATTCCAAAAATCATTGTAAGAATCTACAATATCATAACCTCTACTCTTAAAATGATCACTTCCTTTTTTACCTATAAAAAATAAATCAATATTTTCTTTTCCAAGCAAAACAACTCTTTCTTCAGCTTTTCTTATAATATTTGCATTAAATGCACCAGCCATTCCTCTATCTGAAGTAACAACTATTAATAATTCCCTTTTAGATTTTTTTGATTGAAAAAGTGNAGATGACGATTCATCAATATTAGATATTAGAGAAGAAATCATATTTGCTAAATTTTCTTCATATGGCCTTGCTTGTTCCATTCTTTCTTGTGCTTTTCTCATTTTTGCNGCAGCTACTAATTTCATAGCTTTAGTTACCTGTTGAATACTCTTTACAGATTTAATTCTATCTCTTATATCTTTTAAATTTGCCATTTTAGTCTATGCAAATGTTTTTTTAAAATTATTTACAGCTTTCTCAAGACTATTTTTAATTTCATCAGTTATCTCAGATTTATCAACAATATCAGCTAAAATTGAACTCTCTGATGTTTCTAAATATGACAAAAAACCATCTTCAAAATCTTTAATTTTTTCAATAGGAATTTCATCTAAATGTCCACTATTTCCTGCCCAAATTATTGCAATTTGCTTTTCAACGGAGAGTGGTTCATATTGACCTTGTTTTAAAATCTCAACCATTCTTTCACCTCTGGTGAGTTGTCTCTGTGTTGCTTTATCAAGATCAGAGCCGAATTTGGCAAAAGCTTCAAGCTCTCTATACTGAGCTAAATCCAACCTTAACATACCTGCAATTTTTTTCATTGCTTTAATTTGTGCATTTCCTCCAACTCTTGAAACGGAAATTCCCACATCAATAGCAGGTCGAATTCCAGCATTAAACAAATTTGATTCTAAATAAATTTGCCCATCAGTTATTGATATTACATTTGTTGGAATATAAGCTGCAACATCACCCTCTTGAGTTTCAATCACGGGCAAAGCAGTCAAAGAACCTGAACCTAAATCTTCACTTAATTTACTTGCTCTTTCAAGAAGTCTACTATGAAGGTAAAAAACATCTCCAGGAAATGCTTCTCTACCTGGTGGCCTTCTCAAAAGAAGTGACATCTGACGATATGCTTGTGAATGTTTAGATAAATCATCATATACAACTAATGCATGACCTCCCTTATCTCTAAAGAATTCTCCCATTGTACAACCAGAATATGGTGCAATGAATTGTAATGGAGCTGGGTCAGATGCATTTGCAGTTACTACAATCGTATACTCCATAGCTCCGCTCTCTTCTAATTTTGCAACAACTTGAGCAACTGTTGAGGCTTTTTGACCGATTGCTACATAAATACAATAAACTGGATTTTCACCATCATGAGTAGATTTTTGATTAATAATTGCATCTATTGCTACAGCAGTTTTACCAGTTTGACGATCACCAATTATTAATTCTCTTTGACCTCTTCCAATTGGAATCATACTATCAATTGATTTTAAACCAGTTTGTAATGGCTCAGTCACAGGTTGTCTTTGCAAAACACCAAGTGCTTTTTCTTCAATTGGCTTAGATATTTTATTTTTTATTTCTCCTTTACCATCTATTGGTTGACCTAAAGGATTGACAACTCTTCCCAACATTTCTTTTCCAACAGGAACTTGAACAACCTTACCAGTTCTTTTAGCAATATCACCCTCTTTAACTTTTTGACTTTCACCAAAAAGTACAAGCCCAACATTATCTTCTTCAAGGTTTAAAGCCATACCAAAAACATCATTAGGCAATTCTACTAATTCAGAACTCATAACATTCTCAAGCCCACTTACCCTAGCTACACCATCTCCAACATCTAAAACTTCTCCAACTTCAGAAACATCAATGTTAATATTAAACTTTTCTATCTCTTCTGAAAGCAAGCTCTTTATTTCATCTATTTTTATTTCCATATCAATTAAAACCTTTTCTTAATATTAATTTATTTGATCTTTTAATCTTTTTAATTGCCCTTGAATTGAACCATCAATCAAAAAGTTGTCAACTCTAAGTTTTACTCCACCAATTATTTCAGATGAAACATGAAAATCAAGTTGGATTGATTCTTTAAAAAATTTGTCCATTTTCAATTTTAAAATATTTTGCTCATCTTCATTTAACTCTTTAGCTAAATAAGCTTTTATTTTTATAATTTTGCTAATTTGATTATTTTGTTTTGTAAAATTTTGCGTAATTTTTTTTAATAAAGACAATTCATTTTTATCTGATAAAATACTTATCATTTCACAAACAACTGGATGACATTTTTTTTTGAAAATTTTAGATATAATCAAAGATTTATCATCTCCATTAATTGATTTTGAATATAAAAAACTTCTAAATGTTGAATCTTTTTGAAAAAAAGTAAGAATAATATTTAAAGATTCATTCACCTCCTTAAAAATTTTCATTTTAGATGCAATATTTATTAAGGAATTAGTGTAAATTTTTATTTTAGATTTATGCTTCATTAATTTTATTAACTTTTTCTATTGATTCATTAATTAATTTCATATTGTCATCTTTATTAATATTTTTCTTAATTAATTTTTCTGCAATCATAATTGAAAATGAAGATAATTCATTTTTGATTTCACTTAAAACTTGATTTTTTTCAGCTTGAATTTGCACTCTAGCCTGATCAATAATTGAAGTTGCTTTTTGTTTAGCTTCTCGTTCAATTTCTTCTTTCAGGTTTTGTGCTGTTTCTTTGGTAGATAACAATAATTTTTGAGATTCAGATCTAGCATCACTCAGTATTTTTTCACCTTGTTCATTTAGAGTTTCAAGTTTTTTTTCAGCATTTTCAGCTTTTTCAATAGCTGTTCTTATTTTTTCTTCTCTTTCATTAAGCATTTTCAGCAATGGTTTCCATGCAAATTTTGAAAGAATAAACATTAAAAGTAAAAAACTTAAAATGGTCCAAACAAAAAGACCTGGGTCAAGAACAAGAAGAGGGTTTGAATCATCTGCTGATTCTGCGGCATAAGAAAAATTAACAAGAAAAATTATTGTTAAAAGTTTTAGTCTACCTAAATCAAAAAATAATTTTGATATGAAATTTTTCATAATCTACCCTCCTCTATTGCTTGAATTTTAATTTTAACTAAAAAAGATCGTTGCAAATGTAAGAGCTTCAGCTATGATTGCAACACCTTCAAGAAGGAACAAAGGTAAATTTATAGCGGCAGTAATATCCGCTGCAGCCTGAGGCTGTCTAGCAATACTTTCTGCTGCTGCTGCTGCGAATCTTGAAATACCAATTGCAGCTCCAATTACGATGAGTCCCATACCTATTGGAATTAATGTAGTAGCTTCCATTATTTTATATCTCCTAATTAATGATGAACGTTAATAGCCATACCTATAAATACAGCTGATAGTAATGTGAAAACATATGCTTGAACTATTGTAACAATAATTTCAAGCCCTGTAATAGCCGATACAAGAGGTACTGCAAACAATGCAATACCAAAACCAGCCATTGAAGTTTTAAAAACCTCTGCAAAAATAGCAATAAATGATAAAATTGCTAAAATAGCAATATGACCACCAGTCATGTTTGCCGCAAGCCTCATTGTAAGCGCAAACGGTTTTACAAACATTCCAATAATTTCAATTGGAATCAAAATAATATAAACAGGCCATGCCAAACCCTTTGGAACGATATTTTTCCAATGATTAATAAAGCCATGAGCCATAGTTCCTGCTATTATTATTGATATAAATGTAATAAATGACAATGCAGAAGTTACCCAAAAATTTCCAGTTGCAGTGGCCCCACCATGTAAAAGATTATTCACAAAAGCATCTTCTCCATATTTAAGACCAAAAATAAATCTACTTGAGGCCCCTATGAAATCAAAAATAGGAATTAATCCAATACCATTAGCAACTAATATAAAGAAAAAATAAGTTAAAATTAGTGGAGTCCAAGTATCTGACCACTTAGAACCAATATTTGGTTTAACAATTGAATCTTTTATAAAAGAAACAACAGCCTCGAGAGCATTTGACATACCGCTAGGAACTTTATTTTTACTATTGATATATATTCTTGTTGGAATTATTACAATTAAACTAACAATTAAACATGATAGCCAAATCATTAATACATGTTTTGTAACTGAAAAATTGATTCCAAATATAGTTGGAAGTTCAAAAATTAAATCTTTATCTAAAGAAGAATTAGAAATATGATGAAGAATATAATCTCCAACACTATCCATAACGCTTTGACTTTTTTCTTTAGCCAAAAGTACTTTATCCTTTATTAAAAATATGTTTAATAAATAACGCTTCCATTAAATGAAACGTAATAAAATAACTAATGAAACTAATAAAAAAAACCCGTTGATTAAAAGAAGAAAAATTGAAAAATAAAATTAAAAAAAATCCATAAACCAACATCTTTAAAAAAAATGATTGAATCATAAATGATGTTAATTTTTTAGGAGTGTTTTTAAATAGATAATACACAATATTTGAAGAGAATAGACTCCCAAATAATGGAATAATCAACCCAAAAAAAATTTCCAATTTAAACTTTAAAAGAAAACTAAATATCAAAAATGTCATTAAAGAAAATAAAACTATATAAGTTGAAAATGTTTTAGAATTCATTTATTTATTCCAAATCGTTTTTGCAAGCAGATATAATGAAAAACCCAAACCTATAATTAAACCTATTAAGGTGAAAATAATTTCAGTTGAAAACCATACATCTAAAAAATAGCCTATAATAGAAAAGATGATTACAGCTGATGCCTGAGAATATACAATATTCAAATAAGGAGCAGATTTACTAATAATAATTGAAATTTTTTTTATTTTTTCAATCATCTTTCGTTTTTTGCTGAAAATTACTGATTGAATCATTAGAAGAAGCATCAGTATCTAAGTCACATCTACCTTGAAAAGTTGCACCTTCCTCAATTATTAGTTTCTTATAAATAATATCTCCATCAACTTTTGAATTTTCTCTAAGAATTATTTTTTGAGCTTTAACATTTCCACGAATCTCTCCTCCAACAGTAGCCTCGCTAGCAATCACATTGCCTTCAACTACTCCATTTGTCGTAAGCCTAATTATTCCCGAAGTTATGACATCTCCTTTAATCATACCTGAAATTATAGCTCCTCCACTTAATTTTAATTCTCCTGAAATTATTACATCTTCACCAATCATTGTTTCAACATGTTTATTAGATTCTTTTTTTATCATTGCCAAATTTAATTCTCCAATCTATATTCTGAAATAAATATACTTGGGTCAATTGGAATCCCATTTTTCCAGATTTCAAAATGCAAATGAGGACCACTAGTTTCCCCAGTATTACCGATTAATCCAATAATTTGTCCCCTTTTTACACTTTCTTTCTCAAAAACAAGATTTTCAAAATTATGACCATAAAATGAAAAATAATCCTCACCATGATATATAATTATTGTATTTCCAAATGGATATTTCCAACCAGCAAATAACACTTGACCATCTGCGGTTGAATGAAAAGGTGTTTTTAAAGGAGCTACAATATCCAAACCTGTGTGAAGGTTTATATTATGTTCAGATTTTAAATTAAATTTTTGAGAAACAAAACCTGAAACAGGAGAAAAAGAAGGAATATTTTTAATATACGAAACGGGAATATTTTGTTCTACATAACTATTCAATAAAGTATCAGAATCAAAACTATTTGAAATCCCCAAAGAATTTCTAACATAAATATCCATTTCATTAATTCTATTGAGGTCTCTTGTCATTTGAATAACTTTATTTCTCTCAGATAACATTTTTTCATAATCTTTTTTAATTGATACATATTCAAAATTAATATTATAGGCTCTATAAATCGAGAAAAACCCTAAAAAAATAATTAAAATAAAAAAAGAAAAGACAATAACTAAATTTCTAAAATTAAATTGAAACTTTAATGTTTTTTCTGATTTTTGAGAAACTATAAGAAATGTGAATTTTTCTGATGCCACAATTTTATTTTATTTAATTGATGTTAATTTTTCTAAAAATTTCTATTAATCTATTGAAATCATCAACTGAGAAAAAACTAATTTCTACTTTTCCAATTTTATTTTTTTTAGAAATAACAACCTTCGTTCCCATAATCTCTATTAATTCATCCTCCAAAATTTTAAAATTATTTACTTTTGATGAATGATTGTTAAATCTTATAATCTCAGAATTTTTATTTTCATTTTCATTTTTATTAAGAAATGAAATTAGTTCTTCAGTTGATCTAACTGATTCTTCTCTTTCTAATATTCTTTGCCAAACTTCTTTAATTTTTTTTGGATTTTTAATTCCTAATAAAGCTCTTGCATGACCAGCACTAATTTCCTTTTTTCTTAAACTCTCCATTATTTCTTTTGGAAGCTTTAATAATCTTAAAGTATTAGATATATTTGTCCTGCTTTTTCCAACAATTTTTCCAATTTCATCATGGGAAAATTTATATTTTTCTATCATCATTAAATAAGCTTGTGCCTCTTCAAATATATCTAAATCCTCTCTTTGCAAATTCTCAATTAAGGCTAATTCCATCATTTCTAAATCTGTTTCAATATCCAAAACATATGCTGGAATTTCTTTTAAACCAGCAATTTTTGAAGCTCTAAGTCTTCTTTCTCCAGCAACTAACTGATATGAATTTTTTATATATCTTACACTGATTGGTGTAATTAATCCTTTTTCTTTTATGGAAGCAGCTAATTTATTTATTTTATTATCATCAAATTCTATTCTTGGTTGAAATGGATTCATCTTTATATCAACAATCATAATATTTTTAATGATATTTTCTGATGATTGATCATTTAATTTGTCTTCAATTAATGCCCCTATACCTTTGCCAAGTCTATTTGTTTTCACGATTTATAATCTCCTGAACTAGAGTTAAATAGTCTTGCGAACCAGTAGAATTTGCATCATACAACAATATAGGTTTCCCAAAACTTGGTGCTTCGCTTAATCTAACATTTCTTCTTATCATCGTTTTAAAAGTTGTACCATCAAAGTATTCTCTTACCTCTTTTTCAACTTGCTTACACAGATTTAACCTTGAATCATACATTGTAATTAAAACTCCTTCAATATCTAGATTTTTATTTAGATGTCTTTGAACTAATCTTACGGTTTGTAATAATTGACTTAAACCTTCTAAAGCAAAATATTCACATTGAATTGGTATTAATACTGAATTAGATGCAGACAAAGCATTTAAGGTCAATAATCCAAGTGAAGGTGGACAATCTAATATTATGTAATCATATTTGTCTTGGACATCAGTCAAACATTCTTTTAACCTATATTCGCGGCCAATCATACTTACTAATTCAATTTCAGCTCCTACTAAATCATTAGTGCTTGAAACAATATCTAAAAATTTTAATTTTGTTTTAGTAATTGATGATAAAATAGATTCTTTTTCAATTAAAACATTATAAATATTTGATTTTTGTTTTTCAAATAAATCAGAAAAACCTGTTGTAGCATTTGCTTGAGGATCTAAATCAATTATTAAAGTTTTTAATTCTGATACAGCTAAGCTGGTTGCAACATTTATAGCTGATGTTGTTTTACCAACACCACCTTTTTGATTAGTAAAAGCTATTATTTTTCCCATATCTAATTTCTAATTTAAGTTAAACTATACTAAAATTAAGTTTAATTATAAAAAAATGTTATGGAGTGAAAAATCATCAAAGTATATTTGAATGTTTTTATTAATGAAAATTTAAGCAAAATGTAAATATGAATAAACAAACACCCAGACTATTATTTATTGGATTAATTTTGTTGTGGGCAATCTATACACTATTTCCAACCTTTAAATTTAATTTTTTATCAGAAGAAGAAAAAAATAATCTCTTAATTGATGGAAAATTAGAAAACTTGCAAAACAAAGTTCTTAAACAAGGATTAGATTTACAAGGAGGAATGCACATTTTACTTGAGATTGACATTCCTACACTCATTGAAAACCTAGCTACTAATAAAAACAATAAATTTTATAATACTTTTGATTATACTAAAGCAAATTACAATTTAAATCAAAGTTTTATTGATGAATTCATCAAAGATTCTGAAAATAATGAATTAAGATTAAATAGATATTTTAGTGATATATCTTCAAATGGTTTAACAATTAAACAAACTCTTGAAAAAGAAAGAGATGATGCTTTAAATAGAGTTTTGGAAATTCTACAAAATAGGGTTGATGAATTTGGAGTTTCTGAACCTACAATCCAAAAACAAGGCAATCAAAGAATTATCGTTGAACTTGCTGGAGTTCAAGACCCTTCAAGAGCTAGATCTTTATTACAGAGTACGGCCTTACTAGAATTTTCTCTTCTCAAAGATGGTGCTATAACACAAAATTTAATTTCTCGTATTGACAAAATTCTCAAAGGGAATTCTGATGTTGCTGCTATTGTTTCAAGTAATAATGAGAAAACTGATTCCTTTGAACCAGCTGAAACTAAAACAACTAATAATCAAGAAGTTTCAATTACTGAGCTATTCAGTTCTGTGGATGACGACACACTAACTTCAAGTAACACATCAGATGGTGTTATCGTAGACAAAGATATTTTTCAAGAAAGACCTTTTTCTTCTCTTTTGAGGCAAACTGGGAATGATATGGGTGTACCAGAAAAAAACTTATTTGCTATTACAAAAATCATTGAAATGGAAGATATTCAAACATCATTACAAAATGAAGAGAGTAAAATTTCGTTCAGTAAAGATAAAGAAGTATGGACTCTCCCAGAGGGAGGAACAGAATCATTTTTTAAAATGTATCATCTTGAATCAAATAAAGGTTTAAGTGGAGGTCTAATTCAAGAAGCAAAAGCTAGTTTTTATAATGGTCAACCAATAGTTAGCTTAAGCATGAATTCAGAAGGAGCTAAAATATGGTCTAGATTAACAGGAGCCAATATTGGAAAACGACTTGCAATTGTCCTTGATAATAATGTAAGAATGGCTCCGACTATTCGATCTAAAATTAGTGATGGACAAACTCAAGTAGAAGGTTTCGCTAATATGAATGAAGCAAAAGACATTGCTATTGTTCTTAGAGCAGGTGCGCTTCCTGCACCAGTAAATATAATTGAAGAAAGAACAATTGGTCCCTCTTTAGGAAAAGATTCTATTGAGAAAGGCACACGTTCTGTTATAATAGGATTAATATTAATTTTAATTTTCATGATTTTTTACTACCGCGGATCAGGTTTCATAGCATCAACTGGTTTAATCTTTAATCTTATATTAGTTTTATCAATATTGTCCATGTTAGATGCAACTTTAACATTACCAGGTATAGCAGGTTTAATTTTAACAGTGGGAATGGCTGTTGATGCTAATGTTATTATTTTTGAAAGAATTAGAGAAGAATTAGAAAAAGGTAAAAAATCTAAGTCTGCAGTTGAAAGTGGTTTTTCCAGAGCAATCACTACTATAGTTGATGCTAACGTAACAACAATTTTAGCAGCACTTATTTTATATCAGTTTGGCTCTGGTCCAATTAGAGGTTTTGCAATTGTTTTGTGCTGTGGAATTTTAACAAGTATGTTTACTGCAATTTTTACCTCAAAAACAATATTCAATATTATAACTAACAATAAAAACTTGAAGTCATTAAGCATATGAAATTAATAAAAAAAACAAATTTTGATTTTTTAGGTTCTCAGAAGTTTGGATTTGTTATATCAAGTTCATTTATTTTAGCTGGTATTATATCATTGGTTTTAAGGGGAGGCCCAATTTTAGGTATTGATTTTACTGGTGGTACACTGGCTCAAATTCAAATGGAATCATCTCCAAATATTACAGAATTAAGAAGTTCACTAGATGAATTAAATATTGGAATTTCTGAAGTTCAAACTTTTGGAAGTTCTAATGAAATTATTATTAGAATAAAGGATAGTTATAAATCGAAAGATATCTTATCGATTTTAGAAGATGTTTTTTCTCAAAAATTTCCAAATGAAAAAATTGAATTTAGAAGATTTGAAACGGTAGGTCCTAAAATAGGATCCGAACTTCAAGGAAAAGCTTTAATGTCCATCATTTTCGCAATAATAGGTATTTTAGTTTATATATCCATCAGATTTGAATTAAGTTTTGCAGTTGGTGCAATATCTGCATTAGTTCATGATGTTCTAATTACTTTAGGAATTTTTTCAATTTTAGGATATGAAATTTCTTTACCCATCATTGCTGCATTTTTAACAATTGTGGGTTACTCTTTAAATGATACAATTGTGGTATTTGATAGAATAAGAGAAAATATGAAAAAAATTAAATCTGAAAAAAATATTAAAATTTTTAATCAAAGCATTAATGAATCTCTTTCCAGAACTGTTATCACATCATTAACTACATTTATTGTTGTATTTATACTTTATTTGTCAGGAGGTGAAGTGATTAAATACTTTGCCTTTGCGATGATAATAGGTGTTATTGTTGGAACATATTCATCAATTTATATTGCTAGTCCAGCAGTTTTACTTTGGCAGAAAAAATTTAATACCCAAAATTAAGAATTCTCTTTCACTGCTTGATTCAATTAAATCATTAAATTATATTACTGTTAGTAAATTTGTGTGTTTATGAAAAAGTATTCCTTAAAAATTAATGGTGAAACTCATAAAGTTTCAGTTGACGATGATACCCCAATTTTATGGGTTTTGAGAGATACAATAGGGCTTACTGGTACAAAATTTGGGTGTGGCAGAGGTCTATGTGGAACATGTACAATTCACGTTGATGGTGAAGCTACAAGATCATGTGTAACCGCAATTGACAACCTGGAAGATGGTGCTAAAATCACCACTATTGAGGGTCTGTCAAAAAATACTTCACATGTTCTTCAAAAAGCTTGGATTGAAGAAGAAGTACCTCAATGTGGTTATTGTCAATCAGGTCAAATAATGACTGCAGCTAGCCTTCTGGAAAAAAATAATAATCCTGATGACGATGACATTGATAATGCAATGAAAATGAATTTATGTAGATGCGGTACATATCAAAGAATTAGAAAAGCTATTAAAAAAGCTGCAAAAGAATTATGATGAATCAAAAAAACATCAATAGAAGAGATTTTATCAAAATTGCATCTTCAACTACAAGTTTAATTTTAGGTATTTTACCCAATACTACTAAACTTTATGGCTCATCTTTAAAATCTAAACAATTTACTCCTAGTGCTTTTGTCACAATTAATTCTGATAATTCAATAGTAATTACTGCTACTAAATCAGATATGGGCCAACATGTAAGAACTTCCCTACCGATGATTTTATCTGAAGAATTAGAAGCTGATTGGAATTTAGTAAAAGTTTTGCAAGCTGATGCAGATGAATCAAAATATGGAGATCAAGGTACTGGAGGAAGTGGCTCTATAAGAGAACTATTCCCAATATTAAGAAAAACAGGTGCAGCTGCTAAAGAAATGCTCATTAAAGCTGCAGCTGAAAAATGGGATGTAGATGTTAATGAATGTAAGGCAGAGCTAAATAAAGTAATTCATATTAAAACAAAAAAAGAATTTACATTTGGACAACTTGTTGAGAAAGCAACCACATATTCTGTTCCTTCTAATCCAAAACTTAAAAACCGAAGTGATTTTAAAATCATAGGGAAATCTATGAGAGGNTTAGACACTGTTGATANAACAAATGGCTCTGCAATGTATGGNATAGATACTGTTGTTCCTGATATGTTATNTGNAACAATAATAAAATGTCCTTCATTTGGATCAAAATTAAAATCATATGATTCANCAGATGCATTAAAAGTTTCAGGNATAATTNAAATTTTTGAGTTTGATAATAAAATTGCNATAGTTGGAAAAAATACATGGTCNGTCTTTAAAGCAAAGTCNAAAATTAAAGTTCAATGGGATTATGGTGANTTTTATCANTGGAATTCTGAAAAAATTAAAAATATGATGNTTGAAAAATCAAACTTAAAAGCAACAACTGCCAAGAAAAAAGGNAATGTTCAAAAAGCAATAAAATCATCNANTTTNACTTTAGAATCAACATATGAACTTCCATTTACAGCTCATGCAACTCTTGANCCTATGAATTGTGTCGCTAAAGTATCAGATGATTTATGTGAAGTTTGGGCTCCAACACAAGTTCCAGGTGGNCTTAAGGAAGATATTGCAGAAAATTTAAATTTTGATCCAGANAATGTTAAAGTACATGTTACATTACTTGGTGGAGGTTTTGGAAGAAGATTATTTAACGATTATGCTCTTGAATGTGTNGAAATTGCAAAAGTAATTAAAAAACCAATAAAATTAACTTGGGACAGAGAAACTGANTTAAAACATGGTATGAACAGGCCTGCAAGTGTTCACAAGCTAGTATCAACTTTTGATAAAAAAAACAATCCAACATCATGGTGTCATAAAATAATTTCACCTTCAATTAGTGCATATCATTGGGGAGATAACNAGAATANAGATTTAGATAAAGGTNCTGTAGGACAAGGCGGTATAAATTTACCTTATGAATTTAAAAATATGTTAATTGAATATAAATGTGCTAATACAGAAGTTCCAATTGGATGGTGGAGGGCTGTTTACAACTCTCAAAATGCATTTGCAAACGAATGTTTTATGGATGAAATAGCATTCATCAATAAAAAAGATCCAATCGAATTCAGAAAAAAATTATTATCAAAATCAAAACGTCATCTTGGTGTATTAAATCTTGTAGCAGAAAAATCANAATGGTTTACAAAAAAATTAAAACCTAATCAAGGAAGAGGTTTTGCNATCCATGAATCTTTTGGTTCATGGACAGCTCAAGTTGTAGAAATTACAATGAATAAAGACAATACATTTTCAATAGATAATGTATATGCAACTGTAGATTGTGGAATCGTAATNAATCCAGATGGGGTAAAAGCTCAAATGGAGGGATGTATAGTTTATGGATTAACCTCAACTTTAGCTGGCGAACTAACAATTGAAAATGGTGCTGTTNAACAATCAAATTTTCATGACTTTCAACTTCTTTCAATTNANCAAATGCCTAAAATTCATACATATATTNTAGAAAGTTCAGAAAATCCAACTGGAGCAGGAGAACCTGGTCTCCCTCCAATTGCTCCAGCATTGGGAAATGCAATTTTTAATGCTACTGGAAAAAGGCTAAGAAAACTTCCATTTTCANTAACGTAAAAAAATTATTTTTTTNCAAATTATTNAATAATTCAAATTAAATTTATTCATGGTTAAACATCTAAGAAGAAAAATTACAGCTGGGTTGATAACTCTAACNCCCATAATGGCCACTATATGGATTTTACTTTTTTTATTTAATTTCTTTGACAATCTTGCATCTCCATTGATTGACACNATAATCCCTTTAGATATACCTGGAGTNGGAATANTGNTGACATTATTAATTTTATATTTACTAGGCGTATTNGTAACTAATTTTTTAGGAAAACAATTNATTNCATTTGGAGAAAATATTATTAATAGAATCCCNTTTGCAAAAACGATTTATGGGACNGCAAAACAAATTGTTGAATCNGTTGGAACATCATCTAAAAAAGCTTTTCAAAAAACAGTTTTAATTCCCTACCCTCATGCTGAGAGCTGGACTCTTGCATTTGTNACAGGAGAATCAAAAGATCACAACGGAATCGAATATTATCATCTTTTTGTAACAACAACTCCAAATCCAACAACAGGATATTTCCTCATGATGAAAAAAAATAAAACAATAGATGCTAATATTTCCGTTGAAGAGGGTTTCAAAGTTATTATTTCNGGTGGAGTAATTGCTCCTGATATAAATCAAATTCCAAGCTAAATTAAATCANTATGTACGGCTCGAAAGACAAGTGGGGTTAAGGAGGGTGAGACAAAACTTCCGAGCCGATTNAAAGAATTTTNATNTNAATNTAAACTACATAATTTTATTAAATTTANCTANAATTATTTAAAGTTTTGATTATCATTCTNATCATTATTANNGTTTCCTATATAGTTGGATCNTTNCCAACTAGNATTTTAATTAGTANNAGCTATGGAATTAATATTTTAAAANAGGGNAGCGGAAANCCTGGAATGACNAACGTNATNAGATCNATTGGNATTAAACCAGGNTTATTAGTNGGTCTCATTGATATTTTTAAAGGATGGATTGTTACTTTTTATTCACCATTNTTAATATTAAATAATAANTCAGAATTTTTTATAAGTCTTGTTCAAATTATTGCCGGATCAAGTGCAGTAATTGGACATACTTTTTCAATTTTTTCAAAATTNAAAGGNGGTAAAGGNATTGCNACATTAACTGGTTTAATTATAGCAATCACACCTTTTTCATTCATCAGTTGCTTATTAATTTTTTTTTTAACATTATTATTATCAGGCTATGTATCTNTAAGTTCAATTTTAGCGTCATTAGTTTTTCCATTTTCACTTATTTTTTTATTNNTATTCTTCAACTTTGAAATCAATATGAGTATTATTGTCTTTTCAATTGTAATTCCACTATTTGTATTAATTACACACCGAGAAAACATTAAAAGAATTTTAAATGGAACAGAAAATAAATTTGATAAGATTAAATTATTTAAAAAAAAATAAACTAAAATTTATGACCAACTCTAATATGAATAGCTGAAGAAATAAAATTTTTATTATAATAAGACCAACCAAAATCAGGCCCAATAACATTACCTAAAAAAGGAACTCTTAATCCAAATCCAAAACCTATTAATGGTAAATTATTTGAAATTAAAAGGCTTTCCAATTCTTGTGAATTAAATCCTATATCATAAAATATTAATGATGTTAAACCCTTTTCAAAATTCAAATCCATAATATTCAATGAACTATATTTGATTAAATCTTTTCTAATTTCTGAAGAAAAAATTAGATTATGATTTCCAAATCTATATTGATCATTAGAGTCTTTAAAATTCATAGACGAAGGAACCTTCCAACCTCTTATTGAATTTAAACCTCCAAAATACTTTATCATTTTTTGATCATCATATCCAAAGAGGGTTGAAAAAGATGTGTTAAATCCAAATGTAAAGTTTTTGAAATTAAAGTATTTAGAAAATGAATTAGTAACAATTAATCGATATGTATCTTTGTTATAAATATGATTATAATCAAAAATAGAAAATATTAGAAAACCAGTTGTTGGGTTTCTATAAACATCTCTTTTATCATAACTAAAAGTTGGTTTTATATTGAAAATTTTAAATTCATCAGTTGAAAAATTTAAATCCTTAGATGAAAATTTTTCTTTTCTAAATGCTAAATCTAAAGATAATTTTAATTTGTAATCCCACCATTTTCCGAAACTAATTCCATAATAATCTCTATATAAATAATATGGAAGAAAAGTATGGTTCCATTCATCAAGCATAATATCAAATGCAAATGAAATGTGATTGCCTATGATCCAAGGATCTTTAAATGAAATTCCTATTGTATTCATTTCTCCTATAATCATACCAGCATCCAAACTTTGATTCAGTCCTCTAAAATTCATAATCTCAGCAAAAAATGCATATGACCAACCCTTTTCTTCTGAATAAATTGGAGTGAATCCTGGAATAATTTTTAAAGAATGCTCAATTACATGATAATTTAGAATTAATCTATCTTGAATAGTTTTTACCTCAAACCTAACATCTGTAAAAATTCCAAGATTAAGCAATCTTTGAATGTCACTTTTTACAACACTACTATCCAAAAAAGAATTTTTTTCTTGATAAATTTCTCTAAGTATGATTTTATCTTTAGTATTTTTATTTCCGGATATTTGAATTTCGTCAATTAAATTATTTTGAGAAAATAAAAACCCATTAAGAAGTAAATTTATAAAAATTATAAAATATTTAAAATTTAACTTCACTTAAACCTTTATAAAGATGAATAGCACTTTCAATACCTAGTCTATAATTGTCTAAATCAAGCCATTCATCAGGCGCGTGCGCATTTTCACCTGGCAAACCAAATCCTATAAGCAAACAATTTACATTTAAAACATCACACATATTATTTACAATTGGAATTGATCCACCTTCTCGAATGAAAACTGCTTTTTTACCAAAACCTTTTTCAAGTGCTAAAGATGCAGCCTTGAATGCTGGATGGGTAATATCACTTATAAAGGGATTTCCTCCATGCATTCTTTCAATATGAATGTTTATCTCATTAGGTGAAATTTTTTTAATATAATTTTCAAATAAAGTTTCTATCTCATTTGGTTTTTGATCAGGCACAAGCCTCAAACTTACTTTTGCATGTGCCTCTGAAGGAATTACGGTTTTCGAACCTTCCTCTGTAAACCCACCCCAAATACCATTTATATCTAATGATGGTCTACACCACAAACTTTCTAAAATTGAATATTCTTTTTCATTAAAAAGTTTTGGAGCTTGGATATTTTTTTGAAATTCTACTTCATCAAATGGTAATTCCGAAAAACTTTTTCTCTCTGATGGTAATATTTTTCTTACCTTATCATAAAAACTAGGAATTAATATTTTACCATTTGAATTTCTAAGCTTACTTAGAATTTCAACTAACGCATTTATAGGATTTTTTACTGCACCTCCATACATACCAGAGTGGAGATCTTGGCTTGTACCCTTTACATCAAGTTGAAAATATGATATCCCTCTTAAACCATATGTTATCGATGGAAAACCTTTTTTAATCATGCTAGTATCTGAAATAATTATTAAATCAGAATCTAATTTGTTTTTATTTTCTTTTATGAAAGGTTCTAAATTTTCACTTCCAATTTCTTCTTCACCCTCAATTATGAATTTTATATTAACAGGAAGTTTTTTATGAACTTTCAACCAAGATTCAATTGCCTTTAAATGAAGATGTACCTGACCTTTATCATCTACAGTTCCTCTACCATATAATCTTCCATCTCTTATAGTAGCTTCAAAAGGAGGAGATGTCCATAATTTTAATGGATTAACTGGTTGAACATCATAGTGTCCATAAATTAATATAGTCGGTAATCTTTTTGAATAAAACAACTCTCCATATACTATTGGATGTTTTTTTGTTTCAATTATTTCTACATTTGTAAATCCAATATTAATTAAATCATTATATAAAAATTTTGCACAATTTTGAACATCTTGATTATTATTTGGACTACTAGAAATACTTGGGATTTTAATAAAATCTTTAAGTTGAGATAAAAATAAATCCTGATTATTTCTTGAAAAATCAATTACAGAACTAATTTTCATAAAACTAAAATTGTATACATTTGATTTTATTTTTTGGCAGGAATTGCTTTTGACCTTAAAGGGTCTGTATTTCCCTGATGACATGTCCAGCAATTTACAGGATCATAAGCAAGAGGATTCATAGTATTTTTATTAATTGAATTTGTCATAATCATCATTTGTCGAGTAATTTCTTTTTCTTTCTTATCATCTGATGCAAAATCTCTTACATTATGGCAATAAGAACATTTAACACCCAATGGAGCGGAAATTTCTTTTTTCATGTAATCCATCATTTCTTTTTTTGTTTCAAAAGATAATATTTTTTGATTTTTAATTTCTTGAGCAGAAATAAATTGTGAAAATAAAATGATAAAAAACATAAAATAAGTTTTCATATTAGCTCCTTTAAAACCAAAAGTGAGATTGAGTTATAAATTCAATTGGCTCAAAATTAAGATTATTTAATTTATTATATCTTGTTTGAAATTTAAACTCCCAAAAATTAAAAAGAAAAAACTCTATACCAACTGCATATCTATTTATAACGTTAGTTTGAAATTGAATGTCTTCATCATAAAAATTATATTGAAATAAAATATTTAGTCCAGGCTTATACATAAATGCTATTTCTGAAAAAGTCGCCATTCCTTGCTTATCATTTACCCAATTTTCTATAATATCAATCTCCGTCATCATTGAAACTTTATTTACAAAAAACCCACTAAATAAACTTTTTAACTTTATTTTTTCTTCTTCTATATATGAAAGTCCATAAAAAATATTATTATTTAAAAACTTTGAGTATGCTTCTGCTCTAAAACTATATGTTCTTTTATTTGGAATTCCTAAAAAACCAATATTTGAAGAATTATAACCAATAAAATTGTTTGCAATACTTGTGATAATTGATATTTCTGAGAAATTCAATCCAACCTCTATTATATTAACTGGTTTCTGATAAGGAGAGAAAATAGAACCTTCTTTATCTAAACCAAACTTTCTGTTTATATTTCCACCTCTTATAAATGAAGTGTGATCATCTATATTCAATCCAAAATAAGGTTTGGATTTACCTGCTTTCACATAGCCATCAAAAATAGGTAAATACGCAATAGTCCAATATTCAGTATTATCAATAAGGGCTTCTGATTCAATATAAAAACCTAGCAAATTATTATAATTAAAATAAGAATATAAATCTAGTTGCATAGGAAAAATGACATTTTTTTTCTTATCATTAATTGATTGAATCCTTAAATCAGCACCAATTCTTATATGATCTGAAATTTCACCTAAATCATTATTGTTAATTATTGTTTTTGATTTTTCATAAGTTATATCTTCCGAAGCAATTATAATCCCATAATCATTTCTCAAAGATCCACCGTTAGGATTAACATGACATAGTTTACAACTTGTTCCTTCTATTAAAGAAAACCTAGGTATAGTATGCAAAGAATTAAAAAAAATTAAGAATAATAATAAGACTTTAAACATTTTGTAATTTAATATATTATTATAATAAGAAATAAAAAAACCCCCGTTTTAACGGGGGTTTTATTTATCTATATTAATTTAGATATTTTAACGGCCTCGAGCCATTGGTGACCTTGATACATTTCCATTTTTGTCAATGAAATAAAGATAACCTGATTCACGTGTAACACCTGCATCAGCAACTTTTTCTGCATTTCCTCCACCTTTACCAGCTCTTGCCATTTTGGAGCGCCAAACATTCCCGTCCTTACCGAGGTAATATAGATAGCCAGATTCTTTACTGACACCTGTATTTGCGACGACTTCAGCCATAATATTCTCCTTTATTTTGTTTTGAGAGCGAAAATCGCACCCTTGCCGTATATTAGGAATTTCTCGTCTGAAAAGTCAAGTTTTTTCTTTTTTATCAATTTTCTTTATTTTTTCAATATTGGTTTAAAAATTTTAGCAATAAATTGCATCATATTATTTAATTCTTTTAAATTTAAAAAAAAAACTTTTTGAATTATTTTTAATCGTTGCATGTTCGTGAAATGAGCTAACAAAGGTATCTACGTTTATTTTTTTTTCATTTAAAAATTTATCGAACTTAACAGTTTCTGTAAATGGTATCATACTATCATTTAAACCNTGAATTAANCTTATTGGGAAATCTACATTATNTACAAAATTTTTCGGTGATATTTTTTTTAATTTATNTTCNANATTCTTAATTATTTCATCGCTAATCTTTAACAAAAATTTNGTATCATCAGAAAAAAACTTTTCAAANAANAATTTATCTTGTCGATTAAATTCAGATATAATTTGCAAGGACATTTTACCATCATTAAGAACTTTATCATTTAAAAATAATTTAATTTTTNTATTATCTCCTGNATATTGATAGTAATCTAANTAATTATATAAAAATACTATTCTTCCCCAATGATCTGGTTTTATTTTATAATGTTTTTCACCAATAGAGCATTNACCTGTCATAATNAATTTAATAGTATCATTAAAATCAAAGAAACTTCCATATGATATNACCCTNGCNGGCTTTATTTTTATTTTTGNACTTGNAGATGCCTTAATCCACAAACTTCCTGCAAAACTAAGACCAATTCCAATAATTTTTTTTTGATCAACATAATCTCTATCTACAATTGAATTATATGCATCAATCATTTGATCAATAGACTTTTCATTTATTTTAACTTCTTTCAAATCTGGAATTCTGGGAATAAATACATTTACACCNGNATATGAAATTGATTTTGCAAATTTGTTTAACATTAAATGATNCTCACCCAATGGAGTTGCNCCAGGAAATAAAATTAAAGTNGGTGTTTTTTGTTTATTATTAGATAAATATATTTTTAGAGGAATTTTTTGTTTANTATTAGATAAATAAAANGANTTTTTAATCTTTGTTNTTTTTACAAAGANATTTGCCAATCTTACAAATGGATTGGGGAAAATATTTAGAAGNATTATAAANACTTTCCAAAAAACCATTTTTGTCTCATCAAAAAAAATGTGACCCCTAGGAGAATCGAACTCCTGTTGCAAGGATGAAAACCTTGAGTCCTAACCACTAGACGAAGGGGCCAAAAAAGATNAATAATTTANNNAATCATTNAGATGACATCAAATAACNGTNTTTTAATTTATAGATTTTTTTTGAGCTTCATCTAATTTATTTTTTAATTCTCCAGATTNATGCATTTCCAAAGTAATATCACAACCCCCTACCATTTCTCCACTAATAAATAACTGAGGAATTGTTGGCCAGTTTGTNATTTCAGAAAGTTTAATTCTTATGTTTGGATCTTCNAAAATATTTACATCTANNTAGGGCAANCCATANNTGTTTAAAACTTGTACAACAGCGTTTGAAAATCCACACATTGGCATTTCTTTTGTACCCTTCATGTANAGAACTACCATATTATCATTNATTGTTTTAGTTATTTNTTCTTTTAAATCCATTTCAAACTTCCTTTTATTTAATCTTAGTTTTTAATTGAAGAGCATGAATTTCTTTTGTNAGGAAATTAGAAACAGTTTCATAAACTGCTTTNTGTTGTTGAATTAAAGACATTCCTTNAAAACCATGCCATATCACTGTTGCTGAAAAATGATCTCCGGAATTTTGATCATCATTAACTATAGCTTTTGAACCTTTCAGTCCATTTTCAATAAGTTCTTTAACTTCATTAGTTGTCATTAGTAGTATNGAAATTTAAAAAAAAAAAAAAANTTTTTTGTGTTTATTTTTAAAAAATATTGATTTGTCAATAATTATTAATTTAAATATTGATAGATTACTTTTTAAAATTAAACTAATTATATTATAACCTTTAAATATAGGAGATAGAGACAGTTGAATATGGATAATAATCGAGTAAAAATATTAGCTACTGTAGGGCCAAGTTGCAATAATAAAAAATCTCTTCAAAAAATGCTTGATCTAGGTGTAAATGCATTTAGAGTTAATATGTCACACGGAACAAAAAAACAAAAAACTGATAAAATAAAATTGATAAAAACATTAAAAGATAAATGGGGTATGTCTCCATGTATTTTAGCAGATCTTGCAGGCCCAAAAATTAGAATCGAAAAAATAAATTGTAATCCAAACTTATCAGAAAAAGATATATTAACTATTTCAAATGATCCTAATTTAAAAGAAAATAATGATATTTTAGTTACACAAGGTTTTCAATTTACTGATATTTCAGAAGGTGCAAAAATTCTAATAAATGATGGAAGAACATCGTTAATTGTTGAAGATAAAATTTCACCAAATACATTAAAATGCTCTGTTGTTGTGGGTGGTTTAGTTGAGGATAGAAAGGGTGTTAATTTTCCTGGAATTTCACTTGATATTCCTACGATTTCAGATCAAGATAAAGATGATCTTATTATGTCTTTAAATGAAGGAGTAGATTGGATTGCTTTATCTTTTGTAAGATCAGCTGAAGATTATAAAAAAATTAAAAAAATAATGACAGAACAAAATATACATTTACCCGTAATGGCAAAAATAGAAAAATGGGAAGCTATTCAAAACTTAGACAGTATCGTTGAATCATTTGATGCTTTAATGGTCGCTAGAGGTGATTTAGGAGTAGAAATACCTGAAACTCGAGTTCCTCTTTTACAAAAAAAAATAATAGAGACTTCAAACTCAAAAGGAAAACCAGTAATAATAGCAACTCAATTTCTTGAAAATATGGTAGAAAATCCATTTCCAACACGAGCAGAAGTGAGTGATATTGCAAATGCAATTTATGATGGTGCTGACGGTCTATTAGTAACTGGTGAAACAGCTGTTGGGAAATACCCCTTAAAGGTAATAGAAATATTACAGAATGTTATAAAAGACAATGAAAATGTAAATTTATTTTACGGAAATTATCTTCCTGAAGAAGTAACAAAAACCGCTGAAGGAATTAGTCATGCTGTCAGTCAAGTTTCTAAAAACCTTAAAATTAGCGCAATTGTTACAATGACTCACAGTGGAGGAACTGCTAGAATGATATCCAGACATAGACCAAAATCTCCTATAATTGCATTAACTCCATTTAAAAATATTGCGAGACAAATGTCAATTCTTTGGGGAGTTAATGCTATTGTAGTTGGGAAATATAAAGATATTGATGAAATACCTGCTTTATGTCGAAAAGTTCTCGATGAAAAAAAATTAATTAAAGATGGAGAACTTTTTATTTTTACAGGAGGTGTACCTATGAATGTTGCTGGGACTACAAATTATTTGTCAATTCAAAAGAAATAATCTTATAGTTTTGAATTAATATTAAAGCATATAAACAATTATTATAAATACAGCTATCCAAAGAAAAAGTATACTAAATACTATAATATTTCCAGATTTCAATAAATAAAAATTATAACTTTGATAAAATTGATACTAAATCAACAACTCTATTTGAATAACCCCATTCATTATCATACCAATTGACAGTTTTTACTAATGAGCCATCAATAACTTGGGTAAATGGAGAGTCAAATATAGAAGAATGACTATTACCTATAATATCTGTAGAAACAATAGGTTCATCTTGATAATCAATAATTGAGGATAATTCATTTGTTTTTGAAGCCTCATTGACAGCCTCCTTAATCATTTCAGAAGTAACATCATTTTTCAATCTTGCTACAAGATCTACAACTGAACCATCAGGAACTGGAACTCTCATCGCAATACCATCTAGTTTTCCATTTAATTCAGGAAGAACCTTGCCTACGGCTCTAGCTGCTCCAGTAGTTGTAGGAATCACATTCTCGGCTGCTGCTCTACTTCTTCGCAAGTCTTTGTGAGGAACATCTGCTAAGCTTTGATCATTTGTATATGCATGTACGGTGTTGATTAAACCAAATTCTATTCCAAAATTATCATTAAGAATTTTAGCCATTGGAGCTAAGCAATTAGTTGTACAACTTGCATTTGATACAATTTTATGATCATCTGTTAGACCCTTGTCATTTACTCCAATCACAACAGTGTAATCTATTTCATCTTTTGATGGTACAGTTAAAATAACTCTTTTTGCTCCAGCGGTTAAATGCTGTTCTAATTGTTTTCTTTCTCTAAAAACACCAGTAGATTCTATAACAACATCAATTCCTAAATCATTCCATGGCAAATCAGAAGGATTTCGCTCTGAAAAGAAAGTAACTAAATGATTTGAAGTTTTTAATTTTCCATCATTTATATCTGCTTTATCATCAAACCTTCCCATAACAGTATCATATTTCAATAGGTATGATAAAGCTTCTCTATCTGATAAATCATTTATAGCAACAACATCCAAATCCGTTCTTTTATTTAAAATTCTAAAAACTGATCTCCCAATTCGTCCAAACCCATTAATTGCTACTCTCAAAACTTACCTCCTAAATTATTATAAGCTGAAATTATTTCTAAAATTCTTTTTGAAAAACCCCACCCATTATCATACCAACAAATAGTTTTTAAAAAATGATTTGAAGCAATCATTGTTGCTTTTGAATCAAAAACCATAGTTTCTAATATTCCTACAGCGTCAGTTGAAACTATNGGGTCATCAGTGAAACCAATAATATTTTTGTGAGAATTTTCTGAANCTGATTTAAACAATTCATTNACTTCTTCGATNTTTGGAATTCTNTCTANCTCAGAAGTTAAATCAACACAAGAACCATTAGGNGTTGGAACATTTAAAGCTATNCCTGCAATTTTACCTTTAAATTTGGGTAAAATCTTTTCAATAATTTTTGGAGATTCTGAATGATTTGGTATAATATTTTCTACTGCAGACCTACTTCTTCTNGTTCTAAATTTTGTATCATCAGCTAAAGGCTGATCAGCAGTATATGCATGAACNGTTGTCATCATTGAATTTTGAATGCCNAAACCAGAATCTAAAACATCTAACATTAATGCTAGAGCCTGAGTAGTAGAAGATGATGGAGAAATAATTGAATCANCTTTAGAAATTGAANCATCATTTATTCCAGGNATAACTATTCGNTCAAAATCATNATTTGTATTAGAAGTTATNACTGTTAATTTTGNATTTGNATTNTAATGTTTAAGNTCATTATCATCCCAAATTACACCAGTTGAATCAATNACAACATCNATATCAATTTTATCCCAAGGTATTTNAGAAGGACTATATCCAGGATAAATTTCNATTGATTTACCNTCAACATCCATAGTTGACCCAGNACATTGAACTTTATGGTNAAANTTACCATGNAANGANTCATTTTGNAGNAGATAACACAATGTATCCGGTCTACCNANATCNCTTATTCCAACAAANTCAAAATCAGAATTATTATATCCTANACGATAAATATTTCTTCCAATTCTNCCAAACCCCATTAAAAAAATTTTCAATTCTACATCCTCTCTTTTTAGAATTAAGTATAATTAATTAGTACGTAAATTAATTTGTTTAATATCCAAATGGCAAGTAAGAAATATTATTATTTATAAAATTNAGTNAAAATTAATTTTTTATTAATAAATGTTTGAAATAAAATTAATAANATTGAAGAAAATGCAATAATTTTCTGAGAAATNACATGANTTTTTAAAGCAGTCTCTCCACCANCACTAATNTTNGGTCCAAATTCACCAATTAATANATGAATTAATATTATCAATGAATAAATAANATAAACNATAGAATATATAGATTTAANTTTTTTTGANANNANAAAAATAAATATATAAATAANTGAAGAAATTAAAAAAAATCTAATGAACCAAATTGCAAAGATAAAATGAATATNTCTNTATATNTCTGCNGGAGTAAAACCAACACCAATAATAAATAGTCCNCCCAAAAANCCAAANAATGATGCAAAAATTGATNATACATATAAATNNTTNTCTTTTTTAAAAATTGAANTCATTTTNATGTAAAATATCATATANGTAAATCCGGTTTGAANAAATGCAANATTGAAAAAAANAAATGANATAAAATTTTGATTTTCATTCCATGATTTCCACCTACCTAAATCACTCAAAAAATTTTTATCAAAAATATAACCATGAGTTGAATTATCTAAAAAAGTTCCNCCGGNATAAAATATAATTGCAATGAAAATTTCTATTATNAATATAACAGANATTAATCTTGGTAAATTAACTAAATAAAATAATTGTTTATTTAAATAAGAATTATTTTGAAATTTTTCCATCAAAATCTGTTTTAANNTACAATAGTTTGCTTGATTGATNAAATGATTTAGCAGAACCAGTNATAAAATATCCACCATCTTTTGATTTAATAATTTTTTTTATTTCAACATCAAAATTTTCATAAAANGAATTTTTCCANATTTCTTTTCCAANNGAATCAAGTTTTAAAATCCAAAAACTANTTTTTTCATCATTNACTTTTTTTGTTGAACCAGCAATCGNNAAANTATTAAATGAAGATTTTGCAAATGAAAAAGATATATTGTCATTATTGCCACCAAATTTTCTCTTCCAAATTAAATCCCCAAAAGAATTAATTTTTCCAAANAAGACATTNNTCTTTAAAGGAANAACAGATTCNGTTGANCCTAAAATCACNAAGCCTTTATCTTCTGTTTCTTTTATTTCGTANCCAATACNATTATTATTTTCATCTAATAGTTTTTCCCAAATTTTATTTCCATTTTTATCAATATTTANTATAAATATATTTTTTAATTCTTTATCAANTTNTTGTTTATATCCAGTTANAANAAANCCTGAATCTGATTTTTGANAAACTGAATGACCAACNTCCCAATNATTTTCTCCNAAAATTTTATTCCATATTGGNAANCCATTANNNTCAGTTTTAATTAACCAAATATCTGANGTNNCATTTCCCTTNGAAAAAGTATTTCCAAGAATTATANATCCATTATCNTTTGTTTGAGAAATATCAAAACCAATTTCAGAATTAAAGCCACCATAAGTTCTGTTCCACTCCATTTTTCCTTCNCTATCNACTTTTATTACCCATATATCACCATTNTTTTCTATNAATGCTTCNGTAAAACCAATAATAACATAACCTTTNTCAGCTGTATTCTTAATTGAATNTGCTCGATCATCACCTTTTCCACCAAATGTTTTTATCCAATCTNTTTTGCCTTTTGTATTNATTTTTTGAATAAAAATATCATCATTNTTTTCCTTATTATCAANTTCACCNNCAATNACAAATCCACCATCTAAAGATTGAACNGATGANTTNCCTTTTTGATGAACTTTTGTNTTTTCAATTTTATAAAATATACTTTTTGAATCTNCNATCATTATTTCACTNGAATTTTTTAAATTCCAAANATCTTCAGTTTCAACTCTATAATATTTTGTTTCCCAAAANTCTATACCCTGTAAAGTAAAAATAGTATCATTTATATCNTCNGTTGTAAAAATTATTTCTTCATTTTTCATATTTTTATTTTCTGATTGATATAAATTATATTTCAAAAAATCATTTTCNTTATTTGAAGTCCAAGAAAACAAAAAACTTTCGGAACTATATTTAATAGAATCTAAAATAGAATTTTTTGGAGGATTATCAATGACTTCAAAAACAGGTCCATTACTAGATTGGTGTTTTTGATCAACTGTTTCAATAAAAAACCATTTTGAAATTGAAGGATTAAAAGTNGAATCATGAATAAATTGAAAAAAAGTATCTGAAATAGAATAAAAACTTCGGATTTTTGAAATCTTTTGTTGCTCTTGATTTGAAAAAAATAAATTATATTGTTTAAAATCTTCATCTATTGATTTTTTCCATTTAATATTGATTTTTTTTACATCATAAGTAATATCAATGATTGGTATAGGAGAAGGTGGATAATTAGGCGAGTTAGACATATTTTTCCCTGAAATTTTATTTCCCCAATTATCAACATGATCTAAAGAGAACCAGTTTTCCTTAGAAAAATCAAAATTTTCACTGGAAAAAAAGTTTCTATCTTGATTATATAATTTAATAATTGATTCTCTTTCTCCAAATTCCGTTGATGACCAAAAAAGTTGATAATGATTAAAATATTTTGAATTACTTTTTTCCCATTCAACATTTATTCTTTTATCATTAAACCAAACTGAATCTACAGATATTGAAAGAGGAAGAGATTTAACTTTATTGCTTTTGGGCTTACTTAAAGAACTTTGATCCCAATAGTCAATATTTTTAATCCAAAACCAATTTTTTACAACTGGATTTATTGTATTTGTACTAAAAGATAACTGATTTATATCATCAATCTCTTTCAATATTNTTTTTTCCCCAAATTCTGAAAATGAATGTAAAATTTGATATGATTTAAAGTCATCTTGCTTATATTTATTCCAATTTATTACTAAGTTTTTTTCATCATACTCAATTGAATTAATTGAATTAGTATCAGGTAATTGATCAATAAAATTAGACATGGGTTCACTTATTGAATCTAATCCCCATAAATCTACAACTTTGATCCAAAACCAATTTTCAATAGTAGGATCAAAATCAAAAACGTTATATTTAAGAGAGTCTCTATTGTAATAATTTCCTAATAGCTTTTTGATACCATTTTTTTTATTACTATAAATTATTTCATACTTTTTAAAATCGTTATCAATAGATTTATTCCATTTAATTTCCATTTTATTAAGATCATATGAAATATGTTCAATTAAAACTGGATTTGGATTTTGATCAATTGTATTAAACTTTTCCTCACTTTCTATAGTTTGACCAAATTTATTTTCAACTAATATACTAAATTTATTTTTTTTAGATGGAATGAAAATTTTTGACGGTACACTTAAAGACACATTCGAAATATTTTTAATTTCAGCAATAGTATCTTTTTCCATAGATGAATTAACAGACAAAACTTTATAATTAAGAAAATTTTTAGAATTATTTTTTGTCCAATTAATTTGCATACTGTCTAAATCATAAGTTATAGAAACTATTTCAGAAAGTTTTGGTGATGGATAAATATTAGATTTAAAAATTTTACCTTTTGTTTCAAACCCTAATGTATCAACAATGTTTATTCTAAAATAATTTGCAATAGTTTCATCTGATTCTCTATCAATTAACGATTTTTGTTTTTGATTAAAAATTGTTGATAATATTTCACTATTTTCCATTCTTGGATTTAATGATTTTTCAACAACATAACTTTTAAAATCCTTTATTTCTTCACTATTCCATTTTATTTCAAATTGATTATTTAAAAATAGTATTTCTTGGATATTTATTTGGTTAGGATATGATTGAGAATTATCTATTTCAATTATAACTGAATCACTTTCGATTTTATTTCCATCATAATCATAAGCATAAGCCATAATTGTATTTTTTGAATTATTTTCAAATTCAATTGAATTTACAAAAAAAGCATAGGGTTCATCATAATCAATATCATCTAGAGTATCTTCATTAATAATGATACCTACATATTGAATAGAATCATTATTAGTTATACTAATTTCAATTTTGAACAATTTACTTAACACCTCATTATTTTCAGGAGAATCAATTCTTACAGTTGTATAATTTTCACAACAAAAAATAAAAATTGACAAAAAAAGAATTATAAATAAATTGTTTTTATTCATTTTGTTTGAATTAACTAATCTAATATTAATCAAAAATGAAATGAATTGAAGGAAATTTTATTACTTCAATGAATGGGAATGGACTTGTTGAGCTTCATTATTTGCATATGGGTATTTTAATCTTGCTGATCGAGATATCGATCTTGCGTTTTCATCGGGTTTATATTTTAAATATTTTTCACCATGAAATTTTCCCAAATCAATATTACCTAAATTTCTATTAATGAGCATTAAATTATAGTGAGCATCATGATCTTCAGGATCAATTTTTAATACATCTTCGTAACTTTCTTTTGCATTTTTAAAATCATCCTTTAAATAATAAGCCTGACCAATATTTTTTAAAACATTTCTATCTCTAGGATGATTTTTTAAAACTTTGTTAAAATTTGTTATTGAAGAATCAAAATCACCTTCAGTTTTATAAATCAAACCCATAAAAAAATATGGTTTAGGATAATCTTTATCAATTTCAATAGCTTTCTTTAAATAGATTTTTGCTCTTTCAAAATTACCTTGTTTAATCAAAACTCTTGATGCGTTGATATAACCATCAGAATATAGAGGGTTTATATCAATCACTTTTTCAAAAGCACTTAATGATTCACCTAATTTGTTTTGTCTTAATAGTGCAATTCCATAATCATTAAACCTTATATGAGATTTAAAATTATAACTTGTTTCTATATTTGATGAAATTGTCATTTTATCAGAAGCCATATTAACAACTGGTAAATCAACAAGTTCATCTAAAGAAAAAATTGTTATTTCTCTATTAAATTTTCTGTACATAACTGATGCAGTTAATTGAATTTCTGAATTAAAATCATCAGGAACTTTCCAATTGTACCTGATAATATCAGCGGAACCTGGGGGGATAATATTTTTATATAAAGTTGTTCTCCATTCATGAGGATTTCTTTTTAAAATAAATTCTCCATTAGCATCAAGCAAGGCACCTCTAAAAAAATGTGATGAAGGATCTACAAATTTATTTGAATCAATTAAACCACTAGAAAAAATTATTTTTTCATTTTTTAATTTTCCTATTATTTGCAACCATGCTTCGTTTGAATCAATTGTTCCACCAGGAAAACTATGACCTACGTTTAGAGTTCTAACAATGATATGAAATTCTACTTCTTGTCCAGGTTTAAGTTTTAAATTATCTTCAATTGCATAATAATTCACACCATCGACTTTAACACTAAATATATCTACAGCGATACGGTCTCTTGATAAATAATCAGAAGTTCTTTTAATCCAATCTTTATCATCAATTGATTTTAAAGCTGGTAATGCAGTATTTGCTCCAGGAAACCAATGATTTTTAACTTTTCCATTTTTATTTCCTGCATCTGTAGAAGAAACTGTCGACATATGACAGCTTGTACAATCTAAAGCAACAGGTGGTTTATAAAATGATGCAACAGCATTATGACTTACACCACTATTTTGCCATGCATCATATTCATTTTGACCTCTCATCCATCTGTAATGGTTTATTGGTTCATCTAAACTTACTTTATGACATGATGCGCAGAACTCTTCTTGCTTATGAAGTGGTTTTAACATATTCGCAGAATGTTTTTTTGGGTTTAATTTTATTTTTAGTCTTTTAAGAGTAGCTTGTCTTCCCAAAGCTGGATGATTATCAATCTTATCCAAAACATAATTACCATTTCCGGTTATATCTGGTATATCAACCATACCATGACAAACCTCGCAGGTTACTCCAGCTGATGCCTCTGGTAGTTTCATGTTTTCCTCTAAAAAAGTCTCTTGTAAACCAGAATACAACATTATTGGATCATGACAACTACCACACCATCTTACTGCTGCAGTATCTCCAGTAGAAACTAAATATTCCACTGATTTTTTGTAAAAAGGATTATTAAAAGAAGAATTTCTATGTGCTGAACTTTCCCACTGATGGTAAATATCTGGATGACAACCTGCTTGACCACAGCTTAGTGAATTATTAATGTTNTANGATTCAATATATTNNCCATCAANTGTGTTTCCAGGCGATGGGAAAAATGGTGTATTTTTCANNTCAACTTTATNTNAAGANCCAGATGAAATNAATTCAACCAATTTATTTGGAGATTCAGATAAAAGAGNTTCAAAAAGAAAAATTNATAAAAAAATAANTTTTATATAAAAANATCGCAAATTTTTTGCCTNAGTGTAATAATNATTNAACTCAAAAAAATAAATTGGGTTCCATTATAATANTTAAAAAAAATTTTAAATAACATTAACATAAAAAAACATNNTNNANTANCANCAAANANAANAAATATAAATAATTATTTTGTGAATTAAAAGNAATGAATATTTTNTTATCTATTTCTTTAAAACGTGCAAAACGTGCAAAAAGTGCTTGACATGTATTATTTTTNANTATAAATTNGTTNNAAGATTTTAAGGCGTCATTCNTTTATACCTTAAAACCCCTGACCCTGTCTCATCCCTTGAATGACGCCTACCNCATTTGAGGCGTCCAGTCATTAGTTTAATATACCCAACCTAAATAATAGATGATTGATTAAGACGCCTCAAAATTTATAAAAAATAATATGTACCCCGGAGTAGATTCGAACTACTGACCTACGGATTAGAAGTCCGTTGCTCTATCCAGCTGAGCTACCGGGGCAAATCAATCAGATTATTAGTACTAAATTTAGTTATATTTCTTATCTATTTTTCAAAAATATTTTTATTAATTCTTAAGAATAATAAAATTTTCTAATGCTAGGACATCCATTTTAGTTTTAATAAAACAATTATATGAATCTTTCGGGGAACATACAATTGGCTCACCTCTAATATTGAATGAAGTATTAACTAAAATTGGATAACCAGTTTTTAATCCAAAATATTTTAAAAGTTTATAAAATTTTGGATTTGTTTTTTTATCTACAGTTTGAATTCTTGATGAAAAATCAACATGTGTAATAGCTGGCAATAAAGATCTAACAAAATTTAATTTATCTAAACCAAATAAATTTTCTTCATTATTTTCATTTATTCTCAAATTTTTTTTTAAATGTCCGATAAACAACATATAAGGAGAATCAATTTTTTCAATATCAAAAAAATTGTTCAACTCTTCTTTTAAAATAGAAGGAGCAAATGGCCTGAAAGATTCTCTGAATTTAATTTTTTTATTAAGAATAGTTTGCATATTTTTGTTTCTTGGATCTGCGAGTATACTTCTATTGCCTAACGCCCTAGGGCCAAACTCCATTCTTCCTTGATGCCATCCAACAACTTTCCCATTAATAATATAATCTGAAATTTTTTCAATAAATTCTTCCTCAGATTGGTATTGTATATAATTGATTTTTTTTAGGTCTAAGAAATCTTTTATTTCACTATCTGAGTAACTTTTACCCAAGTAACATCCATTCATTGAATCATTACTATTAGAACTAACTGTTCGAATATTATTTAAGTAACTAAAATAAATATGCTGTGCAACACCCAATGCCCCTCCAGCATCTCCACTAGCAGGTTGAACCCAAATATTTTTAAAAAGATTTTGTTTTATTATTTTACTATTTGCAACACAGTTTAGAGCAACTCCACCTGCTAAAACCAAATTATCTGAATTGGTAATTTTTTTTGTTGTTTTTACAAGCTTCAATATCACCTCCTCAATAACTTCTTGAATAGATTTTGCTAAATCCATTTCAAATTGAGTAACCTTACTATCTGGGTTTCTAGGTTTTCTTTTAAACAACTTATCAAATTTTGAATTAGTCATTGTTAAGCCAACAGTATAATTAAAATACTTAATGTTTAACTTAAAGGAACCGTCTTCTTTTATATCAATTATTTCTTTTTTTATTAATTCTTTATAAATAGGATTTCCATAAGGAGCTAATCCCATTAATTTATATTCACCAGAATTCACTTTAAAACCTGCAAAATAAGTAAAAGCAGAATACAATAATCCTAAAGAATGTGGAAAATAAATTTCTTTTAAAAAATTTATTTTATTGTTTTCACCATACCCAATAGAAGTAGTTACCCACTCACCAACACCATCCATAGTTAAAATTGCTGAAGAATTAAATGGCGAAGGATAAAATGCACTTGCAGAATGAGAAATATGATGTTCTGAAAATAAAAGCTTAGATTCAATTGTAGATTTATTTTTTATTTTATAAAATTTATAAAAATTATCAATTATTGTTTTTTTTAAAAATAATTTTTCTTTAATCCAAATAGGAATTGCTTTAGAAAAAGATTTAAACCCTCTTGGTGCTTCTGACAAATAAGTTTCTAAAATTCTTTCAAACTTTAAAAAAGGCTTATCATAAAAACCAATATATGAAATATTACTGAAATTTATTTTTGCTTCTTTTAAACAAAAATCAATTGAATTTTTCGGAAATGATTTGTCATGCTTATTTCTTGTAAATCTTTCTTCTTGAGCAGCAGCTAAAATTTTTCCTCCTTGAATCAAACAAGCAGCAGAGTCATGATAATATGCCGAAATACCTAATATATATTTATGTTTGGACAATATAATTTAAAATAGAATATAAATGAAGGGAGCTATTACTGAACTTTCAGAAAAAATAATTAACAATCCAAATAATAACATAATTATAATGATTGGAGCTAACCAAAATTTTTTTCTAACATATAAAAATTCAAATAATTCAGATAAAAATTTCATTTAAAATTGTTTTGTTAAAGAATTTGGTGGAACATCTCTATTTCTGAAATATGATAGATTTTTTTTATTAATTTTTTTATCTAATAAGTCTATTTGTAATAATTTCAAAAAAATTGACATAGGGGTAATTATAAAATAAAAAAGGAAAATAATTATTAAAAATGAATTTATTTTAGCTAAATATTTACCTAAAATTTGAAATAATTGATAAATNTTATATTTNANATAAAATAATGGNTAAANAANACTAATTATNAAATTAAANNNTGCTATAAAAAANAATNTGTTATTTTTTAATATAATTCCAGATACTACCAAAAANCCAAATAAAATAAAACCGAAAATTCTTAATTTTTTAGCATTCATTAAAGTGTTTTTCTTTGAAANATNNTTCTTGAAATAATTAGACTTTTTATAATTCTAAAAAAAATTATTGGAACTAAAANNAAAGAAAANAATACATTTANTATNAAATTAAATTTTGAATTATANTGTTTAAANAAAAATTTTATCATTGAAACTGATGATGTAATAATTGAACGAATTCTATATTTAAAAATACTATTNCCNCCAATATGTATCATTTTAGATTTAGTTGTATANAAAATTTCTAAATTTAAATTTTTTACTCTTTTGCATAAATCAACNTCNCTAAAAAACATTGGNAAACGCTCATCTAATCCAGAAAGCTTATCAAATAATTTTTTTTTAATAATAAAAGCAGCNCCTGCNGTTTGATCAACACTCATTTCTGTTTTATGATTAAAATCACCCATTTTCCATCCATTTAATAATTTACTTTTTGGGCTAAATTGATTAAGAAAAGTTAATTCTGTAAAAATATTCCAATATGTTGGGAATCTTCTGCAAGTAGATTGAATTTTACCATCAGGAAAAACTAATTGAGGGGAAATAATTCCTATAGAATTATTTGTATTCATTTTTTCAATAAGAATTTCAATAGATTTATCTAATATTTCTACGTCTGGATTTAAATTTAAAATATATTCACCTCTACAAATTTTAAATCCTTGATTAATAGCTTTAGTAAAACCATAATTTTTTTCATTTTGAATAAATTTTATATTTGAATTAATATTATTTTTAATTATTTCGATAGTATTATCTGAAGACTTATTATCAATAATGATAATTTCATAATTTTTTTTATAATTCTTTGAAATTGAACTAATGCAATTTTTAATACAATCTTGAGAATTAAAAGTTACTATAATTATAGATAACGTATTTTTATTTGTTTTTGGCAAAATAATTTAAATTTCCAATATTAAAGGTTCTATCAANACTAACCCAAAANACTTTGCCTTCTCTTTCCCCCCATTTAAACTCTAANTTATCTACTACTTCATGTTCATAGTAAAAATTTATATCAATATCTCTAAGTGTAAATCCAATATTTAATCTAAATTCCATTTTTACTTCAGGCCAAATATTAATTTGTCTTTCAGTAATAATGTCCTGAGTTTTAATTTCCCATCTTCCTGTTTCAGGATTAAAACCCAAATAAGAAAGTTCTTCAATAATTAATGCATTATTATCTATTACACCATGTCTTTCATAATTAAATGAAGGAATAAANCTAAATTTATTTCCATAATAACCAAAATAAATATATANATCATCTGAGTCTGGACCACTNTGAGCACCCCACCATCTACCATTATAACTATTATAGTCATAAACCTGTTTNCTATACCAAGTTCCAGGAACTCTANTNNACCAAAATTTAGANTTTATCAAACTAGTATATTCCAACCCACCAATTAAATTCTNAATACCAAATAATTCATATTTTCTTAATCCAAAAACTCCTGCTCCAGAATGATCAGGNTGCCTTTTNAAGTCATCCCAATCCCAAGCATGATCATCTCTACCATATTCAANATAAATTTTTAAACCTGACNTAGGAAATGATGCNACNAAATANCCTACAAGAATTTCATCCCATAANTCNACTGCACTTTCAGGATTATTTGGATCNACTTGTTTTTNATTTAAAAATAAATCTTCAAGAGGTAAATCAATAGCTTCTCTTAAAGTAAGATTATATACATNTGGTGCATAATTACCATGCCCTGAAATATANGCTCTTGAAAAACCTAAAGTGAANATNGGANTNTTGGAAAAAGTAAAAGATCCAAGNANNGCAGANAAATATGGCTCNCCAATGTTTCTATCATCNAATTTNGAAAAAACATATCTTAAATCTAATTTTATTGGACCTATATTTTTTTCATTAAATGTNCCTAAGCTAAAATATCTAAATCCATTTGTATTNTTTGACATTTGNAGGGAACTATGAATTCCTGGNCCCCACCACATATTTGCATTTGATATTCCAACTCCAATTCCTTTATAATGAGTTATAAATTGAAACTCTCTTACTCCATTCCATTGGATTGGCTTATCATTATGAGGCCTAGAATCATTCATTCTTAAATAAATACCTTTTCTTAAAGGAACGTCATAATCTAAATTTTCACTATTGAAACTATACGGCTCAATTGAAAAAAAGAAAAAATCATTTATAAAAGATAATTTATATGAGCTATATCTACTTATCCCTTTACCTATCCATTTGATCGAGGTATTTTCTAAATTTGGAGCACCCTTGTTATCAAAATAATCTGCTCTGAGTGTTAAAGACCAATTAGTTTTTAAATTATCAATATTAATTGATGGCCTAAACAAACTTGATGAAATGTATTTTTTTTCAGCATTGCCAATGAATTCATTTTTTAATAATTCATTTGGATCTGCAACATAATAGTTCTGAGTAAAAACAAATGTTGAAAATATAATTTGAAAAAAAATTATTTTTTTTAAAATAAACATATTTTTAAGTGGAGGCGGGGAGAATCGAACTCCCGTCCAAAAAAAAGATTCATTTTACTTCTACATGTTTAGTTTGATTTTTATCTTAATTTATTTCAGATATCAAACAATCTTACAATAAAAGCAGTCCTTTAAAATTTCGTTTTACAAAAAGGACATTTGTAAAAACTAGCTTATCGAATCTACGCTCTATCTTAAACTGACAAGCAAAGTATAAGTAGAACGACTTACACTATTTAAGCGTAAGCAATGTTGCCGTTATTGGCATTTGTTTGTTTTCAGGCAGATTATGCAGATAACCTGAGTACTGCACATGCAACAAAATGCTTCCTATTTTCTGTCGAAGCCAAGCGCCCCCATTATCAAAAAACTATGATAAATTACATTTTCAGAAAAAATAGTACTATAAAAAAAAAATTAAAAGTATATTTTTTATTATTTAGATTTAAATAATGATAAAAAAAATTATAACTATATTTTTATTTTTAAATCAAATTTTTGCTTCAGGAGCATTTGACCATGGATCCTCTACAGGTAAAAATTTTTTTGAAATTGATTTAACTTGGAATCCATTTAATTACTTTAAAAATGGTCAATCCTATGTTGTTATTGGATATGGAATAAGTGAAAAAATAGATTTCCATGGATATTATTCTATTCATCAAGAAAATTTTTCAACTTATTATAATGGTTTATTTTACCAATTTCACAATTCTAATAAATTAGATTTAGCTACAGCAGTTGGTTTAAGGAAAAACTTAAATACTAATTATTCAAATATTTTTTTCCCACAACTGCTTTATACTATAAAATTAAATAATCAAATTAATATTGGTGGTAGTTTCGTAAATATTTTAGGTCATAAAAAAATAAATATTAATTCAATACCTATAGCTTCAGATATTGGAATTTATTTTCCAATGAATAATTATTTTAAAAAATTTAAAATCATTAAAGATATTAAACTTTGTATCAGCTTATTCAATCCAGTAACAAACACTTTAATTGAAAAGTTTAAATTTATTCCAACTTATAGTATTGATATAAAATTTAAAAAATTAAATTTTTAATCTTGGATGTCTTCTCTGAGCATATAAACTAAGAGAATAATAAAAAAATAATATCTCTAAAATAGAAAACAATCCAAGTTGAACACCGTTTATTTTTAAAATTACTAAAGCAATAAATAATATTAAAATTAATAAATCAATTACTGACCAAAACTCAAAACCTAAATGCTTACTATTTTGAAAATAATTAACTCCAGTTATTAAAATCATTATTATTAAAATTATATTTCTCAAATAAAATGATTCATTAGAAAAATTAGACCCCTCTAGAAAAAATAATAAAAAAGATTGAATTAATATTACTAGTACAATTCTAGTTTGGAAAGATTCATCTGCATGAGTCCTAATCAATGAAAATATTAATAAAAAACTAAAACCAATGAATAACCCCAAATCAAAAATATTAAAATCAATTAAAAAAATTTTATCTAAGTTACTTTTATTTATTTTTGAAAATGAAAGAATTAATAAATATAAAATACCTAAAGGTATTAAAAAACGAACTCTAAATAGATATTTATCATTAAAACGTGACGTTTTAAGACTAGATATAAAATTATTTAATTTAGATGTTAAAGGAACATAAAAAGGGACTGGAGGAATAATTATAAATAAAATTAAAATAAGTAAGAAAAATTGCATTCCTAAATATCCAAAATCATATTTAAAAAACAATATCGATGAGACACCTCCAATTAAAGTAACAAAAAAAATAGGAATTAATGTTCCCATATAAGATTTTGTTTCCTTATAAACCAAATGATGTAAATGAATAGTATCTGCATTCATTGGATTTTTTCCTTTTAATAGTCTACTAAAAAAAACTCGAGTAGTATCCATTATTAAAAAAGAAGATAAAATAAGAAAAGGAGTGATTTCTAATACATTACTATTACTTGAAAATTGATGATAAATTAAAGGTAAACAAGCAACATGATATCCAAGAATTAAACTCCCCGAATCACCCATAAAATATCTTGCAGGTCTTCTATTAAAAAATAAAAAACCTACTAATGAACCTAATAATAAAGAGTTGAGTGAAACAAAATTATAATTTTCAGTTAAAATTCCTATTACTATTGATGAAAATGTAATAATTACCATAAAACCTCCTGATAACCCATCCATACCATCAATTAAATTCACAGCATTCAGAATTCCAACAAACCAAATTAAAAAAATAATAATTAAAAAAATTGTTGAGAAATTTAAGGTTATATGAAAAAAAGAAATTGAAGTAATTAAACCTAAAAATTTATTAATAACTATAGAAGCAACAATCAACTGAATGGGTAATTTTATTTTCCAACTAATAGAACTATAGTCATCTATAATACCTAAAACAAATAATATCAGAAAAGCAATTAAATACCATAATAATTCAATGTTGAATGAATAGAATAATAATGAAATAAAAAAAGATAAACCAAGTGCTATTCCACCAATTCTTGGAATTGGAATTGTATGAATTTTTCTTTCAGAAGGAATATCAATTAACCATTTTTTTCCAAATTTTAAAATGAGAAATGATAACCATAAACTAATTGAAAATGTGAAAATAAAAAAAGGAAGAATGTTTTGCATAAAAATACTTAAACGATTTGATTAATATGATTGATAATTTTTTTTATAACTTTTTTTTCATCAAAATTTTTTTTCATTATTTCTCTTCCATTTTCTCCTAATTTTTTTCTTTCCTGATATGGTAAACTAATAAATTCCAAAACCTTCTGATATAAATCTTTAATATTTCTAGGCTTACAAAGAAAACCATTTTTCCCATTAGAAACAATATCTCTACAACCTGTTACATCTGTTGCAATAATTGGTCTTCCTATTGAAGCAGCCTCTAAAAGAGATTTCGGCAAACCTTCCCTATATGAAGGCAAAACTACACATGATGCATCATTAATAAAAGGTATAACATTATCTGAACTTCCAAGATAATTAATATATCCTTTTTTTTGAAAATGATTTATTTCACTTTCAGTTATAGCCGTTTTATTTTTTGCATTTAAATATCCTAAAATTTTAAAATCAACTTTAAAACCTAAATTTTTAATTCTTTTTGCAACTTCTACAAATTCAAAAAAACCTTTATCTTTTAATATTCTTCCTATAAAAAGAAAATTTAAAGTTGATGATTTTGGATATTTACTTAATTTGAATTTATCTAAATCAATTCCAGTTCCTGGAATAATACTAATAGGAATAAATTTTGAAATAAGTTTATTTTTAATAAATAATTTATAATCATCTTTATTTTGAAAAAAAACATAGCTTGAACTTATTAGTGCTTTTTTATAAAGAATTTTAACAAAAAAAGTAATCCAATTAGGATCGATAAAAACTGTTCCCAACCCCGTAATATTGTTGATATGTGGAATTGATAATTTTTGAGAAGCAAATGACCCGTATATTACTGGTTTAATAGTATAATGTAATACAATATCTGGATTAATTTTTTTATAAATCCTTCTTAAAACATAAAAAAATGATAAATCTTTGATTGGATTTGATCCTTTATTATCAACTTTAATTGAAAAAAAAGTACAACCTAAATCTTTAAGTTTTGGAGAAAAATTATCTTTAGGAGCTACAATAAAAATTTTATTTTTTTGTTTAATTAACTCTTTTATCAAACCCAAACGAAAATTATATAAATACCAAGAAGTATTTGCAGTTAATACTATTTTTTTCAAATTGTAATCAAAATTAAATATTTGGATTAATTGATTTATATTTTAATAAATTAATTCTATTTTTATTAAGTAGGTAGCTATAAAAAATAAAAAATACCACTATAAATCCAAACCTGTATCTTGAGGCTGAACCAAAGTTAAATACCACCATACCGTAAATTGACATTGATATGATTATCATCATTTTCAAATAGTTTGCCTTTAATCTTAAAGTTTTGAAATTAATTGGTTTAAGAACCAAAAAAATCATTAGAAAAAGAATAATAATATTTTCTATAGATTGAACAAGTTGTAATGGATTACTGGATTGCCACGGAAATGGTTTGAGCAACATATAAAATGATCCAATAGCACCCTGATAAAATAAATCAAAAAAATTATTTATAGGAATATAACCTTCAACATATGAGCGAGTATCTTCAAAAAACATATAATTTCTGTAATTATTTATTACATCAATAAAACCAAATCCAGCTGGAATTGTGAACCTAGATAAAATCAAATTTTTTAAACCAAAAAATGCAAGTATTATTAGAAATAATATCCCAATTTTTTTATTTGAATCACCCTTTTTAAAAAAAAAGAAAATCGTTGAACACATATTTATAATTAGAAAGTTTTGAGGTTTTAAAAAAATCAAAGGTAAAGAACAAATAACTGAAAAAATGTATTTGTCTTTAACTAAAAATTGATAAACAACTATAATCATAAATGTTAAAATCAACATTTCTCTAAGACCAACTGATGAGTAAAGTAATAAACTAGGGTAAAGCAAATAAAATATTTCACTTCCATAAGTAAATATGTTTTGTTTTTTTAAATAAAAAAATAAAAGTAAATAAATAATAAAATTTATCATTGATAAAGA
>NZHL01000013.1 GCA_002691365.1 Fidelibacterota bacterium
TAAAAGCTAGAAAAGGGAAAATAATTACCCTAACAGCTAAGATTACACCTGAGCTAGAAAAATTATCAGATCATATTATTTTAGTTCCATCATCGCATCCAAGAACCTTTTCCATTGTAGCATCAGTTCCACTTCAATTGCTTGCATATCATTTAGCTGTTCTAAGGGGGTGTGACGTTGATCAACCAAGAAACCTAGCTAAATCTGTTACGGTGGAGTAGATGAAAGAGACTACTTTTTTTGATAAGAATAAATGAATAAATTAGAAAAAAAGTCATCTATAATCATGAGTGTTTTTGGTATTGGACTTATTTTAAACTTATTATTAATACAGTTTTTTAATATTGGTTTAAAATCAAATATTTTTACTCTAATCTATTGTGTTTTATTTGTATTAATGACTATTCAATTTAAAAGTATAATAAGAAAAAAATATGTTATGATACCCTTATTTATATTGATAATCCAAACTAGTTATTCTTTGATAACAACATATATACTAAAATTATAATTGGAAATAATTTTTAGATTATTTATCTCTTAGTTTAGCCAAAGACTCAACAGAAGCATTTTTTAATATTCTCCTTGGTGACCATACTTTTTCATAAGATTCTAATTTTAATATATCAGATTTATCACCAATATTTCCAAGATTTTTAATCATTTCTTCTTGAACAATATAACTATTATCAGTATCTAAATTTTCACGAATCAATTTTAGTGATTCCGAGGGGTAAAATTTTGACATTTCAGAAATTATTACTTTTCTAGGTTCAGAATGTTTTTCACTTTGATATGAAGTTATGAATTCTTTTGAAGACATTTTAGATCCTACAGATTGAAAAGCACTTTTACGAACAATCCAAGAAGAATCATTCATTGTAGTTTGTTTTAGAATTTTAATTGTTTTGGGATTATCTAAATATTGATTAAGAGATTCAGCAGCTCTCATTCTACCAATTAAGTTATCTCGTTTCAATTTATTTAATAAACCGTTATATGAATGTTTTTGAGTTACTTCAATTAGCAAATCATCATCTGGATCAAAACGTACAAACATTGGTTCTTTTTTCATTGAGAATCGGTGAATAGAATTTCTTTCATCAATAATTATTTCTTTTTCTAAAATCTCATTTTTCATAAAAAAAGAAATCTTTGCTGGAATATAATATTTCTCAGGTGTTTTTATTCCTTCTTGAGTTTGTTTTATTTCAACAATCAGCTCTTTATTTTTGAATTTTGTATTTATATCAATTTGTGGATGACCAGCACTTAAAACCCATTGTTGGAAAAACCATGATAAATCTTNTTGAGAAACTTCATTTANAACATCAATCAAATCTTGAGTATCTGGATTTCCAAAAGCAAATTTATTTAAAAATACAGTTTGAAATTCTTTGAAAATNTTGTCACCTAATATTACTCTAAGCATATGTAATACTGCTGCACCTCTNGGATATATATGACTATCAAAATTTTGGTTTGGGTATTCCCAATATGGATGNACCATTGGTCNGGAGTAGCGATTTCTATATTCGTTTAAATAGCTTTGTTTCTTCTTCCAAAGGTTGATTTTACCTTCATCTACACCATACAAATGAGTNCTATATAAATATTCNCCATAAGTAGCAAATGATTCATTTAACCAAGCGTGATGCCAATTACTCATNGTNANGTAATCTCCAAACCATTGATGAGCTGCTTCATGAGCTACAAGCCAATGACTNGGAAAATCTTTCTCNGCTTTTTCATCATGGATTGTTGTTTCTCCNAGTATTGTAGCAGTNGTACTTTCTGCTCCACCATTAATTCCTGGTATGGTAATTTGATCCATTTTTGNCCAAGGGTAAGGAACACCATATTCGTTTTCAAAAAATTCCATTATTTCAGGTGTTCGATGAAAAGANAAATGTGCATTTTNTTTATCTTTTGGATAAACCCAATAACTCATAGGGATGTCTTTATAATAGTCCTGAATTACTTCAAATGGGCCTGCAACCATTACATATAAATAAGTCGAATTTGGAAGATCAAGTTGCCAAGTGTAAGTCAAAGAATCACCTGAATCTGTAGATTTTACATCTATTAAATCACCATTAGATAAAACCTTCCAATCTGACCTTACTGTCGTAACAATTTTGCTTGTTGCTTTATCAGCTGGATGATCATTTGAGGGGAACCAATGTCTTGCTCCTTCAGGCCAAGAGTGGGTTTGGACTAATGCTGGATTATAATCAGATTCTTCAAAGAATCCAAGACCAAGAACTTTTACACCTCGCATATTATAATTTGCAGGATTAGCAATTTTACCATCGGATTGATAATAAATTGTGTATTCGTTAATTTCATCTTTATATAAAGTTTTAGGTGGTAAAATAATTAGTGAGGAATCAGTTTGAATAAACGGAAGAGATAAATCGTTATCTTTTACACTTGATACTTTGTAAGTCTCTGAGTCAAAAAGAACCGTATCTATTTCAGATTTTAAAACTTTAAAACTTATTGAAGTTTTACCAAAGAATGTTTTTTGATGATCATTGATTTTTAGGTTTATGTCATAATGTAAAACATCAATATCAAAATTTGGCTGTTTCTGAAAAGGTCTTTCATATATATTTAAATTNTGTGCGAATANTAAATAATGAAAAATAAAAATTGAAAATAATAGNNTCATNAANAATNTAATATAAATANNTNNNTATTATTTTTCCTATAAACTAAATATTTAAATATTAAATTTGATATTGTGTTAAGTTATTTTTATTTATTTGNAGCAATAGCCTTTGAAGTTTTAGGAACCATGTTACTTCCAGTGAGTAAGAATTTTACTAAAGTAATTCCTTCTCTTATAATTACTCTTTCTTATTTCATTTCATTTTACTTTGCTAGTAATGCNCTTAAGACACTNCCNCTAGCTATTGTTTATGCTAGNTGGTCAGGATTAGGAGTTTTTACAGTAGCTATNCTAAGTTATGTTTTTTANAATCAAACAATCAACTGGCAAATTATAATTGGTTTATTTTTAATTGTTTTAGGTGTCTCTGTNNTNAANATTTATAAGACTTAAATAAACTTAAAAAAACTTAAATATTCGTCTAATATTTGCCCAAAATTAGAAAAAAAGAAAAAAAATATTGATTCTTAGAATNATTAATNATTAGATTGTTACTTAATTATATCGGGCTGATANTNATTAANAAAAAANATAANNTNTTTACTATTTTGAACTTTTTTAGGAGAGAAATATGANATTTAATNNTNTTAAAACANTCTTTTTAGCTTTTNTTTTANTTTTNAATACATCTTTTGCGGATGTTACAGGTAAAATTTCAGGTAAAATAGTTGATTCAAATTCTAANGAACCCTTAATTGGTGCNAATATNATAATTCAAGAATTATCAATAGGTGCTAGTTCAGATGAAGATGGAAATTATTTTTTATTAAATATTCCTCCTGGTACTTATGATGTTACAGCTTCATATATTGGTTATAGTCAAGTAGAACTAACTGGTGTAACTGTAAATATTAGTAAAACAACACTTTTAGATTTTTCATTAAATGTTTCAGCTGTTGAAGGTGAAATTGTATCGGTGTCAGCTGAACGTGCCATCATTCAAAAAGATTTAACAGCTACTGAAAGAGTAGTTGGAGCAGAAGATTTTGAGAAAACTCATATTAGAACCCTTGATGAAGCTTTGGCTACAAAAGCAGGAGTCCAAGACGGTAGATTTAGAGGTGGTGCATTAAATCAAACTGTTTATGTTTTAGATAAAGTTAGTTTAAATAGTGGATTGATGTCTCAGAATTATAGTGGTATAAATACTTCAACTATTCAGGAAATTCAAGTTTTAACTGGTGGTTTTAATGCAGAATATGGAAGTGCCCAATCAGGTATTGTGAATATTGTTACGAAAAAAGCTAGAGAACCTGGTTTGCATGGAAGTGTAACCACCCGTCTACGTCCTGCTGGAGTTTATCATTGGGGTAGAAATTTTTATAGTAAAGATAATTACGATTGGACCTATTTTGGTACACCAAGTTATTGGGAAGAGCAAGTAGCATCTGAAGGAAGTGAATATTTTGGTCAAAATGCTGCTGACCTATTAGCACAATATCAACAACAAATCACTCCTGACCCAGTCCAAGGTGATTATGCAGAGCGTCCTGATACAGAAATAGAAGCTACTATATTTGGAAGAATTGCTAATTTCGATCTTCTTTTGTCTCATAGGCAAAAGAAAGGTGCTGGAATGTTTCCACAATCAATTGATTTTAATACCGAGCAAAACACTCAATTAAAATTAACTTACAACTTGACAGATAAAATGGAGGTNGANCTTCAAGGGGTGTATGGAAATTTTATNAATGGTGGACCAATGCCTTTTTCTTCATTTAATACACAAGAAAGTGCTCAAGAAGCNCAATGGTCATCACAATCATTTATTAATGATCCATATTCAGGTTCAAAGTATTCTGGTATTTATGGTGCATGGGCACAAAATCCTCAACAAACAAATTTTTCATCAACTGCTCTAAATTTTACTCATACTTTAAGTAATAAAACATTTTATGAGCTAAACGTGAGTCAAATTTCNGATAAGATGGAAAAAGTTCCAATGGGTGATGAATATCAATATTTACTGAACTTTGATATTGCTTCGGATGATGCATATGGTTGGGTATCTGGTGATAGACCTATGACAATTGATGGAAATTTTGATATCGCTGGCCATTTAAGATGGACTGATAGAACACAATCTGATGTTACTACAATAAGGGGTGATATTACTAGTCAAGTAAATTTTAACAACCTTATTAAAGCAGGTTTTTCATACAAACTTTATGACTTTTATTATGAACATACGATGTCAGAATATGAAGGTGGAGAGAGATGGAATCTTATGAATGTATTTTCAGGTACACCTAACGAAGGTGCATTATACATTCAAGATAAAATTGAATTTGAAGGTTTAATAGTCAATGCTGGTTTAAGAGCAGACTTTTTCAGTCAAAATAGACAGGTTGCAGAGGATTTATTTGATCCTTTAGCTGCATATGAAGGCACTAATGGATGGTCTGGTACGGAAGGTGTTCCTGGTAATCCAAATTTAATTGATACAGAAACAAAAGTTGCTATATCTCCAAGGTTAGGAATTTCTCATCCAATTTCTGATCAGTCTGTTTTACATTTTCAATATGGACATTTTTANCAAAGACCATCTTGGACAAAAATATTTGGTTTTCCATATATAACATTTGCTTCAGGTAGTCATGATGAGCTTATTAACCCTTTTGANCCTGCAAACGGAACGGTTCATATGGATCAGTGGCATGGATATTATGGTAATCCAATGCTCGATTACGCACAAACTATTGAATATGAAGTTGGAATAAATCAGCAAATTGGTCAAAGTTTTAAAATTGATGCAATAGTTTATTATAAAGATATGCAAAAACAAGATGTTGTGAATGAAGGTCAAAGTTATAATTCTGATTGGAGTACTCCAACAACTAGAACAACTCTTTACAATGATGCTAANCCATACAATGTTGCTGTAATGATTTCTAATATGGGTTATAGAGACGTTAGAGGTTTTGAGCTTGAATTAACTTCATTCTTTACTGGCCCTTTAAATTTTAATTTTAGTTATGATTACAATCGTGTAATTGGTGGTTCAGCAGGTTTTAGTGACATTTTTGAAGATGGTCAATCTCCAAATTTACAAGGGTTTAATGCTACTAGAACTCCTTGGAGTACTGCTCATAAATTTAAATTAAATACAAATTTTTTCTTGCAGTCATTAGATCTTAATGTGAATCTTTATAGCATATGGAACTCTGGTGAGCAATTTACATATCATGGGCCTGGTGATACATCTACTGAGCCACTTAATGAAAGATGGGATCCATTTACTTATAGTAATCTTAAAGTGTCTAAAGGTTTTACTTTTGTNGGAAATCGTGTAGANTTTAGTGTGGACGTTAGAAATGTTTTTAACCAAAACTATTTAAATTTATTAGGTGGAGACGAACTTACAACTTANATGGAAGGTGGAAAGAATCAGGATGTTTTACCTGTTCATTGGTTTTCTGGAGAGCCTGATGAATGGAATTGGTATGATAGCATGAGACTTCCACAAAGAATGATTTATGGTCAATTAAAGATCGACTTTTAATTTAATTTTTTTAGAATTTTAATCAAGAAGGGGTTACGATGAATTATAAAAAAAGGTTCTTGATAGTTGCAATTATACTATCATTTAACTCTGTTTTCTCACAAGCTATTTATGATTTTGGTTTGATGAATAGAGGTAAATTATGGGCTACAGTTTGGAATAGTGGTGCTGTAGGTTATCCAGTTGATCCACAATCATTGTTTGGTTATTTTTATGAATACCCAGGATATGATAAAGTTGGAACGTATGATGATGCTAACCAGCTGATACAAGTACAAGGTTATGCTGTTATGGCAACAGTAGGCGGAACAAATGAGCATTTTTCTTATTACAATGTTGCTTATCCTCCTGCTGATTGGATGTCAATTAAAACACCTAGTAACCTTGTTGAGAATTTTAATATGGCTGACCCTACTTTACCTGGTGAATTAGTTTTAACTGGTGGCCATTATCTTAGAAAAAAGAGTTCAGATCCTACAGTTGCTGGTAATATTTATCTTGAAGTTGATATGAGGTCAATTCAAATGAGTTATCCTGATCTTGATGATTTTATCATACATGAATATACTTTAACTAATCCTGCAAATTCTGCACAAGAAATTACAGACATGTATTTTTCTCCAAGAATTGGATGGCAAATTTCAACTAAAGGTTATGAGTTAGGGCCTGGTGGAAATTATGATGACAAATATGGTTGGTTTGAAGATGAAAGAGCTTTTTATTTTTATGATGATAGATCTTTCAATTTCACTACAGGTGATGAATCTCAATTTAATGTTGGTCCAGGAATATTAAAGGGTGACAAGGGTGATGCATCTGATATTCAAGAGGGAGCTTCTAATACTTCTGAATTATTAGCTCCACAGTACGCATCTTTAGTTATTATAGACAGTGCAGATGCTCCAGTATATCATAATATTGTAAGTAGAGCTACTCAAAATGGAACATTTACACCACAAGATGGTGGAGATAGAGTAGATGAATCCGTTGTTTTGTTGTGGAAAGATTGGGAAACTAGAATGAGAGAACTTCTTACTTATGATCAACCTAAAGGTTCTTGGGATGAATTAAACGCTGCTGGTGAAGCTGCTGGTATCATTGGAACTGGTGGTGGTAGTAAATGGGAAAGAGCTCCAGAGATTTTTGTTTCCTCTGGNCCNCATAGTATTTCNCCAGGAGAGTCAGTTACTTTGGTTTATGCTGTNGTTGTTGGAGAAATGGATAGNGCAAAAATTGTAGAAGGTGGTGAGGAAAATATTGATCTTTTGGATATAGAAGGAGCTGCTGCATTAAAACAAAATATTCAAAACGCAAAAAGTTTTTATAATGCTGGTTATAAATGGGATAACCCATCTCCAACAATAGATAATATAACTAGAACACCAGTTGGTGGTGGAGTTGAATTAAGTTGGTCTCCAGTATCAAGCAGTTATNCTGACCCTACTACTGGCACTGATGACTTTGCTGGTTATAAGGTATATAATTCAAATTATTTTGCAACAGGACCNTGGACAATGATTGCGGATATTCCTAAAGGGTCTGAAACAGTTAGGAATGATTCTGTTGTTTTTACTGAAACTGATATGCCACTTGGAGTAGGAGCATATTANGTTGTCACTTCATATGACACTGATGGAAATGAAAGTGGAAAAGTTGGAGCAAATCGTTTTCCAGTTTATCCAATGATGGCTCCAAATAATAATTTTCCAAATGATAGACCTCATGTTGTACCTAATCCATTTAGAGTGCAAAGTGGTTTGTTAGGTTCTGGTGAAGAATTAAGATTAAATTTTATTAATCTTCCTTCTAGAGGTACAATTAGAATTTATTCTCTAGCAGGTGATCTGGTCAAAACAATTGAACATGATGATGGTAGTGGAAGTGTAAGTTGGGGTAGCATACAAACACAAGATTATCAAACAAACGATTGGTTATTATACATTCAACCTGGATTTTATCTTTATCATATAACATCAGATGTTGATGGTAAAGAATTCACAGGAAAATTTGCAATTATTAAATAATTAGAAAAGAGACAAAAAATGAATAAAATTAAAATAATTCAACTTAGTTTAGTGACAATATTTTTGTCGTTTAATTATATAACAGCTCAACAAGCTGGAATTGAACCAACAAAAGTTCAGAGAAATGGGTTGTCAGGATTTACCTTTTTAAAAATTAATCCAGATATAAAAAGTGCTGCAATGGGAAATACTAGGGGTGCTTTAGGATCAGCAAATGCTTCAGGAATTTTTGCTAATCCTTCTTCCGTTAGTAATATTGAAAAACTTGATTTTTATTTTGGAACAATAAATTATGTTGCAGATATAACCTATAATGCTTTCTCAGTTGTTAATAAATCTTCTTTTGGAAATATTGGTTTTAGTATTGCTTCACTAGACATGGGAGACATTCCTGAAACTATGAATAGTTTAGTTTCTGATGGTTCCAGAACTGAGTCAACAATCACAGGAAGAAACTTTACTGGAGGAAATTTAGCTGCAGGTATTACATTTGCACGAAATTTTACTGATAGATTATCAATTGGAGTAAATGCTAGATATATTTCTGAAACAATTGATGATGTAAGCATGAACAATATTTCTTTTGATGTTGGAACTACTTATTATACAGGTTTTCGATCATTAAGGCTTGGTATGGTTTTTAGTAATCTTGGAGATGATACAAATCTAGCAAATTGGGATGAGGATTTTCAAGTTGAACCTATAGATGTGAAAATGCCATGGGATTTTAGAGTTGGTGTTGCAATGGATTTTCTTCAAGATGAAAATCTTACTGTAGCGATTGAAGCATCTCACCCAAATGATAATTCTGAGAAATTACATATTGGTGCTGAATATGACCTCGGTGGAATTATTTTTCTTCGTAGTGGATATAAAATTAATTATGATGAAGATGGTTTAACTTTTGGTGCTGGTATAAATTATAATAATTTTAATATTAATTTTGCTTTAGTTTCAATGAATAGGTTGGGAAATGTATCAATGATTTCTCTTGGTTTTAATTTATAACTCTATATTTAATTAAAACAAAAAAACCTTTGATTGAAAATATCAAAGGTTTTTTTGTTTTACCTAGTTGGTGAACTTTATCTTTTGATTATGTAACTTTAATTGTTATTAAAAACATTTAATTACTGTTTATCAGATGTGTATTCAATATGTTCATTAAATTATTAATATTTTCTATTCTATTTCAATTGTTTTCGATTGTTTCTGCAATTCAAACTTTTGACTCAAAAAAAACATATGATCTTTTTGATAAAGGGATTGATTTTTATAATCGAGGAAGATATTACAGTGCTTTAGACATTTTTAGAAAATTAAAAAACTNTCCTCCTGAAAAATCNCCTCAACTTACAGCTAGTACATTNATGTTTATGAAATCATATATAAAAGTAAAAAGATATGAAGAAGCAAAAAATGTCGCTAGAGAATTTATTCAAAAATATNANNANAGTAGATATTTACCATATATATATTTTTCACTTGGAGATTTGTTTTTAGAACAAGGTTATTATNCTTCTNCAATTGAATCATATTTAAAATCAAGAAAACTNTTTNAAAAANANTTANATATGNNAAATAAAATTGANCAANTTATAATGAAGATTTCNTCNGGATACATTACTTATGAAGAAATTGATAGGTTGTTATCTTCAGAAATTGATCNGGTCGGAAGATCAATATTNTCTTTAGCTATGGCNAAAACATTNNTATATAAAAATNAANTTGATGAAGCAGCTGTNATTTTANTAAAAATTAATTCATCNATATTGCCAATTGAACTAATTTCTNATTTTGANGATTTAAAAAAACAAACTTACAANGAAAATAATATATCAAATAAAACTATAGGTATAATAATATCATCATCNAATATTGAAAANCTTGCNTTTTTAAGNGGNATTAGAGCAGCAATNAAAGAAATTAATCAAACAAANAANNTNTCAATNGATTTGGAAATTATGNATATTGATGATGATGTTGTTAATTTGATTGAGTCAATAGATATTTTATCTAAAAATTCAAATTTAATGGCAGTTATAGGTCCNTTAAATAATTATGATGATATTATTTTTGCAGTTTCAGCAAAAAATCTTTCNATACCANTTTTATTACCTNCTACTTATGACTATGGNATTTCANAAATAGGTGATAATATTTTTCAAATGAAAACTGANTATATACTTCAAGGAAGATATGCNGCAAACTATGCATTTAATCAACTTAATGCNAAAACAGTTGGTATNTTATCTCCTAATGATAAATTAGGNATACAANTTACTGATGGTTTTTTAATAGAAGCTGATNTTCTTGGAATGGATATTATTTCGATTGAATGGTATTCTGGTATNCCTANNGATATNTCAGTTCAATTATCTAATTTAAGAAAAGAAGCTTTGCAATTATATTCAAAAAACTTTAATTCTATTGANGAAAATATTTTATTTGATTCTTCTGATAGTACATTTGATTTGTATTTANAAGATTNNTCTATTAATGAAGATATTTNAANNGAGGATATAGATTCATCTAAAATTATNATCTCAGATATTGATATTATGTTTTTACCAATTCACAAAGGNGATATTAGTTACATTACTTCTCAATNTTCTTCATATGGTATAGATTCTAAAATTATTGGAAACAATAATTGGTTTAGTCCAGAGGANTTTAATCAAGAAATGATTGGTTCAAATCTTAATGNNATGACTATTCTTACTGATCANTATATTGATGAAAATANTTNNTCANTTCCAAATTCTTTAATTGAGTCAGTGAATAATTATCAAAATAGNAANGAAATNGAATTAATTTTTGAAGGTTATGATTTAACCATTTTTTTATCAAAACATTTAGAATTTTCTATNGAANAGAGCATCNCTATTACAAAGTATTAGTAANACNNTACCAATAAAAGGAATATCAAAAACATTNGCNTTTTCAGAAAATTCAAGAAGTAATGCTACAATTAATTTTATTAATTTNAAAAATAATCAATTTTATAAAGTAGGTTATTTTATTGCAGANTCNTTNCATTTAACCTCACCTTAATTATTAATANANAANAAAANAANATTTTAATTGAAAATTTTGGGGATTATTTTCCAGAAAATGCTTCTGCAATTATNGTTTATGATAANAAANNAAAANAANNTAAAAAAAATCTTATTAAAAAATATCATAGTATTTTAGATTTTAAAAAAAAACTAGTTTATTCNAAGCAAATTCATTCTGATATTATTAAAATAATTNAAAATNATGGATTTGNAGGTNAATGTGATTCCATTGTATCAAATAATAAAAATAATATTTTAGGTATTCAAGTAGCAGATTGTTTACCAATTTTTATTGTAAANCAAAAAGANAATATAATNAGTTTAGTNCACNCNGGATGGAGNGGTNCATTTAATGAAATTTTANTAAAAACTATGATTNNTATTNAAAANAAATTTAAAGTTAANAAAAAANATTTTTTATTTTTTNTTGGCCCTTCNATTAAACAATGTTGTTATGAAGTNGATTATGACGTTTCATCAAAGTTTAATATTAAATATTCAAAAAAAGTTAATAATAAATATATGCTTAATTTGAATTCAATTAATATTGAACAGTTATATTCATTTGGTATTAAAAATAATCAAATTTTTCTTGATAAATCCTGTACATTTTGTTCTTTAAAACAATTTCATTCATTTCGAAGAGATGGTGAATCTTCTGGTAGAAATATTTGCTTTTTAGGTATTGATTGAAATGAATTATTTTGATGCAATATTATTAGGATTTGTTCAAGGTTTGACTGAATTTTTACCAATAAGTAGTTCAGGACATTTAATTTTAATTTCAAATTTATTAGGAATTAATTTTAAAGGTGTAGTTTTTGAAATAATACTACATTGTGGAACTCTACTTAGTTTAATGTTTTTTTTTAATAAAAAAATTTATCAATTATCATTAAATATTTTTATTAAAAAGGATATTAAATATTTAACTTTTTTAATAACAGGAATTATTCCTGTTGGAATAATTGGATTAATTTTTAAATCAGATATTGAAAAAATATTTGATAATCCTAATTTAGTTGGATTTTTTTTAATGCTTACAGGATTAATATTATTACTTTCAAAGTGGTTTAAAAGAAAAAAAACAATTAATTTGAATTATTTTACATCTATTATTATTGGTTTTTTTCAAATTTTAGCATTGATGCCTGGTGTTTCAAGATCGGGTATGACAATTTCCTCAGCTATAATTTTTGGAATTAAACCTAAAGAAGCAGCAAATTTTTCATTTTTAATGTCTATTCCAATTATTTTAGGATCAATGTTGATTTCAATGAATGATATTCAAAGCCTTGATTTAAATTATTTTGAAAAAATTTTTTTGATCATTTCTTTTATTTCTTCTTTTGTTTTTGGATTATTATCATTAAAAATTTTATATAATTTATTAAATACAAAGTTTTTTTATTATTTTGGATATTATTGCATTTTAATAGGGTTAATTTCAATAATAATTAATAATATTTAAACTTATGTTAGATTTAACAATTAGAAATGCAGTTATTCAAATTAGAAATGGTGAAAAAAAACCATTATATATTTTAAATGGAAGTGATTATTATTTACAAACACTTTTCATTGATGAATTGGTTAATTTTTTTAAAAATAAGGTTGAAATAGAAAAATGTTTTTTTTCATCTGAATCCTACAATCTATCTTCTTTAGTTCTAGATTTAAAAATGGATTCCCTTTTTAATACTCATAAATTATATATTTTAAATAATCCATCAAGAATTATAGGAAAAGAAAAAGATGATTTGATTAATTATTGTAAAAATCCAAATTTAAATCATACATTAATATTTTTATTTGATCGAATGCAAAATAAATCTATATCTTTTAAATCTATTTCAAAATTCTTTACTTCAATCAATACATCTACTCCTTTCCCTAATAAAATTAATAGTTGGTTAGATTTCATTTTAAATAAAAATAAACTAACTGCTAGTTTTGAGGCTAAAAACTTATTAATTGATTTGTATGGTGATTCTTTATCTCATTTATCACTCCAAATTGAGAAAATAAAAATAAATAATAATTCCAATAATGAAATTTCTAAAGAATCTATTATTCAACTGTCAGGGTGGAAAAAAAATTATTTTCCGTGGCATTTATTAGATTCAGTCGGTAATAAAAACCTTGATA
>NZHL01000014.1 GCA_002691365.1 Fidelibacterota bacterium
GGAACAAATCCAACAAAAGTCCATCCTGCTGCTATTAAAGTAATGTCAGAATTAAAAATTGATATAAGTAATCATACATCAGACCATATGAATGATTTCTTAGATAAAGGAATTGATATAGTTATTACAGTTTGCGATGATGCAAATCAAAAATGTCCTGTTTTTCCTGGAAGTCAAAAATTAATTCATTGGTCAATTAAAGACCCGTTTATAAACTGGTCTGATGAAGATCATTTATTAGAACCATATAGGAAAGCAAGAGATATTATTTTAAATAAAATTAAAGAATTTATTGATTAAAATACCAGTAATAATTTCATATTATCAAAACACTTTACTAAATTCACCTTTTAATAAATTATAAAAAACTAATATGTCTTCAAATAATATTGACCAAAATAAAAGACTTTCTACATTATTTAAAATTTTAGATAATGAAAATCAAATTCTTCAAAGAACTGATCAAAAAGCTACCACTCTTTTATCAATCTTAGGAGTATTTATGGTATTCTTTATAATTCATTTTTTAAAACTACAAATGAATTGGCTAATTTTTCTTTTTGTTATTATTTATTTCATTGCTGCTTTTTTAACTATCATGAATTTAATTTTGGTAATATCTCCAAGAGTTAAATCTGAAAAACTTGAAGATGAAGATGATTCTCATGCTAACCCATTGTTTTTTGCAGGAATTAGCAAATATAAAGATTCAATCGAATATTCAAATTATTTAACTTCAATTGCATCAAATGATGAAAAAATCTATAGACTTTTTGGAAATCAAGTATTTGCTTTAGGAAAAGTTAATCTTTATAAATTTAAACATATGAATAGAGCAATAATATGTTTCATTATTGCAATATCATCAGAATTGACAATTATTATTACAATGGCATGGGCAAGAGCCTTTCCTTTTCTTGTTCAAAAATTTCCTAATCTCATTGATATAATAAATTAATATTTTGAATAAAATTTTACTTTTAATTGTATTAACCATTTGCTTTAGTTGCAGTCCATCTGCTGGACCTCCTATGATTGGAGAGCAAGGACCAAAAGGATCAAAAGGAGATCAAGGTCCACCTGGTCCAAAAGGAGATCAAGGTCCAAAAGGTATACCTGGAAAATCTATTTCATCTGAAGATCTTGAGTCAATTAATAATACTTTAATTGAATTAAGAGAAAAAAATCATTTAAATAATAATAAAGAGTATATTGTATCTATTGTTCCTTATCAATTTGGGATTGCTCCTCCTATATTAGGTTTTGCTGCTCTATCAAGTTTTGGAATTATATATAAAATAGAACATAAAAATATTATAACACCTGGTAACGAGTATATTAACTTAGGTAGAATAGATAATAGAAATGATTTTATTTCTTTAAGTCTTTTACCTGCTCAAGATGGAGGTGAGTCACTTTTTTTAGCTATAACAAAGAATGGACTATCTTATATTTCAAAAGATTTAAAAGTCTGGAATTTTCAAGCACAAGTCCCTATAAAATAAAAAGAGGCAAAATTAATTTTGCCTCTTTTTCATACAATTTAAATTTATACTTGTAACTAAAAACCAAAAGCAAGACCAGCCCATAAGGTACTAAAACTATTTGAACCCGGTACAACACCTTCTGCTAATGTAATTCTATAAGTTAAAAAGGAGCTAAATGTTAATAATTTTGCTTGAAGACTTGCTTGTACATGTAAACCTGAATTATCAAACCAATTATCTCGATTAGTCACAAAATCCTCAATTTTGTCCTCTAAATTTACATCAGAACCACCATTTACCAAATCACCACCTAGCAAATCACTCATCATATCTAAATCTGCTCTTTTGGATGAAACATGAGAATTTACTCCTCCACCTAAATGAAAAGAGCCACCTCCTAGAAATGGAATACCAAGACCGATCATTTTTTTTCTAGCAGTAAAATAAGTTGAAATTCTTGTCCAAGCAAATTGTGTTGTAGGTAAAGAAGTAATAACATTTGCAAATTCTAGATCGTACGGAACAGGAGCAATTTCTACACTTGCTTCAAGATCAATAAATGGAATTGCATCAATATATATAAATCCACCTATACCAACTCCATCCGAACCTGCAAAACCAGGACTTTGTAATGAATAAAGTGAAGTACCATCATTCCATCCATCAACTGTAAAATTATCTCCTAATCCTTTTATTCCTATACCAAAAAGAGCTTCAGCCTTTTCAACAGGGAAAAATAATGACAATACTATTATTGGTATCATTAATCGCTTCATATATTATTCTCCATAATTATTAGTTGGAAACATTTTAAATTATCATCCAAATTTTACACTTTTTAAATAAATTATTTTAGTATTTTATTGTTAGTGCCTAATTTGTATTTCTAAATTACTAAATAGTATTTAACCTATGAATCATTTTATTATATACCAACTAATTTTTCTCGCTTTCTTCGAAATATCATTTTCTCAAGAATATTTATGGCCAACTAAAGAAGGGAAAATTATTTCCTCAAACTTTGGCGAACCTCGTCCAAGAAGATTTCATGCTGGTATAGATATTATTTCGAAGGAAAAAAATATTAATCATGAAATCTTTGCAGTTGAAGATGGGTATATACAAAAAATTAAAATTTCATCTAATGGATATGGAAAAGTGATTTATCAAAAACTAATTGATGGAAATATTATTATTTATGCTCATTTATCTTCATTCAATAATTTATTAAACCAAATATCTAACATTGAGCAAGAAAAAAACAACTCTTATGAAATTGAAAAATTTTTTGATAAAAATGAATTTTTAATAAAAAAAGGTGATTTAATTGGATATCTTGGTGAAACAGGAGGAGCTTATGGACCTCATCTTCATTTTGAGATTAGAGATAGTTTAAATAGACCAATAAATCCTTTATTAAATGGATTTGGAATAATAGATAAACATAGACCAATTCCAAATGAAATTGCCTTAACTCCGTTAGATAAAAATTCAATAATTAACGGTCATAACCTTACACAAATTTTTAATCTTAAAAAAAAAGATATTGGACAGTATGAATTTCCCGATACAATTCATGTATATAATAAATTTGGGATCAGTTTAAAATCTATAGACAAAATTAATGGTCTTTCATGGAAATATAATATAACTGGAATTTCACTTAATGTTAATGATGTTGAATTATTTAGAATTGAATATGATAAGTATGATTTTAAAAATAATCATTTAGAAGAAATAACAATTGATAACAGTCTTAGAAGGTTAAATGATGGAGATTTTCATCGACTGTTCTTAATTGATAATAATCTAAAAACAAACTTCATTAAAAATAACTCAAATGGTATCTTAAATCTTTCGCAAGGCTATCATAATGTTTTAATTAAACTATTTGATCATAACAACAATATATCAACAATTAAAGGAACTTTCTATGTTGCGCCTCCTATTCAAATAGATGTAAAAATAATAGAAAAAAAAGAGGACTCAGTTTTCTTCCAAATGATTCCAAAAGGAAATCCATTTCCAATTCAAAATTTTGTTTGCTATATATTCAACAAGAAGGGTTTTCCAGAAAAAAAATTGGGAAATTTATCCTTAAAAAAAACAAAGAAAGGTTTAATTATAGAATTAAATGAAAAAGATTTAAATAATAAAATCTTACAATTCATTGGAATAAATAAATTTGGAGCAATATCTGAACCTCTAAATTATCCATATGAAGTGATATATGATGACTATTTAAAAACCGATTTTCAACTAAATATTTCTCATCTTGAAAAAACTGTTATTTTTGAAATTTCATCAAAATCTTTTTTACCTCATAAAACAGAAATTAAAGTAAAAAAAGATGATGTAACTTTTTTAAATCACAAACAACTCAGACCAGGTGTTTTTCATACTTCACCATTAAAAATTAATGAATTAAAAAATATGAAAAATATAACTTTTAATATTCTATCAAACCCTAAAAGAGAATTAATTTTTTCATTTGAACCATCAATTTCTACCTTTTCTAAAAGTACATTTTCTAATGACAAAAACTGCAATTTAATTATTCACGAAAACACTTTTTATGACACAACTGCATTTTGGATAAGAAAAGTAATTAATAACAATACTATTAAAGATGGTAGACAAATATCAGATATCTATCAACTTAACCCTTTTAATATTCCTCTAAAAGATTCAGCTGTAGTAAAAATTAAATTAAAAGATTTTGAATCTATTGATAAAAAAGGGATTTTTTACTATGATAAAAAAGAAGGATGGACATACTTAAAATCTAAATATGATAATAAAAATAAATTTTTTGAAACATCTCTATTTAGTTTAGAATCAGTTGTTATATTAGAAGACACCATCAAGCCTATAATCAAAGAAATATTTCCTGGCAATAATGGTATTTATAAAAGTTCTGATGTTAAAGAAATAAAGTTAAAAATAAATGATGAATTATCAGGTATTTACAATAAAAATCAAGTAGATATAACATTAGACTCAAAAAAAATTTTCTTTGACTATCACCCTATTAAAAAAACAATTAAACATAATTTAATAAATCGATTAACTCCTGGAAATCACGAAATTATTATATCAGCAAAAGATAATGTTGGAAACATTACTATAAAAAAAATTAATTTTGATATAAGAAACTTGTAATGTTTTTTCCTTACAAAGACGACAACCCAAGAACTATAACTCCATTGGTAACCTATTTAGTAATTGGATTAAATATTCTTATTTTTATAATTCAAATTTTTGGACAAAATAATTTAATAAGTTATTTTGCAATAATTCCAAATACAGTTTTCACTGATTTTCCTTATTTTTGTTTTACTTTAATTTCTTCAACATTTCTTCATGGTAGTTTTATGCATTTATTTGGTAATATGATATATTTATGGATTTTTGGAGATAATGTTGAAGGATATATGGGACATTTCAATTTTCTTATTTTTTACTTTTTTTGTGGAGTTATGGCTGGAATTTTACAAACCTTATTTCATCCAATTTCAATAATTCCTATAATAGGAGCAAGCGGAGCAGTAGCTGGAATTTTAGGATCATATTTAATTCTTTACCCAAAAGCTAAGATTCATACTATAGTATTTATATTTTTTTACTTTACATCTATTAAAATTCCAGCATTTATTGTATTGTCTTTTTGGTTTTTAATTCAATTGAATAATGGTTTTAGCTCTCTTGGAATGAATATTTCAGGAGGAATTGCATGGTTTTCTCATATTGGTGGTTTTTTAACAGGATTAATATTTATATTTTTTTTCAAAAAAAATAAGGTTTTTAAATAGATGAATATAATTTTTTTAGGACCTCCAGGTATCGGAAAAGGAACCCAAGCAAAAATAGTAGCTCAAAAAAAACAAATTCTACATTTATCTACAGGCGACATGTTGAGGATTGCAATTGAGAAAAGGAATGAAGTTGGTTTATTAGCAGAATTATATATGAATAAAGGAAGATTAGTTCCAGATGAAATAGTTCTTGATTTAGTATCCCAAAGATTAAAACAAGAAGATATTCAAGAAGGTTTTATTTTTGATGGTTTTCCAAGAACTTTAAATCAAGCAAATGAGCTAAAGTCTTTATTAAAAAAAAATAATTATAAAATTGACCATGTCATTGCTTTAAATGGTAAAAATGAGATCTTAATCAATAGATTAACTAGTAGAAGAACTTGTTCAAAATGCCAACAAATAATCAATTTAATTTTTAATCCTCCAAAAAGAAATGAGGTTTGTGATTATTGTGATGGAAAATTAGTTCAAAGAGATGATGATAAATTAGAGATTATAACTAATAGATTAAGAATATATGAGATTCAAACCAAACCACTTGTTGATTTTTATTCTAATGAAAATTTATTAAGAAAAATTAATGGTATTGGAAATCTTGAACAAATTACTAAAAGAATAGAAAATATATTATGATCAAATTGGGTATAACCGGTGGAATTGGATCTGGTAAAACAACAGTTAGCAAAGAGTTTGCAAAACTCGGTGGGTATCATATAAATGCGGATAATGAAGCAAAGAATTTATTAATTAGAAATAAAATAATAAAAAATAAAATAATCAATGAATTTGGAAATGATATTTTAAATGAAAAAAACCAAATTGACTTATACAAACTATCTAAAAAAGGATTTTTAAATAAAAAAAATCAACTTTTACTTAATTCAATAATTCATCCTAAAGTTACTTTATTTATTGAAAATCTTTTTAATATCATGAAATATCAATATAAAAAAANATTNTTTATTATTGATGCTGCTCTAATTTTTGAATCAAAATTAAATGAAAAGCTTGATTTNATTATATTTGTAAAATCTGATNTNAATACAAGANTNAATAGAGCTTTNNTAAGAGGAAAACATTCAAAAGAAGAAATTATTAGAAGAGAAAATCTTCAAATGGATNANGTTTTAAAAGAAAAAAAATGCGATTTTATNNTAGAAAATAATCANAACNTTATNAGCTTAAAAAAACAAATTTATCANATTTATAATCAAATTATTTCTTANTCTTNTATTTNTTAATTGCNCTTGGTTTTGACAATATTTCATTTAATAAAATTGCTTTTNTTAAATCATTCTTGTTATGAATAAAATTATAAATATTAAAAGATTTATTTTTTAACTGATTAGGTTTTTTCTCATATATATTTTCAATAATTGGTTGGATACTTTTAGCTTGATTAAAATTTACTTCTGTTTCTTCAATATCCTCATCAATAACATCAACCGGTTCTTCTATTTCATCAATAACTTCATTAATAACATCAACCGGTTCTTCTATTTCATCAATAACATTAACTGTTTGATTGAAGTTTAAATCTTGAAAACTATTTCCTTGAGGATCTAAATTTTTGATCCATTCAGGAAGATTTTCATTTAATGGATCAACATTTTTATTAGAAACTGTACCATTAATTAATTTATCATCTTGATTTGATATTTTTTTAGTTCGACTTTGAATCCATTGAGATATCAAATAAACAATTAAAATAAATATCCAATAACTAATATCCATAACTCAAAAATATTAATTTAATTTTCTTTATTTTGATCATTTCCTTCAGATATTGAAGATCTCATATCAGTATCAGCTTTAATATTTTTCATAGAATAATAGTCCATAATTCCCAAGTTCCCACTTCTAAATGCATCTGCCATTGCTTGAGGGACTTGCGCTTCAGCCTCTACAACTTTAGCTCTCATTTCCTCTACTAAAGCTGTTTTTTCTTGTTCTTCAGCAATAGCCATTGCACGTCGAGTTTCAGCTTTAGCTTGAGCAACTTTTAAATCAGCCTCAGCCTGATCTGCCTCCAAATGAGCTCCCACATTTTTACCTACATCAACGTCTGCGATATCAATACTTAAAATCTCAAATGCAGTACCAGCATCTAAACCTTTTTCAAGTACAAATTTTGAAATTGAATCTGGATTTTCTAAAACAGTTTTATATGATTCAGATGAACCAATAGCGCTAACTATACCCTCACCTACCCTTGCAATGATTGTTTCATCAGTAGCTCCACCTACCAAACCAGGTATATTTGTTCTTACAGTAACTCTTGCTCTAGCTTTTACTTCAATTCCATCTTTCGCAACTGCAGCTAAAGTTCCACTGACTGGTGCATCAATTACTTTAGGATAAACGGAAGTTTCCACAGCTCCTTTAACATCTCTTCCAGCTAAATCAATTGCTGTGCAAGTTGTGAAATCTAATGGAATGTTAGCTTTGTCTGCAGCTATAAGAGAATTTGAAACATTAGCTACATTTCCTCCAGCCAAAAAATGCGTTTCCATCATTCCAGCATTAATTTTACTTAATCCAGCTTGTTGCATATTAATAATTGAATCAACTATCAATCTTGGAGGAATTTTTCTCAATCTCATTCTTATTAGATCAATTATAGAAATTTTTCCTAATCCAAGGGAAACTACACTTTGAACCCATAAACCAAGTGGAACAAAATATAATATTAAAGAAATAAAAAGTATTACAACAACAACTGAAATTATAGGTAAATAATCCATTCTTTCTCCTAATTATTAGTTTTTCTCACAACAATTCTGTTACCATCAACTGATAAAATTTGAACCTTTTCTTTTCTATCAACAAATTCACCTTCAGTTACTACAAAAAGTTTCTTAGATTCAAATTCTGCCCAACCAGATGGTCTTAAATCAGATGTNGCNAAGCCTAATTTACCAACAAAACTCTCTAACCCTATAGAAGTATTATAGCCCTCAGAGCTTTTTTGAATCGTCTGTAAAGTTAATTTCTCCCAAAATTTCGTTTTTGATAATAATCTAAAAATTAANAAAATTGACAAAATACTACCTATAGTNGAGATAGCAAAAGCCCATGAAGCAGAATTATAATCATTAGTTAGTGGGTTTTCAGGTATCAACAACATAAACAACCCACCTAAAATAACAATTAAACCACTTATTCCAAGTAATCCAAATCCTGGAATTATAAAAAATTCTAAAAGTAATAATAATATACCTATTCCAATTATAATTAATTCTGGCCCTGTTGCTAATCCTGTATCAATAGTTGAACCAAAAAAAAGCAATAAACTTAATATTCCAATTGAACCAGGGATTCCCCACCCTGGAGATTGAATTTCAAATAATAATCCTAAAAAACCTAAAGTCATTAGTAATGAACTAACAGTAGGATCGGTTAGAAACCTTCTCATACTTTCAACCCAATTAATTGAAAAATCAATAATTTTTGCATTCTCTAAATTAATTTCATTTAATAATTCTTGAAAAGTTTCTGCTTTTCCATCAGCTATTGAATATTTAATTGCTTGGTTTGTAGTTAAAGAAATTAATTTTCCTTCTTTTCTACCTTCAATATCATCAACAAAAACTGAATCACCATTTATAAATAAATATTCAAAATATAAATCCTCATCAACCATTCCTCTAGCAATTTCACTATTTCTTCCATTACTTTCAGCCGTAGAAGCCATTTCTTCTCTCATGTAAGAAATTACTTTTTCACTTCCTTTATTTCCAGACATATCAACGGCTGTTGCAGCTCCAATAGTAGCTCCAGAAGTCATATAGATTTTATCACAGGATAAAGAGATCAAAGCTCCTGCAGATATTGCCCGCTTATTAATGAATGCAACTGTAAGAATTGGAGAATTTAAAATTTCGTCTTTAATTTGAGTTGCGCCATCAACTCTTCCTCCAAAAGTATTTAAATCAAAAATTATTGCATTAGCACTATCATTTACAGCTTCTTCAATAGATCTTTGAATATAATTCGGCAAACCTAAGTCAATAGTGCTTTGAATAGGAACTCTNTAAACAGTATCACATTTCAAAAAAGAAANAAAANTTATAAATGTTAAAATTAATGTTTTACAATAGTTCATATAAAGAAATTACTTGTAAATTATGGCAATAATCAACAACTAATGAAAACAATAAAATATTTTATAACAATAGTATCATTAAATACATTTCAAATTTTTTCTTTAATTCTTAATCCATCATTAAGATCAATTTTAGGGAAATTAATTGGACAATTATTTTTTTATGTTCTTAAAAAAANAAAAGAAGTTGCATATTTACAATTGAAAAAATCTTTTCCCAAAAAGACAAATAAAGAAATAATAGAAATATTAAAAAAAACTCATACTCATTTTGGTCAAATGTTTTTAGATGTTTTATGTTCACAAAAAATAATAAAAAATGAAAATATAAAAATAATAAATGAAGAAATTTTATTAAGCTTAAAATCAAATAATCAAGGGTTTATATTGCTTACTGGTCATTTAGGTAACTGGGAAATCATTCCTGCTTGGATGTCAAAAAATAAATTTAATGTTAAAACGGTAACTCAAAATCAAAAAAATAAAGGAGCTCAATTTTTTTTTAATAATCTAAGAAAGCAAAATGATATTAATCCAGTTTCAATTCATTATTCATCAAATAAGATGATTAATTTTTTAAAAAATGGTAACACTCTAGTACTTGCGAGTGATCAAGATGCAGGGGAAAAAGGAGAATTTATAAATTTTTTTGGAAGGAAAGCTTCTACGCCAAGAGGTGCTTCAGTTTTTTATAAAAAAACAAAATGTAAAGTTATTGCAGCGTTTTGCTTAAAAAAGAAATTTAAATATTCAATTGAATTTATAATAATTGAACCAAATAAAAATTATACATCCATTATGCATCAATTTACAGAATTACTGGAAAAAAAAATAAAAGGAGAACCTCATCAATATCTATGGTTTCATAGAAGATGGAAAACCAAAAATGAAAAATATTGACAAATTTAATGAATTAATAATAAAAGCTGTAGATGTCTTAAAAAATGGTGGAGTAATTGTATATCCTACAGATACAATATATGGTTTTGGAGTTGATTCGGAAAATGATATTGCTGTCAAAAAATTAATAGATATAAAAGGAAGACCAGGACCATGGAGTATTGCTGTGTCAGATAAAAATATGTTAGAATCATATGGGTTTATTCCCGATTATCACAAGCAATTTTGTGAAAATAAACTTCCTGGACCAAATACTTTAATTTTCAAATCAATAAATAAAAATATTTCTAAATACTTACTAGGACCAAATAATTCAATTGGTATAAGAATTCCTAATCATAACATTCCAAACAAAATTACAAAACTTTTAGGCAGAGGTATTACATCTACAAGTGTAAATAAAACAAATACCAAACCAATTAATGATCCTAAAAAAATTAATGAGAAATTTTTTGATGAAGTTGATTTAATAATTGACGGTGGAAAAATAAATAATCCAAACCCTTCAAATATTTTTAGTGTTACAAATAAAAAAATAATCCAAATAAGATGAAACCTTTCATAATTTTATTTTTTTTAAGCAACATATTTAGTCAAAAAAATATTCAATTCAGCGATGGAGAAGAAATATTTTACAACGTAAATCTAAACTTTATTTCTGTAGGTTCAGCAAAAATGAGTATTAATGAAATCGAAAACGATTCTGAAAATTATTTTTTTTCTTTCTTACTCAAAACAAATAAAATATGGGACAAAATTTTTCCTATTAGAGATACTGTAAAAGCTTGGATTGATACAAAAGAATTTTATACACAAAAATTTCAAAAAATTATACTTGAGCCAAATTACAAAACAAACTTAGATGTAACATTTAATTATGAAAAAAATTTTTATAGTTCAAATAATAAAAAAATAGATATTTCACAAAAAGTTCGAGACCCATATTCTTTTTTTTACTTTTTAAGAACAAGAAATATTAAAATACATGATGAATTTCTATTTGATATTTTTGATAACAATAAAATTTATAAGGTCAAGCTGTCTATATTAAAAGAAGAACGAATTGATAGCAATATAGGAAAATTTAATTGTTTTCTAGCTGAAGCTATAAACCTTGATGAAAATAAATCAATAATGAAAATATGGATGACAAATGATAATAAAAAAATTCCAATAAAGATTATATCAAATGCAAACTTTGGAACATTAAATATGTTAATATCAGATATAAATTAACCAGTTAATAATCTACTAATATCATTGAACATTACTAAAGCCATTAATAACAAAAGTAGGGCTACACCTATTTGTTGAATGAACATTTTTACTTTTGTTGAAATTGATCTTCTAGTAATGAATTCCACACTTGTTAGTAATATATGTCCTCCATCAAGACCTGGAATAGGTAATAAGTTCATAAAAGCAAGATTAACACTTATTATAGCTGTAAATGATAATAATGAAATAATTCCAGCTCTTGCAGAATCACCTGCTAATTGAGCGATGAGAATTGGTCCTCCAATGTCATTAAATGAGGCATTTCCTGAAAATATCATTGCCAAAGATTGTACAATCATTTTTAACCAAAAAATGGTTTTATCAAAACCACTATAAATTGATTCAAAAAAATTAGCTTTTCTAATCTCAAAACCACCTTGAACACCAATTATTCTAACTTCTTTTATTTCATTGCCATCAGGAATTTTAGCTTCTTTTGTTGGTATTAATGCGTTTTTAATAACTTCATCAGAAATCCATTTAATTTGAATATCTCCATCAATATTTGATTTTATTATTGAAGTTGCATCTGACCATTTTTCTATTGAAACATTTTCAACTTCTAAGATTCTATCACCAGATTTAATTCCTGCTAGATCAGCAGGATAACCAATTGATACTTCTCTAATTACAGGCTCATCATTTTGTACGGAGATACCTTGAATCATTGTAATTCCAGAAAAAAAGATTATAGCTAGAAGAATATTCATTATGATTCCTCCAGACATAAACCATATCTGTTGTAATTTAGTTTTAGAATTTAATTCATCAGAAGCTCCGGTAACCTCACTATCAAAACTCTCATCAATAAAACCAGCAACCTTAACATATCCACCTAAGGGAATAATTGATAAAGAATATTCTGTGCTTGTTGAATATTTTTTTGAATTTATTTTAGATTCAAAAATTGATTTCCATTTTATTTTTCCTTTTTCATCTTTTCCAAAAAAATAAAACTTAAAAATTATTCCACTTTTGGATGGAGTAAATGAGATTAACTTTGGTGGAAAACCAACAGAAAATTCTTCAACTTTTACTCCAATAGATCTTGCAGCAATGAAATGTCCCAATTCATGAATAAATACCAAAACTCCTAATACAAAAATCATTGCCAAAATAGTTGTAAACATAATTTTTTAACCCTTTATTTAATTAATGACTTTAAAAAATCATTAATCCAAACTTCTAAATCATATAAATCTGAAACTGATGGATTTTTTTTCCAATTGTGAGATTTATATACTTCATTATTTAATTGATAAATTTCATTAAATGAAATTTTATTTTTTAAAAATAAATCAACCGTAATATCATTTGAAAGATTTATGGAAGCACAAGAAGTACCTCCTTTTTTCAAAGCATTGTAAGCCAGCTCAATTGATGGATATTTATTTAAATCTGGTAATTCAAATGTTAAGTTTTGCATTTTTGAAAAATCATTTATAAGACCCATATTAGAATTTAATCTATCTGGATACGTAAGTGCAAACTGAATAGGAATTTTCATAGTTGGTTTTCCCATTTGTGATTTAATTGACCCATCAATGAACTCTACCATACTATGAATGATTGATTGAGGATGTGTAACAATCTCAATTTTATCATAATCTATTTTAAATAACCAAAATGCTTCAATTACTTCAAAACCTTTATTCATCATTGTAGCAGAATCAATAGTAATTTTTTTTCCCATTTTCCATGTAGGATGATTTAANGCTTCATCAACAGTAATTGAATTNAAATCTGATAAAGATTTTTCCCTAAAAGGACCTCCNGAAGCTGTAAGGATCAACCTTTTAACATTTTTTATTTTTTCACCAATTAAACATTGCCAAATAGCGCTATGCTCACTGTCTACAGGAAANATTTTTGCNCCTGTTTTTTTACAAATATCATTTATAATACNTCCNGCCATAACCATAGACTCTTTATTACTNAAAGCAACATNAACTCCTGNTTCTAATGCTTTAATTGTTGGCTCCATNCCAGGACCTCCNACTATNGCATTTACACATATATCAATATTTTCAATTCCTGCAATATATAATAAAGCATCTCGTCCACATAAAATTTCAAATTTATTACTTAAATTAGTTTTTAATTTTTTATAAAGATTATCATCACCAATACAAATAATTTCAGGCTGAAATTTATTTGCTTGCTCAATTAACAAGTCTATGTTTTTATTTGCTGATAAATATTTTATCTTGAAATCAGAAAGATTATTTATAACGTTTAAAGTATTTAATCCTATAGATCCAGTAGAACCTAAAATACCAATTTCTTTCATTAAATTATATCAAACCTCTAGTACTATTTTCAATAAATGAGATTATTTTTTTCACCTCAGGATTATCAGGAAAAGTATTTTTAATTTGAGAAACTGCTTTCTCTCTTGATATTTTTTCTCTAAATAATAATCTATATGCTTCTTTTATATTTTTTCTTGTATTTATCGAATAACCATTCCTTCTTAATCCTATTGAATTAATTCCTGAATATTTTAAGGGTTCTCCAGCAGCCATTATAAAAGGTGGAACATCTTGAACCACTCTATAACCTCCTCCAATAAATGAATAAGACCCAATTTTACAAAACTGATGAACTAATACTCCCCCACTAATTATAACTTTATCATCTATTTCTACATGACCTCCCAAAGTTGCTAAATTTGACATTATAACGCTTTCACCAATTATACAATCATGAGCAACATGTGTTGAAGCCATTAAATAACTTTTATTTCCTATAATAGTTTTTCCTGATTCAATCGTTCCTCTATTAATAGTAACAAACTCTCTTATCATTACTTCATCACCAATAATTGTTAAAGTTTCTTCTCCCTTAAATTTTAAATCTTGAGGTTTTTCACCTATTACTGAGGAATGATATATTTTACAATTTTTACCAATTTCAGTACCTGAACAAATGACAACATTATTTCCAATCCATGTATTGTCTTTAATTTGCACATTTGGTTCAATAATTGAAAATGCTCCAATAAAAACATTTTTTCCAATATTCGAATCTGAACTAATAATAGCGGAAGGATGAATATTTTTTGAAATAGTTATTCTTTCCTATCACCAAGTGTAGTAATAAAAGTACATTCTGCAACTAATTGATTATTTACAAAAGCTTTACCATGAAGTTTACAAGTACCTAATTTTAATTTTAAAAGATCTAACTTAAAATAAATTTGATCTCCAGGTAATACTTGTTTTCTAAACCTTGCAGTTTCAATACCACTAAAATACATTATTTTTTTTTCAGGCTCATCAGTTGTATGTAACAGTAAAAAACCTCCAGCTTGAGCCATTGCTTCAATAATCAAAACCCCAGGCATCACAGGTTGATCTGGAAAATGGCCTTGAAAAAAGGGTTCGCTTATAGATACATTTTTAATAGCTGTTAAATTTACACCAGGTTCCATATCTAAAATTCTATCAATTAATAAAAATGGATATCTATGTGGTAGAATTTTCTTAATTGCATTAATATCAAAAAGATAATTTGAAGAAATTTCAGCTTGATACTTTTTTTGTAATATTTTCTTTGCATACTCTTTCTTAATATTTTTCACTATTCCAACATTTGCTTCGTGTCCAGGTCTAGCTGCTATAATATGCCCTTTAATTGGCATACCTAAAAGTGCTAAATCACCTATCACATCCAATGCTTTGTGTCTAACTGGTTCATTTTCAAATCTTAGCTTCACACCATTTAAAATTCCATTTTTACCAATGTTAATATCATCTTTAATTTTAAATAATTTTTTTAATCGATTAATTTCCTTTGTGTCAATATCTTTATCAATTATGACTATAGCATTATCAAGTCTTCCACCTTGCACTAAACCATCTTCTCTTAAATGCTCAACTTCACTTAAAAAACTAAATGTTCTAGCAGGGGCAATCTCATCTACAAAGCTATCTATAGAATGAATAGTTAAATATTGAGTTCCTAATAATGGATGTTTATAATCTGTAATACATGTTAATCTATACCTGTCAGATGGAAGAACTGAAATATCAGTTTTTTTAATTGGATCATTATAGGTAACTGCTTTATCAATTTCCAAATACTCTCTTGCATGTGACTGTTGAACTATTCCTGCTTTTTTTAAAACTTCTACAAAATCTTTTGAACTTCCATCCATGACAGGAGGTTCTTTATTAGTAAGCTCCATTAATACATTATCAATTCTCAAACCAGTTAAAGCTGCCAAAACATGTTCAACAGTATGAATTCTTGTTCCGTTTTGTGCTAGAGTTGTTCCTCGAGATATATCAACTACATGTTCAATATCAGCTTTTATTTCAGGAGAACCATCAATATCTGTTCTAATAAATCTTATTCCAGAACTTTCTTTACTTGGTTTAAACGTTATTGTACTTTCTACTCCAGTATGCAATCCTATTCCAGAACATGAAACTGCTTTTTTTATTGTTTGTTGCTTAGTCATTTTCTTCGATTTTTTTTATTTTTTTATTTAATTCTTTAATTTTATCAAAAAATTCTGGTAATAAATTTAAACTAGCATCAACTTTATTTTTCTCTGAAATTTTCCTTGCTGGCATTCCAGCATAAGTTTGATTTCCAGCCAGTGATTTTGTTACGCCTGATTTTGCAGCTAGTTTTGCTCTTGTTCCTACAGTAATATGTCCTGAAACAGAAGCTCTTCCACCAAAAGATACAAAATCTTCAATGATGGAACTACCTGCAACGGCTGTTTGAGCAGTCAAAAAACAACCTTTTCCAATTTTAACATTATGAGCTATATGAACTAAATTATCTAATTTTGTATTTTTACCTATAACTGTGCTTCCAAGTGTTCCTCTATCAATAACACAATTTGAACCTATCTCAACATCATCCTCAATTATAACATTTCCTATTTGAGGTATTTTATAATTTACATCNTTTTCNGTAGCATATCCGAAACCATCACAACCGATTACAGTTCCAGANTGAATAATTGAATTATTNCCGATTATAGATTTAGGNTAAATCATGACNGAAGAATTAATTTTTGANTTATCACCAATTATTGAATTTTCATTTATTTGACAAAATGAATCTATAAAAACATTTTTACCAATTTGAACATTTTNTTNAATNATTGAATANGGACCAATATAAATTGATTTGTCAATCTTACATGTTGAATCAATTATAGCTGTAGGATGTACTCCTTTTTTTATAACAATAGAATTTTCAAAAAAATTTAATATTTTTGCTAGAGCAATTAGAGGATTTTTTGAAACAATTCCATTAAATCCGACTAGATTTTTTTCATCATCAACTAAGATAGCTGAAGCTTTTGACTTAAAAAGATATTTTTTGTATTTAGATAAATGAAAAAAAGAAATAGTTCCAATCTTTGAATTTTCAATCTCAGAAACACCATTAATTTCTATTAAGGGATCCCCTACTAATTTTCCATCCACTAATTCAGATAATTCAGATAAAGTAGCCAATTTTGAATTAATTTGAATTAGTTGATTCTTCAGTTAATCGCCTTAGTTCATATAATACATCATCAGTTAAATTATGGGTTGGCTTACCATATAACAAACTTACTGAATCTAATATATAATCATAGCCTTTATCTATAGCGACTTTATTAACAGCCTTTTGAACTTTTTGAATGATCCGAGTTTCAAGTTGCAATTGCTTTTGATATAGCTCTCCTTGTGGACCAACCTTCTGAGTTTGAAAATCATTAACTTGAGTCTCTAAATTTACGATTTCTGCTTCTTGTTCTCTTCTTCTTTCAGGAGAACTCATTAAACGTTGTGTTTCAAAAGCTGATTTAAGACTATCTAATCTTTGAGCCATAGTTTGAAACTCAAACTGAACTTTTCTAAACTCAAGCTGTAGTTCACTTTCAGCTTCTTTAAATTCTTCATATTCAGCTCTAATTCTTTCAGATTGTACAAATCCTATTTCAATTTGTGCAAATGAAAAAACTGGTAATAAAAATGAAAAAATAAGTAATATACTTTTTTTATAAAATTTCACAATTTCCTCCAATTAATAATTTTCTCAGTATCTAATTTAATCAAAAACTAAATTAAAAGGGCATTCCAAATAGTACATGGAATCTCCATCCTTCAGGATCTCTTTGAGTATACTCAATATTATCAAATCCATATCCTAAATCAAAACCTAACATTCCAATCATTGGCATAAACATTCTTATACCAAAACCAGCAGATTTTTTTAAATCAAATGGATCCATTTCTGTTAGATATAACCAATTATTTCCGAATTCAGCAAAAATCAAACCATAAACAGTAGGATTGTCAGAGAATGGTACTCGCAATTCTGTCATATATTTTATCATAGCTCTTCCACCCATTGGGTAATTATTATATGGTCCAACAGTATTATCTTGATAACCTCTTAATAGTGTACCATATGGAATACCACTTCCTCCCATTATAAATTTTTCATCTATTGGAACTAATGTATTATCAGTATGCTTTGGAACCAATTCTTTAATAGCTCCAAATTGCCAAGATGAGACAAGAGCCAATTTCCAAAATGGATTAGTAAACCAATTAAATTTCAAAGTATGTTTATGAAAGTTTTCGTGAACAGGTAAGACTTGAGAACTAAGTGGACCTCCAGATAAAGTTGATGTCCAGTTAAAACTTGAACCTTGTGATGGAAATTCAGGATGGTTTCTACTATCTCTTGTAATTGTTTGAGATATACTTAAACCAACGCTATTTCTAACTCCCTCTAGACCATAAGCTGCTAAATCTTCAGGATTCCCTTTATATGTTTTTTGTGACGTACTTAAAGTCCAAACAGCACGAAAATAATTGTCTGGCCATTTCAATCTTGTGCCTACTCTAATACTTGCACCTGCCATCTCTCTATCAAAAGGAATACTATAATAATATCTATTTTGACCTCTTAAATAATAAAAAACAGAAAAACCTAATAAAATGGGCCGATCGTTTACCATAGGATCTGTAAAACTAAATGATGTACTACGATATTGAGCAGCTCTAGAATTAAGACCATATCCAAATGATCTTTGCATATTACCCTGAACACCTTGACTGATATTTAATGCTAATTGTTGACCTTTTCCTCGGAAATTATTGAATTGAACACCAGCTCCACCCATCAAACCATATTCAGCAGAATAACCAAGATTAGCATTAGCTTGGTCCGATGATTTTTCCTCAACTGTTACTAGAATATCAATTTCATCATCATCAACGGGAACTACATCTGGACGCACATCTGCAAAATAATTTAAAATAAAAATTTCTCTAGCACTTCTCATTAAAAGTTCTCTATTAAAAACTTCGCCAGGAATAAGTTTCATTTCTCTTCTAATAACGTTTTCTCTAGTTTTATCATTACCAGTTATATTTAATCTTCTTACTGAAACTTGGTGATTCTCAACGATAACGAAGTTCACGTCTAATGAATCTTCAGCTATTGGATTATATTCAGGTGTTATATTGCTATATATATAACCTTTATCCATATATAATCCATGTACATTTTCATTAACAATATTTTCAAATTGTTCTGCATTATACACATCACCCTTTTTCATATTCAAAGCATTATCTAATTGATCATTAGTATAAAGTTTGTTTCCATCCCAACTAAAATCTCTAAAATAATATTTATTACCTTCATATAAATCAAGTATCAAAATCATATGTTTACCATCTTTTTTATATGCAATTGAATCCGATATAATTCTAAAATCTTTAAAACCATTATTTTGATAAAATTGAGTTAACAAAATTTTATCATTATTAAATTTTTGTTTTTCAAAAGAAGATCTCCAAAACATAAGTGATCTTTGAAGCTTTGTTTCCTTAAAAGTTTTCCTTAATTTATTTTTTTTAAAAGATAAGTTGTTAATAAAAACTATATCTTTTATTTTAATTTTCTGACCTAATTTAATTTTAAAAGTTATATCACTTACGTTTTCAATTTTTGATTCAGATAGTGAGCCTATTACACTGCAATTTATAAAACCAGATTCAGATAGAACTTTTTTTATTTTTTCTTCAGATTCTTTTACAATATGGGGAAGAATACGTTGACCGGTATTTAAATCTAATTCACCCTCTATTTCATTTCTTTTTTTCTTATCTCCTTTAAAAATTATCTCACCTAAAATTGGAGTTTCTTCTACTATAATAATTAAATCAATCCCGTTTAAAGATTCTTTTTCTAAATTTATTTCAATATTAGAAAAAAAACCGGTGGCCCATAATTTTTTCACTGATTTACCAAAGTCTCCTGGAACAACTTTTTGACCTTCAACCAAACCAGATGTATACTTAATAACAGAGGAAGTTGTTAAATTATTACCCTTAACTATCACTGAATTAATATTTATTGGGTCAAGGGCATTCTGACATAATAAAGAATTAAACAAAATAATAATTAAGAGGTTAATTTTTAAAAAATATATAAACTTCATTTTATTTGTTTTGAAACTTTTCCAAACCTTCTTTCTCTTGATTGATAATTTAAAATTGAATTATATAATTCATTAGTTCTAAATGCCGGCCACTGAGTTTCGGTAATAATTATTTCAGAGTAAGCCATTTGCCATAATAAAAAATTACTTATTCTTGATTCTCCACTGGTTCTAATTACTAAATCAGGATCAGGTATTTTTTTGGTATATAAATAATCAGAGAAAGTTTTTTCTGTAATCTCAGAATTAATAATTTTTTTATCAATATCACTTTTCATTTTTTTTACAGCATCCAAAATTTCTGTTCTCCCACTGTAATTCAATGCAAGAACTAAATTTAAACCAGAATTGTTTTTAGTTTTTTCTATACCCTTCATCATTTCTACTCTTGGTTTTTCTGGAAGTTCCATAATTCTTCCAATAACATGTAATCTTACATTATTTTTCATTAATTCATTAATTTCATGTTTAATTGTTTCAACTAATAGATTCATTAATGCAGAAACCTCAATTTTAGGCCTTCTCCAATTTTCTATTGAAAAAGTAAATAAAGTTAAAAACTTTACACCAAGTTCACCACATTCTTGAGTTATTTCTTTAACAGAATTAATACCCTCTTTATGACCTGCTATTCTGGGTAAATTTTTATTTGCTGCCCATCTTCCATTACCATCCATTATGATTGCAATATGCTTTGGAATTTTTTTGGAAGATAATATTTTGTTTTTTTTAGAATTCACTTTTTGAATTGTTTATATTCAAATAAATCAATATTTGTCATATAATTCTGCAGTATGATGATCAAATAATTTAATACTTTTTGATATTTTTTTAAAACCTCTAAATTCCATTTTGCATTTGTAACATACAATAACTTCATCAACATATTTATAAAAAATCATATCAATAATAAGCACAAAAACCAAACTTATTCCATAAGTAAAAGGGAGTAATAATGAACCAATAAGAACAAATAAACAGCCTAATTTCTGATTAAAATCTTTTCTTTTATAAAATTCTTTGCAATTACAAAATGAACATCTTTCAAAAATTAAATTTTTAGAATGAAAAAAAAAACGCTCTTTTTTACATTTATCACATTTGATTGTTTTACTTGAAACCTTAGAATTATAAACATTATTACAACTATCGCATTTTTTAGAAAGTGTCAACACTTATAAAAAAATCTTAAATTGAATTGCATAATAATTAAAAATGAGTGAACTCATAAAAATACAAACAACTAAAACATATAATAAACCTGTAGCTGATAAAGTTGACTCAATATTAATAGTTTTATGANTTAAAAATGATAANNAAATTGGAAAAATNATACCAAANAAAAATGCNGTCCAAAGAAATATNCCCTCATATCCAAAGATAAATTCATAAATTGGAATNGAATAATTAAATACTTGAACATNATAAAACAATACAACTATTAAATCTAAAATTNATCTTANAATAACCATAACAAAAAACATCTTATTNATATTTTTNATTAATNATATTGGCAAGTCTACATCATCTAAATAAGAATGTCCTACTATTAAAGAAAANCATGAATTTGATAAAATTAAACCCCCAAAAATCAAAANNGGAANATNTTGAAAANTTATATTTATCAAAGCAAAAGATATAAGAANAAAATTTCCAATACCNAGCATANAAATTAATAAAATCGAAATTAAATTTATATTTTTATGTTTCCATGAAATTANTGTNATNAAAANAAGNCAAAAAACCCACANTAAAAATAAATAAAAAATATTATTACTTATNTTAGATTCAANTAATAACAAATTTATAAAGATAGCAATTGTTGANGAAATAGATAATACTAAGTTGTGAACTTTAATNGTNGTATAATTTCTGGTAAANAGTAANAAAATAGGTAGCGTAGAACTNAAAGACAATAACGTGATTATCAATAAAGCAGTTAGCATNTGTTAATCTTCTTATTGATTTGAAACTATGATTTTATCAACAATTGAACTAAAAATNGTGCTAATTTTAGAATTATTATTTTTGATATTAATTGGAGTTCCGCCATCACTTGTTTTCATTAGTTCAAAAGAAATTGGTACTTGACCTAAGAGAGGTACGTTTAATCTATCACTCTCTAATTTTCCACCACCTTTTTTAAATAAATCTATTTCAAATTCAAAATTACCATCTTCATTAATTTCAAATTCTTGGTTTGTTTCACTTAATATTAACTTACTTTTATTTTTGAAGTTAATATTATCATTTATTATCTTGCCAGAAATTACCAATCCAGACATATTCTCAATCACTCCAATTACAGGAGTGTTAACTTTTGCAAACATATCAGCACCTTTTCTTACATCAGATAGTGCCATATCTTGAGGAGTAGTAACTATTACAGCACCAGTTAATTTTAATTTTTGAACTAATGTTAATTGTATATCTCCTGTCCCTGGTGGCAAATCAAGTATTAAGTAATCTANATCTCCCCATTCAACATCTCTAAAAAATTGCTCAGTCATTCTTGCAACCATTGGACCCCTCCATATAACTGGAGAATCATTTCCACTCAAAAACCCAAAAGACATGATTTTCATATTATGTTTTTCTAAGGGAACTAATTTATTATTTTCAGTCATATTTGGTTTTTCGTTTACATTCAAAAGAATTGGTAAACTTGGACCGTAAATATCAAGATCTAAAATTCCAACTTTAAAACCTTTAAGCATTAAATCAGTAGCAATATTTACTGCAACTGTAGACTTTCCAACTCCTCCCTTACCACTAGCTACTGCGATAGTGTTTTTCACATTTGGTATTAATTCTGAACCTATTGTTTGTGCTTGTTGTTTTTTTTCACCTACAATTTCAAATGATATATTATCGAAAAAATCATTTACAACATTTTTTATTCTATCAATTATTTCATTTTTAACAGATTCACTTACAGAAGACAATTTAAGAGAAAGTTTTAAATTATTATTATCAATTTGTAAATCGTCTACAATTCCAAAAGAAACTATATCACGGCTGAAACCAGGATATTTAATCTTTTTAAGAACTTCTAATGTTTTTTTTGAATCCATTTAAAAATTAAATATGGTATAAAAATATAATTTAAAAATCACACTATTGAGGTGGCTCTTGGCCAAAAAATTTATAATTTAAAGGAATGAATTTTGACCATTCTTCTGGAACTTCATCCTCTTCAAAAATAGCCTCAACTGGACATTCAGGCTCACAAGCACCACAATCAATACACTCTTCGGGGTCAATATATAATTGTTTATTATCAGCTACAAAACCTTCTGCTTTAACTTCAGCTCCAGCTCCTTTAGTATCTTCAGGACCATGAATACAATCGACTGGACAAACGTCAACACATGCCGTATCACAAACACCAACACAGGGTTCAGCTATAATGTAAGTCATTTACTACCTCCAAAAATTTTAAGTATAAATTAAAACACTAAACAAATTTAAATTTTTCTTCTGTTCTTAAAAAGCTTTTTTGAAAAAAATTAGTTTTTATTTGANACTCTATTATAGTATATGTTAACTTTAACATAACCTAATTGGATTAAATTAATGGCAAATCAATATGATCACTTTAAAACTGTTCCAGAAACATCCGAGGAACCTGGAAAAAAGAAAAAAAAACCAAAGTTAATGGCTGTGGTTGACGAAGATAATTGTACTGGATGTCAAGTATGTGTTCCTTTTTGCCCAGTTGATTGTATTGAACCTGTAAATTATGAAAAATATGAAATTCCCATTCCTCCAGTTCAAGTAAGATTTAATGAATGTATTGGATGTCAAATATGTGCAAAAGTATGCACAAAACTCACTTGGGATGCTATAAGAATGATCCCAACANAAGAATTTGAGGATGAATATGGAATTGATGTTGGTTAAATCAATTAAATCTTAAGTCACCNAGAGTATTTATATCTCCAGTTTCAAACTTNCCTAAACTANTATCCATAAATTGAACCAAAATTTTGGCTCTNAGNGATATATCATCCAATTCAAGTAANTTTTGTTTTTGTATAATATCAATTGGAAGATATGATACCAAAAAATTTACAGCCATTTCAAAATCTATNAANTCTTTAAANTCATCTGGTATTTTTGGATAATCATTATCAATAGACATTCTTTCAAANGCCCTAAAAACTTTCTCTTTTAACAAATCNAGATTTTCATCTCCATATATTTCATTTATTACTTCTAACTCAGCCACTCTATATTCTTTTTTAGATTTGATTTCATTAATTTTAACTTTTTTTAATCCTGAGAGTAAAATATTATATGTTCCAGTTGGTGTATCATTTTTTATTTCAATTCGACCAAGACAACCAATCAAATTGATTTCAGGATTTTTTTCATAATTATTTTCAAAACCAGGCTTGAGTAAAGATATACATATAGTTTTTTCATTTTTTAAACTATCAACTAACATTTTCTTATATCTGTCTTCAAATATATTGAGTGGTAGAAAAGTTTTAGGGAAAAAAACTGTTTCAGGAAGTGGAAAAACAGGAGCTTTTCCAGAAAAATTATTTAATTTAAAATCCATTTTAGACAAATTTACTTTAATTTTATGTATACTCCATCATTTCGTTTTTCAATAGGATAAGTTTTTAAACAATGAATTTCATTTTCTATTGCTTTTCCTGTTTTAGAATCAAATTTCCAATTATGCCATGGACAAGAAATTATTCCATTTTTCAATGTTCCATTTCCAATAGAACCACCTCTGTGTGGACATCTATTTCCAAATGCCATCAAATTTTTATCATCTTTAAATAAAGCTATAGTCTTATTTTTAAATTTTAGAACTTTACCATTTAATTGCAAATCATCCAAATCACAATCAATTAAAATCCAATCACTCATAAATTTTTTGAAATATTCCTTTTCAATCCAGAGTATTTTGTTCTTTTAACTGGACTACCTTTAAATATTTTTTTATACTCATCAAGGGTAAGGTTTTTCCAGTCTTTCTTTTTCTTTTTAAGAATTTCAGGATTAGGTTTAAAATCATCTTCGATGCTTTTTTGTGAAAACTTTTCATTCCATGGACAAACTTCTTGACATATATCACAACCATAAATCCAAGAATCTAAATTCCCTTGGTGTTCAACTGGAAAATCTCCCCTATGTTCAATTGTTAAATATGAAATACATTTCCTAGAATCCAATACGTATTCGTCAACTATTGCATTTGTAGGACAATAGTCAATACAAGCTGTGCATGATCCACATAAATCATCTTCAAAAATCGGATCAAAAATTAAATCTATATCTAAAATTATTTCAGCTAAAAAAATCCAGGAACCATAATCTCGTGTAATCAAATTTGTATGCTTACCAATCCATCCTATTCCTGCTTTCTGCGCCCAACTTTTTTCCATTATTGGAGAAGTATCTACGCACATCAATGCTTTTACATTTTTTTTATTTAATTTTATAAAATCAGATAATTTTATTAATTTTTTTTTTATTATATCATGATAATCTTTACCCCATGCATAATTTGATATTTTAAATTCATTAGTTGACTTTCCATGAAAATAATTCAAACCTAAACTAATTATAGATTTTGCCTCTGGGAAATAAGTATATATATTTTCTCTTTCATTTACTCTCTTTTTCATCCAATCCATTTTTCCATGATAACCTAAGGTTAACCATTTATTTAATCTTTCAGAATCTTGAGAATAAAAGTCAGGCTTTGCTATTCCAATCTTTTGAAAGCCTAATTCATAAGCTTTATTTTTGATATTTTTTGTTAATTTTAACATTCTTAATGTTAAAAGTATTCAATATAATTTATTTTAACTTCCCTGTTATAATAATCAACTTTTTCGTTATCAAATAACAAATTGTTAAAATGTAAATCCAGATGTAAGTTTTGAAAAATAGAAAATCTAAAACCGGCATTAAGAAAACCACCATTTGATAGCGAAATTGTTTCTGCTGTCATATTATTTTGATTTAAAGCAGCATTATATTCAATTAAAAAAGAGAATTCAGGATTAAACTCAATATCAAAACCTGTGAATAAATTTAAATCATCATCCTGATCTATATTTTCAGTAAGATTATAATTAACTCCAAAATGTAAACCCAAATTACCCAAAATTGATTTCCAATTTTTTGAACTAACTAAATACAAACCATAACCTTTCACATCATATCTTCTGATTGAATCAGCCTCATTATATTTACCGAAACCTTGACTATCTATACCCAAGGACAAAGCAGGCAATCTTATACTTTCATCTATAATCCTATATTTAATCATCAGTTCAGGCCTAGGATTAGGAATAGGTTTTCTGTCACCAATCAAATTACTTGCTCCAAGAGATAAGCCAAACATGAATCTATCAGAAAAACCTACAGAAAGTGAATTTAACAGACCTCCATCTTTTTGCATTCTCATTGATGCAGAAAATGATCCTCTAGTCAAACTTCCTGCGGTTGGAATCGTTATTAAAGATGTTGGTGGAGGATAAAGCTGTTCTTGAGCTTCAACAAATAAAAATGTAAATAAGATGATAAAAACTAATTTTTGCATATAAATAAATATAAGTAGTTAATATATGAACTTGCAACAAACTTGCTATTATTTTCAATACTTGAGAATAGGATAAACAATTTCCCCATTTCTATCAATAACCTCCTTAATTTTAATTAATTGTAAAGATAGAATTTCATTCGAATTTTTTTCATTAAACTTCACTAATTCATCATTTATTTCGTAAAGATTAACAAAAAGTGAATCATCATTTTTCATAATAATTAAATCTGTATCTTTGAAAAAGATATTTAATTTAGTGTTTAAGTCAAATTTGTTTTTTGATATATCATCTATAATATATGAACTTTCTGGCAATGAATTGTGTTCATTGTCCAAATTAATCCCAAAATTTTCATAATTATTTAAATTTGAAATATTAATTCCAGCTTGACTAATCATTTTATAATTAGAATCAAATTCGGTAATAATATAATTCTGAGTTTTTTTATCATAAATATATTCAAACGATCTAATATTTTTACCAGATAATAAATTAATCCATTTTTCGGATTGAATGAATCCTTCATCAAAATAAGTGAATTTAATTTCACCTAACTTTGAATTATTCGATGACAAAAATTCATACCTTTCGATTTTATTTTTATCATTGAAATAATAATTAGTAATTCTATTTGAAAAATCATCTTGATTAAATTTGTTAAATGCATATTTAATAAATACATCTGACATTTTTTCTTTTCCAAAAATAGACATTTTAAAAATAATGTTTTTTTTATAAAAAACTGTTCTAAATAGAGATTTTTCACTATCATAATCATAAACCTCACTTGAAATTTCTTTAAAATTTTCATCAAAATATATTTTTGACAATATTTGATTCTTAGAAAATAAAGCCTGAATATGTGAACTTTTTGATGCTTTTATTAAATCAATCCTAACATCATTTTTAAAATCTTTTTCATTTTTATAATACCTAATAAATTCAAAATCTTGAGAAAATAAAAATAACGGTAAAAAAATCAAAAATTTCAAAATTAAAATAAATCCTTAATTTTTTCATAAAGATAATTTCCAATTTTTTTCGACCCTGAAGGTGTATTATGCGAATTATCATAAAAATCATTTTTAAGATCAAACTCTAGCTCATTTTCTAAATCAATAAAAATAGCATCTCGATCATTTGATACCTTTTTCAAAGAAGTATTCATCATTTTTATCATAACTCTATAATCCAATCCATTAATTTTATTACCATCTAAATTCGCCAAAAATGGGATTCCTATAATTTTACCATTTAAATAATCGTATGTTCGTCTAGAAGATTGTGATACAAATATTGGTTTAGCTCCAATCTTATACGTTTCATCACAAAGAATATTTAATCTTATTTCATATGATTTAAGTTTATCATCCATTAAATCAAAATGATTATTTAAATAAGGCATTGAAATCCAATTTGAAAAAGAAAATTCATTTCTTTCATTTGAAAGGTTATGATTTAGTCCATACGCATTAGCAGATATTAATCCTTGAGTTAACCTATATAAATCATACAAAACACTTTTAGATTTAATTAAGTTTTTTAAATTTTTATCCTTTAAAATTAAATCATCATACAAATTTTTATCTTCTATGTAAAAATCATTTATTCCTATATAAAACAAAACATAGTCAACTTTTAAACCCGATATTTTCGGAAACCAATCCCTAAAATTCAGAATGTGACCATAAGTTGATTGTCCATCAATACCTGCATTAACAATGAACACTTCTTTATTGTTGTTAAAAAATCTTTTCTGCATAATATCTTGGAAAGTATATCCATCAGAAATATAATGTTGGTCAGTTGTACTCCCTCCAACCGTTAAGATATTTATTCTGTTAGTACTGGGATAATTTCCTCTCAAACCCCATTTATCTCTTGAATATACTATTTTATCATCATTCCATTCATAGATTCCTCTAAGATTATAATTAATCTTTCTATTATAAATTATATTAAGATTTTGAATAGATTCTTCTTTAAACCAATTACCAAAAAATATTTCAAAACACATTAATAAAAACATTAATAAGAAAAAATTATAGAAAAAAATTTTAATTATTTTATTAAGCATTTATTCTTATGGAATAACAATTTTTACTTGAAAAATATGTGGAATTCCTAAATCATGATTAGATAAATTAAATGCATAGGAAATTGCTATTTTAGATTTTTCTATTTCAAAACCTCCACTAATTGAGAAGTTATCTTTATATAAATATATTCCTGACATTAAATGAATATTATTTATTGAAAATTGATTTCCAAATCGATATGCAATTTTATTTGATTCAAATAAATCTATACTACTTAATGAAGTAAATTTTATTTTTGAATTTTTTAATATTGGTTGAAATTTAAGACCTAATGATCCTTTTGTAGGAAGTTTTGGAATATTTGAATTAAACTCATTCATAAATCCCAAATTAATTAAAGATGCTCCGATTGATAGATTATATGAATCCAAATTATAAATCAATCCTACATCTGTTGCAAAACCTTGAGAACGAAAAATGTAAGATTCAATTCCAATATATTTAATAGAAGCTCCAAATTGGAATTGGTTTTTATTTCTTGCTAAAACAAGTTCAAAGGAAGTTCCATTATTTGAAAAATATGATAAAGGCTCAGAGGTTGGAATATCATTCCTAAATTCAAGATTATCAATACTTAAGCTTTTTATTCCCAAACCTAAAGTATAATTTTTTGTAAAAGGTTGAACAATAATCAATGAATGTCCCTTTGCATCTAATAACCATGAATTATAACTTATATGAGCATTCATTTCCTTATCATTTGAATATAAAAGGGCGGGATTTAATCTATAAAGAGATGGATTATTTGTGAATGCAACTCCTGCTTCAGATAATGAAAATGATCTACTATTAAATGGGATTTTTAGAAATGAAGTTCCAATAGCAAAATATTGGTTTAACAACAAAAAAATTACCAATAAAACTTTCATTAAAAATTTAAAGTATAAGTAAAAATATGGCTTATTCCCTCGCCGACACTACCTAATAAAAATGCATAATCAATATTTGCATCATCTTTTTTTAACAATGAATATTCTAAACCTATTCCAACTGCAGGAGATAAATCATTTATACCAGCTCTTAGAAATATTTTATTTGTAGGCTTAAACTCACCACCTATTCTAATTCGATTCGAATTAATTGAATTAATTGATCTAAAAAAAGTATAATCTCCAATTATATCATATTGATTACTTCGTGAAACAAATCCCAATGAAATTTCCATTGGAAAGATATCTTCATATGTTGAACCATTTTCTAATAAAATATTACTTGTGTTCCAAGTATATGAAGCATTTATATTTTTTATAGATAATCCTAGATCAAAATTTTTAGATTGCTTAAAAAGTATTCCAGCATCAATACCAGTTCCTCTACTATTTAAATTACCATCAAATGGAAGATTTTGAAAAAATACCTTAATATTAATTCCTAAACTTATTTTATCAGAGACTCTATTCGAAAAACCAACTAAAATTCCATATTCATTAGTTGAAAAGGAACCTGTTGGAGCACCTGAAGCATCTCTTCCATCAATATTATTTACTCCAGCATTTATAATACCTATGCCAATTCCTGCAGTTGGTTGGAGTGGAGTTGAAAAAGACGCAGAAACTAAATATCTATCTAAAGACAATAAATGATTTAAAACTGAACCAGATCGATTAGTTAAAAAACCAAGAGAAGCTGGATTATGGTATCCAGGAAATCCTGGGTCCATTACAGCTGTAAATCCTCCTCCTGCAGACATAGAATATGCTGTAGAACCTAATCTAAGAAAACTACCTGAGTGACCACCTATTCCTTTACATTCAACTATTGAGTTATTTAAAAATAGAACTATTATTATAAGAAATATATTTTTCATTTTACTAAAACAACTTTTACCCAATGAGAAGTATTATCATAAAATAGTTTGCAAAAATAAGTTCCATTTGAGACTAAATAACCAGAATCATCTCTTCCATCCCATTTTAGTGAACCTTGACCTATTCCCCTAAAATAATCTATTTCTCTAACTTTTTGCATAGCAAAATTATAAATTGTCAACTTTATTAAATCCGATTGTTTTACTTTATAATAAAAACGTAAATAACCATCACCATTCATCAAATTATGAATTGATGGTGAGAAAGGATTTGGATATGCATAAGGTTTGTTTGATGAATAATTCGACCTATAAATTTGCCATATTGGAGCATTAAAACCAGGAGTATGTAATCTACCTAAGCCATCAGCGCTACCAATCCACAACTGATTACTATAATAATTTCTTGTATCGTGCAAAACTGAAAAAACATCATTATCAATAATTTGATCATTTCTTAATTTATCTATTGCAGGGCCGTATAATGCAAAATTTTCTCCATCAATTGATTTCCATAATCCATTCCTAGAAGCAAAGTAAACTAAACTGTCTTGAACAACAATATTATAACCATATTGATCCATTAATGAATTTATATTTGACCAAGTCTCACCATCATTTCTTGAATAACTCACTCCACTATTTTCACCAACTTCATTTGCACTTCTTGTTACAGCCCATATTGTAGTCTTTCCATTCCATTGTTGTTTTGCAATTGAAATAACCCAATTACCAGAAATGCCATCATTAGGAAAAGAATAATGTTTCCAGTTAATACAATTATTTGTTGAACTTCTATCGATTATACCCCTATTTATTCCATTAGCAGTACCAACCCAAATTGTATCAGAATAAACTAGAACTGAAAAAACTTTATGATTATGATTTCCATCTGGTGGATCACGAGGATTTAATTGATAATTTTCATAAAATTCTCCACAATTAAATGAAGACCGATTATCATCCGGGAGAGGAACCCTCTCCCAGTTTCTAATACTATTTCCTTCATTTTGTTTTTTTAATCTTCTTAAGCCACCTGCCCAACTAGCAGCCCAATAATATTCTTTTCCCACTGACAAATCATAAGTAATATTATTTTCAAAAACGGTTACTGGCAATGCACTAATTTCAAGGCCTCCCCAAGTAATAGTACTATCATCTTGATTGTCAATCGGTTGCTCAAAAAATTCCCATTCAATTGGATTAGTTGGACTTTTTCTAGAAAAATTACCTATAACAATTCCTGCCCCAACACTTTCTCCATCTTTCGAATTTGCAACTGAAACTATTAAGGTATCATTACCAGTAGTAGGATTTATTTTTTTGCCAGCGATAGCTATAGCTGAAACTCCACCTGATGGTAAATAAGTGCTTTTGGTTCCATTAGTCAAGTTATTTGAAACATTAAAAGTTCTAAAATTACTATTTCCCCCAAGTGAATCTAATTGATAAGAGAGACCTTTTCCTGTTCCTAACCAAATAATACTATCAGTTGGATTAATTGAGGTTTTTATTTCAACTATAACATTACTTTTTAAACCTTCTTGAATTTCATCAAGAGAAGATGTTTCTTCTAAAAATCTTAATGGTACAATTTGAGAGAATAAAGTTGATAAACTTATTAACATATAAAAATAAATTTTAATCATGGTAGAACTTCAATTTTTTTTATTGAATCTCTAAAAGCACCATTTCTATCTTGAACTCTAAATTTCCAGTCCAAATTTCCAGTTGTTGCATTATAAGGCAATTGTAATAATCCTGAAAAAATGCCATCATTTGCTGTTTCATCTCCATAATGCAATGTATCTCCGGAATCATCTAAGAATACGTAATTACCATTATTCAATGGAGTTAGTTCATTATTTTCATTTTTATAAGATAAAAAACCTACCCATTGAATATCATCAAGCCCATTTGGATCATCAACTCCAACTTTAATATTAATCAATTTTGCTGAACCGGATTCACTTGGCCTAGTTACAGTTTCTGGCAATTCAAATGAAGTAAAAAAGGGCCATAAATTTCCTAAGCTAAATTTAGAAGAATCTATAAAACTATTTCCATTTTCATAATGAGCAATTACTTTTATATATATTTTATTAGTATCTGAAAGTGAAATTGGATTTAGTATAATTGAAGATAATTTTTTTGAAACTGCAAAAATATTATCTCCTTTTAAAATATCCCCAGATTTTCCTGAATCTGCTAAAATAAATGAATCCCCTGGACTTGAAAAATTTGTTTGCCCATGCCATGCCAAACGAACATAACGCAAACTCAACCCATTAAATGGATTTTTTAATTCAGTTGCTAAATAAATCTCTTCATCATCCTGCAAATAATTAAAATCAATACTTTTAATTGGATCTACGTCATCTAATGTTTGAGTAGGAGATGAACATTGAAAATAAAAAAAAATTATTCCTAAAAATATTAATTTGTATTTTTTGTATAACATTAAATCTTTACCTGTTTCAATATTTAATTTATTAAATATATATGATTAAGTAATAACTTACCAATAATACCAAGACTCTCAGGGCTACACTTATCTGGAGTATCCTCAAGAGTGTGCCAATATTCATAATCAAAATCTATAATATTAATTGATGGAATTCCTCCTACATTATATAGAATGACATGATCATCTTGAACAAAACTGGATATTTCATTTTTAAAAACACTAAATCCCATTGTTTCAGCTTGACTCCAAATTAAATTAACTAAATCAGGATATTGTTTATAAGAATATCCTTCTATAGGTATTTCTAAATTTTTATCTCCAATCATATCAATAAGAATACAATATTTCGGAAATTTTGTTGGAATATTTTTAGATAAATATCTAGAACCAATAAAATAATGTTGAAGCTCACCACTTTTCCCAATATCCTCTCCATCNATAAAAATTAAATCAATTCCAATATTAGGTGATTTTACTTTCAATTGATTGGCAATCTCTAATAATACAGCAACACCACTTGCTCCATCATTAGCACCTAAAATTGGAATATTTCTTTTTGAAAGATCTTTGTCTAAATCTGCCCAAGGCCTAGAATCCCAATGCGCTGCAATCCAAATTCTTTCATCNATTTCAGGATTAAATTGAGCTATAATATTAGTTAATTTGATAANTTTACCAGTGTATACANATGAATGCATAAAAGATTGNTCAATAACATTATCTGCAGATGATNCAATTGTTTTTACGATGTNATCTTTNCCTTGCATATGAGCTTTTGAACCTGGAACTCTAGGACCAAAATCACATTGCTTCTCAAGATATGAAAAAGCTCTTTTTTCATTAAATAGAATTGGTTCATTTGCTAAAATAATTGATTGTAATAATAATAATAATAATAATTTCATTTTTTAACCTTGAATTGGAACATTTACATCAAACCCAAAATCTCTATCAACTTTTCTTCCTATTATTTTTGATTGACTTTCTCTATACTCATACCAAATTCCACCTGTAATATTTTTACCAAATGTATAAGATATTCTTGGTGATAATTTCCAAGATTTTCTAATATCAGTTGTTGATAAATCATATTGAATATCATTTCTTTCCTTTGTAACTGAATTACTATAGTCAAAAGTTAAGGTAAAATTTATAGTATTATTAAATGTAAAATCTCTAAAAAAAGGTAAAGGAATATTAATGCCTCCACGATATGCATAATTTGAACTTGCTGTTAAAGTATTATCTTTTTTAAATCGTGTACTATTTATACCTCCGTATCTATTATCAATTGTAGAAACAATTGCGTATCTACTTGAAAGAGTAACACCTCCTTTTGTGGATAATGATATACCAGCTAANGGTGAAAAAGATGNTGTGTATTTTGATGTTTGCAAATCTTCATTTTTCCAAGANTTNGTTTGTTTTCCATTAAATACATGTTCNATGGTTGCAGTTCGAGCAATTTTNTTTATNAATGGAAATTTTTCNACACCACCAAATCGNAAGCTCCAACCAGGAAAAGCAAATCCTTCATCTCCCATTATTCCNATTGGAATGAAATCACTNGTNTCTGTTTCTGTTTTTATTTGACTACCATCAANATTTGTTGATTTATTTCTTGAAAATCCAAATGATGTATTGATNAATCTTGTTANAGCAANACCTGACCTAATAGAATAATCTTTTTGAGATTGTNTTGAACCCGTATTTACTCCAACTTCATCACTATAATTTAAATTATGTTGATTTTNAAANCCGAATCTATACGCGAGTGAAGGANTTCCCAAAACACCAAANCCATTTTCAGTTCTNTTATTTCCATAAGTTAAACTTATAGGATTNATTCTTGNTGCAGTTGAATGAAAAAATTCAAAAAGTTTTTTTGTTCGTGGATCTATAACTTTTTGATTTTGTTTNTGTTTTTTTTCATTTGAAATATCCTCTGAATTATNTTTTGTCCTACCCCTTCCNCTNGATCTAGACTTNTTTGTAATTGAAGTAGATGTTGGTTTATAAAAAATTTCAATTATTGCTTTAGGAGTAATATTCAAAGACGTTGAAAATCTACCTTGAGATGTAATTCTAGCACCTTCTTGGGTGCTTTCAATTGGTTTTGCCCATCTGTAATTTGAATTTATATTAAAATTTGGTCTAAACCAGGTTGCAATTACAGGACTAAATGATGTGGTTATATTTTCATTAATATCAGTTACTATACCAGGGTCTATTTTATTAATTGCTTTTAAATAATTATCTCTATAATGATCTAAATCACTTTTAATTACTTTAGAGTAATTACTATTTAAATTTTCTAAAATTTTATATCCAAGTCTAAAATTTCTATCTAATCCCAAGTTATAAANACTTTTAGATTCACCTATTCTTGGAGTATTATTATTTATTACTTCACTTGCCTTTAAATTTAAATCAAAAGTGGATGGAGTATAATAAAATCTAGTATTAGAAAATTTCTTTCCAAAAATCGGGATTTTATTAAAATTTTTAAAAGGTGTAAAAAAATTATCTCTACCAAAATTAAAATTATATCCTAAACCTCCAGTATTAGTTTGATTTAATCTTTCAAAAACTTGAACATTAGAACTTTTACTTCTACCAGTTGAAAAATTAAATTTTATTTTATCTATTGTATATCTAGCTAACCAATTATTGGATCTATTCCCCTTTGAAAAAGAAGTATTGAAATTAAACTGATCTCCTTTATTAACCACACTATCAGGAGCTTCTTGATGTAATAACCTTATATCAGTTCCAGGTAAATATTTTGGAGTAGAAATATTTTTTGAATAACTAAAATTAATAGGCACTTTTATACCCCATTTAGTTGGAAGAAACTTATGTAATTGAAATCTTGTATCACTACGAAACTGTCCTTCTGTATTTCCAGTACCAAGTCTTTCCTGCAATACATGAAAGTCACCATTTTTTCTAGAATAAGAAATAGTACTTGTAGCAATATCAGCAATTCCTATTCTAGATTGAACTCTCATTGCGTTTCCAGCATCTTTTCTAACTTGTGAAAGTCTAAGTTCATCCAACCAAATTTGTCCAGAGATAGGATTTAAATTATTTTTATTTTTCACCCCAACAATAAAATATTGTATTCTTGAAAGAGCAGGATCGCCATTAATTGTATAAGTTCTTAATGAATCATTATTATTTTCATCAATTTGAACATAAACTCTTGAAGAATCAGTTATTTTAAAAATATCATTTTCACTAAATTTTTTATAATCATCATTTTTTTTCTTTAATGATGTCAGAAAATTTAAATCCAAATCCAGATTATTTCTCTTTCTGACCTTATCCCAACCTGAATAAATAGGATACCTTATTTCATAATAATCATTTGATCTTCCGAACTTTATAAAAAACTCTAAATCTGAATTTTCCTCATTTATATCATCACTATTTCCATAAATGAACATTTTCATTTTTTCATACATTAAATAACTTTGTGCTCTTTCACCTTTTAATTCCATAATATTTTTTTGAGCTGCACCCTCATGCCCAGGTAAAAGATTTTCAAATTTTAAAACTAAAGACTGTTCCTTTAATTGAATTCCATTTAACTGGTCATATTCTCCTTGTACACCAATTTCTTCAACATTTCTTGCATATTCTATGTTATCCTCAGTATTAATAACAGTTACAGCAAAAGAAGTGTCTGATTCGTCATAAGACATTGAATTGTTTTCCTTAACACCTAATTCTTGCCATTGATTTGCTACTATTTCAGCTTTCGCAATTTTAACTTTATCTTCATAAGAGCTTCCTGATAATGTCAATCGAATAAATTTGATTGTATCCCAAGTAATTGAACCATTTGCTCGAGCTTTTTTAAATTCATTAAGCGGTATTCTATATAATCTCCATTTACCCATATTGGTAATGTTATATCCAGCGTTATATTTTTCCCAATCTGTTGAAAACTCATTCAAATCAAATGTAGAAGTAAAATAATCATTCTTTGAATCAAAATTACCATCTCTATTTATATCTTCAGTATCAGGATATCTAGCACCCTCTAAAGGTCTATCAGAAGTACCATTTCCTTCAGTTCCATTAATATTTTGATATTTCTCGCTTCCTTCTGAAGTACTTTCATTAAAGCTCCAATTATCATTGTTTGGGTCTGATAGATCAATATCATCACCAGAATAAATTAAATCACTATAAAATGGATTTTCAAGAGCTTGTTCATAAGTAATTCCATCAAGACATCCTCCATATCCATCCTCATATTCATCACTACAACCATCAAGGCCAACATCCTCTTCATCTTCTAATAGAGTGTTTCCAGTTAATAAGCCACCAACAGGTTTATCTTCAGTATCAAACACTCCATTTCCATTTTGATCTTCACTAATAAAACCAAGATCAACTGTCATTTTAGATTGAGTATTTTGATCTGTTAACAACCAAACTTCAAAAAACTTACTTTGAGTTTGATTATAATCGCTTGAATACAAACTAGAAGTTATACTTGCCCAACTTGAATCAGGGTTTATAAAATTTTGATTATGATTATCTCTCCTAGAATAATTTAATACTAAAATATCAGTTAATTGATTTTGAGCTCTCAAACTGGTCTGTTGATTTGGCCAAATATCTTGAGTAACAACTTGTGTCCAAGGATTATACCAAAACAAATCAGATCTTAATAATGGATTTTTATTAAGTGGTGAAGATGATTTCGACCAAAATCTTCTTCTAATTGGTAAATGGGTTGTTCTTTTTGAACCCTCAAAATCATCAATGTACGAGACACCTTTTGTATCACCTGTTGCCTTATTGTTTATATGATTAGGATTAGGAAGAACTTGTGCAATTTCACCCTCAATATCTACAGATGATGGTTGATCTGTTTGAATTATTGGTAACTTATTTATTACTCTTGTTAAACCATCTAATTCAAAAGAATGTTTACCATTAATGTCCCAAATAAAATTTCTTATTGGTTCATAACCAACCTCAACTTTTTCATTTATCACAGATTGATCATAAAATAGTGCAGTTGCTCCAATAAATGATCTATTATCATTACCAAAATCCATTTGAGCTCGACTTCCAATCATTGCTTTCTTATCTACAGACATTATTTCATTTCTTTCAAATAAAATCTCTAAGTCAGCTCCAGGTTCATTGTAAGCTTCTGTTAATAAAGTCAAAGATCCAGAGAAATAATCAATAACATAATCTTTATCTTTTACCAACATTACATTATTTAATAATACTTCCTCACTTCCTTCAACTAATGTGAAACCACCTAAATTTATTGTTGCACTCTTATTTTGATATTCTACTTTGATATCAAATTGAGATTCATTTCTAATATATTGATCATTTATTGTTCTATACAGAGAAGCAGAGTCTGGTAAAATTTCACTTAATTCACCACTTCCATTTCCTTCATTAAATGTACTAGATAAATTTTTATCTAAATATTCAAAAGGATGTAACATTGGAAAAAATAATTCTCCAGTGACAAGATTTATAATGTTAGGATTCATTCTATCAATTAAATCATCTGGTGATAAATTCCCATTAGCATCTAAACTATCTAAGCCAAATAAATTAAGAAAAGTTTTTCCTGATTTTTCATCTCTTATATTATCGCCTAAACTTCCGTTTTTATAAGTTATTTCTAAATTTAAACCATCTGGGTTTATATTTCTCGCACCCAAATAGTAAACATTTTTAAACTCTAGTGGCCATGTTGGATGCCCAGGATTTGGAGTAAGTGGTTTTATTAATTTTAAATTAATTGTATCTCCTTCAGTAACAGTTGAACTTAATTCACCTATAACTTTGAAGGGTTCTTCTTGTCCTCTTTCTTTTAAAGAATATGAAATAGCAAGAATTTCATTTTGGACAGGAGTAGTCATTCTTATGTATCCTAAATCTTCACTTACAATGTAATCCTGGTTTCTAATCAATCTCCTAAAAAAACTTCCCTCTGTATCTTTTGAAAATTCTTCATCAAGTTCACTCCATTTATTTGTTTGCGATGAAAAATTTGGTTCTACATATGCCAAACCATAAATAGTACCAGATCCTGCAGCTGCTCCTACAGATTTATAAATTTCAATATCATCAATAACTACATTACCAATAATATGCTTACCATCCTTTAATGGATAAAACCCAGGCAAAGAAAGCACACCACTTGACCCAGTTAAAATATCTCCATTTTCATTTAATAAAAGCCCACCATTTCTAAACGTTTTATCAACAAAAAAATATTGATTACCTCTAAAATTATAATCAGAAACAGTTTGTCCTTGAGATTCTGATCCTGCATTGAATTTTTGTTTATCTTTTTTTGTTCTTTCTATAGATGCAATGGATGTAATATCAACAGGACCAAGTTTCATAGTTGATTTGACACCAAACAAACCTTTACTTTGACCGGAAAAAGTAACAAACTGAGTAGATGGTAATGAAAGAGAAATATTTCCTGCCTCAAGGGTTTGAAAAATTTCATCCTCCGTCCCTTTATAATTTATTTTAATATTATTTTCAAAATCAAAATCTCTTTCGCTATTGTAGTTAAGATCAACATTAATCCTATCTCCTACTTTACCCTGAACTATAACCTGTTGAGTTTCATCAAATTCAAAATGCGTAGTTTGAGATTCTCTAAAATTTGACCTTGTAAGCTCCTGGTCTTGAAAAACTAATTTTCCTGATAAATTAACATTTCCATTTACTGTTAAAGAAGCTCTTCCTAATCTTGTATCTATAGCTACCAATTCCAAACCATCTCCACTAACAGTTTCTGATATTTCATTTGCATCAATATCCTGAATACGTTTAAAATTATTAAGTCTATTAATTTTTAATTTTTGGTTAAAATAATCTTCAAGCGTCATTTGAAAGGGTATTTTTTCATATCTTCCATTCATGGATTCATAAAAAGTAATATTATTTCCTCTATCTGAGAAATCTATCCACCTATCAACTATTTCAAAATTTGGTTTTAAAATATTATTTTTTAATTGAGAATTAAATTGGAAAAAAATTGATGAATTAATGAATTCTGGGAATGGGTATACNCTAAATTGAGAGTAAGGNNGTAAAAAAACNTCTTTNTTAAAATGTAANGAANCACTTGATTCATCTTGAAAACTTTTCAAAAAAGATGAAAAAAAGAATAGNTTTATAACTACTATTCTGACAAATGGCCAGACTATTTGAAACATTTGAGCTCCGCAAACAATTATATATTTCGATGGATACATCCTCATATCCAAAAGACTAAAGTAGCTATTTTTCTATAGAGACTCCTTTATTAACATTACAATTTACTTAATTATATCAAATTCTCTAAATTTAACTAAAATATTTCTTACCGCTTCTGCCCTATGACTAATTTTGCTTTTTTGATGGGAGGACAAACTCGCATATGTTTTTCTAAGTTCCTTTACAATAAAAATTGGGTCATATCCAAATCCATTATTACCTATCTGCTGTTCTGATATAAATCCATTAACTTTGCCCATAACATCAAATTTTAATTTTTTGTCAACATATGCAAGAACAGTTTTAAAAGAAGCAGTTTTTTCATCTGAAGAAAAATCTTTAACTTTAAATAAAAGTTTATTGATATTATCTTCAACANTACAATCCTTACCAGCATATCTAGCTGAAAAAACACCAGGATCACCATTCAAACAATCAACCTCTAACCCAGAATCATCAGCAATACAAGGTAAACCGATTTTATCATGAATTTCTTGTGCTTTTAAATAAGCATTTTCTATAAGTGTTGATCCAGTTTCCTCAACTTCATTTATTTTATTTTTAGGATCTATTTCACTTAAAGCAATTAAGTTTAAACCATCACAATTTAATAGCTGTTTTAATTCTTTGGCTTTATGTTCATTTCTAGTTGCAATTATAATTTTCATCAGTAGATTAAATTAACTAAATAAATAGAAATGACAATAAAAAAAACTTTTATTATTCTAACTACTCACTTCCCTCCAAGTAAAGGGGGTGGTATTCAAGAATGGTCTTATGGGATAGCTAAAGAACTATCATTAAAAAATTATATTGTAAAAGTATATTCCAGAAGAAAAGATAATAAACTATCAATTCATCAAAATGAAAAATTTTCTGTTTCAAGAATGAAAGGTAGAAATTGGCATCAATTTCATTTTATTTATTCTCTTTATTATTTATTCAAAATTTTAATTTATGATTCTAATTCTACAATAATTGCAACGACTTGGTTACTTTCTAAACCTTATGTTTTTTTAAAAAAAATTTTTCCTAAATCAAAAATGATAATTGTATGCCATGGACTTGAGGTAACTAGTTTAAAAAAAAATAAAATNAAAATATTTGNAAATGTNNTTAAAGCATCAAATCTTGTAATNTGCGTAAGTAATTTTACGAAAAATGCTGTTCTTAAANATTGTNAAAATTTAACAAATAAAAATCATATTCAATTTATTCCGAATGGAATAGACCCAAAAAAATTCTCTTTTAAAAAANCAAATGGAAANATTCTAAAAGATTATAATATAGATTCTAATTCACTNATCATTACCACCCTATCNAGAGTAATANGAAGAAAAGGACATGATNTAGTTATTAAATCAATTAAAAAATTAATTAAAATATATCCTAAAATTCATTATGTAATAGCAGGACACTATAAACCTGGNAATGAAGATAATTACAANNAAGAACTTATTAAACTAATAAATAACTTAGGTTTAAATAAAAATGTTACATTTATTAATTATGTTCCTGAAGATAAAATAATAAATCTTTATTCTCAAAGTAATATCTTCATTATGGTTAGTAAATTATTACCATCTGGGGACAGTGAGGGATTTGGCATTACCTTTCTAGAAGCTAATTTTTGTGGTTCTCCAGTAATTGGAAGTAGATCAGGTGGAATTGTAGATGCAATTGAACATGAGGTTAGCGGATTGCTTGTAGAAGAAAATAATGTAGATTCTATTTGTCATGCAATAGATAGAATTCTTAAAGATAAAAGTTTAAGAGAAAAACTAATTATTAATGGTAAAAAAAGAGTTTTAGAAAATTTTACTTGGTCAAAAATAACTGATAAAATCATAGAAAAATTAAATTATAATGAAAAATTTTAAAAACAGATTAAACACTTTTATAAATTATTTAGTAAAAAATTATTCAATGAAATCTTTAGATGATGAAATTTTATTTTGCACTGTTACAAATGATGAATTTTTTCCTGGAACAGCTGTAATGCTTTATTCAATGAAAAAACATCTCAAATCATTTAATTCAAATCATATAAGAATCTTTTTTGATAATAACATTTCACCATTAAGTCATGAAAATCAAACACTATTAAAAAGTTTATCATCAAACATTGAATTGATTGAAATAAATGACAAAATTTATAGAAATGCAATTTGCAAATATGAAAAACATAGATTGGCATACCTAACCATTGAAGCATTTAATCAGAATGATTTCTCAAAAATTGTTTTTTTTGATGGTGATATGTTAACATTAGATAATTTTTCAAATTCTATTAATTTTTCTTTTCCAGTTTTTGGTTCAAAAGATGGAAGATTTAAAAATAGTAAAGGGCCCAGATTTAAATGGAAAAGCATTAATACTGGCTTGTTTGGTTTTGATTCAAAAAAAATACCCTCATCAACCTATTTAGATTTAAAAGAAATGGTAAAAAAAAGAAATGATCCTAATTCAGAACTTCTTGATCAAAAAATGATAAATAATTTTTTTTCTCAAAATAAAATTTCTCAATTATTAATTCATCATTATAATAATTTTAGAGACTATGGAGCATCTGGAAATGGGTCAGAGGAATTTTTTAAAAAAAAATTGAATAAAATAAAAATTCTTCATTACTCAGGTTATGAAATAAGACCAAAACCATGGGAAATTTCGATAGTTAAACAAAAAAAATTGAATACACACTTTGCATATAAATTATGGCTAAATTATGCCAATGATTTAATAAATGAAATCCCATCATTTAGTAAAATTTTAGAAAAATAATTTTTATTAAATCGATTTGCTTTTTGTTTGTTTTTAAGATTAATTTCTCAGTCTTGTTGGCTTGGTAGCTCAGTTGGTAGAGCAGAGGACTGAAAATCCTTGTGTCGCTGGTTCGATTCCGGCCCGAGCCACTAATTCATTTCTAAAAATCATTCCTTTAAGTGAAAATACTTGAAAAAATCGAAAATTTATTGAGAAATCACCTTGATATTGAATATATCAAAATTGAAGATGAATCATATAAACATGCTGGACATAAACAAAATCAAAATGCTGGTGGTCATTTTAAAGCAGTGATAATTTCAAAATCTTTTAATAATCTATCTTTAATTGATCGTCATAGATTAGTTTATGAATCCTTAGGTAATTTAATTGGAAAAGATATTCATGCTTTTTCTATGAAAACTATTTCTGAAAAAGAAAATAACAATGGTTAAGTATATTGTAGATGGTCACAACACTATAAATTCAATTCCTGATTATATCTATATATTAGAAAAAAACTATCCAAACTGTCTTGAAAGAATAATTGATGACTGTGAAAATTATAGTTTAAAAAAAAAAATAAAAATTCATCTAATTTTTGATGGAAATCAACCCTTTCAAATTCCACAAACAAATAAGGACTTAAATATTTTTTTTAGTGGAAATCAAAAAGATGCGGATACAATAATAATTGAAAAAGCAAAATCTATGAAAAATGCAATTATTATAACGAATGATAAAGATTTAAGACGTCAAATAGTTTCCTTTGGATGTAAATACTTATCACCAGATGAATTTTATGATCTAATAATTTCAAAAAATAAAAAAACTTCTAAGTCAAATGAATTAAATGCTAAAAAAACTGGTTTAAGTATCCAAGAAGCTCACTGGTGGAAAAAAGAAATGTTAAAAGAAATAAATAAAAAAGAAAAAAAATAAAAATTTTTATTAATAATTAGTTTGATTATTGAATCAATATTAGATTTCTAAAATGAATTTCTTAAGAAGTGCTCTACAGATTAAAAATGGTGAAGGGAAAAAAATTCTACCATTTTTTTTAAGTTTCTTTTTTTTAATTGGTTCATTTTTATTTGGTAGAACAGCAAGAGATACTTTCTTTTTAAGTAGATTTGATCCTGCTTATTTACCACACATGATGATTTTGACAGCTATTATTATGGGAATAACAATAGCATTAACCTCTAAATTTTTATCTAAAATCCCAATAGTTCCACAAATAATATCTACATTTTTATTTACATCAATAAGTTTTATTGCTATGCAATTCCTATTATCTGATTGGGTATATCCAGTTTTATANGTTTGGTCAGANGTAATATTTACACTTATGACAATTCAATTTTGGATTTTAACTGGTTCATCTTTCAAAGCAAGAGAGGCAAAAAGATTATTTAGCTTAATTGGTAGTGGTGCAGCTATTGCAAATAGTATAATTGGATTTTCAATGAGTACTATAATCAATTCTTTTGGAACTGATATTTTATTGCCTGCAACATCAATTTTTATTGGTTTAGCAACAATCACCTCTTTTTTATCAAGAAAATATGTTGANATAGATAATCGTGGTTCAGGTAAATCAATTGTAATGAAAAACTCTACTGAATCAAAATCAAAAAAATTAATACCATCAAAATATTTAAGAATAATGGCATTTACAACGATATGTGCTGCATTAATAACAGCACTAGTTGATTTTCAAATGAAGATGATTGTTAGCTCTAATTTAGATGAAGAAGCTATGGCATCCCTTTTTGGGACAATGTATGGTGCAATTGGAATTATTTCAGTAATGATTCAGTTTTTTGTTACAGGAAGGTTTTTATCTAGGTTTGGAGTTTTATGGGGAGTAATGATGCTTCCACTTGCTTTATTAATCGGTTCAGCTTCAATACTAATATTNCCTGTGATTTTTACTGCCATATTAGCAAAAGCAAGTGAAAATATTTTTAGATTTACTATTTTCGATACAACAAAACAACTATTATGGTTACCAGTACCAATTGACCATAAAACTCAAGCAAAGCCATTTATTGATGGAACCTTAAAAAATGCAGCTGGAGGAATTGCAGGTTTATTAATTATTGGAATATCTTTCTTGTTGAGTTTTGAAACTCATGATAATATAAGATGGCTATCTATACCATCACTAGGAATGTTAATTTTATGGATTATTTTAAATTTTAAATTAAAAAAAGGATATGTCTCTGAACTTACAAAAGCTATTGAAAAAAGAAGAATAGATTTTGAAGAATTAGATATTGATATTAATGATCGAACTATTGTTAACACGATAAAAAAAACATTATTGCAGGGCGATGATAATCAAAAACTATTTGCTTTAGATACAATGAAAGGGTTATCACTTACTTCATGGAAAAAAGATTTGATAAACTTATTTGAAAACGGTTCAAATGAGATTAAAGGTAAATTATTAATTATGACAAGTAAACATTCAAATATCATTTCAAATGAAATGATTTACCCTATTATTAATAATACAGATGAATTACTTGCTTCAAGAGCAATTATAAGCTTTGGAATAAGGAAAAATTATAAAGTTTCAGATGAATTAACAGAATTTATTGAACATGAGAATCAAATCATTCGAGCTGCAGCATGTGCAAGCTTAATTTTAATGAATAAAAATAAAGATAACGCTAGAAAAACTATAAATTCTATGTTATTTGATTCAAACGAAAAAACAAAACTTGCTGCTCTGAATTCAGTTGGTCATATATCCGATATATTGTCAAGTAATGGACTTGCAAAATTATTAAATGATCAATCATCTGATGTAAGAACTCATGCTGCTAAACTTGCAGAAAAAAGAAAAGATACCAATCTTATAATCCCATTGATTAATAACCTAAATAATTCAAATACATTACCAGCCTCAAGAAGATCCCTAAGATCTTTTGATAAAAATATTGTGTCAAAAAATCTTATTCAAATAATAAATGATAAATCTAAAAGTGGAAATGCTCTTATAGGTCCAATAAGAGCAATAAGTGATTACAGAAAAAATGTTAATCCTGAAAAACTTTTTGATAGCAATTATGAAAACAACCTCGATGTAATCAAAGAACTTTCTGATACGCTAATTAAATTAGCAAAAAGATTACCTTTAGATAAGAATACTATTGAAAAATCTGAAAAACTATTAATCAATTTAGTAAGTGAATGCAAATTAGAATTAGAACTAATTAAAAAATTTAAAAATGATGATGATGCATTTTTAATAACAGATCAATTGATTACGTCATTAAATAAAAAAAGGTCGATAATTCTAAAACTAGCTCTTTTGTCATTCCCTGATAGTCCAATAGAAACTTACCTTAATGCTATTAATTCAAAAGAATCAAATTCTCAATCAAATGTTTTAGAAATCCTTGAAAATCTTCTTTCGTTAGAAATAAGAGAACATTTAATTCCTATTTTTGATCTTACTCAAGAAAAACAAATAAAAAATTCTAAGGAGTTAAATAAATCAAATGAAATAAAAAATTGGTTTAATTTAGATAATTCTTGGAATGTAGCTTTAAGCTTAGATTATTTTATGAGAAAAAAACACTCCTTAAATGAAATTAAATGGTCTCAAATTTCAACTGATTTTAAAATAAAAGAACTGTGTTCAATTAATTGGAAAAAAAAAGAATCATTATTAAAAAATGTTTCGGACTTTCCATCAGAAAAATTTATTTTAGATAACCTATCTATGTACTCAACTTTAGAAAAAACGATATTTATGAAAGGTGTTGATCTATTCAAGGATATTTCTGGTCAAGAAGTATCCAATATAGCTCAAATAGCAAAAGAAAGAGAATTTTCTGCTGATGAAACAATCATGAATCATGGTGATAATGGAGATTCAATGTTTATAATAATAAGTGGTTCAGTGAAAGTTCATATTGATGATAAAGAACTTACTACTTTATCAAAAGGAGATTGTATTGGTGAAATGGCATTACTTGATCAAGAGCCTAGGTCAGCATCAATCACAACTAAAGAAGAAACTACATTACTTGAAATTTATGGTGAGGATTTTTATGATCTCATGGCAAGTAGAATGGATATTATGCAAGGGATTGTAAAAGTTTTAAGCAGGAGGATAAGAAAAAATAATCAATAATTAATTTTTATTAGAATTGAAAGTTTCATCTATAACATTGTTTATTTTTTCTTCAACAGCATTCGATGTTTTTTCTTTAAGATTTTCACCAAAGCTTGATATTGAATCTTCAATTATTTCATATGCTTGATCTAAAATAGCATTAATTTCTTCAATAGCATCTTTACCAGTATAAACTGAATAAATCATAAAAAAAATAAATAAAATAAAAATTACAATTCCAACTTTAATTATTTTTTTTAAAATTGATAAAAAGGTTATTATAAACAATACAATAAAAATTGATAAAATGATTGGATTAGAAAAAGGAATTTTATCAAAAAAATCAATCATTTTTTAATTTGATATCTTTTTTTTGATTTAGTGTGTGATAGTTTTTGATCATTTCTAAAACTGTTGAATCACTTTTCATATCTAAAGTCATTGGAATTAATTCACCATTAAATTTATGAATTTTATTTTTTTTGTTTAATTTTATTTTCAAATGTCCAACATTGTAACCATCTTTTCCTGAATGTACAACTATTGTATTATTAATTTTTTCAGGTTTTTCTAGAAAAGACTGGGAATGTCCTCCAATAATTATATCTATTTGATTATTCTTTTTTGCTAAGTCCCGATCTTTTTCAATACCAATATGAGACAATAAAATAATTATATCAACCTTGTTTTTTAAAAATTTAATTTGATCATCTAATTTTACGTTAAAATCAAATACTTCAACGTTATTCCTTATTCTTTTAGGATAAAACTTGAAAATATCCGGATCAATAATTGAGATAATTCCAAAATTTATATTTTTTTTGTTTAATATAATATAATCATTAACATTTTTAAATTTTGGAATAGAAATATTTAGTGAAATAAATGGTAGTGTAGAGTTGTCAATTAAATTTGTAATGAAATTTATTCCATTATAAAATTCTTGATCACCAATACCAATAGCATCATACGGAAGCATTTCATAAATCTTAAATGCTATACTATCTTTAAATTCATTTTTCTTAGCAGATAAGAAATCTCCAGAGTCCAAAAAAAGAGTATTTGGTTTATTATTATACCATTCATCGATAAAATATTTTCTTTTTTCAAGTGAACCCAATGCTTTATTTGGACATCTACAATTTTCTAAGGCACCATTAGTGTTACTAGTATATAAAATATCTATTTCTGTTTGAGTAAAAACTAAATTTGGTAAAAGTATAATAAAAATTAAACATAATATGATTTTAATCATTTTTGAATTAAAATTTAAAAAAAAACCAAAAAAACATTTAATAAAAAACAATAGTTCTGCCTTTATATATTATAATTTTATGCTCAAGATGAGATTTTAATGCAGAGGTTAAAACTCTTCGTTCAATATTTTGTCCAACCTCAATTAATTTTTTTACTGAAAAATTATGATTGACAGGAAAAACATCTTGTGATATAATAGGCCCCTCATCTAACTCTTCAGTTACATAATGAGCAGTTGCACCAATTATTTTTACTCCCTTATCCCAAGCCTGCTTGTATGGATTTTTACCTTTAAATGCTGGCAAGAAACTATGATGAATATTGATTGAAGTAAAATTTTTTACAAAATTAGAAGTTAGAATTTGCATGTACCTTGCAAGAACAACTAAATCAACTTTATAATCTTTTAAAATTTTAATAATTTTTTTTTCTTGATCAAATTTTGAATCTGCATCTATTGAGAAATGAGCAAAAGGAATATTGAAATTGTCAGCAATATATTTTAGATCTTCATGATTGCTAATTATGATTGGTATATTACAATTCAATTCTCCGGAATTATGTTTGATTAAAATATCATAAAGTGGCAAAGATTCTTTAGTAACAAAAACTCCAATTGAAATTGGAGTTATTTCATCAAAAAAACTAATTTTCGCATCAAAATCAATAAATGAATTATTAATTTCTTCTTTAATTTTATTTTTAGAATCATTTGTTAAAGTTGAATTATCTATAGATAATCTCATAAAATATCTATTTTCTTCGATCTCAACATGTTGTTGAAGATCTAGTATGTTACCTTTATTTCTAAAAACAATATCAGATAAAATCGAAACAATTCCAGGTCTATCATTACATGACATTAGTACTATCATTTTTTTCCTTGTGAATATCTTTTAATTATTCCTAAAATTTAATAAATCTTAAAACTATAATGTTTAAAAACATATTGATTTATATATTATTATTTATCTGCCTAATTTTTGCGAATGAAAATAAAAAAAAGGTTAAAGTACTAGAATCTTTAAGCTCATCAAAAAAAATTATGAAAAATTCCTCAAGAAAACTTTATACAACTATTAAAAATGAAAAGGTTTTTGATAAATTATTTATTAATACATCCTTATCATGTGCTTATGTAATAAGATATTATTTTAATACTGAAATTATATTAGGCTATCATACAAATAAGTTAGTTTCTCTAGATGGTTCTATATTTTATTTAAAAAAAGAAAATAAAAACCCAGAAAACATAACAAAAGAAGTTATAGAAATAATTAGTTCTATGTTTTACGGCTCTAAAGAATTTGAACTTTTCAAAAATTCGATTGATGAAAATATTAAGTTAAACTAATATTTTCTATTTCATTTCTTTCAATTCTAAAAAGGGTCCAACCTTTCATAGGCTTCGCATTAAACTTCTCATAAAATTTTATCGCATCTGTATTCCAATTAAGAACATTAAACTCCATTCTTGCACAATCATTATCTAATGCAATTTTAGATAAACTTTTCATCATTTTTAATCCAACACCATAACTTCTCATTTCAGGGTTTATAAATAAATCTTCTAGATATAAACCTTTTTTACCTGTCCAGGTTGAATAATTAAAAAAATATACAGCAAATCCTATAGGTTCATTATTGTTAAATGCAATAAGTGAAAAAACATTTGAATTATCCTGAAATATTTTTTCTATCAAAGATAGATTAGTAGTTACTTCATTTGGGCATTTTTCAAAATTAGCTAATTTTTTTATAAACTTATAAATTGTTTTAACATCTTTAATGTTAGCTTTTCGTATTTGAATATTTTTCATGTTTAAATCTATTTAATTTTTATTATAGTAATGATAATTTATATTGATTGATTGAATTGCGTTTTAAAAAATACATCATTATATTTTATTGTTATAATTATACTATTCGATTATGGGTGAATTTTGTTGAAAAAAATAATATTAATATACCTTCTATTATCTTCTTTTGGAATCTCGTCAACCAAAAGTCCCAATACCGACATTGCAATAAAACAAATTTTTGAAAGTTGCTTTAAATGTCATGGTGGCGATTGGGCAACTGAAGCAGGTATAGATTTTACAACATTAGAAAAAGATAAAGAATTAGATGTTTGGGAATATAGAAATATTTATTCAAGAGCTTTAAATATGATAAATCAAAAAAAAATGCCACCTCCAGAAGAAGACCCCTTAACTGATGAAGCAAGAAATCAATTGGTAAATTGGTTATCATATACTCTAGAAAATGTTGATATTACTAAAATACCTCATGACCCTGGTTATTTAATTCCAAGTAGATTAACAAAACATCAATATGATTTTAGTGTAGAAGACATATTTGAAATGAATGATTTACCTAAAAATTTACTTCCAGTTGAATTGGTTGTTGAAGATGCTTTTGATAATGATATAACCACTCTCACAACAGAACCATTATGGTTTGAACAATCATTAAATGCGGCAAATATTATCATAAACAAAGTTTGGTCAAATAAAGAAGCATATGAAAAACTTGTTTTCATGAAACCATCAGCTCCTTACAAAGCAGAAAAAGCATTGTTTGTAGCATCTAAAAATCAATCTAAAAATATTAATTTAAATGATAATTTTTCTATATTTGCAAAAATTAATGGTAACACAGGAAGAGTATTTCTTAAATCAACACATTTAGATGGCTTTTTACGTAAGTCAAAACAACTATACTTTGATGAAAATTCAATTTCATATATGATTCAGGGAAATAAAAGACTTGAAGTAGATAACCTACAAATTGATAAAAATAAAACCAACATTATAGGTTTAAATGTATCTAATGGACAAGCCTCTTTGTTCCTAAATGGAAAATTTTTGATTTCAGCAAATAATTTTCAAAAATTTGATGATGATGGTCATCTCTTTAAAATTGGTAAGGGCCAATCCAAACGTGTATATGAAGAACTTCCAAGAAATTTTCCTCCATTTGAAGAAGTTGATATTTTATGTACAAAAAAAGTAAATAATGGAAAAGATTGTACTAATGATGGAATAATTGACATGATCGAGTTCTATGACGTAGTTGGAAACGAGGAAGAATTCAATAAATATTTTTTTTCAATTGTAGATTTTGGCAAAACTATTGGTATTGAACATTCTTTTGATGAAAATACCTTAGAGAAAGATAGATTTATTTCTAAAGAATTATATTTAGCAGCTCAAAAAGCCTCAAATGAAAGAATAGACATTTATCCTGGAGTGAAAGAACTTAAATATTTTACAAAATCACATTCATTTAAAGAAATGCAATTATTAACTCAATCAATAAATTTCAATGACTTAAATAATTCTAGTTTCTTATGGAATGNGGATATTAAAACTATTCATCCNGAATATNTTTCTNCNGAANATGCAGCAANNNAAGTTCTTNNNNCNTNTTTAACAAAAGTNTTTCGAAGAGANCCNNCTGAAGNTGANNTNAATAGATATTTAAAATTATTTAAAGATAATNTTAATAAAAATATTCCTTATGATATAGCAATTCAAACACCAATAAAAGCTGCACTTTGTTCTCCATCTTTTTTATTAAGAAATGAACAAATTGATCAACAAAATCTTGATATATATCCAATTGAAAGTATAGACTTAGCAACCAGATTATCTTTTTTTCTTTGGTCAAGTACCCCTGATGAAGAATTATTAAATATTGCTAAAAATGGAAAGTTAAATTCCGAAGATGAATTAATAAAACAAACTGATAGGATGCTTAATAATCCAAAAGCTCATAGATTTTTTGAAAGATTTATTGTCCAATGGTTAAGAACCGAAGGTTTAGGTGATACATATAACCCTGATTCAGATAGATTNCCTGAAGTTACAAAAAACAAATTGAATGCAATGAAAAATGAAGGTGTTTATGTTTTTGCTGATGTTGTGAAAAACAATAAATCTTTATTCAAATTACTAGATGATGATGGAACATATATGAACAAAGATTTAGCAGAACATTATGGTTACGAAGCTAATTTAATAGGCGAAGATTGGCAAAGAGTTAGTTTTGATAATACTAAAAAAAGAGGCGGTTTACTTAGCCAAGCAGCAGTATTAACAGTATCNTCATCNCCAAGAAGGACAAGCCCTGTTTTTAGAGGAAAATGGATTCTTGACGTTGTNATAGGTGAACCTCCACCCCCACCCCCACCAAATGTTCCNGCATTAGGTTCTGATGAAAAAGGATCAGAAGCAAAAAGTTTAAGAGAAATGTTAGCTGCTCACAGAGAAGATGTGGTTTGCGCNGGATGTCATGATAATATTGATCCATATGGATTAGCGTTAGAACAATTTGATGCAGTTGGAAGAATTAGAGCTGAAAAACAAAATACATCTACAATTTTACCAAATGGTAAAAGTATNGATGGTTTTTATGAATTGAGGGAATTTATTATTAATGAAAAAGGAGATGAATTTATAAGACATATAACTTCACGATTATTATCTTACGCAATTAGTAGGGATTTACATCTTGCTGACGAAAGAAGCATTTTTACTATTTTAAATAAATTAAAAGATAATAATTTTCAATCTAGACAATTGATATATGAAGTTGTATTAAGTGAACCATTTAGGTTTAGGAAAAATCCTATAAATTAACGATATTTNNNTAGGTGATTAATAATGAGTGATTGGCAAATNTCAAGAAGAAAATTNTTAAGAGGNGCAGTTGGAACTGCTACTGCTTTTCTTGGCCTTCCTTTACTAGACGTTATGACTCCNAGAAGTTTAAGAGCTGCTTCTAAATCAATTGAAACTCCAATTCGAATGGGTTGCGTCTANATGCCAAATGGTATTCCTACTGATGCTTGGAAACCAGAAACTTTTAATTCNAAAATTNTAAAAATGAANCCTTANATGAAATCATTTGATNGNTTAAAAAATGATGTTCAATTTATTTCAGGCCTTGGTAGNGAAACAAAAGGNAGTCATCCTGGTGCNGCTGCTACATGGTTGGTNCGTCCNTGTGTTGANGGTGATAGNATTAGTCATNTTAAACAATCAGGTGGCGCTTCAATGGATCAAATAATTGCAAGCAAACTTTCAGATAAAACTCCATTTTCTTCCCTTGAATTAATTTCTAAACCTGAAGGNTCTTTTAATAAGTCACTNCTTAGAAGNAANATTTCATGGAGAAATGAGTCAACTCCTGTTCCTAGAATTTATGAACCTAGAGCGATTTACGACAGATTAACTGGCNTATCTAANCAAAATCAAGATTCAAGTCAAATCAATAGCATATTAGATACTGTTTTAACTGATGCAAAAGATTTAAGAAAANGAGTTGGTAAAGCNGATCAAAATAGATTAGATGAATACTTTGAAGCAGTTAGAAGTGTTGAAAAACAAATGAGTGCTATGGCAAGTACAAGNAGAGCAAATGCTAGACAAAAAGCAGCAACCTTTCCAAGACCNCCAGAGGGTATACCAGAAGATTATACTTCTTATCTTANATTAATGTTTGATATGATGGTNTTAGCTTATTGGACTGANTCCACACGTGTTGCTACTTTTATGCTTGATCATGAACAAAGTAATAGATATGTAGATTTTGTTCCTGGAGTGAAAGGAATGTGGCACGCTCTTTCTCATTGGAGAGATATTTCTGGAATGTCAATTGATGATGATGCTAGTACAAGGTGGAGCTCCATTGATGTAAAATATAATCAATATAAAAAAGTTATTGAATATCATCATGAACAAGTTGCATATTTCTTTAATAGATTAAAAAATATAAAAGAAGGTGATTCAAATTTACTTGACAATAGTTTAATTCTTTATGGTGCTCCTTTCAATGATGGTAATGAACATATATCTTACAATTTACCTATGATGATTGCAGGACGNGCTGGCGGAAAAATTTTACCTGGAAGGGAACTTGAGTATAATGGAGGTAACTCTGAGGGAGTTTACTTGTCAATAATGGAAAAATTAAATTTNCCAATGAGTGATATTGGCGGAATTGATACTGCAATACCAATAACTTAATTACATCTTAATGAAAATTTCTTTCATTTATTTTNTAATATTTCTTTTTTCTTCATCAAATTTTTCATTTGCCAANAAAAAATCTGCNAAAAAAGTAAGTTTTTCTNAAAAAATTGAAAACTCTTTTTTTGAAATTAATTANTACCAACAAATAAATAAAAAAAAGAAAATATGGGGNAAATCAATTCCATTTAATGAAAATTGGACATTTTCTAGTGATAAAAAAACTATAGTATCNTTNAATAAAGATATTATAATAAANAATCTAAGATTAGTTCAAGGTTCNTATAGTTTNTATGTTTTTCCTGTNAGTGAAAATGATTGGCATTTTGTTTTCAACAAAAACCTTAAAGGTAACACTNAAGAATATAAAATGTCNGAGGATGTATTNAGAATATCAATAAATCCAGAAAAAATAAATAATACAGACACTCTTAAAATTGGTATTGANAATNTNNATTCTAAAATTGAAAATAAAAGAATGGGTGATTATTCCTATGAAGATGAAGATTTAACTTATGATTTTTTTGTACATTTTGGAAAACTNAAAGCAAAACTNAATATTTTATATACAGAAGAACGTTTAAATCTGGGTTTAAACCCANATCTCCCTAATGAAATAAAACCAATGTGGGAAATTGTAATGGGTTCATTACAAGGATTGATTAATGAAGATTTTNAAATGCACACAGAAAATTTTTCAAAAGACTTTGTTACTAATTGGGGAGATGGTGGNGGAACTGAAGGTCATATTCAAATGTTAGGTCATTTTTTNAGAGGTGGTGGACTTGAAGGAATAGGACTAAATCTTGAACAATTAGAATACAATCAAAAAAATAAANATCATNTTAAATTCACTAAAATNATTACACATTTTCCTANTCATGCTTTTTATTTTGACTATACACTAAATAAAAATNAAAATGGAAAATGGGAAATTGTTGAACTAATCGAGCCAGANCATACACCATTTTAATTAATTATTGTTGTTGTTGCTGTTGCTGTTGCTGTTTTTTTTCTAGNTTNTGTCTATAACTATTCATCTGTTCTAACTCAACTGANTTATCATTTTTATCAAATGGAATTATTTCAGTTTTAGGAAAATAACTTTCAGATTTTTTTAAAGCCATATGAACCTTAACTTCCATCTGCTGATTAGCATTTCCTGTATAAACTCCTTTTACAGGAGAACAATCATTATAATTTTTACCAACGGCAAGCCTGATATGAAGATCATTAGCAAAACAATTATTAGTAGGGTCTAATCCAAACCAACCATAAGTTGGAATAAAAACTTCAACCCAAGCATGTGTGGAACCATATCCTCTTAAACCTTTTGACTCACAAATATAACCACTAACATATCTTGATGGAATTTTACATAACCTACATAATTGAAGCATAATATTAGTAAAGTCTTGACACACACCTGACTTAAGATTCCATACATCATCAACGTTTGTATTTACATTAGTTATACCTTTTACATAATCAAAATTTTTGTATATGTATGAATTTAATTCAAATGCAGTATTAAGTGGTGTTAGATCTGCTTTCTTTAATTTATTTATAATTTTAAGAGCTGTTTTATCTGAAAGGTTATTTGTATAAATAAATTCAAAAAAATCAGCTCTATCAGATAATTTTTCTATCATTTCCCATTGAGATGAAATTTTTAAGTCAATATAAGGAATTTCTATTTTTTTTGAGATAATTTCAGCTTCTGATATTATAATTAAGCTATCATGAGGATGTAAATAGTTAAAAAAACCAACACGATTATTGTAAGAATCTAAATATGTAAATATTGAAGGATCATTTGTTATTTTCATTGTATGATTAACAATTTGCTGATTTATATCGTTATAGGGATACAATAATATTTGATTTGCACTTTCTGTAATTAACTGAGAATAAGAATAAGAAGTTGAATGTTTTAAAAAAAGTCTAGCCATAATTATAATTGAGAAAAATATCTTTGATTTATTAGTTGTGATAAATTATTTAGATCATTTTTCAATTCAAGTAAAAACGAATTTAAACCAATTTCTTTAATTGAATTAATGGTTGTATAGGTCAAAGTATTTTGTAATTTTTTTGCATTAAAAACTAACTCATTTTCTCCAATGATTTGATTATATTGATCTAATTCAATAATATTTTGAGTAATCCTATTAAGATTATACTTTACAGATCTTGGGAAAAATTCATTTATAATTATCATTTCAATAATATTTTCAATGTTAAAAATTGATTTATAAGTTTTAACATACAATTGATAACCTCCCATTAGAAATATTAAATTTTTTAAAAACAAACTTTCAATTAAACTTTGATTATTTTCAGATAATTCTAATATTTTAAAAGTTAAAATATCAATACTGAAAATTGTTCTCTCAAGATATTTACCTAAATTCATAAAGCAATATGCACTTCCTCTTTCTTGACTTACATATGCACTACTTAAATAAATCATATTAAATTTTTTTAAGTCTTCAAGAAATTCGATCGGATTTGATTTTTTAAATTTTGTTCTATTGGTTTTTTTTGAAATATAAAGATAGTATTTATTTGTAGATAGCCATATATCTCTAGAAATATGCTCTTGAACATTTCTAGCATTTTCTCTGGAATGTGTAATTGTATTTAAAAGAGTATTGGGATTGGTATCATCAAAAAGTATATAATCAATTATTGATATAGTATCATCATAATTATCAGGAGTACTAAAATTTTCACTTATATTTAAATATTTATTTAAAATATCTATCCAAGATGAATAATCACCTGATTCTAATGCCGAATTATAATTAGTATTTATAAGGTTTAGAAGACCAAAACTTCTTTCCATATATCTATCCATCCAAAATAAATTATTTGCAACTCTACTTAACATTATGATTTTTTTCTAAAACCCAAGTATCTTTACTTCCACCACCCTGAGAGCTATTTACAACCAAAGAACCTTTTTTAAGAGCAACTCGAGATAAACCTCCAGGACAAACTTTTATACCCTCACCTCCAAAAATTGCAAATGGCCTCAGATCAACACATCTAGGACTTAAAGTTTCATCTATTATACATGGAGTAGTTGATAAATTAAGAGTAGGTTGAGCTATAAAATTTGAGGGGTTCTTATTTATCTGCTTAACATAATTATCTATTTCTTCATCTGATGAATTACTTCCCATTAACATACCATAACCACCGCTTCCATCAGTTTTTTTTATAACCATTTTATTAATATTTTTTAAAACATAATCAAGCTCATCAGGTTTACCAAGTTGAAAAGTGTTAATATTATTCAAAATTGGTTTTTCATTAAGATAATATTTTATCATCTCTGGGACATAAACATATGAAGCTTTATCATCAGCAATACCAGCTCCAGGTGCATTTGCTAAAACAACATTTCCTGATCGATAAACATTCATTATTCCGGCTATACCTAAATAACTCGAATCATTAAAAACTAATGGATCTATAAATTCATCATCAATTCTTTTATAAATGACATCAACTTTTTGAAGACCGGTAGCTGTTTTCATAAATACAAAATTATTATCAACTACTAAATCTTTTCCTTCAACTAGCTCAACACCCATTAATCTTGCTAATGTTGTATGTTCATAATATGCTGAATTAAATGAACCCGGTGTAAGAAGAACAATTGTTGGTTTTGATTTATTTACTAAAGATGCCAATTGATTATAAAGCACTTGGGGATAACTTGAAACTGTTGATACATTTTGATTTGGAAAAATTGAGGGAAATAATTTTCTACTAACTTCTCGATTTTCAAGCATATAACATACACCTGAAGGTGTTCTTAAATTATCCTCTAAGACATAAAACTTCCCATCATTATTTCTAATAAGATCTACACCTGATACATGTGTATATACATCAAGTGGTGTTTTTAAACCTTTCATTTGAGTTAAAAAATATGGATTAGTCAATAATAACCTTGATGGGAAAATCTGATCTTTAAGAATATACTGATCATTATAAATATCTTTTAAAAATAGATTAAGAGCTTTCACTCTTTGTATAATACCTTTTTCAATAGTATCCCACTCATTAGGTTTAATTATTCTTGGTAAGATATCGAAGGGGAATATTCTTTCTATACCTTGGTCATTATCATAAACTGTAAATGTTATTCCTTGATTCATAAAAAATTGATCAGAAAAATCTTGTTTTTCTTTTATTGATTCAAAAGAAGAATTATTTAAAAATTTTTCTAAAAATTTATATGATTTTCTTACTTTACCATCATTTTTAAACATTTCATCCCATGTATTAGGATAATGTTCGTAATCAGCATTTACAAAAATCTTTTGTTTTTTTTGGTCAAAATTTTTAACGAAAGATAATGATAAAAAAATCAAACTAATTATTGAAAAAAAATCTAAATAATAAAATTCAATAGACATAAATTATTTTTTTAAATATTTAATAAAAAATTCACAAACTTCCTTAAATTATTAATAATTTTAATAAAAATCAATTAATATATAAATAATTATAATTATTAGTTATTAAAATTTTAAATTTTTTAAGTATAATTTTACATGAATGTAAAATTTTTAAATACAGTGATAATGATTAAAAAAATCTGATGATTTTAAGTTGAGATAATTCTTTTTTGATATAAAAAATTATAATGCTCTAAACATATATCATTTATACTATGATATTTAGTTGGTATTTTTCTGTCAGTTTTATTGTATGGTTTGAATCCATTTGAAGACTCAACATTTTTATACCAATGTTTTGCCCAAACTCCATCAGTTTTACGAATTCCAGTTGGCCATGATAACATTTTATCATCAAATTTAATTTGCAAATTCTTACATAATGCAGTTAACATCTTTTGAGGATTTGTAAGTAAATCTTTAGCATCTATAATAATTGGATGAATATCTAAATCTTCAGTTAAAATCTTATAAATTTGAATTTGTTGTAAATATCCTAATTGCTCAATATTATGAATTTTATTTTTTTTAGAATATGATAATATTACATCACTTGGATGACGAATAAGTATACAATTTTTCATATGTTTAACCCATTCTATATTATTTCCCTCTAAAATATGATGTGCCATATGTTTTTGATACCAAATTTTTTTTGATGCTGGGATAGAACCAGTAATATATTTAATGATTTGATTATAATCATTTAAACCTGATTTAATAATTTCATCATATAATGGATGTTTCAATTTAGTTTTAGATAAAAAATANGAGTAAAATGGTTCATCACTAACAAAACAATCTGATCGATTTTCAAAAGACCGCATTAATGCTGATGAAATATTCCTTGGGCCCGACCACATTGCTATAAAAGAAGATTTCAATTTTAATAAGTTTTAGGATATAGTTTAATTAATTTTTTAGCATGATATTTTTGCAATGAATAACTTAATTTTCCTCTTTTACCATTTGATATTTTGTAACCGTCAATATTAATAGCAGGAATTATACCTGCAAAAGTTCCTGTAACAAACGCCTCATCTGATGTATGAACATCTTCAATACTAAAATCCTTTTCAAAAATTGGAATGCTTTGTTCTTTACATATATCAATAACCATTTTTCTGGTTACACCAGGCAAACAATATTTCCCTGTTGAAGTCCAAACCTCTCCTTTTCTTACAATAAAAAAATTNGTTGAATTACATGTTGAAACATTTCCATTAATATCTAGCATAATTCCTTCATCTGCTCCAGCTTTATCTGCTTCAATACATGCTAATATGCAATTTATTTTACTTAAAGTATTTAAACGTGGATCTTGAGTATAAGGAGTTCCTCTACGTGTATCTACTGTCACAAGATTAATACCATTTTTATTAATAGTTTTATCTGCTTTTTTATATTCTGGAATAACAACAATTGTACTTCCTTTTATAGTTGCATTCGGATGTTGATAAGGTGTTTTCTTAAGGCCCCTAGATATAATAAGACGTATATGAACATCACTTTGCATATTATTAGCTATTAAAGTTTTATTAATAATTTCAACTAATTGCTTTTTAGAACAACCAATTTCAATATCAAGCTTTTTTGCCCCAAAAAAAAGCCTATTTAAATGCTCATCAATAGATACTAATCCACCATTTAAAAATCTAATCCCCTCCCATATACCATCTCCTAAAAGAAAACCACTATCAAAAACAGAAATGGAAGCCTCTGATCTTGATACAATTGCCCCATTAATATAAATTTTTATATTTTTATTACGATCATCCTCAATATAACTATGTGTTCCGTTTAACATATCAAAAATATAGAAAATAAAAAAATTTCTAATAATTCTTTCTAATTTATTAAGAAGTATTTTAACAATTTGTTTTTATTATACAATTTATTAAAACAAACCTTATTTAATATTTTTATACAATGGTATTAAGATTTCATTTTTTCTAAAAGGTGGAATTATCCAGGGTGAATTATATTGAGCAATAATTATTTCATTTGATGTTTTTAAGTTTTCATTTTCCATTAAAATTTTAAGTTTTTTTATATATTTATTTGCTTTTTCTTCTGTGGCCCAACCACCAAACGATATTACAGCAACTACACCAAGTTCTTTTTCTTTTATTGTAACATCTTTTCTTTTGGAAAGCGGTAGAGTACTTAAATTATGTTTTTTTGGCATAACAAATGATATTTGCTGTTTATTTTTATTTAAAGAATTGAAAGATGTCATCACAGGTGCAGTCATTTCAATTTTCATATTTTTATCATTACCACCAAAAATATAACTAGCTACTCTTTGAAATCCAATACTGTTTGATTGACTAAAATCTGTCTCCATGGTGGTTGTTGCAATGATTATAGATCCGTAATCTCTCAATTCAAAATCTTTAAATTTTTTTATTATATTAAAATCAGGTGTTTCAATACCAGTTTTAGAGACCATGGCTAAAAAAAATAATATTATATATATTTTCATTTATGTTCATCAAATAATTATTAAATATGTCTGTAAAAATCAATCATGTTAATATATATATAAAATGTATTTACAACCTATTTAAATACATTATTAAAAAAATAAGTAAAATTTATTTTATATAATTATCAATTATATAATCTGCTATTGCTAGTGAAGATGTAGCTGCAGGTGAGGGTGCGTTTAGAACATGTATTTGATTATTCAATTTTATTATATCAAAATCCATCATTAGATTACCTTTAGTATCAACACCTTGGGCTCTTACGCCACAAGAACCTTTATTTATATCTTTAGATCTTATTTCAGGTATGAGAACTTGACTTTTATTTAAAAAAGAGGATTTTAAAAATGAAGTTGAGAATTCATTAATACAAAAAAGGAAATTTTTTCTTATAAAGTTTAAAAACCCTTGATATGATAAATAATCGATCATATCACTTATTGATATATCAAAGTTACTATAACCTTCTCTTTTAAATGCTAGTACTGCATTAGGACCAACTTCCCTATCACCATTTATCATTCTTGTAAAGTGTACTCCAAGAAATGGAAATTTTGGATTTCCAACTGGATATACAAGGTGATTAACTAACTTTTTAGCATCTTTTGTTAGTTTATAATATTCACCTCTGAAGGGGACAATTTTCATTTTTCTTTTTTCTTTAGATAATTTTTTATATGTTAAATCAGAATGTAAACCAGTGCAATTAATTATATATTCATAACCTTTTCTTGAAAAATTATCAATATATATTTTATTTTTAATTTTTTTTACTTTTTTAATTTTTGAAGAAAGAAAAATATTACCACCACTTTCTTTGATATTGTTTGACATTGAATTAATAACTCCTTTATAATCAACAATACCTTCATCAGGCACTAATAATGTTTTTAAAGATTTAACAAAAGGCTCTCTTTTTTTTAATTCACTTTGTGTTAAAAACTTTAACCCATTTAATCCATTTTTTTTACCTGTTTTAGCCATAACATTTATCAAATTAATATCATTATTTGATGTTGCAACTATAATTTTTCCACATATATCATAATCTATTTTATTAATCTTACAATAATTTACCATTTGCTTTATACCAGAAACAGTAAGCTTAGCTTTTAAAGATCCTGACTTATAACCTATACCACAGTGTAAAACTCCACTATTTCTTCCAGATTGATGAAAACCTATTTTTTTTTCTTTTTCAAAGATATCTATATTATTATTTTTTTCACATTGGAGTTTATATCCTAAAGCTAAGCCAATTATACCACCACCAATAATTCCTATATTCATTATAAAATCAATCCTATTTTTTAATTAATTCAATTTTATAATTAATTGACTTGATATAATTTTATTATTCTTAAAACTAAAGATAGTATTGACCATAGAAGTTCTCCTCTATAAAACTAAAAACCCCTCTCTTTGTGAGAAGGGTTTCAGTAAGTCGGAGTGAAAGGATTTGAACCTTCGACCCCCTGGTCCCAAACCAGGTGCGCTACCAGGCTGCGCCACACTCCGAATTAAATTAATTATCTACATATTTAATCGTACAACCAATTGCTTTTGTTGAAACTTGTGAAATTTTCTTGCCTTCTACCATAGAATCTAATGCATCCATTAAATAATTATCTTCAACTTTTTTTGGATTTCTAGAATTGTCATCTATTGCACCCTTATAAACTAATTTCCCATTAGAATCAAATAAATAAACATGAGGTGTCTTAGTCGCACCAAAAGCAGTGGCAAGTTTTGATTTCTCATCTAATGTATATGAAAATTCATACTTTGCTTTTTTTGCATGCTTAATCATATCTGACATGCTATCTCCAGAATTTCGTGTTCCCTGGTTAGAATTAATTGCAACCATATCAATACCTTTATCTTTGTATTTTTTATAAATTAGATTATATCTATCTTCCCATGCTAAAACCCAAGGACAAGTATTACATGAAAAAATAACAATTAAACCTTTTTTACCCATAGCATCTTTCAAACTTATAGGATTTCCATTGACTTGATCCATTTTGACTTCAAACAAAGGAATTTGGGAACCTATCTCTAATTCTTTTGATTGCAAAAAAGTTGTCAAAATAAAAATCATAATTAAATTAAAAATTTTATTCATTTCATTCTCCTTCATTAATTCCGATGTTAATTCCTCTTATAAATCTCTTCTTAGAAGCTTTTCCTTCCCAGAAATCTACAACATTTCCAGATTGTTTTCCGAACACTATTGTAAATGGCAAAGCTCCACTCCAATTTTCATTTGTTTGATTAATAAAATCATTATCTTTTTGGTTTTTTAAAAAAGACAATCCCTCAACATTTTGAGAATTTAAAAATTTTAAAGCCTTTTTTTTGTCTTCTAACCAATCATTAGAAACAAAAAAAACCTTTAAGTTATCCTCATATTTTAATGATAAATCCATAATCATTGGAAACTCATCAATACATGGACTACAATTTGTAGCCCAATAATTAACTAAGACCGATTTTTCACCTTTAAATTTATTAATTTCATTTTTAATATCATTCGCATTCACTTCCATAAAATCAATTTTAGATTCTTCACATGATATTAAAATTAAGCTAATTATGAATATATAATTTTTCATTCAAAATTTTTTTTATATTTAGGTGCCATTATTTCAAATTATCTTCTAAAATTATTTTTTTTTCTTCAATAATACCATTTGCCATTAATTTCCATTCACTTCTATCTGGAGTTCTACCTAATTCCATCCTATAAAGTTTACCTGTGGAAGTATCAAGCATATAATGCCAATGAGTTCTATCAATATTAAATGATTGCAGTTGGAACCTTCCTGTTGTAGCAGAGTTTGAAATTTCATTTCTAATGAAATCCTCAAATTGAGAAAGATATACTTTAATTGAATCATTTTGTTTTGAATAAACAATAGGATTGGTGTTGAAAATTATAATTATTACCATTAGTAAATATTTTTTCATAAAAACTCCTTTTTTTAATTTTTAAAAATAAAAAAGATCACATTTTTTCAGGATGATTTATACCAAGAATATCTAGACCATTTTCAAGTACAATTTTTGCTGATAAGATTAATTTTATTCTTGAATTAGTTAATTCTTTATTTTTATTAATCACTCTATGATTAGCATAAAACTTATGAAAGCTTGTTGCAAGTTGTTGTAAGTAATTTGCTAAAGTTTGTGGCTCTAAAGTATTTAATGAATCAATTATTATTTCATCAAAACAGTTTAAACATTTCATTAAACTAATTTCTTCTTTTTCAATTAATAAATTAAAATTAGTTTTTTTCAATTCAAGATTAACCTCTTCATCTAAAAATTTTAAAATATTACATATTCTTGCATATGCATATTGTAAATAATAAACTGGGTTTTCATCAGATTCTTTTTTTGCAAGGTCTATATCAAAATTCAAATGACTTTGTTTTCCCCTCATAATAAAAAAATATCTAGTAATATCCACACCCACCATATCAATTAAATCATCTAAAGTAACAAAGTTAGCTTTTCTAGTAGACATTTTTATTTTTTCATTTTTAACAATTAATGAAACAAATTGATGAATTAATACCTTGATATGATTTATTTCGAAACCTAATGCTTTTACTCCATTTAAAACATCGGGAACTGTATCTTTATGGTCAGCTCCTAAAATATTTATAATTAAATCATACCCTCTTTTGATCTTATTCGTATGATAAGCTATGTCAGGTAATCTATATGTTGGCTCTCCTGTGTTTTTAATAATAACCGTATCAACCTCTTTACCAAAATTCGAAGTTTTTAACCAAACCGCACCATCTTTTTTATAGGATAATTTTGTTTTTTCAAAAATTTTTAATATTGAATCAATACTTCCATCATCATAAAATTTTTGCTCATTAATAAAATTATCAAAATTAATATTTATTCTTTTTAAAGTATTTTTGATATTATTAAAAATTACTTTTTCACCAAATTTTCTAAAATTAATTCTATCAATATTTTTTAAATGTAACTTTTTATCTGATGCATTTAAATTTGTTAAAAAAATATTTAATTCTTTCAAATTTTTTAATTCTAATTCTTTTATTAATATATCTTTTGCAATGTCCTCTATATACTCACCGAAATAACCATCCTCTGGAAATTCATTTTTTTCATCAAATATTTGAATAAATCTAGATTTGATTGATTCCTCTAAAACTCTCATTTGTCTTCCTGCATCATTATAATAGTATTCTCTTTCAACTGAATATCCGTTAAACTCTAAAATTCTTGATACTACATCACCAAGAACCGCTTGCCTTCCATGACCTACGGTAAGAGGACCTGTTGGATTAGCACTAACAAACTCCACTAAAGCTTTTTTATTTGTTCCAATTGAAGATTGTCCATATTTTTTATTTTTAATAATTATCTGAAACAAATTTTCATAGAGAGTTTTAATATTTAAATGAAAATTAATAAAACCAGGTTTTGAGACACTTATTTTTATTATTAAGTTTTTATTTATAGAAATATTTTCTATTATATTTTGAGCTATTTGAATTGGTGTCTGTTGATTTTTTTTTGATAATACAAATGATATTCCTGTTGAAATGTCACCAATATCTTTATTTTTTGTCTCATCTAATTTTATATCTTTTTCATTAATATTTAAATCATAATCACATGATTTAATGGATTGAACAATAGACTTCCTAATTACTTTTTTTATTAATATTATTGACATTTTTTAAATGTTATTCCACATTTTTAAACTTTTCAAAATTTCCATCATCCCAAAGCCGCTCAATTGAATAATAATTTCTTTCCTTTTCTTGAAATATATGAATCACAACATTAACATAATCCATAATAATCCATGATGAATTATTCAACCCTTCTGTACGATAGGGTTTTTCTTCTGAAATAAAACCATCTAAAATCGTTTCATATATTGTTTTTGCATGTATAGCAGAGTTAGCTGTACAGATAACAAAGTAATCTGAAATTGATGTTAAATCTTTAATTTCAATTATTAAAATATCTTCTGCTTTTTTTGAAAATGCAAGTTTTGATGCCTTTTTAGCAATTTGATATGAAAATGACACTTATGTTTTAATTTTTTTTAAATAAATAATTAAGGTTGGGATAAAATAAAATTTTGAACAGGAATAATATTTTTGAAATCTTTTCCAATAATTAAAGTAACATCTGTTAATAAATTTAAATTAGTTTCAACAATTACCTTAGTTGAATCTTTAGGATTAATATCTAACAATGAAGCTATCCTTGCTATATCCTGAAAATCTTCAGTTCTTAAAATTAATTGAGTATTTTTATAATCAAAATTATTACCAGGAGTATTTTCTGACCTNACTACATCGACATGTTGATTAATTAAATAATCTGAAAAATCTTTAGCTATTCCTTTTTCCCCACAACCATTTAAAACTTCAACTTTTATATCTTTATATATAGAATTTTCATATTCTTTTATAGGATCTATAATTAAATGAGGAGGAGTATTAGAAAAACTGTAATCCATTTTTATACCAAATTTTAAATGTCTGTCAACTATAGAAATAATAAAACTAGAAGAAATGAGAAACAAAACAACGATAAAAATATTATATTTTGTAAAAAAAGGAGAAAGTTTTAAAAAAAATTTTAAAGATTTTTTAATTTTTTCCACTTATAAAAGTTACCAATTATATGAATTTCTAAATGGACTTAAATTATATCTATAATAATTAGGAGAAGAACTTAAAGATAATTGAAAAATTATATTTTCAGAAATTTTATAATTCAAATTTGCATCATAATAAATGGATGGATTATTGACTGGATATGAATTCAAATTTTGAACATTACTTGGTTGAACGAAATAAATCAAAGATTTTAACATTAATTTATCATTGAATCTAAAATTNATATTATTTGTATAGGTACCATAAGATTTAGANATTCCACCTAANGAACTCATACCCATTCCAAAGCTATGATTCATTGAAAACTTATCAGAATTAAATAAATCAAAAAAATTCATTTCNTCATTCTGATTGTTTGANTCAAAAACTCCTGANGATNNAATTTTAGTTCTATATTGACAATTAATTCCAGAAATAAAAATAAATAAAAATGAGATAGTAAAAATTAGATAAAAATTTTTCATNCAATAATTTAANAAAATGTTAGTTTAAAATCATAANGAACTTATCTATTTTGAAATTATTCCTCCACCTAANAATAAATCATCTTGATAAAATACTGCTGANTGACCNGGNGTTACAGCAAATTGTGGAGATTTAAATTTTATTTTTAATNCGTNTTTTTCTAAAAATTCAATTTNACTANCTACCCCTNTATGATTNTATCNTATGTAAGTNGTNATTGAACTTTTTTTCCATTTTTCTAGAGGNATTAAAAAATTTANATTTTTTACATTACANTCTTCGAAAAACATTTTTTCTCTTGATGATACTTGAATAATATTATTTTTTTTATCAATTTTTTTNACATAATTCGGTTCAGGNCCACTTAAACCNAGCTTTCTTCTCTGTCCAATTGTATANTTTGAAATNCCCATATGCTTTCCAATNATTTGACCATTTTCAAGAACAAAGTTTCCTTNTTTTTCTTTNGATGATNTTTTAGGTGCNTAATCTTTTAAAAATTGACGATAATCTGAATTTGGCAAAAAACATAATTCTTGACTATCAGGAATTTCTGCAGTAATTAATTTATTCTCAANTGCAATTTTTCTTACTTCATCTTTAGACAATTTTCCTAATGGGAACAATGTTTTACTTAATAATTTCTTATCTATATTCCANAATACATATGATTGGTCTTTTAANGTATCTTTTCCTTTACTTAANGTAAAACCATNTTTTTTATCTTTTTTTATTATTGCATAATGACCTGTTGCTATAAANTCTGCTTCAAGTATTTTTGCCTGATTAATTANTGAACCCCATCTTAAATATTTATTACAATTAATACAAGGATTAGGAGTATTNCCNTTAAAATATTCATTAACTAAATAATCAACAACATTTTTTTTGAATTCATTTCTAAAGTCTAATGTATAATGTGGTACATTATATTTCTGACAAATAATTTTAGCATTATTTATTGATTCTAATGAACAGCANTAAGAATCCGTTGCNGGAANACCATCTGGACTTTCCCATANNTTCATAGTAACACCGATAGGTTCATATCCTTGTTCTAAAATTTTAATCAAACNAACAGAACTATCTACACCNCCTGACATTGCNACTAAAACTCTATTNTTTTTCATATCTTATTTTTTTTNCGTTTTTANTTAAAGAANCTACAAAACTATTTAANTCAGNTTCATTAGTATATNTCCCAAGTGAAATTCTAATAACTGAAGAAGCAGATTTNTNATCTANTCCAATTGCTGATANAACTGNAGAAGTTTTATTTACTCCTGAAGAACAAGCTGCTCCNGTTGAGANNCCAAATCCATCAATATCTAATTTAATTAATAAATCATTAGCACTNACACCNGATAATTCCAATGATATAAAACCTGGNATCTGATTAGANGAATTACATAAAATTTTTACATTTTCTANATTNNAAAAAATATCTTTTTTAAGCTTATCTGTTAATTTATTTAATTTAATAGAGTCNTTTTTTAAATTTTCATTTGCCAATTTTGCAGCTANTCCAAATCCAGCAATACCNGATAAATTTTCAGTTCCAGCTCTAATCTGCATCTCTTGCGANCCACCATATATNAAAGGATTTAATTTAATTCCTTTTTTAATATATAANGCACCAACTCCTTTTGGTCCATAAATTTTGTGNGCAGANAATGAAGCCATNTCTGGTTTATTTTTTTTAAAGTTTAAATCAATTTTNCCAAAAGCTTGAATTGCATCTGTATGAAATANTATTTTTTTTAAATTACATATTTTAATTATTTCNTGAATTGGTTGAATTGTACCAATTTCATTATTGACTAACATAACTGAAACTAGAGCAGTATTTTTATTAATTGATTTTTTTAATTCTGATATTTTTATAATTCCATTTTGATCAACTGGAATTTTAGTTATTTTTACTCCAAATNTNCTNAAAACNGAACATGTTTTAGATATACAGGGATGTTCTATATTAGAAATAATAATATGTTTTCCACCTTTTTGAAANACATCCCATAAAACCAAATTATTTGCCTCAGTTCCACTACTTGTAAATATAATTTCATCTGATGAACAATCAAGNATACTNCCTATATCTTTTCTAGAAGACTCTATTATTGCTTTAGCTTTTTGTCCAAACTGATGAATGCTTGAAGGATTACCAAATACCTCNAAATCTATTTTTCTCATAGTATTGACAACTTGCTCATCAACTGGTGTAGTCGAACAATAATCTAAATAAATCATANTATATTTAAATTTATAAAAATTTTAAAATGTTAAAGTTGATTATTTTTAATTTCTGCAAACTTAAGAGTNTGAATTAAATTTTTATAAAAAGGTGGTTTTCGTTTATNAAGCAAANTTATTGTTNTTTCCATGTCATAATCAAATCTTTNAATTNTAAAAGAAACNTCTTCATCAATTTNTAAATANCCAATTGAACCTTTAGTAAGCTTATCAAATGGNAGNCCAGTNCTTATAGGNCAATAAATAGAAAATTTATTATGTTTTTCATTTCTTTCAAGATGTATNTGTCCATGTACAAAAGTAATTTTTTTAATTTTTTCATTNNGNTTAAGATNTTTTTTTGANAGTTCANTAGCCTCATCTACAGATGGTACTTTTTCATCTCTTTTGAACCAAGCATGACTAAATTCCAAATAGTTTGAACCAATTATTTCATTATNAGAAATTTTAGTTCTTTGTTCAATAAAATCTAAAAGNTTNNTTCCTATTTGNTCATAAACCCATTTTTGATGANNTACTATNCCATTCAACACTGGATCATTAGACTTCATTCCTTCAATTTTAGGNTTTTNNTTNTCCCAGATTTTTTCTAGNAGATAACGNTCATGATTTCCCCTTATAAAAACAGTTTCTGNAGACATATNAGATAAAATATTAAATACCTCNNCTGGAGCTGGNCCTAAAGAAAAGTAATCACCTAAAAAAATTATTNTTTCNACATTACTTTGTTGACTTATTATGGATAAAGATGTTTTTAAAGCNTCTAAATTTCCATGAATGTCAGTTAATATAGCATATTTTTTNGAAGCCATANTATAAAATTANCAATTAAANTAAAGATTGTCATGNATTTATTTATATAAATNAATTTTTTATTTTTNAAACATTTACTTGAACTAAATACTTGATTCTATTAAACTTTTGATTGAAAAATGTATAAAAAATCTATACTCGCTGTTGGNTCAATTGGAATTGACTGGTTGGAATTACCTNATAAAAGATCAGGTAAAACAATAGGTGGTTCATTAACCTATTTTACAAGAACTGCTGGATTAAATTCAAATATTAATATTGTTGGAATTATTGGTGATGATTATCCTGAAGAAGGAAAGAAATTATTTCATAAATATGGTAATAATTTGGAAGATCTTCAAATAGTGAAAGGTAAAAGTTTTAGTTGGGGAGGTAAATATCATCAAAATTGGGAAGATAGAACTACACTATTTACTGAGCTAGGTGTTTTCCAGAATTTTCATCCAAAACTTTCATCAAAAAATAAAAATTCAGATTTTATTTATTTAGGGAATATTCACCCAAACCTACAACTAGAAGTTCTAGAACAAATTAACTCGAGCAACAATATTATTGCTTGTGATACAATGAATTTATGGATTGAATCAACTAGGAATAAATTAAATGAAGTAATACAAAAAGTTGATATATTATTCATAAACGAAAGTGAAGCAATCCAAATATCAAATTGTAAAGATTTAGATTTATCTGGTCAGAAAATATTACAAATGGGTCCAAAAATGGTAATTATAAAAAAAGGTTCAGCTGGATGTAAATTTTTTTCAAAAGATTTAAATATTGAAATTGGAGTGTATCCAATAAAAAAAATAACTGATCCAACTGGAGCAGGTGATAGTTTTGCAGGAGGTGTAATGGCTGCAATTGCAAATGGATTTCATATCAGTGAAGCTCTATTATGGGGAACTGCTTCAGCTTCATTTTGCGTTGAAGGATTTGGGTTAGAAGGTTTCAAAAAAATGAATCAATTATCTTTAAAAGAAAGAATAGAATATCTAAAAAATAATTTTATTTGACTTGAATGACCCTATCATAACAATTAAATTTAAAGAGTAAATTTAAAAAACTTCTAAGGAGATTAAATGAATTTATTAAATATTTACAAGATAATGTTATTGTTATTAATAACTATTATATTTTCAAGTTGTGCTACTGAAGAGTTAGCATCAGCACGTTTATATGTTAAAGAACAAAGATTTGATGAAGCTGAAGACTTTATAATAGCTGCAATTGAAGTAAGTCCGGAAGACCCTGAAGCTTATTTCCTTTTAGGAAAACACGTTTATGCCAGAAATGAACAGTATAAAGAAATGAATCAAATGTTTAATAAAGTTCTTGAATTAAATCCTAAATTTAAACTACCATCTAGTGGTAAAGCTATTCAAACAGAAATAGAAGATGAAAGAACAAAACACTGGATTAGATTATTTAATATTGGCTCAGATAATTATAATGCCGCAATTCAAAGTAGTGGTGAAGATAGAACAAGTAATTTTAACAACGCTGTTGAAGCTTTTAATATTGCCAAAACAATAAAACCAGATGAAGTCTTGACCTATAAAAATCTTGTTTTTTGTCATATTGGACTTAATAATAAAGATATGATTCAAACGACTTTAAACGAAGCTATGGAAAAAAATCCTGAAGATCCAGATTTATTGTTTGAAGCAGGAAAAGTTTTCTTAGATAATAAAGAATTTGACATTGCAATTAAATATCTTGAAGAAGGATTAAAAATTGAACCTGCAAGTGCCACAGGAGCTTCAAGATTAGCAGATGCTTTTTATCAAACCGGTGATATTGATGGAGCAATATTTGCATATACAAAAGCTATTAGGTCAGCGCCTAAAGCAACTGATCTTCATTTTAATCTTGGGGTTCTTTATGGCCAAATTCAAGACTATGAAATGATGGAATTACAATTTCAAAAAGTTATAAGCCTTGACCCTGATGATGCAATGGGTGTTATTGGAATTGCAGAGGCCTATGAGGGAATGGAAAGATGGTCAGACGCCGAAATTTATTACATACAAGCATTAGAAAATGATCCTGAAAATGTTTATTTATTGAAAGCAATGGTTAGAGTCACAATGAGGCTTGGTCGACCTGAAGAAGCTAAAGAGTGGCTAGATAAGTCAAAAGAATTTGGAGGTTAATGTAAATATTTAAGAACAAGCCTTTCTCTTTCTTAAGTATTTATTTAGAGCAAAACCCAAGCTCTGCTCAGTTGATAATTGAATATAATCAATTTTATTATTTCCCATTTCTTTTTTGTAATAATTTTTAAATTCATTGGTCAATTCTTCATAATCTGATTTAATGAGCCATGGATCAGTTGTAATTTCTTTTCCTGTTTCTAAATCTTTAAATTTAATCCTTGAAGAAAAATCCAAGTTTAATTCCTTAGGATTAAATAAATGAAAAACAATTATTTCATGCTTATTATAAAGAAAATGTTTTAATCCAGATAAAATTTCTTTTGGATTATCAAGTAAATCAGAAATTAAAATTATTAAGCCTCTTTGTTTTAATTTTAATGCTAATTCATGCAAAATAGTTGAAATATTAGTATTATTTCCAGATATTATTTTATCAAGTTTACTAAAAATTAAATTGATATGATTTGGATTGCTTTTAGGTGGTATAAAATCTTTAATTTTTTCATCAAATAAAGTTAATGAAACTGCATCTCTTTGTTTGAGCATTAAATAAGATAGAGATGAGGCAATTAAACTTCCATAATCAAGTTTTGAAATTGATGCATTTGAAAAATTCATAGACTTACTTGTATCTAGAATAATATATGATCTTAAATTTGTTTCCTCTTCATATTCTTTAATATAATATCNATCAGTTTTANCAAATAATTTCCAATCAATTTTTTTTATTTCATCTCCAGNTTCATATGATCTATGTTCTGCAAATTCAACACTATAACCATGATAAGGACTTTTATGTAATCCTAATAAATATCCCTCNACAACAAATTTNGCTTTNATTGAAATATTATTTANTTTTGCAATTTCTNTTGGATTAAGATATTTTTTTTTNTGATTAAACTTCATAATTCTTGTTCAAAAAATTAATTAATTTATCTAAAATAATATCTATATTAACATTTTCACTTTCAGCATTAAAATTAGTTATTATTCTATGACCTAAAACTGGCTTTGCAACAGCAATTANATCTGAAATNTTTGGACTAGGNCTACCAGANAAAATAGCNTTTCCTTTGGCAGCTAGAATCAAAAATTGTGATGCTCTAGGTCCAGCTCCCCATTCAACCCAATCATTGATAAAATTTGGAGAGTTTTTGTTTGGTCTTGAATTTGNGACTAAACTAACAGCAAACNTGATAACATTTTCGGANACTGGAACTCTTCNCAATAATGATTGAAATGAGATGATTTCCTNTTTCGAAATCATGGGATTTAATTTATTATTATTTTCNGAAGTTGTAGTTTTAATAATTTCTATNTCATTTTTCAAANTTGGATAATTAATATTTAAACTAAACATAAATCTATCNAGTTGTGCCTCAGGAAGTGGGTATGTTCCTTCTTGTTCAATNGGATTTTGAGTTGCTAAAACAAAAAAAGGAGAATCTAATNAATAAGTTTTTCCAGAAATAGTTACTTTTTGTTCTTGCATAGATTCTANAAGAGCAGATTGAGTNTTAGGAGGAGTTCTATTTATTTCATCAGCAAGTAGAATATTTGAAAAAATTGGTCCCTTTAAAAATTTAAAATTCCTTTTACCTGTAACTTGNTTTTCCTCTAAAATTTCAGTNCCTGTAATATCTGATGGCATTAAATCTGGTGTAAATTGAATTCTATTAAATTTTAAATCCATTACTTCAGATAAAGATTTAATTAATAATGTTTTAGCTAATCCAGGCACNCCAATCATCAATCCATGTCCTCGAGCTAATAAAATTATAAATAAATNATTAATAATTTCTTTTTGACCAATTATTTTTTTTTCTAACTCATTTGAAAGNTTTTGAAAAGTATTTCTAATNTCTTCTAATAACTTANTGTCATCTTTTTCCATTTAAATTAATCTCCTNNGAAAATTAAGATTTTATTATAAAATTTAATTTTATATTAACTTTCAACACCTAAATTATGGAAATATATAATAAAAATGAATTCATTATCAAANTTTGTTNATTATATAAAATTAAAAGNANAATCTAATCCTGANATAGGAATTATTTTTGGATCNGGNCTAAGNAGTTTATCAGAGAATATTGATANTACAAAAGTAATAAAATATAATGATATACCAAAATTNCCATTACCTANAGTTGAAGGTCANANAGGNGAATTTGTATTTGGNAANATAAATAATAAAAATATTTTAATNTCAAATGGAAGATTNCATTACTATGAGGGTTGGAATAAAGTTCAAATTGAATCCATAGTAAAAATTTTTTATAAGTTAGGAATTAAAAAAATAATAATTACTAATTGTTCAGGATCAATATTTAAACTTAATAAACCATCTACAATGTTAAATATTATAGGCTATGTTGATTTCACTTTTATGAAAGATAAAAATCCTTCAATTAAATACTTAAAAAAGAGTAGAAATTTCAAATTATCAAATGCTTTAAAAAAAGCGTTTCAAAATAAAAAAATTCCATATAATGAAGGTGTTTATGGATGGACATTAGGACCCAGCTATGAAACTCCATCTGAAATTAATTATTTAAAAAAAATGGGAGTTCATGCTGTTGGTATGTCAACCGTCCCAGAAATTAATATTGCAACATCTCTTAAAATGGAAATTGCAGTTATTAGCTGTTTAACAAATTATGCTGCTGGTATAGATTCTAAAATTATTACTCACAATGATGTGATAGCTTCTGCTAATAAAATAAGATTGAATTTGTCTAAATTAATTATTGAAACAATTAAAATATTATAAATATGGATCAAAAGAAAAAATTTGATCTTCATCAATATATTTTTTTAAATATTCTTTGCAATAATTAACAATTTCAGACTCTATAATTTTGGGATATGACTTCATTTTATTTATTTGAACAAAATCTTTTGAAAATAATTTTTCATCTGGATATAAATTTGAAATCTTATTAAACATTTTCTTTGGAAATCTCATTGCACCAAGCGAAATAGAATGAAAAGATTTCACAGAAATTTTTAAAAAAATATCATCGATTAATTTTTTATAATTATCTTTATAATTAGAATGATAAATCAATGGGTCTAACCTTAATCCTAATTTCCATCCAGCATTTGAAAGTTTTTGCATAGCATTAATTCTACTTTTAACAGGTGGGGCTCCATGTTCATTTTTTTTTGCAATTTCATCAGGAGTAAAACTATATGCAATGATACATGAGTTAAATGGTTTCTGATTTAAAATTTCATTTATTGCTACACTTTTGGTTCTTAATTCAATTTCAGTATTAGGTTTATTTTCAAAAAAAGGTAAAAAGAATTTTACGAAACCAGTTATTGACTCCATTGCTAATGAATCACAATCATAACCTGAAAAAAAAGTTATTTTTTCATCAATTAAATTATTTTTTAAAATTTTTTCAATACTATTAGTAAACGATTCAAAATTAATAAATAATACGAAATTGGAAGATTCGTACATACCTTGTAAAAAACAATATCTGCAATCATACAAACAATTTAACATGTGTGAAAAATAATAATTTTTGTTAGAACCAATTCCTAAACCTTTTGGGGTTGGTAATACAAAATTATTATTTTTTTTTGCTATTATTAAAGAAGGAGAAGTTTTCTGAATTCTAAAATTTTGTTTTTTTCTATTAAATATTTCTTTATATCGATCACAAACAATTATAGTTGAATTAGGGAATTTTTTTAGGATTTTTTTTGTTCTGGAATGTTCTTCAACAGATTCTTCAACATAAATTGTTTCAATCATAATTTAATAACTCATTTTCTAAAAAATTTAAAACTTCTTTTGAATTTTTACATGATTTAGATTCATTAAAATAATCAATCTTAGGTTTTAAAAATCTCAATTTATTTAATTTTTTTTTTAGTTGAGAAGTTTGCGTAAAACTAAAATACCATTTATTTAAAAAAATTTCAAAATGTTCATTTGTTAAAACTAATGAACACTGTTTCTCTGATAATTTATAGAATTGATCAACAATTCCACTTAATTTATTTAAAGAATTTTTGATCAGTGAATAAATTAATTTATTATTAAAATTTGGAAATTCTTTATTATCTGAAATTATTTTAATTGAACATATTAATTCGTTCAAACTTATTTTAGAACAAATATGAAAAAAACCTGATGCTTCCATATCAAAAATTTCTTTTTCATTGTAATCATTCACATTTTTTTCAACTGTTCTGACAATAGTTGATATTAAGTTTTCCTTTATTATTTGAGAAGGGTAATAGGTTGCTTTAGAACAATCATCAATAATTTTATTAGCTATTAAGATTGTTCCTAAAGGATAATTTAAATGACCTGCTGTCCCAATATTTAACCAAACTGTATTTAAATGAGAATGTGAAATTTCTGATAAATGCAGACAAGCTTTTTTTATCATTGTATTACCAACTTTTGATACTATTAGCCACTTATTTTCATTCTTATATACTTTGAATGGATAATGATGTAATAATTTAAGTTTATAATATTCAATCAATGGTTTTGCTTCATTTTGAAGAGCAACTACAAAATTTATTTGAGGTTTCAATTTATTAATTTCAATCTATTTAAATAATTTTGGGCTTCATCCATCTTACCTCTTTTTAAAGCGCCATCAGTATAAATTTTCGTTTTATGGTTTAGCATTTTCTTAGCGATTTTTAAATTTTCAAAAGATAATTTTCCAACATCTATTAATTTATATAAAGCTTCAATTCTAAATCTATCCATTCCCCAATATTTTGTTGATAATTGATCAGAATGCCCTCCATATTTAGTTATTAATTTATCCTGAAGATATAAAAATTTATATTTAGAAGATATTCGCAACCACAATTCGTAATCTTCGCATACTGGAAAATTTTCATCAAAAATTCCACAATTTTTAAAAACTGAATTATGAATAATTATACTTGATGGAGAGACACAACACAAAGAAAGACATTTATCAAAGATCCATCCACCATATTTCTGATGTTTATTTTTTTGATTTAAATGTTTTCCATTCTTAATCCATTTTTCATTTGTATGACAAATAAAATATGATGGATTTTTTTTTAATTCTTTTATTTGGAGTTCTAATTTTTTCGGGTGCCACTCATCATCAGAATCTAAAAAAGCTATCCATTCAGATTGAGTTGTGTTTATACCCAAATTTCTTGCAGAGCTTACACCTTTATTATTCTGATGCAAATAAATAATGTTTTGATAATTGCTATTAATTAAATCATTTGTATTATCAATTGACCCATCATCGACTACAATTAATTTAAAGTCATTGTAAGTTTGATTTAAAACAGAATTTATAGATCGAGTTAAAAATGAACTTCTGTTAAAAGTTGGTATAATTACTGATATAAAAGTATTAATCAACCTTGTTAATATATTTATTTAAAAATTTTAAAGTAGTATCAATATTTATTCTTTCCTGTTTCATACTATCCCTACTTCTAATAGTAACACAATTATCTTTTAATGTATCNGGGTCTATAGTTATTCCANATGGAGTTCCTGCTTCATCTTGNCTTCTATATCTTTTACCAATTGAACCTGAACTATCATAAAATGTTGAAAAATGCTGTGACAAGTTCTTTGTTAATTTATTTGCAATATCNGGTAATTCATTTTTATTAATTAAAGGAAAAATTGCAACTTTTATTGGTGCTAGTTTTGGTTGAAGTTTTAGAAGAACTCTTTTTTCTCCATTAACCTCCTCTTCATGNTATGCATCAGATAAAACNGTTAAGACAGTTCTGTCAACACCAGATGAANATTCTACNACTGCAGGAGTAATATGCTGATTTTCAGTTGAATCAAACCANGTTAATTTTTTTCCNCTATGNTTCNTATGTTGTTGTAAATCAAAGATTCCTCTATCAGCAATACCCTCTAATTCTGACCATCCNAAAGGAAAATTATATTCAACATCATAACAAGCAGCTGCATAATGAGCCAATTCATCTTTTTCATGNGGNCTTAAACGTAATTTTTTTTCATTNATTCCTAAAGTTTTNTACCATTCAANTCTTAAATNAGTCCAATANTCCAACCATTTTGTAGTTTCTTGAGGTTTAACAAAAAACTCCATTTCCATTTGTTCAAATTCTCGAGAACGAAANAGAAAATTACCAGTTGTAATTTCATTTCTAAAAGCTTTTCCAATTTGAGCTATACCAAAAGGAGGTTTCATTCTTGANGAATTAATAACATTTAAAAAATTAACAAAAATTCCTTGAGCAGTTTCAGGACGAAGATAAACAACGGATGAAGATTGTTCTGATGGNCCNTATTGAGTTTTTAACATTAAATTAAATTGTGTTGGTTCAGTCCAATCTTTAATTCCACATTTAGGACAATTTTTATTTAANTCNATATGATCTTCTCTNAANCTNGCATTACATTTTTTACAATCNATTAATGGGTCATGAAATTCATTTATATGNCCTGACGCTTCCCANACTTTNGAGTTCATAAAAATTGCAGNATCCATTCCAACAATATCATTTCGNGAAGTCACCATNTCTTTCCACCATAANGATTTNATATTNTTTTTTAGCTCNATCCCTAAAGGTCCNTAATCATTTGTAGCTTCTAAACCCCCATAAATATCAGAACTTGGGAATATAAAACCTCNTCTTTTACATAAAGANACTAATTTTTCCATTGANTTTTTAATCATANATTTTTNTGNTTTTTATTCCATTTCTTTTAATTCTTTTTCTATCAAATCATTATTTTTAACNTTTTTATAATCTAAAAANTTTATNTTCGNAGAAATTTTAGTTCTTACNATTATATAATTATAAAGGATTATNCAACCGANAATNAATATTAATATAGGAGCAATCCAAGCCATTAAATTAAATCCCCTTGCNATNGGAACTGCTAAAATTCTTTCTCCATANATATTNACAAAATGATCTAAAATTTCTTTTTTANTCATATTTTTGTTTACAAGTTCTTTAATGCTTTTNTCCATATTTGGATTCCCATGGTCNGCAACAGTNCCTGTCCAACAACATGGTGCCATNAAAGATTTTTCTAAATCTGAAACAAGNGNATNATTNCCTAAAANAAAATTAAAAAAAAATATTAGNAGAANTATTTTATTCATTTTTTCTTTTTCTTTAATTTCTTNTTTGGAGATTTAATTTTTTTATCTATTAAAATAATAGATTCATCCAANGATATAGTTTCTTTATNAAAATTTTTAGGNATTGAAACATTAANTTTTCCATCGGTTAAATAAGGACCATATCTTCCCTCTTTTACAATNATNGTTTTATTTGATTTNGGATGTGTTCCAANNGTTCTAATCTCTTTTGATGAACTTGTTTTTTTTGAAATTAAATCTAAGGCTTCTTCAAANGTAATAGTCANTGGTGATAAATTANCTGGAATACTTGCATTTNNACCTCTACCAGCTGATACATATGGTCCAAATCTACCATAATCTGATNTTATATCTTCNTTTGATTCAGGATGTTTACCCAAAACTTTTGGCAAAGAGAAAAGTTTCAAAGNATATTCTAAATCCACATCTGAAATTGGAAATCCTTTNGGAATACTTTTTCTANTTTTTGATTCAGATTTTTCNAGATANGGTCCATATGGTCCNANTTTTAAGTAAATTANCTCTCCATCAGAATCTTTTCCAATTTCTTTATTCTCATTCAATTCATTGTTAAGAATTTCATCTGCTTTGTTNATNTTTAAATCTCCAAGATAANTTTCAAATGGAACAGATTTTCTTAAATCACCTTTTTGTAAAAAAGGACCAAATTGACCAACTCTCAATTCAATTTTATTTTTTTCATCATAGTTTATATTTACAGTACATGCTTTAGCTATATCCACTTTATCATCTAACATTTTAGAAAGTCCTNTTTGGGAAGTTGATCCAAAATAAAAATCTTTCATAAATGGAATTGACTTTATCTCACCCCTTGATATTGCATCNAGATTGTCTTCCATTTTAGCTGTAAACTGAGAGTCAACTANNCTNTTAAAATGATTCTCTAAAAGTTGAGTTACAGCAATTCCTAAAAATGTTGGAGTCAATTTTCCTTTATTTCTATCGACATAAGTCCTATAAACAATATTATCAATTATATTTGCAAATGTAGAAGGTCTNCCAATTCCTTTTGATTCAAGCTCTTTNACTAAAGATGCTTCAGTAAATCTTGCAGGAGGTTTTGTATCATGTTTTTCTAAATTAATTTTATTTATNTTTAGTTTTTCNCCCTCTATCAAGTTCGGTAAATTGTTTTCTTCATNAGCTTTAGATTCATCNAAACTCTCAATATATGCTGCCATATANCCCTTGAAGATNATTACTTGTCCCGTAGATTTAAAATATAGATTGTCATTTTTAATAACTACGCTTGTTTGGTTTAAAATAGCTGGTTTCATTTGAGAAGCAATAGTCCGCTTTTTAACTAATTCAAATAATTTTGCTGCATCAGCNTCAATTTTATTTTTCACATCATTTACATTNGAAAATTTAACTCCTGCTGGCCTAATTGCTTCATGTGCTTCTTGAGCATTTTTTACTTTAGTTACATAAATATTTGGTTTTTCAGGTAAAAAATCTTTTCCAAATTTTTTTAAAATTTCAGATCTTGATCCTTTAAGTCCCTCATCAGATAAATTTGTTGAATCTGTTCTCATATATGTAATAAAACCTTGCTCGTATAATTTTTGAGCAACTCTCATTGTATTTCTTGCAGAAAACTTTAATTTTCTAGCGGCCTCCTGTTGAAGAGTGGAAGTAGTAAAAGGNGGTTTGGGATTAGAATTCCTTTGTTTTTCAATAACATTATCAACAATCCAATTATTATTTTTTGTTTTTTCTATTANATTTTTAGCTTCATTTTCAGTGATCAAAATNACTTTATTATTAATTAATTCACCTGTATTATCATTAAAGTCTTTGCTTTGAGCTATTTTAGTTTTATCAATTTGAAATAACGTTGAATTAAATGTTAATGTATTCTTCTCAAATTCTGCTTTTAAATCATAATATGTAGCTGATNTAAAAGATTGTCTTAATCTCTCTCTTTCAACCATAATTCTTAATGCAGCAGATTGTACTCTACCNGCTGATANAGAAACATCAACAAATTTCATATTTTTTCTTAAAGTACTCCATAAAACTCTTGATACTTTATATCCAACTAATCTATCAATTATTCTTCTAGTTTGTCTTGCTTCAACCAAATCAAAATTTATTGATTCTGGTTTTTTCATTTCTTTAATTATTCCATCTTTNGTGATTTCTGTAAATCTTACTCNAAAAATTTTTGATTCATCNATTTCTTGTGCAATGTGTGCTGCAATTGCTTCTCCCTCGCGATCAGGATCGGTTGCTATTATAATTTTTTCATATTCTTTAGTNAATTTTTTTANTTCTTTAAAAAAATCTTTTTTATCAGGAAGTTTTACNTCATTAATGGAGAAATCTTTATCTATGTCNACACCAAGTTCTTTTTTTGGAAGATCTTTAATATGACCATTNCATGCAATAGCTNTATAANTATNACCTAAATAATTCTGAATAGTTTTTGCTTTTGAAGGTGATTCAACTATTATAACGGATTGTTTNGACATTTTTAAATTTTACTTTATTATTNCTAAGATTAACGTTACTAATATTATTGAAAAAAAAATAAAAATAAAAAAATTACTTTTTAAAATAATTATTGATTTCATCAAAATCAATTTCAACTTGTTTGCTTGAATTTAAATCTTTTATTTGAACTTTATTATTTTCCATTTCATNNCTTCCTATAATGATAACATGAGAAACTTTATTTTTATTAGCCTCTCTCATTTGAGCTTTTATACTTCTACGCAATGTATCAAAATAAACGATTAAACCTGATTTTCTNAATTCTAAAATTTTACTTAATATTTTATGATTAAAAATATCTTCAAAACANATTATTTGAATAGCAAGTGATGAAGTTTTTTGCGAAATTTCTTTNTTAGACAAAGCAATTAAAATNCTATCAATTCCAGCAGCAAATCCAACTGCTGGAGTAGGTTTTCCACCTAATTTTTCTACTAATGAATCATATCTTCCACCACCACATATTGCACTTTGAGNTCCAACATCAGAACTAATAATTTCAAATGTTGTCCTAGAATAATAATCTAAACCTCTAACAAGTTTAGGATCTCTTGAAAATTTTATATTACAACTTTTCATTGTAGATAAGATAAAATTAAAATGTTCTTTATCATTTTTAGANAAGTAATCAAAAATATCAGGAGCATTTTTTAAAATTTCTATTTCCTCAGGTATTTTAGAATCTAAAATTCGAAGGGGATTTGTTTGNAATCTTTTTTTACTTGTTTCTGATAGCTTTTTTTTATGTGGTTCAAAAAAATTAATCAAATCTTTTTTATAATTTTCTCTTGATTCAATAGAACCTACACTATTAATTAAAATATTAANATTATCTAANCCTAAATCCTTAAAAATATTTAAAACTAAAAAAATTATTTCTATATCTTGNTCTGGGTTTTTTGATCCAATTGCCTCAGCACCGAATTGACTAAATTCTCGTAATCTTCCTGCTTGAGGTCTTTCTTGTCTNTANAGAGAATCAATATAATATAATTTATTTAAACTTCCGTAATGCCTTTCCATATTATGTTGAATATATGCTCGCATTACTGGAGCAGTTAATTCAGGNCTTAATGTTAAATCATTTTCACTCTGATCTTTAAAAGAATACATTTGTTTTGACACAATATCACTTTCTTCACCAACACTTCTTTTAAATAATTGTGTTTTTTCAAAAACAGGAGTTCTAATTTGACCAAATCCCCAATTCTCCATCGTTTGATGAACTTTATTTTCAATAAATTTCCACTTTATTGAATCAATAGGCAAAATATCTTTAGTTCCCTTTATAGAATAAATATTGTTTTTCATATATTAAAAGTTATGTATATAATTTAAAAAAACTAAGGTAAACCAGGACCAGTCCATCTTCCACCTCTTTGTTCTAACTTAATATCTCTTAAAGTTGGTGCCTTAACATTAATTCGAAAATAAAAACCTTTACCATATCCCGTTGGTGTCCANGTAAAATTCATTTCCCAACAATGAAGTGTNTTATANATATTAATATCCTGACTAACTAAATCTTTTTCTATCAAGTTTAACCTTGCATTATATCTTACTTGCCACCCCCCACCAAACCGAAATGAAAGATTTGAATTCGCCCAAAAAGTATTTCGAGGATTTATTGGATCAACCCTGTTAGTGGAATATCTTAAAGATACATTTAAATTCCAATTTTCACCTTTTGAAAAATTTGATCTTTTTTTATTTATTTTTTCAATTCCACCATCCATCAAATCAACAAAATCATTTGAATCAACTATAACTGTATCTTTTTCAACATTTTTTTTTCTAATTCCAAATATATTTCCAGAAAATTTAAATCCTGTAGCAGCATTCATAGTAAGTAATCTTGGTATGGGTATTCCCAATTCTGTTTTATTAATTTCATCATATCTAATAGATTTATCATTTATTGTTTCTATTTTGTAAAAATCATGCGTCATAGAAATATCTAAGTTCATTTTTTTTAACCATCCAGATCTAAATGAAGATCTAATTTGAGATAATTTAAATTGCTCAGCTGCAAAATTATAACTTGTATTTATATTCCANGTAAGCAAATTATCTATTTTACGCTCCTCCTCACCTTCTTTAATNTTTGCTTGAAAAAGGTTTTTAANTGANATATTCATATTNTTNTGTTCAGNNCTTGGTGTAGAACCAATTTGACTACCTTGAAAAGGATCAAACAANTCACTATTTCCATTTGATGAATATATTTTTTTTNANATATCCAAAAGAATTATTAGTGAANTCNGGTCTATATGAGAAACCTATTGATGGTGTAATTGTATGTCTAAGACTTTTCANANCACCTATATTAANAGGAATCAAACCATATATTTTAGTATTTGTACTGAGAGATAAAGATCCAACATGNCTTGTTTTAAATTCATTAATNGTTNTTTTATTTAATATTTCNCCATTAGANTCTATNGANTCTGCNTCAAAATANTGNGTTATCCACTCTTCTCTAAAATTTATTCTTGGTCTTAANGAAATATATTTTAAAATTTTTGAAGTNCCTGATAATGAAAAATTATGAATCCAACTNTTTTTAAAATCATTTTCTTTTTCACCCCAANCATATGTTGAATCATTGATAGCATATGATTTATAAAATCCTGAACCATTATTTTTAAAATTACTGTTGTATGANAANTATAATGGAGAATTAAATANTTTTGATTGACCTTTTCTAAAATTNAAAGTNGGAAAAACATTTCTATTTTCTTGAAGTTTTCTATTTNCAGTTAGAGGTTGATCATAATAAATAGATGAAGTATCAATTTTNCTTTTAANCATTAAATTTGTATTTTGNGAAATATTTGATGAAAAACTAATATTGGATTTTGGCCANCGTTTTGAATAAGTAGCATTTGATACNGCACTTTGGTTTAATCTAGTATCTCTTTGAATACCGAGTTTTTGGTTAAATTGACTATCAGAATAATAACTACCATTAATATTTAAAGACTGATTTTTTCTTAAAATTTGAGAATGAGTCCAATTTGTTGACCATCTTACTGAGCCAGGATCCGAAAAAAAATTTCCTATATCATTATTCAAAACTGTTCTATTATATTTAAAATTAAAATTCCCATTGTAGGAATATCTTTTAAAATATCTATTTGAGTTTTCAAACACCACTCCTTTTTTATCATAAAAATTTAAAGTAAANCGACTATTTAAATATTCATTTACTGCCCAAAAATATCCNAAACCCCTTAAANATCTTCCTTGATNTGAACTTTGACCATAAGNAGGCATTATCCANCCAGAATGTCTNTTACCACCTTGATCAGGTAAAATTGCAAAAGGAATTCCAAAAACAGGGATTCCAAAAATATGAAGAATAAGAGGCCTTGCAACAATTAATTCATTCAAAATTACTTTCATATGTTTACTTCCAAAATGAAAATGAGGATGATCAATGTTTTCACATGTTGTATAAATACCATTTTTCATTAAAAGAATATTATCCTCTCTATTTCTTATTTCTGCTCCTTTGTAATAACCTTGATCCATTTTAGTTCTTCCTTGATTAACTTTTCCTTGTCCTGTTGAAAGATTATATGTTAATGAATCAGCGATTANAGGATCTCTTCCTTTCTCAATAAACTTTGGTCTNTTTTCTTCATTTTTATCCTTTCCTGAAGATGCTGTCATAATATTATCTTTCCACATTACTTTTACAAATCCACTTTCCAGAGTTGTTTCTCCATAATCGATTATTACACTATTATTCATATTTGTAGTCTGATTTGGAATGTTATACTTTATAGNATCTGCACTATAAATGATATTATTAGTTATTTTATTTAAACTTAAATCTGGTTCATACTCTCCTCTAGCTCCACCCATAACATTAATTATTGACAACTGAGTTTTATCAAGCGAATCAGATTTAAAATTCAAACTNATAGTATCTCCGCTAGCAATATTTTTCCCTTGAAAAATAGAATCTTCAAATAAATGTGTTAATGTTATTGCCATTCCTTGAAGACGAACAGAGTCAATTTCTCCATTCTTTAAATATGCTTCTAACGAATTTCCTGACATATCATCAATAAAATCTTTNTTTTCAACATTTAAACTATCATTTAAACTNATTTTTCCTTTCTTTTTATAAATAACGTGAGCATTATTATTTATAAACAAACGATTAATTTCATCNTTTTCATAGTATAATTCTATNTTCTCACCTTCNAAAATTTGTCCATTTTGTGTNAATGAAGGNTCAATTGATAAAATTGATTTTTTTTCTAATGCATCATACGTAGACNCCCCACAAATCGCAGTTCCATTATCATTTATAATTTTAACATTTCCCTCAGCCTGATAACTTGCATTATCATTAAGCTCTTTTAAATAAGTAATTTTATTTGCAAAAATTGTTTGTTTATCTTGCTGAAATTCAACTTTTCCAAAAGCAATACCACTATCAGATTCGCTATAAAAAATAAGGNAATCACTCTCAAGCTTATATTTTTTTTCATCAAATGTTACTGAACCATATGCAGAAAAAATGTTGTTTTTAGACTCTACTTTAATTGAATCAGATTTGAAAATTTTTTCTTNATCAACAATNGATACATTTCCAACAAAAATTCCAATTCCATTTTTATCTNTATAATATGCTTCATCAGAATTTATAATTGCTTCCCCTTTTTTAAATTTTACATCACCTTTTAAATATTGNACAGGTTGATTNTTTTCGTTCATTATATTCTCAAGTATATCAGCTCTTANAAGCTTTAATCTATCATCAGATTGAGAAATCAGNAATTGAATTAAAAAAANTAAGGTAATTATTNGTGAACGCATAATAGTTTAATTTAGGTAGCTAATTAAGCAAAAACAAAGTTGTGAAAAAGTTTTTAATTTTTATAAAAAACCTGTAGTATTCTTATCTAAAATTAATAAGTTTTAAACAAAGGAGTAATTACATTGAAAAAAATTTTTTTAATAGTTTTTATTTTNTTAATNGCATGCNNTCAAAAATCAGGAGAANTTATGGAAANTNAATCAGGTTTNAAATATCAAGATAATGTTTTAGGTGATGGTACATCTCCNCAAAAAGGTCAAAGANTCTCAGTNCATTATACTGGTTGGCTTTATGATGAAAACAGCCAAGATAATAAAGGAATTAAATTTGATAGTTCAGTTGATAAAGGTCGACCATTTGGGTTTGTTTTGGGAGTAGGTTCTGTTATAGAAGGCTGGGATGAAGGNGTTTTNTCAATGNGAGTTGGAGGNAAACGAACATTAATCATTCCTCCAAATTTAGGTTATGGTTCATCTGGAATTGGTCCAATCCCTCCAAATGCTACCCTATTATTTGAAGTGGAATTACTAGAAATTTATTAAACTAGGTCTNCCCTTTTTAATTTCAANGATTTTTGATGAAAAAAATTCTGATTCATNCTGATTATGAGTAACCATCATAATAGTTTGATTTTTTTCTAAAAATATTTTTTTCATTTCATCTTGTAATTCTTTCTTAAGNACTTCATCTAAAGCATTAAATGGCTCATCAAGAAGCAATAATTCTGGTGAAGTTGCTAAAGATCGTGCTATTGCAACTCTTTGTTGNTCTCCACCAGATAGTTGATGAGGATATTTCTTTTCTAATTTTTTTAGTCTAAATAATTTTATTAGATCTTCTTGAATTGTATTTCTATTAGGATGATTTCTAATTCCAAATATTATATTTTTTTTAATATTTAAATGAGGAAATAAATTTTTATCTTGAAAAACNAGCCCAATATTTCTTTTTTCTNTTGGAACAAAATTATTTTTATCAGATACAATTNTATTATTTATTTTAATTATTCCTTTAGATTGTTTTTCAAAACCCGCAATCAACCTTAATAATGTTGACTTTCCNGATCCTGATGGACCATGAATAGANATTATTTCACCTTCTTTAATTATTAAATTAAAATTTNTTAATATTNAGTTTTCTTTTTCGTAATTAAAATCTAAATCAGAAATTTCNAGTATTGAACTTACACTCATTTATTTACCTTTGAATTTTGAATCATTTTTGANAAAAATATAATTGGAATTAAACCANCTATTACAATTGCAATAGCTGGTGTTGCAGCTTGATACATGCGTTCTTCAGCTGCGTAAATGTAAGTTGAAACAGCTAATGTGTCAAAATTAAAGGGTCTTAAAATCAAAGTTGCTGGNAATTCTTTCACAACTTCNGTAAACACTAAAAGAAANCTTGTTAAAAAACTTGTTTTTAATAGAGGNAAATGAATTCTTCTTAATAAGTTCCATCCATTAGACTTTAAAATTTTAGCTGAATCATCAATTCCAGTACTTATATTACTAAANCCGGACTCAANTGAAGAATTTGCTAACGCATATGATTTAATTAAATAAGCTATTAATAAACCAAAAATNCTTCCAGTTAAAATAAAATTGCTAAAAGAATAATCAATAATTGAAAAAAACTTTAATATTCCAATGGCTAAAATTAAACCTGGTAATGCATATCCAATCGAAAAAAATGAATTTAAATAAACTATAAATTTTGTTTTTTTTAATCTTAAAGAAAAATTTATTAATAATGCTATAAATGAACAAATCAATCCTGCAATTAATGAAATAAAAATAGTATTAAAAGCAATTTGCAAGAATTTTTTATCAAAAAAAGATAAATTATAATTAATTGCCCAAAAAATTAATTGAATCATTGGTAAAATAAATCCTATAAATATTGGAAAGAAACAACATAAAATTGCTAAAAAACCTTTAAATCCAGAAAGTTTCTTAAACATAGATGAATTCAATGACGAATTAGGTTTAGAATAAATTTGATTACCTCTTGAATATTTCTCAAAGAAAATAAATAAAACTATAAACAATAATAATATTGAAGATAATTGCATAGCGGTATTTAAATCATACATTCCATACCATGTTCTAAAAATACCCGTTGTAAATGTTGCTACTGAAAAATGTTCGACTGCTCCAAAATCCGATAAAGACTCCATGATTACAAGTGATAAACCAGCAATTATTGCAGGTCTAATTAAAGGAATTGATAATTTGTAAAAAACTTGGAATTTACTTAAGCCAAGAGTTCTTCCTGCCTCAATAAAAGATATTGATTGATTTAAAAAAGCTGTTCTCGAAATAATATACACATAAGGATAAAGTGTGAACGAAAATACAATAATTGCTCCATAAATATTTCGAATATTTGGAAATAAAATAAAATTTGAATCAACTAAAAAAATATTTCTAAAAAGAATATTGATAGTTCCATTTAAATCAAATAGCCCAGTAAAAGTATATGCTAGTATATATGGAGGAATTGCAAGAGGAAGAATTAAAATTGATTCTAAAATATTTTTTCCATAGAAATGATAATTCGATACTATCCAAGCAGTACCAGTTCCTATTATCAGAGTTAAAAACGAAATTCCTAAGATTAAATATATTGAGTTTAAAATATATTCTAATAAAACATAATTATATAAATGTTCCCAATTATCATTAAAATTTGAAAATAAACTAGTAAAAACAATAATGATGGGAGTTAAAAATAATATTAAAGTAAATACAGGTAAAATATTCCAAAAAGAAATTGATTGTTTTTCAAATACCTTCATAATGGTATTTATAAATTAACAATTTATTTCCAACCAACCCTATCCATTAATTTTATTGCCTCTGGGTTGAGTTCTCCATAGTCTGTAACTGATGTTCTATCTTCTTTAAAATCGGTACCAAAGTTTTTAATTAATGGGTGCGGATCAATATTTTCTAAAATAGGATATTCATATGAATTATTTACAATATTTTTTTGCATTTCTTCAGATAATAAAAACTCTAAAAACTTAATTGCATTTTTAGAATTTGGTGAGCTTTTTAATATTCCAGCTCCACTAATATTTATATGAGCACCTCTATTGTTCTGATTTGGAAAATGAATACTTACTTTTTTTGCTGCTTCTAATTGCTCACTTCCCTTTGTACCTGATAACATCAATCCAATATAATAACTATTTGCAATTGCTAAGTCAGCCTCTTCATTTGCAACAGCCATAATTTGTGATCTATCATTACCTTGAGGTTTTCGAGCAAAATTCGATATTAATCCCTTTCCCCAAATTTCTGTATTTTCAATTCCATTATTTGAAATTAAAGAAGCAACTAAAGATTGATTATACATATTATTAGAACTTCTAATTACAATTCTTCCTTTCCATTTTGGATTAGAAAGATCTTCATAGGATAAATTTTTTATCTCATCTTTCGATATTTTTTTTGGATTATAAAAGATAACTCTTGCTCTTTTTGCAATTGCTATCCATTCATTATTTGGTCCTCTTAAGTTTTCAGGTACAATAGAATTTATTTTATTTGAAGAAATAGATTGAAAAAAACCTTCAGATTGTACTTTCCATAAATTGCCAGCATCAACAGTAAAATAAATATCAGCTGGAGAGTTTTCTCCTTCTGCTTTAATTCTTTCAATCAAAGCAGCTCCTTTTCCTGAAATTACATTTACTTGAATGCCTGTTTTTTCCGTAAAAAGAGCATAAAGTTCATCATCTGAGTCATAATGTCTAGAAGTATAAATATTCACCTCACTACCATTTTGACTACAACCAATAAGTAATAAAAAAACTATCAATGTTATTTTAATTTTTTTCATCAAATAAATCCTTTTTAAAAACCATATATTTAAGATGTGAAATATTAGTTTTATAATTTTATAAAAACAATAAATAAATAAGACTAAATTAGTCTTATTATTTTATTTTAAGAATATATTCTTTAGATTTTACTATGAAATTTTTAATTATACTGTTACTTACAATTAACTTCATTTTTTCTCAAGAAAATCACTTTATTAAAAATATGAGGCAATTGATTTTTGAAGGAAAAAGATCTGGTGAGGGTTATTTTGATCTATCTGGTAATTTGCTTTCATTTCAAAGTGAAAGAAATGATGATAATCCTTTTTTTCAAATTTATCTATTAAATTTTAAAAATGGAGATATAACAAAAATTTCTCCTGGAATTGGCAAAAGTACTTGTTCTTGGATTCATCCAAATAAAAATAAAGTCCTTTTCGCTTCTACTCACCTTGATTCCAATGCATTACTAAAACAAAATCAAGAGTTAGAATTTAGAAAATCAGGAAAATCAAGAAGATACTCTTGGGATTATGATGAACATTATGAACTTTTTTTATATGATTTAAATACAAAAAAATATGAGCAAATAACTAATTCTGTTGGTTATGATGCAGAAGGAGCTGTTTCACCAGATGGAGACTGGGTAGTTTTTAGTTCCAACCGATCAGGTTATAACGAAGAAATGTCAGATTCTGATAGAAAACTATTTGAAAAAGACAAATCTTTCAAGATGGACATTTATAAAAAAAATCTCAATAATGGTGAAATTATAAGATTAACAGATGTAGATGGTTATGATGGTGGTCCATTTTTTAGTTCTGATGGTAAAAAAATTACATGGAGAAGATTTTCAAAAGATGGTACTACAGCAGAAATATATGTTATGGACAGCGATGGTAAAAATACAAAGAAAATTACAAATTTAAACGCTATGTCATGGGCTCCTTTTTATCATCCATCTGGTGAATACATTATCTTTTCAACAAATATACATGGTTTTGATAATTTTGAACTATACATAGCCAGTACAAGTAATAGTAATACATTACGTATAACAGATACAAAAGGATTTGATAGTTTACCAACGTTCTCTCCTGATGGTAAAAAAATATCATGGACAACTCAAAGAACTTCAAACAAAAAATCTCAAATTTTCATTGCAGATTGGAATCATGAATATGCATTAAAAAAATTAAATGAAAATGGAGAGGAAAAAGATCCTTCTATTTCAGAAGCAATAAATGAAAATGAGCTAAAATCTCATATTGAGATTTTGTCATCACCCGATTTTGAAGGAAGAATGACTGGAACTTTAGGAGAAAAGAAAACAATAGATTATATTGCAAAAGAATTTGAAAAATTGAATTTAAAAAAATATTCAAATAATTCTTATTTTGAAGAATTTTCTTTCACATCAGGAATAAAAATTGGTAATAATAGTAAATTAATTATCAATTCTAAAAAAAATAATAAGTTAAATAAAAATTGGACTCCTCTTACGTGGTCTTCTTCAGGTACTTTCTCTGCAAGTGAAATTGTTTGGGCAGGCTATGGAATTCAAGCACCTAAAAAAAATGAATTTGAAGAATATGATTCTTTTGTTCACCTTGACGTTAAAGATAAATGGGTAATGGTTTTAAGATACTTGCCTGAGAATATTTCTGATAACCTTAGACAACATTTAGCAAGATATAGTAGTCTAAGATATAAGGCTATGATTATTAGAGATATGGGTGCTAAGGGAATGATCGTTGTGAGTGGTCCAAATTCAAAAGTGAAAAATGAATTAATTCCTCCCTCACTTGATGCATCAAACAGCAAATCATCACTTGCTGTAATTTCGATTACAGACAAATTAGCTAATTATATTTTATCTTTTTCTAGTCGAGACAATTCCTTGAAAAAATTACAAACGAATTTGGACTTAGGAAAACAACAAATGGGATTTTCTATTCCAATCAATATCAGTAGTGAGATTGAAATTATAAAGGAAACAAAAAAAGGTTTTAATGTTATTGGAACATTAACAAATGATAATATTCCAAAAAATAAACCAAAAATCATTATTGGAGGACATTTAGATCACTTAGGAATTGGTAAAACATCAGCTTCGTTATCAAAAAATGAAAATAAAGATATAATTCATTATGGAGCTGATGATAATGCTTCTGGGATTGCTTCATTAATTGAAATTTCAGAATGGTTTAGTGAAAAAGTTAAAAATAACACGATTGATTTAAAAAGGGAGGTTGTTTTTGCTGCTTGGTCAGGAGAAGAGTTGGGATTATTAGGTTCTTCAAATCATCTAAAAAATATTGAGAGTGATAATAATTCTAATTTATCAAATCATTATGCTTCCTACATAAATATGGATATGATAGGAAGATATCGAGAGGGACTTGTAATCAATGGTATTGGATCTAGCTCTATTTGGAAAAAACTAATTGAGCAAAAGAATATCATAGTTGGTCTTAATTTAATTCTACAAGATGATAGCTATCTACCAACTGATGCTACATCATTTTATTTGAAAAAAATTCCTATATTAAGTGCATTTACAGGTGCTCATTCAGAATATCATACTGAAAAAGATACTCCTGACTTAATAAATCTAAATAAATTGAAAGAAATATCTATTCTTCTAGCNTTAATTTCAGAATCTTTATCTACCTCACAAAGTGAACCTGATTTTTTAGAACCAAAAAAACCTGCACCGGACAATCAACGTACTGGTTTAAGAGTGTATTTAGGAACTATACCAGATTATGCAAGTTCGGATATCATTGGCCTGAAATTATCAGGTGTTTCAAAAGGTGGTCCAGCAGATAAAGCAGGAATTAAGTCCAATGATATTATTATTGAATTAGCTGGTAAAAAAATTGAAAATATCTATGATTATACTTATGCAATCGATGCATTAAAAATTGATCAAAAAACTGAAATAAAAATAAATAGAAATGGTAAAGTTATAATTCTATCTATCACTCCTGGCTCAAGAAATTAATATAATTTACTGCTTTCGCAAAAATATCATGAGTATGTAAGTACTTAAATTCAGCTCCTCTACCAATCATTTTCATATTTTCAAATTTTTTAAAATAGTCATTAATTATCTTCATGCTTTCAACATTCTCATTTGTTAATATGGGATATGCATTTGGTATTTTGTATGTTAAACTTTCAATTATTTTATTTTTTTCAATAAACTTCATTTTTATTAGTGAATTAATAATTTCATTTTTAAAAATATCTGAATGTGAATTATATAGCTCATCAGATTCATTACATGGAACCTCAACAACAATGCAAGTTTTATCATTGGGAGCTAAAAATTTACTTCTTTGTTTTGGCTCATATATTCTCGTAAAATTAACATTTTCATCAGGAAAATATATTGAAGCATAATTAGAAAAATTTTTCATTTTTAAAAAAATTACAACAATTCTTAAATTTCTAAACTTTAATGTGTTTACAATATCTAAAATTTTACTTGGTATTTTTGGTTCTAAAATATTAGCTATAATATTTATTGGAAGAGAATTAATTATTTGATCCACCTCTATTTTTTTATTGTCGTTTATTTCAATAGCATTAATTTTATTATCATTATGAAATATTTTTGTAACATTTGAATTCAAAAAAATATTATTGTTTTGAATTTCTTCTTTTATTTTATCAAATATCATTCCAAACCCATTTTTAGGATAATAAAAAAAACCTTCAAAATGTTTTCTATTTGAAAAAATATTAATTATTGAAATAATATTTAAATTTTTAAGTCTACCACCTGAAATTTTTGGAGATAGTAAAGTTGTATCTATTCCCCATATTTTTTTTGAATAGTTATTTATAAAAAGTGTTGAAAGTGTTGAACCATATCTTTTAATAACTAAATCATTAAAACTATTAATTTTATTCTGATTAAAAATATTTATTCCATTTTCAATTAATATTTTTAAAATGATTTTACTATCTAATTTTTTTAAAAGATTTTTAAATTCAATAGGAAAAGTGATCATTTTACCTTTGTAAAAAATCTTGCTTGGGGTACTTACTAATTTTAAATCATCATTTAATAAATTTCTTACAATAGATGTAACATACTTATTTTTATCATGAAATCTATGAGCTCCTAAATCAAATTTAAAATTTTTATGTTCAACTGTCTTACAATTTCCACCAATTTCACTATTACCTTCAAACAACTCAAACTTCAATCCATTTTTATGTGCAAAATAAGCTGATGCTAAACCAGCAGGACCTCCACCAATAATAGATAATTTTTGTATTTTATTATTTCTTTTCACTTAAGGTATAAACTTTTATTTCAGACCACATTTTATTAACATAAGGATTATGATAAAAAGTTGTATCTGATTTTGAATATTGTTTTTTGTTTTCGATAACATTTAAAAATTCTCCAATTAATATGATATTATTATGATCATTTTTTAGTTGAATTTTATTTTCAGAGTTTTGATCATCAATATCAATAAAATTAGAACTAATTCCATGTGTTTTTAAATAAAAATTAATTAGGGGAATACTAACAATTGTAGTTGTATTTGAACTATTAGAAATAAACTCTTTAACTTGATGAATTGAAGAAGGTTCTTTATGTTGAATACTTAAGATAACAGTTAAAATTCCTTGTAAAATCAAAAACAATGATAAAAGAAAAACTCTAATTTTTTTATTCATTTCATTAAAATGAAAAACTGATAAAATCAGTACTGGAATCAAAAACAATATAATAGGTAAAATATGTCTGGATTTATAAATTATATTCTGAAAAAAAAATATCCAGATAGAATAAATTATTATAGAAGCAAATAATATTTTAAAAACATTTTTCTCATATAATTTTTTTCGGGAAATAAAAATAATAATTAAAAAAAATGATAATAAAGCAGAAATCATCAAGCTAAATATTGATCTTCCTTGAGTATATCCACCCATTCCATCAGCCCAAATACTTCTAAAAAAATGAATTCCTCTATCTGTAAAATTATTATTTGAGATTATTGTTCCACCAAAATCATTAAAATGACCATTGGTCTGATTCAAAGCAATTCCAAAAAAATCATTTATCCCAGTCAATAATATTAATGGTGTAAGCCATATAAAAATTCCAAAAACAAACATTAAAATAAATTTATTTTTAAAAGGATTTTCTTTAAAACTTTTTAAGATTGGAAAAAGCAAGAAAGGAATATATGATAATCTTAACCCAGATAATAAGCCAAAAGTCAAAGGACCTAAAATATGATTATTTTTAGGAATGTAGATATAATAAAAACTTAATGACAAAACTGCTAATCCTGCTATATCAGGCATATACCTATTACTCATCAACCAAATCAATGGATTAAAAAATATAAAAAAAGAAATGAAAATTCCCTCTTTACTTTTTAAAGATATTGAAAAAATTTTTAATATGTAAACAATACAAATATAAATTGAAAATCCACCTACAATTGAAAAAGATAAACCTATATTTGATGTAAGTAAATAAATTGGTTTGATTATTATATGATGAACAAAGTATCCTGGAAAATGCGGTTGTAATTTTGAAATATCATAGTCATTTAAACTTAAAGCAAATCTAAGACTATCAATATCCTCAATATAAAAAATACTTGTAAAAACCCTTGATACAATACAAGTTATGAAAAGCAAAAAATGATAAAAATAAATATTTTTTGTCAAAATTTTTTTTTTCAAATTAGGGTGATTATCGGTAGACCTGAAAAGTGTTTGTGCTTCCTCCTTCAGGACTTTTATTGTGTGTGTTTATTAGCTTGTGGGAGATGTAACCAATAATCACCCCTTATTATTTGAAAGTTTCTATACTACCAACCAGCTACATCCTCATCTGAAAAGCCATAAGCTTCTTGAAAAGTATTTCTAATTGTTGATAATAAAGCTCCATGATAAGCATAGAATTCTGTATATCCATCTTCAGGATAAACAGGAGATGTTCCCATTGCTAATGATACTTCTTCAAGATCTGCATCTGAAATCAGAGCAAAATCATTGTATTGAAGAGCAATTGTAAAACCTCTCATCTCACCCCAATGCTTGTTAAGATCAGCTACGAGTGGACTTAGTGGTCCAGCAGTTGAATCAGCAGGGTAAAGTGCTGCCATATCAGCTGCACTATCATTGATATAGTGAATAACTGTTGCAGCTATAACTTTTTCCCATGTGTTAACAATTATATCACGTTGAGCTAAAATTTCTGAGATATCAGCTTGATTGTGAATTAAAGTTCTTCCTTCTAAATATGCATCCATAATTGTTTTGGTAAAATCAACAGTACCACTTGCGGCACCTATATCTCTTTTAGCTGCATTTTTAGAAATTCCATGGTTATATTCTGAAATAAAGTCTATGGAACCATCTTCATTTGAATCTTTATATCCTGGACTTTTAATTTCATCATCAGTATAGAAATTATAGTCTACAGCGGCACCAAAATAACCAAATGATTCATCCCAATGATGTTCCATCTCTGTATAATTTCCACCTTCGGAACTAGCTTCTGCATTACCATCATCCTCTAAACTTCCTAAATAATTTGAAGTTCCTTGAGAATATGGAACAGCACCTAATAATGTTTTGTTTATCATTTGAGATAAATCTAAACCATCATCACTAGTAAAAGCTAAATTTGACTCTAGGTTACTTGCTTCAGCACTTTTTTCAGCTACAATTGCAAACCAATCAGTCATTAATTCATCAGCAGTTTTATCAAAACCATATACTACTTCATCATCTATCTTACCAATAAGGTTTTTCCCAGTTGATATACTTGAATATTTAGCTTCAAGAGGTGCAGGGTCTGTAGAAGTTTGAGATGTCAAATCTAAAAGATCATCATAATTATAAAGATTAGTTAGGTCTTCAACTGTTAGAGCTGATGCTCCTTCTGATGATAAACGACTAGTAAGAACCTTAATGTCATTTAATAACAGATTTCTTACAACTTGACCAGTATATTTTACACTACTTTCACCTTCATTGAATCTACTATCAAACGCATATGAAGTAGGGGTTTCAATTGCAGTTGGCTCATCATCAGTTGTATCTGTTGAGTCAACTTGATCAGTTGTATCACCAGTATCAACTACATCTTCAGATTCATTTTTATCATCTTCACATGCTGTGAAAAGAATAAAACCAAAAAGAAGATATATTATCATTTTATTATTTATTGTGTGTTTTCCTTTTTAAAATAAATATTCAATACCAAAGTTAATTTGCCTTCTTGGTCCAGGAAGGATACCTGAACTTAAATTTGCTGATTTTTGGCCAGGATTTGAATGAAGCCTAGAACCAATATAGATTTCATCAGTCAAATTCTTACCTGTCAAAAACATTCTATAGCTTGTACCAAAATTATAATTCAATGACATATTATAAATTCCATATGATGAAATAGAACCTGATATTCCTAAATTATCTGATTCAATAATATTTTCAAAATCTGTAAATACACTACTCACATATTTATAGTCAAACATAATATCAAGATTATTAATAGGACTTAGTTCCAAACCAATTATTAGAGTAGATTTAGGAGAATATGGTAATTCATTACCATTGATTGATATTGTTGAACCATAAGTCCCAGATACATAAGAAACAATTTCTCCATCTAGAACCTCTGTTTGCAAATACGTATAAGTTGCAAATAAGTTTGGTATCATTTGATTAATATTAGAAAATTTAAACATAGAATTTAATTCTATTCCATAAGTTTGAACTTTCCCTAAATTTTTAAAGGCAGTACCTCTACCAGCTGCAACTAAATTTTCAATATCAAGATGAAAACCTGATAATTCAAAATTCATTAAATTTAAGTCTCCTCTTATACCTATTTCTTTATTCCAACTTTTTTCCGAATCCAAATCTAATCCACCACTTGATATATTGTCTCCAAAATTAAGAATTTTTAATGCTCCACTTGATGGTGGTGTAAAGCCTCTGTGTATACCACCAAAAAGATTCATTCCAAATAAAGAGTTGCTAAATCCTATACCAGGTAAAACAACTACTAAATTCTTATCTTGATATAAAGATCCGGATAATCTATCCACCCGTTCTTGTTCAAAGACCTCAAGTCTTAAACCTGGACTTACTTTAATAAATTCAAAGTCAACTTCTTCAGAAAAATATGTAGAAAGTGCCATAGTATGATAATGATGACTTTGACCTACAATTTCAGGAGAATCAGTATCATTTTCAGGCTCTATATAGTAAATCCCATCCCTTGAATCAACATTCATACCTGTTTGTTTATCATCAATAAATCTGTCCCAGTAAATTCTTGCTCCAATATCTAAGTTAGCCTTATTTCCTAAAATTGAATGTTTGTATTTATAATTTTGATCATATCCAATTACATAAAAAGTTCTTAATATTCCAAAATTATCTATACCCCCACCAACTCTTACTAAATCGGCATTACTATAATATGGTTGAGGTCTTGGATTATCTGTTCCATAATCAGTTTCTTTAATAAAGATATCATTTTCTCTCCACCATCTTCGATCAAAATAATTTATAAATGCAGAACTAGTCTTTGTTAATTTTGAATTTATGTTAGTTGTTTCAAT
>NZHL01000015.1 GCA_002691365.1 Fidelibacterota bacterium
AGATATCTTCTGAAGTAACAGTTACCACACTAGCAGATTTGTCCATCTCAATTACTTCTCTCGCAGCAGTAACAACGACTTCCTCACCAGCAACGGCCTCTGTTTCTAAGGTTACATTAACTGGTGTAGTATGTCCTGAACTAATCTGAACACCTTCAACAGTAGTTGTCTTATAACCCATTACCTGCACAACAACGTTGTATGAACCCGGTACTAAATTAAGAATGAAGTAATCTCCTTCTTCATCAGCAGCGGCACCAAACGAAGTACCTTGTACAAGCACGTTTGCTCCAGGCAATGCTTGTCCATCACCATCTGTAATCTTACCTGATATTTTACCTGTTGTCGTCTGTGCTGTAATCACATTCGAAAAAGCAACAAACGCAAAAAGCGTAATACCAGAAATAATTGTTAACAATTTTGATTTATTATTTATCATGATTGTCTTTTCCCCTGTTGTTAATAATTTTTTCATATTTTATAAATTTTCTAAAATTAATTAGAACGGCCCGAATAAGGGACAACGCTCCCACTAATAAAGTCTAAGAACTTCTAGTGAGATATGTCAAGTTTTTTTTCACAAATAATGACTAAAAAAATATTTAAGAGTATCAAAAAAATAACAACATATAATTTTTTATTAATATTTATCTATTTAAAATTTTAATGCAATTTCTATATTATTCTTAAAATTTTAAAATATTAGATTGGTATTAGGAAAAAATTATTTTTCTCAAATAGTATAAAATTGGGAAAAATTATTTTTACTATTTCCCAAAAAGTCATTTTTTTTAATTATTGTAATTAAAGATTATAGTGGTAGAATTTATTTTAATTATTTTTAATTATTTTTAATTATACGTCGACAAAAATAAATGTAAGGAAATTATTAATTGGAATTTGAGTTGAATGATAAAAAAAATAATATTAATTCAAATCATAGAAAGGAAGTTGTTCTATTTTGGATAAACTTTCCAAATATTTTATAGCAGTTTTATCATCTGGATTTATTTCGATAGTTTTTTTCCAACACCTTCTAGCATTATTAAATTTTCCTTGATAAGCATAAATAAGTCCTAAATTAAACCATATATCTGACTTTGAATTATCATTTGATAAGATAGCTTGATAATACTTTATACTAGAAATAGTATCTTCATTAGATATCGCCAAAAAAGCAAGATTTTGTTTTAAATCAAGATTATTTGAATCTAAATGATCAACAATTTTAAAAACCTCATATGCTTCAGAATAGTTTTCTATTGATTGTAAAGCTATTCCCATATTTAACCAATCCGAAATATTTTCAGGATTTGACTTTAAATTTTCTTGAAAAAAACCAATTCTAGTATTTGCCTGCTGAAGAGTATCTGCTCTTAATAAATATTTATCTGCTTCCTCTTTTTTACCTAACCTCAATAAAAGCTGACCTAAGTTATAATGAGATGCATAATGCCACTTGTTAACCTTAACAACATTATTCAAGTAAAATAAGGATTCATTTAAATCTCCTGTTTTAAATAACAACGTTCCATAATTCAATTGATAATCCCAATTATTGGGTTCTATACTTAAAGCTTTCCTCATAAAATTTTTTGCTTTTTTAATATCTCCGTTATCACGATAAATTTTACCAATCAACATAAATGCCTCGGATGCTAAACTATCAATTAAAATTGATTTTTGAAGCACAACTAAAGCACTATCAATCTCGTAAATATTAGCATATGCAACACCTAATTTTGTTAAAACATTAGGGGATGAATAATTTTTTTCCTCATTTTTATAATATTTTACCGCATTAGAATATTCCCCTTTTGCCAATGCAATATTTCCTAAATTAAAATTTGCACTTCTAAAATTTGGCACTTTTTTCAAAACACTTTTGTATAAAGAATCTGCAACATCAAATTGATTAAGATCTTCATAAATCATTCCTTTGACAAAAACAGGATAAACTAAATTTTTATCAATACTTAAAGCACTATCTACAAAACTAATAGATGATTGATAGTTACCCCTACTTAGATTTATTTGAGATTTTTCAAGAAGGACAATAATTTTCTGAGCATTAATAAATTCCTCATCAGAAAGCGAATCACTATCATATCTTTCCGAACAAGAAAAAAATAAAATTACAAACACTAAAAATATTTTAAAATTCATGATTCAATAGTTTTAATTAAGTTAATTACTAGAGGAAGTAAATGTTTCATAACTTTGATTGTTTTCTGTTATTATTAAATGTTGATTAACTTTAATATTCGAAAAGCTTTGGGTATTACCAGATGGCCAATATATTTTTATATTATCTATAAGCTTTATTTCATTTAAACCAAAATGTGCTAATGATGGTGATTGTGAACGATAAGTATTTATTGGGTAAACTTCCCTTACAAAACTTTGGCTTTTAGCGTTAATTTCAATCTTTGAACCAATACCAAAACTATTACTCTCAACACCCCTAAGACTTATTTTGATATAATTTAATTTTGGAAAATTGTTCTTAAAAATTTTAAGTGGACCTCCACCGACTTGTCTAACAATCAGCTCATTCATTCCATCATTGTTTAAATCAGCTGAAATAACACTTCTTCCATCTCCATCAGTATCAGTTCCTGATATGAAACTTACATCAAAAAAATTTTCTCCTAGATGATTTATATAAAATCTATTACGCTCAAATGCACTCAGATTTTCATTTGATGCAATAGTCCATGGACTCTCTTCCCAAAATTCTCCCAATTTTTCATTTGGAGTTCCAGGAGGTGGAATTTTACAACTTCTATCAAAGGGTTGTGACACGACACCCTGCCATAAACATGATCAGCCATCAGGTTTTTCTCTATTTCTACTAACGAATCCTGATGTAGTATATATATCCAGCCATGAATCATTGTTCAAATCACTCATAATAGGACCATAACCCCATCCAACAGATGCTAAATTATACTTATCTGCCATTTTTTCAAATTTTAAGTCTCCTAAATTTGAATATAATTGACTCCCTCTAACCATACTTTTTAATTCTGACATTACTTTTTTATCAAATGAATTTTCTTTTAAGTTTGAAATTACTCTTGTACCTGCACTTGAATACATACTTGAAACATAAATATCTATATTTTTATCATTATTAAAATCGCCACTTGCTAAACCCATAGAACCAAAATCTGATGCAAATTCAGCAATCATGATTTTTTTAAATTTACCTTTTTTATCATTTACCAATAAAATCCCATTTCCAAATTCATGAATCAAATAAATATCTGGCCAAAAATCATTGTTAAAATCTGAAAAAACTGTAGTAAAAACGGATCTTTTCTCACCAAATGCATTAGCTTTTTTTGTAACATCCTCAAAAATAAAATTACCTTCATTTTTTAAAAGTTGCGTTTCATAATTATCTTCCATTTTTCCATTAATCCATGATCCACCGTCAGGATTAGGACTTGATCTGCAAATATAAAGATCTACTAAACCATCTCTATCATAATCACCTATAGAAATCGAACTAAAATTTTGAGTTTCTCTTAAATTCCCCAATTTAGAAAGATTTGAAGACCTACTAACATTGACAAAATTTTTACCAGAATTGTTTTTAAAAATCAATCCAGGACCTATAATAATATCTTCCCAACCATCATTATCAAGATCTGCAATCGCAACTAATGACGGAGATTGCAAAGGAGGCAAACCAACTTCATCAGTTGAATTTTTAAAAACACCCTCTTTGGTCCCTTTAAACAAAATAAAACCTCTATAATGAGTAACATCATCAATTAATAAATCAATAAAACCATCTTTATTGTAGTCAAAAGAATATACTCCTCCAGTATTAGGAATAGTTCTATTTGCAGGAGATTTCCAATTATCATGAAACTCAGAAATATCCACTCCAAAATCAAAAGTATTATCGGTCATTAAAAAATTTTTGGATGATGAAGTGTTATAATGAACTACTATTATAGATTTAATCCAATTTCCGTTTGAGATAAATACTGGTTCCGGTTTTTTTATTGTTGTAAGAAAAATATAGTTATCTTCACTAAATCCAAAATTAGATTTTCCCGAAATATTTATTTTGAGTTTAATTTTCCAATATCCATCATAATTATCCCTATCAACTGGCTCTAACTTTGAAAATTTGATTTTAACTTTTGGTTCATTAACAAAATTTGATGATTTTAATCTTATCCATTTTAAAAAAGATACTTTATCAACTATGTTATAGTTTAGATCTATTGATTGAAGTTTACTTGAATTAAAAGATGAACTTTCCAGATTTATTTCTTTCATTTGATTTGGAATTGATGCACTAAAATCATTCATTAATAAAAAATCTAAATCTTTCATTTTGTTAGACTGTAATACTTGTTTTAAATTTTTTAATCCAAAAGAATTAAGTTCAGTAGCTTTTTGTTCAATATCCCATATATATTTTCTTTGATTTTCTGATAAGGCTAGCCCTGGAAGAATTAGACTTTCATTATTCAAAATGGATGAATTATTTACATTTTCATTTATGGAATTATTATTTGTATTATTAAAGTAAACAAATAATAAAATTGAAATCAAAATTATTGGTCCGATTATAAGTATCTTTTTCATTAATGATTTTTAAATAATTATATTATAATTTAATATTATTTTGGTATTGTATACTAAAATTGAATTTTATGTAAATTAAATTAGTAATTTTTGAGCTACTTCTAACTAAAAGGATCATTATGAAAAAAAAATTTATTATACTAAGTATCATTCTTATCTCATGTCAAAATAACAATACATCTAATAAAAACATTGATATAATTTACTATGATTCAGGTGAAAAAAAAGAACAAGGTGAACTTTTTGAAGGAGAAAAAGAAGGTAAATGGACATCATGGTACAAAAATGGAGCAATAAAATCTCAAGGTTATTTTAAAGATGGCTTAATGAATGGTATTCATCAACACTGGAGTGAAGATGGAATTTTATTAAAAAAATATATTTATAAAAATAATGAAATGGATGGCCTACAACAAGAATGGTTTACTGATGGTAAACCTGGGGCCCAATGGGATTATAAAAATGGAGAAATGCATGGACGTCATGTAGAATGGTATCATAATGGATTTAAAAAACTTCAAGGCACTAGAAATAAAAACTCAATGGAAGGCACATGGACATATTGGTATGAAAATGGACAAAAAAGAGGTGTCAGAACAATTTTAAACAAAAAACTTGAAGGCCTTACTTATGAATGGTACTCGAATGGAAACTTAAGAACAAAAGGTATGTTTAAAAATGGTTCAGGCAATGGAACCTGGAATCAATATTGGCCTAATGGNCAAATTAAAGGTAGTACNACATTAGTNAATGGTGAACCAAATGGANAAGCTAAAGTTTGGTATGACAATGGAGTAAAACAGAACGAAGGAATTTTTGATTCAGGAAAAAGAGAAGGTGATTGGNTTTATTGGGACAGAAATGGAGAATTTGAGAAAAGAGAATACTATGANTNAGGNAGATTAATTTATACAAGAACAGAANAANAAAANAATTCAAAAAGTTGAAATTAATTAACCCATTCTTTAACTTGATTTAAATGCTGAATGATTNTTTTATCATCTGGNTTCAGTTCTAAACTTTTTTCAAGAGCNTTTTTGGATTGNACATATTTNCTTTGATGCGCATAAATAATTCCTAAATTGAACCAAACATTTGCATTTTTATCATTCAAGCTAACCACTTTCTCTAATAGATNAACACCAGAAATAGTATCTTTTAAATCCAATGCAAACAATGCAACATTTTCTGTAAGAAATTCATTTTTTGGATCAACAAACAAAGCTGATTTGTAAGCATCAAGAGCTTCGTTTTTTCTACCTACACTTCTTAAATCATCACCAAGTTTGATCCAATTAACAACATTATAAGGGTTTGATTGNGCCTGATTTTTTGCTAAATCAATTANTGAATTTTTATTTTCTAAACTATCAGATAAAATTAACATTNTTTCACCTTCTGCTTTTTTACCANTTCTAATTAGAGTCTGTGCTAAGTTNTTATAAGCCCANTAGTCCCAAGGTTTTTGTTTNACAACGTTTTGCANAAATGGTAAAGCTAATTTAAAATCACTATTTTGAAATAAAAGTGATCCATAAAAATATTGATAATCAATATTTTGTGGNTCTAAATCAAGTGCTTTTCTAGTAAAATTAATNGCTTNGTCTATTTCTCCAGAATCTTTATAGAATTGACCCAATAAAATTAATGCTTTAGAATATTTATCATCCAACCTAAGTGCTTTTTTTAATGCAANTTCAGCACTATCAGGTTGATATAAATTTGTATNAACAATAGCAATACTAACCCAAGTCTTAGGTGTTTCATTTANATCCAATTCTTTATTAAAATAATTTAAAGCTTCCTCAAATTTTGAAACAATTAAAGCATTATTTCCAAGATTAAAATTTGCTCCAGGATATTTTGAATCAATCGTTAATACTTTTTCATAACTTTCTTTAGATAAGTCAAACATCTTCAATTCGTCAAATACTTTTGCTCTTAAAAAATGTACCCCAATATAATTAGGAATAAAAATTTCTGCCGAATCAATCATTAAAAGTGACTGTTCAAATTGTTTGATTTTTAAAAGGTTTTTTGAAATATTAAGAAAATTTACTCCTTTTGTTGCTAATTCTTTTTGATTTAAAGAAATTTGATTTTGTTTATCTTTTTTTTCACAAGCAGAAAAAATTAAAAAAAATAATATTGCAATCCATTTACTCAAAAATTTCAATTTCCTTATTTAAAGCAAGATTGTAAAAAATACTTTTTTTACCACTTGACCAATTTACTTTAAGTGAATCAACCTGTTCTAATTCTCCTAAACCAAAAGTTACAATTTTTTCTGATTGAGATAAATATGAAGAACCTGTTTTTACTCTTCTAGATATTTTTTTCCCATCAACATATAAATTAACAACAGACCCTATAGCATTTTTATTTGAATTGTTTCCTGTTAATTTTATTCTCAAATAATTTAAATCATTATTTGGTGTAAACTTATTAATTATATCATTTCTCCAAAGATGAATTCCCCCAGAATTCTCTGTTAANAAAATATCAATATCACCATCTTTATCATAATCAGAAAATGCTCCACCTCTTCCTACAATTGGCTCATCAAAAGCATTATTTTTATCACTGTCAAAAAGTGTGAATACTGCATTTCCGTTATTTAAAAAAAGTTGTGGTAATTGTCTAAATTCAAATTCATTATTATCGCTTTCAATTTCTACTTGGATATGACCATTGATTGCAAATAAATCTAAATCGCTATCTAAATCTATATCTACTAAAAACATTCCAAATGTTAGCACCTTTAAACTTTCTCTTCCAAGTCGGGATTTAGCTGCAATATCTGTAAAATAACCTGATGGATTATACTGGTAAACACTAAACATTTCATTTTGAAAATTTCCAACAAATATTGTTGGCTCTCCTGTAGTATCAACTACACCAACATCTATACCCATGCCAGCTCTAGCCTTTCCCATTTCGTCATAAGCCATACCAGTTATAGTTCCAATCTCATTAAATGTACCATCTTTATTGTTTTCATATAATAAATCTCTTGCAAGATCATTTGCAACGGCAAGATCTGGAAATCCATCTTTATTAAAATCAAGTTCTGAAACACCCAGAGTTTTNCCTGGAGCAGGTGAAAAACCCGCTACTNATGTTTNATCTGTNAAAGTTCCATCTCTGTTATTTCTATAAAATCTACTGGGAACACCATCATAAACCTCAGGTGTACAATAACCTTTTTTCCCTTGAAAAGTACACCAAACATCTGTATCTGGACTCCACTCAGTATAATTTCCNACATATAAATCAAGCCAACCATCTTTATCAGAATCAAAAAAAATTGCTGANGTGCTTAATGCTCGATGATTTGCTATATTTGATTTTTCNCCNACCTCATTAAATTTTGAATTATGATTATTAAATAACATNTTTTCATAAAGAGTTGTCAAAAAAAAGTCTTGNTCTCCATCATTATCATAATCNGCAGCACAAATGCCAAGTGGATAAGTNTATATTTCATTTAGACCTGCTTCAATAGTTTTATCTGTAAAAGTTCCATCTTGATTATTTTCAAAAAGTCTTAATGCAGAAAATTTCTTTTCTTTGTCATTTTCCCATGAAGAATGATTTGCAATTAATAAATCATCCCATCCATCACCATTATAATCTATAAATCCACCTCCTGGACCCATTGGCTCAGGAAACCATTTTTTTCCAAAAGCACCGTTGTTGTGCATATAATCACCTAAACCTGCAGAAATTGTTACATTTGTAAAAGATAAAGATGATTTAGAAATATCGTTATTTTTTGGACTACAACTAAATAAAATAATAATAAAGGCTATATATATATATTTTAAAAGCATAACTAATACAATAACATTAATTAATAAAAGAATGTTGCAAATTAAAGGTATATATAAAAAAATCTATGAATCAAACATCCAAAAACATGAGTTTTCAATTATTTTTAATACATTTTGATTGTCAAAAACATCATAAGTTTCATGTCCTGGCCTAAAATAAAACAACTGTCCCTTACCTATATTCCAAATTGCCCCACTTCTAAACCATTCACCTGTTTCCCATCTTTCATCAAATACCACCTCATCTGGTTCAGGAATATGAAATGGTTCATCATACATTTCAGTTGAAGTAATCTCAAATTTTTGAGGAACACCTTTCATAATTGGATGGTCAGTTTTCAGTGAATGAATAAAACTACTTTTTCCATCTGGCCTATAAGCAGGAAAACAACTATTAGGTAAATATATATTTACATTTATTTTTCCAGAAGGAAATTTTCTAAGTTCCGCTCTCGGAGTTAAAACATCTTTTCTTTCTGGAGCATATCTATCAACAAATGGTTCTATATAATTTATGGAATAATCAGAATTATTAAAATATTCAGGGTTATTATCTTTAATCTTTGATATTGTTTTGTAATTCATTGCTTCCATAAAGGGCTTTGCCCAATGAGCTGAATGAAGAGCAATAAAGTCAAGCTCACCATTAATTAATCTTTTAAGTATTTTATCTACTGTCTCATCAGGAATGTCATCATGTCGAACATGACCCCACCATATAATTATGTCTGACCAATCTAAAAGATCATCTGATAATCCGTAATGGCTATCATCGATGCTAACACTTTTAGTATTAATTTTAGGGTTTTTATCTAAATGATCAGCAATCACCTCACCTATGAATTTATCATATGCTTCTTTTTGTTCAGATTGTTGCTCATCCCAAATTAAAACGTTGATTTCATTTGACTTAATACTTTTATGGTCAGAATTTGAACAACCATTAAATAAAATAAAAAAAATGAAAAGATAAAATAGTCTCATATGCATTAATTAATCCATTGCGTGAGATGAAACCTTGATATTTTTAATATGTGTTCCAAAACCATAATCTGTAGGATTAAATTTTCCTACAATATCAACATTTGATCTTTCAGGTATTTGATTTTCCATATTTAAACCCCAATAAGCTGCATTAACTAAAAGCCTTCTCAAGCCTTCACTTTCAAAGTCTGTTGCAGCGCCCATTGTTGAAGTAAATACTTTGGATTTGTTACCAGTTTCACCCGTGTATGATTTGATCCATGCAATTGGCATTTTTGAAATTGATTCCTTATCTGGATCGGAAGGATTCATTCCAGTTAATACTTGACCCATAATTAATGGCTCGCTATCTCCAGTGAGATCATTAATTCCATAAACATCAGTCGGACCCCATATATCTTCAGCTCCTTGTACAATAGGATGATTCTCCATTCCTTTTGCTACATATCCTCTAGTGCTTTCTTTACCGTGAGCTCCATGATGACTTACCCAAGTTTCACCAAGAACCTGTCTACCGTAACCTCCCTCAAATTCTTCATGATTAAATGTATATTTGTAATATTTACTTTTTTTATTTTTAACATAATTAAAAGGATGAGTTGATGTTCTCAAACCGATAATTGGCTTTCCTGAATTGGTATAATCAATTATATATTTCATTTGATCATCTGGTAATTCTCTAAACCTCAAAGCCATAATCATCAAATCTGCTGACTCCAAAGCTTCTATACCTGGAATATTATTTAAGGTTTCAGGATCTATTAAACCTGTTTTTTTATCTATTGAAAACAAAACTGTTGATTTAAAACCATGATGTTTAGAAAAAATTTTCGCTAATTGCGGTAATGCTTCTTCTGATCGATATTCTTCATCGCCACTAATGAAAACAACATGCTTACCTTTACCCGGACCTTCACCGCCCTCATAAACTATCCATTGTTGAGTTTCATAACTCGAAGAAGATGAAGATTCAGTTGAACAACTTATTAAAAAAAATACCATTGTAGAAAAAAAAGAAATTTTTTTAAACATTTGAAGCTCCTTTTACATGTAAAATAAAGTTTATATATTTCACATTATAATTACATTACAATTTTTGTGAAACGTAAAAAAAAATGATTTGACAATTAAAATTGAAATCACATAGCCCACATAATATTAGTTTTTCATTATCATCAATGCAATATTTTTTTTTAAAACTATTATTTTTTTTATTAATCAATCAAAACCTTTACGGATTTGATAAGAAACAAATAATTGTTGATGCGGATCATGCTCTTTTTAAAAATATTAACAAAGGAAACATACTTGAAATTTATTTTTCTTTTGATGAATCAACATTGAATTATACTCAAATTGATAATAAATGGATAGCAAACCTCATAATTAATATTGAGATTTTTAAAAAAAGAGATAAAAAAATTAAGGATTTAGACTTTTCAATTTCACATACTATTAATCATATTGATTCTATTCAACCTAATAAATTTTACCAAAGTGCATTCCAAATTTTAATTAACGATGATGCAGTAAGTTTTAATGCAAATATTTTTGACAAAGAAAACTCAAACAATAAAATAAATTTTAAATCCCAACTTAATGAAATTGATCTCACTCGAGGAAACAATTATATAAGTGACATAGAAATTGCATATTTAATTAAAAATAAATCTCAAAACAGTTTTAAATCATTTGTTAAAGATTCTATAGAAGTTATTCCAAACCCAAGTAGAAACTTTGGAAAAGATAACAAAAACTTATACTATTATCTTGAAATACTTAATCTGAATGAAAAAGCGTTATCAAATATTGGGATAAAAGTCTTTGTTAAAGATTTTAATGGGAAAAAAATAATTTCTGAAAATTATAATAAAATTTTAAATAAAAATACAAACCAACTGTTTGGAATGATTGCTGTAAATAACTTAATCAATGGAGAATATATACTTGAAATTATTTTTGAAGATTCAATGGGTGTCTATATGCTAAGCAAACAAAAAAAGTTTAATATTGTGAGTGATTTCATTGCTTCTACTAATTCTACAAAATTATCAAATATTGAATTTTTAAAGGCTAAAATAAGTATTAAATCAATAGAAGGCCTAGATGAAGAATTTAAAATTATTAAACATTTCACAACCGGAAGAGAAAAAAGAAATTATAAAAAATTAATATCCCATGAAGAAAAAGTGGATTTTCTAACACAATTCTGGAATCTAATTGATTCTGACCCATCAACAATTGAGAATGAAAACAGGGTTGAAACTATGAAAAGAGTAGGATTCGTAAATAAAAAGTACTCTGTGGGACTAAAAAAAGGATATGAAACTGATAGAGGAAGAGTATATATTGCTCATGGAAAACCTGATGAAATTATGCAAGATCAGTATGATGGAGATATAAGACCAAATGAAATTTGGAGATATCATAGTATTGAAGGTGGAGTTATATTTATTTTTTGTGATGTGAATGGGTCATCAAACTTTCGATTAATACATTCAACCCATAGCAATGAATTACAAAATTATAGATTCATTGAAAGAATGAGAAGATAATTATTTAAAAAAAGATTGAATTTTAATTACTTGAAATTTTCACAGAAAATTTTTAAAGTCGTCTGGGCTTCTAAATTTAGAATTCAATCATTTACATACTATTTTATTAAGGATAAAACTTTTATGCACAAATCAAAATTTTCTTTTCACAAATTAATCACTATAATAATGATTAATTATTTTTTTATTTCATTAGGTCATTCCGATGATCATAAGCCTCATGTAGTTTTTTGGGCTGGTGAAGAAGAATATGGTGCACATTGGTCATTGCCAAAAATTGCAGATGATCTTGAGAGAAGATTCAATATTAAAGCCACAGTAATCCATTCATGGAGATCAGGAGTAACTGATTATGATATGCCTGGTGAAGTAAATATTCCAGAATTTGATGAAATAAAAGGGCTTGAGGCAATTAAAGATGCAGATTTATTGGTAATGCATATTCGTTTTAGAATTCCACCAGCCGAACAATATGAACTTCTTCAAGAATATTTTGATTCAGGGAAACCAGCTATCGCTCTAAGAACAACTAGTCATGGTATGTGGCCAATGGATAAAAAAGATTGGTTTGTACCTTTTTTCGGAGGTCATTATAAAGGTCATGCTGGAAATCAAGAAGGAACTACAACCATAGTTGATGGCGATCAATTAGATCATCCAATTTTAAGAGGAGTTCCAAAATTTAGATTTTGGAATGACAGAGCAGGAATTTATATCACAGCTCCTTTAAATGATACTGCCACACCCTTAATGATGGGTAAAACAGGTGTTAATGGCCCAGCTCAACCAGTGACATGGATAAATGAATACAAAAAGGGTCAAAAATTAATGTATACATCCTTAGGTGGTTTAGAACAATTTAGACATCCAGATTTTATAAATATGATCTATAATGCTATTTATTGGGCACTTGATAGAGAAGTTCCAGAACATGGTGTTCTTGATAATAGAGATTTATCGTTTTATGAAAACGAATCACCATTTGATGTTGGAGCTTTTGGTGTTTTAAATAATAATCCTCATAATAGACCACAGGAAGATCTTGCAATAGAAAACTCTGTAATTTTAAATGGTAAATTTGAGAAAATGCAAATTCCAGCAGCTCCATCAACAAATATACCTGAAAATGCTGTAATTCTCTTTGATGGTAAAGATAAATCAAAATGGAGACATTGGGATTTAAGTGTCAGGCCAGTTGCAATGCTTCCAGATGCCAGAGCTGTTTCTCCTTCCCCTCCATACGATGAAGCAAGATGGGAAATTATCGACGGGTCATTAGAAGCAAAACCAGGTTATGGCAGTATAATGACTAGAGAAGATTATGGTAATTATAAGCTTCATGTAGATTTTCTAATTCCAAACGAACCAGATTATGTACCTGAAAAATTTAAAGGAACTGGTGGAATTTTTCTAAACGGAAAATATGAAATAGAAATAAAAGATTCTTATAAAAAAGATCCAACTATTATTAGTAATGGTTCGATTTTTAGCCTAATAGCACCATCATCAAATCCCTCAAAAAAAATTAATACATGGCAATCTCTTGATATTGAATATCGTCATTACCAAGGAGGAAAACCTGAAATAACAGTTTATTTAAATGGAGTTAAAATTCATGATAAAGTAGTTCCAAAAGTAGGAAAAACTCCTTATGGCATAAGAAATGTTAGCACACTATTTATGTCAAATGAAAAAGAAGGTTCATCAAAATATAACCTTAATAATAAAAATTGGGCTGTTGAAACTGAATTTAAAACATCAGAGGCAGGATATTTATTTAGTAGTGCACCTATGAATGAAAGATGGACAGATGGTTCAAAAGGTTTAAGACTATGGTGGGATAATATGCTCGTGTATAGAGATGGAGGTGGTGCTCCTGGTTCAAATTGGCTTGATGGCTATAAATTTTTATATGAGCCTGATAATGTAGAATTTAATTTAAGTGATAATAATTGGCATAATGTCATTTTATCTTCAAAAAACGGACGTCTTAAATTATATATAGATGGAAAGTTTATTAATGAGATTGAAAATGATATTGTTGATTCTGTTTCCAATTTAGTTTTTAGAGTAGGTCAATCATCAAAAGTATTTAAACTGGGTGCTTCTGAATTACCTGATCCATTTCCTGCTGAGGTGTTTGATGGAGAAATTAGAAAACTTACTTTCTACAATAAATCTTTAAAAGACAGTGATGTTAAAAAATTAATTTCTGGAGAAAAACTTTCAAAAAAAATGATCGTATTGGATTGGGACCCTTCAAAAATGGAAACGAGTAAAATCGTTGAAAAAGGTCCTATTCGAATTCAATCCGATTTATCAAAAATAAGATACTCAAATATATGGTTACAACCACTAGATGAGTAAAATAGGGGGTTTATATGAATAAAATAATAACAGGTGCTGATTTATCTGAAAAAGAAAAAAATACCATTTTTTGGGCAAGTTTTCTTTCTTTAGCTGCAGCGGGTGTTTCTTTAGCATTTAGAATTGCTATGGGTGGCGTTTATGGCTCTGAACTTGGTTTGACTAATCTTCAAATTGGTCAAATTGTTGGAGCACAATTTTGGCCAGTTGCAATTACTATGATTGGTTTTAGTCTTGTAGTTGATAAAACTGGTTACAAAGCACCAATGTTTGCAGCAGCTGCATTACAAATAGTTGGAGGATTAGGAACATTTTTTGCTAACTCATTTGGGATGCTATATCTTTTTGCTGTTTTTATGGGACTTGGTCATGGAATAGTTGAAGCTGTTATAAATCCTGTTTGTGCAGCAATCTATCCAAAAGAAAAAACTAAATGGTTAGCAATTCTTCATGCTGCATGGCCTGCAGGACTAATAAGTGGTAGTTTAATGATATTTCTAACAAAAGGAATTTTCGTTGGCTGGAATATACATTCTCTTTGGATTGCAATTCCTGCTATAATTTATGCATTTATGCTTTTAAAGAGTGTTTTTCCTGTTGATGAGAGAGTTCAAGCAGGTGTTCCATTTATGGATATGTTAAAACAAGTTGGTTTTTTAACTGCTACTATTGCATGTGGTCTACTAACTTACGAAATAGGTAACGTTTTACCTCTATTTACATCTTTTAACGTTCCCGGAAATTGGTTTACAATTAGTATGGTTTTAGGTCTAGTTATGGGTGGAGCATTCGGGTTTTATACTAAATCTCTTGGTCAACCAATTTTCTTTTTATTATGTTTACTTATGTTGCCAATTGCAACCGCTGAGTTAGGTACTGATAGTTGGATTCAAAAACTAATGACACCAGTTGTAAGTGGGTTTGGAATTGATCCTATATTTTCAATAATTTTCTCAGCAAGCATAATGATGATTCTAAGATTGCAAGCTGGAACAATTTTAAAATTTGGTACTCCAGTCATGATTTTATGTGTAAGTGGTTTATTTTCTGCTGTAGGTCTTTTTTGGTTATCTTCTGCATCAGGTTTAGCAATTCTAATTGCTTTTATCATTTATGCTTTAGGTCAAACATTTTATTGGCCCTGTATATTAGGTTTTACATCTGAAAGGTATCCACAAGGAGGTGCTTTAACTTTAAACACAGTTTCTGCTTTAGGATTATTGTTTAATGGTATTATAGGAGCTCAAGTTCTAGGTGTAGCATTTGATAATTCTATTCATTCTCAAATTGTTGAAAAAGATCCTATATTTGCTGAGGCTGCATCTCAAGAGAAATCTTTCCTATGGATGAAAAACGATGCTATAATTCCAGAATTAAAAGATAGTTACATAAACAGCACATCAGGAGCATCAGCTGAAGAACAAACAGAACTAAATAATATGTACTCAACTGCTGATGTTCAAGCTGGCAGAGATGTTTTAAGGTTTGCTACTGTATTTCCAGGTATTCTTTTTATAGTTTTTGGAGGATTAGTATTTTACTTCAATTCTATAGGAGGATATAAACCTATTAATTTAGTTGAAGAAAAAAAGGCTGCTAAAACTTAGCAGCCTTTATATAAATATAAATGTTCAAAAATTACATTGACGTTAATGGAAAAACCAAAATTGGAGTTTTAACTACTTATTTAAAATTTGTTGGTGGTGCAGTGCCTGATGAACAAGGTAATTTACCTAGAAATGAAAATGGAGAATTAGTACTTGTTGATGGACTAAAACATTTAAAAATAAGTTCCCACATAAAGATAGATACCGTTCAAATCTCTTATTTTCCTGGTCTCAACCAGAACGATCTTTCAGAATTAGTTGAGAACTTAAAAAAACTTGAATTAAATGTTTTATTTATTTTAATGGTTGGTGGTGCTGATCCAATGAATCCTAAAGATGAAGATAAAGTAGTTGATATGCTTTTAGCTGGTGTCGATGCCGCAAAAAAACATAACATAGAAATTTGCTCTTCAACATCCATAGAAGAATGGATGAAAAAAGATGATAAACCTAAATTAGGTGAAGATTATTTATCAGCAATATCACAAAATATAAAGTTGCATACTAGAGTTTTTAATGAAGCTGATATAAAAAATTCATCAATTAAAGAATGGAATATTGAATTTTTAAGGTTAGGTGAATTTCAAACGTTTACAAACCTTCAAAAATCATGGGATTTAGTAAAAGGGATGAATAAATCAATAGGTTATCCTTTTTTTAAAGTTTTAATTGATTCATCTCATTGTGGAGACTCCGATCTTAATATGATTGAAAATATTAATATAATTCGCGAAATAGCTAAATCTGATGAACTAGGAATTTTTCATGCATCTGCTCCAACTACCAGAGGCTGTTTAAGTTCAGATGATGGGTGGATAGGAACATTATTATCAGAATGTGTCAAAACTGGAAAGTTAAAATATGCTCTAGTTGAGATTTTTCAACATAATGATGAAGCATTAAAACCATTAAGAGATCTTGGAGATGGACATGGAGTTGATACAACAAATGGTAGAAAATATCATGATTTGATGATTGAGGGCATTAATGATATTTCTAAAAGATTAAATAATTTAGCAGTTAGAGGCTTTTAATTTTACTTATAGTTTAACAATTAATATTTGGAGAAATAATGCCATACATAAAAACAAATGGAATTAAAATGTACTATGAAGAAAAAGGAACTGGTGAACCTTTAATTCTTATAATGGGTTTTGGAGCTCCAGGATCATTATGGGAATTACACGTTAATGAATACTCAAAACATTTTAGATGCATAATGATTGATAATAGAGGAGTTGGAAATTCAGATCAACCAGAAGGTCCATATAGTAGTGAAATGATGGCAAATGATGTAGCTGGTTTAATGGACGAATTAAATATTCAATCTTGTCGAATTGCTGGTATTTCAATGGGAGGAACAATAGCTCAGAGTTTAGCTTTAAATCATCCAAATAAAGTAAAAAGTATGGTATTAATTAGCACTTGGGGAAAATTTGATCAATATGCAGTTTCTGTTTATGAAAATTTAATAAAATTAAGAAAAGTCTGTGATCCAGGTGATTTTATGGAATTAATACAATTATGGATATTTGCTACAGATTATTTTGGAAAAAATATACAAGATCTCAAACAAGGTCAAATTGATGCAAGAAATAATCCTAAACCTCAATCAGAGAATGGATTTGATGGTCAATTAAATGCATGCATGAACCATAACTCTTTAAATAGATTAAATGAAATTAACATTCCTGCTTTTATAGTGGTTGGTGAAAATGACATATTTACTCCACTAGCTTTTTCTTTAACTTTAAATGAAAAAATCTCAAATAGTAAAATACTTAGAATCCCAAAAACAGGACATGCTTGTCATTGGGAAAATCTTGAGTTGTTTAATAGTGAAACCACTAAGTTTTTACAAGAAAATTGATTGATTGTATCAAGGAATAATAAAATGAAAAAATACACAATTGGTCTTGATTATGGTACAAACTCTTGCAGAGCGTTAATTGTTGACATAAGTGATGGAACCGAACTTGCTTCATCTGTTTTTTTATATCCTAGTGGTGAAAATGGTATAATTTTAGATAGTTCAGATCCTAATTTAGCAAGACAAAACCCTAAGGATTATTTAGATGGTATAACCGCTACAATTTCGGGAGCAATTCAAAAAGCAAAAAAGAAAGATTCCTCCTTTGATTCGTTTAATATTGTAGGTATTGGAGTAGATACTACCGGAAGTAGTCCTATTCCAGTTGATAAAAAAGGTAATCCATTGTCATTTTTGGATAAATTTAAAAATAATCCAAATGCAATGTGTTGGTTATGGAGAGATCATACAAGTTTTAAAGAAGCGGAACAGATAACTCTCTTAGCAAAAGAAATTAGACCTGCATATCTTGACAAAATAGGTGGGACTTATTCTTCTGAATGGTATTGGAGCAAAATTTTACATTGTAAAAATATTGCCCCTGATGTTTTTGATGAAGCATATAGTTTTGTTGAACTTTGTGATTATATACCTGCTGTTTTAACAGGAGAAATAAACCCAAATAAGATAAAAAGAAGTGTTTGTGCTGCTGGTCATAAAGCTATGTATAGCACTGATTGGAAAGGTCTTCCTGATATTGGTTTTATTGAACAACTTGATTCAAAACTCCTTAATCTTAGACAAAACTTATTTGACAAAGTTTACACATCTGAAACAGAAGCCGGAAAACTAAATTTAGAGTGGTCAAAAAAACTAAATTTAAAAGAAGGAATTTCTATTGCAGTGGGAGCATTTGATGCACATATGGGAGCAGTTGGAGCTGGTGTTAAAGAAGGTACTTTAGTCAAAATTATGGGTACAAGCACTTGTGATATAATGGTGCAAAATAATAAAAATAAATTAAATGATATCCCGGGTGTTTGTGGTGTGGTTGATGGTTCAGTTATGGAAGGTCACTATGGTATTGAAGCCGGTCAATCTGCAGTTGGAGATATATTTTTATGGTTTGTAAATCATTTAACACCTTCAAAATATGGAACAAGAAAAATAGATGAAGAAGGAAATATTGATTTTGATGAAAAATTTGAAAATCTTCAAAAAGAAGCGGAAAAATTATTGCCAGGTGAATCAGGGTTAATGGCTTTGGATTGGAATAATGGGAATAGAACAATATTAACTGATGTGAGACTAACTGGTTTAATGGTAGGGCAAACTTTACATACTAGTCCACATGAAATTTTTAGAGCACTGGTTGAGGCTACTGCTTTTGGCGCTTTAAAAATTATAAATAGAATAAAAGAATATGATGTTGAAGTTAAAGAAATAGTTAACTGTGGAGGTTTAGCAATAAAAAGTCCTTTTCTAATGCAAATTTATGCTGATGTTACTGGAATTCCGATGAAAGTTTCAAAAAGTCATCAGACTCCAGCTTTAGGTGCAGCGATTTTTGGTGCAATTTCTGCTGGTGAGTTTAAAAATGTTTCTGATGCACAGGATTACATGACAGGAACAGATAAAACATACAATCCAATTGCTGAGAACCATGATATATATAAAAAATTATACAAAATTTATAGCAAACTTCATGATTCTTTTGGAACAAAAGAATCATCTGGAAGTATGTATAATATTATGAAAGATTTATTAAATATTAGAGATAGTCAAAGAAGAGTTAAAGGTACAAGCTAAATGGATATCATTTCTAAATTAAAGAACGATGTTTATAATGCTAATATGGATTTAGTTAAATATGATCTAGTAACATTAACATGGGGAAATGTAAGCGGTGTTGATAGACAATCAAATAAAATGGTAATTAAACCTAGTGGAGTAAATTATAATGAACTTACCCCTGATCATATGGTTGTAGTTAATTTAGAAAATGAATTAAATGAAAGTTCTTTAAACCCTTCATCTGATAGTCCTACACATGCTTATTTATATAATCACTTTAAAGATATTAAAGGTATAGCTCATAGCCACAGCGTATTTGCAACGATTTTTGCTCAAGCATGTAAAGAAATTCCCTGTTTAGGTACTACCCATGCAGATCATTTTAATGGTAATATTCCAATTGCTAGACACTTAACAAAAAAAGAAGTTGAAGAACACTATGAAAGGAATACTGGGAAAGTAATCATTGAAAGATTTAAAAATTTAAAACCACTAGAAAATCCTGCAATTCTATTATCTGGACACGCTCCTTTTTCATGGGGAAAGTCTCCAAAAGATTCAGTAAAAAATTTATTAATTTTAGAAANAGTTGCTAAAATGGCTTTGGATTCTATGAATTTAAACTCNAATATTGTTGAATTACCTGATTATATTCAAAAAAAACACTATTTAAGAAAACATGGCCCAAATGCTTATTANGGGCAAAAAAATTCTAAANAATAATTTTTTTTTGAATTTTTAATATAACTANTATCATCAACTTATTTATGATTGAAANAAAAAATTTTNAATCAAAACACCTTAAAAANCTTTTAAAAAATAATTTAAAAGANAAAATTTGGGATTGGTANTCTGAAAAATTGAATTANATTATTAAAAATGAATCATCCAAAGATTTATTTTTAATGTANAGCATATGTGGTACAAAAATAANAGAATTGAATTTTACTTATGAAAATAATAAAGAAGAATTAAGNTATNTAAANATNCAAAAAGCTAATTTATTAGAATTATCCAGAATTTATATGTTGGTANAAGTTCTAAAGAAAAAAAGAGATTTTTTTTTAGANAAAGTAAAAAANTTANTTCATATTGCAGATAAAAGAGAAATGGAAACTTTTCTNAAATTTTTAATTTTTTTACCAGAACCCAAAGATTTTCATTTTCATGCNGTAGATGCNCTTAGAACAAATATTTCNTCNGTTTTTGATGCAATTGCCATTAATAATCCATACCCCTCTTTATATTTTACAAATGAAGAATGGAATCAAATGTATTTGAAAGCTGCTTTTATGGAAAGAAACATTAAAGATATTTTAAATATTGAAGAAAGAGCTAATATGGATCTTGCTCGAATTATTTCTGACTACGCTCATGAGAGATGGGCTGCATCACGAGATATAAATCCTCAAATATGGCAACCGACTACTAAATTTTTAAATGAAATATTATTAGAAGATATGAACGTTTTATTCAAAAGTAAAAATGTTGAAGAAAATAAAGCTGCAGCACTATGTTGTTATCATTCAAATAGTGACTTGGCAAAAAAAAAACTAGATAAATATCCAAAATTAAAAAATTTAATTTTATCAAAAAAACTAACATGGGAGAATTTTAAAAATTGAGTAAAAAATTTCAATTCATAGATCCACATATACACATGACATCTCGTACCACTGATGATTATGAAGCAATGTCAAATGCAGGCATTGTTGCCATTATTGAACCTTCTTTTTGGTTAGGTCAACCAAGAACTCAAGTTGGTTCATTTCAAGATTATTTTAGTAGTTTAGTTGGATGGGAACAATTTAGAGCAAGTCAATTTGGTATAAAACATTATTGTACAATTGGTTTGAATTCTAAAGAAGCAAATAATGAGGAACTAGCTGAACAAGTAATGGAATTATTACCACTTTACTTACATAAAGAAAATGTAGTAGGTGTTGGTGAAATTGGATACGATGACCAAACGAAATCTGAAGAAAAATATTTTAGGAAACAATTAGAACTTGCAATTGAATTTGAAATGTTAGTTCAAATTCACACTCCCCATAGAGACAAAAAATCAGGAACAATCAAAAGTATGGAGATTTGTTTAGAACACAAATTAGATCCTTCAAGAGTAGTGATTGACCATAATAATGAAGAAACAGTTAAAGATGTTCTAGATAAAGGTTTTATTGCTGCATTTTCTATTTACCCGCACTCAAAAATGGGAAATGAGAGGATGACAGAAATAGTTAAAAAATACAGNAGCAATAATATAATAATTGATAGCTCTGCTGACTGGGGTGTAAGTGATCCATTAGCAGTACCAAAAACTGCCTCTCTTATGCTNCAAAGAGGAATTTCTGAAAAAGATGTAAAAAAAACATGTTATGAAAACGCACTTGAAGTATTTGGCAAATCTGGTAAAATGAAAGAAGAACATTGGAAAAATATTCCTGGAATTGACCAAACAAAACTATTTAATGATAACAGTGTTTTACGAGGACAAAAACCCAAAGTTGAAATCGATAAAATTATTTAAATATAATACTTCAATAAATCCTTATTTGCAATTATGTCGACCAGCTAATTTACCTACAGCTGCATCTGATGTTATAGCTGGTATGTCTCTAGCAGGAATTTTTAATAATTTTTTTTTTTTTAANNCTANTCAATTATTTTTAATATTTTCATCTATATTATTATATGCTGGAGGNATAACATTAAATGATGTTTTTGATTCCAAGATTGATTTAAAAGAAAGACCTGAAAGGCCAATTCCAAGTGGCAAAATTTCATATAAAAATGCACTATTTTTTGCTGGAATTTTATTAGCAATTGGNATTATAACAGCTTTTTTAGTAAACAAACTTTCTGGTATTATTGCACTAACTTTATTTATATCAATTTTTTCATATAATAAATTTCTTAAAAAAAGTATTTTTTTTGGTCCTTTAAATATGGGTATTTGTCGAGCATTAAACCTATTACTTGGAATTTCGATTTTAGGTGAACTAAAAAATTTTGAATATACTATAATACCAATAATATTTATTTTNGCATTAACCNTAATCAGTAGAGGNGAAGTTTATGGAAATAATAAAAGAAATTTAATTGTTTCAGCTTTTTTATATTTAACAGTAATNTTACTTGTAAATTTTTTACACTTTACTAATNTTAAATCGATNANTTTATCTTCAATATTCTTAATTTTTTTTNCATTTATGATTTTTAAACCTTTAATAAAAGCATTCAAANTAAATTCTCCAAAAAATATTAAACAGGCTGTTAAATCAGGTGTTTTAAGTATAATTATTTTAAATAGTTCAATAGCAATAGCACACTCTNNTTGGCATATTGGAATTCTTATANTATTATTATTACCTTTATCGATATATATTTCAAAANTATTTAATGTAACATAATTCANAAATGAAATCCTTATCAAAAATTTCTCGTTCATTTAGTGTTNAATATGACTATACACTTTATTTTACTGAAAACTTATTTTCTTTAAAAAATTCACTTNTTTTTGATNTNCTAAATAGTTTCGATNAAAAAAATATTATAAAAACTCTATTTATAATTGATGATGGNGTATACAATTCACATCCNAATATCAANAAGAAAATTGNAGATTACTGTTTAAAATTTTCAACTAAAATTGAATTAAAAAAAATTTTAATATTNAAGGGAGGTGAAANTGAAAAAAATAACAAAGAAAGTTTCCANAAAATTCTCAAATCGATAAATGATTATANTATATGTAGACATTCATTTNTAATTNNAATTGGAGGAGGTGCTATAATTGATATGGCAGGNTATGCATCAACTATTGCCCACAGAGGNGTTAAATTAATTCGAATTCCTACNACGGTTCTNGCTCAAAATGATGCAGCTGTTGGNGTNAAAAATAGTATTAATGAATTCGGTAAGAAAAATTTCTTAGGAACTTTTTCNCCACCCTATGCGATAATTAACGATTTAAATTTTTTAAAAACACTTAATCAGCGAGATTGGATATCTGGAATTGCTGAAGCTATAAAAGTTGCATTGATTAAAGATTCTACTTTTTTTGACTATATTGAAAAAAATTCAAAACTACTTTCAGAAAGAAACTATGAAAAAATTTCATTTTTAATTTATAAATGTGCTGAAATTCATATGGATCATATAACTAATGGTGGTGATCCATTTGAAAATGGTTCATCTAGACCTCTAGATTTTGGTCATTGGGCAGCACATAAATTAGAATTTTTAACAAATTATAATTTACGTCATGGCGAAGCAGTTGCAATAGGAATGGCATTAGATGTAACTTATTCAAACATGATTGGACTACTATCTGACAAAGATTTATTCAGAATCTTAAATGTTTTGGAAGAAATAGGTTTTGACATTAAAATTCCAATTCAAACAAATAATGAAATGGAAAAATTATTAACTGGAATTCAAGAGTTTAGAGAACATTTAGGTGGTAAACTCACTATTACTTTAATTGAAAATATTGGAAGTAAAATAGATGTTAATAATATTGATCTAAAAATTATGCGAAGTGCAATTAATAAACTTTCTAAAAGATAAATTATAATTTGTAAATGCTATTATCCAAAAATTTTCATCTTACTTATTGTTCAAATATTCATTCAGGAGAAGATTGGAAATCTCATTTTGAAAACATCAAAAAATATGTTCCAAAAATAAAAAAACAAGTCAGTCCAAATAAAAGTTTTGGATTAGGACTACGTTTATCAAACCTTGCAAGTAAGGAACTTAATTTTAGTAACAATCTTATTGATTTTAAAAATTGGTTAGATCAAGAAAATATCTATGTTTTTACTATGAATGGATTTCCATATGGAGATTTTCACGGAAAAAAAGTTAAAGATTTGGTACATGATCCAGACTGGACTAGTCAAAAAAGAATTAATTATACCAAAAGATTATTTGATCAATTAGCATATTTGTTACCTGAAAAAATTAATGGTGGAATTTCTTCATCACCAATTAGTTACAAGTTGTGGTTTAAAGATAACGATGATAAAAATAAAGCTCTTATAAAAGGAGCTGAAAATATGTTAGAAATTGTCATTTATCTTTATCAAATCGAAAAAAAAACTAGAAAATATTTACATTTAGATATTGAACCAGAACCTAATGGATTGCTTGAAAATTCAGATGATGTTATTAATTTTTTTCAAAACTTTCTTTATCCAATTGGTATAAAAAAAATTAAATCAAAACTTAAACTAAATGAAAAAAAAGCTAAAGAGTGTATACAAAAATATTTAACTATTTGTTATGATATTTGTCATTTTTCTTTGGCTTATGAAGATCCTATACACACTTTTAATAAATTCAAAACATATCAAATTAAAGTTGGTAAAATTCAAGTCAGTTCTGCACTAAAAATTATTTTTAACAAAAATAATGAAAGTATAATTTGGAATTCTCTGAAAAAGTTTGATGAGCCTATTTATTTACATCAAGTTACTGAATTTAAAAATGATAAAGTAAAAACATTTAAAGATTTACCTGAGTTATTTTCAAATCAAAAATCTTTTAAAGAACTCAGAGCACATTTTCATGTCCCTATTTTTTTAGAAAAATTTGATTATTTATATTCTACTCAAGATCATATTCTTAAAGTAATTGATTATATAAATATTGACAAAACTTTATGTGAACACCTAGAAATTGAAACTTATACATGGGAAGTTTTACCTTCATCCCTCAAAACTGAAATAGCTAGTTCTATAATTCGAGAAATTGAGTGGTTTCAAAACAAGTTTTTAAATGCGTAAAACTGTTGTTATTAATATTGTTGGTTTAACTAAGAACTTGATAAATAAAAATACACCTTTTATCAAATCCTTTTCTGAAAAAAAAAATATAATTCGAATTAAACCAAGTTTTCCAGCAGTAACATGTACAGCCCAATCAAATTATTTAACAGGGGAAAAACCAAATGTTCATGGAATTGTTGGAAATGGGTGGTATTCCAAGGATGAATGCGAAATAAAGTTTTGGAAACAATCTAACAAATTAGTTCAGTCAAAAAAATTATGGGATGTTTTAAAAAAAGAAAATAGTGATTTTACCTGTTCAAATATGTTTTGGTGGTACAATATGTATTCTACTGTTGATTTTAGTTTAACACCAAGACCAAATTACCTAGCTGATGGTAGAAAAATTCCAGATATATATTCATTTCCTGCAAAATTAAGAGATAAAATTCAAAATGAATTAGGTCCTTTTCCACTTTTTAATTTTTGGGGACCTAACACTTCGATTAAATCAAGTAAATGGATAGCGGATGCCTCTATTTTAATAGATAAATTATATAATCCTACATTATCCTTAATTTACTTACCCCATTTGGATTATAATCTTCAAAGATTTGGTCAAGATATATCAAAAATTTCTAAGGATTTGACTGAAATAGACCAGGTTGTTGAAAACCTTGTAAAATATTATAATGAAAAAAATTCTCAAATTATCCTTTTATCAGAATATGGAATTACAAATGTAAATAACCCAATTCATTTAAATAGAATTCTAAGAAATGAAGGTTATTTAAATATAAGGTTAGAACAAGGTCTTGAACTATTAGACCCTGGTGCAAGTAAGGCTTTTTCAGTTCCTGACCATCAAATATGTCATATTTACTTAAATGATAAATCAATTAAAAATAAAATTAAAACTCTAATTAATAAACAAAAAGGAATCGAAAAAGTATTATCTGGAGATAAAATTAAAGATTATGATTTAAACCATGAAAGATGTGGAGATTTAGTTGTAATTGCAGATAAAAATTCTTGGTTTACCTATTATTATTGGAATGATGACAAACAGGCTCCTGATTTTGCCCGAACAGTTGATATCCATAAAAAACCAGGTTATGATCCTGTTGAAATGTATCTTGACCCACAAAAAAAACTAATTAAATTAAGATTAATATTAAAATTAATTATGAAAAAGCTAGGATTTAGAACTCTAATGGATTTCATACCATTAAATGCTAATTTAATTAAGGGCTCTCATGGTAGAATTCCTGAAAACATAGATGATTTTCCAATCTTTATTAGCAATTCAAATTTACAACAAGATAAAATTGAAATTGATTCAACAGAAGTTTTTCATTTAATAAAAAAAATTATAGGATGATTAAAAAATTAAATATTATGTTTTGTTTTATTTTTATTGTTGGTGGATTACTTCAATTTAATGATCCAGATTCAATTATATGGATAACAATTTATTTTTTCGCTTTCCTTTTTTCATTACTTTTTCATTTGAAAATAAATAAATGGTATTTATCGGGGTCTTTTGCTTTAAGCTTAAGTTTATTTTCAATTCTATTAATTTTAAAGGAACCATTGAATATTGAATGGTTTAGTCTTTTTGGTACTTTCCAAATGAAAGATCAACATATCGAAGTTGGAAGAGAATTAGGGGGATTGTTTATAATAACAATTTGGATGTATTATTTAACAGGTATATCTATAAAAAAAATTGAAAATGAAAGTAGCTAATTATGGGTTTAAATATTATGATATTTATGTTTGGTTTTATGGTAGGGGCAATTTTTGTTTTTTTTCAAAGCCTAAAAACTATCAACCAAATTCATAATGACTATAAAGAAGGATTATATGACCCTGAAGAAGATGAAAGTTAATTTATTTTAATTTGATAATCTCTTTAGCTTATTTTTTAGGTATATATGTTTGGATTATTATAAAAATATTTTTTGTTTTTCTTATTACTATATGGCATGTGAGGTTAGGGTTTCACTTAAAAGATTTTGAAAATAACTCAAACAATAAATCGTCCAAATATTTTAGAATAATGAATGAATTTCCTTTCTTAATAATGTTATTCATTCTTTTTTTGGTAATTTTTAAACCATTCATTGGAGTTTGGTAATTTACCATTTTTTATCAAAAATTTTTGTTTGGTTAATTTATCCACTTACAATTGGTATTTTACTTATAAGCTCCTCTTTCATTTTTTATAAGAATAAAAATTTTAAACTTTTTAAATCCTTCTTTATTATTGGTCTTTTAATTATTTATTTACCCAGTATTACTCCAATACAAAGAATTTTGTTTAAATCAATACACATAAACTCCTATCCAATATCTCAAGAGAATCAGATTGATGCTATTGTAGTTTTAGGTGGTGAACCTTCAAGATCTATTTCAGGTATTAGATTATATAATCAAAATATTGCTTCTTATATCTTAATGACCGGTGGAAGTGGAAATATTTTTGAAGAAAATCAAAAAGAATCTGAAAGAATGACAGATTTTTTAATTGAATTTGGTGTTAATAAAAACAACGTTTTATCTGAAAATAAATCTAGAAACACACGAGAAAATGCTGTTTTTTCAAAAAAAATTATGGATGAATACGAGATTAAAAGTATTGTACTTGTTACATCAAATATACATATGAAAAGATCTATTAAAGTTTTTGAAAAACTTAATTATAAAGTTTTTCCGTATAATTCACAAATTTTTCGAATTCCAAAAAAAAATAGTGAGTTTGATCCTTTTATCTTTTTCCCGAATGTAGAAAATCTGTTTATAAGTTCTCAAATCATTTATGAATATTTTGCTTTATTACTATATAAAATTTTTGGATGGATATAAATAATTATATTAATTTTTCAAGTAACTTTTTTGTTTCTAAAATCCCATCATATTCTGACAATCTATCTCCCTCATATTCAATTCCAATATACCCTTTATATTTAGAACTTTTAACAATTTCAATCATTTTATAAAAGTCAATAGTTGTTTCATCACCATTTTCATCAAAATCATAACTCTTAGCACTTACAGCTTTTGCATAAGGAATTAATTCTTTTACACCTTTATATCTATCATAAATGATTTCCTTATTATTTTCATCAGTTTGAATTTTAAAATTTCCAAAATCAGGTAAAGTACCACAAAAGTCATCTTCAACATTTGAAATTACTTCACTTAACCATTTTCCATTACTTGATAAACCACCATGATTTTCAACAACTACATTTATTGAATAATCTTTTGCAAACTCCACTAATCTACTTAATCCATCAACAACTAATTTCTTTTGCTCATCCCAACTACCCTCACTTGATGCATTTACTCTAATTGTATTACAACCTAAAAAATTTGCCGCTTCAACCCATTTAAAATGATTCTCAATTGCTTTTTTTCTTTTTTTGGCATTAGAATCTCCGAGTCTACCTTCATTATCACACATAATTAATAAATTCTTTACTCCAAAATCATTAGAACGATTTTTCATTTCTTTTAAATATGATTTATTTTTTGCTTTTTTGAAAAAAAAAGTATTCACATACTCAACTGCATTAATATCAAACTTTTCTTTTGAAATTTTTACAAAATCCAAATTATCAAGTTTACCTGACATAAGTGATCTGTGAAGTGACCATTGAGCCAAAGATAAAGAAAAACGATCTTTATCTGCAGAAGTCAACCCTGTAGAATTCAAAAATGCTACACTTCCAATTATCTTAATTGATTTTTTTATAAAATCTCTTCTTTTTAAATCTTCCATATTAAATTTTCCTTATGAAAAACATTCTATTAATGATTATTCTAGCACTATTAAATATAAGTTGTAATGCAAAAAAAAATTACCAAATTATAAATGGCCAAGCTATGGGAACAAATTATCAAATTAAGTTCAATAATATTTTAAATAAATCTATTTCAAAATCATCCATTGATTCAATTTTTCAAAATTTGAACTCTCAAATGTCAACATACGACCCAAAGAGTGAAATTTCACTTTTCAATAAATCAAAAGACAACTTTAAAATCTCAAATGAATTTGAACATGTAATTAATAAATCAAAATATTGGACAAAAAAAACATCAGGCGCATTTGATATTACAATTTTCCCTTTATTATCTATTTGGGGTTTTGGTCCTTTTAGTCAGGGAAAAATAACAAAAATTCCTGCAGAATATTTAATAAAAGATAAACTAGATTTCATTGGATCAGATAATATCTTTGTTGATAATAATATACTTATTAAACAAAATCACAATATTGCAATAGATGTTAATGCAATTGCAAAAGGATATGGAGTTGATGTAGTATTTGAATTTTTAAAAAAATACAAAATTAAAGACCTCATGGTTGAACTTGGAGGAGAAATCCGTGCAATAGGTAAGAATCAATTTGGAAAAACTTGGAGTTATGGCATTGAAACGCCTTCTCTAGATCCTCAAACTCAAACTAACTACGATTTTATAATTGANTTNGAAAATCGTTCNATGGCTACTTCAGGTGATTATCGTCAATATAGTATGATTAATGAAAAAATTTATTCTCATACTTTAGATCCTAGGACNGGNTATCCTTCAATTAATAATGTTGCTTCNGNNACAGTTCTTTCACCAAAATGTATTGATGCAGATGCATTATCTACATCATTAATGATTTTAGAAATTGATGAGGGNCTAAAATTAATTGAATCTATAGATGATGTTGAAGCTTTAATTATTTTACGTGATAATGATTCATATAAAACAATCAAAACATCTGGAATGAAAATTAAAACCGGTATGCATAATTAATCTTAATCGAANTATCCCTAGAATAATTTACAAAACTTCTTCTATCCCAATTTTCATCTANTCTTAATTGATTATAATTAAAAACTATATATANATCACTTCCGTTTTTAATTGTGTATCTAATTTTTTGATAAAGACTAAAAATTTCTGATATATCATCATATTGAATATTAGTCAAAAGTGCCAATTTAATAGTTGGAAAAAAACCAATTTCTGCTGCAAAAACTTTTGTATTAAAATCACCATCTTTTAGTTTGATGGAATTATATTCAATAGATGTTCCTAAATCAAAACCTGGAAAAAATTTAAAACCAATTTTTGATGATAAACTGAATTTATTACCATTCCAGAAACCACCATTTGAAAATGTATTCCAAGCTGAAATTTTTCTTTGACCAGCAGTATTTAATTTTATTACAAATTGATCATTTGAATATGTTCCAACATCAATAATATTACCATCAATAATCTCAAAACTTTCATCTAGGAATTCTCTCCAGTTTTCATATTGAATTTCTATTTTGTCCCCAGTTTCAAAATCCATCTCTAAAAGAGTAAATCTATACTTTTCTCTTAAAAAAATATTTTGATCATTTACCAAATATTCATACCATAAACCCGTTCCACCTTGACGAATAATTTGTGAATTTGGTCTTGGCCTAAATTTGATTTGAGGATTAATTCTCTTAATTCCATTTCTTGTAATAAACCCAACTGAAGGATCATAATCTTTGCCAAATTCTCGATATGAAGTGCTAATTCTCCAAATATCATTTGGATAAGAAATTCTAAGTCCTCTTGAAGACAAATCAAAGAATGATGAGTTAATATCACCTTTTAAATTATCATGTGTAATAAAAAAAGATTCAAAGGAAAAATTTTTGTTATTTTTAAATTTTGAAGTAAAAAGTTGTAGATCAAATCCAATCAATTTTTGATCTTTATAAATACTATCAGAATAAGCTTTTCTAGAAGTATGAATTAAACCAAAATATGATTCTTCAAATATAGGTTTTTTTAATCTTGCCACNANAAAATCTTCTCTAGGTGTCTCATTNGTNGNTNCTGTTTTAGCTGTTATAATGCCAATTTCATTATTATTTATTTGGCCTGAAATTCTCCCTCCAAATTCAATAGGAATTTGAACTCCATCAGACANACCAATACTTCTACTAAAAAAAGGAAATTGATTGTTTTTNTTTGANAAACTATAAACTGATGANCCTTCCAAGAAAAAACTTCTTTTTTCAGGAAACCTNAAAGGNAAACGGGTAATATTCACTTTTCTCTGNTCAACTTCAGCTTCTGCGAAATCGGTGTTATATGTTAAAGAACCTTTCACTCCAGATATAATATTTGTAGTAAAATCAAAACCAAAATCACTAATTGATTCTTTATTTGTTTCTTCTGAAGATAAAACTTTGTAATTAAGATAGGGTTTTATTTCGTAAACATTATTTTTCTTTAAATTCGATAATCCATAAAGAATTCCAGCAAATCTTGATTGAAAAGTCATTTGATTATTATTTAATTTTTGCCAAGTAGTCCATTCATTAAGGTATGTTATTTTTCTTGCAAAGTTTATTCCCCATTTATCATTTTGGACATCATAATTGATTGTAGATAAAGGGATTTGGAATTCAGCATACCAACCTTTTTCATCTATGCTAGTTTTAACATCCCAAATACCATCCCATGATTTTTCTATATTCCAAGTTCCACCTGCACCTAACAAACCATCTCCCAACAAACCATTTGCATTTGTTTCAAACATATAACCTGTTCTACCATCACGATAAGTATCCATTATAATCAAAAAAAGATCATCAGAAAAAAGAGCAGCATCTCTTTTCTTTTGATGAGCATAAATATTATTTATATCTTTATAAAAACACTTTACTCCGATGTAAATATTTTTATCATCATAGAGAATACCTACTTCGGTTTTTTCAGTTGATGGCTCTCCATTATCTGGGTTTTTTTGAAAAAATCCTTTTGAAAACTCAGCATTTTGCCATTCACTATTATTTAAAAAACCATCCACTTTAATTATATCATTATTAATTTGAACAGCTTTCATTTGTCTTCTTTCAAATTGACAAAAAAGTGGGTTTAAAAAAATAAAAAGTGATATATATATAAATTGAAATTTCAATTGTGACNTCAATAAGACTTGAATACTAATATAATTTGAGTTAAAATTTAACAAATGATTAGATTTCTATGTACAATTGTTTTCTGTATTTTTTTAATATTTATTCAAGGGTGTTATACACAATTGAAATGGTTTCATTCAACTAATGAAAGTACAACTAATATTAATTCAAATTTCTACAATGAAAATGACTATTTAGACTACAAAAGTGATATAATTTATGATAATTCACTTTTTTCTTATGATCATAATAGATTCAACAGAAATAGAAGAGATTTTTTTGGTTTTAGACAACCTTTACATTATCCTTATTGGGACCGAAATAGTTTTTACTTGGGACATGGCTCTAGTTTCTACTCTCCTTATGGTTTAGGATATAAAAATACGTTTTATCCTTCAACTATGTATAGCATAAAACCAGTTTATACTACTAGCAATGACTTTAGATCAAGAAACTGGGATAAACGTTTTAAATCTTCTTTCAATAATAATGAATCATCAAATCTTAAAACTATCCGTTTTTCTCCACCTTCAATGACAAAAGTTAAGGGAGAAAAAAAGAAACAAAAAAATAAAGAAACTTTTGGAAATATAAATTCTAAAGATATAAATAAAAGACCTAATATTACTAGAACTAGGAATAACCACCCAAGCTCTAGAGGTTCTTACACTTCTCCTAGGAGAAATGTAAAATCTTCTTCCAGACCATCGAATTCCTCACCAAAACGTGTTAGCAGAAGAAGATAATTTTATTTTTTCTAATTCCTCTAATATAATTACTAAAGTTTCTAAAATATTATATTATTCTTATTGTATANTTTTTTTTCAACTTCAAGGACAAACTTCTTCAGATGCTATAAGNCTTTTTGAAAAGGAAAAAGGTTTTGGTACTTATGCATTAGGACTTGGAGGTGCATATTCTGCATTAAGTAATGATTATTCTGGAATTTACTGGAACCCTGCTGGATTATCCTCAATCAAAAAATCAACATTAAACATTGAATTCAATAATAATTATGTTACGAATAATATAAATTTTTTAAATAATTCATTCAATACCTCAATAATTGATAATTATTTAAATAGTTTAGGAGGAACATACTCTGTACCTACAACCAGAGGAAGTTTAGTATTTGCATTTGGTTTAAATAACATAGGNGATTATAATTACAATTCNAATTTTTCTGGTTTTAGNAATATNAACAATAATCTTTTCTTTCCAATAACAGTTGATAATAATGAAATAGATTATTTTTTTAATGAAAATGTTTTTAGGGAAGAAAAAATTTCATCATCTGGTAAAATAAGTCAAATCTCTTTTGGCTTTGGAATTTTAATATCAGAAAAAACATCATTTGGANTATCAATCAATTCAATAAACAATCAAGAAAATTATACATTTAGATTCGATCAAAATGATCAAAGTGATAATTTTAATATTTTTCCTTCTGACTTTTTATCATATTCACTTGACCAATCACTTCAATTAAGAGCTAAAGGAAATAGAATCACAATTGGGTTGTTAACGNAAATAACTTCAAATCTAAATACAGGATTTAACATTAATCTGCCTTTCACATATAATGTAAATGAAAAACATCTCTTAAAAGAAAATTTGACTTTTGATGATAATTCATTCTCAGATACAACATTAATAGGTAATTATNATTATAAAGTAATAGCACCTTATAATTTAGATTATGGAATNTCTTTTCGGATAAAATCTTTATTACTTTCAACTTCTTTTAAATTGCAAAACTGGTCAAACATTAGATTAAATAGTGACTCTAACTCAGAAGAATATTTTATTGAAGAAAATCTTACANTAAGTAATGATTANNAATCTACATTACAACTTAATTTAGGATTATCATATTCAANCAAATTTAATAATTTTAACACNAGTTTTATTTTGGGACATTCTCATATACCATCGTATTATAAATTTGNCNATTCAAAAGACCAAAATATNATCTCAGGTGGATTTTCATTAAACTTTAAAGATGAATTAATAATTAATTTTTCAACAAATCATACTCATTCAAAATTATTTACAAGTGATAGATATACACCTTCTGGAATAGAAGAATCAATAGAAAAAACNATNTATTCAATTAATTTAATTATTGGAATCTAAATTAATGTCAAAATNGAATTTGAAAATTCCTAATAGATGTGATTGGGTACCATTATCNAAACCTATTTATTTAGAATACCATGATAATGAGTGGGGAAAACCAATCAAAGATGACCACAAACTTTTTGAATTAATGATTTTAGAAATGTTTCAAGCGGGATTAAATTGGTATATAATTCTTAAAAAGAGGAAAGCTTTTAAAATTGCTTTTGACAATTTTAATCCAAAAAAAGTAGCTGTATATAATCAAAAAAAAATTAACCAACTGCTAAATAATTCTATGATTATACGCAATAGATTAAAAATTAAAAGCTCAATTAATAATGCAAATAAATTTCTTGAAATACAAAATAAATTTGATTCTTTTAGTAATTACATATGGAATTTTACAGATAATTTCCCTATTATAAATAAATGGGAAAATTCATTAGAAATTCCATGTGAGTCTAAGCTTTCTACATCAGTTTCAAAAGATTTAAAAAAAAGAGGCTTTCAATTTTTTGGACCAACGATAACATATTCATTTATGCAAGCAGCTGGATTGATTAATGATCATACTATTAATTGTGAATTCAAATAAATATCCTTTCTTCTATTCATTTTTTTCAAACATTGTTAAATTTATATATAATTAAAATCTAATTTTTGAGAATATGTCAAATAAAATAAGAATTCATGATTTAAATATTGGAAGCAAATTAAAGCTTATAAGAGATAAACGATCGTCATGGGGTTGGCAATTATTAGAAGGAGAAATTGTTGAACTAATTGAAATTCAAGAACAACCTGTGAAACTAAAAGTTTTAGATAATAATAATCGAGAATGGCATCTTGACTCTCATGATATAGATTTATTTGATAATTAAAATCTTTTTAAATAGAATAATACTATTTAAAATTATAAAAGATGATTTTAAAAAATTGGTGGGGGTAGCTCAGTTGGTAGAGCCCCGGTTTGTGGTACCGGTCGTCGCGGGTTCGAGCCCCGTCCCTCACCCTTCCTTTCTTACATTTAATGAAACTATTAAAAAAATATATTCTTAAAGAACATTTTACTCCTTTTTTTTATTCTCTATTAATTGTCATATTTCTTCTATTTACCAACTTTTTACTTAGAGCAATTGATAGATTTTTAGGTAAAGGAATTTCATTAAGCATTATCTTAGAATATCTTTTTATGAATCTTGGCTGGATATTAGCATTAGCAACCCCAATGGCAATATTAATTGCTACCTTAATGTCCTATGGAAGATTTTCAGAAGATAATGAATTAACTGCTCTTAAATCTTCAGGAATAAGTTTTTTAAGAATAATATATCCAGGTATAATTTTTTCTGCATTAATTGCAATTCCATTAATTGGTTTTAATAATTTTATTCTCCCGGAAATGAACTATAAAGCCAGAATGTTGGCTAGAGATATTTATAAAAAAAAACCAGATTTAAATATTGATGTTGGATATTTCATAGATGATTTGCCTAAATATAGTTTTATTATAAAAGGGAAAAAAAGAAATAAATATCAAAATATCCATATATATGGTAAAGACAGAAGTAAAACTCAAACNACAATAAGAGCTGAAGAAGGAGAATTTNAAACAATTGGNAANAATATTTTAGTNANTNTATATAATGGTGAAATTCATGAAGTTGATACTAAAGTTTTACAAAATTANNGNAGAATAATTTTTGAAAAACACNAAATAATTATTTCTTTAGAAGATTTTACNAAAACTAAAAANAGTAAAAATCTAAGAACTGATAGAGAAATGAATGTNAAAATGNTAAATAATAAAATAAATATTTTCAATAAAAGAATTNANTCAATTAAATCTAGNATGAAAAAATATATTAATAAAATTGACTCTTCAAATTTTGAAAANATTGAACATNATAATCTAATTATGAAATTGACATNACAAAAAAAACNNATCCAATATTNNANTNNTAAAAAAAATANCCGAACAAAANAATAAANATGATAATCAAANAGNATTTTTTCANAGATTNCTNGCTGANATNCANATGATTAAAGGTTATGAAAAAAATAAAAANAAATATTTAGTGGAAATTCANAAAAAATTTTCCCTNCCTATTGCATGTACAATTTTTATTTTNATTGGTGCTCCTCTTGGAATAATNAATAAAAAAGGNGGGTTTTTNATTGCTATTGTATTNAGTTTTATTTTTATTTTACTATATTATTTATTTTTGATTGGAGGNGAAGGAATGGCTGANAGAAATATGATTNATGGTGGATTAGCTATGTGGCTTCCTAATATTGTTTTAGGATTAATTGGATTAATACTAATTTACTTAGTATCTAATGAAAATTATTTTTCAAAAAATTTAAACAAATAAATTAATTTCTATCTCTTCTTGAAGATCCATCCATATGAACTTTACACTGTTGAGATGGAGAATATTTTGAAATAAAAATTTCATTTTCTACCGGACAATTTCTAATTGGTAAAAGTTTTGATATTGAACATATTTTTTGAGTAGATATGCCATCAGGTTTTATAAATTTTTCATGCTTCCATCCCATACTATCGTGAGCAGCTTTCATAAATTTTGCCCAAACTGGTAATGCGGCTCTTGAACCTGATTGATTTACTCCTAAACTCACCTTGGGATCATCAACTCCAAACCAAACACCAGCTGCAATTTTTGGAGAAAATCCAACAAACCAAGCATCCGTCCAATTTTGAGTAGTCCCAGTTTTCCCTCCTGCTGGATGAGTAAATTTATATTTCCACCTTGCACTTCCTCCTGTACCATTATCTACAACTGATTGTAGTAAATCAGTAACCAAATAAGCTGTTTCTTCACTTAGAACCTCTTCTCTTCTTGGAGAATATTCTTTAATGGTTACTCCAAACCTATCAACTATTCTATTAATACCAATAGGCTTACACCAAACTCCATTATTAGAATAAGTTGCATATGCAGAAGTTATTTCTAATGGATATACTTCAGAAGTTCCTAATGCAATTGCATCGACAGCTCTAATTGATGTGGTTAAATTCATTCTTTCAGCCATACTTGCCACCACTTCTGCTGGAACAAGTTCTTGTACCATTCTTACTGAAATTAGATTCATTGATTTTTTTAAACCATCTCTTAAAGTTGTCAAACCCCCCGTAGATCCATCATAATTACTTGGCATCCATTTTTCCCATTTACCATCAGAATTTTGAATATTTAATACTACTGGCTGATTTAATAATTGATAAGTTACAGGGTAACCGTTATCTAATACAGATGTATAAACAAATGGTTTGAACACTGACCCCGGTTGTCTTTTAGCTTGAGTCGCTCTATTATATTGATCATGATAATCTGGCCTACCTCCTATCATCGCTTTTATATGACCATTTTTTGGATCTATCGCAACGAAAGCAGTTTGAACTAATAGTTTATCCCTTAAATCTTTATAAAGAGCTTTTTGACCTTTCATCATTATTTTTACAGAATCTTCTGGATAAATACCTAAATAAGCTAGTTCTTCAAATTCTTCTCTATTATTGAACAATCTTAAATTTAATTTTTCCTGATTATCTTTTATAACACTCATTACAGCTTTCTCTGCAATCGTTTGAAGCCTACTATCTATTGTTGTATAAATAGTTAGTCCGTCTCTATAAATATCCAAACCTAATTGTTCATCTTCAATTTCAAGTAATCTTCTAACATATTCTGTAAAATAAGGTGCTTTTCCAATATCATCACGGTTGGGAGTAACATTTAATGGCATAGCTTTAGACTCTAAATATTGAGATTCTAAAATAAATTTTTGATCAAACATTAATTTTAAAACTATATCTCTTCTTCTTAAAGCAATTTCTGGATTATTTATAGGACTATATGTGGCGGGCCTAGGAAGCACACCAATTAAAAGAGCACATTCATCAAGGTTTAAATCAGAAGCATCTTTTTTAAAAAATCTTTTTGCAGCTACTTGAACACCAAAAGTCCCATGTCCAAAATGAATAGAATTTAGATACATTTCAATTATTTCATCTTTGGTATATGTTCTTTCAATTTGTACTGCTGTAATCATTTCTTTTATTTTTCTTGTAATAGTTTTTTTAAAGCCTATCGAATCATACAAATTTCTTGCAAGTTGTTGAGTAATTGAACTAAACCCCTGTCTAAAACTTGGAGGGGGAATTGCATTAATTATGACAGCTCTCAAAACATCTCTCATTGAAATTCCCCAATGCTTGTAAAACCTTCTATCCTCAGATGCAATTGCACCGTCGATTAAAAATTGTGGTATTTCTTCTAAATCAACTCTCATTCTTCGTTGAGTATATAATTCCTTCAATAAAACACCATCAGCAGATAAAATTTCAGTTGCTTCATCAGGATCAAAATTTTCTAATTGTTGAAGTGAAGGTAAATCTCTAGATAAATAATTAACATACAATAAAGATATTATAATAGTGGTAAAAAAAATACTGATAACCTGAAAGAATATTTTCTTTAATGAAGAAAAATTATTGGATGATTTTGACATTATAAAAATAAATGAACTTTATTTTAATTTAAAAGGACTAATCATTTTTTCAGGATTTACTTTTTCGTCAAATTCTTCCCCCGACATATAGTTTAGTTCAATAACAGAATCTCTTAATGTTAATTTCTTATCATAAGCGTTTTTTGCAACTTTTGCAGCTTTATCATAACCAATATAAGGAGCCAAAGCTGTTACAAGCATTAGTGAATTATCTAAATTAGATTTAATCCTTTCTTTATTTGGTATAATACCATCAACACAATTTTTTCTAAATGAATCACATCCATCACTTAATAAAACTACTGATTCAATAAGAGTAAATGCTAAAATTGGTCTATAAACATTTAACTCAAAATTTCCAGATGCTCCTGAAAATGTTATACTTGAATCATTACCAAAAACTTTTGCAATAATCATTGATAATGCCTCAACTTGAGTTGGATTAATTTTCCCTGGCATTATTGATGAACCNGGTTCATTTGATGGTAAAATTATTTCACCAATTCCTGATCTAGGACCACTACTAAGCCACCTTAAATCATTTCCTATTTTATTTAAGGAAGATGCTAATGTTTTTAAAACACCTGACATTGCAACCGCAGAATCATGACTNGCAATTGATTCAAATTTATTTGGAGCTGAAATAAAAGGTAANTTTGTCTTTTCAGANACTCTTCTAGCNACCATTTCACTAAACCCANATGGAGTATTTAAACCTGTGCCAACTGCTGTACCNCCCCATGGTAATTCATAAAGATGTTTAAGNGCATTATTTATTGANATNATTGAATGTTCAATCTGAGACTCATATCCAGAAAAAACCTGACCTAAAGAAATTGGAGTTGCATCTTGAAGATGNGTTCTACCTAATTTAATAATTTTNTTAAATTCTAAAGATTTTTTAGATAAAGATTTTTTTATTTTTTTTAAACTTGGTAANAATCTTTNATTTATTAATACTGAAACTGANATATTTAAAGCTGATGGAAAAGTATCATTNGTTGATTGAGACTTATTCACATGATCATTTGGATGTACNGGATGTTTNGAACCTATAATTCCACCTGAAATTTCTATNGCTCTATTTGAGANAACCTCATTTATGTTCATATTNGTNTGTGTTCCACTACCNGTTTGCCAAACTACTAAAGGNAAATTATCATCAAGTTTTCCATCNATAACTTCTTGNGAAGCCTCTATNATTAGTGATGATANTGATTTATCTAAGATTCCTAATTNATTATTAATTTCAGCAGAAACTAATTTAATNAATGCATAGGCTTTTATAAAATCTAANGGGAAAGTTTGAGAACCAATTTTAAANTTTTCAATTGANCGTTGTGTTTGAGCTCCCCAATATTTTGATGAGGGAACTTTTATTTCACCTAATGTGTCTTTTTCAATTCTGAATGACATAAAATNATTCTATCAGTACTAGTAAATTNTAAATTAGATGTGAGAAACTTAATAAAAAAGAAATACTTANGAAACTTTCCAAGAATCTGATCCAGCAATTAATTTATTTAAATCACCATTTCCCATATTTTTTATTGATTCTTTAAGTTGTTCTTCAAGTAATTCTTCATACCTTGGCTTTTCTTCAGAATAAAAAACACCAATTGGTGTTGGCAATGACTCATTTTCAGTAAAATTAGCAAGAATAGATGCTAAATTNCGATNTTTCTCATCATGAATTANCAAATCATCAGTTGAAACATTATCGTTAATTGAAACAACTTCAGGNGAGAAACCATCTAATTTGATACCTTTATCTTGGTTTTTTCCAAATATCATTGGCTCTCCATTTTTTAAATCAATTACATTATCATCTCTAACATCTCTATCAGTTACATGAGAAAAAGCTTTNTCATTAAAAATAATACAATTTTGAAAAACCTCAATAAAAGATGATCCAATATGCTCTTGACTTCTCCTTAAAGTATATTGTAAATGTTTAGGTTGAGAATCAATAGTTCTAGCAAAAAATGTTGCTTTAGCACCTAACACAACTGAAGGAGTATTAAAAGGCATATCTATNGATCCAAAAGGGGAAGATTTTGTCTTTTGACCGAATTTTGATGTTGGAGAATATTGACCTTTTGTCAAACCATATATTTCATTATTAAACATTACAATATTTAAATCAAGATTNCTTCTTAAAACATGAATGAGATGATTTCCACCAATAGATAAAGCGTCACCATCACCAGTTATAACCCATACATTTAAATCAGGGTTTGATATTTTTATTCCAGAAGCTATTGTTGGAGCTCTTCCATGAATTGTATGAAAACCATAGGTNTTCATATAATATGGNAATCTGCTTGAGCATCCTATTCCTGCTACAAATACAATTTTTTCTTTTGGAATATCAAATTCAGGCATAATTTTTTGAGTTTGAGTTAAAATTGAATAATCTCCGCAACCAGGACACCACCTTACATCTTGATCAGANACAAAATCTTTTCTAGTTAACGTTGGTTTTAAAGTTTTTTCATTCATAATAATTTCCTAAATCATTTCTTTTACTTTATTTATTATTTGAGACTTTGTATATGGTTTACCTCTAACAAGATTAAAACCTTCAGCATCAATTAAAAATTCAGATCTAATTATTTTAATTAACTGTCCCGAATTAATTTCTGGAATTAAGACTTTTTGAAATTTTAATAAAATTTCTCCTAAATCTGCAGGTAATGGATTTANCCATTTAAGGTGAACATGAGAAACTGACTTTCCTTCTTCAATTAATGATTCNACACCACTTCTAATTGCTCCAAAAGTACTTCCCCAACCTAAAATTAAAATTTCACCAGTTTGTTTACCATAAACCTCTGTTTTAGGAATATCATCAACAATACTAGATACTTTTTTTGCTCTTAATTTNACCATTAAATCATGATTATCAGGATCATAATTAATATTTCCAGTAATATGCTCTCTTTCTAAACCTCCAACCCTATGTTCAAATCCTTTTAAACCAGGTAATGCCCAACTTCTTCCAAGTGTTTTTTCATCTCTTTCATAAGGTAAAAATTGACCATCTCTTAGTTCAGGTTNATTAATTTTAATATCTTTTAATTTATCCAATTCAGGTAACATCCAAGGCTCAGAACCATTTGCTATAAAACCATCAGTCAAAATAAACACTGGAGTCATGTATTTCACAGCAATTCTACAAGCTTCATAAGCAACATAAAAACAATCTCCTGGAGTAGAAGCTGCAATAATTGGGATAGGAGATTCCCCATTTCTACCATTCATTGCCATCAATAAATCAGCTTGCTCTGTTTTAGTTGGTAAACCTGTACTAGGTCCACCTCTTTGAACATTTATAATTACCATTGGTAATTCACTAATTACTCCCAATCCAATAGCTTCAGTTTTAAGAGCAATNCCTGGTCCAGAAGTAGCTGTAACTGCTAAACTNCCTGCAAAAGCTGCCCCCACAACTGATCCTATGCCGGATATTTCATCCTCAGCTTGAAAAGTTTTCACACCATAATTTTTATAATGAGATAATTGATGTAAAATATCACTAGCTGGGGTAATAGGATAACCACCAAAAAATAATGGTAATTTTGAAAGTTGTGATGCAGCTAATAATCCTAAGCCTGTTGCATAATTTCCAACAATATTTCTATATGTTCCTGGTTTTAATGGAGCAGCACCAACTTCATACTGTGTAGCAAAAGATTCCGTGATATCTCCAAAATTATAACCTGCTTGTAAAGCTCTTGTGTTTGCTTCGANAAGTTCTGGCTTATTTTTAAATTTTTTCTCTAGCCAAGTCTTTGTAGGTTCAATAGGCCTACCATACATCCAATACAAAAGACCTAAACCAAAAAAATTTTTTGTTCTTTCAATTATTTTGTTTGATAATCCCATGTCTTCAGTTGCATTTGCTACCAACCTACTAATCTCAAGATCATAAACAACGTAATTTTTAAGATAATCATCCTCNAGAGGGTTATTTTCCCATCCAGCCATTTTTAAATTTCTAGNAGTAAAATTAGATTTATTTGCAATTAGAATTCCATCAGATTTTAAATCTTCAATATGCATTTTTANAGCAGCTGGATTCATTGCAACTAAAACATCTAATTTATCTCCTGGAGTAAAAATATCTTTACTACTAAATTGNAATTGAAATGCACTTACACCTGCTAAAGAACCAGCTGGTGCTCTAATTTCTGCNGGAAAGTCTGGAAATGTACCTAAATCATTTCCAACTAATGCGGCAGTATTGGTAAATCTNTCTCCCATAAGNTGCATTCCATCTCCTGAATCTCCAGCAAATCGAATAACAACACTATCTAATTTTTCTGTTTTTTTATTTGGCATTTACTTANAAATANTNTTNNTNNTATATATNTAATTTAANATGAATTTTTNTTATCAAAAAACTAATTAATTNCTTGNAAAAACACATAATGCAAATCCACCATATATNCCTGATTTTTTGCCAAGTTTTGGTGAAACAATATATTGATCTATTTTTTCATTAAATTCTTTTTTTAANATATAATCATTAAGTATTTTTTTAACATTAAGATTAATATCTATTAAAANATTTTTATTATTCATAACACCACCACCTAAAATAATTTTATTAGGNGATAAAATTAAAATATAATTTGCTANGGCCTGCCCCAAATAATATGAAATTATTTTTCTCATNAATATTTTTTCTTTTNGGTTTAAGCTTTGAGCCTTTTTACNAAACCTTTTTTCTATTGCGAAACCTGATGCCAAACCNTCTAANCAATCTTCGTGATGTGGGCAAACTCCTTTAAAATTATCATCAGGATGTTTTTTAACAATTATATGTCCCATTTCTGGATGAGAAATACCATGTAATAATTTATTATTCAAAAACATNCCACCACCTATACCNGTACCAATAGTAAGATAAAGACATGATTNTAATTCATTTTCAAATCCCCATTTACCCTCAGCTAAAGCAGCAACNTTAACGTCAGTATCAATATAAATATTNCAACTAAATTTTTCNTTTAAATTNTTTAACAANTCAAAATNTCTCCATNGNATTTTAGGAGTNGAAGTAATTTTTCCAAAATTNTTTGAATTTTTNTCAAGCTCAATTGGACCAAAAGAACCAANNCCTAAAGAATGAATATTATATGNATTAAAAAATTTGAATATCTCGTTCAAATTAAAATCAGGAGTTTTTGTTTNAATTTGTTTTTCTTNTAATATAGANGGTATTGAATTGCTATTTCTTNTTGTTTCAGCTACAGCACAATTAATTTTTGTACCACCTATTTCAATAGATCCATATAATATTCTTTGTTTTGTCATATAAGATTAAATTTATCTCAATATTTAATTAAAAAAATTATATAAATTAAGACAAATAATTAAGCAAAATCAAAATGNAAAAAAGATTAACACAATANTCTAGTGGTGCAGGTTGAGGTTGTAAGATAGGTCCTAGTGACCTAACTCAAGTTTTGAGTGAATTAAAANACAATAATTTCAATAATAAAAATATTCTTGTAGATTCAAAAAANTTTGATGATGCAGCTATTTTTAAAATTAGNAGTNAAAAAGCGATCATCCAAACGGTTGATTTTTTCACACCGATTGTTGANGATCCATTTTCTTTTGGNGAAATTGCNNCATCAAATTCATTATCTGATATTTATGCCATGGGAGGAAAACCTCTTTTTGCATTAAATATCGTTGCTTTCCCTAAAAATCTTGACAAAAAGATTTTAATTGATATACTCAANGGTGGAGAATCAAAATGTAANGAAGCAAAAATTTCTATATTAGGNGGACATAGNATTTATGATGATGAACCAAAATATGGTTTAGTTNTTACAGGAGAAATTCAACCAAACAAAATAATTTCAAATANTAATGCAAAAGTTAATGAATCNATAATTTTAACNAAACCAATTGGNACTGGAATAATCTCAACTGCTATAAAAAAAGGGGTTTTAAANAAAAAAACTATTAATTCTGCAATGTCAATAATGAANAGTTTAAATTCTAAATCTTCCNAATTAATGCATAAATATAATGTTTCTTCTGCGACTGATGTAACAGGATATGGCTTAATTGGACATATAATTGAAATGGCTAAAGGGAGTAAACTTTCAGCAAAAATAAATTTTAANAAAGTAAACTTTATAGATGGAGTTGAAAATTTAATTAAAAAAGATATTGTNCCATCTGGAACAAAAAGGAATTTAAANTTTTATGAANACAAAATAGATTATGANTCAAAATTAAGTTNTAGCCAAAAATTATTNCTTGCTGANGCTCAAACCTCAGGAGGTTTATTAATTTCAATNCCTAAAANAAATGTTTCTAAATTTTTAGATGATTATAATAAATCATCATTATATCCAGCAGTTGAAATTGGTTATTTTACAGATTTNATTAAAAATAAATTTTTAATTNTTNAATAATTAAATATATGCCAATAATACTACTATAAATAATAATTTTAATTTAATTTTAGACATTGATAAATAACAAATTTAGTGTGTTTTGTATATACCAAGAAATGAGTAAAGATGGAAAATAAATCTACAAAAGTATTAAGCGACGAAATTAAAGAAATTGAACAAAAACTTTCACAAGATTATAAATATGGTTTTGTAACTGAAATTGACCAAGAAACCATTCCACCTGGATTAAATGAAGATATTATCAAAATTATCTCATCAAAAAAAAATGAACCCAAATGGTTACTAGATTGGAGGCTAAAAGCTTTTAAACAATGGAAAAAAATGACTGAGCCCAATTGGTCAATGCTTGAACATGAACCNATAGATTATCAAAAAATTAGTTATTATTCAGCACCAAAAGATAAAAAAGATGGTCCTAAGAGCCTTGATGAAGTTGACCCTGAGTTACTGAAAACTTATGATAAACTTGGAATTCCACTTGAAGAACAAAAAATGCTTGCAGGAGTAGCAGTTGATGCCGTTTTTGATTCTGTTTCAGTAACAACTACTTTTAAAGAAGANTTAGAAAAAGCAGGTGTAATTTTTTGTTCATTTTCTGAAGCAGTTCAAAACTACCCAGAAATTGTAAAGAAATATTTGGGTTCTGTTATACCCTCAACTGATAATTTTTTTGCTTGTTTAAACTCCGCAGTATTTAGTGATGGAAGTTTTGTTTATATACCTAAGGGCGTAAGATGTCCAATGGAACTTTCAACTTATTTTAGAATCAATGCTGCAAATACTGGTCAGTTTGAAAGAACATTAATCATTGCAGACGAGGGTAGTTATGTAAGTTATCTTGAAGGATGTACGGCACCAAAGCGCGATGAGAACCAACTTCATGCTGCTGTTGTTGAGTTAGTAGCACATGAAAATGCTACTATAAAATATTCAACTGTTCAAAATTGGTTTCCAGGTGATCCAAAAACAGGAAAAGGTGGTATTTATAATTTTGTGACNAAAAGAGGAACTTGTTTAGAAAAAAATGCAAAAATTTCCTGGACTCAAGTTGAAACAGGCTCCGCAATAACATGGAAATATCCTAGCGTAATTTTAAAAGGGGATAATTCAGTCGGTGAATTTTATTCAGTTGCCTTAACAAATAATTTTCAACAGGCAGATACTGGAACAAAAATGACTCATATTGGGAAAAATACTTCAAGCAATATTGTTTCGAAAGGAATTTCTGCTGGTAAAGGACAAAATACATATAGGGGGGCTGTTAAAATATTAAAAAATGCTTCCAATGCAAGAAATTATACTCAATGTGATTCTTTACTCATTGGAGATAAATGCGGAGCTCATACATTTCCCTACATTGANGTAAGAAANCCCTCTGCTCAAATGGAACATGAGGCATCGACATCGGCCATTGGTGAAGATCAAATCTATTATTGTAATCAAAGAGGAATTTCTACAGAAGATGCTGTTTCCATGATAGTAAATGGTTTTTGTAAAGAAGTTTTCAAAGAACTTCCAATGGAATTTGCNGTTGAAGCTCAAAAACTACTTGAAGTTAGTCTTGAGGGAAGTGTTGGATAGTAAATAAATAAANTTTTGGAGAAATTAAATGCTTGAAATAAAAAACCTTAAAGCTTCTATTGAAGATAAAAAAATTTTAAAAGGAATCAATTTAAATATTTTACCTGGGGAATTACATGCCATAATGGGACCTAACGGTTCTGGAAAAAGTACTTTAGCTCACGTATTAGCTGGAAGAGAAATTTTTGAAGTNTTGGATGGAAAAGTTATATATAATGGCAATGATTTACTTGATTTAGACCCNGAAGAAAGANCTCTAAATGGTGTTTTTATGTCNTACCAATANCCTGCTGTTATACCAGGTGTAAATTTAGCATACTTTTTGAAAGCTGCTGTCAACGCTGTTAGAAAACATAGAGNTCAAAAAGAAATGGATTCCGTNGAGTTTTTAAATTTTATNAAAGAAAAAATGTCACAAGTNCAAATGGATGAAAAATATCTNAAAAGATCAGTAAATGATGGTTTTTCAGGTGGAGAGAAAAAAAGAAACGAAATCCTACAGATGCTTAGNTTAGACCCATCTTTAGCTATACTTGACGAAACTGATTCTGGTTTAGATATTGATGCAATTAGAATTGTTGCTAATGGCGTCAATGAATTTAGNAGAAGCGATAGGTCTGTTGTTGTAATAACTCATTATCAAAGAATATTACAATATATGAATCCAGATAAAATCCATGTTTTAATGGATGGTAAAATAATTAAATCTGGTGGAAAAGAATTGGCTCTAGAATTAGAAGAAAAAGGATACAGCTGGCTAGAAAAGTCAGTTTAAATATATTTTGAATCATTTAACAGATCAATTAGAAGAATATATTTCATCAAACTCTCCAAATGAAAATATTGTAAAAGTTAGAAAAAATGCTTTAGCTAAATTTTTGGAATATGGATTTCCTCAATCTAGTTTAGAAAATTATCGTTTTACTAATTTATCTAAATTAAACAAGGTCAAATTCGACCTTCCAAAAAACATCACAAAAAAAGAAAACTTTAATAATTTAAGTAATGAATATCCTGTATTACAATTTATTGATGGACAATTTTCAAAAGAATTATCTTCACTACCTAATTTTATTTCAATAGAAAGCGTTTTAAATAAAGAAGAGAATTTTCAACCTTCGCATGCAGTCAAATATGATTCCTCTTCTAATCCATTTGCATATCTCAATTCTGCATTTTTGAATATTGGATATGTAATAAAAATAACAAAAAGTTCTGACTTGCCAATAATAATTGAATCAAAAATGAGTGGAAAATCTGAAAATTTAATGATTCATCCAAAATTTATTATCAAATCATCAAATAATGTTGATGCAACAATTTATGAATCGTATGTAGGTGAAAATGCCTTTTATTTAAATAATGTTTCTACAGAGTTCATTATAGGAAATAACAGTCACATCAAGCATTATAGAAGTCAACTTGAGTCCAATAGAGCTTATCATATTGCAAATTCAAATTATAATATTTCAAAAGATGCTAGCATTCATTCAACCCAGATAGTCCTAGGTTCTCATTTACATAGACATGATATTAATGTTACTTTAGAAGGTGAAAACGCAAATATTGATTTAAATGGATTGTGTTTAATAAAAAATACACAACATTTTGATCATAATATAATTTTTGACCACGCTAGAGAACATGTTACAAGCAAAATGCTGTTTAAATATATTTTATCCGATAAATCAACAGGCGTATTTAATGGTAGAGCCTTAGTTAGAGAAGATTCTCAAAAAATTGATTCAATTCAAACAAATAATAATTTGATTTTAAGTGATAGTTCTATAATGAATTCAAATCCTCAACTTGAAATTTATGCTGATGATGTAAAATGCACACATGGTTCTACAACAGGTCAACTAGACGAAGATGCTTTATTTTACCTTAGGTCTCGTGGATTAGATAGCTTTGCTGCAAAATCAATATTAATTAATGGATTTGCAAATGAAATTATTGACCAAATGTCAAATATAACATTTAAATCAACATTTACTAAATATCTTGATCAATGGCTTAAAAATATAAATGATAGGTCCAATAGTTAATTTATATCATTAAATTCAATCACTATGAATAATGATAATGAAAAAATAATTCTTTCAAGAGATTGTGATGCTACACTTATCCCATTTGGGAATGCATTTACACTAAAAAAAGGTGATGAAGTAAAAATAACCCAAGCATTGGGTGGAAGCTATACAATAATGGCTAGAGGATCACTATTCAGAATAGAATCTAAAGATGCAGATGCAATTGGGAAAGATATTGTTAAAATTACAAAAGAACAAAGTGAAATTACAGGTTATGCAACTGAGGAAGAAATTTGGGAAGTTTTAAAAACTTGTTATGACCCTGAAATACCTGTAAATATGGTAGATCTAGGTTTAATTTATTCTTGTGAATTAANAAATGAAAAATCAGGCGGAACAAATATAGAAATTAAAATGACATTGACTGCACCAGGATGTGGAATGGGTCCTATGCTTGTTGATGAAGTAAAGGCCAAAGTAAACGGTGTTAAAAATGTTAAAGAAGTTAATGTTGAACTAGTTTGGGAACCTCAATGGTCACAAGATATGATGTCTGAATCAGCAAAATTAGATACTGGGATGTATTAATTATGATTAACNCAAAGTCATCAATTGACCCAAATGAATTAAGAAAATTATTTCCAATTTTTNCAAAAAGATCTNTAGTTTATTTAGATAGTGCAGCTACTTCACAAAAACCAGAGATTGTGATAAATACTGTCAAAAATTTTTATGATGAATATAATTCAAATGTACACAGATCTATCTATGACATTAGTCAAGAAGCAACCGAGGCTTATGAAATAGCAAGAGAAAAAATTGCAAAATTTTTAAATATTGATAAAGTAAATTCAATTATTTTCACAAAAGGAACTACTGAATCTATTAATTTGATTGCATATTCATGGGTTAGACACAATCTTCAAAAAGATGATGAAATTTTAATAACTGAAATGGAACATCATAGTAATATCGTTCCATGGCAATTAGCATGTAAAGATATAGGAGCCAAACTAAAAATAATTCCATTTGAAATGGATGGTACATTAAGTAACCCTGAAAAATATTTCTCAAAAAAAACTAAATTGGTTTCTGTCACTCATCAATCCAATGTATTTGGTACTATAAATGATATCGATAAAATAATCACACTTGCAAAAAAATATAATGCCATAAGTGTTATTGACGCTGCACAAAGTGTGCCTCATTTCCCTGTTGATGTAAAAGCACTTGATTGTGATTTTTTAGCCTTTTCTGGACATAAAATGTTAGGTCCTACAGGGGTTGGTGTTTTATATGGAAAACCAGAATTATTAGAAAAAATGAATCCATTTCTTGGAGGAGGGGAAATGATTCGATCAGTTAAATTAAACGAATCAACTTGGAATGACATTCCTTGGAAGTTTGAAGCTGGAACCCCCAATATTGCTCAAGCAATTGGACTTGGCGCTGCGATTGATTTACTAAATCAAATTGGAATGAAAGAAATTCATAATTATGAAAAAAAAATAACTGACTATACAATAAATAGTTTAAGAGAAATTGATGGAATTAAAATTTATGGAAATGCACCAAATCGTGGAGGAGTTATAACTTTTAATATTGATAATATTCACTCACACGATTTAGCTCAAATTGTTAATAATGATAAAATAGCAATTCGAGCTGGACATCATTGTGCTCAACCTATAATGAATAAACTAAATGTTTCGTCAACAGCTAGAGTAAGTTTTTATTTTTATAATACTTTTGATGAAATTGATTTATTATGTAATTCACTAAAAAAGGCTATAAANTTATTTNAATAGACCAAATTCTTGATTCAATCTTTNTTATATCGTAATTTATCACTAGTTAATTATGCTAAAACTTACTAGAAAAACAGAATATGCTTTAATTGCTNTACGACATCTTCAGCAAGTAAAAAAAGNNGAAATTGTAAGCGCAAAAGAAATAGCTAATNTCTATAAAATTCCTATCACTATTTTATCAAAAGTATTACAAGAACTTTCNAAAGAANAATATATTCAACCNGTTCAAGGTCCATTAGGTGGNTATAAATTGAAAGCCAAACTTGATAAAATTAGCATGACCGTTTTCTTTGAAACTATGGAAGGTCCACTTGGAATTATGGATTGTTACTANGATGATTCTAAATGTGAATTAGTGAACACTTGTAATATTAGAACTCCAATAGAGAGATTAAATAATANAATGAGAGATATGTTAAATAAAATGTCCGTAAAAGATGTAACTTGTTAAAATGAATGAAAAAAAAATTATTGACGTTTTNAAACAATGTAATGATCCTGAAATTCCAATAGATTTATGGAATTTAGGTTTAATTTATGATTTTAATATCCAAGAATCCTTTAATAAGAATCAATTTGATATTAACATAACAATGTCACTTACCACACCTGGCTGTGGAATGGGTGAATTTATGAAAAATGATATTAGAACAAAACTTGAAGATCTAGAAGAAGTAAATCAAGCATTTATTACAATTACTTTTGATCCACCATGGACTCCAGAACTAATGACAGATGAAGGTAAAAAAAAACTTGGTTTTGAACCAAAACCAAATGAACCTAAACAAATTGATAACTGGGAATAATGACAGAAAACGTAACTAAAAAAGAAGTTTTAGAGGGAATATCTCTTACTAAAGATGCTGCTAAGAGATTAATTCAAATTAAAACCAAAAAAGATGGTAAATATCTTAGAGCCTCAGTTACAGGGGGTGGTTGCTCTGGAATGAACTATAATTTAGATTGGGATAATGATTTACAAGATTTTGACAAGATATATGATCAACATGGAGTTAAATTGGTTGTTAATGTAAAATCTTTAATATACTTACGAGGAATGAAAATAGATTTTTCCTCAGATATCTTATCAGGTGGATTTAAATTCGTAAATCCAAATGCTTCAAGAACTTGTGGCTGTGGTACTTCTTTTTCTGTTTAAAAAATGGAAACTATACATCTTGATGATTTTTTAGTTGATGGTGCAATCAGAGAAAAAAATTTTAGACAAAAAATTAGCGAAATTGATTGGAAACAATACCAAAATAAAAGAGTATTAATTAGAGGTTGTTCAGAGGCAATTGTTCCTACTTGGGCATACTTAATGATAACATCTAATTTAGCTATATATGTGAGCAGAATATATTTTGGAGAGTTAAAATCTGCCGTAAAAATATTTACAAATAATTCAATTTAAATTACTAAACAAATTACTTGCCATAACTCAATATAATTCACTATCTTATAGACTGAGGTTAAGACTAAATTTTTTCAAATATAAGTTAAGTAGGGAGAAATTATGCAATATAGATTGTTATTACTCATTATTTTTTCAATAATTACAGGAGATTTTCTTAATTCCCAATCAATTACTGGAACATATCAAGCTAAAGCTGCAACAGTTAATTATACATATGTAGTTAGAGAACCTGACCATTCTTCAGATACACAAACTGATGGAATTTATGGCACATGGGTTGTTTCTGATGGATCTGGTGGTTATGTAGCTGTTGATGCAAATCAAGATGGATTACCAGATTATAAAAGAGCATTACTTGGAGGTGGTGTAGGTACCACAATTACTCAATCGCTATATAAAGAAGCAAAAGATCCATTTTATCTTCTAAATTATTTAGGAGTAGATCTTACTATAGCATTTGACATGGAACAAGGTTCTGCAATTATACCTGGTGTTTCAACCAGAGCTGCAAAGTATCCTACAGTTGATACAGAAAACTGTATTTCTGCTTTAACTGTTGCTGATATTACTGATAATATGGACCTAACATTCAAAGGTCCCATTGTTAACCCAAATGGAAATTTTGTTTGGGGACTTGGAATTCAAAAATCTAATATTTTTTCATGGGTTAGACCGATTGATCCTAGTATTCACTATCCAAAAAGAGGGGGTTATGTTCCTGGTCCAGGACAAGCTGACTCTTCATGGGGAATGTTAGTTGGAAGAAATTTTACAGAAGATGCTAACGGTGGAAGATTTACAGATGTAGATGTAAGATGGCATTCTTATGCTGGAACTTACGAATCAGGTGGAGCACAAATAGGAATTGATGAGGAATCACCTGAATCAAACGCTGATTATTTAAAATTAGATGGTCAAACTGGAGTTTCAGTTACTGCTGATTTAGTTACCATTCCTAATTTTGCAAATATTGCCTCTTCAATCACTGGGGTTTCAGTAGATGTTGGTTCTTATCCTATGATAAATGGTCCTGGAATTGATCATGACAAATTATCTTTTACTCCTAATCAACAAAGATTAACACAAGTTCAAGTTGGTGGAACATGGAATAGCGTTGGTTATATATTTGATGGACGCGGAGGTGATGGTAAAATTTTTACTGGTGATGAACCTTTTGCTGCAACAGGATATTATTTTACTTTTAACTACTTGCAAGCTGGTAATGGATTTAACTCTGCATTTTTTGCTAAAATAGCAGAAGATCCGGCAGATGCAAAAGGTGCCTTCTTGGCTGGATTAACAGCAGGAGCTACAGCATTAGGTGTTGATTCAACTGTTACAGCTAGTGTAGCAGATACTCTTAGCTCTA
>NZHL01000016.1 GCA_002691365.1 Fidelibacterota bacterium
AAGAAACGAACAGCGAGTTTTATTGATCTTGAAGAAGGCAATTCTAAGATCATGAGTTCAATGTCTGGTAATGCTATTGAGATCAAAGCAAAAGTCAATGTACCACAGTCTGGTATTTTTGGAATGAAGGTGTTGAGTTCTGGAGATGGTCAAGAAGAAACAATTATTAAATTCAACACTATTGATAATACAATAGAAATTGATTTCGAAAATTCATCTTTAGATACNTCTATTAAGCATTTTCAAAGAGCAATGGGTCATGATGAAATTATTGCAACCAATCAAGTTGCTCCTTTTGAATTAAGGAGTGGGGAGACATTGGAACTTCAAATATTCATTGATAAGTCCATTATTGAGGTGTTTGCAAATGGAAGACAATGTGTAACTCAAAGGGTTTATCCCATTTTAGGCAATAGTCAAGGAGTTGAAGTCTTCTCAGAAAAGGGTGGAGCTATGGTTGAATCCATCACAACATGGGACATCGCTCCTACAAATCATTGGTAAAGATTTTATAATTTTGAATCTAAAATTTTCATTAATTTTTTTATTCATATTTTATAATAATATTTTTTCTCAATTATTAAATAATAAAAATTTTCATATTGATTTATCCAATAATCCATCNATAGTAAGAGATAGTTCTGGTTGGGATGGAAATATTTTAGAAAGTGGAGATTTATTTTATGATAATGGTGTTTATTATTGGTATTATCATGCTAATGGTCCAAATAGTAATGTTGAGTATTCCATAGGTGTAGCAACATCAAAAAATCCAACTGGACCCTGGTTAAGAAGACCTAAGCCTATATTAGTTCCTGAAAAAGATTATGAGTCACAATTCGTAGCATGTGCATTTGTAATGAAATATAATGAAAATTATTATATGTATTATACTGCAGAATCAGACGATGAGGAAATGAATTTATGTATTGCTATTTCAGATAATCCTGAAGGACCATGGATTAAACAAGGGAGTATTGCAAATCTAGTCAATTATGTTGGTGGAGTTGTTGAATTGAATGGAATTTTATATTTATTTTATTCAAGACCTCATGAGATTCAAGATGATTATGGAAGAATTTATTTAGCTACCACGGACAACCCTAGAGGACCTGGTTCTTGGAAATTTCATAAAGAACCTGTTATGGTTGAAGGTAAAAAAGGAAGTTGGGATGCNGGTGGTTTTTCTGAAGCTGAGGTTTCATATTATAATGGTCANTTTCATATTTTTTATGGTGGGGGAAATTTTAAAAAAAATAGATTGAACGTTAAGGAGAGTATTGGATATGCNTATAGTGAAGATGGATATGAGTTCANAAAATATAAATATAATCCAATCATAAATAGAAAAATGTTCAAAAACATAGGTGCCCTAGCTGAAGTTCATCATTTAATTGATTATCCTAAAATATTTTTAGTTTATACATATCGGTATGATAATGGAAATTTTGAAGAAGATTTAGGAATGTCTATAATAAATATTAATAATTANTTTTATTAACGTTCATTATCTGGCAATGGAACACACCACATTTTAGATTGTTTTAATTCAAGATTCGCTCGAATATGACAAAATAATTGAATGAAATCACCATTTTTATTTTTTAATCGATGAATAACATCACTTTCTAGAATTGGCGATTTATTTTGTTCNTATATTTCTGCTAATTCATGGGATCTTTGGATAGTAGAATTTTTATCATCTTCATNTAAAAAGGAAAGATAGTCTTTAGAAATTAAATCTCTTTTTCGATATCCTAAGATTTCAATCCATGAATATGCTGTTCCTTCAAATGCATTTCTAATTGGGTATATAATATTTTCTTGTGAATAGTCAAGGTCAATTTGTAATTGAAGCCAACTTCCAAATCCTAAATACCAGTCAATTTTAGAATTTACATCGCTTTTTTTATTTGAAGTTAAATATTCTATTTTCTTTTCAAGTTCAAAAATTCTTTCTAGCATACCAGGAGTTTTAATCTCCNTAAAACTGGTTCCAGTTTCTTCAATAATATCTTGAAATTCACAATCTGTTCTTCCATTATTCTTCCAAATTACTTTTTTACCTAAAGCTTCAGCAACATTCTCTACATTACTTGGTCTAATTGAATCAACTTGACGATTTACCCATCTATTAATTGCTGTAGGCGTTAGGCCTGTTCTTCTGGCAAGTTCTGTTTGTTTTATTTTAGAGGTTTTAATAAGCTGTATTNTTTTATAAAATGCTTCCAATTTATATCCTTTTGCAAAAGTTGAAAAAAAACCCGTCGGTAAGATACATTTCTTTATAACAAAATACAATAACTACAAAACAATATTTTTTTTATTAAATNTATTATTTCAATTTAATTTCTGTTCTTAAATTAAGAGNATCAAATGGAGGCGTGGCAGAGTCTGGTTGATTGCAGCGGTCTTGAAAACCGCCAACCGTTCACGCGGTTCAGGGGTTCGAATCCTCTCGCCTCCGCATTTTTTCTTAATTCCAAAATGAATATCAACTTCCCCAAAATTATTATTNTTTTATTTTTATCATTGTTTTCAATGCAATGTAGTGACTCAAANTTAAGTGAAAAAACTATCGTTGCGTGGGTNAGTCTAACAGNTTCATACAATATGGAAGGTTCNTTAATTACCATNCAAGACGGTGAAACTTTTGANGGAATTTTTCTTTCTTCAAAAGATGGTTTTAAGTGGTATGCTGGNAGTGAAAATGATAATAGAAGTAATCTTGATATGGGTATATNAATTGANTCTTCAGAAATATATAAAGAATTTCAAATTGCAATCGTTTATACTAAAAATAGCATCAAAATGTTTAAAAACGGAAAGTTCATATCNGAATATCCAGCAGAAAATATTGATTTACTTTCAAGCAATACTAACATTATTAATTTTGGTTTAGANTATTTTTATAACAATGCTTTTATATCTCAAGCAATTGATGATGTGCGAATTTATGATATAGCACTTTCAGAATTTCAGTTACAATCTCTACAACCAAATGAACCTTCAGATATTGAACCTTATGCTTGGTGGACATTTGATGATGGTGATCTTGTTGATTTATCTGGTCCATATACTTATTATAGCAAGTTTGGTTCTACATGGAACCGTTTAGAATTTAATGATGGAAAATTATTTATTAATCAATGGGGTCATATTGTAGCTTCAAGAGATTACAATCNTGAAACTCCAAAATGGCCTAAAGACCCCCCTGATGAATGGCCCACTTTTCATTTGGCACACCCTGGTCCAGGAGTNGCATTTCCTGGTGATCCAAANNCAGCATATTTTTATAAAGATAAATACCATATNCATTATATTTATAAAAACTCATATGGTTATTCTTATGCNCATGTAACAAGCAAAGATATGGTTTCTTGGATTTGGGAGCCCACTGTTTTAACTCCTCCATTAACAGGCCATGGAATGTTTAGTGGTACTGGTTTTTTTACAAAAGAGGGTACTCCTGCAATGATNTATCATGCAGTTACAAAAGGAAATGTAATTAAATATGCATTAGATGAAGATTTAAACAAATGGTCTGAACCNGANACNGTTATTGCAAAAGATAAAAACGGAAATCCAATTGAAGGTATTAGTTATTGGGATCCTGATCTTTGGGATATGGATGATCAATATTATTCTATATCTGGAAGTGAACTTGGAGATCCTCCTTTAATGGNTTCAAATGATTTGAAATATTGGGATTATAAAGGAAAATTATTTCATGATGATTTCCCAGATGATATTGGTGTTACTCGATTTGAAGATGTATCATGTCCAAATATGTTTAAGATTGGAAATAAGTGGATGTTNNTAGGNATTAGNCATACGCTTGGTTGCAGGTATTACCTCGGAGATTTNAAAGATGGTAAGTATTTACCTGATTTTCATGCAAAAATGAATTGGNTAGATGCCAAATTTGAAAAGATTTATGACAATGTTCAAGATGGTCTTATTTATTTTGCNCCNGAGTCTGTTTTNTCAGAAGATGGAAGACGTGTAATGTGGGCATGGTTAGTATCAAATAAATTATCTGGTGTTCAATCTTTACCTCGTGAATTAGAGCTTCCGGCTGATGGAATATTAAGAATTAAACCATTAAGTGAATTGAAAAATTTAAGGTATGATGAAATTTCGAAATATTCATTTAATGTTCAAAAAAATGAAAAAAAACAACCTTTAGATATTTTAGGAGATGCTATTGATTTTGAAATTAANTTTATTTCACCATTACCNAATAAATTTGGAGTTGANNTTTTAGGTGATTCATTAGGAAAAAATTCTATTGAAATATTTATTNATCAATTTGAAAATNTAATTCAAATAGGANATGTAAAAGCACCTTTTAATCTNTCTAAAAATGAAGATTTACATTTAAGAATTTTTATNGATAAAAATATAATTGAGACTTTTGCTAATGATAAACAAGCAGTTGTTTATGAGCATGATTATATTNGAAATAAACCAAATATTAAAATTTTTACAATAGACTCTAATTTGTATGTTGAATCCATAAAAACATGGAAAATGAAAAATATTTATANTNATAAATACTAATTCTTNAAAAAAATAAATGTTAATTTTTAGAATTAATTTATTTATTAAATTTTCNATTATTTTATGAGTGAAAAACCAATTGTAAGATTTGCTCCCAGTCCAACAGGTGAGCTTCATTTAGGTGGTGCTAGAACTGCATTNTTTAATTATCTCTATGCAAAAAAAAATAATGGTAAATTTTTTTTAAGNATTGAAGATACNGATNCTGAAAGATCTAAAGANGAGTTTATTGACCAAATTTGTGATTCATTGAACTGGATTGGTTTAGATTGGGATGAACCGATAATTTATCAGTCTCAAAACAAATCTCAACATTCACAAATAGTTANTCATTTATTAAAGACAAAAAANGCATACAGGTGTTTTTGNACTAAAACTGAATTGCAAAAAGAGAGGGATGANGCAAAAAAAGCTAAAATTCCTTATAAATATTCTGGAAAATACAGAAACCTTAGTGATAATGAAGTAAAACAAAAATTAAATAATGCAGAACCTTTTTCCATTAGGATAAAAATCCCTNATGGAGAAACAAGTTTTACCGATATGGTTTATGGTGAAATAAAAGTCAACAACAAAGATCTTGATGATTTTATAATTCAAAGATCTGANGGNTCTCCAACCTTTAATCTATCTTGTGTGGTTGATGATNTGTTTATGGGAATTAATACTGTGATTCGCGGTGAAGATCACCTTTCAAATACACCAAAGCAAATAATTATTTATAANTTATTATCCAAAAAACCACCTAAGTTTGTTCANCTACCTATGATTTTAGCTTCAAAAGGACAACGACTTTCTAAAAGACATGGAGCNACTGGAGTTGAAGAATATAAAAACATGGGATATTTCCCTGAATCNCTTTTGAATTATTTATTTTTATTAGGTTGGTCATCATCAAATGAAAAAGAAATTTTTAATTTAAATGAAATGATTCATGANTTTAATTTTGATGGAATNGTAAAAAAAGGTGCNATTTTTGATATTAAAAAATTAGAATGGGTCTCTGGTCAACATTTATCCNNTAAATCCCCCAAAGATTTTTTAGAGTTAATCTATGAAATTAATTCAAATTGGGGTTTAAGNCAAAGTGAGNAATATTTATTTAAGGTTATTGACATTCTAAAATCAAGAGTTAGAACAATAAATGATATTATTTCATATTCTGATTACTTTTTTAATGATCCTAAANAATTTGATTCAGATGTGATGAAAAGAAGCTGGCCTGATTCACAAACAAATAGATATATAGAAAAATATTACAATGTTTTAAAAGNTGTTGATGATTGGAGTTTTTCCAACTTAGAAAATCAATTAAAAACTTTTTCAAANAATGAAAATATTTCAATTGGAAAGATAATTCTTCCTATAAGATTATCTATCTCAGGTTTTGGAATTGGTCCATCTCTTTANGNTTTAATGGAATTATTAACAAAAAAAACAGTATTAAGAAGAATAAAATATGCAATTGATAATTTCCCAATTGGCTTATAGATTGTTTATTAATGAAATCTATTAAAACATTATTTACANGCATTCTATTTGTTTCATCAATTTCATGGTCTTTGACCAATCAATTAAANCTNTATATTCCTGAGTTTGATAATTTAAAAAATGAAGAATCGTTAGAGTGGCTTTCATCNGGATTTGTTGATATTTTAAGCAAAAAATTTAATGAAGTTGATGGGGTAAGAGTTTATGGTAGGTCAGCTCTAGAAAAGATATTACAAGATAAATCAATCTTATTAACTCAAAGAGTAGGAACAAAAAATATTTTATTAATGGGAACTTACATTCGTAATCTTGATGAGGTTACAGTAAATATTCAAATAATCAATGTTTCAAATTGGGATGATATAGGTATTTTTTCNTCCGTTAGTTCAATGTCAAACGTACCAACAATGGGTGATAAAATTTTTCAACAAATAACAAAAGCATTGGGTNATAATATTCCCGCAATTAANCAAAACTCACTTGCTAGTCCTTTTTTAAAACAATCTGATATNCCTGAAATGAATAGACAAACAAAAGAAGTTAGTAAGTCTATNGATANTGCTTTAGAGAATCTTGAAGAGGCAATGGATGTNTATATTGGTGCTAGAACTAAAGAAGAAGGTACTATTATTTCAGAAGGTANATTTACNAAAGAGTTNAATTTNGGAAATAAAAAAATACCNAATGCNCCTGAAACAAAAGAAGCATTGTTNTTAGAAGAGATTCTTGANAGAATNGGTTCTAATCCTTATNATGTTGAAATAAATGANCCAAAAATTGAAATTGANCCNGAAAGNGAGGGTAATAGTGTACTTTTTTCTNTAAGTATTNACTATACNNTAAAAGAAGATTTNATTCAGGAAATGTTACGTTCATTACCTTACACTGGTGTAAGACAAGAAGGAAGTTTAACAACAATTGAGTTTTCTCGAGATAAATTTCCAGTATCTGGAAATCTTAATGAAAGAATTATTAAAGGNGATTTTAGAATTGTTCCAATAGTTCAATTNTTAAATAATAATGGTGGTATTCATACAACTATACTTGANACNGGTGATCCATACTGGCATAATGAGTTAAGAAAAGATAAAAAAGCAATAACTGAACATATTTTTTCACCATTAGTTGCTTTTACAGTAAGTGGTTGGTCTTTACAGGTTACGATGGAAGCTGTAGAGATTACTGCAATATANACTTTAGAGTTTTCAAGAGGAGAAATATCAAATCTTTCAAGAATAAATGTTGAGTTTGTACCAGAATCAGAATTAAGAAATTTTATTTCATCTTTATAGCTAGATAATTATGTTGATTTTTAAATACATATTTGTATTTTTTTTTATTATATCTTTTTCTCNAGGTCAAACATATTCNATTGGTGATACTGTTGATAATTTTACTGAATCAATATGTGCAAATGGAAATTCAGGTTCAGATACAACATTGTTTTCATTAANTGATGATGATGAATCAAAAATTATTTGGTTAAGTTTTTTTACATCTTGGTGTTCTNCATGTCAGGCTGAAGCTCCNATTACAGAATCAATTTANAATCAATANAAAGAAGAGGGATTAGTTGTATTAGGTTTAGGATTTGATTGGCTNCAACCATATAGTTGTGAGGANTGGGATAAAAAATTTGGGTTAACTTTTCCAATCGTTGATGATTCAAACTATGATACATATTTAGATTATGTATGGGGTGATATTTATGATGTTCCAATGAATATAATTCTTGATCATAATATGGTTGTAAAATATCGTTCATATGGTTTTTATGAAGCCGTTGTTAGAAGTGAAATTGATAGTTTGATTTTGAAAATGAATAATGTTGATAGATTTGACCATTTACAATTAACACCAGAAAAATTTGAAATTAAAGATCCATATCCAAATCCTTTTAATCCTTCCGTTAATATAGATTTTTATACACCTGTTAATAATGGTGTAAGCATATACATTTATAATATGCTAGGAAATAAAATTGATGTAATACTTGAAAATCAATATTTGCGTCAAGGTCACTATAATTTTACTTGGAAGCCTGTAAATATGCCTACTGGAGTTTATTTTATTAATTACATTATAGATAATAAAACCTATTCAAAAAAAATTGCTTTTGTAAAATAAATATAGAGCAGTTAATATTTTTTAGATATTAAATTTGGATTATGTCTCGCGGCTTAATTTTATTCATTACATTTTTTAGTGTTATTTTGTATTCGCAAAATAGTGATATTGATTATACTAAACTTCCATTTAAAAAAACTTTCGCTAAAAGAATAGATAGTCCTCCTAAAATAGATGGTTTAATTAATGATGATGTGTGGAATTTGGCTATTGTTCAATCTGATTTTTTGCAAAAAGAACCATATAATTTAGCTAAACCTACTTATAAAAGTGAGTTGAGAATTTTATATGATGATGATTTTATTTATGTTTCTTTTAATTTGCTAGATCCAAATCCTAATAAACTTAGAAAACCANTAGGAAGAAGAGATGATTGGNGNAGNGNNTTTGGTNNTANNTCTGATNATNTTTGGTTTGGTTTTGATACTATGGATGANAANAAAAANGCTTTTTCNTTTGGNGTAAGNGCTTCAAATATACAANTNGATGCNCANGTNATTAATTCTAATTGGGATACAAATTGGAATGCTGTTTGGGAGTCAGAGGTTTCNATNAATGATGATGGNTGGAGTGNNGAANTNAAAATTCCATTTAGCATTTTNAAGTTTAANAAANATNAAGANCAAATNTGGGGTTTNATNGCTGGNAGANNTNTTTTTTCNTTNCAGGANNNANTTATGTGGCCAGGTGAATANAATGGAATTCAAAANACAGTTGAGTCNTGGGGNATNTTAGANGGANTAAATAATATACCTCAACCAAAAAGCACTGAATTTTATCCTTATATTTTAGGTGGAATAACTCAAGCTGATGAAATAGAGTCTACTCAAAATTTAGGCTTAGATTTTAAATTAAATATTTCATCAAATTTAACTTCCGCATTTACAGTTAATCCAGATTTTGGACAGGTGGAAGCAGACCCTTCTCAACTTAATTTATCTGCTTTTGAAACTAGGTTAGATGAAAAAAGACCATTTTTTGTAGAAAGTGGAAATTTTTTTAAAGGTCCTCAAAATATTACCCATACTAGAAGAATTGGTCAAAGACCTGGTTATTATGAAACAGAAGATGAAATCATTTCTCAACCTAANGCTACAACAATTTTAGGTGCTTTTAAATTAATAGGTCAATTTGAAAATGGTATTCAATATGGTATGTTAAATGCTTTTACTGATAGAGAATATGCTAGAGTAAGATCATTTGTTGATAGTTTAGAAATTGAAAAAGATTTTCTTCTTGAACCCTATAAAAATTANAATATGTCAGTTGTTCAAATTCCAGTATTTAATGAAAGGTCTATAACAAAAATTAATGTTAATAATNTAAAAAGAGAGAATGAAAATTTTATTACAACCTATTCTCTTAAAAATGAATTTTCTTTTTTTAGTAATACACTCCAAATTCAAAATTCTTTAGCTTCATCCTTAAATAATGAAGGTGATAATGGCTATGCTGGTCATGTCTGGATGAAATATAGAGATCCATCATGGTGGTCAATTTCTTTTTTTGCTGGTGGAAAAGATCCTAACTATTATGTTAATGACATGGGTTTCAACAACAGAAATAATGAACGTGGAATGGGTGGAGATATAGAGCTTAGAAGAGATAATCCCAGTGGAATTTTTTTAAAACAAAATTTTAAAATATCAGCTCGAAGAGGTTGGTCNGGATTTTCNGGTGAAAATATTATTAGTGGTAATGATTTAGATATTTCTCTAAGAAATGAATTTATGAATTATTGGTCTTTTGATCTTGACGTCAGAATGAATCCTAAGTCTTTTGATGACAATGATCTTTATAGAGATTCTAGAGCTTTAGTCATAGTTGATGAAGGTTGGACTTCATATCAAATTGGATTTAGAACAGATTCTAGAAAAAGATTNGTAATATCTCCTGGATTTGACTATAATGTTTATTCTGAGAGTGGAATAGGATATAATTTTAAAATATGGATGTCAGCCAAACCAAATGATAAGGTTAATTTTAGTGCTTACTTAAATAGAAGATTAAGGCCTAATTTTATGGAATGGGTAGATATTTATGATTTTGAAGATGGTTTGTATGATATAGTGTATGCAAATTCCGAACAATGGCAAACAAATATAAACTTTCGCTTGAATGTAACATTGTCACCAAAAATGACTTTTGAATCTTTTTTTCAACCTTTTTATGTTAATATGAATTATTTGAATTACAATAAAATATTACAAGAAAAAACTAATAATTTAGAAGAAGTCTATTATGTTAACGATCAAAGCTTTCAAATAGAAAATTATGTAGGAACTTTTGTTTTTAGATGGGAAGTTTTTTCTGGAAGTTTTTTATATGTTGTATATAACTTAAATAATAACAATTATTTTGAAAATATTGAAAATTCATGGTATAGGTCAAATTCAAATTCTTTCTTTCTTAAATATAATTACTTCTTTAGATCTTAAATTACATCCATTATGATGGATTATATTTTTTCGATCTATGCTCTATCTCAGAGTAATTTTTTCTTACTTTGTCTATGTGCTTCTTTGATAGGGGCAGCAAAAACTGGATTAGGTGGGGTAGCAATNCCTGTCATAGCAATTATGGCAACCATTTTTGGTCCAAAAGAATCAACAGGAATTGTTCTTTTGTTGATGATTTTAGCTGATATCTTTGGCGTATATTTTTATCACTCNAGTGTAAATATAAAAATTATCAAACATTTATCAATCACTACNGTTTTAGGAATTTTATTTGNTGTTTTNACNGGAAATNTTATTAATGAACAATTATTTGCATTTATTTTGGGANTAATAATATTGATTGGTACTNTAATAATGGTGNTNAATCTAAATAATAATATTAAAATTTCTAAAAATCATTATATTNCACCATTTATTGGTATTTTATCAGGATTTGCAACAATGATAGGTAATGCAGCAGGACCAATTGTTTCAATCTATTTTTTGACATTAGGATTAAATAAAAAAAATTTTTTAGGTACAACAGCCTTATTTTTTTTCTTTGTAAATCTTTTTAAAGTACCTTTTCATATCTATTTTTGGGATACAATTTATATTAAAACGATTTTTCAGGCTTTATTTATGTTACCTTTTATTTTTATTGGTGCATTGATTGGATATCATACTGTAAAAATGTTTTCTGAAGATTTATTCAAGAAAATAATAATATTCTTTGTCATTCTGTCAACAATACAATTATTTTTAAAAATTTTTAGTATGTAAGTACACCCGGGAGGAGTCGAACCCCCAACCTCTTGGTCCGTAGCCAAGCACTCTATCCAATTGAGCTACGGGTGCATATTATTGCTAATTTAACTAATAAAAAATTAAAAAAATTTTCCCTTTTTAGACATCTATTTTTTACTTAAAAATAATAAACAAAAAAGTGATGAAGAATATTGCATTCTCCGTTATAGATTTTTATATTCTAATGATATAGTCTGTCGACTACACGAGGTAAGGTACGTCTAAGCTGTATGAATAAAATGGGAGATGCGGATTATTCTTATGAAAAACTCTAGTTTTATGAGGATAAATAATATTTTTCTTTTCTTATGCTTGTTTTTTCTAACAAGCACCTCCAATCTTTACGCCCAAGATGAATTTGATGAAGGTATTGATCTTGATTTTGATGATGAAGAAGGAATTATGTGGGGTGATGAAGAATCCGCTGATGATACATTTGATGATTTTTTTGGAGAGGAAGATGATTTTTTTACTGATGATGAAGAATCATTTGATGATTTAGATGAATTTTTAGAAGAAGATGAAGAAATTATTGAAGAAATTGAAACGGTATCTAATGAACAAGAAACTATTGATTATGGTTATGATATAAATATTTCCTCATCATCTCCATCTTATGTAAATAATACATTGATGACTTGGAATTCATTTGTTGATTTTAAAATTGGTGTTGATACACCCTTTACCTTACGATTATCTTCGATTACCTTTCGTTTAGGTGCAGAAATAATGACTTATAGTTTTAAAAATTACCTACCTAAAGGTGGTAAATTTAATGGATTAGGATTGATGGGAATGTTAATTATGCCAGCAGGAACTTCTGACTTTACAATATCAGGTGGATTTCTTGGGTCATCTCCTGCTATTTCTCTTGGTCAATCTTTTGGGATTCCTTACGGAGAAAATATCGTTTTCAAAATAAGTTCTAGAGCAAATTTTTTAACTTCCGTGCCTGAGGAGATGAAACAGTATGGTTCTCAAGCTTCATGGTTTGAAGGTAGTTTTACAGTTTCTTACTCATTAAGATAGAGATTAAATTTTTATGAAACCTACTTTTTTAGTTTTAATATTTTTTTTGAGTGCAAATTTCATTTTTGCCCAAGAAGAGAGTTTTGATGATTTTTTAGAATCTGATGATGATTTTGGGTTGGATTTTGAAGATGAAGAATTTTCATTGGATGGAGAGGAAGTGTTTGATGATGAATTTTCAGATGATNAATTTGNAGATGATGAATTTGGAGATGATGATTTTGGAGATGATGATTTTGGAGATGGTGAATTTTCTATAGATGATTCCTTTGCTTCATCAGAAACTCTTACTTTAGAACAAAATTATGAGGGTGATACCAGAACTGGATATAGTGTCTTGGTAAGTGGTGGAATTCCAGTATTTCGAAATAGTACACTTTTAGATTGGAATGGGTCACCTAGTGGAAGAATAAGTATTGATTTGCCAAATTATTTTACAATTGGGCCTATTGGTTTTAGAATTGGTGCTGAATTTGTTAACTATGGATTTTCTTATGATGAAACTGGGTTAAATATCAATGACCAAAATAGAGATCAGTTACCATTAAAAGGAAAATTAAATGGTATTGGTTTCTTTGGTGTTTCTACTTTTACTTCTGGTCCTGGAAATCTTAGAGTCGGTATAGGTATGTTAAATACCTCTCCAGCATATACATTTGCACAAAGTATTGGTTTTGCTCTTGGTAGAGTTCTTGATATTAGATTGGGTATAAGGGGTACAGTTGCATATAATGTACCAAATGAAATACCAACTGATGGCACTCATATTTCGTGGGTAGATAGTTTTATGGCAATGGGAATTACTTTTTAAATATGAAAAAGATTTTAAAATACTCAATTGTTTTTTTCTTTTTCACAACTTTTCCTCAAGCTGCTATAGTTGGTACTATTGAAACTTTACGAGAAGTTACAAATGGAAGTGCTACAACATGTGGTTCTCCCTCCTTTTATTCATGGTATAATTATGAAGATGATCAATATGCTAGATCAAATGGAACAAGGGCTGTTCGAATTACTTGGACAGGTCTTTCAGCTGATACTAGATATTATTTATATTATAAAAAAACCCAAATAAGTAATGGTTCTACAAGTAATGGAAGAGTTTCAGAAATTTACAAAGGAACTGATACTGGAAATTTAGTTTTTTTAGGTGATAATAGCTTTGTGGCAAATGCTACAACAATGTATACTGAAATTGATTATGCTTATCTCGCTGGTTTAATTTCGGGTGATGCTACCCATAAAATAACTTTTGGTTTAAACACATCAGATTCCGCTCCCGGTTCATTTCAGGGTAAATTGAGTGGTGCTTCTGGTGTTCATCTAACTTTTGATCTTACCCGTCCAACTATTTCAAATGCTCAAAGCAGTGCTACAAATGGTGCTTATGGTAATGGTGGAGAGACAGTAACAATCACTGGAAATAATTTTAATGCAGAAAGAAAAGATGATAATGCGGTTGAGGGTATTTTTATTGGTTCAGGTTTAGCTGCTTTATCTACAGGTGCAATTACTTACACAAGTGGAACAGAAATAGAAATAACCACAATAGGGGGAAGCTCAAATTTAATAGGTAATGTATTTTATAGAGACAATGGTTGTAATGTAAATGCCTCAGGTCCTATATATCGTCATGATCCTAAAACACCTGTAATCACTGGGGTAAGTGTTCCAGTAGTCAAAGAAGGTGTATCCGCAACAGTTTCTGGAAGTGGATTTTTAGCAGGAAGTGGTGCAACTGGTATCAAAACTCTTAAAATTGGAGCAACAACTTTAGGAACTGGTTATTGGAATGTTGTTAATGATGGAAGTATCACTATTACGGGGCCTAATTCAGAAATTTCTGCAGGTGCTTTGGGTTTACTTGATAGTGCAGGAAATTCTTTAACTAGTGGAACAAACTTTGCTGTAGATATAACTGCACCTTCTATAACAGGTATTACAATTTCAAATGCAGCGACTACTATTGCTAAACAAGGTCAAACAGTAAGAATTGCTGGAGCCGCTGGTGGCTGGAAAACTAATGGAGAGCCTACTATAGCGATTGAGGGTACAGGTCCCGGTTCAGGATTATTTACTATATCTGGTGCAACCAATGATGCCTACATAGATATATTGATTGGTAGTTCAAGCACTGCAGAAAATTCATCACCTACAGTTATTGTTACGGATTTTGCTGGAAATTCTAGTGCAGATGGTGGTCCTCTTGATATTGATAATAGAGTTCCAACTATTACAGGTGTAGGAACTAGATATATTTCAAACGGTGGAAGTTCAGTAATTACTGGATCTGGTTTTGCAAATACAGATGGTGGTACTATCGCTAATGGTGAAGGTTCTGGTGCAGTTCATCTCGGTGGAACTAATTTAGTAAGTGGTGGAGGTAATTTAGGTGGAACTTTTTCTACTACGGGTCCAACAAATTTTACCATTAATGCAGGAACTGGGGAATGTACAGATTGTAACATTAGAATTACTGATAAGGTTGGAAATCAAAGTGTTGATGATGCAAATTATAAAATTACTATTGATAATACTGTCCCAGTTGTCAGTGGCTTAACAAATGTAGCAGGTGCCAATAGTCAAACTCAAGTTATTGCTAAACAAGGAGATGTGTTCAAAATAAATGGTGATAAGTTTTCGGAAGGTGCTCCTACTGCTCCTGAAAGTACATTATCTAATGGTATTCAAATTGGTGGTTCTACTCCAGCTGGTCTTGCATGGGTAGCATCAAGTGATGACTTGTTAACAGTTACTGCAGGCTCTGGAGAAGTTGCTGATGGAGTTGTAAAAGTTAATGATGCCTCAGGAAATCAAAGTTCAGCCACAAATAGAAAAGTAACAATTGATAATACTGCTCCAAACAATATAACTTTAGCAGCTGGTGGTGCAAATGAAGATCAAACTGCTAGAATATTTAAAAATGGTGATATTTTGATCTTAACTACTTCTGCAGCTGATCCTGGTAGTTTTGTAAACAATGGTCACACGCCTGGAGGAGGAACAGCAGATCCAGTTGTCAAAATTGATGGAACTGATATTGATGATTATGCAAACCTAGTAATTAATTCAGCGACACAAATTACCATTACTTTTAATACTAATGATAATGTAAATGGAGCTTTAACTGTTACTGATGCTGCAGGAAATCAGTCAGCTTCTCTTGGGCAAATACATTTAGATAATAGCATACCACAAAACTTAACTGTGACAACTCCAGTTATAAGGCAAGGTGAAACCACTACAATTACTACTAGTACAACCGGAACTGGTGCTCCAGGATTTTTAACTGGAAGTTATGGTGATGATAGTAAGGTTGCATCAGTAAAAACCGCAAGTGGTGTTAATTTAGATTTTACAGTTGAGGATGATGGGCAATTAACAGTTACAGCAGGCGCAACTGAGTTTACTGATCAACAAATTATTATTACTGATGCTGCAGGCAACCCAAGTACTCAAAATAATGCCAATATTAAAATGACTGTTGATAATACTGCACCTACTATTTCTGGATTATCTGTAGCAAGTATTAAACAAAATGGAACAACTGTAGTAAGTGGTGCAGGTTTTTTTTCAACCATAGGTGGGACTAGTGATGCTACTGGTGTAACAGTCTCTGTTGGAGGGAATTTAAATACTTCAGCTTTTTTTGGAATTAATGTTGGTGCTGATAATGCTATTACAATTACTGGTGGAACAGGTGATATTATTGATGGAAATATTATTGTCTATGATAGAGCCGGTAATGCAAGTGATGCTTTTTCAAATTTAGATATAGATAATACTGTTCCAACTGTTGCTACTAAGTCAGTGGGTTCAATTAAAAATGGTTCTACTGTAACTATTGGGGGTGGAGGTTTTAGTACAGGAACAAATGAATTAAAGAAAGTTGAAATTGGAAGTTTAGAAGCTACCAATGATGGTAACGGGGGTAATGATGATTTTAGTGTCAACTGGGATGCTCACACCAATAGTGAACTAATAATAACTGCCAGCACAGGAGATGACGTTGATGGCCAAATAAAAGTAACAGATTTTGCAGGAAATATTAGTACTGACGATGTTAGAATTCATGTTGACAATACAAAACCTGTAGTGAATTCTGTAAGTGCAGATGCTTATAGTGCTGATAATGGTGTTATTCAAGCTGGTGCAAATGATATTATTATCCGTCAGGGTGGAATAGCAAAAATTACAGGAACTGGTTTTACTATTGGAACTTCCAATGTTACTAAAATTAAGGATGTAACTATTGGAGGTCAAAACCTTGTTGATGTTTTAGGGGGTAGTTTTGAAGTTGTTAGTGCTACTGTATTGAATATTACAGGTGGTGCAACTGAAGTAACAGATGGAAATGTTGTTTTAATTGACTCCGCAGGAAATCCAAGCACAGATGTGGCTAAACTACTAACTATTGATAATTCACCTCCAATTATTACTAGTATTGAAAGTGTAAAAGGAAATCAATTGTATAAAGTAGCAATCGGTGCAAATCATGGGACTACAGCAATTGCAAAATCAGGTGATACATTTAAAGTTCATGCAACAGGGGGCGGTTTTATTGATCAGGGTAAAAATGCATCTTCGATTACTATAGGTTCTAAAGATTTAGAAACAGCAGTTGGTGCAGGTGGTCTAGGTGGGTCTTTTGCAGTTAATTCAAATACACAACTTACAATCACTGCTGGTGTTGGTGAAGCAACAAAAGAAATTTTAACAGTAAAAGATGCTGTTGGAAACGAATCAACTCAAACAATTTTTAAAGCTACAATTGATAATACTGCCCCAGCAACACCAATACTTGAACTTACTAGTTGGGGTGATACAGGATATTCAGATTCTGATAATTTAACAAATAATGTTGATGCTGACTTTATTGTTTCAAATGTTGTAAGAGGAGACTCTATTACAATTTATGAGAATGGTGTAGGAAAATTATCTAAAATGGCCACAAATGGTGATTCAAATACTGATAGACAATTACACTGGGAATCAGGAAATGGTGTTTTAGATTTTGATGAGCTACCTGGTGCAGAATCAGCTCATTCTGCAGGTGATGGAACATTTACTTTTACTGCTACAGCTATTGACAGTGCGGGAAATGCTTCAAGTGCAGCTTCGCTAAACGTCACTTATGATACAACTCCTCCATCGACTCCTTCTATAGATTATTTTGGATCTAGTACACTTGGTTCTGTCGAAGAATCAGGTGTTGATAAAATTACAAATGATAATACACCTATCTTAAATATATCAAATGTAACTACAGGAAATGGAGTAAAACTTTATTATTATGTGCTTGGTCAAACTCAAAATGATCTTGAGTCAGTTCAAGTTGAGTTGCTTACAGATACTTTGCAAGCTCCAACTGGTACTCCGTCCAAATATCAATTAGACATTAGAGGTACTTATGCAAAAACTGGTGGCGATCAAACTCAAGATGCTTTAAATGCGCTTCCTGATAGTAGTGATAACATTGGATTAGACGCTTCTACAAAAAAAGCTGATTACAGATTTTATGCTGTTCATTATGATAGTGCTGGAAATACAGCTGCTGCAGATGCAAGTGATTTTTATATAGATACAAAAAAACCCAAAGCAACATTGTCATATAGCACAGTTCCTGCTTTAATAAATGCTAATGCAAATACCGGAAGTGTTGTTCAAAATCCTGACTCTTTAATGAGATTTGAAGATGGTGAGCTTACAATTTATGCAACATTTACAGATGAAAATGGTAATCCAGATGGTATGAATGGAACAACTCCTCCCACAATAAGTGTAGATTTACCTGAAACAACTAATGGAGATGTTGCAAATCAAACTATGACAGTTGATCCAAACAATGATCATATCTGGATATATCAATTAACCCCTCCTGATGAAATTGATGGAATTGCTAATGTAACAGTTGATGGTGATGATAATGCGGGTAATGAGCTTATCACGGCATCTACTATTGGTTCCCAAATAATGCAATTTGATAATACAGACCCGGTACCTTTTACAGTTGGAAGAATAACCCCAATTGCTCCTCAGCCTTTAAAAAACCCCAAAAGAGGATATTTTAATAAAGAGCAAGATACTTTAGCGNTNAAGGTTCCTATGAATTCATCTGACCCATCATTAAGCGGTGGAAATCTAAAGATGTTTATGACTATACCTGGTAGTAATAATTTGCAAATTGATTCAACAATTAAAATAAGTAACTATATAGATTCATTAGCTGTTTTTATGAAAAAAGATTCTGTTAGAAGAAAATTTAGTACAACTCTTAACGCACCCTGGAAAGCAGAAAATTTAGTACAAGGTTCAAAATTAATAACACTCGCAACAATTTTTGATAAAGCTGGAAATTCAAGAACTGGAAATGCTAGTTTGGATACATTAGTTGTTGATACCATTCCTCCAGTAAAAGGAAGTTTTGAAGCTGGAAGTATTATACTTGTTGATGAGCCAAAAAATGCATTTNATGGANAAATNNTTATATCAAATGACTCTATTGATTTTACCATTACTGGTTTTGAAGATGATAAATCTTTAAGTGAAACTGGACTGGATTATTATGAATGGTCTGTAGGTGAGTTTAGTGATGTTACCCTTTCAGTTTCTAATGAACAAGATACGAAAATTTTTACATCTAATTCAGAAACTTCATTTTCTGGAACAGCTCCACTTAAAGACTCAACATATTATCATGTTACTGTAAGGGCAATAGATAATGCTGGAAATAGGAGTTACGGTGTCAATGACGTTCATGATGTTACATTAAATTCTATAAGAACATCATTACCATTTTGGAGAGAAAATTCATCACCAACAATCACTCAGATTGATACTGTTCCTGTAAAGGAGGAGGAAAAGCTGTCATATTTTGTTCAGGTTACAGATCCTGATTTTAATACTCTGTTGAGCGATACTATGAAATACTATTTTTATGATACNGAAACTTTAACTAGATCAAGTACTAAAGTTTTAAAACAAGGTTCAGTTGCTGCAGAGATTAACGAAAATACAGGTGAAATTACATGGAATACTCCATATCATGGTGAAACTACCACTTATCCAATTGATCTCCAAGTATTGGATATGAATAGACGAAAAGATGAAGAACCTTTTATACTTCGGGTTGATAAAAATGAAAGACCAAGATTTTCTATTTTAAAATATGACAAATTGAGTGGTGATTCTACTTCAAAACAATTAGAACAAGTTATAACTGATTCTTTAATTATGTGGGAAAATGATACTCTAAAAGTAGTTTTTACACTTGAGGACATTGATGATGATACATTGACTTATACTATTACTGCTGATTCTTCAAAACTAGAGGTCATATCTTTAGGAAGTGTTGTTACAACAACACCAAAAACAATAGAAGCAACATTTATTCCAGATAAATCTTGGACAAAAACTACAAAAATAAACCTAGCTGTATCAGATGGTAATGTAAATGGTGCAACAAGGGTAAANGATACNACTTTTGTGATGAATGTAAGAAGAATGCCTAGNCCTGAATTTAAATTATCTATTGGGCAAAACCCTTCATTTACTAGATATTATGAATTCATGGTAACTGATACTACTGAAAAAGCAAAAAGTTTAAAGATGTACGTTTATAAAAATAATACGATTCCTGTTGGTGAAGTTAAAATGGATTCTCTTGGTTTATNTACTTGGGTTGGGGGATTTGAATTTGATACTACTGCAAATTATAGATTTGAAATGCAAGGTCAAGGTGTGGTTGGTGACACAACAATAAATGATACTGTTTCACATGCTTTAGCTAGAGCTAAAGGAGCCTGGAGAGCAATGAGCTCTGATGGTGGTTTTTCTGTTATGTCTCAAAGTTCTAATAGTGTGTCATTTGACAAACCATTTATGATCGTTGACTCATTATTATTTCCACTAGGTGAAGCAATTGGAGGGTTATATAGAATGGGACATCCGCTAGTTTCATTTGAAAAGCCTGTAATGGTAACAATAAAATCAATTGAAGACAGGTCAGGAGAAAATCAAGCTATTCATCAATTAAGTGGTGGTTCTTGGAAAGAATTGCCAACAATTCATAAAAATGGTGAAATTATGGCNTGGACAGATCAAATGGGTTATTTCAAAATAGGTTCGAAAACAATTATCGTTCCAGAAGAGACAAGTTTAAGAGATAATTACCCAAATCCATTTAATTCTTCAACAACTATCGAATTTGACGTAGGTTTTTTTGGTGGACCTGATCAGCGTATATCTATTGGGGTATATAATATTTTAGGACAAAAAATTAAAAATTTACATGAGGGACCACTTAATTTTGGTCATCATGTTTTAAGATGGAATGGAAGAGATATGAGTGAAGCACCTGCAGCCTCAGGAGTTTATTTATTTAGGCTAATATCTAATTCTGGAACTGTTCAAACAAAAAAAATGACATTGGTTAGATGAAAAAAAATATTACTATATTAATTTTATTATTTACACTTATTTTTATAACTAGTTGCAGAAAAAAAGTTGTTGCTACAGATATAGATTTGTCTGAATATGGTTGGTTGTTGTACGAAGAAGGAAAATATCAAGAATCAAATAATTGGTTCATAAATGCAATAATTCAAGATACTATGTACAGTGACGGATATAATGGTCAGGGATGGTCTTATGGAAAAATTGGAGAAATCGATTCAAGTATTTCAAGTTTTTCAAAAGGTATAGTTAAGGCTAGTATTGATTCATCATGGGATTTTCAACAACTTAAATTACAAGATCCTCCACATGAGCCTGAAAAAGAATTACTTGCTGGCCTAGCTTTGGCATACCATGCTAATAATAAACATAATTTATCAATTCAAAAAGGTTTAGAGTTTTTAATAATGGTAAGAGATTCATCCTATTCTGTTACATCGGGAAGTCCTAATTGGTCTTTTTCAAGAAATCAGAGTATAAATTCAAAAGATATTATTTGGTCGTTATCTTCATCATATTTTGCAATTGGTAACTATGCTAAAAGTTTGGAATATATCAATAGATTAAATACTATTGNAGTTAACTATGATGTTACNACTGTTCATGGCGTTCAACAGTTAGCTGCTGAAATTACAAGAGTTAGAACAACTATATAAAACTTGATTATTCAGAATCATGAAAAATGGATGAAAATTGCTTTAAATGAAGCAATTAAAGCATATGATTCTAATGAGGTTCCAATTGGTTCAATTATTGTTCTTAATAATGAAATAATTGGTAAAGGATATAATCAATGTGAAACNTTAAAAGATCCTACAGCTCATGCAGAAATTATATCTATTACTGCAGCCTGCTCAACTTTAAATGATTGGAGACTAAATGAGTCCGTCATTTATGTTACTAAAGAGCCTTGTGCAATGTGTGCTGGTGCAATAATTAATTCAAGAATTAGGCAAGTAGTTTTTGGTTGTTATGATGAAAAAGAAGGTTGTTGTGGTTCTATATATCAATTATGCGGAGATCTAAGATTTAAACATCAAACATTTACCAGGGGTGGTGTTTTAGAAAAAGAGAGTTTAGATTTAATTCAAGAATTTTTTAAAAATAAAAGAAAATGAATATAAATATAAAATCAATCATTCCCTTATCGTTTATATTTTTATATAGTTGCCAACCTTTTTATTATGGAGTTTCTATTGACAAACCTGATTTAAATATTATTCCTGAAGAAAATTTATCAGATACTGTAGAAAATTGGGAGGATGGAACCCGTATTAGTGGAGAAAGAGGTGAATATGAATGGTGGTATTTAGATGCAATGTCTGAAAATGGAACAATTGTTGTTATTTATTTTTGGAGGGTTCATTTTACTGCAGCTAATCATTTTATTGGATATAGTATTACAACGCCTGATGGAAATTCATACTTTGATATAAAATATTTTAAAGATAAAGATGCATCATTTGAGAAAGATAGTTGTAATGTGCAGTATGAAAACAATCATTTTATCGGTAACTTGAAAAATTATAGTATTAAAGTTGATCCATTCGGTAAAAATTTAATGGGTGCTAATCTTAACTTAGATAGTCATTCTACTCCATATAGACCTAAAGATGGTTTGATAAGAATGGGTGATGACTATTTTGCATGGCTTTCGGCTGTTCCAAATGGGTCTGTTAATGGAGAAATATATTTTCAAAATGATACTTTGAAATTCTTGGGTCATGGGTATCATGACCATAATTGGTCTAATGCTCCATTTCAACAAATGATGGATAGTTGGTATTGGGCAAGAGGAACTTCTGGTGATTTAACCTATATTGGAGCTCTTTTGAACATAAGAAGAGATAGAGGTAATTATAAGATTCCAATTTTGATGGTATCAAAAAATGAAGAATTACTTATTAGTGAGTATGGACCAAATGATTTAGAATTTTCAATAATGGAACCCTATATTTCTAAAGCAGTAAAAAACAATGAATATCCTAATAAAGTTTTTATTTTAGAGAGTAAAAAATCTGATGTTAAGCTTACTTTTAGTAGTAATAATGTAATAGATGAAACCAATCTTTTTGATAGAGGAAATGTTCCTTTTCCGATTAAATCTATTTTTCAATTATCAACTATTGATCCAACTTANACAAGATTTTTAACAGATACAGAATTGATTATGAATGAAAATAAATTTAAAGGTGAAGGTATTTTAGAAGTTATGGATTTAAGATAAATATGAANATTAAANTTTTTNNAATAATTATTNTATTTTTTTCTTGTTCNANTGAAAACAAGAATTATCAATTATTAAATGATAGAGTTAAAGATTATCAAAATTTNNTGATAAATAATGAAATTTTAGGAAGTAATTCTTTTGTNNTNTTTAAGGATAAAGAGATTATAGTCAATTCAACTNTTAATACAAACNTTACTGATGATATGGTTATAAATGATCAAACTATTTTTCCAATTTGGTCTCTTACAAAGACGATCACAGGAATTGCAATGATGATTTTATATGAAAGGGAAATGATTTCATTTGATGACAAACTTTCTGATTACATACCATATTTTAAAGATACTATGTGCAAAAATAGTAAAGGTAATTTATATAGGTGTAGTAATGAAATAACTATCTTTCATTTAATGACACATCGCTCAGGTTATCCAAATAGTAAAAATTATCCTGCTAGAGACAATATTTATAATGATCTTGATAAGTTTGTTAAAGATGTGTCTAATTATCCAGTTGAATTTGAACCAGGTAGTAAATATCTCTACGGTGCAAGTTATGATATATTAGGAAGAGTAATTGAAATTGTTTCTGGGCAAACATTTTATGATTTTTTAAATGAAAATATTTTTATTCCTCTTGGTATGACTAANACAAAATTTTTTATNACTGATTATGAAAGACAGAATTTTCAAATTCTTCATGTAAAAGATGATAATGAGAGATATTTTACATACGAACTTGATCAAAATTCTTATTTAGAGGAGGGTAATGGTCATTTTGGTGGAAGTGGACTAGTAAGTACAATTCCTGACATGATGAAATTTTCAGAAATGTTATTAAATAAGGGAACTCATAATGAACTAGAAATTTTATCTCCTAATTCATTTGATATAATGACTAAATCTTATACAAAAGATAATTATGATAATGGTTTTTATTCAGGATGGGATATAGGATTCTCACTTTTTATATTAAACGAACCTTTATATGATGGTTCGAATGCTCCTCAAGGTATTTATCGTTTTGCTGGTTATCACAATAATCACTTTTGGATAGATTATGAAAATAATTTATATGGTCTTTTTATGACTAGGTCTATTCCACACTCTAAAAAAATGATTCATAAATTGAGATCGATTATTTANGACTTTTTNTAATNAATCATTTTTATTTTAAAANTTCTATTGNAGNCTNANATATGTTNNATAATTCTCGNAGATCATTTCTTAAAAAAACTGGTTATTTATCTTTTGGNTTTTTACATCTTGCACTTAATTCTCANTCTGTATTAGCAAAAAGTTTTTCTAAAATATCAAATAGAAAATTAAAAAAAGATACAAAAAAGATATTAGATATTCATCCTTCATTAAATTATAAAATTATTTCAACATATGGTGATAAAATGGATGATGGTTTTAATGTTCCTGGNNTAGCTGATGGAATGGGAGCTTTTAGNTATAAGAATAAAACTATTCTNATTAGAAATCATGAATTACAGTTTTATGATGGTTGGAAACTGAGNCCATTTAATTCACCAAAAAAAGATATTAAAATGCTCAAAAAAAATCATTATGACCCAAAATATTACGGCGGAACAACTTCAATAATTTTTGATGAAAAAAAATCTCAAATAGAAAAACAATATCTCAGCTTAAGCGGAACCAAACAAAATTGTGCAGGAGGAGTTACTCCNTGGAATTCATGGTTAACTTGTGAAGAAACAATTAATAATCGTACTTCAAAGAATGTTGATCATGGATATGTATTTGAGGTAAAACCTTCCCTTGATTGTTTAGTTCAGACACCAAAACCACTAAAAGCTCTAGGGCGTTTTAATCATGAAGCTGTTGCATTTGGTTTAAATGGAAATTTATACCTNACAGAAGATAGAAATGATGGTATGTTGTATATGTTTTCACCAAAGGAATATCAAAATCTTGAAAAAGGAAAATTATTTTATTTATCAACTACAAATTCTAATAACCAAGATACTAGAAATTGGAATAATAATAAAATAAATGTTGGACAAAAGTTCAATATTAAATGGATACCAATTGATGATTCTGATCCATCCAAAGATATTTTAAGATCAAAAGGAGCTAGTTTGGGTGCTTCAATTTTTGCTAGGACTGAAGGAATAGTTCAAGATGATAATTTCATTTATTTTATTTGTACAACTGGTGGTCCACTAAAAAAAGGTCAAATTTGGAGAATAGATACAAACTCAAATGTATTAGAACTTTGGTATCAAGTTTCTAATAATGATATGTTAAATATGCCAGATAATATTGCTGTTTCTCCCTGGGGTGACCTTATTATTTGTGAAGATAATGGAGATGTCAATAGATTGTGGGGAATGTCAAAAAAAGGAATTTCATATATAATTGCTGAAAATAATTATAGTGGATCGGAATTTGCAGGTGCTTGTTTTTCTCCAATTGGTAATACTCTTTTTGTCAATTTACAATCAAACGGTCAAACCATTGCAATTCAGGGTAATTGGTCAGAATTAAGTTCTTAATTATCTAACAATAGGAAATTCACTTATCCTAAGTGTTGTACATCCATATGGAATTAATGTAATAATTTCAATTGGTTCTTNACTTGGAAAATTATTAACAATTGTAGAATTTCCTGGATTATCATATTCCCATGGGTGGCTATAAGGAATTGGACCTGGAGTATCATTGTATATTTTCCATTCATTTATCTTCTTTGCTGCTACTTTTATTTCAATTGGGGCATTTTTAATATTCCAAGGGTATTTATCAGTAAATTTCTTTTTTATTATTTCATAATTATTTAAACCTGTTTCGTAATTATATAAAATACCATAATTCCAATCTGACTTTGGGTAAACTTCATAGTAGTATTCACCATAAANCTCAGGATCTTTTTTGTTTGTAATTTTTTTCCATTCTTCATCAATTTTTAATGCATAAACTAGAGGTCCTCTTTCAACAGCTAAGGAATTTTCATACCATCTACTTATGGATATTTCCATCGGAAGTTCTAATTCAATAAAATCTCCATTTTTCCATTTTCTATTGATTTTAATAATTTGGTTTGAAACATTAAAATTAGTTTTTTTACCGTTAATTTTTAACACTGGGTTTTTACACCATTGGGGAATTCTAAGATGAAATGGGAATTTAACATTCTTTTTTGATTCAAAAGAAAATCTTATTTTATTATCAAATGGATAATTTGTTGTCTCAGTAAATTTAACATCTATTCCTTCTGATACTTTTGCAGTTACTGTACTTGGTGAATATACTAATGCTGCAAGTCCGTTATCATCAGTAGAATACCATAAATTTTGTGTAAATTTTGGCCAACCTTGATGCATATTAGATGTGCAACATGGATAACCAGTGAACTTTCCAAATACAGCATCTGTTTGTTTATGACCATGATTCCATTCAAAATTCCTATTAGCTCGAGTAATTTTTACTTGATTCGCTGATTGAAAATATTGACGAGTATTAAAATCATCACTTGCTTGAGTTGGTANNGCATTAAAAGTTATTAATTCTAAATGNTCTGCAAATTGTGTNTCTCCNGTTATNGTAAGCATTTTTTCTAGNGAAAACATTAATTCAACAGAAGAACAAAATTCTGANCCTTGATTTGGATTATTTCCATGTANNTGNTCATCAGCACCGTACATNCCTTGNGGTTGACCATGATATTTTTTTAAATCACTTAAAGCTTTTTTTACTGCTTTTATATATTTTTCATCNGAATCTTTTTGATAATATATAATAGGTTGTTTCATTCCTTGTGCAAGGTTGACACAATGAAAACTATTGTGATCAATTAATGTTCCTTTTAAAAAATGATCTGTCCATGGATGAGTTTGTTCATATAAAATTTCACCTAATTCTAATAAAAAAGGTTCTTTTGTAATATTATAAAGCCAATATACAATCATTAAATTATCACCACCTCTTCGATTAGCCCAATAAGTCCAATGGTCCAAGGGCGTGTTCGGTAATTCCCTAAGTTGATATTTAAAATAATTTGTCATTAATTCAATAACGCGTTTATCATTTGTAGCCATGTAATATTGTTTTAAAACTTTTAACATTACCATATGTGGCCACCAATCTCGTCTATTAACCTTTTGTAACCCTTGTTCTTTAATTGGTTCTTTTTCAAATGGTATTGGTCCAAAATATCCATTTTCTTGTTGATTGTTTAAGCTCCATTCAATCCATGGTTTTGTTTTTTCAATTAATTTCTTNTCATCTAATAAATATGCTAATGGAAGNAAACCATCNACCCAATANGGACCTCTTTCCCATCCATCTCCATCACCACCAAGCCATCCNTTTCTNTCTCCAATAACCTTACTAAATACACTATCTAAATTTCCNGTCANACCNTTTGCCATAATCTCTAATTGATTTTTTAACCAACCATTTGGNTTGATNGAACCCAATGGAAGTTCTGAATAGGGTGTNCTTTTTAAAGGGTAGTTGATTTTTAATATAATAATCGTTCTTATTNACATTTTTTAAGGAAATAATTANAGGAATTGTTAATAAAATTAGAAAGTTANATAAATATTTATTGTTCAACTTTANATCTCCTTGTTATTGAATTTAATCTTGGTTTAATNGANNTAGAGTTGAGAGTNTTTGAAATAACTTTATTTGGGTCNTTTTTATATTCTTGCNNTNTTGATTTTGGAAGNAAATAAAAATCTTTACATTCTTNAGAACAACATCCTTCTAATTTTTTATTACANTCTTCACATTGAATAAATAATATATGACATGAATCATTNTTNCAGTCAACATGATNATCAGCAGGATTGTTACANATGTGACANTTACCNATAACATCATCTGTAACTNTTTCACTCATTCTTCTNTCAAAAACAAAATTTTTTCCAATGAACATAGATTTAAAATTATATTTTTTTTGATCGTGAGCATATTGTATTATTCCACCTTTTAATTGTTTTACATTTTTAAACCCTTGTTTAATTANATATGCACTAGCNTTTTCACANCTTATTCCACCNGTGCAATACATTAATATTTCNTTATTTTCTTTTCCTTTTAATATTTTNTTTACTTTAGGTAATAATTGTTTTGATGTTTCTTGATCTGGTATTANTGCATTTTTAAATNTTCCAACTTCNCTTTCGTAATAATTTCTCATATCAACTAGAATTGTATTTTCATTATTTATCTTTTTGTTGAATTCTNGNGANGTTATATGTTCACCTGTTTTTTTNATGTCNTATTGATTTNTTTGTAATCCATAAGANACAATTTCATTNCTTACTTTAATTGTAAGTTTATAAAATGATTTNCCATCAACTATTGCTTCTTTAATAACAATATTTTTAAAAATATTAATATTTTTAANNTCTTTGATAAAGTTTNCCCAATTGTGTATNGGGCAGGANAATTGAGCGTTTATTCCTTCCTTTGCNATATAGATTCTTCCAAANATTCCTAATTTNGACCAATTTGAATATAAATTATCTCTAATTTGTTTTGGATTCNCAATATTAATATATTTGTAAAAAGAACAAGTTTTTCGTTCGAANGTTTCATTGTTCAANTCANTTATGAGTATNTTTCTATCTATTTTATTATATAAAANTTCTTTTTTCATTANAAATATANTTTATGTTTCAAATTTACATTGNNTTGNTAATTTGCTAATTTATAATATGAAAATATATAAATATTATAATTTTTTATTAATTTTATTTTTNATTTCTTGTTCAAATTCNTANAAAGATAATGATTCTTANANTGATAGCCCATTGAATAATTATAATTCTTTAATTAAATCTAAAGAAATTGAATGGATAACAGCTGGTGATCTNTCNGGNGTCACTTTAAACTTTGATACAGNAACTTTATTTTTTATTGAAAANAGANATAATACTATTTGGGAAGCAGACACNNATATGAATCTTATTAGAACNATAAATGGAAAAGATTTTGGTGATAGTGAGGATATAGTATATCTCGGAAACCAAGAATTTGGAATTATAAATGAAGAAGGTTATTTNTTTTTAGGTAATATTCCATTGANTNAAAATGANATTTCAATTAANAGTAAAAATTTTAATAAAATTAAATANATGGATCATTCCGGTAATAAAGGACCAGAGGGATTNGCTTATGATATAANAAGAAATATCTTNTTTAGCGTTAAAGAAAAAAATCCAATGGTATTTTATTATTTCCAAATNAGCGACTTAAAAACTAATCAAACTGCAGTTGATCCANNAATNCCTTTTAATGCAAANAAATGGGATGATAATTCAGTCACTGATCTTTCAGGAGCNCTTTATGATGACAGATCGGATAGAGTATTNGTNTTAAGTGANGAAAGCAAAAAAATTATCGATATNAATTATAAAACTGGAGAAATCTTTGGTGTGCTTAAAATTCCTGANATGATACAACCTGAAGGAATAAGTTTNTATAATAANAATTATGATCTTATAATTGTAAGTGAACCTAATTTTTTTTCAAAGTATAAATTTGTAAATAAAAATAATAAATAATTGCTTTTTATNTTCATAAAAATATGGTTAATTTTNAATTAATTACTTTTTTATAATATTAACATTTTAAATAAAGGATAGACATGTCAAAGACAAAACAACTTTTTGAACAAATTAAATCTCANTATGAAACTTTTGAATCAGAGCATGAAAAAAATATNAATGGAAACAAGGCTGCAGGAAGTAGAGCACGTAAAGCAGTTGGTGAGATTAAAAAACTTGTAACAGATTATCGAAAAGCTTCAGTAGCTGGAGAGTAATTATCTTTACGAATTGAAAAAAAGCCTCTNANGAGGCTTTTTTTTTTGACTAAAATANTCATATGTACAAAAAAGNAGTTTTTTAATAAAAATAATATTAACTTGAANTTATGCANAGTACTCTTGCATTATTAGATTGGTTTATAATTTTTATCTATTTTGCTCTTATTTTAGGAGTTGCGTGGAAAGTTACCAATCAACAAAAACAAAGTTCAGATGAGTATTTTTTAGCTGGAAGAAATTTAAGTTGGTTTGTTGTTGGTGCAAGTATTTTTGCATCAAATATTGGTTCTGAGCATTTAGTAGGTTTAGCAGGTTCTGGTGCTACAGATGGNGTTGCTATGGCTCATTATGAGCTTCATGCTTGGTGTTTATTAGTTCTTGGTTGGGTAATGGCTCCTTTTTATATCAGGTCAAAAGTTTTCACAATGCCNGAGTTTTTAGAGAGAAGATTCTCTTCAACTGCTAGNTGGCTCCTTTCATTAATTTCTTTAGTTGCATATGTTTTAACAAAAGTAGCAGTTGGAATATTNGCAGGNGGGATAGTTTTTGGTGTCTTATTACCTGATCTTAAGTTTATTGGTTTAGATAGTTTTTGGATTGGTTCAATAATTATTATTGTTTTTACTGGGATTTATACTGTTTTGGGTGGTTTAAAAGCTGTTGCTTATACAGAAGCTATTCAAACTATTGTTTTAATCTTTGGATCAATATTAGTAACATTCTTTGGCTTACAAGCATTAGGTGGTTGGACAGAATTAAGATCAGTTCTTGGTTCTGACATGTTTAATTTATGGAGACCATTAGTCCCTGAGGGTATTAATGGAACTTGGTCTCCAATAAAGAATGAAACCACAATGGCGTGGTATTTTAATTCCGACTATCCATGGGTTGGTATGCTTTTTGCCGCTCCTATAATTGGTTTATGGTATTGGTGTACNGATCAATATATTGTTCAAAGATTNNTAGGATCTTCAAATTTAAGTGAAGCAAGAAAAGGTNCAATNNCAGCNGCTTTNTTAAAGTTGTTNCCTGTTTTTATTTTTATCATTCCTGGNATGATTTGTATTGCTCTNGCAAAAACTGGAAAAATTGATATGATTTCAAATGTTTTGCTTGATAGTAATGGTGAAACAATAAATGAAAATGCACAACAGGCGTTTCCATTGCTAGTTTCAGCAATTTTACCTGTTGGAATTAGAGGTCTCGTCGTTGCTGGTTTATTAGCAGCATTAATGAGCTCATTAGCTGGTGTTTTTAATGCCTCATCAACATTATTCACAATGGATTTTTATTCAAAATTAAAACCTAAATCCTCTCAAGAAGAATTAGTTAAAGTAGGAAGAATAGCTACNATNATTATGATTTTTATTGGATTAATGTGGATTCCAGTNATTCAAGGAAGTANAGGGTTNTATAATTATTTACAATCTGTTCAGGGNTATTTAGCACCACCAATTTTTACNGTTTTTTTCTTTGGAATCGCAAATAAACGTTTAAATGCTAAAGGTTGCTTGTCTGCTCTTAGTGTAGGCTTCATAATGGGTTTATTTAGATTGGCAATTGATACTCCAGTTTCTCTAATGTCAGATTTTTCATATAATGAGGGTACTTTTTTTTGGATAGTGAACAATATTTTTTTTCAATATTATAGTCTTCTTATCTTTTTAGTAAGTTCAATTACTATGGTTATTGTTAGTTATTTAACTGAAGAGCCAGATGAGGAAAGTATAAAAGGCCTAACCTTTTTTACATTATCTGAACAGGAAAAAAAGAAAGACCGATCAAGCATCTCTACAGTTGATGTTATCATGACAATTATTGTTTTATTGTTAATTATTTTTGCTTATTTATACTTTTCTGGATAGTTTTTTATTATAAATGGATTTTAAAAATTATGAAATTTGGTTTGTAGCTGGTACCCAAAATTTATACGGGGATTCTGCTCTTGTTGAAATAGAAAGTAATTCAGCAGCCATATCTAAATCATTAAATTCAAATAAATCGATAATTACAAATATAATTTCAAAAGGAATAGTAAAAACTAGTCAAGAAGTAAAAAATTTATTTATTGAAGCTAATTTAAACTCCAATTGTATCGGAATTATCTGTTGGATGCATACTTTTTCTCCTTCTAGAATGTGGATAGATGGTCTGAAAGCTTTATCAAAACCACTTTTACATTTACATACTCAGTATAATAAGCATATTCCTTGGGATTCAATAGATATGAATTATATGAATGTTCATCAGTCAGCCCATGGTGATAGAGAATTTGGATATATTACCGCGAGAATGAATATTCCAAGAAAAATAGTTGTTGGACATTTTAAAGATAAATCATCTATTGATAAAATTTCAAAATGGAATAGAGCTGCTATCGGCACGATGGAAATGAACAAAATGAAAATTGCTAGATTTGGTGATAATATGAGAGATGTTGCAGTTACTGAAGGTGATAAAATTGATGCTCAAATTAAATTTAATATTGATGTAAATGGATTTGGGATTAGTGAATTATCAAAACAACTAAATACTTTTACTGATAAGCAAATTAATATTCTTTTAGAGGATTATTATGAAAATTATAATGTAGATGATGAATTAATGTATAATGGTAATAGACATCAAGATTTAAAGGATGCAGCAGGCATCGAATTAGCATTAAGAAATTTTTTAATTGATGGTGGATATACTGGATTTACTGATACATTTGAGGATCTTGGAAGTTTAAAACAGTTGCCAGGAATTTCTGTCCAAAGATTAATGAATGAAGGTTATGGTTTCGGCGCTGAAGGAGATTGGAAAGTAGCATCTCTAGTAAGGATAATAAAATCTATGACGTACGATTTAAATGGAGGAACATCCTTTATGGAAGATTATACTTACCATTTAAATTCAGATGAAAGTCTAGTTTTAGGTTCTCANATGTTGGAAGTTTGNCCATCAATTTCTGATGGAAANTTGTCTTGTGAAGTTCATCCTTTAGGGATTGGNGGTAAAAATGATCCAGTAAGATTAGTTTTTAATTCAAAAAAAGGACCTGCACTNAATATATCAATGATTGANTTAGGAAGAAGATTTAGNTTAATTGTAAGTAAAGTAGAATCAGTTCAAATAAATGAAACACTACCTTTNCTTCCTGTTGCAAGAGCNCTNTGGAAGCCATTGCCAAATTTAGATATCGCAGCTCATGCATGGATATTAAGNGGNGGTTCTCANCACACATGCTTTACTTTNGATTTAGAAATTGANCATATTATAGATTTTGCTGAAATGAACAATATTGAATTGATTNTAATTGATGAAAAAACCAATATTTTAGATATAAAAAATCAGTTAAAATGGAATAATCTTATTTATTAAAGATTACTATTTTAGTCTTTATAAATTTTTACGTAAATTATAAAAGATTTTTAAATTTTACTAAATTGAAACTTTGGGAGGGTTTTAATGAATGATCAAATTAATGTTGCTATTGTTGGTTTGGGTTTTGGTGCTGAATTTATTTCAATATATCAAGCTCACCCTAATGCAAACATGTATGCCGTTTGTAGAAGAAACGAATCTGAATTAAATAAGATAGCTAGTGAATTTAATATTGAGAAAAGATATATTGATTTTCATGAAATGCTAAAAGACCCNAATATTGATTTGATTCATATTAATTCTCCGATTCCAGATCATGGTTGGATGTCAATAGAATCATTAAAAGCTGGAAAAAATGTCATGTGTACAGTTCCAATGTCTACTTCAATTGAAGAGTGTAAGCAAATTGTTGGTCTAGTAAAAGAAACTGGACTTAAATATATGATGGCTGAGACGGTAGTTTATAGCAGAGAGTTTTTATTTATTAAGGAAATGTATGAAAAAGGTGAAATGGGTAATATACAATTCATGCAAGCATCTCACCCTCAAGACATGGAAGGTTGGCCAGAGTATTGGGAAAAAATGATTCCGATGCACTATGCAACCCATGTAGTATCTCCGGTTTTAGGTCTTGTTGATGGAAAAGCTGAATATGTTTCTTCATTTGGTTCAGGTTCTGTAAATGATGATATAGCAAAAAAGTCAAATAATTCTCATTCTGTTGAAACTTGTCATATTAAAATAAAAGACCATAATATATCAGCACATATTTGGAGGTTCCTTTTTGATACAGCAAGACAGTATAGAGAATCTTTTGATGTTTATGGTACTAAAAAATCTTTTGAATGGTCTTTAGTTGAGGGTGAAGAGCATGTTATTCATACTGCTAAATTACCTGAAAATGAAATTCCTTCAAAAATTACAATTCCAGATTTTGCTCATTTACTTCCTAAAGAAATTCAAAAATTCACAACTGGAATTCAGGACGCAGATCACCTTTCTTTTATCCAAGGTGGTGGTCACGGTGGCTCTCATCCACATATGGCCAATGAAATGATTTCTGCTTTGATTGAAGATCGAGATCCTTGGCCAAATGCAATTACAAGTGCAAACTGGACATGTGTAGGTCTATGTGCTCACGAGTCAACAAATAAAGGTGGGGAAATTGTTCATTTACCTCCTTTTACTTTAGGAGGTTAAATGTTTCGTATACAAAATAAGTTATATATTACATTTTTTTTCATTTTTTTATTTTCATGCAATACTTCACAAACATCAATGAATGTTAATAATGAAGTTAAAAATAAGACCTCAAACTCTCCATTACTTACTGCATCTATTAGTGATCAAGGTAATTCAATAAAAATTTATAGAAACGGTTTGGATAAGCCAATATTAACTCAAAATGCTGGAACAAACTTTAGACCCTATATTCATCCTATTATTTCTCCTGATGGTAATTCTAATATAACTGAATATAGTCCATCTCATCATAAGCATCAAACTGGTCTTTATTGGGGTTTTAAAGGAATAAAAGAAAAACTTCCTTTGAGTGACCAACAGTTAAAAAATGAAAAAACAATNATCGATTCATATAAGGCTGCAATTAACGAAATTGATTGGTACGGAATAGATGAAGAGTTNGCTAGAACAAAATACGANGCGTTGGTTAAAGAAAAAGATACNCAATTAATTTCAAATGGTATCGACCCATATTTAGCAAGAGATTATTTTCATCATCCCACTAAAGATTTCTATGGAGACTCAACAGANTATTGGAAAAGAAAAAATGTAATTGTTCTTCGTCCAAAATCNACAGATTCTGACCCTTCAGTTAAATGGAGAACAGTTTATGATTTNCTTGATAAAAATGGTGAAACTCTATTAACTGAGACACTTACATGGAATTTAAAATATATAAATGAATCTTATTTTATTGAAGTCCATTGGGAGGGTTTTGCCCAAAAAGATTTGATTATTGAAGAGCATGAGTATAGTCCACTTTTTTTGAGAATGCCTTGGAAAGAGGNTGTTGAAACTAAAGTAATGAATGCTGTTAGAAATAAAGATCAGNCAGGTGAGGGTAAACGTGCTGTTTGGTTAGATATTGCTATGAAACTTAATAATTCTGATGATTTGGTTCATGTCGCTATGTTTGATCATGCTGAAAATATCAATCATCCTCAACCATGGCGTGTAGATAATGAATTTGGCGTTGGTCCAGCACCTACAAGATTAGGTGATTGGATAATTAATAAAGATGAAACGCAAAACTTAAAATATCAATTGGTTGTTTATCAAGGTGATTTTAATGATATAAAATTAACTGAATATTGGTCTGACTTTGCTCAAGAAGATCGTTGGAAAGAACGAAATTCCACTACGAGTGGAGAAAGATCTGCTATTGCTTATTCACAATGGGGATTAGCATCAGAAGAAGGTAGGAATGCTAAATTTTTAACTCCTGAAGAAGCTCTTAAGGTAATGACCGTTCATGAAGATTTTAACGTAAACTTATTTGCTTCCGAGCCAATGATGCGTCAACCTATGGCTTTTTGTTGGGATAATAAAGGTAGGTTATGGATTGCAGAAAATATGGATATGTTTGGTTCTGGGAAAGGAATTCATGTTACCAAGGAAAGTAGAATTTTAATTCTTGAGGATACTGATAATGATGGAGTAGCTGATTCTAAAAAAGTATTTGTCGAAGGATTAGTTTTTCCATCAGCAATTGCTGTTGGGTTTGATGGTCTTTGGGTAGGTGCCCCTCCGAATCTTTTATTTATTCCAGATAAAAATAAAGATGATAAGGCAGATGTAGAAGATATTGAAGTTAGATTAACGGGTTGGGGAGATACAGATTTACATGAAACACTGAATAGTTTCAATTGGGGTCCTGATGGTTGGTTGTATGGAGTCCAAGGTGTTTTTACACCCTCAAATGTGGGAAAGCCTGCTGGTAAAAGTAAAGTTTTTGAGTTCAATCAACCATATCCAGGAAAAGATGAATTTGGAAAAGAAGTTCTTAATTTGACACCTGAGCAACAACAAAAATATGATGAAATTCAATCTTCTTTGAGTTTAAAAATGGATCAATTCACAAATAACTATACTGATGAGAAAGGTAATTGGTTAAGTGGTGCTGGTGCAAAGTATGAGGAAATTCTTGGTTGGAAAACTGAAGCAATTAAAGCAGCAGGAATTCAAATGCTTCCTGATGATTGGTGGAATAAAATTGATGAACTTGGAGATATATTAAATCCTAATATAGAATATGCTGATGAACCAGTTCCTTTTAATGCAGGTGTATTTAGATATCATCCTATTAAAGATCGTTTTGAAGTAGTTGCGCATGGAACAAGCAATCCATGGGGTCTTGATTTTGATTCAAAAGGTCAAATTTTTACTACCGCATGTGTAATACCTCATTTGTGGCATATAGTTCCAGGGGGACTTTATCACAGACAAGCATCAAGTCATTTTAATGAAAATGCGTATGATGACATTAGAACTATTACGAACCATAGGCATAGATCCGCACATGGTGGAGCAAGAATTTATCAATCAGATGCATTTCCAGAAGAGTATCATGGCCAAATTTTTATGGGAAATATTCACGAACATGCACTTTTGTCTGATAAATTAACACCTAAAGGTTCAAGTTTTGTTGGTTCTCATGGTGAAGACTTATTAATTGCTAATAATGCTCAATTTGTTGGTTTTAGTACAGAAATTGGTCCAGATGGTTCTATCTATATGTTAGATTGGCATGATGCAGAAATTTGTGGGGATACAGTGAGAACAAGAGATACTGGAAGAATTTATAGAATATCACCTAAAAATTCTCAGGCGGAAAATTGGGACGGAAGATTTGCCGATTTAGATAAATTAGATGATTTAGAACTTGTAAATCTTCAGTTAAGTAAGAGCTCTTGGCATTCTAGAAGAGCCCAATTAATACTACAAAAAAGAGCTTCAAAAACCTCCATTAATCCAATTGCAGTAAATAAACTTTTTGATATTTTTAATTCTTCAAAAAATTCTGATAATAGATTAAGAGCTTTATGGTCTTTACATGTCACAAATAACCTTAATGAAATACAACTCACTAATTTTCTCACGGATTCAGATGAGCATGTGAGAGCATGGTCTATTCAACTTCTCACTGAGGATTTTGATATAAACAATACAACTTTAAATAAATTTGTTCAAATGAGTAAAAACGATTCATCTCCTGTTGTAAGATTGTACTTAGCCTCCGCTTTACAGAGAATAGAACATGATAAAAGATGGGATATTGCACATAATTTAGTATCATTTGGGGTTGATTCTGATGACCCTAATATACCTTTTATTTTATGGTATGGAATTGAACCAATTCTTTCATCTGATCCTGATAGAGCGATGAAAATTGCTTCTAATTCTAAAATAAACAATATTAAAAGATTTATTGCTAGAAGATTAACTGTTGATAATAAACTATATCCAGTAGTTCAGGAAATTCAAAAAAACAAAAAAGATAGAAACCATCTATTGTTAGGAATTAGAGATGCATTAGAAGGTTACCCAGAGGTAACCACTCCTAAAAATTGGTCAAATACATATCAAACTCTTCGTTTGAATCAAAGTAAATCATCAGATCTAGCGTTAGATATTTCAATTCTTTTTGGAGATAAGTTAGCNGCTGAAACTTTGGTTGCCTTTTTAAGTGATGANAGAAGTCCAACAAAGGATAAANTTAAAGCTATTAAAGGTCTTGCNACACAAAAAAGAGTNGAATTGAGTGATAAAATTCCATCATTGATTAATGATAAAAATCTTAGAATTGAATCAATTCGTTCAGTAGCATATTTTGATAGTGATCAATTGGCATATTTATTGCTTGAAAATTATCCTAATTATAATCAAGATGAAAAATTAGAAATATTACATGTTTTAGCATCTCGTCCAAATTATGGAACTATTTTGCTAGAAGCTATTGAAAATGAAGAAATTCCAAGGGGTGATATACCTACTTACTTAGCTAGATTAATGCTTAGAACTGTAGGAAATAGATTTTTAGCAACTTGGGGACCTGTTGAAGGAATATCTCCTGATATGGAAAAATCATTTTCCAAATATAGAACTCTGTTAACTTCTGAAAATTTATCAAATGCTGATATTTCCAAAGGTAGAGGATTATATCAGAACACCTGTGGTTCGTGTCACATGATGTACGGCGAAGGTGGAAATGTTGGTCCAGATCTTACAGGCGCAAACCGTGGCGATATTGATTATTTATTAGGCAATATTTTAACCCCAAGTGCTGTAGTAAAAGAAAATTATAAAATGACTATGATATCTACAGAAGACGGTCAATATTATTCTGGTGTAATTGAAGGAGAAAATGATCGTCAGTTATCTCTTCGGATTCCAAATGTTGATGAACCTGTATCAATTCCAAAATCAATAATTTGGGATAGGGAAACAGCAAATATGTCAATGATGCCCGAGGGATTATTACAATATTTATCTGATGATGATGTAATAGATTTAATAGGTTATTTACAAAATTTTGAAGATTTATCTTCGCGCTAGTATATTTGGTATACTATAACTAGTAATTAATAAATTATTCATAATAGGAGAATTTTATGTTTAAACAATTATTTTTAATTTCATCTTTTTTATTTTTCTTAAGTTGTAATACTTCAACAGTAGATACTTCATCTATGTCAAAAACTGAAAATTCGATTTATGGTGATTTAAAGAATAATAGTTTAAGTGTTAAGTTTGATTCTGATGATAAAATTTCAGTTTATAGAAATTTAGCTGAGAAACCTATTTTAACTCAAAATGCAAAGCAAAACTTTAGACCATTTTTACATCCAATTGTCTCCCCTAATGGAAAAGGTTTGTTTACACAATATAGTCCCGGTCATCATAAGCATCAAACTGGTATATATTGGGGTTTTACGAGAGTTAATGGTTCTGATGCTGATGATGAAACACTAAAAAAATGGTTTTANGCTGAGATGGGTGGTAAAACAATCCCAAAGGAAATTAAAAACAAACTTGGAAGAGATTTTTTTCATCATCCAACTAACAATTTCTATAATGATACTACTGATTATTGGATTAGAGAAAATATTCAAATAAATAATTCTGAGGGTGATACTGTTAGTTGGGAGATTTCATATAATATGCTAGATGCTAGTGGTGAAACAATTATGGTTGAAACTCAAGCATGGTCAATTTTTATAAATGATGGTATGTATTTTCTTGATCTTGAATGGACAGGAGATGCGAAGCAAGATATTACAATTAATGAATTTGAGTATGGCGGACTTTTTGTTAGAATGCCATGGTTCAAAGGAATTAAAGGATCTGCAGAAAATGGTCAAAGAAAAATAAATGGTGATGCTGAAGGAGAAAAAAGTCATTGGGTTAATGTAGGCATGGAAATAGATGGAATGAGTGATTTTGGGAATATTACAATTTTTGATAATCCTNAAAATTCTGGATTTCCTCATCCTTGGCGTGTAGATGGCAATTTAGGAGTTGGACCATCTAGGTCTATTGATGGAGATTGGACTATAAATAAAGGTGATAAAGAAATAATTAANCACAGATTAATAGTTCATCAGGGTGACTTTAATGATGCTAAAACGCATACATTATTTGAAGAATATGCTGGTATGTATGGTGTTGGTGCAATGTGGGATATTTATAGAGATGAAGGTTATAAAGAAAAGTTTCTAGGACCTGAAGAGGCAGTGAAGGCAATGACTTCTAATGAAGATTTTGAAGTAAGTGCTTTTGCAGCGGAACCATTAATAACTCAACCTATGGCTTTTACTTGGGATGATAAAGGAAGATTATGGATAGCAGAAAATTTAGATTATGAAACAAGAGGAAATGGGTTTTCATCTGATGGTAACAGTAAAATTTTAATTCTTGAAGATTTAGACTCCGATGGAAAAGCTGATACAGCAAAAGTTTTTTTAAGTGGAGTTGCATTTCCTTCTGCAATTGCTGTAGGATTTGATGGTTTATATTTGGGTGCTCCTCCAAATTTAATTTTTATTCCTGATGCAAACCAAGATGACATAGGGGAAGTTGAAAATGCAGAAATTCTTTTGACTGGATGGGGTATAAGAGATCGCCATGAAACAATTAATAGCTTTCATTGGGGACCAGACGGTTGGTTATATGGTCTTGAAGGTTTCGCAACACCATCAATGATTAGAAAACCTGATAAAGATACAAAATTATATGGTCATAATGATCCGTTCCCTGATGATATTTTTGAAAAAGATGGCGTTTATATTGATGGTGGAGTTTGGCGTTTTCATCCTAAAACAAAAGAATTTGAAATAGTTGCACATGGTTTTAGTAATCCATGGGGTATTGATTACGATTCAAAAGGTCAGATGTTCATTACTGCCTGTGTTATTCCACATGCTTTTCATGTTGTTCAAGGTGGAGTTTACCACAGACAAGGTGGAAAACATGTAAATCCATATGTTTATTCAGATATAAGAACTATTGTAGATCATAGGCATAGGTCTGCTCATGGTGGAGCTAGAATTTACTTATCAGATTCTTATCCAGAAGAACATTATGGTAAGCTTTTCATGGCAAATATTCATGAACATGCAGTTTTATCTGATGAACTTATTAAAAAAGGTTCAAGTTTTATAGCTACACACTCAGAAGATTTTATGAAAGCAAACAATGCACAGTTTATAGGTTTTAGTATGGAGTTAGGACCTGATGGAAATTTATATGTTTTAGATTGGCATGATGCTGATATTTGTGGNAATGATGTTGTGCATAAAGATACTGGAAGACTATATAAAATCGAACCGAAGATTTCTTTAGCAAGTAATTTTGAAAATCGGTACTCAGACTTAAATACTTTAGATGACTTAGAACTTGCTGAATTTCAAACAAATAAAAGTTCTTGGCATGCAAGGAGAGCCAGAACCATACTTCAAAAAAGATCATATCAAAGAGATATTTCTTCTCAATCTATTGATTTTTTAAAAAATCTTTTAAATAATAGTGAAAATTCAGACCATCGATTAAGAGCTTTATGGTCTCTTCATGTTATTTCTAAATATGTAGATACTGATTTTGAAAAATTATTAAATGACAAAGATGAGTATATTAGAGGTTGGAGTATTAAACATATTGCTGAAGATAAAAATGTTAGTGATGATATTTTAGAAAAGTTTAAAACTTTAAGTGATACAGATCTTTCTCCATTTGTAAGATTGGAATTAGCTTCTGCTGTTCAAAGAGTTGATTTTGATAGAAGGTGGGATGTTTTGGAATCTCTTGTTTTAAAATCCCAAGATATTAAAGATAATAATATTCCACACATGATTTGGTTTGCATTAGAGCCTCTAGTAGCATTGAATCCAACAAGATCTTTAAACATAGCAAATATATCAGAAATACCAATGATAACTGAGTATGTTGCAAGAAGACTGGCTGATGCCGAAATTCTTACTCCTTTAGTTGAAAATTTAAAAACTTCAAACAAAAAAGATATTCTTCTTGAAGGAATGCTAGCATCTGTAGAAGGTAATTTAGAAATAAAACCTCCTTCAAATTGGGATAGTGTTTATGATTTACTTAAAAATGATAACAAAAGTAAGGAAAAAGCACTTCAAATCTCTCAATTGTTTGGTAGTAATGAAGCTACTGTTGAGTTTATTAAAATTCTAAAAGACAAGTCTCAATCAATTGAAAAGAGAACAAAATCATTGAATTCAATATCATTAAAGAGCCCTGATGAATTATATTCAATAATACCATCATTAATCGTTGAAAAGGAAATGAGAATACCTGCAATAAGATCAATACAAAACCTTCAAGAAAAGGGTGATTTTATATATCCAATACTTTATAATTATGAGGATAAAGGTGATATTATTCCTCTAGAATATGAAGATTTTTCATCACAAGAAAAATTAGCTATTATTCAAATGATGGCTTCGCAAAACTCAACTGCTAAAATTCTATTAAACACTCTTAAGTCAGAAAAAATCCCAAAAAGAGATGTTCCCAATTATGTTGCAAGGCAAATGAGAAGGGTTTTAGGAAGTGGTTTTCTTGAATATTGGGGTCCATTAGAGAAAGTAGCTGAAGAGAAAATGCTAGCTTATAATAAATATTCTGCATTATTAACAAAAGATGCCCTTATAGAAGCAGATATTGCTGCTGGCAAACAAACTTATGCAGGTTTATGTGGACAATGTCACATAATGTTTGGTGAAGGTGGAAAAATAGGTCCTGAGCTAACTGGTTCTAATAGAACTGACTTAGAATATCTTTTATATAATATTCTTAATCCAAACAGTGATGTTCAAGATGATTATTTAATGGTTTTGGTTACAACTAG
>NZHL01000017.1 GCA_002691365.1 Fidelibacterota bacterium
AACAAAGTAAGAATCTTTCATCAATCGACTTAGGATCTTCAATAGCAGTTACATGAGCCAATGAAACATCTTTAACATCAACTATTGGTATTTTAACTCTTGCAAGAATTGGGACTTCTTTTGTCATCAATCTTTTAAAAATAGTGAGTGATGAAGAGTTTAAATGATTTCCGATACCAACTCCCCACACTAAAACTGGATTGATACATGTTAGCTTAATGGTTGGATGTTTTTTAACAAAACTCCATGCTTCCATTTCTGCAATTGTTTTACTTTTAGTATATGCATTAATATTTTTAGAATCCAAGTTTGTCCATGTTTCTTCAGTAAAGTGAGTTAAATGTTGATTACCACCATAAACTGCTGCATTTGAGGAAGTTAAAATGACCCTTTTTACATTATTTTTCAAACAGGATCGNAAAACCCTTAAAGTACCCTCTTTTGCAGGTTTGATCAATTCAAACTCATTCTCTACCGGATTCAAGGGAAAAGGACTTGCTACATGGACTACAACTTCTGAATCTTTAATTGCGGGATCCCAACCTTCATCATCCAAGAGATTAGCTTCAAAAAAATCAATATCGACCTTTTTATTTAAATAACTCTCTATATCAGAAGTAATAATAGCTGATTGNTTAAAGTCTCTTACTGTTGCTCTTACTTTATAATCTCTTTTAATGAGATCAGAAATAATATGTTTTCCGATGAAACTATTTGCGCCAGTAACTAAAATTTTTTTCATTTGTAGAAGAAATTGATTCATAATATAAATATCATTATAATTACAATGAACAATTTAAATTTAATTTAGGAGATTAAATGAAATACATACAAGGCATGATAACTGGAATTACTCTAACATTATTTTTTTTATTGATATTTAATGGAAATTTTAAAAAAGATAACAATACTACATTTAACAATGATGATATCTATAACGAGATCAAAAAAGTTAAAAGTTTAGTAGAAGACATTGAAGATGCGATTGATGTTAGTGGATATGGAAATAAAAATGATCGCGAGATAGGATTACTTGTTAAATATATAGCAAGAGAGATTAGATGAAACTAATCATGGCAATCATCTTTACAATGACGTTGATTTTTAAAATGACCNACGGAAATTATTGATGAACCAAAAATAGTCAATATTATCTCACCTGATTCACCTAANAGGTCATGTCCCCAAATAGCACTAACAAGTAAAAATAATACACCANNTATTCCATATAGAAAAATATTATATCTTTTATGTTTTCTACATCCTAAAAACATAGNTACAGTACTAATAGGTATAATAAAGAATAATAAAATTTGATGAAATGATTCTTGAGCAAAAAAATAAGCTGCTAGTGAAGGAATAAATAACAAAGCTAAAGGTATAAAAAGGCAATGNAAAGCACATAAGATTGANAGAAAAATTGCTGTAGTGTCGAGATTAAAATTAGATAAAGACAANGATTTCATCNAAATATNTTACACTATATTTCTGAATAACACCAAAAGTTTATTCGTNTTTTTAAGAAATTTTATCAATTGAGATAACAGTAAANTTAATNTCTTTTTCTGGTCCTTTTANACTAAACTGTTCATTTATCTTTTTTCCAAGTATCTGTTGACCAAANGGTGAATGATAAGTTGCAATTTCAGGATAAATATCTAATTCAAATTCAATTGGACCTAAAATATAATATGTCTCATCTTGGTCATTTCCTTCTTCACGAATAGTAACTTTTGTTCCAAAAACTACTTCAGATGTCTTAACATCCTTATTTTCAACTATTTGAAATGGTGCATGAGATTGCATCAGCTGTTTTTTATATAAGATCAAGCTTTGTTTTTCTCTTGCAGCATGATATTCAGCATTTTCTTTTAGGTCTCCGTGACCAGCTGCTTCTTTTATTTTTTCTGATGTTTCTCGTTTTAATTTCTCTAAAGATTCTAATTCTTCAATTAAAGCTTTATGAGTTTCTCGAAGTATCATTGTTGCCATAATAACATATTCCTATAAATTAATAAATGAGAGCATAATATTAATTTAAATTAAAAAAATTTCATAGTAAAAGGTTATGGTGATCTAATGAAAATACCATGTTCAATTGTCCACCCATCAGGTAAGCTTTTTGGGTCTCCTATTAGACCATTAGAAATAACACCATCAAGATTAGCACCATCAAATTCTGAATTTGTTATCCATGTATGAGAAAACTTTGCACCCCCAAGATCTGCTCCTCGAAGATTACTATTCATCAAATTTGAACCATTTAGGTCTGCACCTTTTAAATTAGCACCCTCTAATGAGGAATTAGATAGATCTGAATCCTTTAAATTAGAGTTATACAAACTAGCATTATTTAAATTTGCTTTATGAAGATTTGCGCCTGAAAGATCAATACTATCAAGTATTGAACTTATTAACGAGCCACCAGTTAAATCTGCGCCTCTTAAATCAGAATTTTTTAAATTAGATCCATTTAGTATGGAGTTTGTAAGAAATATAAAATAAAGATTTGAATCTATTAACATTGCCCCAGTTAAATTTGCGCCATCCAAATCAGCACTTTCAAGATTTACATTTGTCATATTCACGTTGATCAAATTGGTTTCTCTTAGATCAACTTCTAATAAATTTGCTCCATTGAAATTTACACCATTGAAATTTCCCCATTTAAAATCAGCATTCATTAGATTTGCTCCACTCAGATTTGCATCTTCAAGATTTATACTTCTTAATTTAAATCCCTTGAAATTACAATCTCTCATATCCTTATTTTTGGAATTATAAAAAGTTTCCCAATTAGATCTATTACATTGTGAAAAAAGAAAAGTAGATAATATAAAAGAAAATAAATAAAACTTAAGCATGATTGTAAGGTAAAGATGAATGATGTAAAAAAATTTTTAACTCACCTTCAAATAATTTATATCCAAAAGTATATTCAACTTTTACTATACTGTCATTTTCATCAGTAAAAAAATAATTACCCATTGCAAAAGCTTTATCTTCATCAAGAATAATATTTGAATTTTCAAATCTTACATTGACCCAGGGATTTATTGCAAAACCTTTATCTTCTTTACAAATAGCATTTTCTCCTGCAACAAAATAAGATAATGCCATTTCTTTCGTTGGTCTAAATTGACTATCAGAGCATTTTGTTGGTTTGAATAATACAATTCCATATTCAAATGAATAAAATTGATCTAAAAAATCCGATGCCAAAGACTTAGATTTGACAATGTCATCCTTATGAATGCCAATTTCAACAATCCCAGAGCCCCATTTAGTTTGTATTTTTAATATATCTTCTTTTCTAATCATGATCTAAAATAATACATAATCTATACATTTTATGTAATATAATTTTATTACATATCATTAAAATTTTAAATTTTTATAGTAATAAACAACAAATAAGATTNTTTAAATTTAAAATGTGATTAATTATCCATATTCAAGACTTTTTAAAATATATTTACTTTCTAAAGTAAAAGAAAAAATAGATATCAAATGCGAAACAGATNTGTATTTTAGAGCTGGAATTTTTGATATAGACCCATATCTAGAGATAAATAATGCTAGATATCATACATTAGCTGACGTTGGAAGGTTTAATCATGGATTCAGAACTGGTTTTTTTGCAAAAGCTATTCAACATAAACTTTCATTCACAGTAGCAGGGTCTACAGCAAAATACAGACATAGAATACCATTTGGTAAAAAATTTAAAATGTCTACCAAAATAATATTTACTGATGAAAAATGGGTGTATTATTTAACAAACTTCTCTAGAAAGAATAAACTTTGTGTGAGTATTATGGCAAGAACAGGAACAGTTAAAAATGGTAGACTTGTAAGAACAAAAGAAGCTTCTAATTATTTTGAATTAAAAGTACCAAGTTATGAATTATCAGAATGGGTATCGTCTTGGATCAAATCAGATGACAAATACCCAGGGTTTTAATCAAATATTAAATTAACAACAATCGTTGCAATCTTTACAACAAGAACATTCACATTTTTCATCTGAAGAATTAGAATAAGTCATATAAACTCCTTTATTTTAAATAATTTATTACCAAACATTTAATAATAAAACAAAAAAACTTCCTATTCACTAGTTTAATCCGTATCTAATACCTACAAAAAATCTAATACCTTGATTCGGTGCATAAACATATGAAGGGTCAAAAATCAGAACATTTGAAGGAGTATTTCTTATAAATGGATCTTTGGTATTGCCTAAATAAGGTGAATTCAAATTCTTCCAAGGAGTCCAGTTTAGTAAATTCTTAATTCCAAAATACAATTGAAGATTACCTTCAAAATTTTTAATTAATTGAATGCTTTGCAAACTCCACCATGGAGATTTTGATGGTCTTGGGTCATCAAAACTTTCAGAGTCTTGAGTTGGAAGTATCATCGGACTATATAAATTACCATTATAATTAAAAGATAAATTTAAATTCTTAAAGAAATATCTGATTGTCCAAGTAGCTGTAAACTTTTCAGTTAATTCCTGTCTTTTTATAATAAGCTCATCATCAACACTATAAACGTTCATTAATGTAATTCCACCAAGTAGCTTAAACTCTTCATAAGAGATGTCAGTGTTAATGGAAAGTCCATTAGAAACAGCATAACCTGATAAATTATCATAAATTATCTTTCTTAAATCACTCTCATAATCTGCATATATTTTGTTGTTGAAATTTGTATAGAATAAAGATGCATCAAATCCTACATTCCAACCATTATTGGTAAAAATCCTTTTGAGATAGTTAATATTAATATTATAAGATTTTTCTGGATTTAAATCTGAAAGAAAAACAACCTCTCTTGTTCCTGAAAGAGCAGCATGGTCCTCGGTAAAAACATTGGCAACTCGATAACCAGTACCATAACCAATCCTCCATATATTTTGTTTGTTTTTTGAACTCCATTTATAATTAAATCTTGGTGTAAAAATATTTCCATGAATTGAATTATTATCATATCTAATTCCTAAAAATATCTTGTTATAGTCATTGATTTTTATCTCATCTTGAACAAAAACACCTGGCAAGTAGGTGTGACTTGGAAAATTATTTACATTTAAACTATCATTTAATGAAGTTGCTGGCGTATTATCGTCATAATACGTATATCTCATCCCAAGACCAAATAATAGATCGTGATCTTCATTAAATTGCTTGTTCCAAGTAAGCTGGCCAAAGCCTATTTTTTGATTTCCTATATAAGAAGTATTTCCATAAACTGAATTATGATCATGCTGATTAGCACTAAACTCTAAAAGTATTCGTTCTTTAAATGGCAATTGATAAACACCAAAAACTTCCCATCTACCTGTAAAAATACTTTCTCCATAAATGATATCTCCACCTCTATCGTTGTAAGTCCAATCTAATTCACCACCAAAACGATCTTCATATATATATCTACCTCCAATTGTAAAAATTAGGTCTCTTTTGCGTTTAAAATTTAATTTATTAAAAATAGATACTCGATCTTGGAGAGTAACATCTGTGAAATTATCATTATTATTATCAACTCTTTGTTTAAAGTTAAAATAGTTTATTCCAAGCAATGAAACAATGTTATCTCCCAAGTTGAATTTGCCAGAAAAATCAGTATTCATCTCACCCCATGAAGTTCCAAAAATATCTGTGGCGAAAATTGGAGCCCTTTCTGTTTTCTTTGTAATTACATTTATTAAACCAGCAACCGCTTCTGAACCATATAAAGTACTTGCTGGACCTTTAACTATTTCTATTCTTTCAATTATTGATTGAGGTATTCCATTGAGCCCATAAACTGTTGAAAGACCACTTACAATAGGCATCCCATCAATCATTACCATAGTATATGCACCTTCAAGTCCATTAATATGAATATCACCAGTATTACATACCGAACAATTTACCTGAGGTCTAACTCCGTTTATATTTTGCATTGATTCAAAGATTGAAGGAGATGGATTATATTTTAGAAATGTAGGTGTATAAACTTCAACAGGGACAGCGCTTTCAAGTTTAGACACTGGTTTTATAGATGATGTAACAACTATTTGATCTATCATGGAGTGGTCTAATTCTAATGTAAAATCAATAATAATAGTAGAGTCTCCATATATAGATATATTTCTTTTATCATTAACATAGGATATAAAAGAAGCAACTATTGTATATTCACCATCTGGAATATTTTTTAAATTAAAATTTCCAAATTGATCTGTTGTAGTTCCTATAGATGTATTTTTTAAAAAAACATTTGCAAAAGGTAATACTCCTGAAGAATCTGATACAGTTCCAGAAACAATATTATCTTGAACTTTTGATTCAACTATGTTGAGGAAAAATAAATAAAAAAATAATTGGTAATAAATAAGTTTCATTTTGACTAAAATACATCTTAATAATTATAAAAAAGTGTGACAATAAATTTATATTAAAAACTATATGTTAACATAGATGTATTAAAAAAATATTAGAAAATTTATCTACATGTAATTAAACAAATTTTAAAAAAGCATGATATTTTTTTCCATAATTAAAATTTATTTTAAGATTACATGCAGAATCAAATTTTCTTAAAAGTGTTAACAATAAATATAAATAAAAATCACTTAACCATTACTTGAATCAAGCCTAATGTTCCTACATCAGAACCTAATATATCTCCTCTAAGTCTCCAACCATCTTTAAGATGTTGTTCTATTTTAACTTCTAATTTATCCTTTAACATTGCGCTAACAACTTTATATTGACTAGCCTTTATTGGTTTTTTATTAGGTTTATGATGATCTGAAGCAGTGATTAGTAAAAAACAAAGAGAAACGAAAAAACCAGTTAACATTCCTTGAAAATATTTCATAATATATACCTTATAATATTTGTTATTTTCAATATAATACTATTCATTATATTTAGATATAATTTTTTACATTATTTAAAAAATATAAATTATTTGAAAAAAATTTTTAACTATTAAAAAATAAACGAAGTCTAATTACCTAGCTAAAACTAAAAATGACAAAAAATAAAAATAACACTGATTTTAAATATGATGTTACCATTGTTGGAGCAGGCCCTGCTGGTTTAGGTGTTGGGATTATTTTAGAAAAATTAGGTATCAATTATATTATTTTAGAAAAAAATTCAATTGGTTCTTCTTTTCGTAAGTGGCCTAAAGAAACACGTTTTATATCTCCTTCATTTACAGGAAATTTTTTTAAGATGGTTGATTTAAACGCTATTACTCCAGATACTTCTCCAGCATTTTATCTTCGAACTGAACATCCTACAGGTACAGATTATGCAAAATATTTAGTTAGCATATCAGAATTCTTTGAATTGAATGTTAAGACTAGAGTTAATGTTAAAAAAATTGAAAAGAATGAAAAATCTTTTATAATTAAAACAAATAATAAAGATTACAAAAGTAAATTTGTTATTTGGGCTGCTGGTGAATATCAATATCCTAAAAAAGAATCATTTAAAGGTTATGAGCATTGCACACATTACTCTCAGGTAAAGTCCTTCTCCGATCTAGAAGGTGAAAAAAAAGTTGTTATTGGTTCATATGAATCTGGATTTGATGCAGCAGTAAATTTATCAGAGTTAGGAAAAAAAGTTCTTCTCCTTGACAGTTCAGATTATTTGCATTTAGTAAATAGTGATTCAAGCTATTCACTCTCCCCTTTTACTAGAGATAGAATTGAAAATGCTATGAATGATATTCATTATCATAAAAAAACATCAGTAAAAGAAGTTAAATTTGAAAACAATCAATACACTATAAAAACCTCCAATAATAAAACCTTTAATTCTAAAACAAAGCCAATAAATTGTACTGGTTTTGCTACTAGCCTAACATTAGTTGAGGATTTATTTGACTTTGATGAAGGTTATCCTTTATTAAATGATTTTGATGAATCACAAAAAACAAAAAATCTTTTTTTAGTTGGGCCTCAAGTTAAACACGGTTCAGCATTATTTTGTTTTATCTACAAATACAGACAAAGATTTGCAATTGTTGCAGAAAAAATTGCAAAAACAAAAAAAATAGGTCAAGAAAAATTAAAAGATGTTATTCAAGAATATAAAGATTACAATTTCTATTTAGAAGATCTATCATGTTGCGATGATGAGTGCGTATGTTAAAAATGAATAAAACAATGGAAATATTAAATTTACTGATAGGTTTTGAACTAATTGCTATTGGTTTAATCTATCTTAGAGTTTCAGATTTTTCTTCTGCTGCAAGTTGGTCAATTTTTGGATGTATGTATATTGTAATGGATAAATACTCTGATTTAACAAATATGTCAAACAATCGTAGCATTGTTCAAAATATAAAATATGCTGGAGCATGGATTGGCTTCATCATTAGCACAATATTTTTAATATATTCTTTGATTACAGTTTAAGAAAATAACTCCATCAATAAATTAGATCAAAAAAATAAATAATAAATTATGTTTAAAATTAAATTTGCAAAGCGTTGTAAATGTAAAAAAAAAGAAAAAATGTCCTTGCTAAAATATACATTATCTTTTAAAATGCATTATTATTAAGGAGTAACTATGAAGTATTTGAACTTAGGCGATGGTTGTAAGTGTCCTTGTTAAAAATCAATTAAATTATACATTAAAATAAAACTTTTTTTAGTTCTAGCTTAATTCTTTATTTTTTTTAATCTCAGTAAGAATATCAGTTAATAACCTATTATTCATTTCTGCTCTTATAACATAAAAGTAAAATGGATAAATACCCAATGTAATAATAGATAATAAAACATATCTTAAAAAAACTAAAATTTTGTTTAGTGGTTTTTCCATTGAACCTCCTTAAAATTTATTTATAATAAATAAATTATGCCGAAATGTATAGATAAACCAATAAAAATAAGCATAAAACAAAAATAGTCATCAATAAATCATTTCTTGCTATTAAATATTAAATTCAAATCTTACTGTTTGACAAATAAATCATATTGACACATTTCACCTAAACCAGTTGAAGATTCTANGCCAATTGAAAATTCAGTTAAATCATCATTTAGTTCATAAAAAGAAAACCATTGATCTCCAAAAGCAATAACATCATTTATATTAGTTATTTCAGATATCTCAGTAAGCATATCATTCAAGAAAAATACAGAAGTTCCATCTGAAACCCATTCACCAACACATTGATACTGATACATCTCATCATCTTCTGTATTTGCACAATCAATTAAAAGAGAGTATGCATCTGTAGTATATGTTCCGTCTTCAAGTAAAGTATAAGAAAATGAAGTCGATGACGGATAATCTAAACTATCAGGGGGAGTATCTAAACAAGTACCTAAATAATTTCCCGAGTTTGTTCTAGTCCAAACTCCAGTTAAATCAACATCTGAGGAAGAATCCTCAGACTCGGCACTAGTATCTTCACTATCGCAGGAAATNAAAAATAAAGAGAGAGCAAAAAACAAAAGATTTTTAATTTTCATTTTATAAATTCCTTAATTATTTAAATATTATATACAAATATAAATAATATTTAAAGTAAAATAAAACAAAAACTTTAAGAAATAATTTTTAAGAAGATTATTTTTTTAGCTGTTTATAAATAGATGTTTTTATCATTCGAAAAAATTTAGATAAATCTTCAAATTGTAAATTACGTATAATCTTTAAATAAAAAAGAATTTGCCGTCTTCTTGTAGCAATAAAAAGACCAAGCTTAAACCCAGTAATTAATAATTGGAGTTTTTTAAAAGTGAGAAGTTTAAACAATCTATACATTTTAAAATAATTAAAATTATAAATAATCTACAAAATTCATTATTAAAAATCGATGTAATTGAGAAAAATAATAAAAAATATTATCAATAAAATTATCAGAAATCTTTTAAAAAAGATTTCAGTAATACGTTTGAAAATTTCTTTCATAAATATATAATATAAAAAATATCAATCAACCTTTTGATTATAAACCCTTACACTCACCTGCTCTATATTCATCAACACCAGCATTTCGAGCATAACAATCATTACCATAAGTTTTTCCATCAGAACCACAAACAGGAGAATATACTGCGGTACATGGCTCATCTTTAATTAATCCATAATCAATATTTTCATCACATGATGATAATAATAAGAAAAATAAACCAAATAACTTTAATTGAAAAATTTTCATCAGCTTTTTTAGTATTTTTTTTAATTAAGAATTCATGTCTGAACTATTAGGAATAAAAGCGGCATCTATCTCAATAATAAAATCTTTTGGTTTGGTGTAAAGTGATTTAGAATTAACAATCTTAGCCTCACTTCTTTCTTTTATATAATCTTCATAACTATCATTAGGCTTAAAGATTTCTGTAAGATAATATTGATTCTGACTTTTATATTTATACCATAAACTCGTAACTAAATTGTGCTGCCTTCTATTCATAGGAGGAGAAGGTGGACTATCGTCAAATATAAGTTTTATTAATAAATCTTGAAACTCTGATATTTGAATGTCTCTTTCATTTAATTCAANATNCNTATTCATTATTTAANCTTTTTGTAAATTCTTTTTCAATATGNAATCTACCCTCTAATTCATTTAAATATTCATCATAAATATCAGAAGGGCGAATTATNTCAGGNCTTAAAGGNTGAATAAATCTAGTCCAATAGCTNGNTAAATTTTGATGTTCGTCTGGNTCAAGTTTTTCATTAGATTGATATTTTTCATTTATTATTTTAATCTCATTAAAAAGTAATTGNTTTGGTGATTCNTCTGGTGCAACNGCTTGATCATAATANAATGAATGANTAAAATGTTTATAATCAGCTTTTCCATCAATTTTTAANATATCAAATTTATNTNTATANACTTTTGATTCTNGGTTATANTAGATTGGATCTTCTTNTATACCAAAAGCATCTTTAAAACNTTTNTTAATTTTATTTAATTGATTTTGNANTACCTTTTGATTACTATTTTTTTCAGACAAATAATAACCATTAAATGCCATTAAGATAAATTTTTGAAAACCTACATTTAACTTTCCCTCTTTTGAAAGAAAACCGAAATCCTTTAATTGATAATCTCTTGACTTAGCCCAATTATTTAATTTTACCCTTACACCAAAACTTCCAGCAATAATTAATTTCAAACTTATTTGAACATCTTTCCAATCATTAGCTTCTTTTATATCAGACAAACTATCTGGTTCTCTTGGTCTTATTTGAGGTGTCAATTCTTTGTCAAACATATCAAATCTTCTTATTCTTTCTCTAAAGTCTGCATCTTGTAAATGTTGTAACATTTCATCAGTTAATTTTCTCGGTGCTAAATCCTCATTTTCATAGATCAGAGCCTTTATAAAACCCCATTCATAAATATATCTGGGAAACAACAAATGTTTTGACATCCCTTCAGTTATACCTACACCCAAGTCTAACATTCCTATTTTAATTGCATCTTGAAAACAAGCTAATATTAAAGCTTGCCTATAGACTTGGTTTCTAACAAAACATATAGTTGGTTCTATATGGTTGGTTTGAAATAATAAAAGTAACTTGTCTTCCTCCAAAGACTTAAATATACCCTCACCTGCTTTAGCATAAATTTTAGGGTCTGGGACATCTGAATGTTTTCTTTTACCATGACCCTCTTCTTTAGCTAATTTAGTTATATTGTTTTGCCAATATAATACCAACTCATTAAAAGTATAAGTTTTCCATACTTGAGTAAAATTAATATTTTTAAGAAAATTTATTTTATAATCATTTTTACCTTCTAAACTCAATGTTTTATAATACATTATTTCATCAATTGATTCTGGTTTAGAGAAAGCATTATTAATGATTTTAACTTTAAGCTCATCATCTGAAATAGGTAAAATAAAATTATAGTTAGAATCTATTCTACCTTTATCATTAATGTTTATCACGGATTTCCTTTTAGAATTCTTTTTATTTTTATCTACCATATATTTTTTTTTATCTTTTCAACTTTATAAAAAATACCCATTTCTACCAAAACTTCTTTCTAACTGACATAAGCTCTGGATACTTTTCATCTCGATCACCATATTGTTCTTTTAATTCAAGCAATCGTGTTTTTAACTCTTTAATTAAATTACTGTAGCTTGGGTCATTATAAATATTATTCATCTCATTTGGATCATTTTTCAAATCAAATAATTCCCATTCTGGAGTTGTAGATATTTCATATGCTCCTTTAGCATCTAATGGAAGTCCATAATAAAAAATTAACTTATATCTTTGTGTTCTTATACCATAATGAGCTGGAATATTAAAATGAGCACGATGCATCCAATAGCGATAATACATATCTGTTTGCCAATCATCAGGCGTATTACCTTCTAATACTGGTTTAAAGCTTACACCATCCATATCTTTTGGAATATCAACACCAGCCAAATCTAAGAATGTAGGAGCAAGATCTGTATTTATAGCAAAATCAGTTGTTACAGATCCTGCTTTAATTTTTTTAGGATATCTAACCATCAATGGAACACGTAATGATTCCTCATACATAAATCTTTTATCAAAAAGATTATGTTCTCCGAGAAAAAACCCTTGGTCTGATGTATAAACAACTATTGTATTTTCAGCCAAACCTTCTTTATCAAGATAGTCTAAAACCCTTCCGATATTATCATCAATTCCTGCGACGCATCTCAAATAAGCTTTAATATACATCTGATATGCAAGAGTTCTACGGTCTTCAGTTGACAAATCAGTTTTATTATTTCCAAAAATAGATTTTATCATACTCTTAAATGGATTATCATTATTTTTAATTGACATCAAAATATTATCAAATTCATTAGTTTTATTTTCATGTAAATATTGATGCAAATATTCTAATGTTGGGAAAAATAAATATCTGTCTTGCTCTGGAATAAGCTCTCCATCTTCAACAGCTTCTGAAAATTCATCTCCATATTCCATATGCACTTTTTGAATAGTTCTTTTAATCGCTGTACTTCTGTTATCGTAATTATCATGTAAACTTATTGGTTCAGGAATATCAATATTTTTATAAAGATCAGCATATTTCTTATCATATTCAAATAAATCATGTGGTGCCTTGTGTTGATACATTATCATAAAAGGCTTATCCTTAGGTCGATTTTTTAAAACATCTAGAGAGATATCAGTAACAACATCAGTGACATGACCCTTATATTCTTTTATACCTTTCGAATAAAGTCCACCAGGCTTATCCATTTCTACTCTCCAATATGGAATATCAGGATCTCCACCAGGAACTTGATACCAAGGCATTCCTGTCTCTGTCATTATTGGATTAAAGTAACGTCCCTGAACGGGCATAATATTATAATAATCAAAACCGGTTGGAATTGTTTTCAAATGCCATTTACCTACAACAGCTGTATAATATCCCGCATTTTGTAATAGTTTTGGAAATGTTTGTTGACTGCCATCAAATGCTCTATCTAGGGTATTTAAACCATTGTTATGACCATATTTACCTGTTAAAACAGTTGCGCGTGCTGGAGTACAAATAGAATTTGTATTGAATGCATTTTCAAAAAGCATTCCTTCATTTGCTATTCGATCTAAATTGGGTGTTTCTACAACACCTGATAAAAAACTTTCATATGCACTAACAGCTTGAAAAGTATGATCATCAGAATAAATAAAAAGAATATTCGGTCTATCCTGATCATGATTATCAGAGTTTGAATAGACCAAACTAATAAAAAATAGTAAAATCAATAAATATTTCATTTTTTAATTTATCTCCTTTTAAAAAAAACTAACTATTAAAACTTTTTAGGAATTTTAATTATTTTAACATTTTGATTCCAAGGTTTTGGGTCTGTACGATCTTGTTCGGGAACTGCAAGAATAGAACTTCCATCTTCAAGGGTTAACAAACGATGGTCAGCTGGAGCTTTGAAGGGTTCAAGAATCAATGAACGAGGTTGACCATTTATAGGAATAGCCAATAAATCTCCTGAAAAACGTGAAGTTATAATAGTTCCTTTTGGTGAAAATGCTATTCCATCCGCCCTGCCAACATCATTAAATAAAGGAGCTGGAACAGTTTTCATTGGAAATAATTCTATAGGAAGTTTATAAATTGCAGTACCACCAGGCTTATCATTACCGCCCATTGTAACTAAAACCATAGCATCTTCCTTTTCCCAAAAATCAATTCCATTAGGAACTCCTGGAATAAATGTAAAACTGATACCATCTTCGGATATATTATCAATTGATGAATGTTCAATTCGTATTAATCCTGGATACTGATAAGCTCTTGGAATTAAACGATCTCCACCAATAGCAGTATCAGTTATATAAAGATTTCCATTCATATCAAATGCCATACTATTAAG
>NZHL01000018.1 GCA_002691365.1 Fidelibacterota bacterium
TGTTCATGAACATGCTTTATCTCAAAAAAACTCAACAGATTTTTTTTCAAATTTAAAAATTAAAATTTTTCAAAACTCTTATATAAAAAATATTGAAAATGAATTTTACATAAAGTCGAATGGTATTTCAACTGTGAGTGATGGTTTAAACTCAATATTAAGAGATCAATATCCAAAAATTAAAAATTTAATAACAGTTAGAAGCACCCCATTTTATGAAAAGCATGAACCTAAAATTTTAAATTCTGAATCAAGGATCGAAATGTTATACCATGGAATATTGGCTCCAGGAAGAGGATTAGAAACATATATAAAAATCATGAACTTTTTACCTGAAAAATACTATTTGAAGATTAGAGGAAGTGGTCCTTCAGATTATATTAATTCATTAAACCAGTTAATTAATTCATTTAATCTATCAAAAAAAATAAAAATTGTTGAACCAGTTGATTTCAATAAAATTGTTTTTGAAGCTAATAAATCAGATATTGGATTATTAATCATGAAAAACACTGGAATGCAAAAAACAATTAATCTTTCAAATAAATTTTTTGAATATATTATGTCAGGAATAATGCTTTGTGTTTCAAATTATCCAGATATGGCAAAAATAGTAAATGAAAATTCATTAGGTTTATTAATTGATGATGATGAAAATGATCCAAAAAAAATTGCAGAATTAATTTCAAAAATTTCTTACGAAAAAATTAATTTTTTCAAGATAAATTCAATTAAAACAGCAAAAATTCTATCTTGGGAAAATGAAAGTAAAAAATTATTAAAATTTATTAATAATTAAAATTTATAATGAATGTAACAATAGTAGATTATAAAGTAGGAAATATAGGTTCTTTAATTTCAATGTTATCAAGGCTTAATATTAATGCCAAAGCTTCATCAGATGCAGATTGTATTTTAGATTCATCTGCTATTATTTTACCTGGTGTTGGAGCTTATGATAGAGCAATGAATAGTTTAAAAAAGTTGAATTTAATTAAAGTTTTAAACGAGTGTGTATATGATAAAAATATTCCTGTTTTAGGTATTTGTTTAGGAGCTCAAATTCTTGGTAAATCAAGTGAAGAGGGTGAAGAAAAAGGTTTAGGTTTTATTGATATGGAAGTGATAAAATTTCAAAATAAAAATTTATCAATACCACATATGGGTTGGAATTATGTTAAACCTATAAGAAAATCAAAAATTTTTAAAAATTTAGATTCTGATAGACGATTTTATTTTGTTCATTCATATTATTTTAAACCTAAAGATAAAAATAATATTGAATCATTTTCAAATTATGGTGATGATTTTGTTTCTGCAGTATCAAAAAACAATGTTTATGGTGTTCAATTTCACCCAGAAAAAAGTCATAGGTTTGGACTCCAACTTTTGAAAGACTTTTTTTATGAATAAAAGAATAATTCCAGTATTACTTCTTAAAGATAATGTACTATACAAAACGGAAAAATTTAAAAAACCTAAATACATTGGTGATCCAATAAATGCAGTTAAAATTTTTAGTGAAAAAGAATCTGATGAAATTGCTTTTTTGGATATTGATGCATCAAAAAAAAATAAGGAACCTAATTATAGTTTTATAAAAGATGTTTCTTCAGAAGCTTTCATGCCTTTTTCATATGGTGGAGGAATAAAAAATCTTTTTCAAGCTGAAAAAATTTTAAATTCTGGATGTGAAAAATTAATTATAAACAATTCTTTTTTAAAAAACTCTGATTTAGCACGTACTCTAATTAAAGAATTCGGTTCTTCAACAGTTGTATGTTGTGTCGATGTAAAAAAAAATTTTTTTGGAACGCATAAAATTTTCTCACACGTAAAAAAAAGAATTATATCTNAATCTTTTGATGAATATTTAGTTAGATGTGCTGATACAGGTTTTGGAGAAGTTATTATTCAAAGTGTNGATAATGATGGTATGAGAAATGGATATGATTTGAATTTAGTTGAAAGAACTCGAAAATATTTATCTTGTCAACTTGTTTCATTAGGTGGTGCTGGTCAAATATCTGATTTAAAAAAAATAATAAAAGTTGGTGCTGATGCAGCAGCAGCAGGTTCTTTTTTTTCTTTTCATGGCAAATATAAAGCAGTNTTAATTTCTTATCCAACATATAATGAAATTAAACAAATTTCTTCTTAAATTATCTTCTGAGATAATGAATAATTCCTCAAAAATTATTAAAAATTTACAAATATGTAACAAATGTATAATGGATACATCTGATGAAGAAATATCATTTGATGAAACAGGTCAATGTAGTCATTGTATTTCATTTTATAATAGTTTAAAAAAAAATTGGACNCCTGGTACTAAAGAAGTTTTAAAAGAACTTGATGATATAGTTGTTTCAATGAAAGAGAAACAAAAAAANCAAGAATATGATGCAATAATNGGTTTGAGTGGAGGTGTAGACAGTTCTTATTTGGCTTATTGGGCGAGAAAAGAAGCTAATCTAAGATTATTAGCTGTTCATGTTGATGCAGGTTGGAATTCGGATTTGGCGGTAAGAAATATTGAGGAGATAGTAAAAAAATTAGATATNCAATTATTTACTGAGGTTGTTGATTGGGAGGCAATAAAAGACGTTCAAACAGCTTTTTTTAAAGCCGGTGTAGCAAACCAAGACACTCCACAAGACCATGCTTTTTTTTCAGTTTTATATTCATTTGCTGAAAAAAATAATATCAAATATGTTATAAANGGTAACAATTATACTTCNGAATCTGTTTTACCAGTAGCATGGGGNCATGATGCTATGGATTCANTCCACATGAAAGATATTTGTAGACANNATGGTGGTAAAAAATGGAAAAAATTTCCTTTTGTTTCAACTTTTAAATANCATGTTTTCATTCCAAGAATCCGTAAAATGCAAATTATATCTCCTCTCAATTATATTGATTATAAGAAGATGGATGCAATTAAAGTCCTTGAAGAAAAATTAAATTGGCAATATTATGGCGGTAAACATTATGAATCTCGTTTTACAAAATTTTTTCAAAGTTATTGGTTACCCAAAAAATTTGGATATGATAAAAGAAAAGCTCATTTCTCAAGTTTAATTTTAAGTGAAGAAATTACTAGAGATGAAGCTCTTGATGAGATGAAGAAAAATTCATATGATGAATCAACAATTGAACAGGATATTGATTACATTTGTAAAAAATTAGATGTTAGAAAAGAAGATTTTATTAGTTGGATGAATGAACCTAATAAAAAATTTAGTGATTACAAAAATAATGTTTTCATAAAAAAGTTAATCTATAGTTTCATAATAGAATTTTCAAATTTAAAAAGTAGGGTTAATATATTTAGTAAAATAAAATATATTCTTGCGAGGATAAAATATATATCATTGAAGATATTATCAAAATTAAAAAATTAACTTTTTTAATTTATTGTTTTTAGTAAATAAGCTAATAAAAATCAAGAATAATTCATAAAATGAATTTTAATTATGATGCGGTTATAATGTTAACTTTTTCAATATGGAAAAAGGAAGCTAGAAGTAATAGGTATCATTATGCTGCAAGATTCTCAAAATTATGTCCAGTTTATTTTTTTCAATTTGATTTAAAATTTAGAGATAACTATTTTGAGAAAATTAAAAACTCAAACATAATAATAGTACATTGTAACAAAAAATATATTCTTTCTAATCATCAACACAAGTTATTAAATATTCTTAAAAAAATAAAATCTGAAAAACCTTTATTATGGATTTATAATTATTTGCTTGATAATATTATAAAAAATTTTAAGTCCGATATGAAAATTTTTCATGCAACTGAGGATTTTTTTTGTAGTGATTTATTTTTTAAACCTCCAAATATCGATAAATTGAAAAAAGTATTGCGAGATATAGATTTATTGGTGTCTTGTTCCGAAGGAGTAAATAATAGCTACATTAAACACGGTAAATATTCTGGAGAATCAATAATTTTAACAAATGGTGTTGACTATGATTTTTATGCTCCAAAAATTGAGGATGTTAAACAAGTTATTCAAAATAGAAAAAATAACATTATATTTTACCAAGGTGGGATAAACGATAGATTAAATATGAAATTATTATATGATTTGATATATAAATTAAGTGATATGGAATTTCATTTTTTTGGAAGATCAAATTTTAATGACTTAGAAAATAAAAAGATATGGAAAACTTTTTTTAAATTTAAAAATTTCAAATATCACAAATTTAAATCTGTTGAAGAATTAAGAAGTTTTGGTTATAAAGCTACGTTGGGTATAATGCCATTTGCAAAAACAAAATATACTGTTGAGAGTGCTTTTCCATTAAAATCTTTTGAATATTTAGCTTGTGGATTGCCAGTAGTTTCAATTGAAATAAATTCTTTGAAAAAATTTGAAAAATTTTTCTTTTTTGCGAACGACGCCAAGGAATTTGAAAAGCAAATTTTAACCGCCAAGACAAAATCAAAAAATTATGATTTTTTTATTGAAAAAATTAATCTTGCAAAAAAAATGGATTACAATTCTTTTTTTTCAAAATTAATTTCTAATCTTAATTAGTTAGGAGTTCATGATGTGTGGAATTTCTGGAATATTTAATATGAATTTTCAAGAACTTGATGCTCCTGAAAAAAAAATTAAGACAATGATAAAATTGTTATCCCATAGAGGACCAGATTTTCATAATCATTGGATTCATCCTAATAAATTTGTTGGATTTGGACATAATCGATTATCTATTATTGATTTATCTGATAATGCAAATCAACCTATGGAAGGTATAGATAATAATTTGATTACCTATAATGGTGAAATTTATAATTATAAAGAAATAAGGTCATCATTAAATAATGATTGGAATTTTAAAACAAACTCTGATACAGAATGTATTTTAAGTGCTTATTCAAAATATGGAGTAAAATGTTTAGATAATCTAAGAGGAATGTTTTCATTCTCTATATGGAATCCAAATAAAAACGAATTATTTTGTGCTAGAGACAGATTTGGAATTAAACCATTTTATTATTTCATTAAAGATAATGTATTTTACTTTGCTTCAGAAGCAAAAGCATTATTACCTTTTGTTGATAGCATACAAACAAATAAAAAAGCTTTTGCTGAATATTTAACATACCAATATACAATTGGTGAAACAACTTTATTTAAAGGTATAAAAAAACTTCTACCTGGCCATGCTATTTTAATTAAAAATAATTCGATAAAAATTTGGAAATATTGGGATGTGAAATACAATGTTGATTTTAATTTAAGTTCTGAATTTTGTTATGAAAAATTAAATAATTTAATGAATGAATCTATAAAATATCATTTAATTGGTGATGTTGAAATTGGAAGTTATGTCTCAGGTGGAATTGATTCAAGTCTATTGTTAAATCTTGCAACTAAATCAAATCAAAAACCATTAAAAGGTTTTCATGGTTTTTTTTCAAATTATAAAGACTATGATGAAAGTCATTATGCAAAGAAAGCTACAGAACTTATTAATGGAGAATTATTTACTTTAGATATTAGTAGTAACGATTTTAGTAATAATATTGAAAAAATAATTTATTATCTTGATTTCCCTACAGCTGGACCTGGATCTTTCCCTCAATATATGGTATCAAAACTTGCATCAGAACATTTGAAGGTTGTAATTGGAGGCCAAGGGGGAGATGAAATTTTTGGTGGCTATGCGAGATATGTGATTGGTTATCTCGAGCAATGTTTATTAGCTGCAATTGACGGTAGTTACAAAAATGGTAATTATATTGTAACTCTTGAATCAATAATACCAAATTTAGGTATTTTAAAAGAGTATAAACCTTTAATTAAAAGTTTTTGGAGTCAAGGGTTGTTTGATTCAATGGATGAAAGGTATTTTAGTTTGATTGATAGATCAAAAACTTTATCAAATGAAATTAATTGGAATGAACTTGATAAAAGTAAAGTTTTTGAGAATTTCAAGAATATTTTCAACAATAAAAATAATGTACAAAAAGAAGCGTACTTTGATAAAATGACACATTTTGATTTTAAAAGTTTACTCCCCGCATTATTACATGTTGAAGATAGGATGAGTATGGCGCATGGTTTAGAAAGTAGAGTTCCTTTTCTTGATCATGAAATAGTAGAGTTTGTTGCAACAATTCCAGCAAATATTAAATTTGAAAATGGTAAAATGAAGAATTTATTAAAGAAAACATTTGCTAATTCCATTCCTGTTGATATATTAAATAGAAGAGATAAAATGGGGTTTCCAGTTCCACTAAAAGAATGGTTTAATTCATCTCTTCAAAATTTTGTAATTGATAATTTAAATAATTTAAAAATGAAAAATAGACCATTTATTAATTCAAAAACAATTAACTTAGATAAACTTGTTGACAATCAATTTTCAAGAAAAACATGGGCATTGCTATCCTTAGAATTATGGTATCAACAATTTCATGATAATGAACAAAAATTTAAAAAAATGATTAATTAGGGAAATAATATTTAGTGAAAGTATTTTTTTTTGGTGATTCAATTTGTTATGGTCAAGGTATTTCCCTGCATAAAGGTTGGATACCTAAAATTTCATCAGCTTTTGAAGAAAATAATTTAGATGTTTTAGTAGCAAATTCAGCAGTAAATGGTAGAACGACAAGGCAAGCATTAGAGACAATGCCATTTGAAATCCAAAATTACAAGCCAGAAATTTTAATTGTTCAATTCGGTATGAATGATTGTAACTATTGGGTTTCAGATAGAGGTCTACCAAGGGTAAGTAAAAAAAGCTTCCAAGGAAATTTAGAAGAAATTATTGAAAGAGGTTTTAATTTTGGTTGTAAAAAAATCTTTCTAAATACAAATCATCCAACACTAAAAAATGAAAAATTGCCTTTCAATAATGTTTCATTTTCTTATCAAGAAAGCAATGAACAATATAATGAACTAATTAGAGAATCAGCTTTAAGTTTTAGTAAAAATGTAATTTTAAACGATATAGAAAAAGTTTTCTTAAAAAAATGTAAAGATAAAGAATATAAATTATCAAACTTATTATTAACTGATAAGCTTCATTTAAGCGAAAAAGGACACGAAGTATATTTTAATACAATTTTTTTAAAAATTTTTAATGAATTAAAAAAGATTAAATAAAAAAATGAAATATAGAATATTATTTTTAGGACAAAAACCACTTGGAGAAAAATGTTATAGTTTATTATTTAAATCACAATCAAAAAATATCAAAATTAAAACTGTTGTTTCTAATAAAAAAAAAAGTAATTGGTGGAAATCAAACTATATTTATGAAAGTTCTAAAAAAAATAATATAAAATTTATTTCTAATGAAAAAAGAAATGAAAATCAAATAATTCATTTGATAAAAGAAAATAAAATTAACTTAATTATTTCTGTTCAACATTGTTGGATATTCTCAGATAAAATATTAAAAATTATAAATGAAAATGCTTATAATTTACACAATGCCAAATTACCAGATTATAAAGGTTATAATACAATTAATCATGCTATATTAAAAAATGATTCAACATATTCATCAACAATTCATAAGATTGATAAAAAAGTTGACTCAGGTGATATTGTTTTTGAAAAATCTTGTGAAATTAATGAAGATGAAACGGCATTATCATTGCACAAGAAATCTTTAGAATTATCAATTTTAATTTTTAAAGAATTTATTGAATTTTTAAAAGGAAAGAAAAAAATTTATCCTGTTAAAATAAATGAGGAGGGAAAATTCTATTCTAAAAATTCTTTAGATAATCATAGAATGATTAAAGAAATTGATAATATTATTGAAATTGATAGAAAAGCTAGAGCATTCTACTTTCCTCCATTTGAACCCGCGTATTTTATGATTAAAAAAAGAAAATTTCATGTTTTGCCTGATTTAAGTGAAAAGTTTTAATAAATATTTTAAATATTAAAGGAGTAAATAATTAAAATGAAAGTTTTTATTACTGGTGGATTGGGTCAAATTGGATCTCATATAGCAGAATTATTTCTTGAAAGAGGTGATAAAGTTCATGTGATTGATAATCTGGCTACTGGTAGAATTGAACATTTACAAGAACATAAAAATCTCCAAATTACAATTGATACAATTGCCAATAAAAAGCTAGTTGATGAATTATTTAAAAGTTTTCAACCAAATATTGTAATTCATACAGCAGCATCATATAAAGATCCAAATGATTGGTATAATGACACATTAACAAATTGTGTTGGTGGATCGAATATAATATCAGCTTCTATTCGGCACAATATTAATAGATTCATATATTTTCAAACATCATTATGTTATGGTTTAAAACCTATTGAACAACCTATAACATTAAATCATCCTATATTACCTGCAACTACAAGTTATTCAATTACAAAAACTTCAAATGAGAATTTTTTACAAATTTCTGGATTAGATTATGTCACATTTAGGTTAGCAAATGTAATTGGCCCAAGAAATGTAGCTGGACCTTTACCGATCTTTTATCAAAGATTAAAAGATCGCAAAAAATGTTTTATTACTAAATCTAGAAGAGATTTTGTGTTTGTAAAAGATTTAGCAAAAGTAGTTATCAAAGCATGTGAAGGTTACGGAAGTGGAACTTATCATTTTTCATCAGGTAAAGATGTTTCTATAAAAGAATTATATGATGAAGTTGTTAACTCAATGAATTTTGAAGTTTATCCTGAGCCAGAGATAAGAGAGATAGGAAATGACGATGTCTTTTCTATTTTATTAGATCCATCAAAAACTTTTGAGGATTTTGGTGAAATTAAATTTTCATCTTTGGAAGATACTGTCTCGTCTGCAATCAATTATTTTTATGAATATGGTACGCTGGGTGAATACACTCATTTAAAATTAAAAAAATGAGTAGAATTTTTATTACTGGTGGAGCTGGATGTTTAGGTTCAAACCTTTTTGAAAAATATATTCTTGAGGGTCATGAAATTTGTTTAATAGACAATTTTATTACTGGTAAGAAAGAAGTAGTTCCAAAATTAGATAATCTTAAATTAATTGAAGGCTCTATAAGCGATTTTGATTTATTGAAATCATCAATAGAAAACTTTAAACCTGAGTATATTATTCATAGTGCGGCTTCTTATAAAGACCCAAAAAATTTTGCTGAAGATGTTAGGACTAATATTAAGGGTACAATTAACCTTATTGAAATTTCTCTTCTAAATAATATAAAAAAAATTATTAATTTTCAAACATCATTATGTTACGGAAAGCCTAAAGAATTACCTATTCCAATCAATCATTCAGTTGATCCATTTACAAGTTATGGAATTACAAAAACAGCAGGTGAAAATTTTTTATTTTTATCTGAATTACCTGTTATTTCACTAAGATTAGCAAATATTTGTGGTCCTAGGTTAGCAATTGGTCCAATACCTACTTTTTATAAACGTTTAAAAAATAATCAAAAATGTTTTTGTTCTGATACTGTGAGGGATTTTTTAGATATTAAAGATTTTTTTGATTTAATGGATATAGTCCTTTTTCAAGATGTGCCTATTGGTAAATATAATATTTCATCAGGAAATGGTCATTCAATAAAAGAAATTTTTAAAATAGTGTGTGAATATCTTAATCTAAAAAATATGGATGTTCCAATTATGCCTGTTGGAGAAGATGATGTTAAAGAAGTTGTATTAGATCCATCTGAAACAGAAAAAAAATTAGGATGGAAATCAAAAATAAGTTTTAATGATACAATAAAAAATCAATTAAGTTGGTATGATAATTATGGTATATCTGAAATTTTTAGTCATTTAAAATCCAAATAAAAATTTATTAAATTGAAATTATTAATGTTGTATGCACCATTTTCAACACATGTAGGTGCACATTTACATAATTTATTAAGTTATTACCATCATGGTAAACTTGATTGGTATTTTACACCTGAAATTAGAAATCTAAATTTTAATGAGTTTGACAATTTTGATGTAGTTGCAATTCATCATTCTATAAGGTATGATCCAAAAAGACACAAAATTTTAAAAAGAAAATTGAATCAATTTTTGGGTAAAAAAATACTTTTCCTACAAGATGAGTATCTGTATACAGGAAGAAGTATTGAATTTATTCAAGATGTTAATTTTGATTTAGTTTATAGTTGTGTTCCTAAAGAACATATAAAAAAAATATATGGTAACTCACTTAGTAGTAAAAGAAGATTTGTTTCAATTTTAACAGGTTATGTTAAGGATTGGGAATTAGATCAAAAGTTTATTAAACCAATTAAATCTAGAAAGATTGATTTAGGTTATAGAGGAAGAGAACCTGAATATTCTTGGGGAAGTTTAGTAAGAGAAAAGTTTACATTCCCTCAAAAAATATTAAAAGAACTTTATAATTCTGAAATCAAAACAGATATTTCATTTAGAGATAAAGACAGAATTTATGGTAAGAAATGGATTGATTTTAATCAAGAGTGCAAAGCTATGCTAGGTACTGAAAGTGGTTCTAATCTATTTGATTTTAATAATGATTTAATTAAAACTGAAAAAAAATTAAAGTTAAAAAATCCAAATTTAACCTTTGAAGAATATTTAATAGTTTTAAAATCTATGGGGTATTTTGAGTATGAAAAATTAATGAATGTAATTTCACCAAGAATATTTGAAGCAATTGAAAATAAAACTTTATTAGTTTTAATGGAGGGAAGATATTCTGATGTAATAACGCCAAAAAAACATTATTTTTCTTTAAAAAAAGATTTATCAAATTTAAATGAAATGATAAAATTGCTAAAAGACAATAATAAAATCCAACAAATCGTTGATAGAGCCTATAATGATATTATTTGTTCTGAGAAGTATGGGTATAAAGCTTATGTTCATAAAATAGAAAAAGAAATATTAAGTTTAACCTTTTCAGATAAAATTAAAAATGAAAAATCAATTTTTTTTCTTATGGCAAGTAAGAAACCAAGGAAAAATTTTATATTATATTATTTAATTAAATTATGGTTAATTTCCCCAAAAAGCTTAAGAAAATTTTTCCCAAGGTAGATTATGAGAATAATTTTAAGAAAATTAGGTTCTTTAATAAATAATTTTATAATTTTTTTTCGTTCAAAATTTTACAGGTTTATTTTTTCTACATTTCAAAATGGAATTAAAATTGATAAAGATGTAAAATTTGGTAAAAATGTTAATCTTAGAGTTACTGATGGTGGAAGATTAAAGATTATGAAAGGTGTAAATATTTCATCCAATACATCAATTATAGTACAAAGTGGTATTCTGAAAATTTTTGATAATGTTTTTATTGGTAATGGTTCAATTATAGTATGTAGAAAATCCATTTTAATTGGTAAAAAAACCCTAGTTTCAGAATATGTCACTATTCGTGATCAAGATCATGATTATTCAAATGGAATAATCGAATCAAACAAATTTAAAACATCATCAATTGTTATTGGATCAAATTGCTGGATTGGTGCTAAATCAAGTATTCTTCGAGGATCAGTTTTAGGTGATAGTGTTATCATTGGTTCTCATGCACTTGTAAAAAGTAAAATTCCGTCTTTTAATCTTGCAACTGGAATCCCTGCGATTGTTAAAAAAAGTATCAAATAAATATGAAAATTACAATTATTCTGCCATCATTAGAGATTGGTGGGGCTGAACAACTTACCGTAAATCTAATTAATGAATGGATTAAAAAAAAAATTGAGATAGACCTTATTTTATTAACTAACAAAGGAAGTCTATCACAAAAAATAATAAATAAAAATACTCTTAAAATTAAATATTTAAATGTTAATAGATTGAAAAATTCCTTTTTACCATTAATAAATATATTAAGAAAAAGTAAACCTGAAATAATCTGGGTAAATATGTGGCCATTGACATCAATAGCTATTTTATCATGGATATTTTCGGGCCAAAAAGGAAAAATTTTTATAACCGATCATAACTCACTAAAATATCAAATAAATAATTATTCAAGATATAAATTTTTAAATAAACTTTTTCTTGGTATTACTTATCGTTTTGCTTGCGGAATTTCTACCGTTTCCAAAGATGTAAGAGATGAGTTAAGTAAAATAACTTTTATATCAAAAAAGAAAATTAGTGTTATATATAATCCAGTTGCTGTTGGTAAAAACAAACTAAAAAAATTAATTGGTTCAAATGAAAAAAAATGGAGTGATAAATTTAAATTAAGATTTTTAAGCGTTGGGAATTTGAAAAAAGAAAAAAATTATCAATGTTTGATTAAAGCTTTTTCATTGTTGCCAAAATCACTTGATGCTCAGTTAACAATTTTGGGTGATGGACCTTTAAAAAATCAATTGAATGGATTAATCAATAAATTAAATCTTCAAGATGAAATTTTTATGCCGGGTCAAGTACTTAATCCATATTCATGGTATAAGTCTGCTGACTTATTTATTTTAAGTTCTGTAAGTGAAGGGTTTGGGAATGTATTAGTTGAAGCATTAGAGTGTGGATTGCCAATAGTTAGCACTAATTGTTTTGGGGGTCCAAAAGAAATTTTGGAAAATGGTAGATATGGAAAGCTTGTAGAAGTTAATAATGTAAATGATTTGAAAAATGGTATTATTGAACAATTAAATAAAAAACATGATAAAAAAAAACTTATTGAAAGATCTCAGGACTTTTTAATTTCTAAGATCTCAGTTGAATATTTATCTTTCTTTGGAACTAAAAAATAAATACGATGACTTTAAATGAAAAAAAAATATTGATAGTTGGTGGAGCAGGTTTTGTTGGTAGTAATTTAGCACATTTCATCATTGAAAATTATAATCCTCAGAAAATTTATATTATAGATAATTTATTATCATCAGAGAAAATAAATATACCAATGAGTAACAACGTTGAATTTTTGGAAGGATCAGTTTCAGATGACGATATTATAAAATCAATACGAGAAGATATTGAGTATGTTTTTCATTTATCATGTTACCATGGAAACCAATCATCAATAGCAAATATTTTTGATGATCATCAAAATAATACTTTAACGAGTTTAAAGTTGTTTAATAGAATTTCAGATTTTAAGTCAATAGAAAAAGTTGTTTATTCGGCTGCAGGTTGTGCGGTTGCAGAAAAAACATTTGATTCTGCATATGCAACTGATGAGGATGCATCAGTTTCATTATTTCATGACAGTCCTTATTCAATTTCAAAATTAATCGGTGAAATGTATGGTAATTATTTTTTTCAAAAAAATGGTATGCCTTTTGTTAAAGCAAGATTTCAAAATGTTTATGGNCCAAGAGAAATTCTNGGTGCTGGTAAATGGAGAGGAACACANCATACTGTNTGGAGAAATGTNATNCCNACTTTNATATTTAAATCATTAAANAATGAAGCGTTACCNTTAGATAACGGGGGNAAAGGAACNAGAGATTTTATTTTTGTAGAGGATNTAGTAAAAGGATTNATTCAGTGTGCTTTGNTTGGAAATCCAGGNGAAGCNTATAATCTTGCATCAGGNAAAGAAACTTCTNTTCATGAACTTGCAAAACNTATTAATANTATTACAGGAAATACTACTCCNTTAGATTTAAAAAAACCAAGAGATTGGGATANATCCGGAAAGAGATTTGGTTCAACTATAAAATCAAAAGAATTTATTAATTTTGAGGCAGAGGTTGAAATTGATGAAGGTTTGAATAAAACAATTGAATGGACCAAAAATAATTTAGATTTGATAAAAAAAACAATGGCTAAACATCAAAATAATTTAAAAGAGGTTAAACAATATCTAAACAATTGAAAGCAAATATTTTATACGTTTCTTGGGATGGAATTATTGAGCCATTGGGACAATCTCAAGTTTTATCATATTTAAAAAAACTATCCTCAAATTATTGCTTTCATTTAGTTACATTGGAAAAAAAAAAAGATTTTAAAAGAAATAAAGATTATGAAAATATTGTTAATATTTGCGCATCAAGTGATATTCGTTGGGTAAAAATTATTTATACTTCCAATGTGATTTTTTCAAATTTATGGAACTTAACTAAGTGTTTTATTAAATCTTTTAGAATTTTAATATCCAATGATATAAAGTGCATTCATGCAAGAAGTTATCCTCCAGCTTTAATTGGATTGTTATTAAAAAAATTTTTTAGAGTAAAATTAATTTTTGATATGAGAGGTTTTTGGATAGATGAAAAAGTTGATTCAAATAGATGGCTTAAAAATTCAGTTTATTATAAAATTGGAAAGAAATTAGAAAAAATATTAATAAATAATTCAGATTTTATAATTTCTTTAACTTTTGCGGGAAAACAAGAGCTGGAAAAAAATTTTAATTGTAAAAACAAGAATATACCTATTGAGGTAATTCGTACTTGCTCAGATTTAGATAAATTTAATATTAAATTAACAAATCAGGTCAAGTCTTCATTAAATCTTGGTTATGTAGGAACTGCGACTGGGTGGTATATTTTCGACGAAGTTTTGATTTTTTATAAATATTTAAAACAAAAAAAACCTGGATCATATTTGAGAATTATTAATATGAATGAGCATGTCTTTATAAAAAATAAACTTAAAAAACATAATATCAGTTTGAAAGACATTTATTTAGGGAATAGTTCGTTTGATAATATTCCAATCGAAATGAAAAAAATTGATTTCGGGATTTTTTTTATAAAACCATCATATGCTAAAAAAGGATCATGTGCAACAAAACTTGGTGAGTTTTTGGCTTCGGGTATTCCATGTATAACAAACATTGGCGTTGGGGATCATTCTGAAATAATTAAAAAAAACAATACGGGAATCATTTTAGAAAAATTTGATCATAGTAATTATGACAAAACGATTAAATCGATTGAAAAATTTAAATCAGATTCTAAATTGAGAAATCGTTGTATTAAAACTGCAAAAGAATTTTTTTCTTTAGAAGAGGGTGTTTCAAGTTATTTAAAAATTTACAGTTATTTAATTTCATGAAAAAAATTCTTGCTTTAACAAGATATGGTAAAATAGGTCCAAGTAGTAGATATAGATTTTATCAATATTTTCCATATTTAAAAAAAAATGGATATAATATTGAGGTCCACCCATTTTTTAAAGATAACTACACCCAAAAAATACTTTTGAAAAGTAAAAATATTTTTTCAATAAATCCTTTTTTTTCGTATTGGAATAGATTTATAAAATCATTTTCTTTTAAACAATATGATTTAATTTGGATTGAAAAAGAATTATTTCCATGGATTCCTTCTCTAATTGAAAATCTTTTTTTAAAAACAAATATTCCAATTATTATTGATTTTGATGACGCTGTATATCATCGTTATGACCAACACCCAAATTTTATAACTAGAAAATTTTTGTCAAATAAAATCAAATTTATTTTAAAAAGTAGCTCATTAATTATTGCAGGAAATGAATATATTGCAAGTTATGCTAGAAAATCAAATGTGAAAAATGTAGAAATTATTCCAACAACAATTAATACAGAAAAATCAGTAATTAAAATTAATCATTTAAATAAAAATAAGTTTGTAGTTGGGTGGATTGGTTCATCTTCGACCTCTTCTCATATTAATGAAATAAGTCAAGTAATAATAAATCTATGTAAAGAAAATGATATTTTATTTACTGCAGTGGGTGTAGACGGAAAAAAATTAAATAATTTTCCAGTTAATATTATAAAATGGAAAGAAGATGACGAGCTTAAAGAAATTTCAAAATTTGATGTAGGCATAATGCCTCTTCCAAACAATCCATGGGAAAGGGGAAAATGTGGTTTAAAGTTATTACAATACATGGCAGCAGGATTACCCGTTGTTGCTTCCCCAGTTGGTATAAATAATGAAATTATTAATCATGGCAAAAATGGATTTTTGGCTCACAGTGAAAAGGATTGGATAAAATATTTAAAAAGATTAAAAAATAGTCCTATCTTAAGAAAAAAAATGGGTGAGGAAAGTTTAAAGATTGTTAAAAAAAATTATTCACTTGATTTGCATTCAAGTAAATTAATTAAAATTTTTAATATGCTTTGTGGTAAATAAAATGTGTGGAATTACTGGATATTGTAGTTTTAGCAATAATAATAGTTCCGAGCAATTAGAATTAATTATTAACAAGATGTCTGATTCTTTATCTTCAAGAGGTCCAGACGATAAAGGTTTCTGGATAGATCCAAAAAAGGGAATTGCATTAGGGCATAGAAGACTTTCTATTTTAGATTTATCTAGTTCAGGTCATCAACCTATGGTCTCAAATAATAAACGATATATAATATCTTTCAATGGTGAGATTTATAACTATAAAGATTTGAAAACTATTTTAATAAAAAAAGGATATAATTTCAAAAGTAATACTGACACTGAGGTTATGCTTATGTCCTTTGAAGAATGGGGTATAAAAAAGTCATTACAAAGATTTGANGGAATGTTTGCTTTTGTAGTTTGGGATAGAAATAAAAATGAATTTTGGCTTGCAAGAGATAAAATAGGAGAAAAACCTTTGTATTATGGTTTTCAAAATCAAAAGTTTTTTTTTGGTTCAGAATTAAAAGCAATTCATTCTAATTCTTTTTTTAACCCAGTCATTGATAAAGACGCGTTAAGTATGTTTTTAAAATATAGTTATGTTCCATCTCCACTTTCAATTTATAAAGGAATTAAAAAATTACAACCTGGACATTATGTTTGTTTAAAAGACCCTTTTAAAATTCCTAATCCCAAGCCTTTTTGGGATATTTTTGAAATAACTAAAACTCAATCAAGTAATATCTATGATGGAATAGAAAATGATGCTATTAATCAATTAGAATTAATTCTAGAGAAAAGCATTGAATCAAGAATGGTATCTGATGTACCAATTGGTGCTTTTTTATCTGGTGGAATTGATTCATCAACAATNGTTTCAATTATGCAAAAAGTCAGTAATAAACCTATAAATACTTTTACTATTGGTTTTAAGGATCAAAAATATAATGAAGCTNCAAAAGCAAAAAAAATTGCNAATCATTTAAAAACCAANCATACTGAATTATATGTTTCAAATAATGATTTATTAAATGTNATTCCTNATTTATCAAATATATATGATGAGCCTTTTGCTGATTCTTCTCAAATTCCAACAACATTAATTTCAGGATTGGCAAAAAAAAATGTTACTGTAGCATTAACTGGAGATGGGGGTGATGAGTTATTTGGAGGATATAANAGATATTTTCTNGCACAAAAATATTGGTCAATAATTAAGTTNATNCCGTTTATTTTGAGAAAATATATTTCGAAAAGCATTGAATCAATACCAAATGATTACATGTCTAATTTTGAAAATATATTTTTTGGTAATTCAAATTACCAGATTACAAATAAATTTTATAAAATGGGAAATATTTTAAAACAAAAAGATTTAAGATCAACCTATAATAGATTAGTTGCAATTATTGATCAACCCAATGATTATTTAACTTATAATNATCAAATTAGATCGACTTTAGATAATGCGAAAGAATGGAATCTTATAAACGACAAAACTATGACAATGCAATTTCTTGATTTAACTACTTATTTACCGGATGATATATTAGTNAAAGTTGATAGAGCTGCTATGATTTCAAGTTTAGAGACAAGAGTTCCTTTTTTATCNCCTGAAGTAATTAAATTTGCNTTAAGTTTACCNAAAAATTTTAAGTATAGAAATAATGAAGGAAAATGGATTTTAAGAAAACTTTTATATAGANATGTTCCAAAAAAAATTATTTCTGGTCCTAAAATTGGTTTTGGTATTCCACTTAAAGATTGGTTAAAAAATCCACTTAAAGATTGGTCAGAATCATTAATTTCTAATAATGTTTTAAAAGAACATAATTACTTCAATGTTAATGAAATTCAAAAAATGTGGAATCTTCATAANTCAGGGAAGTTTGATTATTCATCTCAAATTTGGAATATTATAATGTTTGAATCATGGTATCAAAAATGGATGAAAAAATAAAATATCTAAATCCAAATGATTTAAGTATAATTATTCCAGTTTTAAATGATATTGAATATATCAAAAAATTAATTGTTGCTTTGCTAAATCAAACTATACTTCCNTTGGAAATAATAATAATTGATTCCAGTGATAATCAAAAAATTGAAAAATTATTAAATAATAAGATTTTTAGTTATCACAATATTGACAAATCTTATCCTGGAAAGAGCACTAATTATGGTGTTAAAATTTCAAAGGGAAAATGGTTAGGTTTTTTAGATTCTAAAACAATTCCTAAGGAGAATTGGATAGAAAATTATATTAAATATATTAATAAAAAAAAATATAAAGTTGTTTTTGGAATGACTGAATTTTCATCAAAAACTAAATTTCAAGAGTTAATTCAGTTTGCAAGTTATGGAAATATTCCTCATGAAACATTTCCTGGTACAATAGTAAAAAAGAATGTTTATTTGAAATTAGAAGGTTTAAATGAATTTGTTAGAGCAGGTTATGACATTGATTGGAGAAACAAAATAAAAAAGTTAAATATAGATTATTTTTTACCTTCAAAATCTTATATTATTTATTCATCCTTTCCTGATAATCTATTTGACCTATTAAAAAAATATATAATTTATTCCTTTCATTCTGCAAAAATAGATATCCAAAAAAATACTAAAGATTTATATTTAAGTTTATTTGTTATTTTAACTTCATTAATTATTCCTAAATGGAATCATCTCATTGGTGAATGGGGGGATTCAAATCCTTTTTTTATTCCTCATATTTCTAAAATCTATGTTGTTTCTATTATTTCATTATTTATTGGTTTTCAGATATCGAATTTTTTAATTAATGTTAGAAGAATGACTGTATTTGATCAAACTATCAAAATAATAATAATAATTTTTATATCTTTAAGTGTAATGCAATGGAATGATGTAATAGCAAATTGGATGGANGATAATATTTGGTATATACCNCATATTACAAAAATTTATTTATCATCATTAGTTCTATTTTCAATATTATTTCGTGGAATATATTTTCCAATAAATAGAAATGTCAAATTAAACAAAATATTTCCTTTCAAATGGATAAAAATAGGATTTTTAGGTTTGATTATTGATATTGTAAAAACTCCTGGTTATTTATTAGGATCATTATATTCAATTTTTAGGAAAAAATGAAATGATCAANTTTTTTTTAGATTTAATTAATTTAGAGTTTTTTGTTTTACTACTGGTTTTTACAATATCTATTATTTTAAAATTAAAACCTTTGCAATTAATGTTATTAATTTTTCATGTTATTACCATATTTTTATTAAATGATGTTTTATTTGATTCAAGTTATATGGGTGATCAGAGGAGATATTTAGAAGCTGCAAAAAGTGTTAGATTATTCCAANAACCAGCTGATGGGTTTGTAAACTCTGTTGGAATATCAGGTTTTTTATTTTCTATTTTTCCAATTCCATTCATCATAAGTATTCAGTCTTTATCAATGATAAATTTTATTATTTATTTACTTTTATTTTTTTATTTAAAAAAACAAAACATNNTTACTTATGGAAGTGAAATATTTTATTTGCTTTACCCTAGTCTATTACTTTACTCATCAGTTGGCCTTAGAGAAATGTTGATTTTAACATTTATGATTATAGTTGTTTATCAATTTTTAGTTAAAGANAAATACATTTTTTCAGTTNTTTGTTCTTTACCTTTGATTTTTTTAAAACCTCAAAANTTTCTAATTATAAATATGTGTTCAACGATTTTNTTTTTTTTTAAAAANGGTGATTCAAATAAAAAAATTGGNATATTATTTCTAATAATACTTGCATTTTTTGGNTTAAAAAATTTGATTTTATCTAGGTTCACNATTCCAGCTGGATTTGGTTTTATTGATGTAATAAATAATTACAGAAATTATATGTTTTTTGAAGATACNCGCTCATATGTTGAAGGTTATATTCCTATAAATAATTTTTTTGATTTATTTTATCAGGGTGCTATTGGATCATTTTATATGTTGCTTAAACCATTTCCGTGGCAATCCAGTAATCCATTACAACTTGTTCAATCTATAGAAAATATTATTATTCTTTTTCTAATGATTTTTTTGGTTCTTAAACCAATTAATTTCAAAACTTTAAGATTAAAGGCAAACTATTTGAAAATGATGATAATCATATCAATGTCAATTTACGGTATGGTGGTATTTAACTTTGGTTCAGCCTCAAGATACAGGTTTGGATTTATAGTGGTATTTTTTATTTTTTATAGTTACCTACTTAATAAAAATAGAATTGATTTATTGAAATATAAATCAATTAATCCAAATATTTAATTTTGATTATAATTTGAAAAAAATAGTATTAACTGCAAATACTTCCTGGTATTTATATAATTTTCGTTTGGGTTTGATAAAAGAGTTAATTAAACAAAAAAATAAAATTTTTATTGTAGCTCCTAAAGATAATTTCTCTACAAAACTTAAAGATTTAGGTTGTACTTTTTTTTCAATTAAAGTTGATAATAAAGGATCAAATCCAATCAAAGATTTATCATTTTTTTATTGTTTAAGAAAAATTTACAAAAAAATTAATCCTGATATTATACTGCATTATACTATCAAACCAGTAATATACGGGTCATTTGCTTCTCAAAAATTATCAATTCCACATATCAACAATATTACGGGGTTGGGAACAGTTTTTATTGATCCTAATTGGATTACTTTTTTTGTTAAAATTCTTTATAAAAAAGCACTAATAAGGTCAAGCTATGTTTTTTTTCAAAATAAAGATGATTATAAATTATTTATTAAAAATAAACTTATTTCAAAATCTATTCCTGTTAGTATTATTCCAGGAACCGGAATTGATTTAGATAAATTTAAATTAAGTAAATATCCAAAATCATCAACTTTAAATTTTCTTTTTATAGGAAGAATATTAAAAGATAAAGGTTTTTTTGAATTTGTAGAAGTTGCAAAAAGAATTAAAAATTTAGGTTTTAAAGTTGATTTTAAAATTTTAGGATATTTAAATGTAAAAAATAAAACGGCTATAACTGAAAGTGAAATAAATCATTTTCAAAAAAAAGGATATATTAATTATCTTGGAAGTTCAGATAATGTTATACCTTTTATTAGTGATGCATCATGTGTAGTTTTACCTTCATATAGGGAAGGTTTGCCAAAATCTCTTTTAGAGGCTGCTTCAATAGGAAGGCCAATTATCGCAACAGATGTAACAGGTTGTAGAGATATTGTTTTTAATGGGAAAAATGGTTTTCTTTGTAAGCCTAGAAATATTAAAGATTTATATCAGAAGATTATGGAATTTATTAGTTTATCATATCAGGAAAGAAAAAAATTAGGAGAAAATGGAAGAGAAATAATGAAAAAAAATTTTGATGAAAAAAAAGTTATAAAAAAAATTATCAATCATATTAATCAAATCTTTTAAGTATTTTTATGTACAATATTCTTCCTTTTTTTATTTTCACATTTTCAATTACTTTATGGTTATCATTTCTCATTTTAAAATTTGGGAAAAAATGGTTAATTGATNTTCCTTCTGAAAGAAAAATTCATACAATTCCAATTCCAAGAATTGGTGGAATAGCAATTGGTTTATCTTTTTTTATTTCATTATTATTCTATTCATTCAACATTGAATTATTATGGTATTTAANTGCTTTTCTNATATTATTTNTTTTAGGTATTATAGATGACTATAGTTCTATTAGTTGGAAAATAAAATTACCCATTCAGTTGATTGTTGCTTCTATAGTTATTAATANATTTTTAGGTTTAATTACTTCAATTTCTTTTTTTCATATAACCTTAAATTTCNCAACAATTNTTTTAATTATTATTTTTTTAATTTGGTTTGTTGGAATTCTGAATGCTGTGAATTTAATTGATGGTATGGANGGGTTATCNGGAGGTTTTATGGTAATTATTACATTTTCATCAATAGTNATAGGAATTTTAACTGAAAATTATAATTTTGTTTCACTCAACTCTTTATTATTAGGTTCATTAGTAGGTTTTTTATTTTTTAATAGAAGACCTGCAAGATATTTTATGGGTGATTCNGGGAGTTTAATTCTTGGATATCATGTTGCTTGTTTACCNTTAATTTATCATCAATTTTCAAGTAATAGTAATGTATTAGAAATCACTCCTTTTCTNATTTTATCTTCTTTTNTAATNATGGATACTACTCGAGTTTTTTTTAGTAGANTATTAAAAGGNAAAAATCCAATGAATGCAGATACTATTCATTTNCATCATTTNGTTTNTAANGAAACAAAATCTTATATGGGAACATTAATTCCTATTTTTTTTGTTACTTTAATTGGAGGTNTNTCATCNATATTGTTTTTTAAATATGATTTTGGNTATTTAGGAATGCAATTTTTCTTACTTATTTTAATTTTATTTATAATTATTCCTCCAGTCCCTTTNTATGTTCCTNTAACATCTAAATTAAATAATTTTATATCTAGTCTTAAAACGTCACGTTTTAATGATAAATATCTATTTAGAGTTCGTTTTTTAATACCTTTAGGTATTTTATATTTATTAATTCTTTNATTTTCAAAAATAAATAAAANTAANTTAGATAAAATTTTTTTAATTGANTTTAATATTTTTGATTTGGGNTTATTCATTGGTTTTAGTTTTTTATTAATATTTTCATTGATTANGANTCATGCAGATGAATCTTTNCAAANTAGAATTGTACTAGTAATATTAATTCAATCTTTTTTATTATTTTTTCTAGANGGGTCTAATTTTTCTAATGAATCATTNTATTTGAGNAATATAATTTTAATAATAATGATTTTAATAACTGGAGTTAATTATTTTCAAAATAGTAAGCATTTAGGTTTTGAGTTTTGGTCAGTAATTGATTTATTAATTTTAATATTATTTATTGCTTTAGTAATTTTAAAAATAAACGGTGTTCAACTTNGATTGTTTTCTATTTTAGAGATATTANTNTTTTATTATTCTCTTAGNTTATATGCTCAGAGAAGACATCCAAGATTAAAAATTTAATTTTTTAAATTTTATATCAATACTATANGTTGGAATAAATTTAAACTTTTCAATTAAAGTGTTTGTTACTGGATTGAATAAGCTGATGCAAAGTTTAATATCTTTAATGATTTTAAATTTTTTAAAATAATTATTCATTGGAAAATAAATTCCAATATCTGAAGCTATAGGTATTGAATTAATATTTATTTTTTTATGACCTAAAATATTNACGAAACTACCACCAATATTAATTTGATTATTTAATTTTATAGTATAAAGCAGTTGTGGGAAAAAAATATTTNAATAATTAGTATTTAAGTTTTTNCTTAAACCAACTGCTGTAGCTAAATCTAATTTATTAGAATTGTGAAATTGGTAAAATAAACCATTATAATAAGTTGAAAAATCTTCTTGATGAATAGAATAATATCCATGGAAATCTATTTTTTCACTTATTCCATATCCAATTACAATATAGGATTGACCATTTTTAAAGTAATTAAATGGATTCCAAGTTAAATCAATTTCAAAAAANTTTTTACCNGTAGAGGATCCATGNTCAAATGCTCCTGAAGCAAAAATTTGATTTAAAAATAAAAATATAGTTATAATTTTTTTTATCATTATTTAAATCNAAATAATAAAAAATATACTTTTAATTTTTTTTTTATAGTACTATTTTTTCTGAAAATGTAATTTATCATNGTTNTTTGANAATGGGGGCGCTTGGCTTCGACAGAAAATAGGAAGCATTTTGTTGCATGTGCAGTACTCAGGTTATCTGCATAATCTGCCTGAAAACAAACAAATGCCAATAACGGCAACATTGCTTACGCTTAAATAGTGTAAGTCGTTCTACTTATACTTTGCTTNTCAGTTTAAGATAGAGCGTAGATTCGATAAGCTAGTTTTTACAAATGTCCTTTTTGTAAAACGAAATTTTAAAGGACTGCTTTTATTATAAGATTGTTTGATATCTGAAATAAATTAAGATAAAAATCAAACTAAACATGTAGAAGTAAAATGAATCTTTTTTTTGGACGGGAGTTCGATTCTCCCCGCCTCCACTTAAAAATATGTNTATTTTAAAAAAAATAATTTTNTTTCAAATTATATTTTCAACATTTGTTTTTACTCANAACTATTANGTTGCAGATCCAAATGAATTATTAAAAAATGAATTCATNNGCAATGCTGAAAAAAAATACATTTCATCAAGTTTGTTTAGGCCATCAATTAATATTGATAATTTAAANACNAATTGGTCTTTAACNNTNAGAGCAGATTATTTTGATAACAANGGTGCTCCAAATTTAGANAATACCTCNATCAAATGGATAGGTAAAGGGNTAAGTAGATANAGCTCATATAAATTATCTTTTATAAATNATTTTTTCTTTTTTTCAATTGAGCCGTATAGTTTNAATAGTGAAAATTTAGATTATGANGTTCCTNTAAGAAAAGGNATTTATTNAAGAATGAATGATTCTAGGCCTCATAATGATAAGCCAATCCAATGGAATGGAGTAAGAGAGTTTCAATTTATAACTCATTATAAAGGAATTGGAGTTGGAATATCAAATGCAAATATGTGGTGGGGNCCAGGAATTCATAGTTCCCTNCAAATGTCAAANAATACAAATGGATTTAGATATTTTAGCTTAGGNACATTTAATGAAAAAAATATAGGTCCAATAAAATTAGATTTAAGATATGTTTTTTCNAAATTNGATGATAGAAACATTGGNGAGCCATATTTNTCTGCNNTNCTTGGATCTTTTACTTTTTCCAANANTCCNATNTTCACTTTAGGTTTTTCAAGAGCNTATATTTCAGGGCATGGTAATTATGCACCANATGTATATAATCTTACTTTAAGAGAAGCTATTGATTTACCTCTTGAAGATTTATTTTTAAATNAAAAACAAGTNGATCCAAATAATCCTGAAAGTGCAGTNGANTTATGGGATGAAATTCTTGTAGGNTATTTNGTNGCATCATTTCCTANGTCAGGTTTAAAAATTTATNTTGAATATGGTAGAGATGATCATGCTTGGGATTGGGATGACTTNAAAAGGCANCCTGATCATTCTGGAGCAGGAGTTTTTGGATTAAGAAAATATGAATTATTTGGTATTNAGAATTTAATTGGTGGGTTGGAATATACTAGTTTGATAAANTCTAAATTTTGGTCNANTAGAGTTCCTGGAACTTGGTATAGNAAACAGGTTTATGACTATAATAGTTATAATGGTAGATGGTGGGGTGCTCANAGTGGTCCAGACTCAGATGATNTATATATTTATTTTGGTTATTATGGAAATAAATTTAGNTTTATTCCTTCATTTAATTATGAAAGACATGGTGTAATAGATAATAATGCATTAATTATTGAAGAACTTTCTTATTTGGGTTTTAATCCTGAAACAGGAAGATGGGAAATTAAAACTCANGANATTATTACTGAAAGACAAATTAATATTTGGCCTGAAGTAAAAATGGAATTTAGATTAAATATTGGATTTACACTTAGAGATATTGATATAAATTTTTACTATGAACATGAAGTAGTAGATAANTTAGAGTTTAAATGGGGGGAAAGAGAAGGCAAAGTNTTTTGGGTTAGTTTTGATAGAACCTTTAATATTGGAAATTTNAATTATTTTNCCAAAAACAAATAAAAATACGTTATCTATAATTATAGTAACTTTTAATTCTCAAGATTGTATTNAAAATTGNATTAGTTCAATTTCAAAGAATTATAAAAAAAATTATGAAATTATCATTATTGATAATAANTCTTCAGATAATACTATCGAAATAATTAAAAANAATATTAATTCAAATATAAAATTTATTCAAAANNANANAAATTATGGTTTTACTAAAGCTNTTAATCAAGGATTTAAAATTTGTAGAGGTGAATATATNTTAAATTTAAATCCAGACGTAGAAATATTAGATAAATCTATTGAAATTCTTATTGAAAAAATGAATACAAATAATTCTATAGGAATNATTTCNCCNCAATTAGTTTTTCCTGATGGTAAAATTCAATNTACTTGNAGAAGATTCCCAACATATTGGAATATTTTTACAGAATTAANNTTTCTTAATCAATTTAGNCCAAAAAGTAAATTNNTAAATGGATGGAAAATGGGTGATTTTAATCATAAAACAGAAATGAGTGTTGATCAAACNGCAGGNGCTGCTTTTATTATTAAAAAAAAATTATTTGATAAGCTTTCTGGATTAGATGAGCGTTTNCCAATGTTTTTTAGCGANGTTGATTTATGCAAAAGAGTAAAAAATTTAAATTTAGAAATTTTNTATACAACTAAATCTAAAATGATACATATTGGNGGNAATAGTATTTTTAAATATAGAATTCGTTCAATTATTACATCATCAGTTTCAATGATAAAATTTTTNTTTAAACANTATAATTCAAAATTTAATTTNATANTAAATGTATTNTTTTCTTTNNTTTTAGTTCCAATAATTTTTTTTAGAATTATAAAAAGTCTAATTATTTCAAGAANNATNTTTCAAAGAAAAACACTTTAATGAATGCTAAAAAATTAAGAATTTTCGGTTTTATTTTATTTGGGTTTTTGGTAGTATCTGGAATTATATTAAAAAATAACANATTNTTTTTTATAGCANNNTTTAATTTNATAATTAGTNTTNTTTANCCATTATTTTATNTNAAATATAANATTTATCAATTATTTCAAATTTTAGGTAANTATNTAGNTAAAATAAATTCATTTTTAATAATTATNTTCCTTTTTTATTTTATAATTACCCCTATGTCNATTTTTTTGAAATTATTACAAATAGACTTATTAGATAAAAAAATTAATAAAAAAAATCTATCATANTTNAGAAATAGAGATGTTCCACCAAATTCTTTAACAAAACAATTTTAAATGAAATTTTTATNTGAATTATTTGAATTTTTATATGTNAGAAAAAAATTTTGGTTAGCTCCAATNATNATAATTATGTTATTATTTGGNTTGTTAATTATTTTTTCTGAAAGTTCNGNAATAGCNCCCTTCATTTATATTCTATTTTAAANNATATTGTCNAANCATAAATATATATTAGGTATTTCGGCATATTATCATGACTCTGCTGCTTGTTTGATTCAAGNNGGAAAAATTTTAGCTGCTGCTCAAGAAGAAAGATTTACAAGAAATAAGCATGANAAATCATTTCCGAAAAATTCAATTGATTTTTGTTTAAAAGAAGCAAAAATAAATTTCAGNAATATTTCATATATTGGTTTTTATGATAAGCCNTTTTTAAAGTTTGAAAGAATTTTAGAAACTTATTTGTCAGAAGCNCCAAGAGGNTTNAAATCTTTTTCNAAAGCAATTCCTNTTTGGATTAAAGAAAAATTATTTTTAAAAAAAAACAATAATTGATAATTTTTATAAATTTTATNAAATAAAAAATAAATNTANAATTGANTCTAAGCTTTTATTTNCAGAACATCANATTTCTCATNCTGCAAGTGCATTTTATCCTTCNCCATTTAATTCTTCAGCNATTTTAACNATGGATGGTGTTGGTGAGTGGGTAACTACTTCTATNGGGTATGGTGAAAACAATAAAATAAATTTTTTAAAAGAAATTTATTTNCCACATTCTTTAGGATTATTGTATTCTGCTTTTACTTATTTTNCAGGTTTTAAAGTGAATTCTGGNGAATATAAATTAATGGGATTAGCTCCTTATGGAAATCCTNTTTATAAAGAATTAATAAAAAAAGAAATAATTGATATAAAAGAAGACGGTTCCTTTAAGTTAAACATTAAGTATTTTAATTATACTGTTGGCTTAACAATGACTAATTCAAAATTTGATAANTTGTTTAAAAGAAAACCTAGAAACCCAGATAGTAANGTTACTCAATTTGAAATGGATTTAGCAAAATCNATTCAAGAAGTTATTGAGGANGTGATATTGAAGCTTGTAAAAACNACAAAAANAATTACCAATTCAGATAATTTNGTTTTAGCAGGTGGAGTTGCTNTAAACTGTGTTGCAAATAGTAAAATAATAAAACAAAATCTTTTTAAAAATATTTGGGTNCAACCTGCTAGTGGAGATGCTGGAGGGGCATTNGGTGTTGCACAGCATATTTATTTTANTNANTTAAATAATATTCGAACAGTTAGTTCTAANAGNAATGATTCAATGAATGGATGTTACTTGGGTAAAAGTTACTCAGATAGTGAAATAAAAGATTTCTTAGANNTAAAAAAAATCAATTATATACAATACCAATCTGAAGAAGAATTTATTGAAAAAATTTCAGATTATATTATTAATGGGAAAGTTGTTGGATGGCATCAAGGAAGAATGGAGTTTGGCCCTAGGGCNTTAGGCAATAGAAGTATACTNGCAGATCCAAGAAANAAAAATATGCAAACTATTCTTAATAAAAAAATTAAATTCAGAGAATCTTTNAGNCCATTTGCTCCTTCTATNTTAAAAGAAGAGTTGAANAATTTTTTTGATATTGAAANAATTGATTCTCCTTATATGTTGTTTATNGGANANTTAAAAAAAAATTTGAGAATAAATNAAAANAATGAAGAAAATTTATTTGGTTTAGATAAATTAAATTTTGTTAGATCNTTATTNCCAGCTATTACACATGTTGATTTTTCATCAAGAATTCAAACTGTAGATAAAAAAACAAATCCAAANTTTTATAAACTTTTAAAATGTTTTGGATTAAAAACTGGTTATCCAATTTTAGTTAANACNTCATTCAATATTAGAGGTGAGCCAATTGTATGTTCNCCNAAAGATTCATANAATTGTTTTATTAAAACTAAAATGGATGTCNTAGCATTAGAAAATTTTATTATTNTTAAGAATTAATAAAAATATTTTTGAAAAATAGATAAGAAATATAACTAAATTTAGTANTAATAATNTGATTGATTTGCCCCGGTAGCTCAGCTGGATAGAGCAACGGACTTCTAATCCGTAGGTCAGTAGTTCGAATCTACTCCGGGGTACATATTATTTNNTATAAATTTTGAGGCGTCTTNATCAATCATNTATTATTTAGGTTGGGTATATTAAACTAATGACTGGACGCCTCAAATGNGGTAGGCGTCATTCAAGGGATGAGACAGGGTCAGGGGTTTTAAGGTATAAAAGAATGACGCCTTAAAATCTTANNACNAATTTATANTNAAAAATAATACATGTCAAGCACTTTTTGCACGTTTTGCACGTTTTAAAGAAATAGATAANAAAATATTCATTGCTTTTAATTCACAAAATAATTATTTATATTTATNNTNTTTGNTGNTAATTNACGNATGTTTTTTTANGTTAATGTTATTTAAATTTTTTTTTAANTATTATAATGGAACCCAATTTATTTTTTTGAGTTNAATAATTNTTACACTAAGGCAAAAAATTTGCGATNTTTTTATNTAAAANTTATTTTTTTATNAATTTTTCTTTTTGAATCTCTTTTATCTGAATCTCCAAATAAATTGGTTGAATTCATTTCATTTGGATCTTCAAATAAAGTTGAAATGAAAAATACACCATTTTTCCCATCGCCTGGAAACACATTTGATGGAAAATATATTGAATCCTATAATATAAATAATTCATTGAGCTGTGGTCAAGCAGGTTGTCATCCAGATATTTACCATCAGTGGGAAAGTTCAGCACATAGAAATTCTTCTTTCAATAATCCTTTTTACAAAAAATCAGTTGAATATTTAGTTTCTACTGGAGATACTGCAGCAGTAAGATGGTGTGGTAGTTGTCATGATCCAATAATGTTGTATTCTGGTTTACAAGAGACTTTTTTAGAGGCAAACATGAAACTACCAGAGGCATCAGCTGGAGTAACCTGCGAGGTTTGTCATGGTATGGTTGATATACCAGATATAACCGGAAATGGTAATTATGTTTTGGATAAGATTGATAATCATCCAGCTTTGGGAAGACAAGCTACTCTTAAAAGACTAAAAATAAAATTAAACCCAAAAAAACATTCTTCGAATATGTTAAAACCACTTCACAAGCAAGAAGAGTTCTGCGCATCATGTCATAAAGTAAGTTTAGATGAACCAATAAACCATTACAGATGGATGAGAGGTCAAAATGAATATGATGCATGGCAAAATAGTGGGGTAAGTCATAATGCTGTTGCATCATTTTATAAACCACCTGTTGCTTTAGATTGTACAAGCTGTCACATGTCGACAGTTTCTTCTACAGATGCAGGAAATAAAAATGGAAAAGTTAAAAATCATTGGTTTCCTGGAGCAAATACTGCATTACCAGCTTTAAAATCAATTGATGATAAAGATTGGATTAAAAGAACTTCTGATTATTTATCAAGAGACCGTATCGCTGTAGATATATTTAGTGTTAAAGTCGATGGTGTGAATTATTATGCAATTGAAGATAATTTAAAACTCAAACCTGGACAAGAAGTAGAATTTAATATCATTGTTAGAACCCTAAACGTAGGTCATAGTTTTCCTGGTGGAACAATTGATTCAAACGAAGCATGGTTGCAAATAATAGGAAAATTAAAAAATGAAAAAATAATTTTTTCTAGTGGTTTAATTGATTCAAATAAATTTGTAGATCCTTCATCACATTTTTTTAGAGGTGCCTTGCTTGATGCTAATGGAGAATTTATTTTAAAAAGAAATCCCCATGAATGGAGAACAACTTTATATAAAAATATTATCCCCCCAGGTTCCGCTGATATTATCAGGTACAATTGGAAAGTTCCTGATGATTTTAATTCAGAAATTCAATTAACTGCATCAGTTATGTACAGAAAATTTAATAGAGAAATAACAATTTTTTCTTTAGATGAACTTGTTGATTTGCCAGTTGTTAATATGGCTTCTGATAAAATGACAATTTCATCAAATATAGAAACAAGTTATAATTTTAAATCTCATATAAGGTTTAATGATTATGGAATTGCACTATTAAGACAAAACAAATTAGGTGAATCATTAAGTGCTTTTGAAAAAGTGATTGATATAAACCCTCTATATTCTGATGGTTATATCAACGCATCAAGAGTTTTGATTAAACAAGGTAATTTTGAAAGAGCAAAAATCTATTTAAAGAAAGCTATTGAAATTGATAAAGATTATCCTAAACCATATTTTTTTATGGGTTTAATTTATAAAACTGAAGGTGATTTTGATTCTTCAATAACAAATTTTAACAAAGTTTTAAAAAATCATCCTAGAGATAGAAATGTTTTAAAAAATATTGGTCAGGCTTATTATTTAAATGATGATTTTAAAAATGCAAAAGAAAGTTATGAAGATGTATTAAAAATTGACCCAGAAGATCATGATGCTCACTATAATTTAATGCTTATCAATAGAAATTTAGGTAATATTGATTTGGGGAAATTTCATGGTGAAAAATATTTAAAATATAAACCCGATGAAAATGCAAGATCGATATCTCGTTCAGCAAGATTAAAATATCCATATTCAAATAATGAAGCACAACAAGTGCATTCCCATTCATTGAAGTAATAAAATTTCCTTTAATTCATTTCATTTTTGATTAATATTAGATTAGTTAATTATAATCAAAATGCATAAAAACAATTTATTTACAATTCTTTTTTTGTCAATGTTTATTTTTTCTTGTGAAAATAATACAACTGTAAGAATTGATTCTCCTGAAAATAATGAGGTTTTAAGTAAATTATTTAAAATTGAAATTAGTATAACTAATAATGACTCTATTCAATATGTAGGTATCATTATTAATGAAGATAGTCTAGATGATATTGATTATGATGAACCCTATGCTTTTTTTGTAAATTCAATCGAATTTGAAAATAATTCAAAAAATAAAATTATGGCTTACGCTTATGATTATGATGGAAATAAAATCGAAAGTGATACAGTTGTAATTGAAATAGATAATTCTAAATCATATCCTAACCAAATAAATATCGAAGAAATACTATTTTTAAATAATCAATTTGAAATAAAATGGAATAGTGAAGAAATAAATGATTTTAAAAGTTATATTATTGAAAAGTCATTAAATCCAAGAATGCAAAATAGTGAAATATTATCAACAATTTTTAATCAAAATCAAAAAGCGTTAATTGATAGAGAGTCAGATGAAACTATTACAAATTATTTTAGAGTAAACATAGTTGATACATTAGGGTTTGAAACAAAAGGTAAAATTTTTAAATCTAATATTTATCCACTACCAAAACTTTCTGAAATAGTTTCTATAAGTTATGATTTAGACAGTATGCAAATTAATTGGACAAAAAATAATTCCAAAAATTTTCTTAATTATAAAGTTTTGTCTGTTAATTCATCTATGGGAAAAGATACTATTGCTGAAATTAACAATATTTCGAATGTTTCGTTAAGAATCCCATCAAAAATTTTCATTCCATCAAAAAAAAATAAATTTAGTATATTAGTTGAAAATAAATTTGGTCAAACTATAGAAAGTGAGGAAAAATTTAATATAATTGATCAAGATCCAAATGCAGTTTTGATTGAACATATTTCATATGATCTTAATAAAATGGAAATTAAATGGAATAAATCTATTGATAACGATTTTAAAAAGTATGAAATAATTTATAGTAATAAAAAAAATGGTATCAAAAAGCTATTAGGAAATTATTACAATAGAGACTCTCTTAAATATAACGTTTTTGATTTTGATCCTACTATTGAAAATTGGTTTTGGATCAAAGTTGTAGATTTATGGGGATTAGATTCAATAAGTGAACCCATGTCTAATTTTATTGATGAATTACCTGATACTAATTCAATTAATTCAATTAAGTATGATGAAAAAAACTTAGTAATAAATTGGAATAAATATAAGTATGATGACTTTAAATCATATCAAATTTTACATTCATTTTCAGAATTTGGAGAAAAAAAAATATTGAAAGAGATTGATGATATAAATCAGTTATCTTTTAGTACAAATACAATAAATCCAATTGTAAAAAATTGGTTTTGGATTAAAAATATTGATTATTGGAATCAAAGTTCTTTAAGTAATCCAAAAAGCAATAAAGTTAAATCTCTTCCTATTTCAATATCTGTAGATTCAGTTTGGTTTAATGATAAAAGAATAAATGTTGAATGGGAAAAAAGTAATTCAAAATATTTTAATCATTATCAACTTTTTTGGTCATTAACAGAATTTGGAGAAAAACAATCTATTATTAGATTGTATAATCAAGATAGAAACTTTTTTTCCAGTGAAAATTTTGATTTTTCTAAAGAAAATTGGTTCTCGATAGATCATATTGATAATTGGGGAAATAAAATTTCAGGGAAAAATATGTCAAACTCACCCAATTATCCACCTTCTTCTATACCAATAATTGATATTACTTATGATGCTAAAAAAATTAATATTAGATGGAAAAAATCAAAAGATGAAGATTTCAAACAATATAATTTATTTTTTTCAAATCAAGAGCAACAAAAGATTTCAAAAATCCGAAGTTTTTATTCTATTTCAGATACTTTTTTTCAATTTATTCATGATTCTACTTTTAATCCTTCAATTTCAAAATGGTTTTTTATTGAAACAGTTGATCAAAAACACCAATCTAGTAATGGACCTGTTTTTGAAGTCATTGATAATCCTCCAGAAAATTCTATTTTAGATTCTATTAAATATAGTTCCGAAAGTTTTTTGTTTTCTTGGACTTCAAATAAGGAAAATGATTTTTTGAAATATAATTTATATCAATCAGAAAATAAAAATATGAAAAATGAAGAAATAATTTTTACAACCGATGATATAAATGATACTATTTTTACTTTACAGGGTATAGATTTTTGGGAAACAAAATATTATAGAGTTGAAACTGAAGATATTTGGAATTTAAAAAATTCAAGTGAAATAATGATTGCAGATTCAAAAAGTATATTTTATAAAATTGAAAACACAAAAGTTCATCAAAAAGGTAATTCATCCGTTCAATCTTTAGATGGTGGATTTGTCATTGTGGGTGAACTTGATAATAAGGAAAACAATGATGATATTTTTATTCAAAAAATAAATACAAAAGGCAAAACAGATTGGATAAAAACATTTGGTGGAAAAGGTGATGATCGAGCATATTCAATTAAGAATACAGCTGACAAAGGTTATGTTATTATTGGTTTTACAGAAGCATTGATAGAAAAGAATGGTGATATATGGGTAATAAAAGTCGATAGCGAAGGAAAAATGGAGTGGAACAGAACTTATGGTGGCTTTAATTCTGAAATTGGTTTTGATATTTCTCAAACAAAGGATAATGGATATATAATTCTTGGAAATACTTTTTCAAAGGGAAATGAAACTTCAGATATTTGGTTAATTAAAACTGACCGTAATGGGTTTCCAATATGGAATAAAATTTTTGGAGAAAATCATTGGGAAGTTGGTCATTCAGTTTGTCAAAAATCAGATTCAGGGTTTATTATAACTGGATATAAACAACAAATTGATAAAGAATTAAAAAATATATTTATACTAAATATTGATAAAAATGGAAATAAAATTTGGGAAAAACTATTAGATGAAAATAATAATAGTATTGGCTACGAAATAAAAGAAACAGAAGATAAAGGCTTTGTGATTTTAGGATCAACGGAATCTATTTTTCCTTTAAAGAGCAATGTCTTTTTTGGAAAAATTAATTCTTTTGGGGATTTAATTTGGAAGAGAAAATTTGGTGGCAATAATGACAATATATCTTTTTCATTTGCAAAATCTTCATTTAATAGTTTCGCGATTGCTGGTTCAACAAAAAAAGTTAATGATGAAAAAAGTAGTTTTTGGATTTTAAAACTTGATTCCATTGGAAAAGAAATATGGAAAAATTCATTTTATGAAAATTTTGATGTTGAAATAAAAAAAATTATTAAATCAAAAGATGGTGGATATTTTATAACTGGTTCTGCTAAATCATTTGATCAATCAAGCAAACTATTGTACGTTAAAACAGATTTTGATGGAAAAATTTCAAAATAATTCTTATTTAAATAAACAATTATTTTATTTAGTTAATTTACCAAGATTAATTTCTGTTATATTTATAATAGAAATTTTCATTGCAATTATATTTTATGCCGGGGGAACTTTTTTAGATAATTCAACTCATGGTTATATTTTTGATAAAAATTTTTTGAGTGATTTAGGTAGGTGGAAATCATGGAATGAAAATCAAAATTTTATTTCATTTCTTTTTTTCAATGTTGCATTTATTCAAACCGGATTTACTTATATGATATTTTACATCAAAATGATTTCAATTTTTAAAAAAGATAAACATTTATATGTATTATCAATTTTTGCATCATTGTTTGGGTTTTTGGGGGGACTATTTATTATTGGTGTTGGTTTTACTCCAGCAGACATATACAGAAATATTCATTTTATCTTTGCAATTTGGTTCATTAGATTTTTTTTAATTTCTTCAATTATTTATATATTTATTTTTCTAATCTCAAAAAAATTTAAATCTATATATTCTATAGTTTATGTTATTTATTCATTGATAATATTAATTCATATATTAATTGGTGAATTTGGACCCAAAATTAGTGATGGTGGAGAGACTGCTTTAAAAATTCATGTCATTTCTCAGAAAATTATTGCATTTTCTTCAATTTTATTAATTTTATTTCAAACATTTATTAATAAAAAATTAATTTTGACTAAATTTTATAAATAATAATATTTCTTACTTGCCATTTGGATATTAAACAAATTAATTTACGTACTAATTAATTATACTTAATTCTAAAAAGAGAGGATGTAGAATTGAAAATTTTTTTAATGGGGTTTGGTAGAATTGGAAGAAATATTTATCGTTTAGGATATAATAATTCTGATTTTGATTTTGTTGGAATAAGCGATTTAGGTAGACCGGATACATTGTGTTATCTTCTTCAAAATGACTCATTGCATGGTAAATTTAACCATAAAGTTCAATGTGCTGGGTCAACTATGGATGTTGAGGGTAAATCAATAGAAATTTATCCTGGATATAGTCCTTCTGAAATACCTTGGGATAAAATTGATATAGATGTTGTTATTGATTCAACTGGTGTAATTTGGGATGATAATGAGCTTAAACATTATAATGCAAATACAAAATTAACAGTCATAACTTCTAATACAAATCATGATTTTGATCGAATAGTTATTCCTGGAATAAATGATGGTTCAATTTCTAAAGATGATTCAATTATTTCTCCATCATCTTCTACTACTCAGGCTTTAGCATTAATGTTAGATGTTTTAGATTCTGGTTTCGGCATTCAAAATTCAATGATGACAACCGTTCATGCATATACTGCTGATCAGCCTTTAGCTGATGATACAAAATTTAGAACAAGAAGAAGTAGGTCTGCAGTAGAAAATATTATACCAAATCATTCAGAATCTCCAAAAATTATTGAAAAGATTTTACCCAAATTTAAAGGTAAAATTGCAGG
>NZHL01000019.1 GCA_002691365.1 Fidelibacterota bacterium
TAAAGTGCCAATTCCATGCTCTCCAGCAATAGTTCCACCAAGTTTTAAGGAAAGGTTAATAATATCAACAAAAGCCTTTCTAACCTTATCAACTTCTTCATTTTTATTATGATCAAAAACAAAAAGGGGATGAAGATTACCATCACCTGCATGACCTATAGTAGGTATTTCTACGTTATATTTTTTTCCTATATCAATAATACCTTGTAGTAATTTTGCAAGATTTTGCCTAGGAACAGCAACATCTTCTGGTAGCATAGACTTACCAAGCTTCTCAAAAGAAGGCCAAACCTTTCTTCTAATTTCAAAGATTTTTTCCCCTTCTTTCGGATCATTTACATTTTTAGTATTGTATGCCCCATTTTTGATGCAAATTGATAGCATTTTTTTAATATCATCAAAAGAATTTGCTCCATTTGTTTGCATCATTATTACACACGAAGCATTAGTGTCTATAGACATCCTATACACCTTTTCAACTTGTATTAAAGAAAGTTTATCGATGATTTCCATTAAATTTGGATCAAAACCTTTATTAAAAATTTCTAGAATTGCATTACCCGCATTTGGTAAATCATTAAAATATGCAATACCTATTGAAGAAATTGGAGGAGTTGGCAATAATTTTAAAATGATTTTGGTTATGATTCCCAAAGTTCCCTCTGAACCAATAAAAATACCTGTGAAATCATACCCAGAAGTATTTTTTATTGTTTTTCTTCCTGTATTTATAACTTCACCAGTGCCTAGAACAACTTCCAAACCCATTACATAATCTCTAGTAACACCATATTTCACACAACATAATCCACCAGCATTTGTAGCTACATTACCACCAATAGATGAAATATCGTATGAAGCAGGGTCTGGAGGATAAAACAAGTTTTTTTTGGCAGCCTCCTCCTTAATTGCAGAGTTAATCACTCCAGGCTCTACAATAGCCATCCTATTTGAAACATCTATGGATAATATTTTATTTAATCTATGCAATGATAATAATATGCAATTATCAATTGCATTAGAACCACCAGTTAAACCAGTTCCAGCCCCCCTAGGTACAATCGGGATTTTAAATTTATTAGCAATTTTAACGACACTTAAAATTTCTTGTTTTGACTTAGGCATTACCAATGCAATTGCATTGCCATAAGGTTCAATTATTGCCCTATCTTGAGAAAAATTTTTAAGTATTTCAGAATTAAATTCTATTGAATCTTTCGGAAGAATATCAATGAGTTCTTTTTTAGCTTCATTCACATTAAAAATTTATTATATAAAAGCAAACTAACCTTGTGATATACCAGGAGCAGGAAGAGATGTTTCACCCATTAAATATTTATCTATTGACCTTGCAGCTCCTCGACCCTCATTGATTGCCCAAACTACTAATGATTGACCTCTTCTACAATCTCCTGCAACAAATACTTTTTCAATATTAGTTGTAAATTCACCATGATTACCTATAAAAGTTTTCCAATTTCCCCTAGGATTTTGCATCTTAACATTTAACATATCTGCAATTTTTTGTTCAGGACCAGTAAAACCTGTTGCCAATAATACTATATCTACTGGCCATTCTTTAATTGAACCTTCAACTTCAGACCATGGAGGACCATTCGGCGTAGGCTTTGTCCAATCCAATTCAACTGTTTTTACATACTTAATATTTCCATCATTATCACCAACAAACTCTTTTGTCATTATATGATAATGTCTAGGGTCTGAACCTTTTTTTTCTTTATGTTCTTGATGAGAATAATCTAATTTATAAACTCTTGGCCACTCTGGCCATGGATTATTTGAAGCCCTTTCAATTGGAGGTTTATCTAATAATTCAAAATTAATGACACTTTTACATCCATGTCGCAATGAAGTTCCGATACAATCAGCACCTGTATCGCCTCCACCAATAACAATAACGTTTTTATCTTTAACTTGAATAAATGATTGATTTTTAAAATTTGAATCCAATAAGCTTTTAGTATTTTTTGTTAAAAAATCCATAGCAAAATATATTCCATTTAAATTTCTACCAGGATTATTTGAAGTTGGGTCAAATGGAATGGTTGAGCCAGTTGCCATTAATAACGCATCATTCTCATCCAATAAAATTGTTGGATCGATGTAATTCATTTTAGAACCATTTTCTTCCATTATATTATTGATATGATTATTAGAAAACTCTTCTTTTTCACCTATATGAGTACATGTAATGAATTCTATTCCCTCTTTTTTTAGAATATCTACCCTTCTTTCAACAACTTTTTTATCTAATTTCATGTTAGGAATACCATACATTAGAAGACCACCTATTCTATCTGCTCTTTCATAAACAGTCACTTTATGACCAACCTTATTTAATTGAGCTGCAGCTGCAAGACCTGATGGACCAGACCCAACAATAGCTATTTTTTTTCCTGTTCTTAAATTAGGAGGCTGGGGTTTTATCCATCCATTTTCAAAACCTTTATCAATAATTGCATTTTCAATATTTTTTATTGTAACGGGTGGGTCGGTAATTCCCAAAACACAAGAACCTTCACATGGAGCTGGGCAAGTTCTTCCAGTAAACTCTGGAAAATTATTTGTTTTATGCAACCTATCTAATGCTTCTTTCCACCTTCCTTGATAAACCAAATCATTCCATTCTGGAATCAAATTATCTATAGGACAACCAGAACTTGATTGACAAAAAGGTACACCACAATCCATACATCTTGCTGATTGCTCTTTTAAATGCTCAACTGGAGAATCAGTAAAAATTTCGTTAAAATCATTTATTCTTTTTTTTGGATCTCTATATGGAACAACTTTTCTATTATAATCCAAAAAACCTGTAGTCTTACCCATTAAAATTCCCTTTTTGCAAAATACTCATTTTAAATGTTATCAAGTTAAGTTTGTTTCCTTAATTTTAATTTTATTTAAAACTCTTTTATAATCAGTAGGCATGACTTTTATAAATTTATTAACCTCTAAATTCCAATTTTTTATAATATACTTACCAATATTCGAACCCGTTCTTTTAATATGTTCATTAATTAACATTTTTACATCTTTAATTTCTATATTATCAATCAAATCTTCAAGTTCTACCATTTCCAGATTGCAATTTTTCTTAAAGAGGTTTTTTTGATCCCATATATATGCAATTCCACCTGACATTCCAGCTGCAAAATTTCTTCCAGTCGGCCCTAAAACAATTACCCTACCTCCTGTCATATATTCACACCCGTGATCACCAATACCTTCAACGACTGCAATTGCACCACTATTCCTAACACAAAAACGTTCTGCAGCTCTTCCACTTATAAATGCATTTCCACTAGTTGCTCCATATAGACAAACATTTCCAACAATTATATTTTCTTCAGCTTTAAAAGTTGATTGAACAGGAGGATAAATTGCTATAGTTCCTCCAGACAGACCTTTTCCAACATAATCATTAGAATCACCTTCTAAATTCAAATCAATACCTTTTGCAAGAAAAGCACCAAAACTTTGACCCGCAGAACCATTAAATTTAATATTAATTGTACCGTCAGGGAGCATTTTTGGACCATTTGATTTAACTACAATATGACTTAAAATAGTTCCAACAGTTCTATTAATATTTTTAATTGGTAACTTTATATGAACTTTTTTTCCATGATCAATTGCGTCTTGAGACAACTCTATTAATTTATTATCTAAAGCAGAGTCTAGACCATGATCTTGTTTTTGAGTACAATAAGTCCCCACTCGATCATGTGGTTTTTTAACTGGATTAAGAATTGAAGTAAGGTCAATTCCATCAGACTTCCAATGGTTAATAGCTTTTTCCATTATTAATCTATCTGATCTACCAATCATTTCATTAAAATTCTTATAACCTAAATCTGACATTAATTGACGAACTTCCTCAGCAACAAAAAATAAGTAATTAATAACATATTCAGGCTGTCCTGAAAATTTTTTTCTTAATTCTGGGTTTTGAGTTGCAATGCCAACAGGACAAGTGTTTAAATGACATTTTCTCATCATTATACAACCCATTGTAACTAATGGAGCAGTAGCAAAACCTATTTCTTCAGCTCCAAGCAAAGCAGCTATTACGACATCTCTTCCTGTTTTTATTCCACCATCAGTTTGTAATACAACCCTACTTCTCAAATCATTCAAAATTAAGGTTTGATGAGTTTCAGCGATTCCTAATTCCCATGGTAAGCCTGCATGTTTTATGCTTGTAAGAGGGGAAGCACCAGTTCCTCCAGATGCACCTGCAATAACTATATGATCAGCATGAGCTTTTGTAACTCCCGCAGCAATAGTTCCAACACCTACCTCTGAAACAAGTTTTACACTTATCCTAGCGGAAGGATTTGAATTCTTTAAATCATATATAAGTTGAGCTAAATCCTCAATTGAATAAATATCATGATGCGGGGGCGGACTTATCAAACCTACACCAGGAGTAGAATTTCTAATTTTTCCAATTATTCCATCTACTTTATGCCCTGGCAATTCACCACCCTCACCTGGCTTAGCACCCTGAGCAATCTTAATTTGGATTTCATCCGCATTAGATAAATACCAAATACTAACCCCAAACCTACCTGAAGCAACTTGTTTAATTGCAGATCTTTTAGAGTCACCATTTTTCATTAATTTAAATCTTTCTGGATCTTCACCACCCTCACCAGTATTACTTTTTCCTCCAATTCGATTCATAGCAATAGCTAAACTTTCATGCGCCTCTGATGAAATTGAACCAAAACTCATTGCACCCGTACAAAATCTTTTTACTATTTCGCTTGCCGGCTCTACTTCTTCAATTGGAATTGTTTCATTAAAAGAAAAGTCCATTAAACCTCGAAGAGTAGATTTTGCTTTCGAATGAGCATTAATATGCTTAGAAAACAATTCATATGATTTGATATTATTTTCGGATGATGCTTTTTGCAAATATGAAATTGATTCAGGATTCCAAGCATGAACTTCACCTTCTGCTCTCCAATGAAATTCTCCTGGATTGCTCAGATCAACAACAGCTCTTTCTTTTTTATTAGGATATCCCAATGAATGCCTTCTTAAACTTTCTTCAAAAATCACATCAAAACCAATCCCTTGAACTCTGCTAGCAGTTCCAACAAAAGCTAAGTTTATCACCTCGTCTTTTAAACCAATAGCTTCAAATACCTGAGCCCCTTTATATGATTGTAATGTGGAAATACCCATTTTAGCTAAAACTTTTAAAATTCCTTTAGCAACTCCTTTTTTGTATGCAGAAATAATAGAATCATCATCTGGGAAACTTTCTTTATTAGTCAACCCATCTAACCTTGATTTGCATAATGATTCAAAAGCAAGATAAGGATTAATTCCATCTGCTCCATACCCAATTAATAAACAATGATGATGAACCTCTCTAGCTTCACCAGTTTCAAGAATTATACCAATTTGAGTTCTTAAAGCTTTTTTTACCAAATGATGATGAACAGAACCAATTGCTAAAATTGAACTTATTGGCATTTTATTTTTATTAATTGCTCTATCAGATAAAACTATCAAACTAAAACCATCTTTTACAGCATTTTCTGACTCTAAAGAAATTCGTTTTATTGCATCCAACATACCAGAAGAACCTGTAGATTTCTCAAAAGTTATATCGATGGTTTTTGTTTTCCATGATTCATGATTCATATTCTTAACATTATGTAATTCTTGATTAGATAGAATAGGATGAGAAATTTTCAACCTATTACAATGTTTTTCAGTCGATTCAATTAAATTTCTTTCTGGACCAATATAGCATTCTAAAGACATAATTATTTCTTCTCTAATAGAATCAATAGCAGGATTAGTTACTTGAGCAAACATTTGCTTGAAATAATCATATAACATTCTTGGCTTATCACTTAAACAAGCCAAAGAAGAATCATTTCCCATAGAACCAATTGGATCCCTTTTTTCATGAATCAAAGGAATAAGCATAAATCTCATTGTTTCAGAAGTATAACCAAACACTTGCATTCTCTGAATTAAGTTGTCTTGATGTAAACTTTCAGAGTTAGGAATATCAGGTAAATCTTCAATATAAATTTTATTTTTTTTCAACCATTTACCATAGGGTCTATTAGTAGAAAACTCTTGCTTAATTTCTTCATCTGGAATCAATCTTCCTTGATTCATATCAACGAGAAGTATTTTACCAGGTTGTAATCTTCCTTTTGATTTTACTAATTTTGGATCAAGATTTATTGTTCCAACTTCACTTGCCATAATAATTCTATCATCATGTGTTAAATAATATCTACTTGGTCTTAAACCATTTCTGTCTAAAATAGCACCAATATAATCACCATCAGTAAATGCAATGGATGCTGGACCATCCCAAGGCTCCATCATACATGAATGATATTCATAAAAATCTCTTTTGAAATTATCCATATCCTTATGTTTTTGCCAAGCTTCAGGAATCATCATCAAAATAGATTCTTGGAGAGTTCTACCTGTCATTAACAAGAACTCTAAAACATTATCAAAATTACCTGAGTCTGAACCATCAGGTTCAATAATTGGAAATAATTTATTTAATTCTTCTCCAAATAAATCACTGCTAAGAGTTCCCTCACGAGCTCTCATCCAGTTAGTATTTCCTTTAACAGTATTTACTTCCCCGTTATGACTCATAAATCGAAATGGCTGAGCTCTATCCCAACTTGGAAAAGTATTTGTAGAAAATCTAGAATGAACCATAGCGATATGAGATGCAAAATCCTTGTCATTTAAATCATCAAAATAAATTGATAACTGATCTGTAGTTAACATTCCTTTATAAATAATTACTTTTGTTGAAAGGCTACATATATAAAATAAATGACTTTGACTTAATGAATTCCTTGATCTTAAATAATGAGAGGAATATTTTCTTATTAGATATAACTCTCTTTCAAAATCACTACTTGAAAAATTATTTTTTGGTCCTATAAATATTTGCATTATATCAGGCTCAGAGGCTTTTGCTGAGGGGCCAATATTAGCTTTAGATGAACTTACAGGAACATTTCTCCATCCAATAATTTTATGACCTCTGTTTATAATAATTTTTTCTAAAAAATTAACACACTCTTCTTTTTCTTTTTTTATAGTTGGTAAAAATATTATTCCTGTTCCAAACATCCCATTTTTTGGAAGATTTGTATTTAATTCATTTGAAACTACTTTATTCAAAAATGAACTGGGTAACCCTGTTAAAATACCACTGCCATCACCAGTATTTTCCTCACAACCGCATGCTCCCCTATGATCCATATTTCTCAACATATCATATGCATCCAATACAATTTGCCTGGAAGGAATTCCATTTAAGTTTGCAACAAAACCTAATCCACAACTATCTTTTTCATTCGCAGGATCATAAAGGCCCTGTTTTTTAGGAAAATTATTTTTTTTGTTGGATACGTTCATCAAATTACCATTTTTTACACATAAGACTAGCTATCTTATTTAATCACCCACAAAAACATATAAACAAGAAACATATTTGCTTATAATTTACTGAATTATTAATAGAAAAAGATAGAGGGAATAAAAAAATATTAACAGTTAAATAGGTAAGTTTGTAGTCTCTTTGATTGTTGACATAACAATCATTGTCCTTGTTCTTCTAACCCCTGGCCAAGCTTGAATGTCCCTTAATAACAATTCAAGAGAAGATGTGTTTCGAGTTCTTATTTTTAGAATATGAGAACCCTCTCCAGTTATTGAATGACACTCTAAGACCTCACTATTTTTTTTTGATTTTTCAACAACATCATTATAGTCACTTGCTGATGACATATCTAATAAGATATATGCTGTTACATCATAACCAACTTTTTTTGCTCCAGCTATTGCTCTAAATTCTTTTAAAAACCCAAACTCAGTAAGTTTTCTGATTCTTTCAGCTACTGTTGGAATTGATAAATCAATTCTATCAGAAATTTCACTAGCTGTCATTCTTCCATTCTCTTGAAGAATATTTAATATTTCTTTATCTTTTTTATCCATTATCATATTATAATATACTTAAAATTATAAATATTAGTATTTATTTTTATTACTATTACTAAAATGGCAAATCAATATCATCTTCAGTATTGTTACTATTAGAAGTATTAGAAGCTTTATTAGAAAAAGTTTCTGTATTATTAGGTTCATTTACCGGCTCAGTAAATGTTTCATTTGAACGAGAATTTTGTTTTGGCCCTATCATTGTAAACATATCTCCAATTACTTTGGTTGAGCTTCTTTTTATACCATCTTTTTCCCAAGAATCAGTCTGCAATCTTCCTTCAATATAAATCAAAGAACCTTTATCTAAATAATTTTGTGCAATTTCAGCTGACCTTCCAAAAACAACACATCTGTGCCATTCAGTTCTATCTTCATTAATACCTTCAGAATTTCTTCTACTTTCCGTTGTTGCTATACTAAAATTTGCAACATTAGTTCCACTAGGAGTTTGAGCAAATTCTGGCTTAGATCCTAAATATCCAACTAAAATAACTCTATTAATACTACCTTTTTGCATTTTTAGATTTTCCTTTTTTTAAGTTAAAGACTTTACAAACTTTATTAAATCATCAACTAAGCCATTAATTCTAGTCATTATATTATCATTTAACTTAGAATCAGTAATAAAATCAGTACCTGTAACATAAACAAATCTTGGAATAATAACACACCTATGATCTAACATTAATGAATTAGCTAAGGACATAACTGACATATAACTCTTTTCACCGCCTGCTATACAAACAAATGCTAAAAATTTTTCCTTCCAAGCATTTCCTGTCATTTCAATTAAATTTTTCAAAGCTGAATTAATATTATAATTATATATAGGTGTAAATATAATAATCCCATCACTTTTATTTATTTTATGATTTAAATCTAAAACAATTTTATTATTTAAATGATTACTTCCATTACATAGTGGAATATCAAATTCACTTAATAGAATTAGTTCACTATTAAACTTGGAATCATTTTTCTCATTTATTTTTTTTATTAACAAATCTGTTATAAATGAAGATTTACTATCTTTATTCATATTAGAATTAATTACTAAATATTTATTTTTTTTCAATTTTTTTTACTCTTTCATAAACAGGAGGATGACTATATTCTAAAAATACAGTAAACGGGTGAGGAGTCAAATGTGATAAATTACTTGAAGCTAAACCTTTTAACATAGAAATTAACGCTTTTGGATTTTTAGTAGTTTCTAAAGCATATTGATCTGCTTCGAATTCGTTCTTTCTACTTATTGCTATTGAAATTAATGATATTACCATGTTTAAAGGAGCAAATAACAATCCAAAAAAAACTAACCCTCCATAAATTGAAGGCTCAGAAACCCCAAATACATTAAACAAACCAACTCTATTAATTATGATATTAAACAAAAATAACATTAATCCAGTTTGAATTACACTAACAATCATACCAAATAATATATGTTTTTTTTTATAATGACCTACCTCATGAGCAACAACTGAAACTATCTCATCCGTATTATGATTTTTAACCAAAGTATCAAATAATGCAATTCTTTTACTCTTACCAAAACCAGTAAAATATGCATTTGAATGATTTGACCTTTTACTTCCATCCATTATATCTATTTTTGATATTGGAAAATTATTTTTTTTTGAGTACTTAGCAATAGCAGTTTTTAATTCACCATCACCTAGAGGAGTAAATTTATTAAACATAGGAGCTATAAAATGAATAAAAATTGGCTGAATTAAGATAGAAAAAAAAGTTAAAAAAATCCATACAATCAACCAACCAAATTCATCAAAATAATTAAAAAAAGATAATATTAAAAACATTGTAATTCCACCAATAAAAAAAATTAGGAAATAACTTTTTAATTTATCCTTAATAAAAATTGAAATTGTCATTTTATTAAATCCAAATTTTTCTTCAATTACAAAATTCTTAAATAGGGAAAATGGGAGATTAATTAAATCATTTATTACAAATATTATAAGAAAAAAAACCAATCCTGCATAAACAGGATTTGTTGTCTTGGATCTTACAAATTCATCTAAAATTCCAAAAAACCCAAAATGAATAACCACCATTATTAATAAAAAACTAAATGAAGATGAAAATAAACTAAATTGGGAGTTGCTTTTTAAATATTTTTGTGATTTTGCATATTTATCTTCATCGTAAACCCCCTCAAATCCTTTTGGAAGAGTCTCAGAAATACTATTCATATTTAAAATAGTGCTTGTTGATGAAATTAAATATTCAAAAACAATCGCTGTAATAATTATAATATAAAAAATAGGTTCCATGATTTTATTTTTTATACATTTCAACTGGAAGACATGTACATATCAAATTTCTATCACCAAGTGCATTATCTACTCTACTACAACTTGGCCAAAATTTATTTTCATTAGAATTTTTCAAAGGAAAAGCAGCTTGTTTTCTCGAATAAGAATAATTCCAATTATCCTCTAATAATTTTAAGGCTGTATGAGGTGCATTTTTTAACAAATTATTATTTTTATCACATATTCCATCTTCAATTTCCTTGATTTCTTTTCTAATACTAATCATTGATTCGGCAAACCTATTTAGCTCATTTATATCCTCACTCTCTGTTGGTTCTATCATCATAGTTCCTACGACTGGCCAACTCATAGTAGGGGCATGGAAACCATAATCAATTAATCTTTTTGCAATATCTTCCTCAGAGATATCAGCACTTTTTCTAAATGGTCTTAAATCAATAATAAATTCATGAGCTATAAGACCATTTTTAGCAGTGTATAAAATTTTATAATGATTAGATAATTTTTTTGCAAGGTAATTAGCATTTAAAATAGCAATTTTAGTAGCTTTTGATAAGCCACTTCCACCCAACATAGAAATATATGACCATGGGATTGTCAAAATAGATGCACTACTATAATCAGATGAAGAAATAGGTCCAATTTTATTATTATTGTTATCTTCAAAGAGATTTTTAGGTAAGAAAGGACTTAACTTTTTTGACACACAAATTGGCCCCATCCCCGGCCCTCCTCCTCCATGAGGAATAGCAAAAGTCTTGTGTAAATTCAAATGACATACATCAACTCCGATTTCACCTGGCTTGCTGAGGCCTACCATTGCATTCATATTTGCTCCATCCAAATAAACAAATCCACCATTTTCATGAATAATTTTGCAAATTTCAATCATATCATTTTCAAAAACACCATGAGTAGATGGATAAGTTATCATCAATGCAGCCAAATCATTATTGGCCTTCTTTACTTTTTCAATTAAATCATTTTTATCAATATTTCCATGATTATCACAATTAATGACCCAAACTTCCATTCCTGCTAAAATCGCACTTGCGGGGTTGGTTCCATGTGCTGAAGAAGGAATTAAACATATTTTTCTATTTTGTTGACTATTTTTTTTGTGATAAGCTCTTATAACTAATAAACCTGCATATTCTCCTTGGGCACCAGAATTAGGTTGAAATGATATATCATTAAAACCTGTAATATCAGTTAACCATTTCTTTAAATCATCAATCATTAACTTATAACCTTTAGAATGTTTTTTATCTACAAAAGGATGTAAATTCGAAAAACCTGGATTTCTTAAAGAATGTAGTTGAGAAGATGCATTTAATTTCATTGTACAAGAACCCAATGGAATCATTCCATTGGCTAATGAAAAATCTTTTTTATCTAATTTCCTTATATATCTCATTAATTTTGTTTCTGAGTGAAAAAAATTAAAGACGTCATTTTGCATAAATCTTGATTTTCTTTTATGTCCATTAAAATTATTTTTTTCTAAAACCACATCTTTAACTTGAACTCCAAAACATTTTAAAAGATTAATAATATCATTTTCATCCTTTGTTTCATCTAAAGAAACACTAACTGAATTATCATTAAATTCTCTAATAAAGATATTTTTTTCTTTAGCAATTAATTTCCAATCATTTTGTGGAAAAAAACGTATTGTATCAAAAAAAGTTGAAGTCAAAACTTCAATGCCTGATTTTTTTAATATTTTATGAACAAATTTTGTTTTTGACGCTATTGTCTCAGCTATTGATTTTAAACCTTCAGGACCATGATAAACCCCATACATGCTTACCATTATGGCTAATAAAACTTGCGAAGTGCATATATTTGAAGTAGCTTTATCTCTTCTAATATGCTGCTCTCTTGTTTGAAGTGCCATTCTAAATGCATTATTTCCGTCTTTATCTTTAGTTATACCAATAATTCTTCCAGGAATTAATCTTTTAAATTCATTCGAAGTTGAAAAAAAGGCTGCATGTGGACCTCCATATCCAAGTGGCACACCAAACCTTTGTGAATTTCCTATTACAACGTCAGCATTAAATTCACCTGGGGGCTTAATTAATGTCAATGCCATTAAATCTGAGGCAACACAAACAAAAGTGTTGTTTTTATGAGCTTCATTGATAAAATCAGAATAATTGATGATTTCACCTGATGAATTTGGATATTGAATAATAGCACCAAAAACTTCATTATTAAATTTAAATTTTGAGTAATGTTCAACATTAATTTTAATACTCAAAGCTTCAGCACGAGTTTTAATTATCTCAATGGTTTGTGGATGACATTCAGAATCTACCAAGAAAATTGAGCCATTTTTACTTTTTCTGAAAAACATATTCATTGCTTCAGCTGCAGCGGTTCCCTCATCAAGCAATGATGCATTAGATATAGGCAATCCAGTAAGATCGCTAACCATAGTTTGAAAATTTAACAAGGCTTCTAATCTACCTTGGGAGATTTCTGATTGATATGGCGTATATGCTGTATACCAAGATGGATTTTCTAAAATATTCCTCAAAATTACCTGAGGAATAATACAAGGATAATAACCTTGACCAATATAACATTTACCAGTTGTATTTAACTTGGCATATTCATCTAATTTCTCGATGACTTTAGATTCTGATAAATTCTTTGGATAGATTAATTTTTTTCTTTGTTTAATTGAATTAGGAATTACTTCATTTATAAAATCATCAAGATTATTAAACCCCAAAAAGTTTAGAATTTTTTTTTCATCATTTGACAATAGACCAATATGTCTTTTTTGAAAATTATCAGTAAAACTATTTTTTTTCATATGCTAAAAATGATGTTTCAATAATTTCACATGCTCTCAAAATTGATTTTTCGTTAATTATAAGAGGAGGAGCAAATCTTATAATATTACCATGAGTTGGTTTAGCCAAAAGTCCATTATTTTTTAATTCAATACAAATATTCCAAGCGGTACGACTATTTGGAGAATCATTAATTTCGATAGCATTTAATAAACCTTTACCTCTTACTTCCTTGATTAAATTTGTTCTTTCCATAGTTTGAGCAACTTTACTTCTAAAAATTTTTCCTAAATTATAAGAGTTTTCAACCATTTTTTCTTCTATGATTACTGATAATGCAGTTTGAGCAACTTTACATGCTAATGGATTTCCTCCATAAGTTGAACCATGTTGACCAGGCTTAATTGTCAACATTATTTCATCGGAGCTTAATACTGCAGAAACTGGTAACATTCCTCCAGAAAGTGCCTTACCTAAAACTAAAATATCTGGTTTTACATTCTCATAATCACAACACAACATTTTACCAGTTCTTCCTAATCCAGTTTGTATTTCATCTGCAATAAAAAGTACATTGTTTTCCTTACATAAATTATAAGCTTGTTTTAGATAACCTTCATCTGGAACAATAACACCAGCTTCTCCTTGAATAGGCTCAAGCATTAATCCTGCAACATTTTCATCTTGCAGAGCAATCCTTAAAGACTCTAAATTATTATATGGAATAATTTCAAAACCAGGTATAAACGGACCATAATCCTCATAACAATCAGGGTCAGATGAAGATGAACATGCAGCTAATGTTCTTCCCCAAAAGTTTCCTTCAACAAATAAAATTTTTGCTTTATTCTTTTTAACACCCTTTACCTTATAAGCCCATTTCCTGCATAACTTAATTGCAGTTTCACCCCCCTCAACGCCTGTGTTCATTGGTAATACTTTATCATAACCAAATAATTGGGTTATAAATTCTTCATATGTTCCTAAAACATCATTGTAGAATGCTCTGGAAGTTAATTGCAATTGTTTAGCTTGATCAATTAATACTGAAATTATTTTAGGATGACTGTGACCTTGATTAACAGCTGAATAAGCAGATAAAAAATCTAAATATTCATTATCTTCAACATCCCATACTTTTATCCCATCTCCTTTTTTTAACACAACAGGTAATGGTTTATAATTATGAGCTCCATATTTATGCTCTAAATTAATTGCATCAGTTGTAGAAATTTTATTTTCCTTCAATTGGAAATCCATACTTTTGAACTTAGTTTTATTGTAAATATAATTAACTTAAATTTATACATTATATACACCATTAAATTAAGAGAATTTGTATTAATAATAAAATTCAAATATTAAAAAATTTATTTAAATGAAATATACCCAAGAAGTTTCAATAAAAAAGTCAGCATTAAATCAAATTAAAAAAAACTTTCAAGAACCAGCTTTTATAAAATTTTTAATAATTGGACAGCCAGTTAAAATATTAAAATGGGAAGGCATTAAAAATAATATGGAAGCACAATTTAAAATCTGGTTATTTAAATGGCATACGATGTCAGTCTATCACTCTGATTTTGAATCTTCAAATAATAGTTTTGAATTTAAAGACCATGGTAAAATTTTACCTTTTGGGTTAATTAGCTGGCTACACATTCATCGCATATATAAAAAAAATGAACTTATTATTATTAAAGATGAATTGAATTTTAAACACAAAAACAATTTTTTAGGAATTTTCATTTACCCTATAATGGTTTTCCCTATTGCAATAAGAAAAATTCTCTACCCTGTATATTTTAAATTTTTAAAAAAATAACTATATTCCATATAAAGGATAAAAATGATTGCAGTTGTTTCCCCAGCCAAAACTCTAGATTTTGATTCACCTTCACAATCAAATAGTTACTCACAATGTGACTTTCTTAATGAATCATCTAAACTAGTTAACGAAACAAAAAAACTTGAAAAAGAAGATTTAAAGAGATTAATGAATATAAGTGATAAGTTAGCAAGCTTAAATTCAGACCGTTTTCAAAACTGGTCTATACCTTTCAATATTAAAAATTCAAAACAAGCAATTTTTGCTTTTCAAGGTGATACATACACTGGGTTAAATGCAAATTCATTTGACTCAAACGATCTTTCATATGCTCAAAATCACTTTAGAATATTATCAGGTTTATATGGTTTGTTAAAACCATTAGATTTAATTCAACCATATCGATTAGAGATGGGAATTAAATTAAAAATTGAAACCAATAAAAATCTTTATGAATTTTGGAGTAATAAAATTAGCCTGAAATTAAATGAAGAATTAAAAAAACATAAAAATAAAACAATAATTAATTGTGCTTCAAATGAATATTTTAAATCTGTTGATTTAAAAACTTTAAATGGAAAAGTTATAACACCGATATTCAAGGACATTAAAAATGGTGTTCCTAAATTAATCTCNTTTTATGCAAAAAAAGCTCGAGGAATGATGTCAAGATACATTATTCAAAACAAAATAGANAAAACTANTGATTTGCTTGATTTTAATACTAGTGGTTATTTATANAGCAGAAAAGACTCATCNGAAATTAACCCAGTTTTTATTAGANAAGAAAAANCTAATTAATTAATCTATCNGCAATTCTTTTTCCACTTAACATTGCTCCCTCAATTGAACTATGNGTTGTATGATCGCCAGAAAAAAAATAATCCNTACTTGGNTTAANANTTCTCTCGNAATACCCTNTTGATTGATGTGGAAGNGCTTTATCAATTTNATATTTTTTTAAAAANTGAATCTTATTTAANTTGATTCTATAAATTTTAGAAATTTTATTTTGAATAATTTTAATTAAGTTTTCTGTTTTTAAAAAATTTCCAATTAAAGATATAGACAAAAGCGAAACATCATTTGGCGCATAGCTTGGTGATATATTATTTATAAATACAACATTGTTAATTAAATCATCTTCAGGAAAAAGATGTATGTATTTATCGTTAGAAATTTTTTCATCACAAACAAAGTAAAAACATTTCACACTATTATATTTTATCATTNTAGGANTAACATCATTTATATCTCCAGCTANAACAAGTTTTTTAAATTCTATAAAAGTTCCATCATTAATAATTGCTTTATTATTATCTAATGAAACAACCTTAGTATTTAATATAACTTTTTCNTCACTAATATTATTATATAATTGATTTGGAATTTCTTGCATTCCTTTCTTTGGAATAACAACANTTCCNTTAGAAAATTTAGAAAAAACAAATTTAAANAAACTAGATGAAGTTGTTAATTCATTCTCTAAGAAAACTCCACCAAAAAAAGGNACAAAAAAATCATTTATNAATTTTAATGAAAAACCAAATTTTTTAAGATATTCTTTTGTAGACATATCTTTATCATTTAAAAAATCATCATTATCAAATTTTGATAAAAGGTTTTTTAAATAAAGAATTTTTAATTTATCACTGAATGATGCTAATGGAGAAAATAATGTTTTATGAAGTTCTTGAGGATTTTTTAAAGGATCTGAAATGTNNTAAAAATTTGAATTTTTATAAATTTTNGCTCCTGGTTTAAAAAAACAAAAGTTTAAATTTGAATAATTTAAAAATTTNTTNCCCAATGAGTAATCAGTTAAATAAACTTGAAAGCCTTTATCAAGAATAAATCCATCNAAATAATCACTTTGAACTCGACCACCAACTTTATTATTTTTATCAATTATTAAAAAATCTTTCTTTTCTTTTTCTAAAATATTACCACATGTTAAACCAGATATTCCACTCCCNATGATTAAAGTTTCTGTGAATTTGTGATTAATTGAAATANTTATTACCTAGAATTAAAAAATAAAAAATCTAAAACCNAAGGACAGTTGAAAATCTTGAAATAGAGATTCTGGAGAATATTGATTAATCCAAACAGCATCAGTTTCATTGCTTGAATCATCATCATTCTCATCTAAAAAAGTCCAATTACTATTGTTAAACTCTGTAATTGGAAGGGATAAATTAAAAATAAAATCAAATTTTGGATTTATCATAAANGACAAACTGCTTTCTAANAATAATCCCGATAAAACACTGCTCACTTCATTATCATANTCATCTTTTGTTGAGGTAAAATAAAATGGTAAAGTTAANCCAGTTGTTAATAATCCAAATGGTACATTTAAAAGATTATAATCAAGATGTATTCCTAAACCAACAAATCCAGTAGANTTATATGAAACTTCTTGATCATATGTCAAAAATTTTGTTTTTAAGGAGCCACCTTGNAATGAAATTTTTCCATCTAATTTACCAAAAGGATTNCTTGAAATTTTAAGATTAATTAGAGCCTCTGGAGATGTNTCAGAAAANCCAAAACTAAAACTTCCAACATAAGTTCTTTTTGGATTTTCCAAAGCAATCATNCCAGGCTTAATTTTACTCCATTTTCTTAAAACNCTACTAGTATTTGCATCANCACTAACTCTTTCTACCCTTGCATATCCAATATTTTCACCAGGAATAGTAATAACTCTTCCTCGAATTTCTCTTGATTTTTCAGGTGTTTGAATCATAAAAATTGATCCTTTCTTTACACCAATATTCGAGCCCAACAACATAGTCAAATTATTTCCATTNACATCAAGNACTTCGCTGGTTANAGAATAAAAAGNTCTNAATTTAAATTGANTATCTTGAGAAATAATTGATAATGCCTGAGATAAAGAATATGATAAATTACCTCCAGTATAATTTGNATTCGAGNTNTAAGAATCTATTGTTTGACCAGTTTTTAAGTTTATTATNTCATATTGAACCCTAATTGTAGTATGNATATTATTAGGGTANAGTTCATTTTTTTTGTTTTTATCATTNTCAATTACCGCTTTTATTATATCTCTNGCAATAATTGAAACCACTCCAGATTTTCTAATTTTTTCTCTATCTTTTTTTTCTTCTTCTATTTCTTCTTTAGGTTTAACTCCTTTTTGGCCAAAAGCTATTACATTTATAAGAATTCCTTCATCTGCACCAGCAATATTACCAATTTCTACTATATCATCATCAATAATCACTCCTGTGAGTCCCAATGATTGCTCTTCAAGTATTTTTGATAGGTTGTTTCTATCTATAATTTCAAATCTTTTTAGTTTTGCTGCCTGTCCTGAAAAAATTCGAGTTATTTGATAAGAAATTTCATCATTTTTATTCTGGGGTAAAATTAATATTTTTTTCTTATCTATAGTTACTTGCTGGGAAAAGACTAAAGAAAAAAAAAANTAATATAATAAANTATTTTACATTCATAAAAATTNAAATTAAATATNATTTAATTTAAACCTCTTCTATTTAATAAATGTTTAATATCAGGCTTTTGACCTCTAAAATCCATAAAAAGATTCATGGCATCTTTACTACCGCCTTTTGATAATAAAGTTTCTCGAAAATGNTCACCATTTTCCATCTTTAATCCACCATTTTCTTTAAACCATTCNACTGTATCAGCATCNAAAACTTCACTCCATATATANGAATAATATCCAGCGGAATAACCACCCATAATATGGGAAAAATAAGTNGTTCTATATCTAGGTGGAATTGTGTTTAATTTAATTCCTGCGCTCATTAAAGCATTNGATTCAAANGTAANAAAATCATTTAAATTAGGTGTTTCATCAATACTAATTTGATGCCATGCCTGATCTAACAAAGACGCTGCTAAATATTCTACTGTTTTAAATCCTTGATTAAATTTCCTTGCATCTAAAACCTTTTGCAGTAAATCATTTGGCATGGGTTCATTTGTTTTGAAATGTATTGCGTAATTTTCCAATACTTCAGGCCAAGTTGCCCACATTTCATAAACTTGTGAAGGAAATTCTACAAAATCTCTTGGGACTGATGTCCCTGAAAAAGATGGATAATTTACATCAGATAAAATTCCATGTATTGCATGTCCAAATTCGTGAAAAGCAGTAATTACTTCATCAAATGTCATTAAAGTAGGATCATTCTCATCAGCAGGTTTATTTATATTTAGATGATTTGCAATAATAGGTTTTTGATTAAGTAATTTTGATTGTGGAACATAAGCATTCATCCAAGCACCTCCACGTTTTGAAGATCGTGNATAAGGATCAAGTATAAAAATTGATATTAGTGATTCATCTTTATCAAAAACTTCAAATGTTCTTACTTCTGGATGATAAATTGGTAAAGTAGTAATTTCTTTAAATTTTAATCCAAAAAGTTTTTCAGCTGAAAAAAATACTCCTTTAAAAAAAACATTGTTTAGCTCAAAAAACGGTTTCATCTCTGATTCATCAAACTGATATTGTTGTTGCATTAATTTTTCACTATAAAAATCCCAGTCCCATGATTCTAATTTAAAATTATTATCTTCAGAATTAATTATTTTTTGCAACTCAATTGCTTCTTTATTTGCNTTCCTTACNGACGGTGGAGTTAAACTGGCTAATCTTTCATTTACAGCTTCNACAGTTTTGGCAGTTTGTTCATCTAATGANTATTCAGCATAATTNTTAAAACCCAATAGATTTGCTTTTTGTGTCCTTAATTTTATAAGATTTAAAAANNTTTCTTTATTGTCAAATTNNCCCCCACTACTNCCTCGAGATAAAGAAGTTTTATGGATTTTTTCTCTCAGTTTTCTATTTTTTAAATTTGCCAATATTGGCTGACCACTTGTATTTTGTAAAGTAATAACAAATTTATCATCCAATCCTCTTTTTATAGCTTCTTGTGATAACACTTCAATCATTGACTCAGATAATCCATCTAACTCATTACGATTATCGACGACTATTGCTAATTCGTTCACTTCTTTTAGAACATTTTGAGTTAAAGTTGTGGTGTTCTGTGCAATAGACTCATTTATTTGCTTTAATTTTTCTTTATCATCTACAGAAAGTTTAGCCCCTGATCTTATAAATGATTTATAAGTTTCTTCTAATAGCCTCAATGATTCACTATCTAAAGTTAAATTTTCTTTATTTTTGAAAATATTCTCCACCCGATTAAATAATTTTTCATTTAACAATATTTCATCATTATGAGCAGATAACTGAGGAGCTATTTCTGTTCTTATGGATTCTAAACTATCATTTGTATTTGCCCATGACATTGAATAAAAGACATAAGAAACTCGATTTAATAATTCTCCAGATTTCTCCAATTTTATAATAGTATTTTCAAAATTTGGTTTCTCTTCTTGATTAATTATCTCATTAATTTCATTTATATGTTCTTTCATACCTTTTTCAAATGCGGGTAAATAATGAGGATTTTTTATTTTGTCAAAATGTGGATAACCATAAACTAAAGTGCTTTTATTAAAAAAAGGGTTTGTTATATTCACTTCTATTTCCTTTTCTTGAGAAATGTCTTCAGAAATATTTGAAGAATTTGAACATCCAAAAAAAAATGTGGTTAAAAAAATTAATGTTATTTTATAAAAATTTTTTTCTATCATTGAGATCCTCCAATTGAAAACATTTATTTGTTAATTTTATTTAAAATCTTTCAATTAATTTACTTTTTATTTCATCAAAGTTTCCAGCAAAAGAAATTCTTTCTTTCTTTTGTAGTAATTGATAATCATACATTGGATCATAATATAGCTTTAGCAAGGATCCAATCCATTCATTATGATTATTCATATTATTTTGAGAAAAAGATTTTAAAATCATATTTGAAATTTTTTGAAAATTTACTCCTCCTAATTTTTTTTTAATATTATATAAAGAGTTGATAATTGAGTTTTTTAAAAGTTCTTTTGTAACATTTGATTGAATCTTTTCATCAACATATTCTTTTCTTATATTTAAAACTCTATCTTCAAAAGTTGTTTCAAGAATATAAACTTGGGACTTTCTCATTTTTTGATACCATTTTTCAGGAATTATTCTCTTACCTATTGACCTAGATTCATCCTCAAGTATTAAAAATTTATTTAATTTTTTTTGTAAAAACTCAACTGCTAATTTATTTTCAAAATTAATCGTTGAAGGCTGTAAAGTAGTATTTGAACCAAATGCAGAACCTTTATGATTAGCTATATTTTCTAAATCAATACTATTTGATATTTTTTTAATTAGTTTGGTTTTTCCTGATCCCGTCCTACCTCCAATAATAATCCAATTTTGATCTATTTCTTCAATTCTATCCAAAATTTTGATACAATGATTTCTTAATTTTTTATAACCACCCAAAACTAATGGGACTTCTTTTCCATTTTCCCTTAGCCACTCTTGTGCAATATGAGATCTCAAACCTCCTCTCATACACAAAAGATTGGTTTTAGGAAATTTGTTTAAATGATTTAACCATAAATTTACTCTTTTTTTTTTTTCCGAATTATTAACTAATTTTTTTCCCAAATCTAAAGCAGAGTTTTTTCCAAAATTATTAAATTCTATTCCAACTTTCTCTCTTTCATCATCATTCAAAATAGGAATATTAATAGCATTAGGAAATGACCCTTTTTCAAACTCTGATTGAGATCTAAGGTCAATTAAAGAATNATTTGATTTTAATATTTGATAATAATTNTTAACTATCATTTGAAAAATTAAATATAAATAATGTAAAATTAGTATATGTTATAATATAAATAATGAAAATAACAGATAAAATATTAAAAGAAATTCGTCTAGAGTATGGAAACAAAAAACTTGAAAGAAAAGACTTANAAAAAGAACCCATATTAATTTTTCAAGATTGGTTCAATGATGCACTATTATCAAAAGTAAAAGAACCAAATGCAATGGCACTTGCAACATCAAAAAATGATTTTCCTAAAGTCAGATATGTGCTTTTTAAAGGCATAATAAATGATTCAATAACTTTTTTTTCAAACTATGATAGTAAAAAAGGGAAAGAAATCAAAAATAATAATTTGGTTTCTGTAGTTTTTTATTGGAGGGAAATTCATCGCCAAATTCGAATTGAAGGAACAATAAAAAAAACATCAAAAAAAATTTCAGATGACTATTTTAATTCTAGAACTGATGGTGCAAAGATTAGCGCAATTTCATCTCCCCAAAGTCAAATTATAGAAAATAGAGAAATGCTTGAAAAAAGAATTTTAAAAATAAAAACTAAACATATTGAATTTAGAAGACCTGATTTTTGGGGAGGTTATATAATCAAACCATCAATTTGGGAATTTTGGCAAGGAAGAGATAACAGAAGTCATGACAGGTTTATTTTTGAAAAAAAAGAAAAAAATTGGGAAATATTTAGATTAGCACCATAATTAATCTAAACTTCCAATTAATTCTTTTTCAGCTAAATTTCTAATTCTAATATTGTTAAAAGAAATTTTTCCTTCTTGTGCACTTATGCCAATATAACCACTATCATTCATATTATAAGAAAAGTAAGGGTGCTCAACTCCTGCTTTATTCCAAAAATCTCCATTAGTTTCATATTCTAAAACAAGTAATCCATTTAACCAATATTGTATTTGACCATTCTTAGATACTATTCTAGAATGATTGATCGATCCTGGAGGATTAGAGATTAATAATTTAGATGGAATAACATCATATAATGAACCTGTAACTCTAGTATTACTTTCAGCAGCATCAGGATGAGAATTATCATCAATAATTTGCATTTCAAGGCCTGGAGGCAAGTTTTTATTCTTTAAAAACTCACTTGTAAGATTTATATAAAATCCAGCATCAGTAGCTCTATCTATTTTCCAATCAAATTCAAGTTCAAAATTTTCATATTCATTTTCAGAAACTAAAGATACATTTTGAGATTTATTTGAAATCATTCCATTAACGATTTCCCAATCATTAGTTATTTTTTTGTTATTAAAGTTTTTCCAACCGTTAAAAGTCTCTCCATCAAAAATTAGATTCCAACCATATTTTTTTTCTTCTTTTGACAATAGATTATCTTCTCTGAAGTATGTTAAGGTTTTAGAAGAATTTACTGCAGATGGTATTTCATTTAAAGTATACCATACTTCAGATGTCCATAGTGGTTGTAAGCTTTCACTAAAAAAAGGTTTAACCATTTTAATGTAAACTACATCAAAACCTTTATGATCACTCTGACTCAAATTATTAATTTGCAAGAAAACTTTTTTTCTATCTGGTGAAATCGATAATGATTCTATATCTAAAGTTTGCAAATCTTGTTTTACTCCACCTTCACTATCTAAATCATACCACCATTGTTGTACTAGATAATCGGATGGTGATATTCCATCTCCTAACCTAATTGGCTCAGTGAATTCAATCTCAAAACCATTTGATTTGATTTTAACTGAAAGCATTTCAAATGTTGTTTTACCATTATAAGTCAATTTTTCAAGACCAAATCTTTTACCTTCCCAAGTAAAATCATTAGTTCCACCAACTCCACCAACATATAGTGATGAATCTGGCCCCCAAACAAAACGATTTATACCTGCTTCAAGACCTTGAGTAAACCTGAAAAGTGCACCTTGTAATTGTCCATTTACTTCTTCAATAAAAACTCTCTTTAGACCACCATGTCTTGCATCTCCCATTATCATTTGGTTTTTATAAGGTCCTTGATTTAAGATACCAGGCTCACTAGGAGAATTCCCAATTTCATTTTGTGGTGTCCAAACTACTGGAGGTTTAATTTTATAGTTTTTTGCAACCTTTTTTGCTGAAGCTCTATCTTTTCCCATAGCATAAGCATTTCCGAAAAATGGGTATTCTTCTTCATTATCAAGATCAAGATGCATCAATTTACTTGTTGGTACATACCCACCTTCATTATCAGTTGTAAAAAGATCACCACCATAACCAAATCCTATACCGTTTGGTGCCTTGTAGCCATGAGCAATAGCTTTCCATGTTCCATCAGTAATAGATATTTTAAGAGTTTTTCCAGCATCTTTAGGATTTCCATAATTAATTTGCGGACCTGTATTGGTATAGAAAAATCCATCTCGATATGTTAATCCAAAACCCCAAGCATGAAAACCTGAACTGTGTTCCCAATCATCAGAAAATGGATAATAATGATCAGTAATTTCATCCCCATCAAGGTCAATAAGCTTTGTTAGTTCCCATCTTTGTTGAACATAAATCTCATCATTTGCTACTGCAAGACCCAAAGGTTCACACAAACCATCTGCTATTTTTTTAACTGACATTTTTGAAGGATCACCAGACATTGAATTTTTTACAATGAAAACCTCTCCATCCCAAGTTGCTATAGCTAAATCACCATTTGACAAGAAGTCCATTCCTCCAACTCTAGGTTCAAATGAATCAGGTCTTGCTGGTAATAAATCAAAACTTGGATGAACAGATATTAATGAACCACCTAATCCAGGAGGACTAGTTTTATAAATTTCCTTTAATCCAGCAGAGGTAGGTTTAATATCTCTAGGATCATGAAACAATACAGATTCTGGAATCATTTCAAATTTAGAATCTCCTTTTTTTCTCCATTGTAACACAATAGCCATTGTAAGAATTCCTTGATAAAATTCAATATCAATTTTATGATAACCTTTATCTAAAAATTTTGAGCCATAACTCTTGAGTGATGGTGAGGATTCCCCTTTAAAATATTCAAAATATTCATTAAATCTTTCAGGATTACCTCCTCCCCAATCGACATAACCTAAATTTTCTATGTAACCTAGTTCTTCATCATTTAATTTAAATGAACCACCTTTATCTGCTAAAAATCTAAATTCATATTCTCCAGGTTCATCTATTTTTAGATAAGCGTCAATATCCATAGTAAAATATCTAAAAAAATCTAAGAAATCATCTGTTGTTTGATCTTCCCAACCTACATCAGGATTACCTGATTGGAAAAATAGATCTGGAAAAACTTGTGATACACTAGGGTTTTGACCAGGTAATAATTTAGGCATAGATGGAAGCTCTTGACCTACATCATAAAAATCGACCGCTACACCTGATAAATATTCACCATCTTGGAAAGTATCCAGTGATAATATAAAATCTACAATTTTTAATCCTGTTGCATCATCAATGTGAGGATGCGGGGGCATTAGACGAGGACCCCATACACCCTTACCGCCAGTTTGTATTTTTTTAACTAAATATTTTTTTGTATCATCAGAATTATCATATTTATTTGCTACGTCCTGATATGCAGGTCCTAAAACACCCTTATCAATGTAATGACATGCAACACAACCTAATTTTCCAATTAATGCTTTACCATCAAGCTCTTCATAAACTGAATTAACAACTTTTTGCTCAGAACCTTTATTTTTAGTTTCATGGACATATAGATTCTTTGGAAAAAAAGATTGTAAAATAGTACTACCATTTTTTTTAAGGAAAATCTCAGCATCAACTTTAAAACCATTTTCATCTTTATTAGTTTTTATTGATTTAATATTAATCTTTGAATTTGAATGTAGATTATCAACATCAATTAAATTTTCAAATTTAATATTTTGAGAAAGTTCATAACCACTTGGTAAACCAACAACAGTAAACTCTCTATGCAAACCTGGATTCATATTTGCACTTTCAATATATTCTGGAGTTTCTGATATTATTACTTCTTCTTGATTATCAAGAATAATTTTGTATTGTAATTTTATCTTATCACCAAAAAGTTTGTATCCATTATATTCAGCATCAATCTTTTGAGAACCATTTTCAGTATGAATGGACCAAGGAGATTCTTTTAACTCATCAACCAAGTAGGGAACACCCCTTGAAGTTGGTTGAAGACCATGTGCATTATTATAAATTATTCCATCAAAATTAACCCCACCAACCCATGCTTTATACAAACCAGATTTTTGAGCGTCATAAGCCAACCACAATTCTTTATTCAAAGCGAGAATTATATTTCTTACTCTTTCGTCCATATTAATCCTAAATGCCCAGGGCATACGGTCTCTATTAACTTCAGTATTAACTTTGGAAATTTTTCTATTATATTCTATTCCATCTACTTTTATACAACTAAAATTCAATGAAAAAAGACTAACTAAAATTGAAATTTTTAAAATATTTTTATTCATAAGACTTTCTTATATATAATTATTAATTATTGATTCAAATAATTCTTGTTTTCCACTAATTTTTTCAGGTTCTCCAAATTTTAAGGATAAATCATACAATTCCTCAAGAGTTAATTCCCCTTTTTCATATTTTTTTCCATTCTCTGTTTGAAAACTTGAATAACGTTCCATTAATAATTTAGGAAGCTCTGAATCAGATAATATTTTATTTGCTATTATTAGTGACCTAGCAAATGCATCCATACCAGATATATGAGAAATAAATATATCATTTAAATCAGTTGAATTTCTTCTAACCTTGGCATCAAAATTAATACCACCTGTACTAAAACCATCATTTTTTAGTATTACCATCATTGACTCAACTAACTCATAAATATTGATGGGAAATTGATCCGTATCCCATCCGTTCTGATAATCACCTCTATTTGCATCAATGCTTCCCAACATATCTGCGTTAGTACAAATTTGAAGTTCATGCTGAAATGTATGCTGAGCCAAAGTAGCATGGTTTACTTCAACATTTAATTGAAAATCATCAACAAGATCAAATTCTCTCAAAAAGCCTATTACAGTTGCAGAGTCAAAATCATATTGATGTTTCATGGGTTCCATAGGTTTTGGCTCAATTAAAAAAGTACCATTAAAACCATTCGCTCTTCCATAATCTCTAGCTTGAGTCAGAAACATTGCTAAATGTTCAAGTTCTTTTTTCATATTAGTATTTAATAGAGACATATAACCTTCTCTTCCGCCCCAGAAAACATAATTTTGTCCACCTAATTTAATTGTAGCGTCAATTGCATTTTTCACTTGTGCTGCTGCATATGCAACTACTTCAAAGTTTGGGTTAGTAGATGCTCCATTCATATATCTAGGATGAGAAAATAAATTTGCAGTTCCCCATAAAAGTTTAATACCTGAATCATTTTGCTTTTCTAAAGCATAATCAACCATTTTATTAAGTCTTTTCTCACTTTCTAAAAATGATGATGCTGGATTTGCAATGTCAAAATCATGAAAACAATAAAATGGAGCGCCAATTTTAGAAATAAACTCAAAAGCAGCATCCATTTTTTCCATAGATTGTGATAAAGGGTCATTATTTTTTAACCACGGATAGTCTTTTGTATCCATTCCAAATGGATCCGCTCCATTTGGACCAAATGTATGCCAATATGCAATTGCAAATCTTAGATGATCTTCTAAAGTTTTACCATTTACTTTCAACTTAGGATCATAAAATTTAAATGCTAAAGGATTATCAGATTCCTTACCCTCATACTGAATCTTTTTGATATCTTTAAAAAACTCTGTTTTACCTGTAACAACATTTCTTGACATTTTTTTCCCCATATATAATGTTAATAATATAGATAAATTTTGTTCGATAAATTATGCAATAAAATATTTTGTTTCAATTAAATGAAATATTTAGTTTTATAATCATTCTAAGAAAAGATTATTATGCCCAAAAAACAATTTTCAATCGGATTTGATATAGGAAGCTCGTCTGTAAAAGCTTCTCTTTTAAATTTAAAAAACAGTAGAGTTGAAACTTCAGATTTTTTTCCTAAAAAAGAAATGCCTATCATTGCAAAAAAAAACGGTTGGGCAGAACAAAATCCCGAGCTTTGGTGGGAAAATCTAATAAAATCCTCTAAAGCAATTGTATCAAATATTAATTCAAATGATGAAATAATCTCAATTGGTATTTCATATCAAATGCATGGTTTAGTTATTCTAGATAATAACGATGAGATTTTACATCCCTCTATAATTTGGTGTGATAGCAGATCCGTAAAAATAGGAGAAAGAGCCTTAAATGATTTAGGAAAAGATCATTGCTTAAACAATTATCTCAATTCTCCTGGAAATTTTACAATAAGTAAATTGAAATGGATTCAAGAAAATAAACCAGATATTTTTTCGAAAATCAAATGTATAATGCTTCCAGGAGATTACATAGCATATAAATTGACAGGTAAAATTAATACAACTATTTCTGGATTATCAGAGGGTGTATTTTGGAATTTTAAAAATCAATCACTAGCAAAAGAATTATTTGATTATTTTAATTTATCTACAGATTTAATACCTGAAATTGTTAATACTTTTGAAGATCAAGGTAGACTTTCCTATGAGGCATCAAAAGAAACTGGAATAAAAGAAGGTACTCCCATTTCATATAGAGCAGGTGATCAACCAAATAATGCCTTCTCTCTAAATGTACTTAATTCGGGTGAATTTGCAGCTACAGCTGGAACATCAGGAGTAGTTTATGGTGTTTTTGATAAACCCGTTTTTGATAAACAAATGAGAGTAAATACTTTTTCACATGTAAATAGCCAACTTTCAAATCCTAAATATGGTGTTTTATTATGCATTAATGGTTGTGGAATTTTAAATAGTTGGTTAAAAAATCAACTATTTAATAATGAATTTTCATACGAACAAATGAACAATATGTGCAAAGATATAAATATTGGTTCTGATGGATTAGTCATTCATCCTTTTGGAAATGGTGCTGAAAGAATATTCAATAATAAAGATATTGGAGCAAATATTTTTGGTTTAAATTTCAACATACATACTAAAAATCATTTCATTAGGTCTGTACAAGAGGGAATAGCATGCGCATTTAAATATGGTCTTGAAATAATGGAAAATATAAATGTAAAACCAAATGTAATTAGAGTAAGTAATGCTAATCTTTTTCTTAGTCCAATTTTTTGTGAAACTTTTGCAAATATATGTAACACTAAAATAGAAATTTATAATACAGATGGAGCACAAGGAGCAGCAACTGGATCAGCAATAGGAATTGGATATTATAAAGATTTTTCAACATCCTTTAAAAATTTAAAGATCATTAAAGAATATCAACCTGATATTAAATTTTTACATGAATACAAAAATACTTATTTAAATTGGAAGAAATATCTAAAATCATAACAAGGGAGCTTAAATGAGGGAAACTTTTCAAATTAAAACATTAATTTTTTCTATAATATTTATTTTATCCTTTAATTCAGTTATATATACACAACATAATAAGGATAGTAAAAAAATACTTTTTGTTTATGGTGGATGGGAAGGACATGAGCCAGAAAAAATGCGTGATTTAATAGTTCCATGGTTAGAAAGTGAAGGTCATACCGTAACTGTTTCACCTTCTCTTGATTCTTACCTAGATAAAAAGTTGATGAAAAAACTTGACCTTGTTCTTCAAATATATACTATGTCTGAAATAACTGAAGACCAAGAAAAAGGCTTGTTAAAAGCAGTAAGGGATAGAGGAGTTTCCTTAGCGGGTTGGCATGGAGGATTAGGAGATGCATTTAGAAAAAATGTCGAATATCAATTCATGGTTGGAGGTCAATGGGTTTCACATCCTGGTGGTATTATTGATTATACTGTAAATATTATTGATCCCGACGATCCAATAACTAAAGGGTTAAAAGATTTTAAAGTCAAATCAGAACAGTATTATATGCATGTTGATCCAATTAATGAAGTATTAGCAACTACTACTTTTAATGATGAACATTCTTATTGGATAGATGGAGTTACAATGCCTGTAGTATGGAAAAAAAAATACGGTAAAGGAAAAGTTTTTTATACGTCTTTAGGGCATACCAGAGATGTATTTGATATACCTGAAGCATGGACAATCCTTCAAAGAGGAATAAAATGGGCATTAGAAAAATAACTTATTATTTATAGTTAAGATTTTTTATTGAAACATATAAAAATTAAGGGTCTCATTGCTGCAGTTCATACACCCCTAAATAAAGATTTTTCTATAAATTTTAATTATATAAAAAAACAAGTAGAATATTTATCTAAATGTAATATTTCAGGTGTTTATGTTGGTGGAACAACTGGTGAAGGACTATCATTCTCAGTTAACGAAAGATCAAAACTTTTTAGAGAGTGGGGTAATATTATAAAAGATACCAACTTAATATTTATTGCCAATATTAGTCATAAAAAACAATCTAGTTCATCAAAACTTGGAATTGAAGCTCAAAATTCAGGTGCAAATTTCATAAGCTCACTATGTTTAGATCCTAACGTTAATTCACCTGAAAAATTAGCAAAATGGTTAAAACCCATTCTAAACACTACCCCAGATATTCCGTACTTTTATTATGAAAGTCCAAAGTTCAGTAGGAAAAAAATTGATATGGAAGATTTTTTAATTATTGCTAATAAAGAATTAAAATCATTAGTTGGCTTGAAATATAATAACACTAATTTAGAAATGCTTAAAAAGTGTATCAATTTAAACAATAGAAAATATGATATTCTATTTGGAGTTGATGAGATGTTAATATCTGCTTTAGAATTAGGATGTGTTGGTGCTATAGGCAGCACATATAACTTTGCAGGATCACTCAACAATAAAATTATAGAAAATTTTAACTCTAATAAAAAGAATCTTGCTATAAAATTACAAAAGTTTTCTATTAAGTATATAAAAATTATGTCAAAATATAATTATTTACCATCATCAAAAATTGTAATGAATGAAATTGGAATAAATTGTGGCTTATGTAGAGATAAAAATAATCATTTAAATAATGAAGAAGTTAAATCTCTATACCATGATTTAAATAAAATTAATTTTTTTAAAGAAATTAAAATTTAATTTGACTTTAAATCATTTGTTTCTTCTAGGATTCAGTCCAAATAGATTTTAGTTCATGAATTTTTAATGATTTTATAAGTACTTCACCATCGTTGGAATAAAACCTCAAATTCATATTATTTTCTTCTACTGAATCAGAACCATTATAGTTTGAAGAAAGTGTAACTCTTCCATCATTTCCAAAAACCTCTAATGAAGACCTATCAATGAGCAATCTCAATTTTACTGTTCCGTTATCTAGTTTTAAAGGAGCAGTATGCTTCTGATAAGAACGATTGCCTGATGCTAAAACACCCTCATCAATGTAATATCTAATTGTTAATTCATTGGTTGTAAATCCAAAATCAGATGCACCTCTTGGTTCAACAATTACTTCCACATCTAATAAAGAAGCTTTAAAACCTTCAAGAATATTTTCGTTTGGCTTAACTATTTGATTCGAAAGTGATAATGAATTAGATGTATAAATTGATTCAATTTCTTTAATTGGCTCTTTAAACATTCTAATTCCATCTTCAGTAGTTTTTAAAGTTAAAACTACCGGAAAAGTCATTTGTTGATTAAATGGCATACCTGGATACTCACCATCTCTCATCCAACCAATTTGAATACGTCTTCCATCTGATTTGGGAATATCATTATATGTTTGAGATGCATAAAAATTAGGTCCAAAATCTCCTCTGAACCTTCCACTTTCTCGTGTAAATGTTTTTCCATCAAAATCACCAATTATATAATCTCCACTAGCACCATAAATAACCCATTTTTTATTATTTTCATTACCATCAATAGCAAGTTCAAAAATTTCTGGACATTCAAACATTTCAATATCTTTCATTTCACTTACTTTTGTCCAGTTTTTCATATCATCGGAATTAAAAAATGCAAATCTCCAATTTCTATGAGTCCAAAAATCATCCGTTTTATAATCTAAGTATAATAACATTACCCACTTTTGTGATGGTTCATGCCAAAAAACTTTTGGATCTCTATCTCCACCCCCAGCAATATTTTCTAATACTGGATTTCCAGAATATTTTGTAAAAGTCTTTCCACCATCTGTACTGTAAGCTATTGCTTGAGTAAATGGTTCATCTGGTCCTGGATCTCCAAATTGTTCACAACTTCCACAATATGTATATGAAGCAACTATAGTTTTTTCATCTCCGACTTGAAAACCTGCAGAATTATTCCAGTCAACTGTTGCTGTACCTGAAAAAATCGTACCCAATTCATCTGGAACAATAGCATCTTCTATTTCTTCCCAATGAACCATATCAGAACTAACTGAATGTCCCCATGTCATATTTCCCCAATTAATTCCCACAGGNTTATGTTGAAAAAATAAATGGTANGTACCTTTGTAATAAACCATTCCATTNGGATCATTTGTCCAATTCTCTTTTGGNCTAAAATGAAATTGTGGTCGTAATTCTTCATCATATAGGGGTCTTGTAGACATTTGTNCTTCTTCATTTTTAACATTTGGTATCTTTGCAGATTTATTGTTGCATGAAATAAAAATTAAAGAAATAATAANAANAATAGTACTTAACTTAAAAATATTGTAGTGTTTCATTTTAACTCCCTTTGTATATAAAAATTTTGCCCCGGTGAAAATTGAAATTAATCAATCATTAAACAAAATTATAAAATAAGATTGTAATAGTAAAGAAAAATCAGCTGTCAAAAGATTTAACGCATCTAAACCCTGTATGATTCAATCCTGTGTCTTCGGAGGTACTCATTCTTCTTGAAACTCTGTAACCAGTACAATAACTATCGTTACATAAAAAGGAACCCCCTCTAATCACTCTCTTAACAGCTAGAGGTTCATTTGAATCATAAGATGTTTTTGGCCCTTTTGGATTTATGCATAGATCTTTTTTAGATTCAATTTTATAAGCATTTTCATTATAAAGATCATAACACCATTCCCATACATTTCCACCTAAATCATATAAACCATAATTATTAGCATCGTAAGTTTTCACAGGAGAAGAATACTCAAAACCATCTTCAATGGTATTTAGATAAGGAAAATTTCCTTGCCAAAAATTCGCTTTTTTTGAAGAATTTATAATTAAATCATTTCCCCACGGATATATTGGATTTTTATTTCCTCCTCTTGCAGCATATTCCCATTCAGCCTCTGTAGGTAATCTTTTACCTGCCCATTTTGCATATTCAAAAGCATCATACCATGAAACATGAATAACAGGGTGATTCATTTTATTTTTAATATCAGAACCAGGACCCTCAGGATGTTTCCAATTTGCACCTTGCACCCAACTCCACCATTTTGATTCATTTAAAAGTGATACAGGTCCTTTTGTTTTAGTAAATACTAATGAACCTGGTAATAAAAACTCTTTACTTGGCTTAGGTGTATTTGGAGGAAGTTGTTTTTTTAGTTCATTCCAATTGATAGGTTTTTCAGCTGTAGTTATGTATCCTGTTTCATTAACAAAATCTAAAAATTGCTGATTAGTTACTTCATGAATATCCATATAAAAACTATCAACTTTAACCTTGTGAACAGGAAATTCATTTGGGCTAGATTGATGGCTATTACCACCCCTATTATATGTTCCTCCAGGGATTAATACCATATCAGTTAACTTATTATTATTAATATATTTTTCTGAGTTTTTGCAATTAAAAAAGAAAAATAAAATTAATACAAAAATAATTTTTTGATAAAATTTCATTTGTTTAGATTTTCTTGTAAATTAAAAATACGACAATGTAGGGGAATTTCTAAATGACAAATTCAAAATTAAAGTATTACTTTTTTTTAATTATTTTCTTTTTCTTAAACGTAAATGTAATAAAAGCAGAAAAATATAAAATTCATGATCTTGATAGACCTAAACCAAGTATAGTTGAAGTTGGTAATTTTTCTCAAAATTCATCTCCTCCTTCAGATGCAATTATTTTATTTAATGGGAATGGTCTTGATGAATGGAAATCAACTAAAGGTAAAAATGTTAAGTGGAAGTCTACTAAAGATTATTTTGAAGCGAAAAAAGGAACAGGTAGTATAATTACAAAAAAAACTTTTGGTGATGTTCAATTACATATTGAATGGTCTACCCCAATTAAAATTGAAGGCGAAAGTCAAGGTAGAGGAAACAGTGGAGTTT
>NZHL01000020.1 GCA_002691365.1 Fidelibacterota bacterium
AATTTATTTAAAATTTTTTATTTATTAATTTAATGATATGAATAATGAATTTTCATGGTCTTCATCAAGAGCCAGATCTTTTTCAACATGTAAGCGAAAATATTATTTTCAATATTATGGTCATTGGGGTGGATGGCTATCGAAAAGTGATGATTTAACAAAAAAAATATATCTCTTAAAAAAAATGACTTCAATCCCACAATTAATAGGTTCTATTATTCATTTTCAGATTGAAAACATACTTAAAGAATTAAAAAAAGGATCTATTGTTTCTAAAGATAAAGTATTAAAAGAATCACTTAATAGTTTTAAAAGATCTTGGAATGAATCAAAAGAAAAAAAATGGAAACAATCCCCTAAAGATTTTACTAATTTATTTGAACACTATTATTCTGTAGGTCAATCTAGAGAAGATTTATTAAAAGTGAAGGATAAGATAGAAACATGTATATCTGGTTTTTTTGATTCAGATTCTTATAAATTTATTAAACAAGTTGCCAATTCTGATATTTTGTCAATTGAACAGCTTTCTTCATTTGATTTTGAGAATACAAAAGTTTATGTAAATCTTGATTTTGCTTTGAAGCACGATGGTAAAATATACATATATGATTGGAAGACTGGACAAAAAGTTCAAGAAGATGAAAGACAATTATCAATATATGCCATGTATGCAAATCAACGATGGGATAAAAATTATGACCTTATTAGAATCTTCGATGTCTATATATATAGCAACTTACCGGTAAAAGTTAAACTAAATATTAAATCTATACATGATACTAAAAAATATCTCAGAAAAAGTATTAAAGAAATGAAATCAAGTCTTGTTGATAATGAAAAAAATATTGCAAATATTGATAATTTTCCAATGATAGAAAACGTGAATATTTGTAATCGTTGCCAATATAAAAGTCTTTGCTATCCTGAAAATTGGAAAAATCTCAAATAAAATCATAACAACCTATTTAAAAAATCATTAATTTAAACTTCTTGGAAGGGTAATTCGTGAATAGTTAAGGGCGATACAATGAAACATTCTTATTTAAAATTTATTTTTTTATCACTTATAACATTAAATATTTGGTCTTGTTCTAATTCAGATTCACTTGAATCTAAAGTATGGTCATCCGACAAAGCAAATGCTTGGTATGCTGAGCAAGATTGGATGATTGGAGCTAATTTTTCACCAAGCACTGCAATCAATCAAATAGAATTTTGGCAAGAGGAATCTTATGATCCCGAAACTATCGACCGAGAATTAGGTTATGCTCATGATATAGGTATGAATGTAATGAGAGTTTATCTTCATTATTTGGTTTGGGTAAAAAATCCAACAAAGATGAAAGAAAGAATCGAAGATTTTTTATCAATTTGTAAAAAGCATGATATAAAGATCATGTTTGTATTCTTTGATGATTGTTGGGGTAATAACTGTGCTCCTCATCATCCTGGAATAGGTGAACCTATTTTAGGTAAGCAGCCGGANCCTGTTTTTGGTACTCATAATTCAGGTTGGGTAGAAAATCCTGGAGCTGAAGTTGTTGATGACAAAGCCTTATTTCCGGTATTAAAAGCTTTTGTGCAAGATATTATGATTCATTTTAGATCACATGAGCAAGTTTTAATGTGGGATCTTTATAATGAACCTGGTAATAATATGTATAATGCTGATAATGAAGAATTACCGAAAGAAGAGCAAATAAAGATTTTAATGCGAACTTATCCACTTCTTACAGAATCAATGAAGTGGGCGAGAGAAGCTAATGTNGAACAGCCTATTACAGTTGGCCTTTGGCAGTGGAATGAAGACTTTGAAATTTTTAATGAATTTCAAGCTGCCAATTCAGATATAATCACTTTTCACGATTACAATTCAATTGAAAATTTTAAAGAGGAGCGATTACCAAATCTCCTTTCTTATGGTAGGCCATTAATTTGTACTGAATATGTGGCAAGAACTCGTGGAAATACTTTTGAAACACATCTACCTACTTTCAGAGAATATAATATTGGTGCAATTAATTGGGGATTGGTTAAGGGTAAAACAAATACTGTCTTTCAATGGGATTCTCTATATACTACGGATGATCCCGACCTATGGTTTCATGATATTTTTAGGAAAGATGGCACCCCTTTTGATCAGAAAGAAATAGATTTAATAAAATCACTTATCAATTTAGGGGGGTAGATAATGTTTACAATTGATTCATATATTTTCGCAGTTATAATGTGCGTTGTGACAATGATATGTTGGGGNTCATGGGCNAATACACAAAAATTAGCGAGTAAAGATTGGCCTTCTCAATTATTTTATTGGGATTATGTTTTAGGGTTATTAATAATATCTTTGATTTATGCTTTTACATTAGGTAGTAATGGTGGTTTGGGTAGGGGATTTATAGAAGATCTTAATCAAGCTTCAAGCGATAGTCTTACTAGCGCATTTATAGGTGGTATTATATTTAATTTTTCAAATATCTTTCTTGTCGCTGCTTTAGAAATTTTAGGGATGGCTGTTGCTTTTCCAGTTGCAATAGGTCTTGCATTAGCTCTTGGTGTCTTGACTAATTATATTTCAGCCCCTAATGAGTACGCTACTATTTTATTGTTTAGTGGAGTAGGTTTTGTAATTGTTGCTATTATTATTGATGCATTAGCTTATAATAGATTGCCTTCTTCTAATGATTCTTCAAAATCATTTGGTAAAGGTCTTTTATTGTCCGTTGGTGCAGGTGTGCTTGCAGGAANTTTCTATAGGTTCGTAGCTCAATCAATGTCAGTTGTTCCAACTGAATCAATTGCTATGGAAGCTGGGAAACTTTCTCCTTATACAGCAGTAGTTATTTTTACTCTTGGTATTTTTATATCAAATTTTGTTTTAAATACATTTATTATATATAAGCCTATAGTAGGTAAACCAACNACATACTCTGCTTATTTCAATCAGGGTAGTTTAAGGCTTCATATGATTGGTGTTTTAGGTGGATTTATATGGAATACAGGAATGACGTTTAATATTATAGCTTCTGGAGTTGCAGGACCTGCTATTTCTTTTGGTCTTGGTCAAGGTGCTACAATGGTTGCAGCATTTTGGGGTGTGTTCATTTGGAAAGAATTTAAAGAAGCTCCAAAAGGAACTAACAACATGATTGCAATGATGTTTGCTTTCTTTTTAATTGGNTTAATTTTAATTATTGCATCAAGACAAGGGTAAAGTATGTCATTAATAACAGTTATTGGCAGTTCAAATACAGATATGATAATGCAATTGGATAAAATACCATTCCCTGGAGAAACTCTAATTGGAAATCAATTTTCAACAGCTCCTGGAGGAAAAGGTGCCAATCAAGCAGTTGCTGCTGCTAGATTAGGGGGAAATGTTTCATTTGTAGGTTGTGTTGGAAATGATCAATTGGGTGATAGNGCTACTGATATTTTAAAAAATGAATCTATTGATATTAATNATGTTAAAAGATCAGATAAAAATCCATCAGGAGTTGCATTTATCTTTGTTGACAAAGAAGGGCAAAATAGCATAGGAGTAGCTTCAGGTGCAAATTTTGATATAAATGTTGAAGATATTGTTAATTCAGAAGATTTATTGTCCAAGTCAAGTGTTATACTAACGCAATTAGAAACTCCAATGGATGTTATTGAAAAAGCTGCAAGTTTATCAAAAAATTATAATTCTNTATTTATATTAAATCCAGCTCCATATCAAAGTTTATCTNATGANTTAATTAAAAACATTGATATTATTACGCCAAATAGGACAGAGGCTCGTCAAATGACTGGAGTAGATGTCGTTGATTCAAAGTCTGCAGAGGAAGCCTCTAATATTTTGCATAATAAAGGAATTGAAACCGTTATTATTACTATTGGTAAAAAAGGCTCATTTTTTTCTAGAGCCAATGGACAAGTTTTAATGGTTGATCCTTTTAAGGTGCAAGCTGTAGATACAACTGCCGCAGGTGACGTTTTTAACGGAGCAATTGCTTNNGCTTTAAGTCAAGGAAAAGGNATTCGCGAAAGTATTAAATTTGCTAATGCAGCAGCNGCTCTATCAACTACAAAATTAGGTGCAATACCGTCNGCTCCAAAAAGCTATGAAGTTGAAAAATTTATTAAAAGCAATTAAGATTTTATGAGATTTCATAAAATTATCATAACCTCAATAANTAAAACTATTTANATATTATCATATAAACCAATTTCTAGTAATAATATACCCTTAAAGAGTTGCAATAAGTGTTTTACCTAAAATTTAAATATTTACTGTATTTTGTTTTTTTTATTTCTTTTGGGTTTTCTCAAACAACTCCCTGTAATAATGAAGAATATTTAAGATTAAAAAAAATAAATAATGAAAATGAATTAAGTCAAGATGAGATGATTTCTTTTGAAGATTATGACTTAAAATGTCAAAATTTTAAAAAATATAACCATATCGANGAAAACAGAATAAAAGAAAAAAATAAATTTTTCAATGATCCTCGAATTAAAACTGGAATAACAGTAGCTGCTATTTTTNTAGTAAGATATGTTTTTTCTGAGTTTTTTAGCAATCCTTTTACATATTAAACATACAATATTTTAATTTTCTTCTGCTTTAAAATAAGTGTATATAGAAATAATTGATATTAAGGCAAATACTCCCAAAGAAATTATAGGAGGGTTTACTAAATCATCAATAAATAAATGTTTTGAGCCAACCAATAAGAATGCTATAATTCCAACTCCACTTCCTAAAAGGATTCTTTTTGATGCTTCAAAATCAACATTTCTTGATAAAAATAATAAAATTGATACATATATAGCAGAAGCTCCAAAAATTTCTTGCATTGGGACTAATATATTTAANCCTGCTTCAGTNTTAAGTGAATTGTCAAACACAGATATACCTGATCTTCCTANGAATATTTGGCCTAATCCAAATACTAAGAAAATAATGCTTGTAATTAAAAGTATCATTCTTGGTTTCATATAATATCCTCCATTGTTTTAAATAACAAAAAGACTATTTAAATTCAGTTATTATTTCTATTATTAAATAAATAAAGACTAACCGAAAGGTAACTTATTTTTATGAAAAAAATATTATTAAATTTTTTTATTTTATTATTTATTTATGGTTGTTCAAATCAAAATTCAAAAATTGATGTTATTTTAGATACTGATGCAAATAATGAATTAGATGATCAACATGCAATTGCATATCTTCTTTTTAACGGTGACCATTTTAATGTAGAGGGTATAACAATAAATAGAACATATAATGGAGGTGATGTTTTTGAGCACACTAAAGAGGCAATGAGAATAGTAAAATTATGTTCTTTGGAAAATAAAATTCCTGTTATTGTTGGTGCTGATCAAGATTTTATTGACATTAAAGATGATATTGATAATTCTGATTATGATGGTAAGGCAGCTGTTGATTTTATTATTGAAAATTCAAAAATAAACCGTTCTTCTAAGTTGATATTATTACCTGTAGGAAAGCTAACAAACATTGCTTTAGCNATACATAAAGANCCTTCAATTATTCCTAATGTTAAAATTGTTTGGCTTGGTTCAAATTATCCTGAACAAGGTGAGTATAATCAAGTAAATGACCCAGAGGCCTTAAAGTATATTTTAAAATCAGATGTTGAATTTGAGATCGCAATTGTAAGATACGGACAACCATCTGGTACTGATGCAGTTATTGCTAGTACTGAAGAAATTGCAAATAAAATGCCTGGATTGGGTCCAAAAATTTCATCACCAATAATTGGTCGCTATGGAGGTGAATTTTCTACATTTGGTGATTATTCTGTAAACTTATTTGAAAATTATGAAGGTGGTATTCACAAAACCAGACCTTTGTTTGATATGGCTGCTGTTGCAGTCGTGAAAAATTCAAATTGGGCTGAAAGAAATGTAATTTCAGCACCAGATTTAAATGATGGTTTATGGACTGAAAATCCTAAAAATTCAAGAAAAATAGTAATTTGGGAAAATTTTAATAAAGATGAAATAATGAACGACTTTTATAATTCAATGGAAAAATATGTTTTGGTTAAATAAATGAATTTTATTCCTTCACTAACTAAAAAAGACCAATCTATAAATTTATANAAATACAACGGAGAAGGTCTAGAGCCAATCAATACATTATTTAANGATAATGGACTTAAGATTTGTTTTTTAGATTTAGAAACTACTGGTTTAGATAAATTTGCTTCNGAAATAATAGAAGTGGCAATGAAGTTGATATTGGTTGATGAAAAATCAGGTGATATAATCAATGTTTTAAATGAATATGAATCATTGCAAGAGCCTCAGGGAAGAATAACTCAAACGATTACTGATGTTACTGGTATCACCAATGAAATGGTTGAAGGTAAATCAATTGACTGGAGCGTAGTAAATACGATCGTAAATTCTTCTGATATAATAGTTGCCCATAATGCACGATTTGATAGAGGTTTTTTTGATTTAGTATCTGATCTTTCAAAAAATAAAATTTGGTGTTGTAGTGTTAATGACATTAATTGGGNAGAACTTGGTTTCTCAAATAAAAAGCAGGAAATGTTATGTATATGGCATGGTTTTTATTATTCTTCGCATAGAGCTATGAATGATGTAAATGCTTTAATTCATTTAGTTACACATAAAAGCTACCCCGAAGAAAAACCACTTAAACAAATTATTTCTGCTTCAAAAGAATCAGTTTATCGTATTTATGCTGAAAACTTTAAATATAATGAGGAAAAGAAAAATATTATTAAAAATAATAAATATAGATGGGATCCAGTAAGAAANGTATGGTCAAAGGAAGTTAAATTTGATGAATTAGAGTTAGAAAAATTATGGTTGACAGACATCATTTATGATGATACTTTTCTTGGCAGAATTATGGAAATTTCTAATACAAATAAATATAAATGAAGGAGTTTTAATTAATGAATAGACATTTATCATTTAGATCAGGCAATCCTGCACTTAGAGCAGATACNTTTCAGAGATATGGTTCTTTGTCTGNTTCCGAAACCATGACAATTAACGGTACGGTAAATAAAACTGCTATTTCATTATTACTTTTAATGCTGTCTGCTAGTTGGACTTGGCAAATGCCAGCTGGAGAGTCATCAGGATTAATGATTTTAGGAGCTATTGGAGGATTTATTGCTGCATTAGTTACAATTTTTAATAAAAAAATNGCACAATATACCGTTCCAATTTATGCTATTNTACAAGGATTGTTTTTAGGTGGTATATCTCAATTTTTTGAAACTCAATATCCAGGCATTGTAAATCAAGCAGTTTTTTTAACTTTTGGTACATTGGGAGCGCTTTTGTTGGCTTATAAGTCAGGTGTAATCAAAGCAACTGAAAATTTTAAACTTGGAGTTTTTGCAGCTACTGGAGGAATTGCATTTTTGTATTTGATAAGCTTTATAATGGGTTTTTTTGGTTCAAGCATTGGTTTTATTCATAATAATTCTACTTTTGGAATATTGTTTAGCTTTGGTGTTGTTATAATTGCTGCATTAAATCTTGTTCTTGATTTTGATTTTATTGAAGAAGGTGCTGAAAAAGGTGCTCCAAAATATATGGAATGGTATGCAACTTTTGGANTATTAGTAACNCTTATCTGGCTATATTTAGAGATATTAAGACTATTAGCTAAACTACAATCTAGGNGATNATTTATTGAATGAAATTAACCATTCTTGGNTCTGGTTCTTTATTTCCTTATCCTAATAGAGGTAATAGTGGTTATTTATTAGANTGTTCTGAAGCTACAATACTCCTNGATGGTGGTTCTGGAACNCTTAGAAGAATTGCTGACTTTGGTTTAGATTATTCATCTATTGATATTATTTGTTATACACATTTACATATTGATCATACTTTTGATCTAATTCCATTTTTATTTGCTCTAAAGCATGATTCTAAAGTTAAAAAACCAAAAAGAGTTAAAATAATAGCACCAATTTCATTTATTCANTTTTTCAATAAATTATATAAAATATANTATAAATGGATTCATANTAAAGATATAATTATTGATATAAATGAATTAAAGCCTAATGATTCAATAAATATNAATGATATTAAAGTTACTGCAGGGAATACAAAACATACTGATAATAGTTTATCATATAAAATTAATAATTCATCAAGTTCATTTTTTTATACGGGAGATACTGATTTTACAAATGATCTTGTTTTAACNGGAAAAAACTCTGATATGGTTTTAATGGAATGTTCATTTCCTGATAATAATAAAGTAGATAATCACTTAACTCCAATTGAATGTGGAAAACTTGCACAAATGATTAATTGTAAAAAATTAATTTTAACNCATTTTTTTCCGATTAATGAAAATAATGACGATTTAATATTAAGAAGTGTAAGAAAATACTATAATGGCGAAATTATATTAGCCAACGATGGAAATACCTATATACCCTAGTTTTGCGCATAACATATATTATGTCTANTTCTAATATATATAAAAAGGGAGTATTTCTACTCCCTCTTAATATTATCAATATTATTTTATAAATAACATTTTTTGAGTNTTTGAATAGTTACCTGTTTTCAATTGATATATATAAACTCCTGTACTTACAGTATTTCCAAAATTATCAGTTCCATTCCAACTGACATTATGAAAACCAGAATTCATATTTGTATTTACCAATTCAGNAACTTTATGTCCCATTAAATCATAAACGATTAATGATACNAAACCATTCTCTGGGATATCAAACTTGATGTTTGTTGATGGATTGAATGGATTTGGATAGTTTTCATGCAATTTAAACTCAGTTGGTATAGCTGAATTATCTGCTATATCTAAGCTGGTTGCATCAATTATCAACTTATGTTCTGCATTTTTATTTTTGATTGACATTATTTTTTTAGTACCATTGACCGAGGTAATTGTTTCAAAATACCAAAAACCTGTCAGATATTGTTGTAATACCTGCTCATCAGCTTCACTAATTGAACCATCACTTATATCTTTAGCAGTAGCGTTATCAAGTGCTACATTATAAATAGCTAAATTTGCTAAAAAGCCTTCATAATTCGAAAATGTTTCAGAATTATTAGCTATTCCAAGCATTATTGGATAGTCAGCAATATTAGCATCTTCAATAGTATCATTTCTAAAATTTGATGATGTTGAAGTAGCATCTTGACCATCAATATACACTTTTACTTCTGATGTATATCCTAGAACTCCATCACTATCTTGATCATCTGCTTCATTAGTTATTACAACATGATGCGAATTACCATCATTAATTTGAATAGTTGATTTAATATATTCATTGTCAAAACCAACAAAAGTTATATATCCATCTTGAATGTAAAGATGAAATTCACCTTCTTCCCAAACTCCGTCACCATCACTCTTAAGTAAAATTCCAGCAGACTCAGTTTGAGTTGTTGTAATTAAAAAAGCTAATGAAAAATCATTATTTTCGAAGTTTTGAACATTAGTTATGTAAACAGTATCTTGAGTACCATCAAAATAAAGTTCGGTATCTATTATAACTGGGCCACGAACTATAGCATCACTACCTACTAATGCTGGAGAAGTACCTTCTCCCATCATCACTTCTGCTTCAGCCCGAATACTCCAAGTTCCTTCAGCATAATTAATACCTGCTTCAGACATATTTGATTTGATTTGATTGTAAGGGAATTTCCAAGATGTTTCTTTTGTAGAACCTGTCAAAACAAAAAACTTTGAAAGATCTCCAGTAACTTCAGGATAATAAGTTATATCACCATTATCACTAAACAAATGATCAGCTTCATCCCAAATGAACTTAAGAGTGTCTGTCCATGCGTTAAATGAATTAATATTGATAGTAGTACCATCTACAGGAAATTTTGCATTAAAACCATTAGATTCCATATTCTTTTCTTTATAGTCATAAGACAAATCTTCTCGTTTTTGATAAGTTCTACGCTCATGCAGTAATAAAGATGACACACCATTCAAACCATAAACTGGTAAAAATTGAGATATGAAATCACCGCATTGATAAGGAGAATAAGCTTGATTATATTCATCATAGCAAAATTCATCCGTTACTCCATATTCAACAGTGATGTCATCAATAAATCTATATCCAACTTTAAATGTTTCTTCATATGAGTATTCTACATATTCTTGGGTTTCTTCATCCCAATAATCCTCTGTTTGAACTTGTCTTATATCCATATGATCCCCAAAATCAGTATAATAAAAAGGAATTGTGTCAGTTTCAATGGAATATTCGTAAGTTGGATAACCATATGGGTCAAAACCATTTATTTCCCATACTTCATAAGAACTATATTGATTTCCTATTCCATTTGAGAAAAATTCAAAATCATCTTCACTTAAATCATCATATAATATATCAAGTACAAAATAATCACCACCTAAATAGAAGTCATCAAAAAATTCTACTATATTAATAGGTTGACCAGGTATAAGATCTATTTTTTCATGCTTTAAGCTACCTGAAACCTTAAGAGTTTGTCCTGCTAACAGATAACTTGAATCTGGAACTATGAATTCAACTGTATCAGAAAATGTTATACCATGAATAATTCTTCGTTCCATAAGTTCATGGTCTAAAAATTGAATAGTTGAATCTTCTTCCATATCAAAATCATCTGGGTATGAAATAGGATCTCCTGCATTTATCAAAACATTTTTACCATCAGCGACAAGCTCAATGGGGTAAATTTCACCAGTTGTATCATACATTGCTTCTTCAGTCCATATTATTAAACCTATACTGTCAGGTCTAAATACGTATGAATCTGTTTCTTCGTTTAAAAACATTATATCTACCATAGGAAAAGGAGATTCTTCATCCCAAACATGTCCAAGATTTGAAGCAAATTGACCAGGTCCCATTAAATAATCTAAAAGAAAAGATCCAGAAGCAGCAGCATCAACAGTTATTTGCCCTGATGATTTGTTAAAACCCAGAACTTGTCCTGGGTGAGGAATTTGTTGATTATCATACACATCTAAAAACAATTCAAATTCTCTTTGAAGTGGATCAATTTCACTCCAATAACCAAGAGCTTTAGATTCATTTCCTCCTATATGATCTCTAAAAAGTTTTGTTTGATTTTCATCAATTGATGATTTTTTTCCATTAAAAAATTTAGAAGAATGTTTATTTTTATAAAATTTAGATTTTTTTTCAGTTATAAAACTTAATTTATTGCCAACTTTTTTTGTAGTATATGATCTTTCAATATTTTTTTTATTGTAAGATTTTTCTGCTTGAACAAAAAAAGATAATAAAATTACAAAAATAACTATTTTTTTCATATGATCTCCTTAATTCGACTTTAAGATTAATTATATATTTAATATAATAAACAATTTTATAAAATAATATTAATTACTCTATCTTTAATTAATATGGTTTTTTTTATTTGAACACCATCAAAATATTTTTTTAATTTATCTTCATCTAAAACAATTGAGAGAATATCCTCTTCAGGTAAGTTTCTTTTGATTTCCACTTCCCCTCTTCTTTTTCCGTTAATTTGTACTCCAATTTTGATAAATTGGTCAATTGTTAATTCAGATTCAAAATTTGGCCATGGATGATAAGAAAGATGTTCTTTATTTCCAAGTTTTTCCCATATTTCTTCACAAATATGTGGAGCAAATGGACTTAAAATTAAAATTAAATTTTCTACAATTTCTATGGGATAATATTCTTGATCTTTAATGGTATTCAAAAGAACCATTATTTGAGATATTGCAGTATTGAATCTTAATTCTTCTAAATCGACTGTAACTTTTTGAATAGTTTGGTGTAATTTTCTTATTAATTTTTCATTTGCTTTATCATTAGTAATTTTTTCTGTAATAGTTCCATCTGGATTTACAAAAGTTGTCCAAATTTTATTTATAAAACGATGACTTCCTTGAATGCCTGATTCACTCCATGGTTTTGCCTTTTCTAAAGGACCAAGAAACATATAATAAAGTCTTAATGAATCAGCACCATAATTTCTAATCATATCATCAGGATTGACAACATTCCCTTTAGATTTACTCATTTTTTGGCCATCTTCACCTAGAATCATTCCTTGGTTAACTAATTTTTTAAAGGGTTCATTGGTCGACACTAATCCTAAATCATATAATACTTTATGCCAAAATCTAGCATATAATAAATGAAGCACAGCATGTTCTTGTCCACCTATATATAAGTCGACAGGCATCCAATATTGTTCTTTTTTATTGGACCATGGTTCCTCTAAATTATTTGGATCTAAAAATCTAAGATAGTACCAACAAGATCCTGCCCATTGTGGCATAGTATTTGTTTCTCTTAAAGCTTTTTCACCTTCATAATCTACCTCCACCCATTCTTTAGCATTTGATAGAGGTGGATCTCCAGATTTTGATGGTTTATAGTCATTTATCTCAGGAAGTTCAACTGGTAAATCTTTATAATTTACCGGAAAAATTTTATCATTTGAATGAATTATCGGAAACGGTTCACCCCAATATCTTTGTCTGGAAAATAACCAATCCCTCATTTTATATTGGATTGTAGATTTACCTTTATTATTTTTTTCCAACCACTCAATTATTGCAATCTTACCCTCTTTTGTATTTAACCCATCTAAAAAGCTGCTATTAATTATTTCACCTTCGTCTGAGTATGCTTCACCCTTAAATTTTTTTGGTTTTTTTACAGTTTCAATAATTTCAAGCTTAAATTTTTTTGCAAAATCATAATCTCTCTGATCATGTGCAGGAACAGCCATTATTGCTCCTGATCCATAGCTCATGATAACATAATCAGATATCCAAATTGGTATTTTTTTATCATTAACTGGATTCATGGCATAAGAACCTAAAAAAACACCAGTTTTATTTTCCTGATCTAATTCTGTCCTTGATAATTCAGATTTTCTTGATGCTGCATCACAGTAATTTCTAACTTTGTCTTTATAATCATTTTCTAAAAGAAAGTTTACTAGAGGATGCTCAGGCGCAAGCACAAGATAAGTTGCTCCAAAAATTGTATCAGGTCTAGTGGTAAAAACGTCAATTTTTTCATTAATTGATGGTAATTGAAAAGATATGTGAGCACCTTTTGATTTTCCTATCCAATTTTTTTGCAAATCTTTAATACCTTTTGGCCAATCTAAATCATCTAACCCTTCAAGTAGTTTTTCTGCATAATCAGTAATTTTTAACATCCATTGCTTCATTGGAACTCTAAAAACAGGATGATCTCCTCTTTCAGATTTACCATTTATAACTTCTTCGTTAGCTAAAACTGTGCCTAGTTCAGGGCACCAGTTAACTGGAACTTCTGACTCATAAGCTAAACCTTTTTCATAAAGTTTCAGAAAAATCCACTGTGTCCATTTATAATAATGTTTATCTGTTGTATTAATTTCTCTATCCCAATCATATGATAAACCTATGTTTTTTATCTGTTTCTTAAAATTATCTATATTATTTTTAGTTGTTATTGAGGGATGAGTTCCTGTTTTTAATGCATATTGTTCGGCAGGTAATCCAAAAGCATCCCATCCCATAGGATGTAAAACATTAAAACCTTTCATTCTTTTATATCTTGAAATTACATCTGTTGCTGTATACCCTAATGGATGCCCAACATGCAAACCTTTACCAGATGGATAAGGAAACATATCAAGTATATAATACTTTTCCTTTTTTGATGAGTCATAGGATTTAAAGGTTTTATTATCATCCCAAATTTTCTGCCATTTTTTTTCTATTGATAAATGATCGTATTTATGATCCATTTTAAAAAAATACCCCAATTAAAATTATCCCCAAAATTAAAAATATAATGAATATTATTGTTAATAAAATTTTATTATTATCAATATAAATTTTAAGTTTTTCACCATAAACATAAAACAAGAATGCATTTAATAGAAATCTTGCCGATCTTCCTAAAGCAGATGCAACAAGAAATTCAATAAAATCTGCTGAAACAGCTCCTGCACCTATAGCAAAAACTTTATAAGGTACTGGTGAGAAAGCTGAAATTAATGTTGCAATAAAGTTATAATTTCTAAATGATGAGCTTATTGATTCAAATTCAATTCCATATCCATAAAAATTAATTATGAACAATCCAATTGACTCCATAAATAAATAACCTATTATATATGAGAAAATTCCGCCTAAAACTGAAAATAAAGATGCTAAAGAAGCATAAACAAATGACATTCTAGGATTGCTTATACACATTGCGGTTAATAAAAAATCAATGGGAAAAGGAGAAATTGACGATTCTAAAAAAGAAAAAATTATTAAAGCTAATAGGGAATATTTTGAATTAGCCCACTTAATAACCCAATCAAAAGATTTATTAACAAAATTAAACATTTACCAGAAAAAACTTTTTAAATACATAGTTATAAATTTAAATGTATCGGGAACATTTCTCATAGATGATTTTTCATTATTATAAATTGTTGGGATTTGAACATGATTTATTTTATAACCATTCATGACAGATCTAATTAAAAATTCACTCTCATATTGGAATCCTGATTCAACGCATTTAAAATCATTTATTACATTAACAGGAAACATTCTAAAGCCACATTGACTATCAAGTATTTTTGTTTTTGTTCGTAGTGAAATCAATAGACTGGTTATTACATTGGAAAATATTCTCAAAATGGGCATATTTTTTTTGCTTTTTCTCCATCCGAGAATTATGGTTTTCTTATTACGCAAGTTTATAAAATCTTGAATTTTTTTTGGTGAATGTTGCAAGTCAGAGTCGATAGTTATAATCCATTTAAATTTATTCTTAAATGCATAATTTATACCTGACTTTATTGCTTCACCTTTACCCTTATTATTTTTATGAAAGATATGTTTAATATTATTGTTTTTTAAAATTTGTAACGACTTATCATTACTACCATCATCAACAAATAATATTTTTATATTATTTAAGTTTAAGTCTTTTATTTTTTGAAAAATTTTTAATATGTTATCTTCACCATTGAAGTTTGGAACAAGAATTAAAATTTCTTTCATTTTAAATAGAAATTTTTATTTTGATTTTATATTATTTATCTTCTTCGGCTTTAAAATCTAGGCTTACTGAATTAATACAATATCTAAGACCAGTAGGATTTGGACCATCGTTGAAAACATGCCCTAAGTGACCACCGCAATTATTACAAAGAATTTCAGTTCTTACAAATGGTAATGATTTATCTATTTCTTCTTTAATTTTATCGCCAGAAATCGGTTCCCAAAAACTAGGCCATCCAGTACCAGAATCATATTTCGTTTTAGAAGAAAATAGATTGTCTCCACAACCAGCACATATATACACACCTTCTTCTTTATGTTTATAATATTTTCCAGTAAAGGCCATCTCAGTTCCTTTTTCTCTTAGTATTTTGTATTCTTCTGGGGTAAGGCAATCTTTCCACTCTTTATCAGTTTTAATTGTTTTATTCATATTCTTTTCTTCTTTTTTGTTTGAATTTGGTGTATTGTATACAATTCCAAAAAATAAAATTCCTGAGATTATATATAAATAATATTTTTTTATTTTATTCATAATTTAAATATAAGATGTTATATACTTGAATTTAAGTAATATAAAACTATTAATTATTAGAATTTCTTAAATAAAATTCATTTATTGAAATGGGATATTTTCCACCATTCCATAAGAATCTTATTGAGTCCATAGTATGAATTTTTTGTAATTCATTTATTGGCTTTTGAATATGAATAAAAATTAATTTACCCAATCTTAATAATTGTTCATCAGAGGGTGATGAGCCTAATACATCATTCATTAATTTTGAATGTTTTGATTTCATATGTTTCATTAGCATTGACTCTAATTGACCCTGCAATCCAGGGATATATTTAGATTTTAATGCCATTGAAATTAAGTTTGCAGAGTTTGGATCATTTTTATTTTCAATAGCTATTCTAGATGCAATTAAATTTTCATATTCTACATTCTCTCTAAAAAAAGAAGGATCCTTGTTTAAATACAGCTCATTAGATAAATATTCTGTTGTTGAAATTATTTCATTCCAAAATGTAGATGCGTTTATAGCACCAGTTATAAAGCTATCAAGTATGATGAATGTAGATGAGGTTTTAAAATATGTACCATTTCTTCCGATAGGAACATTGCAATGAACAATAACTATTGATGGAATAAATATATTTTCATTATAAGTATTTAATAACAATCTTTGATTAATTATCTTTCCAATACAAGAAAAAGCCATCATAACTGATTCTTCATAGTTATTTCTTCTTGGATTTATCGTAATCTGAAAAATTTTATTATTATTTTCTACTAATGTTGGTTGTTTATTATCAGAAAATTCTATTCTTAAATACTTTAAACCTTCTTTAACATTGTCATTGAAATTATTTAATTCATTAAAATTATATTTATTAGAAAATAATAATGAAATTAATAACATTTTAAGGAAAAAAATTTTTAAAATCATAATTGCTCTTCATGTATTATTCTAGGTTTAATAAAGTATATTTTTAATTCAGAGAAAAAATGTAAAATAGATTTTGATATTATAAAACCAAAAATAAATCCAAAAAACACATCAAAAGGATAGTGAACACCTACGTAAATTCTACTAAAACCAATTATTAAAGAAATAACAAACAAATATTTAAATGTTTTTTTAAAAAAAAAACTAGTTGTAAATGTTAATGCCATTGTGTTTGCAGCATGATTTGAAGGAAAGCTATAGATTCCTCCTTTACCAATTAGTAAATTAATATTTTCATATAATTCGTGAGATGGTCTAATCCTTGAAAAATAAGGTTTTAATAATTGAGCACAAATTGCATCAGTTATAATCACGCAAATTAAGGTTAATAAAAATGTCAACAATCCTTTTTTAGGGTATTTAAAAATTAAAATTGCATAAAATAATAATATTATATAGATCCAATTTTTAGCATTCGTTATTATGGGAAAAATAAAATTAAAAAAAGGNTTTGATAATGTTGAATTAAAAAAAGATAAAAGAATAAAATCTAATTGATTTATTACAGAAATAATTTCTGACATTTGAATATAAATTTAATTTTCATAAAATATTTCTTCAATTGTTAACTCATTTATTTCACCAATATTAAGATCTTTAATATCCTGAAGGATTTCTTTCTTATCTCCTACTATGGTAATTATAATATTATTAGTATCGATGTATTTTATTGAGCTATTAATTATTTGGTCTTTTGTAACATTATTAATATTAAAAGTATATTTATTGAAGCTATCTAATGGAAGNTTTAAGTTTATTAGTAATGCTAATTGAGATGCATAATCTGATATTGATTCAAAATTGTTGGGATAACCAAGTGCCAAATAATTTTTAGCTCCNAATACTTCTTCNTTAGNTACNTTTTCTTTGATTTTTTTAAATTCATTAAAAAATTCAGTAATACTTTNTGCAGTTGCGTTAGTTTGAACTGATGATAGAGCAATGAAAGGTCCTTTGTCTTTACCCATGATAAAATAGGAGCGCGCTCCATAAGTAAAGCCATTTTTTTCTCTTAAATTATAATTAAGTCTTGACGTGAATGAACCTCCAAGAATAGTATTCATAATAGTAATTGGGAAATAATCAGGGCTTTCACGGCTTTCGGAAAAATGACCTATTCTGATTATGGACTGAGCAGCTTCCGGTTTATCAACTAAAAAAATTTTAACACCATATAATTCATTATATTCTTTAATAGGTTTTGAATCAGGAATAACTGATTTTTCCCAATTTAAAAATAATGATTCTAAAGATTTTATTGCTTCAGCTTCAGTAATATCTCCAGCAATAAAAAATTTTGCATTGTTCGGTCTGTAAAAATCTGAGTGATATTTTTTAATATCATTTATATTTATATTCTTAATAGATGATTCAGTTAATGAAAAACCAAAAGGATGATCNTTATATAANACAAAATTAAANAANCTTCTNGCNATNGCATTTGGTTGAGATTTTTCTTGNAAAAGTGACGTCAAAGATTTTTCTTTNAGTCTATTTAGTTCAACAANATCAAGNTTTGGATTAACAACTGTTGAATAAAGCAANTTTAAACCTTCATTTAATTTNGATTTTGGAATATTCAATGAAATCCAAGTTGAATGTCTATTAGAAACGGATGATAAATTTGCACCTAAATAATCAATTTCATCAGCAAGCTCTAAAGAAGACAAACCTCCTGCACCTTCATCTAGAAGAGATGCAGTAAAAGAAGAAAGACCTACTTTATCTTTGGGGTCATTATAGGTTCCAGAATTTATTTGAACAATAAATTGTACAATAGGTACATCATGTTTTTCCATTAGAAAAACTGGAATATCATTTGAAAGGGTAAACTTTGAAATATTTGGTAGTTTTAATTCATTAATAGATGTTGACTCTGGAGGACTGCTTCTGTCAGGAAGTTTAGGTTGACAAGATATTAAAAATAATAAAAAAAATACTATAAATTTATTTAGTTGTGATTTCATTAGAATTTTTTAATGCTATTTGTTTTTGACCTTCTGGAACAATTGAAACTGTAACTTTATTTTTAGATAAATATTCTTTAGCAACCAACGAAATATCCTCTGGTTTAATTTGCAAATATCTATTTAAATCTTGATTAAAATAATTTGGTTCACCTGTATAAAAATAATATCTATTTAATGCATCGGCTTTTCCACTATATCCAGTATTCATTTCCATGGATCTAATAAAATAAGCTTCAAATTGATTGACACCTCTTTGAACTTCTCTTAGAGATGGATTTTCATTAAATATTTTATTTATTTCTTCATAAATTTTTAACTCAACTTCATCAAGTGATACACCTGGCTTTACAAATGCTTGGATATTAAAAGTAGATGACAACTTTTGAGATGATTGATAAACAGAAATATTTTGAACTATTTGTTCTTCATATACCAACCTTTTATATAGTCTTGAATTTTTACCACCTCCCAAAATATTTGCAAGTATATCTAACTCAGCATCTCCATCCTTAAAAAAAGGTGGTGTAAGCCAAGAAATGTGAATTAATGGTAGATTAACTTTGTCTTCAAAATAAACCCTTTTATNATTTAATAATAAAGGGTTTGGATGCGAAATTTTTGGAGGATCATTCCCAGCCGGAACATCCGAAAACCAATGTTTAATTAATTTGATTGTTTCTTTTGTATCAAAATCACCAGCTATAACCATGCTTGCATTGCTTGGAGCATAAAANTTATTGTAAAAATTAATNACATCATCATCTGANGCTGCATTTAAATCATCCATTGAGCCAATTACTGGCCAACTATANGGATGAGATTCATCATACAAAAGAGANGGTAAAGCAAGTCTTAANCTTCCATATGGTTGATTTTCATATCTTTGNCTTCTTTCATTTTTAACAACTTCTCTTTGNCCATCTACAAGTTCTGGAGTAACTACGTCAAGCATAAAACCCATTCTATCAGATTCTAAAAANAGAGCTAATTCNAGAGANTTTGATGGAATNTCTTCAAAATAATTTGTTCTATCTTGTGTNGTTGAACCATTGAATCTACCACCTCTTGATTCNATCCATTGTATAAATTTTCCTTCNGGAACATTTGTTGATTTTTCAAAAAGNATATGTTCAAATAAATGTGCAAAACCAGTTCTNCCAGNNTTTTCACTAGAAGAACCTACATGATACCATATATTAACTGAAATCAATGGAAGNGAATGATCTTCATGTAAAATTACATTTAAACCATTTTTAAGTGTNAATTGNGTNTAAGGAACATTAATAGANGANGCATTTATNGTTGAAAAAATAAANCTNATAATAAAAATTATTATNGTTTTAAACATATGAGAGGTGNATCGGTTTGATTGAATTATATTTTCTTTGTANCAAGTAAAANGCTCCAATTAATAAATAAGAGTATAATANAAAACTAATTAANGTNTTATAATANAAAGGTAAAGCGTTAACGTAGCATGAAATAAAACCAATAAAATTTAGAGGATACATACCACTANCAATCCAAACACCAAAATTAGAAATTATAAAGAAAATTAATGATGAAGCTACTGAATTTAATCCAATACTAAATATGGAAATTTTAGGTTTTAAGAAAATAACGGACATTGAAATAATTAATATATAGCTAATATATTGCCAATAAAACCCGTTATAAAAAAATATAAATGATGAATTAGGATATAAAACATTATTAATGAATAAATCACTAAAAAAAATAATTAAAATGGGGACTAAAAACGCATAAGTTTTTTTTGTAAAATGAGAAGCACCAAATAAGCAAATAGCGCCTATTGGAGTAAAGTTTGGAGCATGTGGAATAATTCTTGACATGCAACCAACTATAATAAATAAAATTATCGTAAAAAGTTGAATATTAATTTTTGATTTCATATCTATTAATTTAATTTTCAAGAATTTTACATTCAAGTAAAAGAAAATAAAATGAGTCGGAGCGACAAGATTTGAACTTGCGACCCCACCACCCCCAGCGGTGTGCGCTACCAAACTGCGCCACGCTCCGTTTAATTAATCAATTTTTTTTAATAAATGTTTTAACTCAAACAACACTTTGTTCAATAATCTTTTATATTCTTCATTGTTTGATTTGATACTTATACTAATATTTTTTTTACTAGTTAATTCTACTCTTGCACCATCGATTGTATATTTTTTTTCATAAAGTAAATATTTGATTTTTTTTATTAAATCAATATCAGATTGTTTATAACTTCTATTTCCAGCTGAATTTTTTTTAGGTTTCAAGCTAGGAAACTCTGTTTCCCAATATCTTAATACATATTGTTTTAAATTTGTAATTTTACTTACTTCGCTTATTGAATAATAAAGTTTAGTAATATTTGATTCAACCATCACATAAAGTATTACTTTATGATAATTAATGCAAGCCTATTTAACAGGTAATTAATGATTTTATTTCATAAAGGACTTTAGCTTGTCAAAAGCTATTTCTAATATTTTTATATCTGGTAGATATACTATTCTTACATGTTCTTTTCCATAGTCTTTACTAAAACCTGATCCATGAACTAAAAGAACTTTTTCTTGCTCGAGAAATTTAAGAACAAACTCTTTATCATTTTTGTATGGGTTGTCTTCTATTTTCGGAAAAATATAAAATGCACCTTTAGGTTTTTTAACACTTAGACCATTAATATCATTTATTCTTTCAACACAATAATTTCTTTGTTTTATTAATTTTTTATTATACTCCTCCCTCCACTGATCACTTTCCGTTAAAGCTGCTAAGAAACCATGTTGAGCAGGTGTTGGTGCTGACAATCGTCCTCTTAAAAGTTTTTCAATTCCATCTCTAACATACTCTAATTTATTTTTAGGGTCATGAATTGCAATATATCCAATTCTCCAGCCTGGAGCAAAATAACCCTTAGAAATACCATTTAACGTTATAACCGGTATTTTCTTTGATAATGATGCTACAGAAATATGTTCGTTTGTAAAATTAAATTTATTATAGATTTCGTCAGATACAATTGTACAATTTGGATAGTCTTCAACAATTTCAATAAGTTGTAATATTTCATTTTTTTCTAAAATACTACCTGTTGGATTGTTTGGATTAATGATGCTTAATAATTTTACATTATTATCTAGTTTATTTTTTAAATCATCAAAATCAATTTTCCAATTATCATCTTCTTTAAGTCTATATTGAATTGCTGTACTTTGAAATATTGGTGGATATGAAACATATGGGGGATAAAATGGTCCAGGTGTAAGTATTTTATCATCTGGAAAAAGAAAAGATGCAAAGAGAATTAATAAAGCTTCTGAAACGCCTGATGTTATATATACATCAGAAGATTTGCAATTCCATCCACCATTTTTTTGGTTTTTTTCAAAATTGGCAATTGCTGATCTCAGCGGTTCTATTCCATATGATGGGGAATAACCATTTTTTTGATTATTTAATGCTTCTATATAAGCATTTAACATATGTGGTGGTGTTGGAAAATTAGGATAAGCTAACGGATCACCGATATTTAACTTTATTATTTTATGACCTTGGTTTTCTAGCTTTGTAGCAGGTAAAACCAAATCACGAATAGCGTACTCAACTTTTGAAACACCTCTACTTACAGGTATTTTAGTCATTATTTAAAATTTATTATTTATTAAAGTTGGGTTTTCTTCGGTTACCAAAATTTTGATTTTTTTTCTTATCTTTTTTCGGCGGTTCAACCCAACCCTCTGGAGGTTTTTCTAAAGCTTTTAAGCTAACATCAATTCTTTTCATATCGTCAACATTTATAATTTTGACTTTTACTTTATCACCAATATTTAGAACATCTTCAACTTTATTTGTTCTTTGATAAGCTAATTCACTAATATGACACAATGCTTCTCTTCCAGGAGAAAATTCAATAAAAGCGCCAAAATTCATAACCCTTTTAACTTCTCCTTCAAATATCATTCCAACTTCAGGGTCTCTAATTATTGATTCTATTATATTTTTAGCTTTGGTATTATTTTGTTGATTTTTTGATGAAACAATTACTATTCCAGAATCATCAATTTCGACATCACATTCATAATCTGATTGTATAGCCTTAATTGTTTTACCACTTGGTCCAATAATTGCACCAATTTTACTTGGGTCAACTTGTATTTGTTCAATTTTTGGAGCGTGAATTGATAAATTTTCATTTGGATTTTGAATTTCATTATTCATTAATTCTAAAATATGCAATCTACCTATTTTTGCTTTATCCAAAGTTTCTTTGATTAAATCAATAGATAGACCAGAAATTTTTAAATCAACTTGAATGGCAGTTATTCCTTCGTTAGTGCCTGCAATTTTAAAATCCATATCTCCATAGTGATCTTCTGAACCAAGAATATCAATAAATGTAACTGATTTTTTTTCATTTTGAATTAAACCAACACTTATTCCTGCAACATGGCTTTTAATTGGTACCCCTGCATTCATCAAAGCAAGTGAGCCTGAACAAATTGTTGCCATTGAAGAAGAACCGTTTGATTCTAAAATTTCAGAAACTATTCTTACAGTATAGGGAAAATCTTTGTGAGATGGTAATACATATCTTAGTGCTCTTTCAGCTAAATTACCATGACCAACTTCCCTTCTACTTACACCCATCATTCTTCCCACTTCTCCAACGCTAAATGGGGGGAAATTGTAGTGCAGCATATATGTTTTCTTAAAATCTTGTTCTAGGTCATCTATAAATTGTTCATCGCTTTTTGTTCCAAGTGTAACGACACCAAGACTTTGAGTTTGACCTCTAGTAAATAAAGCACTTCCATGAGACCTTGGTATAATATTTTGTTGCATAGAAATTGGTCTAATTTCATCTAAATTTCTACCATCAGATCTAACATTATCTTCAGATAATAATCTTCTAATTTCATTTTTAAAAGAATCATCTATAAAAGAAATAGAGTTTTTAATGTATTTTTTTAATTGATCTGAATCTAAGTCAGAAAATTTGTCTTTAACATCATTTGATATATTTTCTTTTAATTTTGAAACCAGAGTTCGTCTGCTATCAGGTAAATCTTTGAAAATTATTTTTAATTCTTTTGTTACTTTTGGTTTTATGAAAGTAATTAGTTTCTTTTCAATTTCATCAGCTTCAACTACTCTTTTTTCTTTCGAAATATCCTTAATAAAATCAATTTGAAAATCAATTAAATCTTTTATTACTTCATGACCATACTGAACAGCTGTCAATAAATCTTCTTCAGATATTTCTTTTGATTCTGCTTCCATCATAATTATTGAATCTGAAGTTCCTGTCATAACCAAATCAAGCGTACTTTTTTCTAATTCTTCAAAGGTTGGATTAACAACGGTTTTTCCATCAATAAAGCCTAGTCTTAAAGATGCAATTGGACCATTCCATGGAATATCTGAAATCATTAGGGCAATAGAAGCCCCTAAAGTCCCTAAAATATCTCCAGGATTTTCTTGGTCACTTGATAGAAGATTTATTATAACTTGTGTTTCGCATTTAAATTCTTTTGGAAACAATGGTCTTATAGGTCTATCAGTTAATCTTGCTGAAAGAATTTCTTTTTCTGACGGCCTTGCTTCTCTTTTAAAATATCCACCTGGAATTTTTCCAGCACCATAAAATTTTTCCCTATATTCAACTTGTAGGGGAAAAAAATTTATTCCTTCTTTAGGTTCATTTGCTGAGTTAGCTGTACACAATACTAAAGTATCTCCGTATCTAACTGTTACTGCTCCTGATGATTGTTTAGCAAGAACACCTGTTTCAACAGTTAATTTTTTACCCGCTATATCTATTGATGATTTTTTAATACTCATTTTCGTACTACTTTCTTTTTAACTATCTTCTAATATTTAATTTTTTAATTAATTCTTGATATTGAGTATAATCTCTTCTAGATATATATTGAAGAAGTTTCCTTCTTTTACTTACTAACGAAATTAGTCCTCTTCTAGAATGATTATCTTTCTTATGTGTTTTAAAATGACTTTCTAAATATTTAATTCTTTCTGTAAGCATGGCAATTTGAACTTCAATAGAACCAACATTAGATTCATTGTCACCATATTTTTTTGCTAATTCTTTCTTTTTTTGACTTGTAAGTGTCATATTAATCTCCTAATAATCATACATATGTTAATGCTTTATTTTGAATCTAGTTAGATAAATTTTTTATAAATTTTAAACATAATTTTTTATCTTTTTCTAATTGTAATTTTAAATTATCCAAAGAAGAAAATCGTATTTCATTTCTTATTCTTTTAATAAACTCAATATTAAATTGATTATTATTAAGCTTTACAAAATCGTCGGATATAATGTGCGATTCCATTTGGAAAACGTTATCATTGATTGTTGGCCTAAAACCAATATTTGTCATTGAATAAAACTGCTTATCATCAAAAAGTTCATACTTATCAAAAAGTTTTATTTTTGTAAAATAAACACCATTTTTAGGTATTAACTGATTTTCAAAAAAATTTTTGAAATTTATAGTAGGAAAACCTATTTTTTTACCAAAACCTTTTCCACTTATTCTTTTTGCATAAAAATTGTAATTATTTCCAATGATATTTGATGCTTTATCGATTTTTCCATTTTTAATGTTATTTCTTATTTCAGTACTACTAAATTCGATTAATTTTTTTTTAATTTGCGATACAACCTCAAGATCAAAGTTAAATTTTTTTGAATTAGACTTTAAAAATTTAACATCACCCATTCTATTTTTACCAAAACCATGATTATATCCAATGATAATTTTTTTTGGTTTAAATATTAAGATAAAATCCCTAAGAAATTCGTCAGCAGTAATTTTAGAAAATTTTTTATCAAACTTTAAAATCAGAATTATATCAATTCCAGCTTTTTCAATTTTTTTTATTTTAATTTTAATAGGAGTTAAAGTATCATTCTTTTTTTTAAATAAAATTGAACTTGGCTTTGGGTCAAAAGTTATTAAAACAGATTTTAAATTTAATTCATTACTTTCATTTGTAATTTTATTTAAAATTTTTTGATGACCTAAATGTAATCCATCAAATGTTCCAATTGTTAAAATAGTATTTTTAACACTTGGAATTTTATCTAGTTCCCTGTAGCAACCCATTTTTTTTCAAAGTCTATTAATTTATTAGAATTTTCAAGAGTAAATTCACCAACTTTAGTTCTAGTTAAGCTTACCAAATGACCTGTAGTACCTAATTTTTTTGCAATGTCATAAGCTAATTGTCTTATATATGTTCCTTTTGAACATTTTACTTTAAAAGATATTAGTTTATTTTTAAAAGATATTAAATCTAATTCAAAAATTCTTATTTTATTTATTGGTGTTTTAATTGGAATATTCTTTCTTGCATACTTATAAAGCCTTACACCTGATATTTTTCTTGCAGAATAAATTGGTGTGTTTTGATTTATATTACCAATAAACTCATCTAAAACATTATTTATATCATTTTTGCTAATTTTTGGAATTTTTTTAGATTTAATGACAGTTCCATCTAAATCTAATGTGTCAGTTTCAACTCCTAATTTTAATGTTGCATTATATTCTTTATTAGAAAAGAGAAATTCATTTAATTTTTTTGTTGATTGTCTGCCGATAGCAATAATTAAAACTCCTTCTGCAAAAGGATCTAAAGTTCCACCATGTCCTACTTTCTTTTCGTTTGTAATTTTTCTAATTTTTTTTACTACATCAAAAGATGTTAAACCACTTGGTTTATTAATAGATAAAATCAATTTTTATTTTTATTTATACTATTAAATAATTTATCAATATCTTCAGCAATTTCATTTGAATCATCATAGAAAAAACGAAGTTCAGGAACATTTCTTGATTTAATATTTTTACCTAAAAAACCTCTGATTAGTTTTTTATTTTTTATAAAGTATTTAATAATTTCTTTGTTATCAAGCTTTGAATTAATTGAACTGATGTAAATTTTAGCAATTTTCAAATCTTTTGTAATAGAAACGTTTTTAATTGTTATAAAACCCAAAGATGAAAGTTCTAATTCTCTTATAAAAATATCATTTAATACTTTCATAATTTCATTAGAAAATCTTTCATTTCTATCAAAGGGTTTATTTTTAGTAAATATATCCAAAAGTATAAAAATTATTATTTAGAAAGAGTTCTTTTAATTTCTTCAGTTGTGTAAGATTCTATTATGTCTCCTGGTTCAAAATTTTTCATTTTTTCTAAACCTATACCACATTCTTTACCTGAATCAACTTCTTTTACATCTTCTTGAAAATGCTTTAAAGATGAAATTTTACCAGTGTAAATTTTTTCATCCTTTCTTAATACTTTAACCATGTCTGAACTTAAAATTTTCCCGTCTAATACTTTTGAACCTGCAATTATTCCAAGCTTAGTTATTTTAAAGACTTGAAGAACTTCAGCTTTGCCAGTAATTTTTTCTATTATATCTGGTTCTAATAATCCTTCTAAAGCTAATTTTATTTCATTTATTGCATCATAAATAACATTATAAATTCTTACCTCAACCCCATTTTTTTTTGCTACCAAAGAAGCATTAGCATTCATATTAATATTAAAACCTATAATAACTGCATTTGATGCAGCTGCTAATAAAACATCAGATTCTGTAATTATTCCAACACTTTTATGTACAATGTCTACTTTTACTTCATCACTTGGAATATCAGAGATTGCACCAATTAAAGCTTCCATTGAACCATCAACATCTGATTTGACTAATAGTGGCAAAACTTTAGATGCACCATCTCTAATATCAGCTGAAATTTTATCAAGAGACATGGTGTGAATTTTTTGTCTATTTATTTCTCTTTGAACCCTATCTCTTTCTATTGAGATTCTTTTGGCTGTTTTTTCATCACTTACAACTTTTAAAACGTCACCAGCTTGAGGAACACTTTGAAACCCTAAGACTTGAACAGGTTGAGATGGACCTGCTTTATCTACTCTTTTATTTCTTTCATTCATTAAAGCTCTCACTTTACCGTTAAAATTTCCGCATATAAAAACATTTCCAACCTCTAATGTACCTCTTTGAATTAATACAGTTGCAATTGCTCCATGACCTTTATCAAGCCTTGATTCAACAACAGTGGCGACAGCAAATGAATCGGGGTTTGCTTTTAATTCTAAAACTTCAGTTTCTAATGCTAATAATTCTAATAATTCATCTATACCAATACCATTTTTAGCTGAAACTGGCATACATTGTACTTTACCACCCCAATCTTCAACCAATACTCCATGTTCAGATAATTCCTTCTTTACAAGGTCAGTATTAATATTTTTTTTATCAATTTTATTAATTGCAACAACAATAGGAACGTTCGCAGCTTTAGCATGGTCTATTGCCTCAATTGTTTGAGGTTTTACACCATCATCAGCTGCAACTATTAAAATAACAACATCAGTTACTTGAGCACCTCTTGCTCTCATAGCTGTAAATGCTTGATGACCAGGAGTGTCTAAAAAAGTTACACTTTTGGTTGGATCATTATTAAGATGAACTTCATAAGCTCCAATATGTTGAGTTATTCCTCCAGCTTCGCCAGCAACAACATTTTCATTTCTAATATAATCCAGTAATGAAGTTTTTCCATGATCAACATGGCCCATTATGGTAACAACTGGAGCTCTTGGTTTTAATAATGATTCATCAATTTCTTCTTCTTTTTCTTCTTTGATTTCGTTTATTTTTTCCTCAAGAAGAAGAGCTTTAAAACCATATTCTTCTGAAATTAGTGAACTTGTATCAAATTCCAACCTTTGATTCATTGTAGCAATCATTCCCAATTCAAGGCATTTACCAATTATATCAGTAGGGCTAACATCTA
>NZHL01000001.1 GCA_002691365.1 Fidelibacterota bacterium
ATGGCACAACTGAACTTTCGGGTTGGTGACATTGACGGTAATACGGAAATAGTTATTGAGAATTCACTTAAAGCGGTTTCCTCACATAGTCTTTGACTCCCAACACCAGACTGCGATACACACTTTCTTCGACGCAAAGATCTAGCGAAATTTTCTGGTCGTACAGATTCTCAACACCTTCTTTTGCAATATGGACTATAGTTGGGTAGAGACTCTCCTCAAAACTTGGCGCTAGATAACGACAATGGCCCTCGGCATCGACGACCATGGAACCACCATCGAAAACCAATTCATCTTGCCCTCCAACTAAATTCACGTAAACGATGGGAAAATTTCCTTGGCGACAACGTTTCGTCAGTAAATTCTTCCGTTCTTGAAGCTTATTAATATGAAATGGTGATGCATTAATATTGATCAATAACTGTGCTCCCAACTGCTGGGCATCTTGCGCCGGAGCTTCTTCCCACATGTCTTCACAGATTGTAAAAGCGCATCTAATATTCTGTATCTCAACGATACATGTTTTATTTCCGGGTTCGAAATAACGCCGCTCATCAAATACCTGATAATTTGGTAAGCACTGTTTAAAATAACTCCCTATAATCTCTCCATCGCAAAAAACCCCTAAGGCGTTATATAGCTTTGAATCTGAAACATACGGATAACCGATAACAATCACGATAGATAAATTCGCATTCAAAATCTTACTAATTGCCTTGTCTACACGATTTTGTAAACTCGGCCTAAGGAGCAAGTCCTCCATAGGGTATCCAGTTAAGGTTAACTCTGGAAAAACTATTACGTCAGCAGAATGCTCGGAAACCGCTTTAAGTGAATTCTCAATAACTATTTCCGTATTACCGTCAATGTCACCAACCCGAAAGTTCAGTTGTGCCATTACCACTTTAAGTTTTTGTGCCATAGCGTGCTCGATATTGCTATTCTTTAATCTGCGCACACATTGTACGATAACCTGTATGCAAAACCCATTTCATAATTACTTCTTTCAATCGAAGTCTTTGTTAAGTTAAAAAGATTTTGACGAGCAGAGGATTTAAATGCAGCTAGATTTACTTTCTGTAGCTTTACTGGCAATTACTGGCTTTGTGGCTGGAGGAATAAATACTGTGGCCGGCGGAGGCTCCAATCTGACCCTTCCTGCACTCATGATGTTTGGCCTGCCCGCCGACATAGCAAATGGCACTAATCGAGTAGCGATCCTGATGCAATCTATCGTTGGAGTTGCTGGTTATGATAAGCACAAGACCCTCGATCGCCCAGCCATAATTCCAATTCTTATTCCATGCATGCTAGGCGGCGGGCTTGGAGCACTATTCGCCGCGATAATTCCTAATCTATATTTAAAGCCTATACTACTTCTAACAATACTTTGCATGTCAGTGATAATTCTCATACGCCCTGACATAATCGCCCCACCAGTTGGAACACAAACGCTGTCTCCAAGAGGGAACCAATCAGCATGGTGGGGTCTTTTTATAGCCGGAGTCTATGGTGGATTTGTTCAAGCCGGTGTTGGTTTTATACTTTTAGCGGCACTTGCAGGAGGACTTCGCTATGATCTAGTAAGAGCCAACGCCTTAAAAATGGTCTGCGCTTTAGCCTTTACGATCGTCGCAATGATCATTTTCGTGGCATTTGATCTAGTTTGGTGGGTGCCCGGCTTTATTTTAGCGAGTGGCTCTATGGTTGGAGCCCATATAGCGGTAAAAATTGCAATCAAAGCGTCCCAAGAGAGCATAAAATGGTTTTTATTCGCCATGACCATCCTTGCCGTGTTAGGGGGCCTATTTTTTTAAAGATTTCTGGACTTCTGAACTAGAGCTTTAGCTTCCGTATTATTTCGCCTTGATCAGTCGGGCATCAAGTAAAAAACTGCAATAATATTTTAGGTGGTGGTGGTAGCCGAAAAATATATGCCATCATATTAATAATGCGGTGGGATTTCGTTTTCAATTGGTATATTTTCTGATCCTCTCAACTGATCTTTCATACTTTGCAATTCTAACTTCAAATTCCTTATTTCTGACTTAAGTAAGAGAAGCTCTCGTTGCTGGTCGATAACTACTTCATTGAGTTTATGTAACGTGCCTTCCTGAAAACTGAACTTAATCTGTAATTCCTCTATTTGATCTTGCAATTGATTACCCTCCAACAATATGTCCCTATGTATACGGGATTATCTACTAAGAAAGATTTTTATGAACTTTTATTATATTCTACAAGGGTGGTGTATCATCAACCAAAAGCTAAAGTAGTGTACTAACGAATTTTTCCCTAAATTCCTATCTATCTAAATATGAGTCAAAATCATTTAAACGAAAAAGCACCCATCAACTGGACTAATATGGTGCTATTCAGCACTACTCCTTTAATGGCCATCTTATTTGTTCCCTTATATGGGTATCTCTATGGATACGAAACCTTTGAGTGGGTCGTCTTTCTATGCATGATGATCTTTTGCGGCATATCAATAACTGCAGGATATCATCGTCTTTGGTCACACAAAACTTACAACGCTCATCCTCTTTTGAGGTTGATTTTCGCACTCGGAGGCGCGTGTGCCCTTCAGAATGATATTTTGCACTGGGCATCAGATCATAGGCGCCATCATCAATTTGTAGATAATAACGAGAAAGATCCTTACTCAGCTAAACGAGGATTCTGGTTTTCGCATATCGGCTGGATATTGAGAAACTACAAGAGTGGTGAGGAAGACCTATCGAATGTTAAAGATTTACTCCAGGACGCTATTGTTGTCTTTCAACATAACCACTATCTAAAACTAGTGTTGCTTACTAACGTGGGACTGCCATCACTTTTAGGTCTAATAAATGGAAACGTCATAGGTTGTCTTTTGTTAGGAGGTTTATTGCGACTGGTTCTCAGTCAACATAGCACCTACCTCATTAATTCAGCTGCACATATCTGGGGTCGTCAACCTTACAGCAACTCAACTAGCGCGCGCGACAACTCATTTTTGGCATTGTTGACTTACGGCGAGGGTTACCATAATTATCACCATACATTTCAATGGGATTATCGAAACGGTAATAAGTGGTGGCATTATGACCCCACAAAATGGCTCATCCGTTTATTCTCTATTTTAGGCATAACCAAAAATCTAAAAACATGCAGCGCAGCAAAATCAGAAATAGTCCAGATAGAGAAGCAATATATGGAGGCTGCAAGCACATGCCAGCAATTCAATGTCTCTGAAACTTGGCAAAAACGCTTGGAAGATGAATACCATCAATTCTTAGCTACTTTGAGAGTTTGGTCGGAGCATCGGCAAGCATTTTTCAGGCGTAAAAAATTTGCAACTCTTAGCAAGCTGGAAGAATTTGAGCTTCGGAAAGAAAATAAGGAGTTGAAGAGGGAGCTGAAAATTCAGCGCCGCCGATGGGAAAAAATGATTGAGAACCTGCGGAGCCCGGCGCTTACAGCTTTATAATTGAGAAAATGACAGTGACAATCTTTTCAACGAACACTAGACGAATTAATTTGTCCTGCGTTATATTGAAGGGGAATTAGATTTAAGGATTTTTGTCCTGCTATAGAAAGAGTGCTTTTGCTAAAAATATGCACAACGATGCACATTCAGATTTACAAATAAATAATAGTGAAAAAGGAACTACAATGATTTTTCAACGATTACGAGCCATTTTCCTGCTGGGCTTAACGTTAAGTTGCGCAACCTCTTTCGCTCTAGAGGAAGGTGATACAATTCCTGAATTCAATTTAGCGTCAATATATGAGGGACAACCAAATATACAGTTGTCTAATCTCGAGGGAAAAACCCTGTATATTGATTTTTGGGCGTCTTGGTGCGCGCCCTGCATTACTTCTTTGCCGCTTTATAATGAACTTTACGACAAGTATAAAGACAATGGCCTAGAAGTCATCGCAATAAATGTGGACAACCCAATTGAAGATGGACTTGATTTCTTGCTAGACACACCGCTAGATTTTTTGATTCCACAAGACCCCGAGGGAGATGCTGCAGAACTATTCGGGGTCATTGGAATGCCCTCTTCTTACTTGGTTTCTCCTGACGGAAATGTTGAATTAGTTCATATGGGCTTTCGAAATGGTGATATCAATGTTATTGAAGAAGAGATAAAGAAAGTCTTGCAAGAGAACTAACATTTACTAGGCTTTGTTCAGACCGTGCTTTGATATTAATATTGAAGGGCCCGGTCTGGGTAGTTCTTCCCAGTCTTTTAGCTTCTTATCGGTTCAATTATTCATTTCTAAGTAAATCTTTATTATGACTCTCAGTCTCAAGCGTTTTTCATTTCAAGCAATGTCGGCTTATTGCGAAATTCAAACTTATGATGAATCTCGGATCAACGCAAAGAAAATAACTCAAGAGCTTGCCATTGAAATTGCGCGTATTGAACAGAAGTATTCCTCAGGAAGGAAGGACAATTTTTTGTTCGAAGTTAATCAATCTGCAGGCAATAGATTGGGAATTAAACTTGACTCTGAAACGCGGGCGTTATTTGACTTTGCCCAGCAGTCATATGAGCAAAGTGATGGAGTTTTTGACATAACGGCAACTAAGTTGAGCAGCATTTGGAAAAGTCAGGGTGAGAGCGAACCTAGTCAGAAAGAATTAGATGCGCTTTTACCTAATGTTGGGTTCGATAAATTACAACGACGAAAGTCAAGACTCTACTTGCCTACTGGAATGGAAATAGATTTTGGACCAATTATCAAAGAGTACGCAACTGATCATATCGCGAAGCTGGCAAAAACGCTGGGGGCGGACCATGGCTTGGTCAACCTTGGTGGGGATTTTGGCGTCATAGGACCACAACCAGACAATCAGCCCTGGGTAATCGGTGTAGCAAACCCAACTGATAAGGATGCACTTCTCGCTAAAATCGAAGTCCTTGAAGGCGGAATCGCAAGCTGTGGAGATTTTTCAAAATATTTGAGCATCGAAGGTAAAGATTATAACTCCCTTGTAAGTGCTAAAAGCGGATGGCCATGTATCGGACTCAGAGCTGCGACGGTTGCATCACACCTTTGCACCCATTCAGGCTCCCTCGCAAGAACAGCTCTATCTTTAGGGGAAGAAGAGGGCCTGCAAAGATTAAGAGAGGAAGGAGTAAAGTTTGCCTCGATTGGGCACAATGGCAAAATTCAAGGTGCAGACATACAAATCATTTGACGTTTGCTATTTGACTAATACTTTAATCACTCAAAGTAAAATCTCCAAAGGTGGTTCATCTAATACTGAAAGCTGTTCACGCAGCTGAAGTATGTGTTCTGACCAATACCTGTCTGTGTTAAACCAAGGGAAATTTCGCGGAAACGCCGGATCACTCCATCTTCTCGCTAGCCATGCACTGTAATTCATAATTCTCAAGGTTCTCAAACTCTCTATTAAGGATAACTCGGAAACTCGAAAACTAAAGAATTCATTGTAGCCTTCAACCAATTCAAGCAACTGCGCCTGTTTCTGATCACGACTACCAGACAGCATCATCCAAAGATCTTGAATTGCTGGCCCATTCATTGTGTCATCAAAGTCAACAAAATTAGGAGTATTATCTTTCCACAAAACATTTCCGGCATGACAATCCCCATGAATTCTTAGTTTATTCACAGCTCCATGATCAGAAAACCAGGAATCAATCCTATCTATGAGATCTTTGCTTAAAGTGTCATATGCTGGAATTAATTCGGTTGGTATGAAATTATTTTCAAGGAGAAATTCCCTGCTACTTATTGCAAATCTATCAATACTAATCTCAAGCCTTTCTGTAAAAATTGATTTAATTCCAACAGAGTGGATTCTGCCAATAAATCTCCCCATGACTAGCAAATTATTAAGATCATCTAACTCTAGAGGTCGACCAATGAATAAAGGGAAAACAGCAAGCTGAAAGTCCTCAAACTCAAAAATTGATTGCTGGGCATGTTTTAGTGGAGGAATAACAGGAATTTCGAGAGCAGAGAGTTCTTCAGAAAAATGGTGCTCTTCCCGGATCTGGCTGAGAGTCCAACGACCAGGGCGATAGAATTTAACAACAATTGAACTCCCATCTTGCATTCCAACTTGATAAACACGATTCTCATAACTATTGAGACCGAAAATTCGAGCATCTGGCTCGTATCCCAAGCTCTCAATAGCCCTGATTACGGTATCTGGAGTCAATCTTTCATATGGGTGCTCGGACAAGAGTATTTACCGTAATGATGCTTCCAGCCTTCACGGCAAAGATGCGTCTGATTCAACTTTAAGAATCTTTAGAGTCGGACTTTGCCCCAACTAGGGAAACTGGGAACGGTGCTATATTATCTCCATTGCTAATTTTACAGACTCCACTTTTCTCAACTTCGTCAATTCTAATTATAGCTTGCATAGGGATAAAGCTGCGCTTGACGCCGCTAAACTCAGACTTCAATTTTTCTTCATTAGGATCAACGACAACTTGTTTTTTTTCATCAAAAACATAGTCTTCCACTTCTACAAAACCGTACAGGTCGCTTTGATAGACCTGCTTAACGAAGACTTCGTAGACTTTACCTTTGTTTAGAAAGGTAATCTTATATATCTCAGATAAATTTCCCATTAAATCAATTCCTTAACGCATTAAATCAAAATCTTCAGACGCAGGCTGTCTCTGATTCGCTACTTTACAGTATTTAATTCCCACAAGTTACCTAAATATTTGTCTAAATCTAACAATTTCAAGGGATTTGAGAGGAATTTTTGTTAATCCTAGCGGTTTACTGCTGATATAATTGGGAATTCGAAATCAACTGGTAGCTTAGACCGTAATACTAATGGGCAACTCAATCAATAATCAAACACGCAAGGTATTCATTAAAACTCATGGCTGCCAAATGAATGAGTATGACTCCTCTCGCATGTTAGATCTTTTGCGCGAACAACAGGAGACAGAATTGGTTGATACCCCAGAAAATGCCGACCTCTTACTATTGAATACTTGCTCAATAAGGGAAAAAGCTCAGGAGAAAGTTTTTCATCAACTAGGGCGATGGCGCGCCGTAAAAGATTCTAACCCGGACGTAAAAATTGCAGTCGGGGGATGTGTAGCGAGCCAGGAAGGAAGTGCAATCAGCAAACGAGCTCCGTTTGTAGATGTAATTTTTGGACCGCAAACCCTACATAAGCTACCCGAGATGCTAAATTCCTCGAGTCGTAAAACGAAGGTCGATATAAGCTTTCCAGAAATTGAGAAATTTGACCGACTACCTTTGCCTAAAGCTGAATCTTCGCAAGCCTTTCTTACCGTGATGGAGGGATGCAGCAAATACTGTAGCTTTTGTGTTGTACCCTTCACAAGAGGCGAAGAAATATCACGAGATTTTGACGAAATACTGACTGAGGCATCCCACTTAGCTCATCAGGGAGTTCGAGAGATAAATCTTCTTGGCCAAAATGTTAATGCGTACAGAGGCTTGACCCGTGACAATAAGAATGCTGACCTATCAATATTAATTAGTCATATCGCTAACATTGAAGGTATAGATAGGATTAGATTTACCACATCCCACCCTATTGAATTTAACGACAATCTCATCAACATATATGAAGAAGTGCCTGAACTCGTGTCACATCTCCACTTACCCGTCCAGAGCGGCAGTGATAGGATCTTGGCAGCAATGAAGCGAGGTCATACAGTATTAGAATACAAATCAATAATTCGAAAGATTGTTACACGCCGTCCCCATATAAGCTTGTCCTCCGACTTTATCGTCGGATTCCCTGGTGAAACAAATTCAGATTTTGAAGACACAATGAAATTAATTATGGAAGTTGGTTTTGATACTTCCTTCAGCTTCATTTACAGTGCACGACCCGGCACACCAGCAGCTAGTTTAAAGGACGAAACCAGCGAGCGAGAGAAAAAACATAGACTCGCGACACTCCAGTCTCAAGTTTCAGAGCAAGCCAGAGCTATTAGTGTGAGTATGATAGGATCTAATCAGCAAATCTTAGTAACAGGCAAGTCTAAGAAAGACACTAAGTATCTTCAAGGCAGAACCGAGAACAATCGTGTAGTTAATTTCCGTTGTGATGACACAGCACTGATTGGAGGTTTTGTTAAAGTTAAGATATCTGATGCGTTACCTAATTCCTTACAGGGAACTCTCTGAGCAAATAATCGCGCCAACTGATTGTAAAAACTTGATACACTACAGCATCAAAAATCCTTAACAATTTCGAACATATGGAAGATCATAAAACAAGCCTCACATTATTGCCTGATAACGCGCAACGCTTATCCAATCTATGCGGGCATCTAAACGAACATATCAAGCAAATAGAAAGTGGCTTATCGTTGAATATTCAGCAGAGGGGAAACACGTTTCTTTTTTCTGGCTCAACAGCTGCAACGAAGAATGGTTGTCATATTCTAGAGTCTTTATATAAATCAACGGAATCGGGAAGTCTAATTCACCCAAAAATGGTTCACCTGGCAATTCACGAAGCTCAACAAAGTGAGGCTGAAGTCAACAACCGTACCTCAAAGAGTACCTCACTCATTCGAACCTCTAAAGCATCAGTAAAACCTAGAGGCGAACATCAACAACTCTACGTCAAGAACATTCAGAAGAAAGATATTAGCTTTGGAATTGGTCCAGCCGGGACAGGAAAGTCCTATCTTGCAGTGGCTTGCGCCGTAGAGTCCCTCATGAATGGGAGTGCGAATAGAATACTGCTTGTCCGCCCTGCCGTTGAAGCTGGTGAAAAACTGGGATTTCTACCCG